>NZ_JBPGWX010000001.1:0-1591395 GCF_056754935.1 Trinickia sp. HAY1-2D
ATGGCGAACTGATTGACCGCCTGCCGCCAGGTGATAGGCGGCATCTTCCAGTCCTTTTCGATGTTGCGCAAGGCCAGATACAGCAGTTTGCTGGCCGCTTCGTCGCTCGGGAAGTGACCTCGGTTCTTGACGATCTTGCGAAGCTGCATGTGCATGCTCTCGATCGCGTTTGTCGTATATATGATTTTGCGTACTTCCGGCGGATAGGCGAAGAATGGGATGACTTGCTCCCATTGGCGCTGCCACGTCGCGGCCACTGTCGGGAATTTCTTGCCCCATTCGCTTTGAGAGAAGGCTTGCAGCGCCGCCTCGGCGGCTTCGGCGGTAGCGGCCTGATAGATCGGCTTGAGCGCCGCAGCCAACGGCTTACGGTCCTTCCAACTCGCCAGATTTAGCGAATTGCGGATCAGGTGCACGATGCATGTCTGGATCTGGGCGGCCGGATACACCGCTTCGATCGCCTCGGGGAAACCGCGCAAGCCATCGACGACGGCGATCAGGATGTCGTGCAAGCCGCGGTTCTTCAGTTCGTTGAAGACCTTCAGCCAGAACTTGGCGCCTTCGGTTTGCTCGATCCACAAACCCAGCACTTCCTTACGGCCGTCGGCCCGAATGCCCAGCGCGAGGTACACCGCCTTGTTCTTGACCGTGCCTTCGTCGCGAATCTTCAGCCGAAGTGCGTCGAAATACACGATCGGATACATCGCTTCGAGGGGGCGTTGCTGCCACTGCTCGACTTCGGCCAGCACCTCATCGGTGACGGTCGAAATCAGGTCGGGCGACACCTGTAGGCCATATAGCTCCAGCAAATGGCCTTGGATCTCGCGCACGCTCATGCCGCGCGCGTACATGCTGATGACGTGGTCATCAAAGCCTGGCAGCCGGCGTTGATATTTGCCCACTAGCTGCGGCTCGAACGTCGCCTGCCGATCGCGCGGAATGTCCAGATTCAGTTCGCCGTTGGGCGTGAGGACCGTCTTGGGGCTCGTACCGTTGCGGTGGTTGCCGGCCTTGCCTTGCTCAGCCTCGTTCTCCAGGTGATGCGTGAGCTCCGCTGCCAGCATGCGCTCAGCCAGTCGCTTCTTCAGTTGCCCGGCCAGGCCCGATTCGCCGAGAACCGACTCGGCATCCTTGTTCTGAATCTGCGCCAGCAGCTGATCGATCAGTTCATCGGGGAACAGCTTCGGCGCCTTCGTGTTCTTGCTCTTCTTAGTCACAGTTGCTTCGGTCATAGGACGTAATTTCCGTTATCGTCTCATGACCTCGGCACACTAAAATTCTGACAGGCTCTGCGCCTGCCACAAATCCCATTGCGCTTGCATGCCGACCCACATCTCGGGCGACGTGCCTAGCCATGCAGCAAGCCTAAGCGCAAAACTGCCCGTCACGCCAGCCTTACCGTTCAGCACGTTGGACAGCGTGACGCGGTTGATCTGCAGCGCCTGAGCCGCCTGGCCCACAGTCATGTCTTCGGGGATCCATTCCCGCAGCACCTCGCCTGGGTGCGCTGGGTAGTGCATCATCGTCATAGCAATCACCTTAATGATAGTCCTGGTGTTGGGCCGCAGTCGGCCAGAAGCGGTCAGTCACGACATTCACGGAAACAAGCACTATTCTTCAAGCAGATGCAAGATCCTGTTGAGCACATGGAGCTGCTGCTTGTACAAGACTGAAGCTGTCCCGCCGGGGGTATGGTCGGATGACTTCAACTCGACTCGTCGTATCGACTCCGCTGTCAGGCTGCGTATCGCATCGATACGTTTGTAGGCTTTCGCGAGCCTACGATCGGCATCGAGATACCATTCGTAGACCAGATCGACTTCCTTACGCAACTCATTCAGGTTCAATCTGTCGTAGCTCAGCGTGAGAGCAGTCGCGTTCATCGAAAGCGAAGTGCCCGCGCCAGCCGTAGCGGTAAGTGTGTTTTCGTCCCGCTCAAGATAAATCGGCTTTGTGTACAGGAGATCGCGAAAAAACTCCACGTAGGTCGAGACGTTCCCTAACCCTTCCAGGGAAATCTGTAGTACTTGCTCGTCGCGCGGAGACGCGGGATGAAAGTCATATACAAAACGAAGCTGCAACGCCGAGCCGACCTGCTCGCATTCAGTGACGTACATGTCTTCAGCTGGTATAGCAATATCCATGACTTCCCTCGCAGGCGCAATTTACGAGCGAATGGTATCAACTGCGCCACGATGGCACGGTCAACAACCGCTTTCAAGAGGCCCGGGCGGCCGTTGTGGGTCGAACTGAGCCAGACGCGTTGGACCGGGTTCGGCCACAACCTGACGTTCAGCTAGCGGACGAACCTGCCGTTGGTACGACGGCATTACTCCGTTAACGGCCATTGCTCGCGTGCGGCAACGAATCGCTGCTATGCGTCGACTACCGCCGACCGCATCGGGCGACAGTCGGCCAAGTGCAGTCGTCCGTCCGACATTTCATTCATTTGTGTTGTAAGCAGGCAGGACCGTGTTGCGAAAGCGACCTCTACGCGCCCGATCCTTCGGGTTATGGAAGTGACGGGGCAAGTGAGCGGACCGTGACGCGATCCGAAGTGAAGCGCGATCCTCGTGTCCGGGCTGACGTCGTCAAGCGCGCAGATGGCAAGTGTGAACGCTTGACGTGCGGAGCGATCGCGCGATACAAGGGCTTTCTCGACGTTCATCACATCCTTGGCGTCAGGAATAGCGATCGCGTCTGGAATTGCGTCGCACTCTGCCCAAGCTGTCATCGTGACGCGCATTTCGCACCCGAACGCGACGTGATTAATGACACGCTTCTGGACTTCGCTTCCCGTTTCCGGAAATGACCGTCCGGCATAGCCCGCGCCACTCCCGTACGTTCTTCTCGCCGATGCCTTTCTCCCTGCCGGCTGTCCGGTTGCAGGTCTCGGGCTCGAGCAGATAGTGGCGCACTTCAGCCATGTGCAGCCATCCAATACACCGAATTCAATGTCCGATTTAGGGTGAATAGCCGCCGTCCTTCGCACGGCGAGGGTGGAGTTTCTGAATGTCGCGCATAAGACGCGATGGTCGAGACACCGGCCGATAGCGCGTGGCTCACCAGGAGGGTTCCTGGGCGCAGGCAGTCGCGTCAACGTTCGCTTTATCGCAACGATGCTTTCGCCTCGGTCCCCTTCTTCGTGGCAGGTGAACGTACGACTATACGTCCACGCCTTGACACAACGTTGAGGCCTCTTCCAACAGGATGAGCAATCAAAGTGGACATTAATCAACGTTATCGAGTCGGAAGTGCGACGGTGACGCGCGTCGCCGAGCTCGAGCTCCCGGAAATTCCTTCGGCCTATCTTTTCCCCGACCGTGATCGCACAATTCTCGTGAACGACCCGCCTCTATGGATTGGGCGCGAAAGCGTTTCGCAAGGCGGTGAGGCGCTCGCGCTAAGCGTGCACAGCTGGCTTGTGCAGACAGACACCCACACGATCCTGATAGACACGGGCGCTGGCAACGGAAAGAGCCGGCCGCTCAATCCCGTCTTCGACCAGCTCAACACGCCGTTTCTCGAGCGCCTCGCAGCTGCCGGAGTGCGTCCCGAGGATGTCGACTTCGTCCTGATCACGCACCTGCACGTCGATCACGTGGGATGGAACACGGTACGTCGCGGCGACGCTTGGATTCCTACATTCCCGAATGCGATCTACGTTTTCTCCGACGCCGAATACCGCTTCTATGCCGATGAGGCAAACGTACAAACTCCGAGCGCCGGCGTGTTCGAAGACAGCGTTCAGCCGATTATCGATGCGGGTCAAGCGATGTTGATCGATGCTCGAGCCAATGCGACGGTCGACGGGCTCGACGGCTTCACGTTTCACCCGACCAAGGGACACAGCTTCGACCATCTATCGATTGGCTTTACGTCGAACGGCGAACACGCGCTGTTTTCGGGCGATGTCATGCATCACCCGATTCAAGTCGCGAAGCCGGAATGGAACTCCACGTTCTGCGAGTTTCCGGAAGACGCGCAGCGCTCGCGGCGTTGGGCGTTGACTCACGCCGCTGATCGGAAGGCACTCTTGTTCAGCAGTCATTTCCCAGGAACATCCGTCGGCCTCGTCGAGCAGCACGCCGGTAACTTCGTCTGGATCCCACGCTAACCCTTCACATTTAGCGAAGACATCATGACAACCCAAACGACGATCGAAGCCCGTGATTTCATGGTACCGAGCGACACGCCCGAAATTGACCTGCATATTCGCAACAAGCGCCTCGCTGGCCAGACCGAATTCGGCGAAGCGCGCACCGTGATGCTCATGCACGGGGCGACGTACGGATCGGGCAGTCTTTACGATACGCCGATCGGCGGCTATTCGTTCATGGACTATCTCGCAGGCGCCGGCTTTGATGTGTATGCGGTCGACGTGCGCGGGTACGGAGAATCGACGCGCCCGCAACAGATGAGTGTGTCCGCGTCACAAAGCGAGCCATTGGGGCGCACCGAGTCCGGCGTGCGCGATTTCACGAGCGCCGTGAATTTCGTGCTTCGCACCTCGAGAATCGCACGCCTGAACGTGATCGGCATGTCGTGGGGCGGCAGCGTGACGGGCACCTTCACGGCCCGCAATGGACACAAAGTCCGCAGGCTCGGGCTGGTCGCGCCGCAGTGGGTTAGCGACAAGCCGATTCCGCTTGACACAGGCGGGCCGCTCGGTGGGTACCGCGTCGTGCGCGCCGCCGATGCACGCGACCGCTGGGTCAACGCCGCCCCTCAGCGCAAGCGCGACACCTTGATTCCGGACGGTGGGTTCGAAGCGTGGCTCGAGAACACCGTTCGCTCGGAGCCAGACGAAGCGTTGCGCGAAAGCCAGTCGATTCGTGTCGCAAATGGTCCGATCCAGGACATCCGTGAATACTGGGCCGCAGGCAGGCCGTTCTATGACCCCGCCCAGATCGAGGTCCCTGTACTGCTGATTCATGGCGAATGGGACATCGACGTACCGCTCCCGCTTGCACAGGACTATTTCGCGCATCTGAGCGGATCGCCCGATAAGCGTTGGCTCGAACTCGGCGAAGCAACGCATATGCTGATGCTCGAAAAGAACCGGGTACAGGCGTACCAGGCTTTGGCGAGCTTTCTGAGCGAAGTCTGAGCGCAAGGCGAAGCGTGTTGCAACTGTCGTCGTCTGTGACACGCTTCGCCTGATTTTCGCGTGGGAGAATGTCGAAGCGATGACTTTCGTCCCCTCGATCGGGGCTCACGCATGTTGTGACGCTCGACCGCACGACTCCGACTTCACTTATTGACGCATGGATAAACTCGCCGCGATGCAAACCTTCGTCCGTGTCGTCGACTCGGGCACATTTACACGGGCCGCGGATCTTATGAATGTGCCTAAATCCACGGTGACGCGGCTCGTGCAGGAACTCGAGAAGGAACTCGGCGTGCGGCTCTTGCATCGGACGAGCCGGCAACTCACGTTGACCCAGGAAGGGCAGATCTACTACGAAGGCTCGATTCGCGTACTCGACGAAATCGGCTCGCTCGACGGCAGCGTACTGAGCGCGACGCGTTCGCCGAAGGGAAAAATCAAGGTTGAGTTGCCGGGCTCACTGGCCTATCAGTTGGTCATCCCGGCCATGCCGGACTTCTTTGCTCGCTATCCCGATGTTCAGGTGGAAATGAGCGTCGGCAATCGATCGGCCGATCTCATAGCAGAAAACCTCGACTGCGTGCTGCGTCTCGGACCGTTGCTCAACGATTCGCTGATCGCTCGCCCTGCGGGCACGCTGGCGCTCATGACGTGTGCTTCGCCAGCCTATCTCGAGCGGCATGGCCTGCCGCGCGATCCCGCCGATCTGGCACAGGGTCACACGATCGTGCGCATGATGTCGCCGCGCTCGGGCCGCGACTTTACGTTCCAGTTGCGTCGAGCTGAACAAATGTTCGAGATCCACGGTAGTCATCAGCTCAGCGTCAATGACTCGGGGGCGGCGCTTATCGCCGGATTGGCGGGCCTCGGCATACTCACGACGTATGCGTTCCTCGTGGCCCCGCATATCCGCTCGGGTGCGCTCGTGCGAGTGTTTCCCGACTGGCATGGCGACGACATCCCCGTTCACGTCGCTTACCCGGTCAATCGACATCTCGCGTCCAAGGTCCGCGTGTTCGTCGAATGGGCAATCGAACTCATCAAGGCGGCCGCGCAAGGCGAGTGACTCACGTCAGCCGCGTTTCGTCCGGCGTGCGCCGGACGACGGCGCAGTCGAATCGACACAGTCCCAGTACGGCGGATCGCCGATGTGCTCGCGCATGTGATCAAGGAAGAGCCGGCCTCGGGCGATGTTCGAACGCCCGGGGAGGCGTACTGCATAGATAGCGGATGCGCCTTTCGCCGTGCTGCCGTCGTCCTCTGGAAAGAGTGAAACGAGCGAGCCATCCCGCACACAGTCTCCTACAAGCCAGCTTGCCAGATGCACGATCCCGAGCCCAGCCGTTGCTGCATTCAGAAGCGCTTCGGTGTCGTCACACTGAAACCGGCCATTCACTGGCAGCGCTCCTCCCCGATTAATGCCCGGAAAAGTCCACCAGCCGGGCGGCGTCGGCTTGGACGAAACGGTCAGGCACTCGTGCTCGACGAGTTCTTTCGGCGATTCGGGACGGCCCGCGCGCTTCAAATAGGACGGTGCTGCGCACACGAGACGACGTAGCGGTGCAAGCCGTGTCGCAATCAGCTCCCCATTGAGGTTGCTACCGATGCGAATCGCGACATCGACGGGTTCGCTGGCGAGGTCCACGACGCGGTCGCTGAGCTGGAGATCGACCTGGATTTGCGGGAATTTCGCAAGGAAGGTCTGTACAGCCCGTGCAACGTGGCGCCTGCCGAACGATGCGGGTGCCGAAATGGTCAGCAGGCCACGCGGCTCCGTATCTTGATTCGAGAGTTGCTCGCGCGCTTGGGTTAGCTCGGCGAGCACGTTGCGCGCAGTCCCGACAAACTGTTGCCCCGCGTCGGTCAGCGTGAGCTTGCGATTGCTACGCCGAAAAAGCGCCGTTCCGAGTTCATCTTCCAATCCGTCGATTCGTCGCGTTATCGACGACACGGCGACATCGAGCTCGCGTGCGGCGACGGAGAAGTTTCCCGCGTCGACAACCGCGATGAATACCTCGAGATCCTTCAGCAATGGCGCCTCCTTCTCATTGCGTTTATTGCAAAATGAGTTTGCATTGTAGCTGGTTGTTTAGCGTTATTCGCAAAAGCACAATCACTCCCATGACATCAACGGCAACGAGCCAAAACCAAGGAGAGTGACCATGAATACGTTGAACCTTCGGAAGAACGCGGGAAAATTCATTGCGGGTGTCGCATTCGCGACAACGCTGCTGGGGTCAAACATCGCAAGCGCCGGCGACATCACGTTCACGGCTGCGCAGACCTACCCCGAGAGCATCACGTGGTCGCAGCGGCAACATGTCTTCATGGTCGGATCGGTACGCCATGGCACCGCCGGGAAGATTACTCCCGACGGGCAGTACTCGGTGTTCATCCATGATGATCGCCTCGTTTCGACGCTCGGGTTGTTCGTCGACGATCGACACAACACGCTTTGGGTCACGAACTCCGATCCGGGCGCGGGCGAGCGTACGAGCGACGCGACGCGAGGCAAACTCGCCGCGATCGCGACATATGACGCGACGACCGGGAAGCCGCGTGCCTACTACGACCTCTCGGCGATCGATCCGGGTGCGCACCTGGCCAACGACCTTGTTCTCGATGCGCAGGGCAATGCATACGTGACCGACAGCTTTGCGCCGATCGTCTATCG
Organism: Trinickia sp. HAY1-2D; assembly: GCF_056754935.1. Taxonomy (NCBI): domain Bacteria; kingdom Pseudomonadati; phylum Pseudomonadota; class Betaproteobacteria; order Burkholderiales; family Burkholderiaceae; genus Trinickia; species Trinickia sp. HAY1-2D. The sequence continues at coordinate 7,785 of NZ_JBPGWX010000001.1, forward strand.
GATCGACACGCACGGGCATGTGACGGTTTTTGCGCAAGACGCGCGCTTCAAGACGGGCGACGGCTTCAACTTGAACGGCATCGCCGTGCATCCGGGCGGCTACCTGATCGTGGGCAACTACAACTCGGGTGAACTCTTCAAGATCGATATTCACGACCCGTCGAAAATCGAGCAAATCGCGTTGCCAGAGGCGCTCAAGGGCGCGGACGGATTCAACCTGGTCGACGCACGACATCTCGTCGTTGTGCAAAACGCAGGCATCGATCGCACGGTCGAGCTCGCGACGACCGATGGTTGGAAGACCGCGACGATCGTACGGACCCTCAAGAGCGTAGCGTCGATGCCGACTGCGGCGGTGAAGGAGAACGGCGACGTGTACGTCTTGAACTCACGGATCGATACGCTGTTCAAGCAGGGCGCGCCCAAGATCGACGAGTATGTGCTGCAGCAATTCTAAGTCGCGATTTACCGGAGCATTGACAGCGCATCTCAATGCTCCGCCGCAAATCGCGTTTGATATTCGCTCGACGAGAGACCGCGCTTGCAATGGGAGCAGCAAAAGGGAGAACGCGTGAATTGGACGTTGGGCAACGACGTTGGGTTGCTGTTGCGCCCAATCCGCAAAGACTACCCACAGCAGCAAAGCCCCGACGACGGCGACAACGGGTCCAGTTACGTGCCCCGGGATCTGTCGAACAAGGTGAGGTTCAATGCGCGAGCGGACGGGCGTACCGTCCCGTCCGCAATTGAATTCGTGTTCAGCCGAGCGGCGGTGAAACGTCTCGCGAGCACCTGAATCCGCGCTAACCACCGCCTGCCAGCGTCATCAAGCCCGGGGCGAACACGTAGAAACCCACCCCGATGATGATGAGGTAGAGAAGCATGATGAATGTCCATCCCATGTTGTGCCGGATTACTTCCCCTTCGTTACGCACGAAACGGCTGGTCGACACGCCCACGCTCGCGGTCTGCGGCGCAACCGGCTTTCCAACCTCGGCGCCCACCGAGTTGAGCGACGGCAGGAGCAGCGTGGGGAAGCCGAGCAAGCGCCCGACCGTTACCTGAAAGAAGCCGAACATTGCGTTGGTGGACGTATTGCTGCCAGACAGCGCCACGCCGATCCAGCCGAGAATGGGCGCAACGACGATGAAGGCGACACCGATTTTTGAGAATCCCTCGGCAAGGGAGGCCGCCATGCCCGAGAAATTGAAGATGTACGCGAGGCCGAAGATGAAGACGCCTACCAACAAGGCGCCCCACATCTGATGCCAGGTGCGGCGGAAGGCTTCCGCATATTGCGCGGGCTTCATGCCGATCAGCAGGGTGGTGATGAGCCATGCGGCGAAGATCGCCGTGCCCCCGATGAAAGGCGCGAAAGCGAAGACGGCGCTCACTTGAGTGCCCGGGCGAATCGAGGAGCCTGCCGTGACCGCGAGCTTGAGCCAGACTATCTTGGGCAGCGGCGACCATGGGCCGGTCCACAGGACCACCACCACGATCAGCACAATAAAGGGCAGCCAGGCGCGGAACACCTGCGCCCTCGAAAGTCCGTGCGGCGCGTTGCCAAGTGCCGCCGCCGCCGCATCGACCGGCTTGCCGCCATAGCCGAGCACGGTTTTCGGGCGCCAGAATTTGAGCAGCACGAGCAGGGCGGCAAAGCAAACGATCGAACCGGTCACATCCGGCAGATAGGGTCCCAGATAAACCGCGACCGGATATTGTCCGGCGATGTAGCCGAGCGAGCCAACCACCGCGAGCGGCCAGCCGTCACGCAAGCCGGTTCGTCCGGAGACCAGATAGATCAATACCCAGGGCGGCAGCAACGCGAGCACCACCACGATATGCGCGACCGAGGCGGAAAGCGCGAGTATTGGCAGGCCGGTCACGGCTGCCAGGGCAATGATCGGCACACCGAGCGCGCCGTAGGAGACCGGGGCATTATTGGCGATCGCGGCAACGCGGATCGCGTCGAGATCGGGAATGCCAAGCGCGATCAGAATCGGCGCCACGAACGCCCAAGGGTAGCCGAACCCGACAAGCCCCTCGAGCAAGGCGCCGAAAGCCCAGGCAAACAGCATGGTCTGTGCCCTGACGTCCGCCGTGCCCTGGGCGGTGAGCCAGCGCCGGAAATCGTCGAACACACCGGTGAGCGTCAGCGAATTGAAAAGCATGACACCCCAGAACGTAATCCAGTCGACCGCCCAGATGCCCGTCAGCGAGCCATAGATATAGGCCCGGATCCCCGTGCTCAGCGGCATCCCCCATACCGCGACGGCGAGGATAAAGGTGACAATCGCGCCGAGCAGCACGGAAAGCCAGGCAGAAATCTTGAAGACCGCGAGTAGTACCAGCAGAATGATCACCGGTACCAGCGCCAGCAGCCACGACGCGAACAAGCTGCCGGTCGGATTGAGAATTTGCTGGAACATAGATGAGACTCCGGTTTGTTTTTAAATATCGCCGGGAGACGCGTGACCGCGGTGCGGTACCTTTCGCAGTGTAGGTAAGATATTCGATATCGCAATAAGCGCTTCTGTGGATGCGTGTGTCGTTGTCACGGACCGAAGGTGCTCGGGTAATTCCGTACTCGTTAGCACTAGAGGGCGTTCAGATCGAAGTCCTCCTGTTGCGATCAGGCGCCACGTTGCAGAGCTTTCGCCTGGCTGACGAGAGGATCCTGTTCGGGCTGGGGCAAGCGGCCAACTCCAGATTGACATGCCGAAGTCGAAGCCAGGTGTGTCCCGTGCCGTCGGCACGGGCGCCCGTACGTGATAAGCGTTTCGCGGCGGGTAGCCTTTCTCGGCAGCGGAGCGGAATCAACGCCGCATTAGGGGAATTAGTGGGACAACCCAAACGGGTTAGCCCTCCGAATCCATAAAGACACGAAGGTATTCGATCGCTGACCAAGCTCACCGTAGGTCGGCTGTACTTCCATAACTGCCGTTCGGTTTCAGGATCCTCTATGACCGAATCGGGTCGGCATCTGTCGTCCGCCTCGCGTTTGCCAGCGGTGCGGTGCACGCCTCGTCGTCGCCCGGATTCGGCCAAGAGCGGTCAGTCGACTGGGAGACGGAGATCGTCGACAATACAGATGTTCTTGGATCGGTAGGTAGTGGAAATATGCGCGTTGTCGTTGCACTGCTCGCTTTCATGGCCAGCAGCCTTGCTTACGCGGGCTACGACGTTCATGTCACCCGGAAATCTTTCTGGGCGGAAGCATCGGGGCCAAGGATCACACTCGAACAATGGAAGGCATACGTTCAGTCCGACCGGCAAGTGGTGAACGATCCTGCAAACGGACCAACGGACTTCCTCGTAACGGTCAGAGGGGCAGCCTTTCCGCTTTGGTACAACGCCGAGCTGGGTGAGCTCTATACAAACGACCCAACGGACGAAGCAGTTCACAAGCTCGAGGATATCGCTAGGGCGATGCGAGCGAGAGTTCAGGGCGATGACGGCGAGTCGTACCCTGCTCAGCCGTGACCTCTGGTACATGTAAGCTAGGAGTCGGCCAGCCGCAGATAGTTGACACGGCTACAGGATCGGGACAACTTTCGCGGGGGCCGCGCGCCTCGGGCTCGTGGTAAACACACAAACTCGACAACGAAAGAGCCGCTCGAATGTATAAACCGTGGAGGCCCCTCGGGGAAATTGTAAAAGGCGACCGGCCGGGCTTCGAGCTGACGATCAGGGGGCGCAGCCTAACTGTGGACCGCCATGTGTGGCGGGAGCGAATCTGCATTTCGGGAATGTGCCTGAATTTCCAGCACAGCGTAGCGGGTTTCTATCTTATCGACGAAAGCGTTGAAGTTACGTCGAACTACTCGCCTCTTCCGCAAGAATTCGACCATTCGGATGCGGCATGGCGTGGATGCGAAATGTGGGTCGAGGAGAACAGCGCGCGGATTGACCTATACGGGGAGCTTGGAAAAGCAAATTATGAGAAGTTACACAGCTACTACATGGTCGGGCAAGATGTTGTCCTCGTGATCGACGCAGAAAGGGAGCCGACCGTTGTCGAGTTGCCGGCATCTTCGCTGCCAGTGTGGGAATGAATGTTTTCGTAAATTGCGACAGTCGCCTTCGGGTCGACCCCGGGAAGTTCGGGCCAACTCGGCGACGCGCGATGGTCCGCGGGCTCGGCATTCCCGGAATCGGCCAGTTCCAGTCATTCTTAGCGTACGAAGACGTAGCGTTCATGCGGCAGTTCCGCTGCTTACAGCGGACGACTCAGGGCACCGTTTAACAAACGTTGCCTGTGTGTAAGCGAGGCTACACCCGGCCCGCTCCGTATTGCGGGCGCTAGCGCTCTGAGGCCGAGCTGTGATGCTCGCGTGGTGCACCCGGCCTGCTGGGCCGCAGCCAATCTTGAGCGGATCAGTGCGAGTTGAATGCCACGACCGCGATGCGGCAGGTGCGTGCTGGCAATATAGAGTAGAGATGTGCGATCTTCACGAACGAATGTCGTTCGCTCAAGTTTCCCGCAAACGATCCGATATAGCGCGTATCGCGGAATAGTCGATAACGCCAATTAAACGGGACCACCGATGCGCTCAACCTTCAACTTCTTTAACCTGGCCGCGATCTCCGCGCTCACGGTTCTTCTCGTGGGCTGCGCGTCGGCCCCGCGCGCCGAGGTCGATGCGGCGAAGATTCGTAGCGTTCACACCGTTACGGTCGTCTATCCCGGCAAGGCCGTGTACTCCGCCGGGCGGCCGCAGTTCGGGTTCCAGTCTGTAGGCGGCGGCGCGATCGTTGCGATAGCCATGGGCACCGCGGCCGCCGTCGCGAATGCTCACAACGCCAAACAGAACCCGCTCGCGTTTGACGATGTCGTCACGAAGAAGCTAGGCGACACGCAATTGAATCGCAAATTTACGGACGGTATCGAAGCGGCGCTACGTTCGCACGGCTACGTCGTGCGAGAAGTCGATGCGTCAGATCCGGCGCTCCCTACGTTCGCGCGTGACGACCATAACCTCTGGCATGCCGGGGGCCCCGTCTATCGCGACAGCGACGCGGTGCTGATCATTCGTGTGTCGCCAACCTATGGCCCGGCTGGACCGATGAGCTACCTTTCGCGCTTCATCATCGGTGAGATCGTGATGTTCGCGCGCGATACCCACGAAGCCGTCCTTCGACAACGCATTTATTCGGTGAAGCTCTACGACCCGTACAGCTATTACTCGACCGATTTGATCAAAGCCGATCTCGCCCACGCGATCAGCGGCCTCGATGAGAGCATGATGGCGCAAGTCGGCGTCTTTGATAGGTCGCTCGACGGCATAGCGCATTGAAGCGGTCGATCGATACGACGTCTATTGGCGGACGAAGAAGCTCCGGGCAGTGCAGTTGCTACTCGGAGATACGAAGCTGGAGAGCACGGTTTGCTATCTCGGCATTGAGGTTGACGATGCCTGCAACATGACGGCGCGCAACCTGTAAGGCCGAGATCGGCCACAAGCCGTCGCTCGCGCGCGCTGTCGTACAGTCATTCGAGCGACCGCTCCGTATCAGTCATCGGCCGTCAAGGAAGCTTAGCGATATGTCGTCGCGCGATAAACAGAGCTAGCCTCATTGTCAGTCAGCCTTGAAGCGCGTCAAAAAGCCCGCTGCGACCAGAGTAGGAATCATATAAACCAAGAAGGACGGATGATGAAGGAGGGGCCGAGTGGTCGCCAGCGGTTGAGCTGGAACTCCGGCGTCTGCAGTTGATAGTTGCACCGCGAGGGGAGACGTGGGCGAGGGCGGGATCTCGCCCCCAGCCCGCACAGCCTTGGGTCGGGTCAAACTTTTCCACCCGCTACTTATGACCCAGCATATCGAAGCGTACGTAAAATTCGACCGGATCGTCGGACACCTTGAAACAATCCATAAGCGCGGACGGAACAGGCACAAAGATCTTGTTCTTCGTCACGATCGTTGTGGTGATCAATGGACATCCCCCTGCTGCACCTGCGTTCCTGGCGCCGCGAAGTTCGATATCGTAGTAAAGGTTCTGCGGCGAGTTGGCTAACCCGAACAGAAATACGATCCGCCGCCCGGCCCATGCAACTTGTGTCGAATGGGGGAACGCAAAGAAATCCCGTTCGAGCTGGAACAGTCGGTCAGAGAGTGCCAGGAACATACGGTGATTATTGAGTTGAGCGACTTCCCTGTCCGTAGTCAACAGTCTCTCCCTCAGCTCTGTGTCGAGTCGAAGAATTGGAGATCCCGCCATTGGAGCCGAGATGGCCTGGACAGGCTCCGGACTTACCGCTGCATTGACCACGTCGTTCAGGACATTTTCGACGTTGCCGACGGCATCGCTACTGACTCGCTGTGTTTGAGCGGAGCTCACCTGTGCGGCGGCGGTCAAAACCTGGCCCAGTTCCACTTTTCCCGCGAGATATTCCGCGAGCAAAGGCTCGAGTTCGCCCCGGTCGTCCATCTCCAGGCGGTATAGTTCACGTCGTCTCGCGAGCGTTTTTTGAAGAGCGTCGAGTCCCGCCCGTTGCGACGAAGGGACAAACGCCTTGATCTTGTCATAGACGTGGACGCGTACAAAATCCTTGGTCATGCCATCGCCGACATCTGGCGTTGCTTCTATGACGCGGAGCAACGCCTGCACTGCACCCCATGACCTCGACAGCCTGATGATCAGGCGCTCTCCGGCCATCTCGGTCAACATCGGCACGTTGTAACCGATTTTCACCCATTCGACCGCGACTTCGTCGATGAGATAGTCCGCTCTCAGCACGCGCGCTATCGAGAAAGTAAGCGATACCTCTTCCCATGTGAGCTCGCTCGGTGCGTAAGTAGCGAGCACTGTGGCAGTCTGGGGAATCTCTTTCAATTGAACGATTTCGTTGAGATATCGATTTTGTAGTTCGCGTCTCGGACTTTGCTGACTCACTCGGACCAGTGGATTATCTTCGCTGGAAAAGGTGTTTATCGTGTCCGGGTCCTGGCCCGCGTACCAGTGCAGATCGACGTTCGGGAAGGTTTCCCGCAGTTTGCCAAGTTCGACGCGGTTGTCCCCCGGGCTCATTTGTATGCTCACCCGGTTTGCCCACTGAATCCGGTTCAGGATAAGCAGATGCTGTTGGAACAGCGGCAGACTGTCGGCAAGGTCTGTGTCCTTGATTGCCTCGCTCAGAGCCTCCTCGAGAGGCGGGACAAGCTGCGACGATGTCTGGATTGACTCCCTCGTCAAGGCTTCGCGGCCGGCTGTCGGGGTAAGGAAAGGCAAATCAATATAGCCGCCAAGCTGGTAGTACGTGGGCAGGGGTGCCGGGGCCAGGCCGAATCTGGATCGAAGTCCCATGATTTGTCCTGCGCCCTGTCGAAGCCACATCCCGCCGGCCGACGACCTTCCGTCAATGGCGAAGTTCTCGGCAACAACAGCTATCTGTCTTCCGTCACTGAGCAGGTTTGCGTCGAAGGCTATGCCGCCAACGCAGATGTTTTCCTTGCGCGCCAACGACCGCCAGCCCGCTCCGATTCCCGCAGCTTCGCGGGGATCCTGCTGGCTAAGTAGCTCGCCATTGAAAACAACGGGAATCGTGAGGAACTGGACAAAGGGTCTCAGGTAATTTCGCAATGCGTCGACGTTGAGGGGCGCTGACGTGCTGATATCTGCCGTCAACGTGGTTCCAACAGGGAGTGGCGAATCGATCGGCTCCATCGAGATGCAGTCCGACCCGATCGTCAGTTCGCTCTTGACCGCGACAGTGCGAATCCCGGTTTCAGAACCGGATTCCCGCGTGTCTACCTGGAGCCGTTCACAAACACCAAAGTTCGCCATCGCACCGATGCCGAATGTGCCGATGACGCCCGCAGCCCGAGCCTCGTCATTGTTTTTGCCCGATGAGCCGGCACGCCAGAAGTTTTCCCGAAGCACCTGCTCTGACATGCCGATACCTTCGTCGCAGATCTCAATGCGCTGGGGCGAGGCCGTGATCTTCACCGAAAATTCGGACGGGCTACGGCCTTCCTTGCTAGCACGTATGAGTACCGCGTCATAGCCGTTCTGCACGTTTTCACGGGCCATAGCATACGGCGAATCGTAGATTTGCTTGGACAGAATCTCGAGAACTCGCGTCGTCTCGACTTGAAATGGAATTTTTGACATTATCAATTCACCCCGACACGCGCTTTAGCTGTTTCAACACTTATCCGTACTGCGGCATCTTGATTGTTTGCAACGGCTTCCTGAGCAATGAATTCTCGCAACGCCGGCTTTTCGCCCAACAGGTACAGCGCTTCACACAAGGCGATGATTTCCGGGTTGGATTGCGGCACGGCGCAGAACTCGCGGATGCCCTCCCAGTCACCGATGGATGTCAGCGCTTCAAGTGCGACTCGCCGCGCATACGGCTCGTCAGGATATTTTCCCGCGAGCTTGGCCGCCCCCTGGGCGTCACCCGCCCTGAGAAGTTCCGCCGCCTCTCCCGCTGCCTGAATCGGAGAGACGGGCCGCACAGCCATCGTCATCTCAAACGTCATGCTCGAACCTTCGAATTCGGGTACATAGGCCGCACCCCAGACGGGCAGACTGAACGAGTTATTTGTCATTTCGCGAACGTGCAATGCTCCAGAGCTTTTTTCACGGTCGATGGTAACGACATTGTAAGATCGCCGTCTCCCGGTAGGGAGGCTTTGCGGACCGCCACATAGCGTACCCGCACTGAGAACCGTGAGCGTTCGCTTCTTGTCCGCAGTGAACCGGTGCTCAAGGTATTGAGGGCGATGCTGATGGCCGTGCAGGCCAATTGAAAAATGGCCGTCCATTAACGTCTGCAGGAACTCCGCATCGAGATAGTCGGAGTCTTTCGGGCCGCCTGCCAGGTTGTGATGCCAGACGGCAATCGGCAGACGCCCCTTTTTCACGTAGGCCGCGACCTCACGGGTAACGCGGGCAACGTTGTCGGGATGGATTCGCGCCGAGCGGTTAAAGAGATCGTTGTCGGCGCAACTCGACAGCCCGGCAACCACTACGCCCAGCTCAGGAAAGTCGTGCAGGGAAAATTGGGCAGCCGGATCAACGGAGAACTCGCGTCCGCCTTCATAGAACGTCTTAAAGAACAACGCGAAGGGTTCCATCCGGCGGTTGTATTCCTCGGGACTCACAATTCGCCGAAGCGCGAACTCAGCCCACACCCAACGCCAGGCACTGGTCTCGGAAGCGAGTTCGCGAGCAAGCATCTTGCGCTTTTCAGATTCGGTCGGCAGGTCTGCCATTTCCGTTGCGCGCATCACATGTGGATGACTCACGTCGTGATTTCCCGGCACCAGAACCACCCGCTCGCGGTCGCCCGAGAAGAATGTGTCTGCCAGGCGGGCGAGGAAGTCATGGGCCTCATCATATTGCCGCTTTAGCGCCGCGTCGCTATCCGCGTCGCTGGTATTGACACCGTAAACAATATCGCCGCTGACGATTGCAAGATCAGGCGTCGGGAGGCCTTCATGGACATAGCGTTCCCTGTCAAGGCGCAATGACTCCAACAATGATTCCGTTGTTATCCTACTTCCCGAGTCCCGGTGCAGATCAGAAATATGCAGGAGGCTAATCATATTCGATCGAAGGCTTGTTGTTAGAGTCTTGGCGTGTGAGGGCAAAATTATCGCACACGTGAAGAAAAAATCGCATGCCTGCATTGAGATGAACTCGTGTTACTCCAAAGAGGGCCTTTGTAAGCTCATCGTTATCCCCGTCCAGAGCAAATCTTTGAATGTTGAGCCTAGTGACTGCCGCCTTCCGCTTAGCCCGCATGTCGGGGGCTCGGTCCAGGTTGGAAATTGTTTTGCGCGGGGCAATTTTGACCAGTTCCGCTGCTGTCAACTTGGCCATCCCTGCGGCAATGTCGGCGGCCAATCTCTCTCCCCGTGTTTTTTTCACTCATGTCACTTTCTCATGAAACATGATCGTGAGCAAACTATCGCCTCAACCGGAAAACGTGTCGAGTCGGCAGAAAATTATGTAAAGTCCCGGCCCATGCCACTGCCGGCGGCGACGTCTAAGGAGGTCAATCCCTTTCGGTCCTGCCGCGCGAGGAAGGGAGTTTTTCGCGGCTGTGCTGCATCCGACGCTGTGTGCGCGAATGACCGTTGGACTTTTGAGAACGGCCGCTGACGTCGCTGCGACCTGAATAACAGAAACGGGTCGAGATCTGCCGCCCGGACGCCACTGGCTCGCCCGCGCGGCACGACGGCGTCGGGTGGCGCAGTGCTGCCATCTCCAGCCGTTCGCCGTCGCTCTCGGGCGGACATTCGACCGGCAGTTTCACAGCAGTTAACGGACCTTCCGCCGGGATCATGTTCATCGTGTCCTTGAGCCACCATAAATAGTCCGTTGCAGTGTGAAAGACGGCTGGTACGAGCCCAACTTTCGCCTTATGCATATGCAGGTACCGCGCCCGCGGCGATCGCCGCGCTCGATCGTTGTGCGCTAGCCGGCCATAACCGGTCGTTCCGGAATCCCTCTCATTGAGCCCCGCGACTGAACATCCGCTAGACTGAGCTACCTCCAAACCACTCCGCTCTCATCAATCATGCAATGCACCGCCAGAAGGCTGGCTATGATCGGCATGCTCCTGTTATCAGACGCTGCTTTGGCTCATCAGCCGTCGCAGGCAGACGAGCCCCGCGAGTCAGTGCATCGGGCGGGGCCGAAAGGTCTTGAAGGTTGGACGGTGATCTATCCTTCTCCGGACGGTCACGGCTACCCCACCACCTTGGTTATCGCCCAGTGGGGGCACGTTGTCCGTCGAATCCAAGGAAATCCATTGGTGTGGAAATGGATGTTTTGGGAAAACGGAAACCAGGTCGCCTATCAGACTGGATCCTTGCACTTCAACATGGGGTGCGTGCTAGTCGATATCGCAAGTGGCCGACAACTGGCGAAACTCGATTGCTATCGCGAAGTTGCCGAGGATGCCCCTGCATGGGAGAAAGCGTTGCGGGACGCACAGTAAATTGGCGCGAACCCGGCCATGATCATCGTGACAGCACCGTGGTGGACGCTCAATAAATTGGAGCCGGTACCGAGAGACAACGAATGGTGACGAATGACACTGTCGCACTCATCGAAACCTCCATGAAGGACGCGAGGCCATCATCTAATGACAAGCGAGAACGATCTTAACGAACGAGCTGTCCACGGTCCCGCGATTTGTGTGGTCGAAGTTTACGACCAAGAGACGGAAAGCATCGTCCAGACGCACAGCTTTAACGTGCCGGACATTTCCGATCTTTGCAGAATCTTGAGGATCGATTCCTTCGACTCTTGGGCATGCTATGAGTTGGACGAGCGAGATATCGAGTCGCTGAGTGAGGTCTACGAGCTTCGCATTGATCGTGACAGATTGGCGCACCTAAGACTGAGGCGAGGCTACGACGAACATCCGTACTTGCTTCATACCAACCGCGAATTGTTGCTGATGCTAGTGGGACGCAAGCCGTTCAGCGCTTTCGAAGACGAGGACGGATTGTCCGGCAAACCTTCAAGGTTCTTTCCCGAAGCAAAGTTCGACGCCTTCGTGGCGGCGGGCCGTTTTGTGAAGCACGAATATCTCGAACCGTTCGAGGTCGATGCGACGCATCGGATCAGAAGGGTGTTCTATGCGCTACCCGGAGAAGCATGGAGAATTCCCGCCTACATGCTGTTGATGGAAACGTGGAAGTGCGCTGGATGGAACGAGGGCTTCGAAAGAATGCAAGGCTCTCTGCTGGGCTACTCCAAGGAAGAAAACGATATGCATATCGCACTTCAACAGAAGCATGTTATGAGTCGCGGGTAGCTGCGAGGGCCTTTGCCTTCGGGGGCGCTTCGACACCGCTACAGAGAGGCCACGAAGCCCGCTATTCGAAAAATTGCGCGTCGGGTTTGGGCCGACTCCGGTCCCTCGTCATGGACCGCGTGCGGCCAGCTACGGACGTTCGATACCTTGGCACAGATTATCGACAATCGAATGCAACTTCTATCGCGAGCGGATGTTACGCTGCGCACTCCATGTATCGCTGTCGACACTGTGACAGACCAAGACGATGCGAAAAAAACGTGACCTCCTCGCAGTTGACGATCTTGAGACACTCGAGGTTCTGAAGATTATCGAACGCGCTCAAGATATGGCCAAACTCTGGAAAGAGCGGCGCATGCCTCAGAGTCTTACCCATAAGCGCATCGGCCTTGTCGTCAATGACACCGGATGGAGAAATACGACCGCCTTTGATCTTGGCATTCAGGCGATGGGCGGCATATGTGTTCACCCACCCCTGCGCTGGGATACGCGCGAAGCACTCAATGACCTCGCGACCTATCTCGACAACTGGTTCGATGGAATCGTTACCCGTACGCCAGATCTGTCCATTCTGCGTACGCTGGCGGATTTATCACACGGACCAGTTATTAACGCCCGCACACGACACAACCACCCGTGCGAGACGATCGGCGATCTGGCCTTTTACTTTCATCGACACGGCAAGATTGACGGGATCAAGGTGGGCGTTGTTTCTCCTGAGTCGAACATTCTCCGGTCATGGATCGAGGCAACGGCAGCTTTACCTATAACGGTTGTCCAGGTCTACCCGGAAAAATGGCACGTCAAGACCGCTACGATGGCTTATCGCCGGTTCTCCACGAGCACCGACATGGGCGAACTGGCCGACACCGATATTCTTGTGACGGACTGCTGGCCCGACGACGCAACGCCGGCCGAACTAGAAGGCTATCAGATTACGGCTGCGGTGCTGGACCGCCGGCGATCAGACTCCGACTTCATTCCTTGCCCACCGGTATCAAGGGGCGAGGAGGTGTCAGCGGATGCCATGTTGCATCCAACCTGCCGCGTTGTCGAAGCGAAGGCTTTTTTGCTTCATGCCCAGAATGCAGCTCTCGAATGGACGTTCGAAGTGATTTGAAACCGGGCGTTGAGCGATCACCGCATCGCGTTGAACACCTCAGACCCGTCGATCGTTAACGTCAGCAACGTCCGTTGGCTCCATAGCGACAGTAACGCTGCGTTCCGGCTGTCATCTACTGCCTTCCGGTGTAAGAACGTGAACGCCTCGACCACTTACTTTCTATCGATCTCTGCGATGGCCGCGCGCAAAGCGATGAGATAGCTCTGCATTCCGAATCCACAAATCTGTCCCGTCACGATCTCCGCGAAAACCGAGTGATGCCTGAACGGCTCGCGCGCATGGATGTTGGACATATGCAGTTCGACGACTGGGCAAGCGAGGATGGCGAGTGCATCCCGGATTCCGTAGCTATAGTGCGTCCAGGCGCCTGCGTTGATCAGGACGGCATCCTGCTTCTCTTCGAAAGCACGATGGATGCGTTCGCACATCTTCGCTTCGCTGTTCGTTTGGAAGGACTCCACCTGCGCGCCCAGCTCAAGCCCCAAGGCCTGCAGCTTGGCGTCGATCTCGGCCAGCGTGATGGTTCCGTATTGGACCGGATCGCGCTTACCGAACATATTGTGATTGATGCCGTGCAGCATCAAGACCTTCTTCATTCGGATCTCCGTCACGTGTTCAATCGAAGGGAACGGTAAGCTGGTCGATGACGGACCGCGTCTCGGGCCGAATGCCACGCCACCATGCGAATGCTTCTGCCGCCTGTTCCACCAGCATGCCGACACCGTCCGCGATGCCCAGCACGCCCGCATTGCGCGCGAGGCGCAGGAAGGGAGTCAGTCCCTTGCCGTAGGCCAGTTCGTAGGCTGCTCCCTTCGGATCGAATACATTCGGGGGAACCGGTGGTAAGTCACCAGTGAGGCTGGCCGACGTGGCGTTCACCACCAGGTCGAAGCGGCTCATTGCTGCAAGGTCTCCGTAGCCGCAGGCGAGAAGTGAGGCGCGCGCTCCGACTTGCGCCACGAGCGCCTCGGCTTTGGTTACGTTGCGGTTCGCAATAACCAGTTCAACGGGCCGCGCCGCGAGGAAGGGAAGCAACGCGCCGCGCATCGCACCACCCGCGCCAAGGACCAGCACGCGCTTGCCGGCCATCGGCAGGTCCAGATTGACTTCGATATCGCGCACCAGTCCCACGCCGTCGAAGTTTTCCGCCACGATCCGGCCGTCTTCAAACCTTAGCGCGTTAGCCGCTCCGGCCAGTTGCGCTCGCTCGCTGCGGTCATCGGCCATCGCGAACGCCTTCAGCTTGAAGGGCGCCGTGACGTTCATCCCTTTGCCACCCGCGGCCCTAAAAGCGTTCACGGTCTCTTCAAACGCTCCTTGTGGGCTGAGTGGACCTTCGATGGCCGTATAGGACATGTCCTGTTGCGTCTCTTGCGCGAAGAGACCGTGAATCAATGGGGATTTCGTGTGGCCGATCGGGTTGCCGATCACCGCGTACTGGTCAGTCATCATGGCCTCGCGTTTGAATACAGCACGCCGTCGGTCTGCATGGCGTCGATTTCGGCAGCGCCGAAGCCCAGTGACCGCGCCACTTCCGCGTTGTGCTGGCCCAGGTCGGGCGCGACCTCGCGGATCGTCGTATCGCAGTCGGAGAAGCGAAACGGCAGGTTCGGTAGACGCAGCGTGCCGTAGCGCGGATGTTGTTGCTCGACCACCATGCCCCGCGCGACGATCTGCGGATCGGCGAGCACTTCGTCGATGCGCTGTACCTTCGCGCAAGGCACGTCGATGCCATCGAGCAGTTCCAGCACCTGTGCCACCGGCCGGCTGGCAACCCAGGGCTGGACCACGGACAGAATGTCCAACCGGTTGGCATTGCGTCCCGCGCCGTCATGGAAACGCGTGTCGGCTCCGAAGCCGGACGGTCCGCCATAGGCCTCGACGAGGCCGGCGAAGCGTTTCCACGCGTCGTCCACCTGCGCCGCGATCACGAGGTCGCCATCGGCGGCACGGAACACCCCATAGAGCGTCGAAGTGGGCATGTCGTGACCAGTCTGTTCCGGAACGACGCCTTTCAGCGTGTAGCACTGCACCGCGTATTCGTGCATCGACATCAGCGTGTCGTAGAGTGCCATGTCGATGTGCTGCCCCCGGCCGCTCTTCACGCGACCGAGCAGCGCGGCGTTGATGGCCGCCACGGCGTGGATGCCCGTGTACATGTCGCCGAGCGAGATGCGCATCAGCGGCGGCGCCTCGCCGGGAGTGCCGATCATCTGCATGATGCCGCTCTTCGCTTCGGCAATCAGGCCGAATCCGGCGCGATGCGCATCCGGTCCCGTATGGCCATAGGCCGAGATCGAGCAGTACACCAGTTTCGGATTTCGCGAGGACAGCTCCGTGTAGCCCAGCCCGAGCTTGTCCAGAGCGCCCGGCCGGTAGTTCTCGACGAATACGTCCGCCGAGTCGCACAGGCGCTGCATGAAGTCCTTGCCGCGCGGATCCTTCATGTTGACGCTGACGCCACGCTTGCCCATGTTGAGCTGCAGGAAGTAGCCGCTTTGTTCGTCATCGAGCACGGTGGCGTGCTGGCGTCCCGGGTCGCCGGTGCCGGGGCGCTCCACTTTGATGACTTCGGCGCCGAGCGCTGCGAGACATCGCCCCACGTACGGGCCTGCCAGGAAGTGGCTGTAGTCGACGACGCGAATACCTTCGAGAGGACGGGCTTGCATCAGAATGCTCCCGGTCGGCGCGGCACCATCAGGCGATGCTCACCATGCTGGACGACCTGGCCGTGCTGATTGATCAACTCGGATGGCAACACAACGATGCCCCAGCCGCGCCGACTCTTGCTCGCCCGCATCATACCCACGCGGAATTTGACGTGCAGCACCTCGTTGACCTTGATGGGCAGATTGAAGTCCCAGGTCCAGCCGAGCGACATTCCCGGAAGGAAACGGTAGTCACTTTGCGTCTTGAGCCCATCGGCGATAGACAGTCCAAACAGGCCGTGTGCCACGATCGAGCCGAAGTGGCTCCTGTTCGCGTATTCCTCGTCCACATGCACCGGCGTGTGATCGCCAGTGAGTTCGGCATAGGCCAGAATGCGCTCTTTGGTCACCGTGTAGGTCGGGCTTACGCACTCGTCGCCCTCGCTGGCGTCGTCCCAGTATCTATCCACGATCGTCATGTCACACCTCCCCGCGCGGGTTGATCTCGAGTGCCCGCGCGACGCACGAGGCCGGCTTCGCCTGGATCAGTTCGACGGCGAGGCCATCCGGCAGGCGCAACCAGTTGCGCCCCTGTGGCATTTCGCTGACGTCATACCGTTGTGAGGCGGCCAGCGCGGCCTCCATGTCTTCACACATCACGCCCAGGTGTCCGAGCCGGCCCTCAGAAGCGTCATAGTTCGGGTTGTGGATGAATTGCAGACCGCCAAGCGTCCAGTACTGCCGGGGTTCCTCGCGCGTGCCGTCGACCTCGCGCATCGTCATGCCGAGCACGTCTTCAAAAAAGCGGATGTGCCAGTGAATGTCCTTCACCCAGATCGCGACATGTTCCAGATAGGCCTTGCTGCCGTTCATGCGGTTGTCTCCTTTGTCGACCACAGTGGGCGCTGAAGCGCCCACTGTGGTCCCATGCAACTCGCTGCTGCGTTGTCGGTCGGTCATCTCACGCTCGATGCCCTTGATGCAGGCTACCAGCGTCGCGTTGACCGGAGTCGGCACACCATGCCGTTGTCCCCAGCGCACGACCGCGCCGTTGATAAAGTCGATTTCGGTGATGGAGCCTTTTTCGAGGCTTTGCAGCATCGAGGTCTTGAAGGCAGGGGAAAGTCCTTCGCCGGCGAGGGTCCACGGGCGCTCTGGATCTGTGGTGGAAAGCGTCACACCAGCGGCCCGGGCGACGGCCATTGCTTCCGCGACTGCTGCGAGCGCGGTCGTCTTCAGAAGCGGCTCTTCGTACAGTTGGCCGTAGGTCAGGCCCGTGATGCCCGTCAGCGCGCCGGTCGCCACATTGACCAGGAGCTTGTCCCACATCGTGCCGACGATATTGGCGCTGACCGTGGTGGCCAGTCCGGCGGCGTTGAAGGTTTCGGCAATTGCGGTGACGCGGGAAGTGATTTGACCGTCGAGTTCGCCAATGTAAGTGGCCTTGCCGGCGACGCCCGACTCGATGTGCCCCGGGCTGCACATCACCCCGCCGACGTATGTCTTGCCGGCCAGCACTCGCTCCCTACCCACGATGTCAGCGAGAACATCCTCGTGCCCAAGGCCGTTCTGCAACGAAAGGACCAGCGTTTGGGGTCCGATCAGCTCCATTGCGCCACGCATCGCGGCTTCGGTGTGGAACGACTTGACCAGCACGACGACCAGATCAACGGCGCCAGCCTCCGCGGCCCGCGTGGTGGCTCGGACCGTTACCTGGCGGGAACCATTGGGATCGTCCACCCGCAGACCGTCGCGTCGCATGGCTGCCACGTGCGCCACCGATCGGTTCAGCAGCCAGACCTCGTTGCCACCTTCGGTCAGCGCCGCGCCAATCGCACAGCCCAGTGCACCTGCGCCCAGAATCGCAATCTTCACTACCGTCTCCTTGTTGAGGAGACCAAGATACGATTCGGTGTTCATGCCAGCAATGCAATGGATACAATGACGTCATTGCGTGAGGCAATACAGAAATGGATTCGACTGAACTCCCCGATCTGAAGCTATTACAGCTGTTCGACCTGCTCTATGACGTCCGCAGCGTCACCCGCGTGGCCGAGCAGCTTGGACAGAGCCAGCCAACCATCAGCATCTGGTTAGGTCGATTGCGGGAACATCTGCAGGACCCGTTATTCATCCGCACACCGGGCGGCATGGCACCGACGCCGCAAGCCGATGCGCTCATTGGTCCATGCCGGGAAATCCTCGAATCGCTGCGGCGCTTCGTGGCGTGGGAGATAGCATTCGAGCCGGCCACTGCAAAACGGCGGTTCCGTATCTGCATGACCGACGCCAGTCACATCACGTTGCTTCCGCGAATGCTGGCGCATGTCCGCGCGCAGGCACCGGGCGTTCGTCTCGAAGCCGCCAGAATCGACGGCAATACGGAACGCGCGCTGGAATCGGGCGAAGCCGACCTTGCGATCGGTCACGCGCCCTGGCTGAGCGGTGGGATTTATCAGCAGCAGCTATACCAGCAGGATTGGGTGTGCCTGACGAATCGCCATCACCCGCGGCTGCACACGAAGTTGAGGTTGAAGCAATACAGCGCGGAGGGGCATGTCGCGATTACGGCGGGCACGGGCGCGCAGCTGTTGGAACAGGGGCTGGTGCGCGCACACGTCGAACGCGATGTGGTGTTGGAGCTACCCGGTTTTCTTGGGCTCGGAGCAATTATCGAGAGCACCGACCTGATCGCCACGTTGCCGCGACACATCGGTGAGACGCTGGCGAAGGTCAATGATCTGGCGGTCCATCCGTGCCCGGTTCCCGTGGACCGTTTTGCTGTTCGGCAATATTGGCACGCCAGGTATCACCACGAAGCGGGCAATCGTTGGCTCCGCGCCGTGGTGGTGCAATTGTTTGGAGCCTCGGGTTGATCAGGCACATGCCGCGAAGGGGCTCGGATCGATCTATTGCCGATGCGCCGGCGTGTGAACGGAGGTTTGCTTCTTTTTAGAAACGAACCTCCGATTTCAGCAGATCGACCGGCCGCTCGGGGGCGGCTACAGCCAACCGTGTCGGGCGGTAGTCGGCCATCAACGGTTCCTCTCACGACCGGTTTGTGGAGGCCCGCTCGTGAGGCGCGAGCCGACCTTCGACACCGGGCATTACCACTGCGTCCGGACTCTCAAGATATGGTCGACGATTGCCTGAAGGGCTTGCCGTAGTGTTTCTCTGCTAACGGGATCATTCGCTATGGCAACCGGATCGGTCTGTTTGCCCAACAATTGAAGAGTCACGCAAGCCTCCGGGATGAGCGTTGCAGACATCGTCTCCAAGACCAGCTTCAAAGCGGCTTGGGCAGCGGACGCTCGTGGCGATGTGTTGAAAAGGGCGACGGGCTTACCCGGAAAATCCGGGCTCCCTACCAGCCAATCCAGCATGTTCTTGAAGGACCCGGGGATTCCACGAGCATACTCCGGGCAAGCGATGAGGAGGCCGTCAGCCTGATTCACTCGAGCGCGCAAGTCAACGATGCGCCCGGGAAGTTTGTCTTCAAGATCTGGATTGAAGTGAGGTAGTTCGCCAATTTCATTGTAATGTTCGACTACAACGCCGGGCGGTACCAACATGGTAGCTGCGACGAGTGCTTGTGTATTGGACGATGCGGAGCGAAGGCTGCCGGACAGGGAAAGAAGACGAAGCATCTCGATATAGCCGTTGCCGATCGGATGCGTAGTATCCCATGCGTGGCCGCTATTCGTCCCTCAGCCATCACAGCGGCAGTTGGTATCCGCGAGCGGGCGGATTCGGTTTGACGCCTTCACCGGCGGACCAGATTCAGTGCAATGACGGCCAGTCAAGAGATGAAGCGCCACGAAGCTCCAGCCTCCGCCTTCCTCGCGTTGCTCCCGTCATGTCTGTGCGGTTGAAAGGCCTATCATGGGAACGGTGAGGTTGCCATGCGTTGTCAGGACCCATCATCGAATGAAGCCGCCACGTAATACCGACTCCGTGCCAGGGGACTGGTACATCGACACAGCGTGCATCAATTGCGGTGCATCGCGTCACGTCGCGCCCGGGCTGATTGCCGAACGAAACGATAAAAGCGTCTTCGTTCGACAGCCCGTCACGTCGGAAGACCAGCTTGCCGCTTGGCGTGCGGTGTTGGTATGTCCTACGGCATCGGTACGCAGCGAAACGAAGCAGCCTCGCCCGAACGTCGCGATCTTTCCGCAGCAGATCATATCGGGTGTATGGCGCTGCGGATTCAACGCTCGGTCGTCGTTTGGTGCACATTCTTATTTTGTCGCGCGCCCGGACGGCAATCTGCTAATCGACTCGCCGCGGTATGCGGCCGAACTGGTGAATTGGTTTGATGCTTCGGGTGGCATTGCGCACATCCTCCTGTCGCATCGTGACGACGTCGCAGACGCAGACAAATACGCGCGCCGTTTCGGGGCTCGTGTCTGGATCCACCGCCAGGACAGCTCGGCTGCACCCTATGCCACGGATCTGCTCGACGACGGATCGGCACTGAGTATCGCGGCCGGCGTGCGCGCAATTTCGACGCCCGGCCACACTCGGGGTAGCGTTGTATACTTGCTCGAGGATCGCGTGCTCTTCTCGGGTGATTCACTTGCCTGGAGCCCACGCGAGCAAGACCTCGTCACGTTCAGGGACGCGTGCTGGTACTCATGGACCGAGCTGGCCGAATCGCTCGGCAAGCTGGCCGCGTATCGTTTCGAATGGCTGCTTCCTGGTCACGGCTGGTTTGCGCACTTGCCGGCCAAGGAAATGAGTGCTCGCTTGCTCGCATTGGTTGCACGCATGCGAAATGGTTGAAATCGCCGGACATCCTTCCGCATGAGGCGATTCAAATCCGTCAGCTGCTAGCCCTGCAATCAGGTGGCAAGACTCGGCCATCAAGAGCCACTGCTCTTTTCGCCCTCAATGGCCAATCAGCGCCGCGTTCCGGCCGTTCGGCGCTCAAGGTAGACCCTCCCCGAGACACGAGGAGTTGCCGGTTCTGACACATTGGTCGACGTAACCTGTCAGCTTGCCGGATTGCGTGCCATGACGATCCACGCAGCGCCGTTGATCATCACTGACCGCTCGCCGGGAAGGCTCGCAAAGGCGGCACGAACTGCGGCCGAGGCGCGGGCGCGGATGTCGTCGGGCTGATCAGCGAACACACGCGACAGCGGGCCGACCTCGAGCGTCATCTTCACCGCGTCGTCGATCGCAGCGTCCCGCGTCCCGCCCTCGCCGAACGGGACGGCCGCGTCGAAGGGCGAGATAGCGATATCGGTAGAGCCGGCCGTCGTCAGGATGCGTGCCACGCGTTCCCGGTCGCCGAACGAAAACGGGCCGGGCGCTTGGGGATCGGGCAGCGCGCTCGGCGGGAGGATGCCCTTGAGCGCGCCCACCGGCAGGCGCATCCAATCGTTCTCGGCCGCACTGCGCCAGCAAACGAAAGCGACCCGCCCGCCCGGCCGGAGCGCGCGTCGCATATGGGAGAACGCCGCTGTCGGATCGTCGAAGAACATCACGCCGAAACGCGAGAACAGGATGTCAAACGCCCCTTCCGGCAGCTCTGCGCTGCTGGCGTCGGCCACCTGAAACAGAACCGGCGTATCGGGTCGCGCAAGCGCGCGCGCCCGGTCAATCAGCGGTTCCGATATGTCCACGCCCAGCACGTGGGCCGCCGCGCCGACGCGGGCGGCCAGAGCCAGACTTGATGCGCCCGCGCCGCAGCCGATGTCCAGCACGCGCTCGCCCGTCGCGGGCGCGGCGGCTTCTATCGCGGCCTGGCCGAACACCCCAACCAGAGCGTCGAGCCGCGCCTGGTTGGCGACCCAGCGCTCCCCGCTTTGACCATTCCAGTCACCCACTTGATCAGCACTTTGCTTTGCCATGTCATCTCCTCGACTCGACGATCCGTCCTCCGCCGCGCCGATGTACGCCAACCTTTTCGAAGGCGACGGCGCAACGAGAGAGGGGAATCTGTGCTCTCAAACAACCATCGACTGCTGGGCGAAGATACCCGCCATTGCGCCCTGCGACGATGCCTGGGTGACCGAGGGCAAGAAGGGCGTGGCGAGGTCGCCGGCGGCGTAGATGCCGGGCATGCTGGTTTGGCGGCGCTCGTCGACCTTGAGGACGATGCCGGTGGGCGTATCGACCGTGGCGAGGCCCAGTGATTCATGCAGGCTGGCGGACGGCTTGTTGCGCGGATGGGCGAACAGGACGTCGACCGCGACGTTGCGACCGGTATCGAGATTGACGGTGATGATATGGCCCTTCTGATGAGCGATCTCGACGATCCGGCCATCGACAAGAGGTATGTTGCGGCGCGCCAGATCGGCCTGGATATCGGGCGCAATGTCATGACCATCGGCGAAGACAGTCAACTTGTCAGTCCAATCGCGGAACAGCCTGGCCGACTGGTACGACTGCGGGCTGGACCAGACGAGGCCCCAATGCTGGCCGGCGACTTCAAAGCCGTCGCAATAGGGGCAGGGCACGATGGACGTGCCCCAGCTTTCGGCAAAGCCCGGAACATCAGGCATCTGGTCGGCGACGCCATAGCTCAGTATCAGGCGGTGCGCCCTCAAGCTTTCGTGATCGTCAGTGACGACGCAGAAATTGTCGATGGCGCCAGACACGCTCTCGGCCCGGGCATTGACGAGGCTGATCGTTGGATAGCGCGCCAGCTGCTGCCGCGCCTCGACCAGGATGTCCAGCGGCGGCTTGTGATCGTGGCCGAGCAGGCCATGCGAGTGGCCAGCAAAGCGGTTGCGCGGCCGGCCCGTATCGAGAACGGTAACCGTGCGGCGGGCACGGCCGAGTTGAAGGGCGGCGGCGAGGCCGGCAAAGCTGCCGCCGATGATGATGACGTCATTCATGGTGATGGGCTCCGTGTTGTGGATGAGGGGTGGGCCGGGGGCACCGGATCTGGACAACCGGTTGAAATCTGCCCTTTGGCTTGCACATTGCGATACTAAGTGGTATCGTATTAACCAATTTCAATACTGTCAAGTACCAAAATTGTCGTGACCGAAAATAGCCAGGGCCGGCGCGGCCGGCCCGCCAACGAAGCGCTTCGCCAAACGATCGTCGACGCGGCCTGCGAACTCTTTGTGGAATTGGGGTTTCAAGCGACGACCATGGACAAGGTCGCGCAGCGGGCGAAGATATCCAAGCTGAGCATCTATCGGCACTTCGAGAACAAGGAGGCGCTGTTCAACGCGGCCATGGTGGCCCGCTGCGATCAATTTGCACCGCAGGCCCTTTCCGAAGACGTTGACGGTTCGGCCGAAGATCAGCTGGTGGCGGTCGGGTCCTCCCTGCTTCGCACGCTATTGAGCCCGGACGTCCGCAGTGTCGAAGCCATGGTTTTGGCCGACAAGACGAATCAAAAGGCGTTAAGCAAGCTCCATTACGAAGCCGGGCCGGCCCATGTCATCGCCCACATCGAGGCCGTGTTGCGTCAGTTGCACGAGAAAGGGATGCTGAACGTACCCGATGCTCTGCTGTCCGCACGCTTGTTTGCCGCGCTTTTCAAAGGGGCCGATCTCCTGCTGATCGCACGCTTCGATGAGGCGAGAGCAGAGGACGACAACGAAATCGAATCGTATTGCCGGTCGGCCGTCGCCATGTTTATCGCCGCGCACGGTGGCATCTGAAGGTGCGCTATCGCGCCGATGAAGAACGCGCAGCAATTGCATACGCTGTTCGCCCCGAGCAACCTATGGATGATGCGTGGACGAGACTGATGGGCTAGGCTCATGAGCGCAAAAGCCGCCCGCGCGGGCAGGCAGAGGCCGCTTTACACACGATAACGGTCGCTACTGCTGCCTGAGTGGAACGACAGAGAAGGGTCGTCTCCAGAAGCTCGGGGCTCGGCCGGGGCGGGCACGACTCGGTCGGAGCGCGAATTTTCGGCCTCGGCCAGAAGCAGTCAGCCGGCATAAAACTCTGGATCGTTGACAATGAGCGCTTTTTCAACGCCTACGCAATGCCTTACCTTTGGGGTCGTGGAAATTGACGCGAGCGCTATTCGTCTGCAGCCGGAACCGGCTTCGGAGCCCAACCGCGGAAGAGGTATTTTCCTGTTGGCTCGGCGTCGAAGCGGATTCAGCGGGCCTTGCTCCCGATGCGATAACGATCGTGTCGGACGAACAGATCGCGTGGGCGGAGATAATCTTCGTCATGGAACGCGCACACAAGGTCAAATTGTCGAAGAAGTTCGGTTCACTCCTGAAGGGGAAAAGGGTTGTGTGCCTCGACATTCCCGACAAGTATGCATTTATGCAGCCGGAGCTCATCGCCGTACTGGAACAAAGGGCTGGAAGATTTTTGCGGTCGTGAGCGGGGTTGAGTGGCCACCACTCCAGACAGATCCGGATGTCCGGGTTGGGTTGCGAATTCACGCTCGGTGCGGCCAAGAGGAGACACTCGACAGTAGAACGCAGATCGTTGACACTTTCGTTTTTTCGGGAGCGCGAAACGCCCTTGACGAATCGGCGGAAGAGGACTGGTAAGGAAGGCGCAGATGAGCGAAACGTCACCAGCAACGAATCTTGACGCACCTGTCTGGCTGAGCGTCGCGCTTCAGGAGCAAGGCATCAGGCGTTACGGTGTGGGAGATTGCAATCCTCGAATCGCCGAATACAATAATTGCACTCAGCTTGCTGGCTACGACGACAAAATCTCATGGTGCTCATCGTTCCTGAACTGGTGCATGAAGCAATCGGGCGTTCGCGGCACCGGCTCTGCTTTAGCTCGCTCCTGGCTCACCTGGGGACAGCCGCTTGAACAACCGAGATATGGATGTGTTGCGGTTCTGACCGCCGATGACGCGGTCGATTGGAAGGGGCATGTCGGGCTATTTCTTCGAATTGACGCAGACAACGTCTACCTGTTCGGAGGCAACCAGCTCGAAGAGGTTCGGGAACTTGCATACCCGCGCGACCGTGTGCTCTCGTATCGCTGGCCTTAGACCTCCGCGCTCGTCCATTCGCATGGGGCCTGAATTGCTGTTACCGGCCACTTTCGGTCGTTCGACGGAAGGCTCGAAGTCGCTGACAATCTGCCTGCCGGCGGACGTCAGTCTGACGGCGAACCAGATTGTCCGGCAATGATGCTCATCCCCCGTTCCTGTGCCGCTACCGCTAATCTTTTTGCCTGCAATGCCGTGTGATGGGCGCATGTACGCCCATCAAGTCGCAGGGCTCAAAGGTCTTGTATCAGCATCTGTTCAGATACTGGCGTACGCGACGTTGGCCGAGAGTGCTGAGAGCCTGTTAGCGTCCACAGACGGTGCGTTCATCCTTGCTGGCACAGCCTACGGTGGATGTCTAGCGATGGAAGTTCTGGCGCGAGCTCCTGAGCGTGTTCGCGGACTCTGGCTAATGAACTGCCAGCCGGGTGTCCACCCAAACCCGGATTCGGTGCGCACTACCAGCCGCAGGATTCGCTCCCATGACCATGAGCGAGTTATTGCCGAGTTCGCTGAGAACGCAATTCCCGCCGACGATGCCGTATCGAGAGTGGCGTTCGTACACATGGCGCGCGATGCCGGGGCCGAGCTGTTCGCTCGCCAATCCGACGCAACATTGACTCGTTCAGATCACTGGTCAACGCTTGCCTCGACCAAAATTCCAACGCTACTCGTATGGGGGGACGCCGACCGTTTCGTTCCTGTCGATGTCGGCCGTCGCATCGCCACGCTTATGCCGCACGCACGCTTTGTCTCGCTTGAAGGATGCGGCCATTTCCCGACACTGGAGCGGCCGTCGCTATGCACGGAGATTGCACGGCAGTGGTTGCTTGAATCAGCCTTTGGCTGATGGGGCAAGCGGAATCACTAGGAAATCTGGCCGTCGCAACATAGCCCAAATGGCTGATCGAAGGCATGGCGTACTCGTTAAGCGGTGATTCCCGGCATCCGTTGAGCGAGCCATTCGAGCAATGGCGGTCACGGTTTCAAGCATGGCAGGCTGCTTTGGGTCGAGAAGAATATGGACTGCCGCCCGCAGCGTGAAGTGATGCGACGTAGCGGATGTTTGGCAATTGCCGGCCGACGAGGCGTCATTGGATTCATCTCACAGAATTTGCGACAATCGGACTTCGTAACCCCTCAACGATCAGCCAAGCGAATCTCTTCATGCCTGCGTCGGCTTTTGTTGTCAGAGTTCCCGCTGCTGAGTCGCTGGTGGGAGAACTGCGGAATCGCTTTGATGCAACCTCTCAGCTGGGTGTTCCGGCGCATATTACCGTGCTGTATCCCTTTATGCCGCGGGACGAGATCTCCTTGGATGTCCTTCGCAAAGCGAAAAATGCACTGAATACAGTGCCGTCGTTCGACTTTTCGTTGGCAAGCGTTGGGCGGTTCGCGACGACCGCCTACCTTTCGCCTGCGCCACCAGAGCCGTTTATCGCTTTGACTACGGCGCTGGTGGAGTGCTTCCCCATGTATCGACCCTACGCCGGCGCATATGAAAGCGTTGTCCCACACTTGACCGTTGCGCACGGGAGTGCAGAGAATGCGCACAGCGCCGCTGTCGAGTTGGAACATCGGCTTTTCGTGTCGGAGCCAATTCAAACGAGGTGCACGTCCGTCGCTCTCCTTGAGAACTCCTCTGGTCATTGGAAGCAGATGCACGTCTTTGATCTCGCGGAGGCCGACCAACGGGGCATCCTCCAGTCCCGAACGTCCGGTCTCGAGTGATTCGGGGGACCGCTCCGGGTCGCTTGGCGCCGCTTGCCGGCCATGACGGCCGTTCGACACAGGCTCCTCGATCGGTGACAATCTCGGCAGGTTGAGCTTATTCGGAACGCGAACATGAACTTACTTGGGCATCGCCGACTGCATCGACCAGCAACCGGGTCCGAAGGCGCCACCTGCACCGAGAGAACGTCTGCGGACTTTCTAATAGACGGACGGTCCTTGCTGAAAATGCTCGTTGAAAGTGCCGGGGGACACTCCGACTTCATGGGTTGTTTTGTGAGTGGTTACGCGAAGGAATGTGAGCGCATGTCCACGATGTTGCTCGACGTTCCGCCGCTGGGCGGAAAGCGCGTACTACTCTACATCTGTCCAGAGTGCGGCGACGTCGCATGCGGTGCATATTCGGTTCTTGTGCGGCGCGAATTCGAATCCTACAGATGGGAAAGCTTCGCCTACCAGACAAGCGAATCTGACTTGACGACTGTTGAGACGTTAGGACCGTTTATTTTCGACGCAAGTATGTATAAAGACTCTGTGCTCGCTGCGTCGGCGATCGATGGAACCAAGTAGGTCTGTGGCAACAGACGGCCACAAGCGGCCACTCGACGGCCGGTGCGGGATCGGTGACAATCGGTTGCTCTGACGCTCGGCTCCGCACCCGTGATGCCGACATCGCAAATGGGTCGAGCCTCCGAGCGCATTGCCCTCAACACTCTTCTGATGGTTATGAACGACACATGTCGGCTAACACTATCTGGCAAGGCAATTGAGCTTCGCGTTCTCGAACCTGCAGACGCGCCTAGTCTGGTCGACGCAGCGGCAGACGGCGAGCTATGGAATCTCAAAGTGACTGCTGTACCGGGACCGTCGACTATCGACCAATACATCGCTACGGCATTGCGAGGGCGCGAGGAGGGCCATGTGATCCCCTTCGTGATCATCGCTCGTGACAGCGGCCGCATCGTCGGCAGCACGCGCTTTTGGAAGATCGACCGGGACAATCGGAAGCTAGAAATCGGTCACACCTGGCTGAGCCAGTCAGCTCAGCGAACGGCAGCGAACACAGAGGCGAAATATCTCCTCCTGACGTATGCATTCGAGATCATGAGAAGTGTCCGAGTCCAGTTCACCACCGATGAGCTCAACGAGAGGTCGAGGGCGGCGATTTTGCGCATCGGTGCAAAGCAGGAGGGCATTGTGCGCCATGAGCGAATAATGCCTGACGGTCGTAAACGCAATTCGGTGCGATTCAGCATCATTGATACGGAATGGCCCGACGTGAAAGCCGCGCTAGAAGGGAAACTGGCGCCGAACTAGAACGCCGGACGCCATCCATCACCTAACGCTCCGAGACTGGCGGCGTGCGTCGCGTGAGACATCGTGCCTGCGTCTGACAACGTGTTCCCGAATCCGCCAAAAGCGGCCGTTCGAGATCAAGCCGCAGATCGCCGACAATCGACCCGCTTCTCGTCTGCCCGCTTTCGTCGAGCCGCAAGTCAACCACCAGGGCTGTGCCATGCTTGAAGTCCCGCTTCGTTTATATGCCGATGCACAGTTCGCAAGCCCCTACGCGATGTCTGTGTTCGTGGCCCTCCGAGAGAAACAACTGCCATTCGACCTGTCCGCGGTTGACCTTCGAAGTGGCGCCAATCGCGGAGAGAGCTACGCCCGTGAATCATTGACTCAACGCGTACCCACATTAGTGCATGGCGATTTCGCGCTATCCGAGTCGTCGGCGATTACTGAGTACCTGGACGATGCTTTTCCTGAAACGGTCGTTTATCCCCCGGACCGGCATCTCCGCGCAAGGGCGCGCCAAGTTCAGGCGTGGCTCAGAAGCGAAGGTAGCTATCACGAGGCGATGAACGATCTTGACCGCGAGCGGGTGATCGAGGCATTGATCGACTGGATCATTGAGCGAGGACGTACGCCGGCGCAACCATAAGCGCCGCTGCTTGTCGCTTGCGACGCTGGTCATCGCCTTTGCGGGTCTGCATATCCTTATTCGCGACCGAAGCGGCATACATCCGGTGATCCGCAGAAGATACCGTCTTCAGCCTTCATTCGGAGATCGGCCATGCCGGCACCTATTCCCGCACCTCGCCCCGCCCGTGGCGCCGTTGAGCCGATGGATCCGGCCTGCGGCGACCCCGCTCCTCGCGACAATCTCGAGACGCGCCGTCAGACCTCAGCTGCCGCGATACTTAGCGGCCTGACGCCCCCAGCTCGACGGGAGGCTGGCAACGAGGTGCGTGTCATGTCGGAAGTGCTGGGTGCGCTATTCGATTATCAAGAACCTCGCCCACGCTCGCAGCAGCGTCGCCATGAACCGGCCAAGGAGGCATTGCGATTAAGTGTGCTTGCTTCGGCACTCCCCGTGTTGCCACTCGACCTGCAGCCGGCAGTGGCGCAACACTTTTTTCGTGAGATAGATGAATTACCGCCGCAATATGATGCCGGACCGCTCAACGCGCTCCTTGCGGCAGGGCTAATCGAAGCGCCAGCAACGACAATTCAAGGCGCGCTCAACACACTTGGCGAACTCCCGCCAGAAGACCGAGCGACAATGATGGGGGCGATCGCTTCCGCGAGTGCTATGCGCCAGCTCCTCCGGGAACCGGACGCGTCAAGATCCCCTGCCTGTCCAGCATCGCGGCCTGGCTTGCCCAAGCTCGTGGGAACCCTGTTCGGCGGTCCCGCGGCCCCGAGCAGCGATCTCAACGCCGCCCCGCAGCCCAAGGCATCGAAAGAACCTTTCGATTCTCGAGCGTCCTCTACGCGATACTCGAGGCGCCATCGCGTGGCCGCCTCAGAAGCGCAGTGTCTGATTGATGATATTCTCGATATGGGGCCCCAATACGATGCGGAGTCACTTCACCAACTTGGCCCACGGCTAAACGATAAGTCCATTATCGAGCCGGTGATCGATGCCATTCCCAAGCTTGCCCCACACAATCAGCATGCACTGCTGAAAATCCTTGTACCCAAATGTTTTACAGTGGACGAGATCGAGTCTGGAAAGAAAGCAGACCTAGTGAAGGCTACCATCAAGCTCATCGAACTGATGCAGCGAGAAGAACTGCTAGAAGATCCTAAGCCTCTCCTCGCACACCTCGTCGGCGATGACGTTTTCAAATCGTTGAAGCTGAATAAATCGTTGAAGAGCACCGATCGAATGCCGTTAGTCCGTTGCCTCTTTAACGTGGTACAAGAGGAGCAGCCGGAGCACCCGGACCTGTTCTGCGCTTTCTTGACCAACGTTTACGGTCGGCTACCACCGAGCGGTCAAGATTACTTCCATTCGAAAATTCGAGAACTCATAAACAATTCAACACCGGAATACCTGGCCAAACTGTGGCCGGTCCTTGAGTCGACGCAGAACAACAGGTGGCCCATAACTTCCCCCTCGCCGTACGTCTGAAGCGGCTTCAGACCGAGCGCATCATTGACACCGCGAACGGGCTTAGACGCGATGCGCGGCCCGGGCGATGAGCATCGAGCCCACGGCAACAAGTATCGCCCCGGTCACCCGCGCTATGCGCGGACCGCCTGGCGCGACGCGCTCGGCGGTGACAGCAGCGGTGACGAGCAACATGGCCCGGAAGTCCATGACACCTATGACAACGAGCGTGGCGGTGAGTCCGGCGCAGCAATGCACACAGCGCCAGCCGAAGCGTATGCCGTGACGCAATGGTGTATCGGCGTTGCCGCATACCGCCCCGCCGGAGCCTGGTGCCGCTAGGCAGCAGCCGAGCTGACGTATTTTCCAGGTGGTGAATTGTGTCGCGCCCGCAATCAGGACGACCGCGCCGATAGCGAACGGAGCGCCGTGCGCGAGCGCCGGCAACCGCATCTCGGCCGAAGTCAGTGCAGCGCCCATGATAAAGATGCCGAGCCCACACGCGGCCCATACCAGGAAGTAGCCCGATGCGAGCAGCGCCGAGTGCAAAGCGAGGCGCGTTTCGCTCGCCGCGCCGATGGCTTCTCGATACCGCATCAGCATCGGCACGAGCGACGGCAGCATCATCGCCACCATCATCACCGTCCACATGCCGACGAACGACGCGGCGGCGCCCAGCCAAGTCTCACCACACGTCGGCATCCACGTCATCGACATCGACCAACCGCCCGGCATCGGCATCTCGCCCATGGACGACATCGACTGTGACCACATGACCGTCGTCACCGCGCTCGCCGCAAACAGCAGTGCTGACGCTGCGAACAGTGCTGCATGCGAAGTACGTACAGAAGACATGTCGGCCTCTCTCGTCAGTTAGCCGTGCGGCATCCGGTACAGCGTCGCCCGTCGCCAACGATCAGGCGCGCTCATATTCGTCGTGACGGCTCCACCAGATGCCCGTTTCGTTCCGACCGAGCGGCGCGCGATCGAGCCATTGATAGGCGCCCCAAAGTGCATCGAGCCCACGCGCGTAGGTCGCATAGGTGTGATAGACGATTCCATCTTCGAGCGCGAACGCACTCAAGCCAGGCCGATCGCGCGCATAGGTCGGTGCATCCGTTCCGCACGTCTTGGCGAACTGAGCAACGGGCTCGGGCGCAGGCGTCATATCCATCGCATGGCCGCCGCGTTCATAGTTGTATTCGATGGTGCCTTCGCGCTGCTGTTGCTCCGTGAACGAAACATTGAAGTCGAAATTGAAATCGCTGTCGTTCGACGATGCCCATGGAAACGTCCATCCCATGCGCTTTTTATAGGCCTGCAATTTTTCCAGAGGCGCGCGTGACACGGCCATGAGCATGACATCATGCTGAGCCAAATGAACAGCGAAGCCGTTGAACCCATCCGCAATCATCGAGCACGAAGGACATCCGGCCTTGTAGTCAGGCCCGAACATGAAGTGGTAGACGAGAAGTTGGGAACGCCCTTGAAAGAGATCGATCAGCGAAGCTGGACCGGCATCGGTATCGAAAGGTAATCTTTTTCGATCTTTACCCACGGCAGCGACTGCCGTTGTTGCGCCAGCTCGTCGCTGCGCCGCGTCAACTCCTTCTCGGCTTTGAGCAATTCGAGCCGTGCCGCGAGCCACTCGTCACGCGTGGCTGTGATATGTCCGGTCATGATCTTCTCCTATCTGACAGTGCAGTTGAACTGCATGGTGGTGAGTCGGTCAGCGCCGCTGCGCAATGCGACGGGCTGCTCGATATCTGTGTGATAGATTAGGACCACGAACCGAACCGGTGGGAGTGACAAGTGTGGCGGGATTCCGATGGACGCATTGATTACGGCCGCGGCCCGGGCACTGGCTTGCGGTGATCCGCTCGGCGCATTGAATCGCGTTGCGCTGCGCGACGATGCGCACGCACTGGCGCTTCGCGGCATCGCCATGGCACAGCTCGGCGACTTCGTTCGCGCGAAGGCGTTGATGCGCAAGGCGGCCCGTGCGTTCGGGCCGGACGAAGCCGTGGCGCGTGCGCGATGCGAAATCGCCGAGGCGGAAATTGCCTTGGCCGCGCGCGAATTGAGCTGGTCCGCGAAGACACTCACCGCCGCACGCGCCACGCTCGACGCCCACGGCGATCGTGTCAACGCGGCCCATGCGGGATATCTCGAGGCGCGGCGATTACTGCTCATCGGAAAGCTCGACGATGCTCAGCGCGCGCTTGCCGAACTCGTTCACCTATCGTTGCCGCCTGCCCTGACGGCGGCTCACGAACTCGTTGCGGCCGGGATCGCGATGCGGCATCTTCAGGCAGCGACGGCTCGCGCGGCGCTGGCGCGCGCCGAACAGGCGGCGCGTCGAGCGCGCATCCCTGCATTGATAGCGGAGATCGAAACCGCAACGCGCATCGTGAATGAGCCGGCTGGTCGTTTGATTGCGCGCGGCGAAGCTCGGCTCGTCTCGCTCGACGAGATCGAAGCGCTGCTCGCACCCAATGCGGCAACGCTCGTCGTGGATGCCTGCCGCCGTATCGTGCGCATCGGCCCTCGAACGATATCGCTGGCGACGCGCCCCGTATTGTTCGTACTTGCCCGGCTGCTCGGGCAAGCCTGGCCTGAAGATGTGCCCAGGAGTACGCTCATCGCGCAGGCATTTCGCGTGAAAGCAGCGGACGAATCGCATCGCGTGCGATTGCGCGTGGAGATCGGCCGCTTGCGCACGATGCTCGGTTCGATGGCCGACATTCGTGCGACGCGGCGCGGGTTCGTCTTGGTGCCGTCGGGTGCGGCCGAGGTGGCGCTGCTCGATCACCCATCCGAAGAGAAACACGCCGCGTTGCTGGCACTGCTTGCCGACGGGGAATCCTGGTCGAGTTCCGCGCTCGCGCTGGCGCTTGGCGAGAGCCAGCGCAATGTGCAGCGCACGCTCGAATCGCTCGCCGATCTCGGCAAGGTGCGCTCGTTGGGCCGCGGGCCGGCGCGCCGCTGGAGCGTACCGGTAGTGGGATCCGCGACACCGTTGTTACTCCCCGCTCCGTTTCTGAACCATTAGGATGGCGGTTTCTTGATGATTAGGATGAGGAGGGCGCCATGAACCGATTCACTGCAGAAATCATCCGCGAGTACGGGCCTTTCGAGGGCGTCGACCAGGTAGCTGGCGTCACCTATGACGGCGGGCAGGTCTGGTTCGCATCGGGCGACAAGGTGAATGCGTTGGACCCCGCAAGCGGTGCCGTGCTGCGCTCGATCGAAGTGCCCGCGGGCGCGGGAACGGCTTTCGATGGGCGATACCTGTATCAGATCGCCGGGAACGTCATTCAGAAGCTCGATCTCGAGCAAGGCCGTGTGATCGCGACGATACCGGCGCCCGGCGATGGCGTATCGGGGCTCGCGTGGGCCGAGGGATCGCTCTGGGTAGGGCGGTACCGCGAGAAGAAGATCGACGAACTCGATCCCGAGACAGGCGCAGTACGCCGAACCATCGAATCGAATCGATTCGTAACGGGCGTGACCTGGGTGGAGGGCGAACTCTGGCACGCTACCTGGGAGGACGACGAGAGCGAGATCCGGCAGATCGACCCGCGCACGGGCGAAGTGCTGTGCAGCCTCGAGATGCCGGCCGGTACGGGTGTGTCCGGACTCGAATCCGATGGCCGCGAGCAGTTCTTCTGCGGTGGCGGCAATAGCGCAAAGGTGCGGGCTGTGCGGCGGCCAGCACGCGCAGCGCAGTCCGAAACGGAGGTAAGCACCTCGATGGCGGCCGGCGATCCGGCGAACCGTCGATGAACGATGCGAACGGCGTATTGCCGGCGGCGCAGCCGGATCTCTCCGACCTCTTAGCGGGTCGCGGTTCGCTCGCCGAGCGCATGCAGTTGGGTCGCGCCGCGCGAAAGAAGGTGCCGCGCACGCGGCTCGCCGTCTGCAAGCTGACAAAGCGCGACCCGATCGCGCTGCTCGAAGCGTCGAACGTGGGGCGCGTGCCCGAGCTGATACCGATCCGCTACGGGCGCATGGTCGCGAATCCGTTCGCGTTTTATCGCGGGGCGGCGGCGCTGATGGCATTCGATCTTGCGGCATTGCCGCGTACCGACATCATCGTGCAGTTGTGCGGCGATGCACATCTGGCCAACTTCGGGCTCTTCGCGAGCCCGGAGCGGCGGATTCTTTTCGGGCCGAACGACTTCGACGAAACGCTGCCGGGGCCGTTCGACTGGGATGTGCGCAGGCTGGCCGCGTCGTTCGCGATCGCCGCGCGCGAGCGCGGATTCGCGGCGAGCGATCAGCGCAAGCTAGTACGGCGGCTCTGCGAGACATTCCGGCAGCGTATGGGCGAATTCAGCAAGATGGATGTGCTCGATCTCTGGTACTACCAGTTCAGCGCGGCGTCCATGCTCGACATTGCAGATTCCGCCGGCGAAAGAAAAAGGGCGGCGGTAGTCGTCGACGAGGCGAGGCTGCAATCGTCGCGCTCCGTGCTCGATCATGCGGCCGTGCAGGTCGACGGCAAGTACAGGATCAAGGAAAACCCTCCGCTCGTCTATCACGTTCCGCTCGCGACCCAGCGCGAGCGTCGTCAGTACGACGACATGATCAGGCGTTTTTTCGCTGACTATCGGTTGACGCTTTCCGACGAGCGACGCGCGCTGTTCGATCGATACGAATTGGTCGATGTTGCGATTCGCGTCGTCGGAGTGGGCTCCGTGGGAACGCGCTGCTACGAGGCGCTTTTCATGGCTGACGGGGAGTGGCCGCTCTTTCTGCAGTTGAAGGAGGCTCGGACTTCCGTCCTGGAGAACTATCTACCGCGCAGCCAATACTCGAATCACGGCCAGCGCGTGGTCAACGGTCAGCGCCTGCTGCAATCGGCAAGCGATATCTTTCTCGGCTGGTCCAAGATGCATCACACCGGCAGCGATTTCTACGTCAGGCAGTTGCGCGATATGAAGGGCGCCTTCGATTTCGCGAGCTTCGACGTCGAGGATCTTGGCGCGTATGCGGTTTCGTGCGGGACGGCGTTGGCGCATGCGATGGCCAAAGCCGGCGATCCCGCTCGACTGTGCGGCTATCTCGGCAAGTCGGACGCTTTCGATGCGGCCATCGAAACCTTCGCGCTGGCCTATGCCGAGCGCAACGAGGCGGACTGGTCGACGCTGAAAGCGGCCGTCAAGGCGGGGCGGGTTGCGGCGGTTCGCGAGTAAACCGGGGCGCAGCCGGCACAGGCTCAGCTGAGTTGAGTCAAGCGGGTACCGATTCGCTGCTCGCGTTTCACTCCTCGCTGGCCGACGCGGTAACCTTGCGCGAACGCTTGGCCCGCGGCGTCGATTGACCTGGCGCTTTCGCGGTTTTTGCGGCCCTTGGCGCTCTTGCGGCTTTCGTTGCTTTTTCGGGTGCAATGTCAGCCGTCGCTCCCTCGGGCGAGCGGGGCAGTTCCGCGGTTTCGTTGCTGGGCGTACTGGCCACGCTCGTCTCCGCTTCCCTTGCCGCGGCCTTTTTGCGTCCCCGTCGTGGTGCGCGAGGAGGCTGCTCCGTGTGCGCGGTAGCCGCTGCCTCCGCGGGCATCGGCGCTTCCATTGCAGCCGGCTCCGCCGTGGCGGCGCGGCTGAGCTCCGGGTGCGATGCCGCGGCGGGCGAGCTTCGATAGACGAACGCGCCGGATTTATCGTCGCGACCCACTTCGAGCAAACCGCGCGATTGCGCTTCTTCGAGCAGATTGCCGAAGGCGCGGAAGCCGTAGTACGACTCGCTGAAATCGGGCTTGCGCCGTTTGATTGCGCTTTTGAGTACGGACGCCCAGATCTTTCCGCTGTCTCCTCTTTCGGAGACGAGAGCGTCGAACGTTTCGACGGCCAGCGCGATGGCCTGGGCCTTGCGCGTATCCATCGTCTCGTCTTTCGGCTGCTTGTCCTCGTCGGCCGAACGCTTCGCGGCCGGGAGCGCGGCGCGCGCCTCTTGCTTTGCGATGGCGCGTTGCTGCTCGCGCACGAGATCGTCGTAGAAGATGAATTCGTCGCAGTTCGCGACGAGCAGGTCCGACGTCGAATTTTTCACGCCGATGCCGATCACCTTCTTGTCGTTCTCGCGCAGCTTCGAGACCAGCGGGGAGAAATCGGAGTCGCCGCTGATGATGACGAACGTGTCCACGTGCGATTTCGTGTAGCAAAGATCGAGGGCGTCGACCACCAGCCTGATATCCGCCGAATTCTTGCCCGATTGGCGCACGTGCGGAATTTCGATCAATTCGAAACTGGCTTCATGCATGGCTGCCTTGAAGCCTTTGTAGCGATCCCAATCGCAGTAGGCCTTCTTGACGACGATGCTTCCCTTCAATAGCAAGCGTTCGAGGACGGGCTTGATGTCGAACTTTTCATACTTCGAATCGCGAACGCCAAGCGCAACGTTTTCGAAGTCGCAAAAAAGCGCCATGCTGACGCTGTCATGGGGTGAGGCCATTGGTTATTCTCCCGCCGGTGCCCGGCGTCGGTGCCAGCTAGTGGCAATCGTGCGAGTCATGATCGTGCGCTTCGTGGGAATCGGCGCACGCCTGTTCTTCTACCTGAATCGTCGCGTGCGCGACATCGAACCGTATAGCGAGCCGGCGCTGCACGGCGACGACGACATCGTGTGCGGGCACGCCGGCGGTGGGGTGGACATGCAGCGTCACGACATGTCGTTCGCCCGTGATCGACCAGGCGTGAATATGATGCGCATTGTCCACTTCAGGAACGTTTTCTTCGAGGTCGGCTTTGATCTCCGCGAGACTGAGGCTGTCCGGTGCGCCTTCGAGCAGGATATGCGCCGAGGATTTGACGATCTCCCACGCGCTCTTGAGGATGATCACCGCGACGACGATCGACAAGATGGGATCGATCGGCGACCATCCGGTGAGCAAAATGACGATCGCCGCGACAACGGCCGCCGCCGAGCCGAGCATGTCGCCGAGCACGTGCAGCCAGGCGCCGCGCATATTGAGGTTTTCGCGGTTCCCGCCGTGCAGGACGAGAAACGCCACCGCATTGGCGGCGAGCCCGGCCACCGCCACGATCAGCATGGTCTTGCCGACTACGGGTACGGGCGCGGCGAAACGCCGGATGGCCTCGATCACGATCCAGGCCGCGATCACGAAAAGCGCGCAGCCGTTGACGAAAGCCGCGAGAATTTCGAGGCGCTTGTAGCCATACGAGAGTTCCGCTGTGGCCGGCCGCCTGCCGTAGTGGATCGCGACCCAGCTGAAGCCGAGCGCAGCCGCGTCGCTGATCATGTGGCCGGCGTCGGCCAACAGGGCCAGGGAGCCCGAGAGCACACCGCCGACGACCTCCACGATCATGAACACCGCAATCGTGACGAAGGCCCAGGCAATGCGGCGCTGGTCCTCGGCGCCGTACGCATGGTGATGGCCGGCGTGGCTGTGGCTGTGGCCGGCATGACCGTGCCCCGTATGCGCGTGATGGTGCTTGCCGTCGCGGCCGTGAGCGTGTTCGTCGTGCGCCATCGAAGCGGTGCTCATTGGAAATTGTAATGCGCCATTATAGCGATGCCCGTCCTACCTCTATGCCAGCCGGGTTGTTGGGGGGTTTTTTGATTTTTTGTCCTTTTTCGTACGAGTAAGGTGACGGCGACAAGCGGTTTTCCCGCCGCCTCAATGACCACGGAGAAAGTCATGACGTCCGTCAGCGTGGTAATTCCCACACGCAATCGTCCGGAAAAGCTGCAGCGCTGCCTCCAGGCCCTGGCCGTGGCGCGCGAGCAATTGCCTTTCGATGTCTTCGTCTGCGATTCGACGCCGGACCGCGAACTGCAAAAGAAAGTCGTCGATGTGTGCGCCGGTCACGATTTCGTCAAACTGCGCTTTCACGACGGCAAGAACGTTGCCGCCGCACGGAATTTTTGCGCGCGCTCGGCCGATACCGACCTGATCGTCAATGTCGACGACGATATTTGCGTCGAGCCGCAAGCCATTCGCCGTCTGTTCGAGACTTACGAGGCGCAGTCGGGCCACCGCGTCGTCGCGGGCAGCGTTTGCTGGGGCGAAGATTGGAGCGCGCCTGTGGTGATGCGCGCGATCGGGTATGGCCGCGCGGCCAAACCGGGGGAATCGCCCGATTTTCTGATCGGGGCCTTTTTCATCTACGCCCGCAAGCTCGCCCTCGCAAAACCGTGGAACGAGGGTATTCGGACGTCGGACGATCGCTTCATGGGTGCGCTGTGGCGCAGCAGCGGCGTGAAGCTTCTGTTCGAGCCGTCGGCGCGCGCCGTGCACGATCACGAGCACGTCAGCTATGGCGTCGAACACCAGAGTTCGCACATCTACGTCAATCTTTTCGACGCGATGATCGCCAATCCGCGGCCGCTGCGCGTCCTGTCGTACGAGTTTCTCGGGTTCGTCTGGGGCGCCAAGAAAGCCGTGTTGTCAGGCCCGCACCTGTTCCGCTTCTTATCCGCCTGGGGCAAGGGGCATAGTGCCCTGCTGCGCGATTACCGGTATCTGAGCCGGCTCGTTGCCGACCGCCTCCCGCCGCTGTAGGCCCGCCACCGGGTACGCCGCTAGGGTTTGGCCCTCAACGCCGGCACGGCGGTGGCTCCTTCGGCCACATGCATGCCGCCGTCGACCTGCGATTTCGCGTCGATGTCGTGTGTGATGATTGCATCGCGCAAGATCGCGCACATCGTGACGAACAGTGCGAGTGCAATTGCCCCCAGGGCGCAATACCCGATAATTTTGATTTTCATGAACGCCTCTCAACGTTGACGGCTGGTCAACCGTTGCGCAGATATATATCAACTGCCGGCATTTTGCAATCGAAAGCTATTTGAAAGAAATATCGCGGGCGATCGATTGACAGCGATCCACAGCGATTGTCAGCGTAGCTGCGTGGCGGCCACGAGCAGCACCATGCCGCCGGTTGCGCCGTCGAGCAGGCGCCATGCGGACGCTTTCCGAAAAAGCGGCGCGAGAAACCGCGCGCCATATCCAATCGATACGAACCAGATGAGGCTCGCCGTCATCGCGCCGAGCGCGAACGCCACTCGCGCGTTTTCGGGTTCGCGCGCGCCGGCCGTTCCGATGAGCAACATCGCGTCGAGATAGACGTGCGGGTTGAGCCAGGTGAGGGCCAGGGTCGTCAGCACGGCCGCCCATGCGCTTTGCCCGTTCGGGGCGGCGCCATCGCCCTGAACTTCCATGACCGCATGTCCCGGGCGCAACGCCCGGGACAGCGCGCCGATACCGAACCACGCCAGATACGCGAGCCCCGCGTACAAAACGAATTCGACGAAACGCGGGTACCGCGCGGCGAGCGTCGACGCGCCGCCGACACCGGCGGCAATCAGAACGAAGTCGGACAGGCTGCACAGCGCGACGATCTTGCCGACGTGCGAGCGCATGATGCCTTGCCGCAAAACGAAGGCGTTTTGCGCGCCTATGGTGACGATCAGCGACGCCGACAGCACGGCGCCATGCGAGAAAGCGGTCGGATTCATGGGATACGCAGGTAGACGTTTGGGGCGAACGAGCGTAGTCTGCGACTCGGCGGTATGCTAAGGAAAGCTAATTTCCGTTAAGCTCATTAAGCGTTTCTAATGCTCGACTATGCTTTGCTCAACGCGCTCGCGGCCGTGGTCCGTCACGGTTCGTTCGAGCGCGCCGCGAATGAATTGAACGTCACGCCCTCCGCGGTCTCGCAGCGGGTGAAGCTGCTCGAGGAGCGCATCGGCAGCATTCTCGTCAAGCGAGGGCAGCCGTGCGTGGCTACGCCCTCGGGGGCGCTGCTCTGCCGGCATACCGAGCGCGTGCGTCTGCTGGAGGCGGAGCTGAGTGGGCGTATGCCGCTCATGCCGGGCGGCGGTGCGCTCGCTCAGGCATGGCCGACTTTGCGCGTGGCGGTCAACGACGACAGCGTCGGCACATGGTTCGTCGATGCCGTGGCGGCCTTTTGCGTCGAGCGCGAGACGCTGCTCGATCTGGTCATCGACGACCAGGACCACACCGCGCAACGCATCCGCGACGGCAGCGTGCAGGGTGCCGTCACGACGCAGGCGAGTCCCGTGCAAGGATGCCGGTCCACCCGGCTCGGCACGATGCGCTATTTGGCCGTCTGCACGCCGCCGTTTTTTGCGCGCTACTTCGCGAGCGGAGTCGATCGCGATGCGCTGCGGCGCGCGCCATGCGTCGTGTTCAACGCGAAGGACGCATTACAGGCGCGGTTCGTGCGCCGGGTCACGCGTGCGGTCGTCGATCCGCCCGTGCACTGGGTGCCTCACGTCGGCGGCTTTTTGCGGGCATGTTCGATGGGGCTGG
This sequence comes from Trinickia sp. HAY1-2D, assembly GCF_056754935.1. Taxonomy (NCBI): domain Bacteria; kingdom Pseudomonadati; phylum Pseudomonadota; class Betaproteobacteria; order Burkholderiales; family Burkholderiaceae; genus Trinickia; species Trinickia sp. HAY1-2D. Next base: position 47,705 of record NZ_JBPGWX010000001.1, read on the forward strand.
GCTGGGGCATGTGTCCGTTGCAGATGATCGCGGAGCCGCTCGCGGCGGGGCAGTTGATCGAGCTGTTGCCGGGCCGGCACCTCGATGTCGATCTGTACTGGCAGAGCTGGCGCTTGTCGATTGGACTGCTCGACGAGTTCGGCGCCGAACTGAAAAGGCGCGCGGCAGCGTTGCTCGATTGAGCGGGAATCGGCCGCCTGTCGCTCGATGGCCCAGCAACTGCGCTCGGCGGCGCCTGGTCTAGTGTTTGGCCCGCTGTCCGACGCGTTCGATGATCGCCATGCTTGCCGCCGGGTTCAGGGTCTTAAAGCCGCTGATCACGTAAAGGTAGACGTCGCGTGGGGTATCTTTGCCGCCGAGCGATGCCTCGTCGCCATCGACGGTTTCGAGCCCCTGCGGCATGCCGCCCGCGGCCCAGCGGCGCACGCGCTCGGCCCATTCATCGAGCGCCCGCTTCGTGTACCCGAGCGGATGTGCCTCTTCGGTTCCCATGATGCGGGCATAGACGAACGGTGCGGTGAGAGCCGCGATTTGAGGGTATTTGCTGTCGCCGGCTATCACAACGGCCACACGGTGCTCGCGCGCCAACGCGATGAATGCCGAATCCCGGAAACTCTCGTGACGTACTTCCAGCGCATGCCGGATCGTGCGGCCGTCGACGCGATGGGGCAGCAGTCGCAAAAACGCTTCGAAGTCCTCAGGATCGAATTTCTTCGTGGGTGCGAACTGCCAGTTGATCGGCCCCAGCTTGGCACCGAGTTCGGTGACGCCGCTGGAAAAGAAGCGTTCGATCGATTCGCCCGCCTCGGCCAGCACGCGGCGGTGCGTTGCGAAGCGTGGCGCTTTGAGGGCGAAGACGAAATCGTCGGGCGTTTCGTCGCGCCACTTCGCGAAGCTTTCGGGCTTTTGGGCGCCGTAGAACGTGCCGTTGACCTCGATGGAGGTCAGCTTGCGGCTCGCGTATTCGAGTTCGCGCTTTTGCACGAGTCCTTCCGGATAGAAGGTCCCGCGCCACGGTTCGTAGGTCCAGCCGCCGATACCTATGCGAATATCGGCCGTCGAGTGTCGGGCAACTTTCAATATCGGCTCCGGTCGGGGTTGCATACCGCGCCGCGGCAACCGGCGCCAGAGCCCATTTTAGGCAAAGTCGGCCGAGTTGGCCGCCAACTGCGCTATGCCGGTTGTCAAGCCCTCAGCGTTGCTGCGCGGGCCCGACAAGGTATTGCTCGTCCGTCACCGACTCCGAACAGGCCCGGCCCGGCGCAGCGCATCGCAGATCAGTCGGAGACGAATGCGCGGGAGCGAGCGCTCGTAGCAGCACCGGCGAGCGCGGCCGCCGAGCGGCGGTGGGTATTCCCGAGTCTGCGCATCAGTGGCAGCAGCAGGATGGAAATTAGCGCGCCTGCTGCGGCGAGCCACCCGAGTTTTGCAAAAAGATCGATATAGAGCGGCAGCGATTGCACCGCGGGCAAATCGTTCGATGGCAATTGCGCGAGATTGGCGACGACGCTGCCCAGATATTGCGCGACACCCGTTGCAACGAAGTAGGCGCCCATCATGAAGCCGCCCATACGCGCCGGGATATAGCGCGCGATCATTGCCAGCCCCAGCCCGCTGACGAGCAGCTCTCCGAGCGAATTGAGCCCATACCCCAGCACCATGAACCACGACGAAACACGGCCGTCCATCGCGTAGCGGCCGCTTACCGCATAGACGAAAAAGCCGGCCGCCACGGCGACGAATCCAAGCGCGAATTTCGTCGCGATGCCGACATCGCGTCCGCCTTGTGCGAGGCGCGTATAGAGCCCCGCAAGCAACGGACTCATCAGCATGACCCAGATCGGATTGAGCGCCTGGAACTGGGCGGGGCTCCACGAAAAAAGCGTGACGCCGGCAATCGAGAGGGCGGGGTCGACATTGCGCAAAGCGAAGAGCGTCAGTGAGGTCGACATCTGTTGATAGAACACGAAGAAGAGAATCGATTGCAGCACCAGGACGAACGCCGCCACGAGCCCGGCACGCTCGGCGCGCTCGCAAGTCAGCGTCATCAACGCGAAGATCGCGACGATTGCCACGGCGGCGACGTAGACGCACGCGACGGCAAGCGCACGATGCTGAAGAACGAAGACCGTCGCAAGTGCGAGCGCGGCACCGGCCGCCAGCACCATGGCGAGGCGCTGACGATGCACGGGCTTGTCGTCGGGCGCCGAGCCGATCCGCACGAGCGTGCCGTATCGCGCGAGACAGTTGATCACACCAACGGTCATGCCCGCACAGCACACGCCGAAAGCCGCATGCCAACCCCAGCGGTCCTTGATCCACGGCGTCGCGAGCATCGATACCGTAGAGCCGACGTTGACCGCCATGTAATAGATCGTGAATGCGCTATCGATGCGGGCATCGTCGCCTTCATAGATGCGTCGCACGAGGTTGGCCGCGTTGGCTTTGAAAAGACCGTTGCCCACCACGATCACGCCGAGCGCGGCATAGACGAATCCGAGCCTGTCGTCGGGAATGGCGAGCATCAGGTAGCCGACGATGAGCACCATCGCACCGAGCAGCATCGTGCGACGCGTGCCCAGCACCTTGTCGCCGATCCATCCACCGATCGAAGGCGCGGCGTAGACGAGCGCCGTGAAGGCACCCCACGTCAAGTTGGCATTGGCGTCGCTAAAACCGACGCGCTCGATCATGAAAAGCACGAGTAAAGCGGCCATGCCGTAATACCCGAAGCGTTCCCACATTTCAATCATAAAAATGGTGGTAAAGGACCGCGTTTGCGATCTAGAGGAATTCATCGATTAGGACTCCTTTATGCGGATTGTCATCGCGAGCCGCAGTTGCGATGCTCAAACTGCGTTTCGCGAGTGGGCGCGAGCGCGCCGGAGGGTGGCTAGGCGAGGCCGCAGCGTCAGGGTGGAATCCGTGGTGCGCCTGAGCCATCGCAATGCCGCGGCGATTCTCATGAAGCGCCTGAAGTGCGTCTCCTCGGGAATACACGGAGCACATCCTCCCCCGCACAGTTGATAGCTGCACACAGGCAATTTCTCGTGATTTGATGCCGCCTTTCTCAGTACGTATCGGGTATTTAGGCTTCCTAACTAGTGTTAGGCGAATCAAAAACACTGATAGAAGAGCGGTGAATGAAAAAAGACAGCTGGTTTGCGGCTCGCCGTATCGCGTCCGTGCTTGTGATCGGGGCAACAACGTGGGCCGGCGCCGGGTTGGCTCGCGCCGACGAGCCAGCGGTACCGCCAGTGCCCTCGGCCGTCGCCAATGCCGATCAGATCGAGGGGTTACCTCCCGAATCGATGCCTATGTCGGCGCTGCCGGCAATGGGCGGGCTGCTTGCGGGCAGCCGCCTCGATTTCGAGTTCCGCAATTACACTGACTATCTGCATAGCGTGGGCGGCCTGTCGCGCCATGCGTGGGTCGAAGGTGCGCAGCTCAGATGGCAATCCGGCTTTACGCCGGGCTTGGTTGGGCTGGGCATCGATGGGGGGCTGTTCGGCGCGCTCAAGCTCGATGGAGGAAACGGCTCAGGCAATATGGTGCACGTGGCTCGGCGCGGCGGTGGGGCGAATCAGCTCGCATGGGCGTACCCTGGGCTCTATGACGTCAAGGCGCGTGTATCGGAAACCGTACTGAAGTACGGCGTGCATGCGGTTTCCAATCCGTTTCTCGAACCTCATGACAATCGTGCGTTGCCGCCGACCTTTCTCGGCACGTCGCTTTCGAGCAGCGACGTGCGCAATCTCACGCTCCAGGCGGGCAGCTTCACCAAAGTAAACGCGCGAGGGCGCACCTCGTTGTCGGGCCTGCGCACCACGTACGGCGGCGTGCCGCTCGATCGCGTCAGCTACCTGGGCGGTACATGGTCGTATTCGCCCGAGGGCAGCGTTTCGTATTTTGCAGATCAGGCCGACGATGTCTGGCGGCAATATTATGCGTCGATTCAACAGAGTACCGGCCATGTCGATACCGTGAAACTGACCGGCACCGCCAACGCCTATGCGACGCACGATGCGGGCGCGGCGCGCCAGGGACCCATCGGCAATCGTGCTTACAGCCTTGCACTATCGGCGCAGCACGGCCCCCATGCGCTGCTCGTCGGCTACCAGAAGATTGCCGGCGACCAGTTTTTCGATTACGTGGACGAAACGGCGGGCGATTATCTGATCAATTCGATGGACGTCGACTACAACGCGCCGCATGAACAATCGCTGCAATTGCGCTACACGTTCGATGGAAAATACGCGAACTTGCCAGGTTTTTCGACATTGCTATGGGCACAGCAAGGCTGGGGCGCGGATGCGAGCGTATCGGCTACCCGTTACGGAGCCCGCGGCCCTGCGTACGGTTCCATCTACTTCAAGAACGGCCAGCCCGTGCATGGCCGGCACCATGAATTCGGTATCACGCCCACCTATGTCGTGCAAAGCGGCCGCTTCAAGCAAACGAAAATCGCCTTGATTGCGATGTGGCACGTCGGGTCGACCTATTATTCGGATCCGACGAGTCAGGTCTATCGCCTGGTCGTCACCGTTCCGGCCCGATTGTTCTGAAATCGATATTCGCGCACGAAAAAAAAGCGGCGGGCATCGAGCCCGCCGCGATCGGTCGAGACAGTCTGGGAGGCGGCTTCAGCGCGCGTGCTGTTCGCCTGGCAGCTCGGCGCCGTTGGCGCGAATGGCGGCGATCAGCTCCGCGGGCGTGATTTCGTACCGCACCTCCCGGTGAATGCCGGGCTTGCGTTCGTCGATTTCGATGAGAAGGATGCTCTTGCCGTCTTCCGCCGGCTCCAGCCGCAGCGAGCGCACTTCGCGTCCGCTAGGCTCGTCGATTTCGGTGAGCAGGGTCATGGCCCCGGTGCAACGGGTGGTGCGCATCGAACGTTTCCTCGAGTCGTGAATGAATTGATTTTACGGGCAGATCGACCATGCGGACAGTGCCGCACGGAAAGCCTGCCGGCGCGCCACGCAACTCGGCCGCGCCATGCCGGCGACCGTGCTGCATGGCCCGATTCATGTCGATGAGTGTAACGCGACTTTTGCGCGCGTCAGTGGGTTTTTAAGGTGCTCGAACAGTGCCCGGCATGCAAGAATCCGTAGGGAGCGCTCAGCCCCTCCCGGTTGGTGCCGCCAGGCCTGCCGACCCGGCGCCGTCAGACGCAGTGCACGCGCTCGCTCTCGATCAGCGTCTGGGCGACTTCCCACGCGTCGCGTGCGGCGTCGGTGCGGCCACTCAACTGCCGTGCGAGCGTCGCACCGTCGAGCAGCAGCGCGCAGCGTTGTGCGAGCCGGACGGCAGCCGCACCGTCGAAGCGTTCGCCGAGAATACGCTCGAGCTGATGAACGAACGCCCGCCGTTGCGCAGCCGAGGCGGCAAGAATTTCGTTCTCCTCGGCGTGAAATTCCGATGCGGCATGGATGAGTATGTTGCCTGTGAACGATTCGGAGCGGAACCAGGCGTCGTGCCAGAAGAAGATGGCGCGCAGTTTGTCCAGTGGTTCGGTATGCGATGCCGTGGCGGCGGCGATTCCCGCGCTCAGTGCCGCCCCCTGCTCGTTGATGACCTCGACGACGAGACGGCTTTTCGACGGGAAGTACTTATACATCGTCATTTTCGCCACGCGCGATTCAGCGATGATCCGATCGATTCCCACGGCATGAAAGCCGAACTTTGCAAATAACCGGGTGGCGGTATCGATCAACGCTTTCTTTTTCTCACTCATTTTCGGCCCGCTTAATATATGTAGAAGTTGTGCATCTTCGCGGTAATTCCCGGTTACCGAGAGATTTCTTCGAAGAAAACGTTGTTTCCCAAAAAAATATTTCTCGGCAGACGGTTTGCGACCTGGACGTCCCGCGCACCTCTCAATGCGCGGCGGATCGTAAGTGATGTCATTCAAATCGAAGCGCGTGCCGAAATCAAGTCCCGCGTTTTAAATCGCCTCGATTCCCACGTTTTGATTCGCGCGACACCAACTGGATCGGCCCGCCCCGCTGGGCGGCGCACCGAGCAGGGCATACAATCGGTAGGCGTGCAAATTTGTTCGGGCGAGAGATGGTGACGCTTTATGACGTGCTGGGTGTGCGCGATGACGCCACCGAAGAGGAAATCAAGCGGGCGTACAGGAGGGCGGCGATGCGCTCGCACCCCGACCGCAACGTCGGGCGCGAGGCAGCCGCGCATGCCGGCTTCCAGCAGGTGAAGGAAGCCTATGCGATTCTGTCGGACCCCGAGCAGCGGCGCATCTACGATGCCGTGTATGCGGAGGAAATGGGGCGTCTTACCCGTCACCGCGAAGAGGAGCGCCGGCGAGCCGAGGAGGAGGCCGAGGCCGAATATGCCCGGTATGTGACGCTCGCCATCCGATTCGCGGACCAGGGCCATGCGCGCGATGTGCTGTTCGGCGTGCTGCTCGGCCGTGACTGCGAGCCGGCGCTTGCGGCTCGCATTGCCGATGGGGTGGCCGCGCTGCAGGCATCGCGTGCGGCCGAATCCGTTGCAGCGGATTCGCGAGCGCAAGCTGGCCCAGGCGACGACCTTGCTCGGGACGCACATGCGGCGCGTGAGGGCGGGGAGGACCACGAGGTCAGCCGAGACGATGAAGGCCGCGAAGCGGGCGATGCTATGCGAGCGCGCGGCGAAGGCGGACACACGAATCTTTTCAGCGCGCTTTGGCATGGCATGTTTGGCCTGCGGCCGTAGTCTTCACTAGCGAGCGGGCGTGCACCTACGCCTTTACGCAACGCTTTGACTCGGCGCGCCGGCCTGATTCGCATAGTCTGTCTGGGATAAACCGGGATCACTCGCATTCCAGCGAATTGGCGCGAAGCCCGATCGCGTCGCAATGTAATAACAAGACGCTTCCAGCGTGGCATACTCCGCCCATTCAAAAAGAATTGGGATTGATTCGATGAGACTCGCATTGCTTCGGGCGCGGGGGCGCCACGTGCTCTGTCACTCGGCTCATGCGGCCGCACTGTCTCTGATGCTTGCCGGCTGCGGTAGCAGCGCACCGCTGTTTACGCACGATGGGCGCCCGACGATCCTTGTTCAGTGTGCGGCGCAGGGTCCGGCGAGCGCGTGCATGGAAAATGCACGTGGCATGTGCGGCGGGGATTTCGACATCATCCAGCAATCGATCACGGACAGTACGCGCAATCTGCTTTTTGCGTGCAAGGCCAAATGAAATTGCACTTTTGCGCGTACCACCGGTCACAGCGGTACTATTCGGCCTAACAAAAGGAGGCGTATATTCATGGCAACGTATAGGCAACTCACCGAACAGCTTGCAAAGGTCCAGGCGCAAATGGCAGCAGCGCGAGAAAAGGAACTAGCCGCGGCGATTGCTCAGATCAAGGAGCAGATTGCGGAATACGGAATCACGGCCGAAGAACTCGGCTTCTCCGGCAAACGCACGCGCAAAGCTCAATCGGGCGGATTGCCGCCGAAGTACCGCGATCCGAAGACAGGCAAAACATGGAGCGGCCGGGGCCGGGCACCCGCATGGATCGGTAAGCGCCGCGACCGGTTCCTCATTCAGGAATGAGCGTTCAGGCGTTCGCCCTCGTCAGCAGGCAAAGCCATCGGAACGACGAACGAAGAATTGCTCGGGAGCGGGCGATCGATTGACGGATGCCTTTTCCCTAAAGATCGATGAAACATAAAGTCATCTACGATACGGATCCAGGCATCGATGACGCGATGGCGCTCGTCTTCGAGGCGCTGCATCCCGACATCGAACTGCTGGGCGTCACGAGCGTGTTCGGTAATGCCGCGATCGAAACGACCACGCGCAATGCGCTCTATCTGACATCGCGTTTCGCGCCGGGCGTGCCCGTCGCCCGCGGTGCGGCGGGGCCGCTTGAAGGCAATGCGCCGACTCCGCTTCCGGCGATACATGGCGACGATGGGCTCGGTAACATCGAGGCGCATTTGCCCGATGGCTGCCGCGCCGATGCGCGCGCTGCGTCCCGGTTCATCGTCGATACGGTGAAAGCCCATCCCGGCGAGGTGACGCTGATTGCCGTTGGGCCGATGACCAACCTAGCGCTCGCGCTCGACGAAGAGCCCGCCTTGGCTTCGCTCGTCAAGCAAGTCATCGTCATGGGCGGCGCGTTCGGCATCGGCGGTGTCATGGGTAACGTGACCCCGGCCGCCGAAGCGAATATGCATGGCGATGCGCAAGCGGCGGACCGTGTGTTCGGTGCCGGGTGGCCCATCGTTATCGTTGGGCTCGATGTGACGCAGCGCACGGTCATGTCCACGGACTACCTCGCGCACTTGCGCGACACGGGCGGAGAGCCCGGACGTTTCGTATGGGATATCTCGCGGCACTACGAAGTGTTTCATCGCGCAAGCGAAGGAGTCGCCGGCATCTACGTACATGACGCTTTGGCCGTCGCCTATCTGCTCGCTCCACAATACTTTCAAACGCGCAATGGGCCGGTACGGGTGCTGACCGAAGGTATCGCCGCGGGACATACGATCCAAAAACCCGAGGGGATGCCCGTTCCCGCGCCTGACTGGGACGCAAGGCCCGCGTGCACCGTCTGTGTCGATGTGGATAGCGACGCAGTATTGGCGCTTTATCGGCGCACGTTGTGCCCCATCTGAACGCCGCCCATGCCGCTCCCCGAAAACACTCACCTTTAGCGCCGCGGCCAACCCCGCGCACGCGCACACGGCCCCGTCTAGCGGGGCTTTCGCGGCACGATCCGCTTCGTTTTTCCTCTGCTCCCGAAAACGCTCACCTTCCGTGGTGGACGACGCCATTGGCTATCGACATTCGCAGCTATCAGGTCGAGCAGTTGTTTCCGCGCCGCGCGCTCAATAGAGTGAATCGGACTTGACGATCGGCGAACGCGCGCCGAACCGGACAACGACACCGATTGCCGTGCGACAGCCGAGCGCTCGGAGCATGCGCAAAGCGCTGTCTCTCGACCGCCACGGTAATGGGACAGGAGACAAAGCGCATGGAACGTCTTTTATCGGCCCTTCGCGGCGGATTGCTCTCGCTCGCCCTGGCAATGAGTTCAGTAACGGCGCTGGCCGCACTAGGTCCCGGCGCGCCGATCGACACCCGCAGCGGACGTAGTGGCGCAAAGCTACCTCCGATGCCGCGCCCGCCCACGCCCTTGCCGCGCTCGCGCGAAGAGTGGCTTTTCGATCTGGCGCCGTCCGAACGGTTGCGTCCCGAACTGATGACGCCGGAGATGCGGCGCCGCGCGAGAGCGAAACGGCAGGCGGGGGCGAGGCGTGCCCATCGATGGACGCGATGGCGGGCCTGCGTGGCGAAGCGCTGGCCGAGCGGGTAGCCACGCTTGCCGACTCGACCTGTGCGAATGCGTTCTTCGAAGCCACCCGCGAACAGGCCCGGCAGTTGTTCAACGACGAAAATCTGAGGTCTGTCGCGACGCGTTTCGCGACCGAGGGTGCGGCATATGGGCCCGGCAATCGCGCCCTGTTGAACCTGACGCTCTTTCTAAGGGCTGCTTACTATCTGGCGAACCAGGGAACAGTACCGCCGCTTCCTGCCGATATGACCAGCAGCTTGCGCCCTGTCATCACGCGAGTACTGACGGGCAATGCGATTCTGCTCCCGAACCCGAGCGCTGCGACGAGCGCCGGTGAGCTCATCACGCTCGTCGTCAATATGCACGACGAATCGGCGTACCTGCCGCTCGCGCGGCAATGGGTCACGCGCTTCACGAATAGCGCGCAGTCTCCGGCAATCGCCGGTTCGCTGGACGAGCCCGGTCTCGCCTATGCGTTCACAGCTATTCTCAAAGTGTTTTACTTCGCGCACTATCGTGACGACGCGGCGCAGATCGTTGGAAACGACCCTTCCTATGCGCTCGCGTTATACGGCTTCGTCAAAGCCAATAAGCGCGATTTGCTTGCCGCGCGGCACGCGGGCTACCTGCTCAATCAGGCGGCGAGCGAAGCATTTCGCTTCGCGACCTATCCGAGCCTGCTGCCGACGATCAGACCGCTCATTCAAGACGCGCTGGCCGACTCGACGATGGCGGGGCCGGACCGTCTCGTTTGGCTGGCCGCGGCGCAGGCCGTTCAGGCTTACGACGCCGATCATTGCAGTGTCTATGGCACGTGCGGGTTCGAAGGGCCGCTGGCGGACGCCATCCTCCCGCGGCGTTATCGCTGCGCGAATGGGGCGATTGCACTGCGCACGGCATCGCTGACGCCGAGTGAGGCGGATCAGGCGTGCACCCTCATGCGGAAAGAAGCGCCTCATTTTCATGAAATGTTGCGTACTCATGAGATTCCCGTGGCCGATGATCACAATACGACGCTCGAGGTTGTTGTCTTTTCGGATAATGGAGAGTACGAGAACTATTCACCGGTACTGTTCGGAAACGATACGGATAACGGAGGCGTCTATTTGGAAGGCGACCCCGCGGCACCGAAAAACCAGGCGCGCTTTATCGCGTTCGTGGCAACCTGGTTGAAGCCGCATTTCGAAATATGGAATCTACGGCACGAGTTCGTCCATTACCTGGATGGGCGATTTGACCTCTATGGCGATTTCGAAGCGTCGACGAACGTGCCGACGGTCTGGTACATCGAAGGGCTCGCCGAATACATCTCGCGAGGCAACGACGACCCGGAATCGATCGAGGCGGCGAAGACCGGGCGCTACCGGCTCAGTGAGATCTTCGCCAACACCTATACGATGGACGACTATGTGAGCCGGGCCTATCGTTGGGGATACATGGCCGTGCGCTTCGTCTTCGAACGGCATCCGGAGGTGTTGTCGACGATTTTGCCGATGTTTCGTAACGGAGACTACGCGGCTTACTGGAGCTATATGTCGGGTTTGCCGTCGCAGCTGGACGGGGAGTTCGCCGAATGGGTGCGCACCGCGACGGCCGACGGCACCCCGGATGACGATTGATCGCGCTCGAGCGCGTTCATGCCTGGGCGACGCGCGCGATATCGGCCTCGACCATCATCTTGCAGAGCGCCTCGAGCGACGTTTGCGCATGCCAGTCGAGCTTCTCGCGTGCTTTGTCGGCGCAGCCGATCAGCAAGTCGACTTCCGCCGGGCGGTAGAACTTCGGATTGACCTCGACGAGCACCTTGCCTGTCGCCACATCGATGCCGCGCTCGGTCTCCTCGCGACCGCCCCATTCAAGTTGATAGCCCGCCGCGGCGAACGCGATGCGCACGAAATCGCGCACGGTCTCGGTGCGCTGGGTCGCAAGCACGTAGGTGTCGGGTTCGTCCACCTGAAGCATGCGCCACATGCCTTCGACGTATTCGCGCGCAAAGCCCCAATCGCGTTTCGCATCGAGGTTGCCGAGCTCCAGCTTGTCGAGCTTGCCGGCCTTGATGCGGGCAACGGCATCGGTGATTTTGCGGGTGACGAATTCGAGGCCGCGCAGCGGAGACTCATGATTGAACAGGATGCCGCAGGCACCGAAGATGTCGTAGGACTCGCGGTAGTTGATCGTCGTCCAGTGAGCGAACAGCTTGGCGACGCCATAGGGGCTGCGTGGATAAAACGGCGTGCTCTCGACTTGGGGGATGGCTTGGACCTTCCCGAACATTTCCGACGTGGAGGCCTGGTAGTAGCGAATGCTCCTGTCGACGATCCGGATTGCCTCGAGCAGATTGAGCGCGCCGATGCCCGTGACTTCGGCCGTGGTGACCGGCTGATCGAACGAGACGCCGACGAAGCTCTGGGCGGCCAGATTATAGAGTTCGTGGGCGTGCGTGCGTTCGAGCAGCCTGACGGTCGAGCCGAGATCGGTCAGATCGTGTTCCACGAGCGAGAGATTGGGATGTTGCTCGATGCCGAGCTCGGCGATTCGCCAGAAATTGACCGAGCTGGTCCGGCGATAGGTGCCGACAACTGAGTAGCCCTTTTCGAGTAGAAGTTGCGCGAGGTAGGCGCCGTCCTGCCCGGTTACGCCGGTGATGATCGCTTTGCGCGCGGGGTTCATCGGAATCATGGAAGTGCTCCTTTTACGTGTAATCCAATGGACGCCGCTTAATCACGGGCCAGCGCGACAGACGAAAGACCCGACCGGCGCTTTTCGCCGCGCACGAGGCGTTTCTCGAGCAGGAACCAGCTCGCGGTTGCGAACGCGAGCGTGAGCGCCAGCGCCGCGAGCGCGCTGGAATACTTGCCGTAATTGAGTTTCCACATCAGGCCGATGAATGTCACATGCACGAGATAAACCGTGTAGCTGATCGTGCCGAGATAGACGAGAACGGGGTGGGAAAGCACCCGCGTGACGATGCCGCGGCTGCGCAGGGCAAGAATCACGACCGACGTGGACAGCACGAGCGTCAGGCTGTAGAGCCCCGCATTCGACAGCGGCCGATTGGAGTCGCGGATGTCCGGATAGTGGAAGTGCAGCCATGCCAGGATGGCGAGCGTACCGGCAAGCATGGCCCATGCGGCCCAGCGGAGCTGTTCCGGCAACTCGGGACGCCGGCGCATCAGTACTGCGAGCAGCGCGCCTGCGCAGAGCAGGTCCATGCGAAACGGGGTAAGAAAATAGATGGGCCAGAACGAGCTGAAGAGTGGTGTGGCGGCCGCGCGCAGAATCGGCGCGACGATAATGCCGGCAGCGGCGACGATGCCGAGCGTGCGCTCGGAGACCAGCAGGACCACGATCGGCCAGACGAGGTAGAACTGTTCCTCGACCGCCAGCGACCACAGCACACCGAATCCCGGGTTGCCCGAATCGCCCAGCGATTGCCCGATATTCGTGGCGAAAAATGCGTACCACCACCACTGCTTGAGCCAGCCGAGGCCGAAGAGCAGCGACGACAAAATCAGCAACAGGATGTACGGCGGCAGAATACGCTTCGCGCGACGTGCGTAAAAATAACCGAAATACGATTGATTGCGCGATTTTCGATCGACCAAAATACCGGTTATCAGGAAACCGCTGAGCACGAAGAAAAGATCGACGCCCATCCATAGGGAAACGCCGAACGCGTGGTTCATGAATACCGCGAGCACGGCGACGGCGCGTACGCCATCGAGCGAGACGATGCGCGCGTGCGGACGGGCGATATCGGCTTGGGGCCGATGAGGCGTGAGCAACTCAGACATGGGTATCCTTGCGAATTCCCTTCGCCGGCGCACATCCCCGGCTTGGGCCAAAAAAGTCCGCCCCATTCTGCGGAAAAAGAAATTGACGAAAAACCACTGATCGTGCAGCGGATGCCTGCCGACCGGAGCAGGGCCGATTCCATTCGAAATAAAGTGCCGCATGGCACGGCGCGCGCCCAATGGGCACGAGAATTTTTTGGAATTATTTGCGCGTTTCCGCCAAATAGTTTGTTCGTACGCTAGCGGTCGGCTCTCTCTCGAATTCAAGGAGGCATTTCGTGCGTGTTCTGTCTCGCGCGGCGCTTTTCGCCGTCGCCCTCGGCATCGGCGCGGTCGCAGGCCTGTCCGCGTATGCGGCCGACGAGGACAACGATAACGTCCTGCCTGCGGTCACGTCATGGATCGGTAACACGTTCGGTTACGGCCACGGCATGTGGACCCAGATCGATATCACGTCGATCGCGGTCTCGCCCGACGGCAAGGTCTACACCAATTCGCCTTGGGACGAAAGCGGCGCCGAGGCGAGTGTCTATCAGAACGGCAAGCAGCTCGAATTCGCGGGCGGCACGCACGGCTGGGGACGCGCGGGCGGCGAGGCGGTGGCCATCAACAGCCGCTATGTCTTCGTGGGCACATCGGTCGGCAACGAGCGCGGCAAGCTCGTTGCCGAGGGCGTCTGGCCCCCAACCGGCGAGCATTGGTTCGGCATTTCGCGGCGGGAGCTTGCGAGCGTCAAGAAGACGGTACCGTTTCGCGCGGTGGCGCGCGCGGACGCGCACGGTCAGCTTGCAGCTGGCTTTCTTCCGGTCAACCGCGTGTCTTCGGGCACCAAAGCGCCGATCTATGGTTTAGCCGCGAGCGAGACGACTGTCTACGCGTCCAATACCACGCACGACGAAATCGACGTGATCGACGCGGAATCGATGCAGCAAAAAAGCGCGTGGAAAGTTCACGAACCGGGGCGGATTGCCCTCGCGCCGGACGGCACACTGTGGGTGCTGACGGACAGCCTAAGCGGCCCCGCACCTCGTCTCGCGCATTACACAGCCGACGGTAAGCCGCTCTCGGACAAGGTCGCGTTGCCGCAGGACGCCACTCCCGTCGATATCGCCGTCGACAAGAAAGGGCGCCTCTATGTCGCTGACAACAGTTGGCGTCAACAGGTGCTCATCTTCACGGCATCGCATCCCGGCCAATACGAGCTGACCGATACGTTCGGCGAGCGCTACGGCATCTGGGCCGGCAAGCCGAGCGAGCAGGGGCGGCCGGGGCCGCTGCGATTCAATGGCTTGACCGGCGTCGGTGTCGATGCGGGCGGCAACATCTATGTCTCGATGAACGGAGTGGGCCCGCAACTGGGCTCGACCGGCGCGGGGCTCGGCGCCTCGCTGCAAAGCTACGCGCCCGACGGCAAACTGCGCTGGCAGGTCGATGGGCTGCTTTTCGTGGACGGTGCCTGCATCGATCCGTCTCGTCCCAACAGCGTATTCACGGGCAACAAGCGCTTCGAACTCGACTGGTCGAAGCCGCCCGGGCACGAATGGAAATATGCCGGCTTCCTGTCGAACCGGTTCAAGTATCCCGAAGATACCGTCTTCCATATGGATCAATGGCCCGGCACGCCGATGGCGCGACAGGTGAACGGCAGAACGTTCCTCTATCTGACGGACATGTACGCCGATCACCTGAAGATCTATCGCTTCGATCCGGCGCACGACGGCGAAACGGCGATCCCTTCGGGCTTCATTGCTGGCCGGCCCGGTCCGGTGCACGCGATCACGACTGCGCCGCCGGGCGGCGAATGGATCTGGCGCAATACCAATGGCGACGGCAAATTCAATCCGCAGGAGTTCCAGCGCAATAGCACCGACGAGCATCTAGCGGGGGGCTGGGGCTGGTGGGTCGATGCGAAGGGCGACATCTGGCGCGCGAACGACACGCGTATTCATCGCTTGCGCTTCGGCGGCGTGGACCGCTCGGGCAACCCGATCTACGCGTACGACAAGATGACGACCTACGCGATTCCCGCGCCGTTCAAAGTCGTGAAGCGCGCGGTCTACGATACGAGGACCGATTCGCTTTACGTCACCGGCTATACCGACGACGCCATGCCCAACAGCAACGACGTGCCGAAAGAGATCGGCCGCGTGCTGGCACGCTACGACGGATGGTCGACCGGCAAGCCGGTCCTGCGCTTCAAGACTCAGTTGCTGTGGCAGCCGCAGGGCAAGGAGCGCCGCACGCTCGTCAGCGTGACGCAGGAGGGCGACTACGTTTTCGCCGTCGAGTTCATCGGCATCGTGCATGTATTCGATCGCAATACCGGTGCGCAGATCGGCGTCATCAAACCGGGACCCGAAGTAGGTAATGCCTCGGGGCACGTGGACGTCGCGAATGCCATCAGCGCGTATAAGCGTGCGAATGGCGAATACGTCGTATTCGTCGAAGAGGACGCACGCGGCAAGGTGCTCATGTACCGCTGGACGCCCGCCGCGGGCCAGAAGAGCCAAGGCGGGAAGAAAGGCGCGAAGGATCAGGCAGCCGGCAACGGCATCGGCGAGGGCTAATGACTGGGCATTCGATGGATAAAGGCATGCTCAAGAATGTCGCGATCAACTTTTTCGGGTTGGTCCTGCCGACATTCGTTTCACTGGTGACCGTGCCCAGCTACATCAAGCTGCTCGGTGTCGAACGTTACGGCGTCGTGAGTCTCGTGTGGACGTTCATCGGCTATTTCGGCGTGCTCGATCTCGGCATGAGCATGGCGGCGCAAAACCATATTTCGAAGGCGCGCGCCTCCAATGACGAAGGCCAGAGCGCGCTCGTTTTCTGGAGCGCTTTCTGGCTCAACCTCATCACCGGGATTGCCGGCGGCGTCATCATCTATATCGGCGGTTATCTCTATACGGCGTATTTCACACATCTGGCGCCGCTGATGCGCGCGGAAGTCATACATGCGTTGCCGTGGCTCGCGCTGGCGATTCCGATTGCCAATGTTTCGTGGGTTTGCGCGGGCGCGATCAACGGCGCCGAACGCTTCGGCGTCTTCAATACGAATCAGACGCTCGGTACGTTCCTCTTTCAGTTGATGCCGCTGGGCGCCGCCTGGCTTATCGCGCCCACGCTGCCGAACGTGCTGGCCGCCGCCGTGGTCGCACGTGCGATCGCCGCGCTGCTGCTCGCGCGTGCGAGCATGCGTGTGCTCGATATCAAGCGCGTGATGATGCCGAGTCTCACCGTGGCCAAGGAGCTCTTCCGCTTCGGTGGATGGATGCTTGCGGCAAGCATGGCCATCATGGTCGGCGATACGCTCGATCGTGTATTGCTGGGTGCCGGACTCGGCGCGCGCTACGTGACCTATTACACGGTGCCGCAAAATCTGGTCACGCGACTGAACATGCTGCCGACGGCCTTCGTGCGCACCCTTTTTCCGCGCTTGTCCGCCGTCGAGCGCGACCACGCCGACGAACTCGTGCGGCAGGCGCTGGAAGTCCTGAACGCGTTGTTCACACCGGTCATGATCGTCGGCATGCTCGCGCTGGGGCCTTTTCTGAATCTGTGGGTGGGCAGCGAGCTCGCTGCCGCATCCGTGAACGTGGGGCGCGTGCTCATCATCAGCGTCTGGCTCGTGGGGCAGGCCGGTGTGACGCGTCTTCTCATTCAATCGCAGATCGATCCCGCGCGCGCAGCCTGGATCGGCATCATCGAGCTACCGTTTTTCGCCGGCATTCTGATGCTGGGTATCGCGCATTTCGGTCTGACGGGGGCCGCCGTCGTCGTGGTCGGTCGTTCGCTTCTTGACTATGGCGTGCTCCTTTATCTGTCTCGAATCCGTGCGCGACAGATCCTGTTCGACATGCTCGGACATCTGGCGTTTCTCGTGGTGGCGGGCTACCTCTCGCATGAGGTGACGAATCTGGCCGCGCTCGTCGTATTGGCGGCGGGATTGTGCCTGCTGAACATGGTCTGGTCCATGACGACGTCCCCCTCTCTGCGCAACATGGCGCGCGCGCTGTTGTTGCGAGTCAATGCAAGGAGAAGCGCATGAGCGACGAAACCCTTGCCGCCGCGGAAACCGCCGCATTCGTACCCGCAACACAGCCGCGGCGCCTCACGCCGGCCGTCGTCACATCGCACATACCGCGCGTTGCGATCGTGCACGATTGGCTCGTCACGTATGCGGGCGCCGAGCGCGTGCTCGAACAGATCATCGCTTGTTTTCCCGATGCCGATCTCTACAGCCTCGTCGATTTTCTCGACGACAGGCGGTTCGTGCGCGGCAAGCATGCGACGACCTCGTTCATCCAACGCATGCCGTTCGCGCGCAAGCGTTATCGGGCCTATCTGCCGTTGATGCCGCTCGCGATCGAGCAGCTCGATCTCAGTGCGTACGACCTCGTCATTTCGAGTTCCCATGCGGTGGCAAAAGGCGTGCTGACCGGGCCCGATCAAATCCATATCAGCTACGTCCATTCGCCGATCCGCTACGCGTGGGATCTGCAACATCAATACCTCGAGCAATCGCATTTGACGCGGGGGCTGCGCTCGGCATTCGCGCGCCTGGTGCTGCATTACATTCGAAATTGGGACATCCGCACGTCGAATTCGGTCGATCATTTCATTTCCAATTCGGAATTCATTGCGCGCCGGATCAAGAAGGTCTATCAGCGCGACGCGCAGGTCATCTTTCCGCCCGTGGACGTCGATGCGTTCGAGCTCTGCGAACAGAAGGACGATTTCTATCTGACCGCATCGCGGCTCGTGCCGTACAAGAAGATCGACCTGATCGTCGAAGCGTTTTCGCGCATGCCGGACAAAAAGCTCGTCGTGATCGGCGATGGGCCGCAAATGAGCGTCGTACGTGCGAAGGCCGGCGCGAACGTCGAGGTCATGGGCTTCCAGCCGTTCGATGTGCTTCACGACCACATGCGCCGCGCGAAGGCGTTCGTTTTCGCAGCGGAGGAAGACTTCGGTATCGCTCCGGTCGAAGCGCAGGCGTGCGGCACGCCCGTCATCGCTTACGGCAAGGGCGGGGCGCTCGAAACCGTACGCGATTTGTCGCAAAGCCGGCCCACCGGCATCTTCTTCCACGAACAGACACCGCAGGCCGTGATCGCGGCCGTCGCTGCCTTCGAGCGTGAGCCACGCCGGTTTTCGCCGCGCGAGTGCCGCGCGAATGCCGAACGCTTTTCCGCCTCGAACTTCCGCGATCGCTTCACCGCTGCAGTCGAGGCGATGTGTCCCGGAGCGACACGTCGGGGTGCGGCCGGCATTGCCGGCGCTGCGGTACCTTCAACGAAGATCCTGGCGATCGATCAGACGGGCGTGCTCGGCGGTGCCGAGCTTTCGCTGCTCGAATTCGCGCGGCACAGAAAAGAGAGTGTCGATGTCGTGTTGTTCGACGATGGACCGTTTCGCCGCGCACTCGCGGATGCCGGCGTGAATGTCGACGTGCTCGATGCCTCGCGGCTGCGCGGCATGTCGAAACAAGGCGCGCCGACGCTCCGCTCGCTGACCGGGATCGCCTCGCTCGTACGCGAAACGGTCCGGCGCGCGCGAAACGCCGACGTCATTTATGCCAATACGCAACGCGCGATGGTCGTCGGCGCGATTGCGGGCGTCATTGCGCGCCGTCCCGTCGTCTGGCATCTGCGCGACATCGTCAGCGCCGAGCATTTCGGCCGGATGCAGCGCATGACGATCAAATGGTTCGGCAGGCTCACGCTCGATCACGTCATCGCCAACTCAGCCGCATCGGCTGCGGCGTTCGTGCAACTCGCGAAGGTGCCGCTCGAACGTGTCGACGTCGTATTCAATGGCATATCGGAAGCGCCGTTTCGCAAGCATGACAACACGCCGCAAACGGTGTTGCGCGAACGCCTCGGTCTGCCAGGCGATGCATTCATCGTCGGTTCCTTCAGCCGCCTCGCGCATTGGAAAGGACAGCACGTGCTGCTCGAAGCGGCGTTGCAAGATCCTCAATTGCACGTCGCGCTCGTCGGCGCGCCGCTTTTTGGCGAGGACGCCTACGAAGCGGCGCTCAAGGCTTTCGTCGAAACGCACCGCATGGCCTCACGCGTGCATTTCCTCGGGTTTCGCGACGACGTGGCCGCCTGCATGCGTGCCGTCGACGTGATCGCGCATACCTCCATCGCTCCGGAGCCGTTTGGCCGCGTCATCGTCGAAGGCATGCTGGCGAAGCGGCCGGTCGTGGCGATGCGGGCGGGCGGCGTCACGGAGATCATCGACGACGGCATGAACGGCCTGCTGTGCGAGCCTGACAGCGCGGACGCGCTTTCGTCCGCCATCACGCGTTTGCGCACCGATGAGCAATTGCGTGCACGGCTCGTCGACACGGGCTACGACATCGCGCGCCGCAGGTTTGGCACACGCACCTACATCGATGGCGTAAGCCGTATTCTCGCGGCTCACGCCAGGCGGCGTACGGGCTGAGCGGCGCGCTCAATCCACGCTTTGGCTGGCAGCAATCTCACGCCTTGCCCCGCATTGCCGGGGCGAGGCCTGCGGCTTCACGCCGCGGCGGGCTGCTCGACGTTGGGTCGGCGTCGCCGGATGCTCGACGACCAGCGCATCGCCGGACGTTCGACACACAGATAAAACAGGCAAGCCGCGCCGATGGCCACAGGCATGAATGCGAACGTCGGCAAGATCGACAATTGCAAGGCGGAGCGGAAGAAAACGGCCTGCAGGCAGATGAATATCGGCAGATGGATGACGTAGAGCGAATAGCTGAACAGACCACAGCGTGCGAGCGCGCGCATCAGGAAAGAGCCATTGCCGAGGGGAACAGCTTCATTTTCGGCCTTAAGCGTCGTGCGCATGAGGCATGCGAAAGCGATCGCCCATAACTGGAATGCGATGTACTGGCCGATATAAACGCTGTAATTGAAGATTGCGCAGCCGAGTACCGCGAGGGCCGCTGCGGCCAGACGCCAGCAAAGCGTTTGCCGCCGCGTCAGCGTCAACTCTGCCGCGGCGACCCGCCTTTCGGCGAGATAGGCGCCGAGCGTCCACGAGAACCAATAGGAAGTGAAAAAGTAGATCCATACCGGCTCCAGCAGATAGCCGGATATGACGTTGATTGCCGCGATGACAGCCATGACGGCCGGCATGCCGAAGCGACGCCGCGCGGCGAAAAGCAGCGGATAGACCACATAGAACTGCACTTCGATCGCAAGCGTCCATAGGGCGCCGTTCGAACCGTAAGGATGCGCAAGCACGCCTTGCAACGAGAGCAGGCTGATCAGGAAAGCCTTGGGGCCGATGGACAGAATCTTGTGATTGACCGGCGGCAGGCTGAGGCTGATCGAATCGAACGCGAGCGTGAGCAGCAACGCCGCGAAGAGCACGGGGTAAATACGCGCGAACCGCCGGGCCCAGAATATCGGAGCGTCGAGGCGATATGCGGGATCGGCGGCCAGTCGGGCGGCGGGATTGCGATGAATGCAGTAGCCGCTGATGACAAAGAAGATCGAGACGCCGGCCGAACCCCAGGCGATCGGCATCGTGAGATAGCCGAGCAGGACGCTCGGCGCGAGCGAGAAGCCCATCGCCTGATGGAAGTGATGCAGCCCGACCCAGGCGACCTGGCGGCAATGGAAATAGGCGACGAGCAGCGCCGCCATGCCGCGCATGGCATCGATGAAGGTCTCTTTCGCGGCTGCCGCGGGCCGCACCGCGTCGATGCGTTGCGTGGGTGCGGCGGCCGGCGCGGTCGCGGAAACCATCGACGAATCGCTCATACAGTGCCCCGACCGATGCGCTCGGAAATAATGACAGATTGTCTTATCACGGAGATATAAAAAGTTCCGAATCCGCGCCTATCGTAGAACGAAAAAAATCGCCGAAAACCGGTTTTTAACAAACGCTCACAACCACCTGCTATGCCTTGCCCGGCAAGGCCTCGCAAAAAATTTCGCACGGCCGGAGGAGATTATTGTTCGGTTTTTTCGTGTTAACTTGCAGTCACCGACAAATCGCAAATGGAGCCGCATCATGGATTTACATTGGATAGCCGGCGTGGCGGTGCTCTTGATTCTCGTAGCCATTTCCGCATATCGCGAGGCCCTCGAATCCGACGGGACGATGCGGATCGGCGCGTTCAAGCGCGAGCGACCGGTGCCGCGCGAAGCGGACCAGGCGATGGAACGCGTCTGATCCACGGATGTTACGAATTCCTTCATGGAGCCTTCATACACAACGACTTTCCCAAGAGGGGATGAACGATGTTGAAAGTCACCAAAGCGGTATTTCCTGTGGCAGGTCTCGGCACGCGGTTTCTGCCTGCCACGAAGGCCAGTCCCAAGGAGATGCTGCCGATCGTCGATAAGCCGCTTATTCAGTATGCGGTGGAGGAGGCAATCGACGCGGGTATCACGGAGCTGATCTTCGTTACCGGCCGAAGCAAGCGCGCTATCGAGGACCACTTCGATACGTCGTACGAGATCGAGGCGGAGCTCGAGGCACGCGGCAAAGAGAAGTTGCTCGATCTCGTGCGCAACATCAAGCCGAGCCACGTCGATTGCTTCTATGTGCGTCAGCCGGCCGCGCGCGGACTCGGTCATGCCGTCCTGTGTGCCGAAAAGCTCGTGTCCGACAGTCCGTTCGCCGTGATTCTGGCCGACGACCTGCTTCATGGCGAACAGCCTGTCATGAAGCAGATGATCGATGTGTTCAATCACTATCACAGCTCGATCGTCGGGGTCGAGGCGATCGCACGGGAAGACAGCCGGTCTTACGGCGTCGTCGAAGGCCGCGAGTGGGAAGAGGACATCTTCAAGCTGTCAGGCATCGTGGAAAAGCCGTCGCCCGAAGCGGCGCCGTCGAATCTCGGTGTCGTCGGCCGGTACGTCCTGATGCCCAGCATCTTTTCGCATCTGCGGAAAATCGAAACGGGCGCACTCGGCGAGCTGCAACTGACCGACGCGCTGCAGGCGTTGCTCGCCGAAGAGCAGGTGCTGGCCTATCGCTATTACGGCACGCGTTTCGATTGCGGCAGCAAGCTGGGCTATCTGAAAGCGACAGTCGAATTCGCGCTGCGCCATCCCGAGATCGGCGCGCCGTTCGATGCCTATCTGCGCGAACACATCACGCAGATGATTTCCTGACGTCGTTCATCGCCTGAGCCCGCTCGCGGCCAGCGCTTCGCTTCACTCCCCTCCCACCGGTACGCCCTGACGGGCGTACCCTTTACCGCCTCGCGTATTGCCGATAGCACTTCGCATCGATGCGTCATGTGCGTTTCATGCAAGAAGCGGCGGGATTCATCGCATCGAGTCTCTCCTCTAACGCACGCTTGCCACATTGAGACGAATGCGTGTTTCGCGCATAACGTTCTTCATCAAGGCGACACGATTCGTTTTTATCGTGTCCGCCATCCGAGGGCCTGTTCACTACAGATGTGCGCTGTCGAGGTCCCATCGTGGGAGGTTCAATGCCAGAGCGTCGACCCTGCAGAGCATGTGGCCGATGTATTTCGTTCGCGCTTGCACGGGCGGTATGCGTGGGACTCGTCGTAGCGCTGGCCGGCTGCGGCGATGATCACGGCAGCCGCGCGGACGATGCGCTGTCGCGCCACGCCGAACGCGTGCCCACCTTGCCTGGCGCCAATCCGGCGCCCCACACTGTCGAGCCCTCGAAACCGGTTTTCGCGCAACGTTTCGGCGTGGGCGGGAGCGCTGTTGCGCCGCCGCCCGCATCGGGCGCGCTATTGCCCCCAGTCATGCACTCTGCCGACTAGCGGGGGCGTCAACAGACAGGGTTCGTTCGACGCGGGTTGTCCGCAGCCGACGACGGTTCAGTTTCAAGTAGTCCGCATGTGTTCGTGCGTGTTCGCTTTGGCCTTACCCGTCGACGTGTCCCGCTTGCGCGAGACCGTCTCGTTCCACTTCCGCCCTACGAATCGAAAATGACCTCGACAAGCCGCCGTGACTTCCTGCGTGCCGCCGCTCAAGCGGGGGGCGCCGCTGCCGCCATGGGTGCATTGCCCGCCGGTATCCGCAATGCGCTCGCCATCCCCGCCAACGATGCGACGCGCAGCATCGACGACATCGAGCACATCGTCATCCTGATGCAGGAAAACCGCTCGTTCGACCACTACTTCGGCACCCTGCGCGGTGTGCGCGGCTACGGGGACCGCCGCGCGATCACGTTGCCCAACGGCCGGCCCGTCTGGTACCAGCCGGCTGCGGCGGATCTCGGTTACGTCTTGCCGTTTCGGCCGAGCGCGCCGGAGCTCGGCATGCAGTTCCTGCAAGACTTGCCGCACGACTGGACGACGACGCATGCCGCATGGAACGGGGGGCGCTACGATCAGTGGGTACCGGCCAAGAGTACGACGACGATGGCTTATCTCACACGTGAAGATATTCCATTTCACTACCAGCTTGCCGATGCCTTCACGATCTGCGATGCCTATCACTGCTCGGGCATGACGCCGACGGATCCGAACCGCTACTACATGTGGACGGGCTGGGTCGGCAACGACGGCAGCGGTGGCGGTCCCGTGATCGATAACGCAGAAGCCGGCTACGGTTGGTCGACGTTTCCGGAGAAGCTCCAGACGGCCGGCATCTCGTGGAAGATCTATCAGGACATCGGGACGGGCCTCGACGCGAAAGGCTCGTGGGGTTGGACGCAGGACGCCTTCATAGGCAACTACGGCGACAACTCGCTGCTGTATTTCAACCAGTACCGCAATGCTCAGCCGGGCGATCCGCTTTACGACAATGCGCGCACGGGCACCCATGTCGCTGTGAGCGGCGACTACTTCGACGTCCTGAAGCGCGACGTGCAGGGCGGTAAGCTCCCGCAGGTCTCGTGGATCGTTGCTCCCGAGGCGTACTCCGAGCACCCGAATTGGCCTGCGAATTATGGCGCCTGGTATATCGATCAGGTATTGCAGGTTCTGACATCGAACCCGGCGGTATGGAGCAAAACAGCGCTTCTCATCACCTACGACGAAAACGATGGCTTCTTCGATCACGTCGCGCCGCCGTTTGCGCCATGGTCGCCGAGCGTCGGCCGCTCGACAGTGGACACGATCGACGAGTACTACCCGGGCAAGGACGGCAATCCTGCGGGGCCCTACGGTCTGGGGCCGCGGGTACCGATGCTCATTGTTTCGCCGTGGTCGAAGGGCGGCTGGCTCTGCTCGGAGACGTTCGATCACACCTCGATCATTCGCTTCATCGAGCGCCGGTTCGGCAACGGCGGAAGGCGCAATCTGAGCGAACTCAACATCACGCCGTGGCGCCGCGCGATCTGCGGGGACCTCACGCGTGCGTTCGATTTCGCTCATCCGAACGCCGCATTCCCGGCGCTTCCGGCAACGACCGGCTATGTGCCGCCCGACAAAGCACGCCATCCGGACTACGTACCGGTGCCGCCGCTCGTTCAGGCGAAGCCGAATCAGGAACCGGGCGTGCGACCGGCGCGCGCGCTGCCGTACGAGCTGTTCGTCCACTCGCGCGTCGAAGCGGCGCAGCGCGCGCTTCGCCTCGAGTTCATCAATACCGGTTCGGCCGCGGCCGCGTTTCTCGTCTATCGTGCAAAAAGCCTCGACACCCCCCGCTCGTACGCCGTCGAAGCGAAAAAGCGCATTGCCGATACACTGGCGCTGCCCGTCGATGGGCGGTACGACTACACCGTGCATGGTCCGAATGGGCTGATGCGCCGCTTCGCGGGTGCGGGCGTGCCGAGTGCCGCAAGCGGCTGGAACGCGGGCACGGCGATGCCCGAGGTCACCGAGTCGTACGACGTGGCGAACGGAAACATCGAACTGCATTTGAAGAACTTCGGCAGCGCGCCTTGCGTGTTTACCGTCGTCAACGCTTACGATGGGAGCCTCGTCAAACGCAGGGTCGCCGGTGGAGAAAGTGCGGACCTGTATATCGATTTGCGGGCATTCCATGCGTGGTATGACTTGAAAGTCAGCGTCGATACCGATCCGGCGTTTCATCGAGCACTTGCCGGTCACGTCGAAACCGGCCGCGACAGCATGAGCGATCCGGCCTTCTGCGCAGCTTGATCGATGAAGCGGGTTCGCTCTTGGGGCGGACCCGTCCTTCCGTTCAATGCCACCGCTCCCTTCTCTCAATAACGTTTCCCCCGTTCCCTTTCCCGTTCCTCTCCTCTAACACGGCCGCCGCGCATTGCGATGGACCGATCGATGGTCCATAACGTCGCTCATCTCGTAATTGCGGGGTCCAGCTCATGACGTCGATCAGCCGCCGCGTTTTCATGCGGGCAGCCGCGCAAGCGGCAGGTACATTTGCCGCTGCCGGTTTGTTGCCAAGGGGCATTCGCAATGCACTCGCGATTCCCGCCCACGATACGACCCGCAGCATCGAGGACGTCGCGCACGTCGTCGTCCTGATGCAGGAAAACCGCTCGTTCGATCATTACTTCGGTACGCTTCGCGGTGTGCGCGGCTACGGCGACCGCCGCGCCATGACGCTGCCGAGCGGCAACCCGGTCTGGAATCAGCCGGTCGTCGCCGGATACGGTCAGCTTTCGCCCTACCGGCCCGGCGTGGCCAACCTCGGCATGAAGTACATGCAAGGCCTGCTGCACGATTGGGCGACGACTCACTTCGCCTGGAACGGCGGCCGCTACGATCAATGGATGCTGGCGAAAGGGCCGACCACGATGGCCTACCTCACGCGCGAGGACATTCCGTTCCACTACGCGCTCGCCGACGCCTTCACGATTTGCGATGCCTACCATTGCTCGAGCATGGCGCCGACGGACCCGAACCGCTATTACCTATGGACGGGCGGGCTGGGCAACAACTGTACCGGCGGCGGCCCCGTGATCGATAACGCCGAGGCGGGCTACACGTGGTCGACTTTTCCCGAGAAACTGCAAGCCGCGGGTGTTTCGTGGAAGATCTATCAGGACATCGGTATGGGCCTCGACGCAAACGGTTCCTGGGGGTGGACGAAGGACCCGTTCATCGGCACTTACGGCGACAATTCACTGCTCTTTTTCAACCAGTATCGCAACGCGCGGCCAGGCGATGCGCTATACGACAATGCGCGCACCGGTACGAATGCGGCGAGGGGAGACGGTTACTTCGACATCCTGAAGAACGACGTGCTCAACGACAGGTTGCCGCAGGTATCGTGGATCGTTCCACCCGAGGCGTATTCCGAACATCCGAATTGGCCGCCCAACTTTGGCGCCTGGTACATCGATCGGATATTGCAAGCGCTGACGGCAAATCCGGCGGTATGGAGCAAAACGGTGCTGTTCATCGCCTACGACGAAAACGACGGCTTCTTCGATCATGTCGTGCCGCCGTTCGCGCCATGGTCGGATCAGACCGGACGTTCCACCGTCGACACATCGAACGAATACTTTGGCGGTGCGCCGGGCAAAGCGTCCGGTCCCTACGGACTGGGCCCGCGCGTACCGATGCTCGTGGTGTCGCCGTGGTCCAAGGGCGGCTGGGTGTGTTCCGAAACCTTCGACCATACGTCGATCATCCGCTTCATCGAACGCCGGTTCAGCCGCGCCGGCAGCGGTGCGCTGCGGGAGTCGAACATCACGGCATGGCGGCGGGCGATCTGCGGCGATCTGACGAGTGCGTTCGATTTTGCCAATCCGAACACCGCATTTCCAGCGCTGCCCGGTACGGATGAATATGGGACGGTCGATCGCCAACGCCATTTCGGCTATATTCCGCTGCCGCCGCTCACCGCATCGCAACCGGCTCAGGAGGCGGGTGTACGACCCGCGCGAGCGCTGCCCTACGAGCTCTTTGCTCATGGTTACATCACGGCGAGCGAGCGCACGTTACGGATCGAGCTGACGAACCGCGGCCGCGCGGGTGCCGCGTTTCTGCTTTATCGCACGGGTAGCTCGGACACCCCGCGCGCGTATGCCGTGGAGATCGGCAAGCGTCTGTCCGACGACGTCCCGCTCGATGCGGATGGTCATTATCACTACAGCCTGCATGGGCCGAACGGGTTTTTCCGGCGTTTCAAGGGCTCGGCGAAAGCGACACGCGGGTGGGGCGGCGGTGTTGCGCTGCCCGAAGTGACCGAAGCGTATGACGTCGCGAACGGCAGTGTCGGCTTGCGGCTCAGAAACATCGGCAGCGCGGCTTGCGAATTCACGGTGCGCGATGCCTACGGTTCTCCCTCCGTCAAACGGCGCGTCGTGGGCGGAGAGATCGTGGACGTCTACTTCGATTTGCGCGCTTCTCACGGCTGGTACGACCTTGCGGTGTTCGTGGACACCGATTCCTCGTTCGAGCGCGGGTTCGCCGGCCATGTTGAAACCGGCCGCGGCAGCATGAGCGACCCGGCGTTCGGCATCGGTTGAGCACGCAAACGTAGGGTTCGCCCCAGGGCAGGTCCGTCTCTTGCACGCCGAGCGCTTTGCGTCCAAACGATTTCGAGGGGGACGTCCGCCGTTTTTCGTGACTTCCGTTGCGCGAGACACGGGCATACAGTCTGCCGAACGCAACAAATTCGGCGTCTTGGCAGGCCTTCATGCATAAAACAGATGCATGAAGGCGCGCGGCGCTTGTAGAATCCGGCCTTGAAGCGCCGCGCATGTTGTGCGTGCTTCGTGCGTTCAACGACCAACAGGTAGGAGAAACATGTCGACTTCCGCAAACAAGGTTGCGAAAAAGGCTGCCGCCGCACCGGCGAAGAAAGCAGCTGCGAAGAAAGTGCCCGCGAAGAAAGCCGCGGCTAAGAAGGTCGCCGTGAAGGCGTCCGGTGCTGCGTCGCCGATCAAGGACACCTTCACGAAGGCCTCGCTGGCTGCCCACCTTTCGGAGCGCTCGGCTGTCGAGCCGAAATCGGTGAAGGCGGTGCTCTCGGCGCTCGAGGACACGATTCTCGGCTCGGTGCACAAGAAGGGTGCCGGTGAGTTCACGCTGTCCGGCCTGCTGAAGATCGTCGTGCAAGCTGTGCCGGCGAAGAAGAAGCGCTTCGGCAAGGATCCGTTCACCGGCGAAGATCGCTGGTTCCCGGCAAAGCCCGCGTCGGTGCGCATCAAGGCACGTCCGCTGAAGAAACTGAAGGACGCGGCTTCGGCCTAAAAACCGTTACATCGCGCGTTTTTCGCAAAAATCCCTGTGGGCCTCGACGGCTCACAGGGATTTTTTATGCGAAAGCGCGCTTCACCGCTGTCGCTGTGGCTTCGATGGCGGCACCGCGTAGCCGTCCGTCAACGTCTTCAGGAAAGCGATGATGTCGGCAATGTCGGCTTGTGTCATAGCGGGCGTATCGCCAGGCTTGCGATCGAACGGCGCATCGGTCTTGTCGATGTTCGCCCGGTATTTGACGGGCAAGTCGTCGTACTGCTCGACTTTTCCCTTGGCGTCGCGCGGATAGATCTTTGCGGGATCGATGTCGCGCAGGTTATAGAAGGTCAGCACCTCGTCGAGCGAGCGGTAGACCCCGTTGTGGAAAAAGACACTGCGCGTGGCAACGTTGCGCAAGCTCGGCGTGAGGAACATGCCGCAGTACTGGGTCTGATTCGCGAGATCGGTCCGGTGGGGACCGCACAGACCGAGGTCGTGATAGTTCGCGTTGCGGTTGACGGCCAACAGGCGGTTACGGGGCACGCCGAGCGCTTCGTACTCGAAGTCCGTGAACATCGGCGGTTGGCCGTCTTGGGTCGGCGTGGATAGATGGCAACCGGCGCAATTGGCCTTTTTCGGATCGTTGAAGAGGCGCAGGCCACGCATTTCCGCACGGGTGAGACGGACTTTGCCCTCGAGCCAGTAATCGTATTTGCTCGTGTAGGGATGGAACGTCGGATCTTCGACCTGATAGCGTGCCACGGCGAACATCGCCTCGGAAAGCAGCAAACGCGGATCGCTCAATACACTCGCGCCGAAGAGCTTCGCAAACGCATCGCGGTAAGCGCTGTGGGCCAGTTTGTCGGCCGCTTCCTGTTCGCTTGCATTGGCCATTTCGACCGGATTGAGCAGCGGACCGTACGCCTGCTGCTGCAAGGTATCGGCGCGCCCGTCCCAGAAGAGGCCGCCTTGCGGCACGAGCTCCGGGGCAGCGGGCGCGGTGCCGGCGGTTTTTTGCGCACGCGTCGCGCTCGATGCCTGCTGCGCGGCTTGTGCGAGATTGGTGGGCTCGTCGGCATCCGCTTGCGAAGGACCGATGCCGAAATTCGGCTGGCGATACAGATACATGAGCGAGGGCGGGGGACGGTCGCCCTGAAGCGTCATGTCGCTGCCGCCAAACTGCACAGGCAATGCATTGGGCGGGCCGTATGCGCGCGCGGGGCTATGACATGACGCACAAGAGAGCTTGCCCGAAGCCGACAGCGTCGGATCGAAGAAGATCGACTTGCCGAGCATCGCCATAGCGCTCAGCGAAGCGGTTTGCGGGCGCTGCAGACGGACCGGGTGCAGGTTCACACCGGTCAGTTGGGCGACGATCCTTCCGATCGGGGCAGGCGCCGAGCGCGGATACGCTGCTGTCAGCGCCAATGCGCCGGCCGCGAGCAGCGCTGCTGCGGCCGCGAGCACGGTCCATCCTCGGCGGCGCGGCATCGATCGAGCGGGAGGGGGCGCGTGGGTAACATTCGTTTGCATGGCGTCATGGCGCGCAGGACAGTGCGCGAAAGCGCGTTTTCATCGTCACGATCCAAACAAGCCAAGGCCCGCGAGGGCCCTGGCTTGCAAACGTCGCGGTGAGGGGCGGACTACTTACTGCTCGTCGCCTTCATGGCGTCCATGGATAGGCGTGCCCAGCGTCGGATCGAGAATGAGGCGCTGGGGATGCGGTCTATGGAAGTCGAACATATCGGAGATATCGCCGGCCGTCGCGTCGAACGAGCCTCCCCCGATGCGCGAGCCGTCGAGCCAGTTGTCTTCGATGAAACGGACGATCGAAGCCTGCGAAATCTGCGTGTGGCTGACGTAGTTCGGCTTCGTCCACGGCGAAATCACGAGGAACGGAATACGCGTGCCCGGGCCGCAGCGGCCATTCACGGGTCCGCCGTTCACCCCGAGCGGCTGCTGACCCGTGCCGCACATTCCCGAGCCGTTGAGCTGATCGGCGACCGGATCGAACGATGCGCTCGTCGGTTTCACATAAGCATGGTCATACCAGCCGTCCGAGTCGTCCCACGTCACGATCACCGCCGTACGGTCCCACTCGGGCTGCTGCTGCAGGAAATTGACGACCTTCGCCGTGAACGCCTGCTCGTCGAGCGGATCCGAGTATCCCGCGTGACCGTCCTGATAGGCGGGCGCCTTCAGGAAACTCACTGCGGGGAAGTTACCGGCCTTGACCGCCGAGAAAAAGTCATCGATATCGTACTGGTGGTTGGCCGGGTCCCTGGTCCTGCCGTCGTCCGCCAGCGTGAAGCCGACCGATTGCAGCGAGCTCGGACGCGAGTGTTGCGGGTTCGACGTGGACGCGTAGTACTGGAACCAGTTGTGGTGCGGGATGTAGTCGGCCGTCGAAGCGTTGACCACGTTCGACAGCGAGCTGCGAGCGCAGCCCGTCGTGCCATTCGCGTTCATTGCCGACAAGTCGAAGCCGCCCATGAAGCCGCCCCACGGGATCGCCTTCGCATTGAGCAGATCGCCGATATTCCTGCCCGACATCATGGCCTGATCGGTCGCGCTTGAGCAGAGGTCATAGGCCGGATCGACGTCGTTGATCATCGTCAAGCCGCCTTGCGTATCGTTCACGTAGTACGAGTTTCTCGACGATTTGACGATCTGCATGCCGTTCGTCTGGCCCGCGATCGCTTCGAGCGCGCCAGGCGTCGACGGACCGTAAGTGTCCGTATAGGCGTTGTCGCTCATCGCGAAGCGCTGGGCATAGTTCCACATGGCCGCGACCGTATTGCCGTCGTAGTAGCCCATGACTTGACCCTTGGTGCCGAAGGCGCCCGCGCCGCCGCTCGAACCCTTACCCGTGTACTTCGGAAAGAGATCGGCAGCACCGTTGTCGTAGGCCTGCTCTTCGGCCGTGTAGGCGTGATTCTGGTCAGCCGTTGCCGCTTGCGTGCGGTCGAGGCGGAACGGATTCGCGGCACCGGTGCCGTTGGCCGTGTTCGTAGAGTTCGGATTGCTCGTCAGCAGTGCGCCGCTCAGACCGTTGACCTTCGGCGTGCCGGGCGCGGGCACGAATACCGGCTCGCCGGCGGGGTTCGTCGCATGCGGGTAGGTCGCGAAGTAGTGGTCGAACGAGACGTTCTCGTTGTAGATGACCACGAGGTGTTTGATCGGCGTAGCGGTCGGGAACGTATCGGCGAACCGGTGCCAATGGCGTGCCTGAGAGTTGTCGCCGTACGCGGCAAACGCGGTCAGCGACACCGCGGCGAGTAGGGCAGGAAAGTACGTGCGGCGAAACATGGGGGCGTGCTCCTGATCGTGGGGGAACGGGCGCATTGGAGCACGCGCAAATTAAGGGACCGAGGCACCGAGCTTTCAGAAGTCGATCGACGAGCTTTCTGTTTGCTTCGTGTTTGCTGGCGATGCCCCCTGCTCTGCGTTGGGCAGGAGTAATCGCTAAAGCGGTAACTCCTGCCTTGCTCTGCATTGGGCAGGAGTAACCGCTAAAGCGATAACTCCTGCCGTAAAAAACAAAAAACCGGCCGGGAACGATCCCGGCCGGTTCATATTGCATCGGAGTCCTGACGATCGCTCGCCGCGACCCCGTTCGACTTCGATCAGAACTTGTGGCGCAGACCCACTGCCACGAGTTCCTGGCTGCTCGTACCGGCGTAGCCGTACGAACCCACCGACGCTTGCGCGTTGACAACCGCCGTGCCCGTCGCGTCACGCGTCTGGCCGCTGGCATGTTGATATGCGCCAACGAGGTAGACGTCCGTGCGCTTCGAGAGCGAGTAGTCGGCACCCAGCGAAACCTGGTGGTACTTGGCCGACGTATCGCCGCTCGACTTCGTGTAGCTATAGCCGAGGCCCAGCAGCATCGCCGGCGTCAACTGGTAGTTCACGAAGCCTTGCCCCGTGTTGTACTTCTCGGTCGAACCGAACGTCGACAAGCCGTCCGACTTGTATTGCGCATTGCTGTAGCCAGCGCCGACCGTGAACGCACCCACCGTGTACTGCGCGGCAACGCGAGCGATATTGATCGACTTCGCCGTCTGGTAACCCAGGTTGATCGGGCCGTTGAACGTGCCGTCCGACGTGCCGTTCCAGCCGCCGCCCGATGCCGTCGGCGTGCGCACGCCGTTCGTGTTGTCAGCCTTGAAGTAGCCTGCCGCAACGCCGAGCGGGCCGTTGTTGTAAGCCGCAGCCACCGACCACGTTTGACCCGAGCCCGTCTTGCCGGCGACACCGCCCAGCGAGTACATGCCCTCGACCTGGAAGCCGGCGTAGTTCGGCGACAGGTACTTGATCGAGTTGTTCGTACGCGAGCTGTTGTCGTAGTTGTCGACGTCGCCTGCCGTTGCGAACACGCTGCCGAAGTAATTGTCAGCCGTGATGCCTTGCACCAGGTCGACGAGCGGATCGTATTGGCGGCCCAGCGTGACCGTACCGAATTGCTTGCTTTCGAGGCCTACGAATGCCTGGCGGCCGAACATGCGGCTACCTTGACCCAGTTGACCCGTGGTGGAGTTGAAGCCGTTTTCCAATTGGAAAATCGTTGCGAGTCCGCCGCCCAGATCTTCCTGGCCCTTCAGGCCCCAGCGGCTGCCGGACAGATTGCCGGTGCCCATGTTCCAGCCGTTGTCGCTACCCGACTGGTGATGTACATACGTGATGGACGTGTCGATCACGCCATACAGCGTCACGCTGCTCTGAGCTTGAGCAGCACCCGCGGCGCCGAGCAATGCGAGCGAGAGCGTCGACAATGCGATTTTTTTCATCATTTCTCCACGCGAATGATTATCGAAGACTGTTGCGAAGCGGAGAATATCGCAATGTCCTTACAAAGGTGACCGGAAAAAAAGAAAGTGTCTCCAAAAGGAAACACCCGTGACACGTGGCCGCGGTAAGCCACCAGGGCGTGCATCGTTGCGTAATGCGAAATTGTCTATTCCTAAATCGGGAATAGTTCACGTTGTGATATTTAATTAATCGAACGCGCGTAATTGTCTGGCTAAAGCGACAGTTAATTCATCAGCGTAGCGTTTTACCGGCTGCCGGCCGGACGGGGCCCGTACGCTGCCGTTCCTTTCGGAGCTGGTCTCTTGCGGCACGCCTCGTGCGATCGCGGGACGCGGCGAACTCCGCGCCGAACAGCAGGACGAGGGCCGAAAAGTAAAGCCACATGAGCAGTGCCGCGAGCGAGCCTGCCGCGCCGAACGCATTGGCCATTCCGGCATGCGCGAGATAGAGCGCGAACAGCTTTTTGCCGCCAGAAAACAGCAACGCGGAGACGACGCCGCCTATCAAGGCATCGCGCCACTCGACACGAGCGTCGGGCAGGAATTTGAGCAGCGCTGCGAACGACAGCGCGAGTACCACGAGCCCGAACGTCAACTGCAGGATGTCGCCGACTGCCGCATACGAGGTACCGCCCCAGAGCCATTCGCCGACGAACGTGATGATGGTATCGAGCACGAGCGAAACGATCGCGAGAAACGCCACGCCGAGCACGAGTCCGAATGAAATGAGCCGCACCTTGACGAGCGAGACGACGCTGGAAAAACGGCTCGTCGCACCGATCGGCCATACGACGGCGAGGGCGCTGTTCAGAGAAGCGAAGGTCGCCGACGCGCCGAGTGCGAGCGCGACGAACGACACGAATGCGGCGAAGCCTCCGCTGTCTTTGTGCGTACGCGCATTGGCGACGATCATCTGCACCGCGGCGGCCGCCTCGTCGCCGATCAACTGATGAACGTCCGAGAAGATTTCTCCGCGGATGGCGTCGGCGCCGAAAAACCAGCCTGCGACGGCGATTACCATGACGAGTAGCGGCGCCAGCGAAAAGGCCGAAAAAAAGGCGATGCCGGCTGCCATCGTCGTGCATCGGTGTTCGCCGAAATGCACGACCGCATCGACGACGCAGGCGACTTCCCGCCGCGCGGCATCGTACATTCTGCGAAGTGAAAGCGCGGTCATGGCGTGCCCCGACAGAAAACCGAGCGATTGCTCCACATCCCGCAGGGGACGTGCCAGCCCGGGGTGTGGCGGCGCAGGAATTCCGCCTGTGCCGGTTGCCGCGCCGACGGCATTGCGTGCGTTCCGATATGGCACTCAGCCGTATCGCGCGCGGCGCTCGATCAGCGCCGACGGCTCGCCATCGTGGCTTTGCTTGGCGGCGTGCATCATGTGCCGCGGCGTGGTGCCGAGCAAACGGCTCATCCAATGCGCCATATGGCTTTGATGCGCGAAACCGGTTTCCAAGGCAATCTGCGTGGCGCTCAGTTTGCCTTGCAAGATCAACTCGCGGGCGCGCTCGACGCGGCGTTGAACGACGTAACGATGCACCGGCATCGCAAACGTCTCACGAAAGAGGACTTTGAAGTGCGGCACGCTGAGTTCGACCAATGCGGCGAGATCCGACAGCGTCAAACGCTGGTCCAGATGGCTCTCGATGAACTCTGCAACGAGTCTGGCCGCGCGCGGCCCGAGCGTTTGCTTGCGCTCGCCAAGCGCGGGCGCGCCTGCAGCCAGGCGCACCGTCATCGCGGTGCACAGGCTCTCCGCGAAGAGCGGATCGGAGGGCAGATCGGATTCGAGCTCGGCACGCAGCGCCCACGCGAGATGCTGCAAGCGCGGATCGCGTAATTGGAATTGCGGGCGGATGCGCGCTTGCGAAGCTGTGAGGCCA
Source organism: Trinickia sp. HAY1-2D (assembly GCF_056754935.1). NCBI lineage: Bacteria > Pseudomonadati > Pseudomonadota > Betaproteobacteria > Burkholderiales > Burkholderiaceae > Trinickia > Trinickia sp. HAY1-2D. The sequence continues at coordinate 82,565 of NZ_JBPGWX010000001.1, forward strand.
AGCTGATCGAAAGTGGTCCGTGCGAAGCGATCCGTCACCCAGACGCGCAAGATCGTACTGTCGGACTCGTCGATCCACTCGCCGTCGAGCCCGGCGGGAACGACATCGGCGTCGCCGTGCGCCTGGATGCGGGCGCATCGGCTCCCGTCGCAGCGGCATCGGGCCTTGACTGGCGCACCGACGTGAAAGGCGATGCGGTGGGCCGTACTTGCCGGAACCTGGTAGGCCCCGGCGGGGAACGCCAACAATTCGGCGCCGAAGCCAGTCCATCCCAGGCCGGTGCTCGAGCGCAGCACGTAGCGCGCAAGGGGCGGGGGGAGTTGATCGCGTGTCGTTGCGTTCATGGCATCGAGGGGCTGGGCGTCGGTTCGAATGGTCGACATTGTGCGACGTTTTCACCGGGTCCGCTGCGGCGTGCCCAACGTGGGGCGCGCAGCTGGGTGCCCATCGTCGCCATCCATATCTGCGAATTGCGATCCGTGCATGCGCGCGAAACCTTCGATGCCGCGATAGGATCGTCGTCATCCTAGTGGACGGAGCAAATCGTGTTCGTCATTTTCGGTGCATCGGGAAATGTGGGGCGCGCGACGGTAACGGCGCTCGTCGAGGCGGGAAAGCCCGTGCGCGCGGTGGTACACGACCGCGCGCAGGGCAACGCGTTTGCACGCATGGGCTGCGACGTGGTCGTGTGCGAATTGGCCGATAGCGCCGCGGTACAGCGTGCGCTCGAAGGTGCGTATGCGGTGCAGATGCTTTGCCCGGTGCCACGCGGCGACAGGGAACCGGCCGATACGATGCGTCGAGCGATCGATGCGGTCGAGACGGCGCTGCGTGCGCGGCCACCTTCCGTTGTGCTTGCGCTGTCGGACTATGGCGCGGAAAAGCCGCGCGGAACCGGGATCACGGTCCTCTTTCACGAACTGGAGCAGCGGTGGCGCGGTATTGGGGCGCGCTCGATCATGCTGCGTTCGGCCGAGCATATGCATAACTGGGCGCGCGTGATGCCGCTTGCGTTGCAAACAGCGGTGCTACCGAGCTTTCACCATCCGCTGAGCAAGCAATTTCCGACGGTGGCGGCATCCGATGTCGGGCGCGTCGCGGCCCAACTGCTGCTCGACGAATCCGAGCAGGCATTGCGGGTGGTGAGTGTGGAATGCGAGCACCGCGTCAATGCGTTCGAGGTCGCGCAAACACTTGGCCAGGCGAGCGGCCGGCACATCGATGCCGTCGCGGTGCCGCGCGAAGCTTGGGAGCAGACGCTCGCCCGTGCGGGACTGAGCGCCGCGCATGTGGCGTTGATCGTCGAGCTTTACGACGCGCATAACGCCGGCATGATCGACGTCGAAGCCGGCGCGGGCGAACGCCGTTTCGGTTCGACGTCGCTGCGCGAGGTGTTCGACGAGATCGTGCCGCGCGTGATGGCGATGCGCAACGCCTCGGTAGGCGGCGAGCAGTTGTGAGGACGATCGAAGCAATCGTGTCGCTCGCCTGGGAATGGGCCCTGCGGCTGGCGTCGATACCGGAAATGCTGGCGGGGATTCCAAACAGTAATGAGGATTTTTCGTTGCATTAGTCTGGCCGGCGTCAGACCGGCCGCTTGCCTTCCTCGAGATATTCAACGATCAGTTGCCGAAGAGCGGCGATGCGTTCGTAAGGCGTGGCCGCGCTGGCGCCGAACGCGCGTCCGTACGCTGGCCCGTGGCCCCGAGCTTGCAGCCATGCTCCGGGAAGCCAGCGCCGTATCGTGTCCGCCAGCATATGTGTCGCCTGTTGCGCAATCGCTGAAGGTGCGGGAGGCTGGCCAGTCGATTCGTCCTGGCGCGTTCCGATGCTGCCGAAGAAGGCCTCGTAGAAACGCTCGACGGTGTACCGCTCGCCATTTGGAAACTGGAGACGGTCGGACATCGGCGAGGCGTAGGCCATGTCGTTCGTCTGCACACCGCCCCATCGCTCCCTATGTCCAGCCGCTGCAATTGCACGGTAGTCGAGGGCAATATCGCTCAGGTCCTTCACGAGGACGTCGACAACCCGCCCGTAAGCGTCAATCACGACATCGATATTCTGCTCGTGCAATTGCGGATGGGCATGCGTGTCGGTGAGCGTGTTCATCAGGATAGCCGCGAGCTTCGGCGCCAACTCGCGAACGAGCCACGATCCTTGAAGTTCGTCGATCGAAGTAGCTCCCCGCGCGCCGGTACCGAAAATCGTTCGTCCTCGCTCGCTATCGGCAAATGCCGGGTCCGTCAGCACATGAACGGGGGCGACGAAGTCGCCATCCTTGAATCCACGACTGGCCACAGGCATTTCGCGCCAAAGCGCGGTGATCGGTGCAGCCCCATCGTCGAATGTCAGCGCAATGCCGGCCGGCTCACGGATATAGTAGGGGTTGCCTTGCAGTGCCGCCGAAAATTGGACTGCGACTTCGACGTCCCGCGGCAACAATCGCTTGTGGGGCGCGTTGAAGGAGAAACGTGGGTTGTCCGGTATCGAAAATTTGAACTGCTGCCAGCCCGAGCCTGTTTTGATCAGTACCGTTCTATACGAACTGCGCATGAAAGCGGGCTCTCTCTGCTCCAGGGTCGGCTGGCCGAAATGTTCGCTCATGCGCTCGAAATTGGTCCGGTCGCCATAGTGCAAGCGGATGCGAACCTTCCCGTCGGGTGCTTCGAATGGCGAGCCCCTCACGTCGCCGAATACCGTCAGACTGCCCCCCTTTTGGGCAATCGTTCGCTCGTCGAGATCCCAAAACGGCGAGACACCGCGTACCGTCGACGGCATGAACTGCGACGCCAGCCGTTCATTGGGGCGGCTGCCGTTGAACTGGCCTTCGTGAAAGACCAGGCCAATTGCGTACTTGTCGTAAGGGGTCTCGATGAGCGGGTCCGATAGCGTTACCCGCGCTCGCTTATGTAGGTATACGGGGGAGTCGTTCGCCGGTCTGGCATTCAGCGGCTGCAGCGCAGGCGGCAGGCTTCGCGTTGCGGGCGTCGGCTCGGGCGGATTCGAAGAGGTGTGTCCGCCCGCGATTGGCTGCTCGCCGTCGGGACGATTCTCGCAGCGGTCCTTTCCAATCCGTGTCATGTTCGAGGCGCCCTCCAATGCAAGTCGACCCCGTCGCTTACGCTCGATGGTGCTCGGTATCCGCGTCCAAGGCTCGACCTTATGCGAATTGGTTTGCGGGAAAACGCAATTCCGGACCGGCCGCCGTGCACTGGATGTAATCGTGTGAACAATGCATCGGGCGATGGATTTCGCGGCGCCAGCCGGATTCTGTCGCGGCTGGCAGGTGCGGCGTCCTAACTAATCTGTCGGTGCGAGTCTGCGCGGCCCAAACGACGGATGCGGCGGGTGAACAACAGCACCCCCGCCACGACCGGAACGATGAGCAAGCCTTCCAGCACCTCGGGGTCCAGCGGCAGTTGTGCCGCGTGGAGCGCGCGTAGCGCCGCGCCCGAAAGATTGAGGACGTAGTACGAGATGGCCGCCACGGAGAGGCCCTCCACCGCATGTTGCAGATGCAGTTGCGTGCGTGCGGTGCGATTCATGCCTTCGAGCAGCGCAGTCGTATGTTCCTCCTGTGCCAGATTGACGCGCGTACGCAGCAGATCGACGGCCCGCGCAACGCGCGTGGCGGACTGTTGATGCCTCGACCATACGGAACTGCACGTTTGCATGGCGGGCAATAACCGGCGCTGCATGAATTCCGCGATCGTAGGGAACCCTTCGATCCGCGCTTCCCGCAGTTCGGCAATGCGTGCGAGCACGAGCTTCTCGTAGGCCGCGGACGCGCTGAAGCGCGTCTCCAGGCCAGCGTGCGCCTCGATCTGGCCGGCCAGGCGGGTGAGCTCCCTGAGCAGATAGGCGTCGTCGTGCTCGGGGCCGGTCTGCTCCATGCGCCGCATGAGCATCGATAGCGATCCGTCGAGTTTGCCGAGAAACTGGCTGTGGCGGCGGGCGTCCGGTAACGCGAGCAACGCCATCATCCGATAGGTCTCGATTTCGAAAAGCCGCTGGATCAGGCGGCCGGCCTGCGCCTCGCGGAAGCCGAGATCGAGTACCAGGAAGCGAGAGAAGTGATCGTCGTGGACGAGCCAGTCGCAGTAGACTTCACCGCCCGAAAGAACCTTGGTACCCACGAGTACGGGCCCAGGCAGTAACGCCCGGACTTCACGGCGTGCCGCATCGGCTTCGGCGTTGCAGAGCAATTCGGCGTGGACGGCGACAAAGACGCTTTTTTCGAGCAGTGCGAGCCATGAGCGCGGAATATCCGCCATCGCTGCGCCATCGAAAAGACGATCCTGTGCGGCCGTGCGCACGAAGGTGAAGGTGGAAAACTCGGTGTGCTTTTCCCACTTGACTTGCCAGTCGCCTTTTCCCGCCGCGTAATGATTGTGCTGGGCAGAAGGCGCCGGAAGTTCCATCGCGGCGGCCAACGCCGCCAGCAAGCGGCCGTGGATGTCTTCGTCGTGCTCGGAATAGATGGCGAGATGGCTCAGTGACGCCGGGCCGGTAATCCGCAGGAAGGGGCGTGCGTGAAGTTCCTTGGAAAGCGGATCTCTAAGCGGATGATTGAGCGAGGCGAACATCGTGAGGAATCGGTAGCCGGGTGCGCCAGTGTACCGTTTCCTCGTGGCCGTTTCGAACGGCGGCGACTGCCGCCAGCCTGCACATCCGCGCGCAATCCTGCGCTCAACGGCGTCCGGCGGGCATCGGCGGAAGACTACCGGCGTCGGTACGGATGGGCCTCGACCGTCACCTTGCTGCGCTCGAGCCTCGTTGCGACACGCGGGCTCGCGCCGCGGATGAACAGGATCGCGCAGGTTGCGACCATGAACCAGATGGAGAGAATTGTCGCGAAAGCGCTCATGTCGGCCTCCCAGAGTGTCGAAGATCGCGACCGGGTATCGGGCTTGTCAGCCATCCGGTCTGTCGATGATTGGCAGTCTGCGCGCGCAACGCGGGCTTCGATTCGATAAAAAGAGGCCGAATTCAGGGCTAATCCGAGCCATGGGAGGCGATGGCTCGAATCTGGAGACTGAAGGGGCTGGGAAAACGCGGGGCATCGAGGGGTTCAGAAAGTTTTACGGCTGCCGTTGATCAGACAGCGTCGCCCGCGTTCGTTCCCTGTAATTGGGCTGCGAGATGGCGCCTCCCCTTGGCCGAGCTCCGAAGAAGGAATTACCCTATGCTGCCCCGTTTCCGTGATCTGCGCATTGGCGCTCGTCTGGCCATCGCCTTTTTCATCGCCGCTTTGCTGACAGCGGTGCTTGGTGTCGTGGCGTATGGACGGTTGTCCGCCATCAGTGGGGAATGGCAGGAGTACGAATCGGTCACAGTCGCGAAACTCCGCTTGCTCGAGCACGCGAAAGACATGTTCGGCGAGGCGGTGCACAGCTACAAGGATTACGTCCTTCGCGGCGGTGCGTATCGCGCGAAGTTCCTCGCGAGCCTGGACGAGATCGATAACTCGGCGCGAACGTCATTGCGCTTGGGTTCATTTGGGCCTGCCGAGTCGGCGGGTGTCGACACGCTGATTGCGGCAACGGCCGCTTACCGTGCGACGCTCGTGGCCCTCGATCCGCTGATCGCGTCAGGTGCTTCGATCGAATCGCGCGACCGTAACGTCGCGGGAGCGGACAAGCCCATCGGCCGTGCCCTCGATGCTTTGATCGCCATCGGGACCGCACGCACGCATGAAAAGGGGGCTTCGATCACAGAAGCCGCCTTGTTCGCGCAACGCACGATCATCGGGGTGACCATCGCGGCCTTGGTGTTGGCCATCCTGTTGGCGTTTTTCATCGCCCGGGGCATTACCGTTCCGATCGGCGCAGCCGTATCGGCCGCCGAGGCGGTAGCGCGTGGCGATCTCACGCAAGCGATCGTCACCGATCGCGCCGACGAGACAGGCAGGCTCCTAAGCGCGCTCGGCGATATGACCGGGTCGCTTCTCCGAGTCGTGGGTCAGGTACGTCGCGGCGCCGATGGCTTGGCGACGGCGACCAGCCAGATCGCCGCGGGCAATCAGGATCTCTCGTCGCGCACGGAGGAGCAGGCGAGCTCGCTCGAGCAGACCGCCTCCAGCATGGAGGAACTCGCCGCGGTGATTCGGCGCAATGCGGACAATGCCCAACAAGGCACCGCAATGGCCGGCAATGCGGCCGAGGTTGCGCTCAAAGGCAGCGCCGTGGTGGGCAACGTCGTGAATACCATGGGCGAGATCAGCGAGCGCTCGGGCAAGATCGCGGACATCACCGGGATCATCGAAGGGATCGCGTTTCAGACGAACATTCTCGCGTTGAATGCGGCAGTGGAGGCTGCGCGCGCCGGGGATCAAGGGCGCGGTTTCGCTGTCGTGGCGTCAGAGGTGCGCAATCTGGCCCAGCGTTCGGCTGGCGCCGCCAAGGAAATCAAGGAGCTCATCGCCACGTCCGTCGCGAAAGTCGACGATGGTGCACGACTGGCATCGGAAGCTGGCGAGACGATGGATGAGGTCACGCGAGCGATCACGGCGGTGCGCGACATCATGAATGAAATTGCAGCGGCATCGGCAGAGCAAAGCCGTGGCATCGAGCAGGTCAATATAGCGGTGGCCCAGATGGATCAGACGACGCAGCAAAACGCGGCGCTCGTCGAAGAGGCCGCGGCTGCCTCGACTTCGCTACACGAGCAGGGGCGCCAACTGAGCGAGGTCGTGGCATTCTTTCAAATCCCGTCGACTCGACTACTGTAGACACCTTCAAGATCTCGAGCGCCGCGGCGCTACCGGCTCGCGCTGGAAACAGATTGGGCGGTCTCGTCCGGATGACCTGCCGCTTCAGGAGGCCGCGTCCGCACGAACGCGCCGGCCAACACCGCGGCGATCGTGGCGGCAATCGCGCCGAGCAAGAACGCGAGATGGTAACCGCCGTTGAGCGCGCGGTTGAGGTCCGCACCCGCGGCGGCAAGCCGATCGCTGCGCGCAGCCGCCAGGCTGGCGAGAATCGCCAACCCCAGCGCGCCCCCCATCATGAACGACGTGTTGACCACGCCGGAGGCTAGACCCGACTCGTCGGGCGCCACATCGCTCATGGCGGCCAGCAGAACCGGGTTGAACGCCACACCGGCGCCGAGGCCCAGCAGGATCATGCCCGGCAGCACGTGTAACGCAAAGCTGCCGTCCACGGGTGCGCGCGCAAACGACGCAAGGCCGAGCGCCGCGACGAGAAGACCGATGCACAACGGGGCGCGAATACCGAAGCGCATGACGAGCTTCGCCGATAGCCCGAGGGAAAAGACGGCCATGATGATATTGGCCGGCAGGAACGCCAGGCCGACTTTCATGGCGCTGTAGCCGAGCACCCGCTGGAGATAGAGCGCCGAGATGAAGAACCATGCGAACATCGCCGCGGCCCAGAGCACGCCTACCACGTTGGCGGTCGCCACATTGCGCAACGCGAACATCCGAAGCGGCATGAGCGGATGTGACACGCGCGATTCGACGATCAGAAAAACGACCATCAAGCCGATGGCGAGGCCGAGCTGTGCAAGAGTCGGTACGGACGTCCAGCCCGCTTCGTTGCCATGCACGATCGCATAGACCGCGAACATCAACGAGGTCGTGACGGCGAGCGCGCCCGCCACATCGAGTTTGCCGCGCTCAGCCAACGGCTTGGCGGCCGGCAGCAGCGCCAGGCATGCCACATAGACGCCGACACCGATCGGGACGTTGACCAGAAATATCCAGTGCCAGCTGAGCGTGCTCGTCAGCAGACCGCCAAGCAGCACGCCGATACTGCCGCCGCTCGCGCAGACGAAGCCATAGACGCCCATCGCTTTCGCGCGATCGCCCGGCGAGGTGAACAGATTCATGATCAGCGACAGCGAGACGGCGGAGACCACCGCTCCGGCCACACCTTGCACCGCGCGCGCAGCGACCAGCAGGCCTTGCGAATAAGCGAGCCCGCATCCGGTGGACGCCAGCGTAAAAAGCGCGATGCCTAGCAGGAACAGCCTCCGGTGTCCGAACAGATCGCCGAGGCGGCCGCCCAACAGTAGAAAACCGCCGAACGTGAGCATGTACGCATTGACCACCCATACGAGCGACGTTTCGGTGAACCCGAGATCCGCGCGGATGGACGGCAAGGCGACGTTCACGATGGTCGTATCGAGTACGATCATCAGCACGCCGAAACAGAGCAGGATCAGCGCGAGCCAACGCCTGCGTTCGTCGATGCCATGTTCCATGAGCCACTCCTCTCGTATTCGCGATTGCTTTTGGGGTGATGTCCATATCTTTGATTCGGCGGCGACAATAGTGGGGACCGTCGCCGCCGCGCCATTCGACGCGAGCAATGATAAATGCTCGGCGCATTCTTCAGCGCCGAGCTGAGCGGGCGCCAATCCGTCACTACGGCTTTTAGTAGATATCGGCAATGTTTGAATGGGAAGGGTGTGCGTGCTTCGCTTTTCCGTAGTTCCACTTCTGGTTTGCGTAGATCATGGGGCCGCTAACGTGACACACTTCGGATGCAGCGCGACTTCAACGAGGTGCTTCAGGTAAAACGGTGCGAATCGATGAATCAGGTGGACGATCTAGCAGAAATTTTACCGAGCCTGTTGCCGCGATTGTGGCGGTTCGGACTGCGGCTTGCCCGCAACAAGGAAGACGCCGAAGATCTCGTCCAGCGGGCTTGCGTGCGCGCGCTCGAGCGGCGACACCAATTGCAGCCGGGCACGTCGGCGCTGAGCTGGACGTTTTCGATCATGCATTCCGTCTGGTTGAACGAGGTGCGAGCGCGCCAGATTCGCAGCCGCGCCAGTCTCGAATGGAGCGAGGAGTTGGTCGATACCATTGCGACCCCGGCCGGTTCCAATCCCGAGCTGAAAGTGCTGCATTGGGAAATCATGAAAGCGGTGGATGAATTGCCGGATGCACAGCGCGTGGTGATGTTGCTTGTTGCGAGCGAAGGACTAAGCTACCAGGAAGCGGCGGACACACTTGGCATTCCGATAGGGACCGTCATGAGCCGGCTCGCCCGCGCCCGGCTTACGATCGGGCAGCGTTTCCACAACGACGGCCGCCGGGCGGTTCGCGCTCCCGCCAACCGGCAAGCCGGCAATATGCGCGATCCGAGGGTGGTATGACGTTTGCGGAAATCGAATGCGCGGGGTTGGCGCAAACGATGACAGGAGAACCTCAATCATGAGCGTCGACGAGATCGTGCTGATGGAGTATGTCGACGGCACGGCCAGTCCCGAAGTGCGGGCCGAGGTCGAGGCCGCGCTCGAACAGTCGCCGGATCTGGCCGAGCAACTCGTCATCATGCGCGCTTCCGCTTTGCCGTTTCAGGCTGCGTTCGAACATCAAGTGCTGCCCGACGTCCCGGCGCAGCTTCGCTCGAACGTCGAGCGGCTTGCCTCGAATGCCCCGGGTGGCCGCCAACGCATGATGCTGCCCTGGCTCGCCGTCGCGTTCGTTGCCGGTGCATTCAGCGCGGGTATCGTGTTCAGATACCTTCCGCCGGTCACGACTGGCTCGCTGCTGGCCGCCGCCGATACGAGGGACTCGCAAGTTTCGCCATGGGTCAAAGCTGTCGTCGATTATCAGGTGCTTTACTCGCGCAAGACGCTCGCCGATCTCGTTACGGACCGCAATGCCACCGCGCGGACGGTGGATCAGATCCGCCGCGTCGACGGTATGCCGACGCTCAGCATTCCCGATCTGCGTGCGGCCGGTCTCACGTTCAAACGCGTACAGCGATTGAACTATGCCGGCCAACCGCTGGTGCAGATCGTTTATCTGCCCGAGCGGGGCGATCCCGTCGCGCTGTGCGCGATTGCCGAAACAGGACCCGACGAGCCGGCGCATGCGGAGCAGGTGGGCGGCATGGACGCCATCACCTGGCGGCGCGATCGTCTCGCGTATGTCCTCGTTGCGAAAAACGACAGCATCGATCTCGCGCGGCTCGGCACGCAGATCGCACAGGGTCGTACTCCGGAGTTGGCGCCTCAGCTCTACGGGAGTGCCGGCGTGTAAGCGCCCGGCGATGGCGATCGGTGAGCGGGCGTGAGTTCTGGCGATAGGTCCGTTGTCGTGTCGATCCCGACCGGAAACCTTTCTGCACTTCCTGTACAAAGACCCATAGCGGCGCGCATAGCGCGCGGTCGCCCATGCGCGCTTTCGTAGTCGCGGAATAAAGTCGGTGCCGGCTGTGTTTTGCAAGTACGCAGCAACGTTATGCGTTCGGTTTGCAGCGGCGAACGTGCGCGCCGATTTACGGAGTTTTCATCCTTCCAGGAGCTAGTCCCCATGATTCGACGATTCGCAAAGCTTCTTCTCAATTTGGCGATATGCGCGAGCGTGTCCACCGGCTCGATGAGCGTGCAGGCGGCCGCGGGCGTCAGTTTTGTCGAGCCTGCCGATGGCGCGACAGTGAGCAATCCCGTGCGCGTCAAATTCGCCGTCAGCGGAATGCGCGTCGCGCCCGCGGGCGAAGTGATCGAAGGGGCGGGGCATCACCATGTCCTCATCGACGGCAAGCCGCTTGCGAAAGGAGACGTGATACCTGCGAACGATCACGCCATTCATTATGGTAAAGGCCAAACCGAAGCCGAACTGACGCTGCCGCCGGGCGACCATACGCTCACGTTGCAGTTCGCCGATGGCGCACATCGATCATACGGACCGGAATGGAGCCAGACGATCAAGGTCCATGTGAAGTAAAACCGCACCCTCGGACGCCGACGAGATGGGTATCCAACCCGGCGCCCGGCCGGCTCATCGGGAAATCCCTCGTTATTGGAATAGTCCAATTTTTCTGGATCTTTTTGCAAGTCGGCTGCGTGCCTTCCCTCTACAATGGCTCGACCACACTGGCCGGGCCCGTTCGACGGATCGCATCAGGACTGCCTAACGCGCAACTTCGTCACCCCGGTCAGAAAACATAAGACAAGACATGGAGGAAGACGATGACAGTTGCCCACGCCGTCGACATTCAGGATTTCATCAACGCTCGGCGCTTTTCGAAGTTCCAGTGGCTGATTTTTTCCATGTGTTTCGTCATCGTGCTGCTCGACGGCTTCGATACCGCCTCGATCGGTTTCATCGCCCCTTCGCTGCTCGGCGAATGGCATCTGACCAAGCCCTCCCTTGCGCCAGTCTTGAGCGCCGCATTGTTCGGTCTGGCCTTCGGCGCGATCGTGGCCGGCCCTTTGTCCGACCGGCTCGGCCGACGCAAGCTATTGATCGGTTCCGTCGCCATCTTCGGCGTGGCCTGCCTGATATCGGCCTTTGCCGGTGACCTGAGTCAGTTGACGATCCTGCGCTTCATAACCGGCATCGGCCTCGGGGCTGCCATGCCGAACGCGGTCACCATGATGAGCGAGTATTGCCCCGATTCGCGTCGCTCCACACTGACCAACCTCATGTTCTGCGGCTTCCCTTTGGGCGCGGCGTTGGGTGGCTTCCTGGCCGCCTGGATCATTCCGCATTACGGCTGGCGCAGCGTGCTCGTCCTGGGCGGCCTCGTGCCGCTGGCGCTCTTGCTGGTCATGGCCGCTGCTTTGCCCGAATCCGTCCGCTTCATGGTGCTGCGTGCGCAATCCAAGGAGAAGATCCGCGCCGCACTGCGGCGCATTTCGCAGGATGCGGATGCGGTCCATGACTTCACGTTGGGCGAGGCGGCTCCCGCGCATCATGGCAATGGGATCGGTGTCGTACTGTCCCGTTCGTACATCTTCGGCTCCATCATGCTGTGGATCGCCTATTTCATGGGACTCGTGATTTTCTATGCGGCAATCAATTGGATGCCGATCCTGCTCAAGGATGCAGGGCTTGCGCCGCAGCGAGCCACGCTGATCTCCGCATTGTTCCCGCTCGGCGGCATCGGTGCCGTGCTGTCAGGCGCGCTGATGGATCGGCGTAACGGAAACCGGATCGTCGCGGCCTGCTTTGCACTGACGGCCGTCAGTGTTTTCATGATCGGCCAGACGGCCGGCAATATCGGCGGCCTCGTGCTGTTGGTATTCATCGCCGGTGTATTGATGAATACAGCTCAGTCGTCGCTGCCGGCGCTCGCGGCTGCCTTCTATCCGACCGCCGGACGCGGTACGGGCGTTGCCTGGATGCTCGGCATTGGCCGATTCGGCGGAATCGCCGGCTCTTTTCTCGTAGCCGAGCTGACACGTCTGCACTTCAGCTTTGCGGGCATCTTCGCAGTCCTGGCCGTGGGCGGCATCATTTCCGCCGTGGCGCTGCTCGTGAAGCAGGCAGTCCATCCTCAGCAAGGGAGCAAGGGTCCGAGCGGCGATCGCGCGCAGGCCCTTGCGCACTGATTGGATTGTCGAAAACAGGCGCAACGGGAGCGGCGCCGACACCGCCGGACGCGATCAGGCATGAAGCATTCGACCTTGCACGACATTCCGATCTTCAAGCTCTATGGGGAAGGTCATGACTGGCGCACGCCGGACCTGCTTCACTGCGAGTCGATCCCGGAGCGCAGCAGCCTGTATGACTGGGAGATTCGCGAGCACCGTCATTCCGACCTCGCGCAACTTCTCTACGTCCGCAGAGGAACGGCTCAGATCGATATCGAAGGCGAGCGCACGGAAATCAAGCGGCCAGCGATCCAGATCGTGCCGCCGCTATGCGTGCATGGCTTCAGGTTCAGTCCGGACGTAGATGGATTCGTCATCACGATCGCAGCACCGCTCGTGAACTGGCTTCAAGAACAGATCGACGCGCCGCGCCCCGTGCTGCAGTATCCCGCCTGCTATCCGGCAGGCGCGGATCGGAAATACCTGGATATGCTCTGCGCGGCATTGAACCGCGAATACCGCAATCCGGCGCCTTCGCGAGATTTGCTGCTGCGCTCGCTCGTGAGCGCATTGATGGTATGGGCTAGCCGCCAGGATCGTCAGCGCGAAGTGGCCAACGAACGGTTGGATCGCGGACATACCCACCTGAAGGCGTTTTCAAAGCTGCTCGAGCAGCGCTATCGCGAGCAACGGCCGATCAGCGAGTATGCGTCGTCGCTAGGGATCACGGCTGTCCATCTGAATGCGGTTTGTCAGCGCCTGGCCGGCCAGAGCGCGCTTTCGATCGTGCATCAGCGGCTGCTGCTCGAGGCCAAGCGGAATCTGATCTATACGACGCTGAGCGTGAGTCAGATCGCCGATTTGCTCGGGTTCTCGGAACCCGCGTACTTTACGCGCTTCTTCAAGCGCCTGACAGGCACCACGCCTAGCGGATTCAGAAAGGGCGATTGAGTCGCGTCGTCCGTTGCAAGCCGATGGCTCGGGACATGCCAAGCTATTTTTATTTCGACGCGTCAGCGCCGTGCAAACCGACTCCGGGGGGCACTGGCCGACGCACGTTCGTCTTTGTGCCGGAAATTGATGCGCCCTTTGGTCAGGTCGTAGACCGACAATTCGAGGCGGACGCGATCGCCCGCAAGGATGCGGATATGGTGCCGACGCATGCGACCCGAGGCGTACGCCCCGACTACCGCGCCGTTTTCGAGTGTGACGCGAAATCTGCTATCGGGCAGCACTTCGTCCACCACACCGTCGAGTTCGAGCAATTCTTCTTTTGCCAAATCCATTTCTCCGTGAGTGAGCCATCGCGAACACGACGACACGCCGAATCCCGGATCCCTGACGGGAAGCGGGTTCGGCAAGTTTTGCGCGCGATTTGGCGGGCGCAGCGGGTGCTGTGAAGCACCCTGCCTATTTACAGAGGCGAGATGTTCGAGGCTTGCATGCCTTTGGGGCCACGCTTCGTCTCGAAGCTGACCTTTTGGCCTTCGGCGAGCGTTTTGAAACCATCGCCGCGAATTTCCGAGAAATGCGCGAAGAGGTCGTCGCCGCCGTTGTCAGGCGTGATGAAGCCAAAACCCTTGCTGTCGTTGAACCACTTGACGGTACCGGTATCCATAAAAGTTCTCCTGATAATGGACAAATGTAGAGATGCGTCGCGAAATCGACGCGGGGAAAAGAATCAAGGAGGGAGAGGACAACGAATACCGCGTTCCGCGGTCAATGATGAACAGCAATCACGCTTCTTGAAGACTTCGGCCCTCACCCTACGCTTGACGTATGCCTCTGTCAAGGTATTTCGCTGAACGCCCCGCGCCGTATCGTATGATTGCCGTCGTGCGCGCTGGCGGTCAAGCCGGCGCAACCGGGACCGTTGCGCATGATCGTCATGCCGCGGCGGCCCATACACTCACAACGCCAAGAGGGAAGCCCTATGACGGCTGCAACGCAATTCGATCAAGTTTCCATCGTCAAACGAGCCAACGTTTACTTCGACGGCAAATGCGTGTCGCACACGGTGCTGTTCGCGGACGGCTCGCGCAAGACGCTCGGCGTCATTTTGCCCGGCACGCTCAACTTCGGTACCGATGCGCCCGAACTCATGGAGGTGCAGGCGGGCCAGTGCCGTATTCGTCTCGAAGGAAGCGACGAGTGGAAGACGTACGGGGCGGGCGAATCGTTTTCGGTGCCGGGCAAGAGCCGCTTCGATATCGAGGTGGTCGAAACGCTCGACTATGTCTGCAGCTATCTCTGATATTCGGAGGCAGTGCGAGCGATGAGGCGACCGCTTGATTGCCGCACCGCTCAGCCTTCGAGCCATGCGGCCACGTCCACTGGCCCGACGATGGGCCCGCCCAGCACGAACGTCGCGTTGGGCGGCGCCGGGACCGGGCGCGGCTCGGCCCCATAGTTGACGGCGAAGCGCAGCGCACCGCGCCTGCGCAGCCGCAGGCCTTCGGGCAACGCCGCTGCGTCGAGGCCGGCATCGCGCGCGCAGCGCGTCATCAAGGCGCCCAGCAGGGCACGATCGAATCCGGCTGTCGCAAACGTCACCCGGCCGTGTCGAAGGATGGCGGGCACGCCATCGTCGAAGCGGGCGATCGTTTCCGTTTGCTCACCGGGTTCCGCATGGTCCCGCCATCGCAGTGCCGATCCGGTGACGCCGTCCAAGCGCAGCGTCGGACGCAACGAGGGCCGCAACGACTCGGCGGCAACGATGCGCATCGGCAGCACTTCCTGAAGCTTGCCCGGTGGCAACTGCGGCACGATCGAAAACGTCTCGGACTTCGCGCCGGTGCGCGGTCCAAAGAGCCAGTGGTTCGATCCTTTACGAATCTGTTCGACGACGTGCTCGGGCAGAATCGGCAGCGTCGGTGCGACGACGAGCGCATAGCCGCTGACATCGGCGCGCGCCGATACGATATCGACATCGAGCCCGCATTCACGCAGTGCGCTATACCACTCGAAAACCAGATGCTGATAGTCGATGTCGACGCCGTGCCGCTGCGTTGCGATGAGCCAATCGGCCTCATAGTCGAATAGCAGCGCAACGTGAGCTTTTGAACTGCTTTGGCCGAGCGAAGCGGCGAGCCGGCGTAGCTCAGCGCCGACTTGCCCGACTTCGCGGCCGCCGGCCGAGAGCGCGTCGTCAGGTGTATGGAGGCCGGAATGCATCTGCTCTTGCGCGTAGGGACACTGCCGCCAGCGGAAGTACGACACGAGCTCGGCGCCATGCGCGAACGCCTCCCACGTCCAAAGCCGCACGATGCCAGGTTCGGGCACCGGGTTCCATGGCGCCCAATTGACGGGTCCAGCCTGCTGCTCCATGACCCACATGCGCCCGTTGCCCACGCCGCGGTAGAGATCGTGGCTGAATGCCGAAACGTCGGGATGCCCGGTGCGTGCCCAGCGGTGCTTGTCCGCTTCGGGAAGCGGCAGGACTTCGGTGCGCGGTACCGGATAGCTGTCCCACGCAGCCACGTCGAGTCCGTTGCGCGCGAATGCATAGTGATCGAATGCGGCGTAAAACCCCATGAAATTGTGGAGCACGTCGCGTCCTGGCGAATGCGCGCGAATCAGCTTGGCTTGCAACGCATGAAAGCTCGCGACCTCGTCGGACTGAAAGCGTCGGAAATCGAGCACATGGGCAGGGTTGGCATCGGTCGGGGTTCGGACCGGCAGTTCGATCTCGTCGAAGCTGCGGTATTCCATGCTCCAGAAAACGTTGCCCCACGCCTCGTTCAGTGCGCCGATGTTTTCATAGCGCGTGGCGAGCCAGCGTCGAAAGCGAAGCAATGCGGCTCGCGTATACGAGGGCAGCGTATCGTGGCAGCCGATTTCGTTATCGGTTTGCCACGCGACGACAGCCGGGTGCGCGCCGTAACGGCGCACCATCTCGCCGACGATCCGCGCACAGTGATCGCGATAGACGGGGCTCGAAATGTCATAGTGGCGACGCGAGCCGAATTGCATCGTGGTGCCGTCGCTTGCAACCGGAAGTATCTCGGGATGCAGGTCGACGAGCCACTTGGGCGGCGCCGCGGTCGGTGTGCCGATGACGAGGGTCAACCCGTGGCGCGCCAGTGTGGCGATGGCATTGTCGAGCCAAGCCCATTCGTAGCGACCCGGCTCGGGCTCGATCCGGCTCCATGCGAATTCCGCGATGCGAACACGTGCGATGCCCATCTCCGCCATGCGGCGCGCATCGCTTTCCCACTGGTGCTCGGGCCAATGTTCCGGGTAGTAACAGACGCCAAGCTGCATTGAGCGTTCCTCGATTCGTTTGTGAAAAATGGTCGACGCGCGAGCTGGCGGTGCGCTAACCCTTCGTTGCGCCGAACGTCAGGCCGGCAACGAAGTGTTTCTGCATGGCGAAGAACATCAGGACGGAGGGCATGGCGGCGAGCACCGAGCCGGCCGACACGAGATTCCATGCGGTGGTCCACTGCCCCCTGAGCGCCGCTACGCCGACGGTAATGGGAGCTGCTTCGTCGCCTTGTGTGAGGCAGAGCGCCCAGAAGTAGTCGTTCCAGACGAAGGTGAAGACCAGAATGGCGAGCGCGGCGAGCGCCGGCCGCACGAGCGGCAGCACGACGCGTGCGTAGATCGTCCACTCGCTCGCCCCTTCGATGCGCGCGGCTTCGATGAGTTCGTAGGGAAGCTCGCGGATGAAATTGCGCATGAACAGTGTGCAAAAGCCCGTCTGGAACGCGGCGTGGAAAATGACGAGCGCCCAGACCGTGTTGTAAATGTTGAGTCCGAGCATCAATTCGCGCACGGGAATCATCAGGATCTGAATCGGCACGAAGTTGCCGGCGACGAATAGGCCGAGCAGCACCGCATTTCCTCTAAAGCGATAGCTGGCCAGCGCATGACCGGCCATCGAGGCGAGCGCGATCGAAATCGCCATGGCCGGCAGCGTGATCAGGCAGCTGTTCCAGAAGTAATGCAGCATCGGCGTCTGCGTGAGTGCCGTGCCGTAGTTTTCGAAGAGCGCGAAGTGTCTGGGCCATGTCCAGTAGTGGCCGGCCAGCAATTCGTCGGTCGAGCGCACGGAGGTGACGAGTACGGCGAGCAGCGGCACGAGCCATAAAAGGAGCGCGACAGGCAGCGAGACGCAATAGAGCAGGCGCGGTAGGGGCCGCCACCGGGCGATAGGCATCGGATACATCGAACGCTCCCCAGGATCTGTTCAGGAATCGGTGCGCATGAGGCGGCGCAATTGCCACGCGATATAAACGAGCATGATCGCGAACAGCACGACCGCGATCGCGGCCGAATAGCCCTCGCGGTAGTACTTGATCGCTTGGTCGTACATGAAATAGGCGAGCACCGTCGAGCTGTCGAACGGACCGCCGCCGCTCATCACCGAAATGAGGTCGAAGCTGCGCAGTGCGCCGATGACGGTCAGCACGAACGCCATGAACGTGGCGGGCCGCAACTGCGGCAGGATCACGTGCCAAAGCAATGCCCAGCCGCCCGCGCCCTCCATGCGGGCCGCTTCGACGATTTCGGGATTGATGCCCGTGAGTCCGGTCAGATAGAGGATCATGCAGAACGGAATTTGCGGCCAAAGCGCGGCAAAAATGATTCCGAAGGTCACGTAGCGCGGATCGCCGAGCACCGGGATGCCGTGACCGACGATGAGCTTCAACAAGCCGAAGGTCGGGTCGTAGAACCACGAAAAGACGAGACCCACCACCACGCCGGGCAGGACGAACGGAGCGAAGAACAACGACTTCACGAGGCGGATGCCGGTGACGTTCTGATTCAGGTAAAGCGCGAGCGCCAATCCGGCGGGCGGGGCAAGCAGAAACAGCGCGAGCCAGGTCAGATTGTTCTTGAGAGCGGTGTAGAACGTGTCAGATGCGATGAGCTCCCGATAGTTGTCGAGACCTGCGAACGTCTTCGCGGTCATGCCGTCCCAGTGATGAAAGCTGAGGACGATGCTGCTCGCGATCGGGTAGATGACGAACACCGTGAAGAGCGCGAGGCCCGGAAGCAGGAAGCAAAGTGCCGCGCGCGTGCGCCGCTTGACGAGCGGCGACGGATTGTTCGTCGCCGGCCGCGCTATGCGACGCGACGCTCGTGGAGTAATGGAAATGGACATCGAGCGACACTCCTGCATGCAGGGCGGGGGCGGTGGCGAGCACCGGCTCCGCCTGCTCGCATTGCCTACTTCTTGTAGATCCGCTTACGCGTGGACTCGAGGCGCTGCAAAATCGCATCGAGCTGGGTCGGATCGGAGAAGAACTGCTGCATCGCCTTCATGCCCTCGTCGGCCATTTCCTTCGTCATGTCGCGATCGTAAAATTGCGCGATGCCGCCCGGGGTACTCGAAAGGGTCTGGAAACCGACCTTCGATATCGGGTCCTGCGGCTCGGGAGCCTTGTTGTTGGACGGCAACGTTCCCCAGCCCTTCGCGAGCTCGCCGTTGATCTCCGGTTGGCCCATGAACGCGATGAGGCGCCGAGCATCGGTTTTGTTTTTTGCCTTGGCAGGGACGATCAGCACATTGACGGGACCGTCCTCGGCCAACGGAACGGAAGCGTCGATGACGGGGAAGCGGAAATAACCCATTTCCTGGCGCGTCGCCGAAGGCAATGCGGCCGAGAAGAACGTGCCCATCAGCATCATCGCGGCCTGACCGTTCACGAGCATCGGACTGATCGAATCGACATCGTACGAGAGCGCGTTCTCGATGAAGTACTTGTCGTCGATGAGCGTTTTCCATGCTTCATAGACATGCTTCACGCGCGGGTCCGTGTATGCGACGTCGCCCGCCATCAGTTGTTGGTGGAATGCGTAGCCGTTGATGCGCAGGTCGAGGTAGTCGAACCAGGCGGCAAGCGTCCACGAATCGCGCGCCGGCACCGCGATCGGCGCGATACCGGCGGCCTTCAGCTTCCTGCAGTCGTCGAGGAACTGCTGCCAAGTCGCAGGTTCGCCGGAAATTCCGGCCTTCTGGAACAGGTCCTTGCGGTAGAAGAACCCATATGCGTCGTATCCGAGGGGTACGCTGTACTGCTTGCCGGCGTAAGTCGACGATGACTTCACCGAAGCGTAAGTCTGGTTCCAGCCGTTCTTTTGCCAATCGCTGCTCAAGTCTTCGAGCAGGTTGCGCCGGGCGAAATAGGCCATCCGTTCGCCGTTGTGCCAACTGAGCACATCGGGCGGATCGGTGGCGAGCCAGCCCGACATCTGCACCTTGTAAGCCTCTTCCCCGACATAGCTGATCTTCAGATCGACATCCGGATTCGCCTTCTTGAACTGATCGAATGCGTTTTGCCAGGTGGCGCGCTGATTGCCGCGCGCGGATACCGTGATATTCAGCGTTCCGGACCAGGCCGAAGATGCCGCTGCCAAAGTCACGCAGCTCAAAGAGGCCAGCGCGAGTGCGCGGACGTTGAGTTTCATCGTTGTCTCCTTTGTTTGGTGTAATGCGAACGGCTGTTTGGAACGGCCTGAAATTTAAGCGCTTAAATTTTTATCGCCAAATTGGCGCGGTCGGTCGTACCATGTCGTCTCCTTGGTGCGCTTCTGATGGGACGGAAGTTAGCGCACCGAATTCGGTCGTGCAACGTTTGGGAGTGCATCCCACCATCTGGGAAAATGAGCTCGGGCTACGGGCAGCGCCTGGCCGCTCGAATCGGGGGAACAGAATTTGGTCACACTTGCCGAAGTGGCGAGGCGAGCGAAGGTGACGGGGGCCACCGTTTCCAACGTATTACGCAATCCTCACAAGGTGAAGCCGGAAACGGTGGAGCGGGTGCTTGCGGCCATCCGCGAGCTCGGTTATCGGCCGAACCTGACGGCCCGCGCGCTCGCGCGCGGCCGTACGTCGACGCTCGCGCTGATGCTTTCGAACATCACGAACCCGTTTTACCCGGAGTTCGTGCGCGCGGCGGAACGCGAAGCGCGTAAGCGCGGCCACTTTCTGCTCGTATGCAACACGGATGACGATCCTGCCATTACGCGTGCCTATCTGGAGCAGATAGCAGGTTCGCTCGCGGCCGGCGTCATCGTCATGAACACGGATCTGAGCGAGCGCGAACTGACGGAGATTGCGGGCAAAAGGGCGGCCGTCGTGCTCTGCATGTGGGAGCACGTCCACGCTTCACGCGCGCTGCCTTGCGTCACCATCGATTTTGCGGCGGCCGGCGCACTCGCGGCCGCGCACCTCTCGGAGCTCGGGCACCGCAAGTTCGGTGCGCTGGTCGGCGCGGGCTCGGGCGGCCCGCAGACGGTGCGGCTTCGCGGCTTTACCGATGCGCTTGCGAAACACGGCCACGGCGAAAACGCAGTTGTCGTCGCGCATGCGCACGATTCGATCGAAAGCGGATACGAGGCGGCCACGAAACTGTTGCGTTCCGATCGAACCTTGACATCGATCTTCGCGACGAACGACCTGATGGCCATCGGCGCAATGCAGGCGGCCGCGGATCTGGGCAAACGCGTGCCCGACGATCTGTCGATCATCGGATTCACCGATATTGCGCTTGCCCATCAATTTCGCCCGGCGTTGACTACGGTGCGGCTGCCCATAGCGGAGATCGCGGCGCGCTCCATCGCGCTCGCGCTCGAGATGGTGGAAGGCGCGAGGCCGGCTCGCGCCGCGCATGTCGTGCCTGGGATGGCGCTCGTCGTGCGCGAATCGACAGGGCACGCGCCGCCGTTGCGGCCGAAGCGAACGCAGGCCCGCTCGCAAAAGCCGCGATAAATTTCCCGTGCCGCTATGGCTGCGGGGCGATTCGACGGCTTGGGATCGACGACTTCATGCCGCTTTGCCTTTCGGTGGCTTCGTTTCCGTATCCGCAGGCGTCTTCCGGTTCTTCTTCAAGGCCGTCCGGTTATAGGCGATCGCTGCGCGCACGAGATTCTTCAACGCGCGCTTGTTCATCTTGTCGCCTTCGAAAAAATCGATCGCTCGTCTTGCGTTGCCTTCGAGCCCCGCGTTGAAGAGCTTATCCGGATCGGGCACGTTCGCGCCGTGCAGAAAAGTGATCTTCACTTTCCCTTTGTGGGCATTGGCGACGGCAATCATCCCATCGCAATACCAGACGGGGCTGCCCATCCACTTCCATTCCTCGACGATATCCGGATCGGCTTCGAGGATGGCCGCACGGAGCTCGGCAAAGATCTTGCCGCGCCAGTCCGTGAGGCCTGCGATCAGTTCGTCGATGCGTTCTGAAGGATTCATCCGGTTTCCTCGATGCGATGCACGCCGTCGCGCAGTCTACTCCAGCCGGCGCGACGGCGCAGCGCCGAAGCCGAACCGCATGTCGATCTGCCGGAGGAGCGTGCGCGCGAACTCGGATGCGCCGCGTTGAATGAGCGTATCGGTGACGCGCGATAGGGCATACGAGGCTGCCACCGCAGCCGCGAGGGTCAGCATGAAGACGGCCAGCGACATCCACGATCCATGCGTGGCGAGGACGGTCGAATCTCTGAAGACGTACATCGCCGCGAACGGGAATATGAAATGCCAGAGATAGACGCCGTAGCTTTCGCGCCCAATGGCGTCCGCGACACGGGCAGTCAGCGACCGGTCGACCCGCGAGCAGCATGCAAGCAACAAGGCCGCGGCCCCGCATGCCGCGACGATGGGGGCCAATTCGTGCGCGAGTCCCAGCCAGACGCCAAGGACGGCGGTGCCCGCGCCGCAGAGGACCGAAACGACCAGCGCAACGGCCATGCCACGGCGGCTCAATTGGGCTTGCCCGACGAGATATGGGCTGAACAGATTCCAGCACCAGAAACCCACGAGAAAACACGGTACTTGGACGGGAGGCCAGAAATAGAAGAACGTATTGTTTTGAACGCTGCATTCGAGGCGGCCACCGCACGCGCCGGTAATCAGGGATGCCGCGCAAGCGGACAAGAGCAGCACGCTCAACGCCGTCAGGCGAGAACGCGAGCCGCCTGTGTAGAAGAAGACGAGCGGCGCGATCAGATAGAACAGCATCTCCACTCCGATCGACCATCCGCCCGGGACGACGTTGTTGATGGCCGAATCGGACAATGCGTGAACGAAGAACAGGTTCAGCAGGATGTCGGAGGTGTCGTGGGGCCCGAGAATCGAGGCGTGGTCGGCCTGAAACGTATAGGTGTACCAACTCATGAGACCGTATCCGACGATCGCGACGTAGTAGAGCGGCGCGATGCGGAAAAACCGTTTGACGTAAAAACGCAAGACGATCTGACCGGTGCTTGCATATCGTGCACGCTCGGTCTCCAGCGTCATGAAGATCGTAACGGCGCTGATCACGAAGAAAAGCTGCACTCCATATTGCCCCATACGAGCGACGATCTTCGCCCAATGCGGCAGATGAGGAAATTGAAACGACAAGTGAACTGCGACGACTGAAACGACGGCAATGGCCCGACCGCAATCGAGACCCGGTACTCTTTTTCGATTCATCCACTCTCCTTGCATCGGCTCGAGCTGTTGTTTGCATGACAGGACAGCTCAGGCTCGCCGGCCTTCGAGGCGTATATATGTGCATTGAGTAGTGTTCGGTTCAGGATCGCGCGAAAGTTCCCCTCGTGCTGGAACGCGTGCCTCGGACGGTAGCCAGTACAAACCCTGTCATACATCCGTTTCTCGTGCTCATCCAGGCGAAGACATCCTCCATCCCCTCGTAGAATGGCGCGGGCTCGAGACAGTGCGTACGCTTTGATACATGCTCCACGCGTTCTTGCAACGAGCATCGACTTTTCGGAGAACCACGATGTCTCGGCTGAACACATGGCTTTTGTTGGGCAGCAACGCCTACGACGAATATACCTACGTGCCATGGCTCGGCAAGAACGTCTATCGCCGCACCGTCGATCTGCGTCACGTCACATTGCTTTGACCGTTCCAGCGCGGCGCGCAATCTGATTGCCGCCGCGTCTTTTTCCCACACCGCTGCACCGAGCGAGGCGCTGCCGAACGAAGCGGCGAAGCGCCGGCAGCGCGTCCGCGTTTACCGGTCAATCCACGAAGAGAAGGGAATCCGCCGCATCGCGAGCGTTGAGCCGCGCGGGCAACCGTGAGCGCTCAGCGCGGCTCGCGTTCGTCTGACGATTGGTGCGTCGTGGGTTCAGTCGCTCGGATCGTCGAGCATCGCAAACATGCGTGCCGCGTCCGATTCCTTACGCAAGACGCATCGACGCGATTTCTCGATCGCCCGCACGGTACGCGTGCGGCCGGGGCCGCGCGTCGCACGCGACGCACGCAGCGAAGATCGCTCGCCGAGTCGGCACCGTGCCCGAAATCGTTCCGCTCTGACCGCCATGATTGTCCACCGCAAAGACGCATTGACGAATCCGTCCGGCATCGTGCTCGCGGCCGACATGCCGCGCCTATCCGGATCGGGCTCCCGGGCGCAATGCCTGAAGAGGTGCCGCCCTGCGATCAAAGGTAGGCCACCGCCTGCCCGGCGACAACTGTGCAAGAAGACGCCGCGCGCGCACGATCGTTTGATGCCTTCATACCTAGGTATAGCCGGCCCCCGGAGAAGCAAGTGCAGTAGCGGCCTATGTGCCGTACCCCTCGTGCGGTACGCCTCGCGCGTCCTATAATGACTGCCGATTCCCGCGTTGCGGCGGCGCCTCGTGCGCCTCGTGCGCACCGGGTTCACGGGGGCCGCATGGTATCCGCTCAGCATTCGACATTGACCAAGACAGGCGACGATTCCCCCATCGTCTATGTAGTCGACGACGACGAAGGGATGCGCAACGCGTTACGCAATCTATTGCGTTCGGTAGGATTTGTGGTCGAGACGTTCGGGTCGGTACGCGATTTCCTCGACTTCAAAAGAAAGGCCGTGCCGAGCTGTCTCATTCTTGACGTCAGACTGCCCGGCGAGAGCGGTCTCGCGTTTCAGCAGGATATGAGCCGCACTGGCTTGCGCATGCCTGTTCTGTTCATGTCGGGCCATGGCGACATCGAAATGTCCGTCAAGGCGATGAAGGCCGGCGCGCTCAATTTCTTCCCCAAGCCGTTTCGCGAGCAGGATCTGCTCGATGCAGTCAACGACGCGCTCGCGCGCGACGGCGAACGGCTGGCCGCGGAACGCTCGCTCGCATCGCTCGGCGCGGCTTACGAATCGCTGACGCCGCGGGAACGCGAGGTCATGGCGTTCGTGATCGCTGGCCTGATGAACAAGCAGATTGCCGCTCGAATGAATCTGAGCGAGATCACCGTGAAGATTCACCGTGGTCAGATGATGAAGAAGATGGAAGCGCGTTCGTTGCCGGATCTCGTGCGAAAGGCGCAGGCGCTGGGGGTCGAGCCGCGGCGTTGAGACGCATGCGGACCGCGCCCGATCGTGGTGAACAGAGCCCTTAAACGCGCTTGCCCACGGCTCGTGCCAGACATCGCTGCAACTCCTGCGTGTCGATCGGCTTTTTCAGGAGCGCCAGCGCACCGTTTGCCGCTACGCGTGCGCGCAGCGCTTCGGTCGTGAACGCCGTGACGAAGATGGTGGGCGGCGCATCGCCCGAGGCCAGCAGTTGCTCATGTAGTTCGATGCCGCTCATGCCCGGCATCCTGACGTCCGAAATCAGGCATCCGAGTTCGTCGACGTCCGCCAGCGACCGGCGCGACAAATACGCCTCGGCGGAATCGAACAGCAGCGTCTGCCAGCCGAGCGAGCGCACCAGGTTCGCGATCGCGAGGCGCGACGCTTCGTTGTCATCGACGATAGAGACGGTACCGAAAAAGGGCATGAATGAGCTCGTATCGGCGAGCGGCGGTAATACATGCCGCACGCCATCGTTTATCAGTACCGAGGGTAGTCCGTAACCCGTCGAACCGACATCATACGGAGGTATGCCGTCCGATCGCCGCGGTGGTAGGATGGACTCACCGTTGTCTCGAAAGCGGTACAGGAAGCAGCGAGACAGCGTTGAACGCGGCGCGGCCTGCCGGCGCCCGTTCGGCGTGCCGCAGCGGAGGTGGACGAAATGGCACAGGAGACCCCCAACGCGCCGGCGGACGCCGGCGACCGCGCTGCGGCGCCCGATGCCGACGGGCGTGGAGCGCAGGCAGGTATCGATCGGCCGCTGCGCGAGAGCGAGGCGCACTGGCGTGAGGTGTTCGAGCACAATCCCGTCATGTACTTCATGGTCGATGCCGACGGCGTCGTTCAATCGGTGAACGGATTTGGCGCCGCGCAGCTCGGCTATCGTGTCGACGAACTGGTCGGCCAATCCGTTCTCGCGGTGTTCCGTGAAGAGGATCGGCCCTTCGTCATCGAGCAGATGAGTATTTGTCTGGGCGATCCCGGTCTTTCGCACAGTTGGGAAGTCCGCAAGATCAGGAAAGACGGCTCGTTGCTCTGGGTGCGCGAGAACGCGAAAGCGGTGCGTCGCCCGGACGGCTTTCTGGTTCTCGTGGCCTGCGAGGACATCACCGAGCGCAGGCGAACAGAAGACGCGCTCCGGCAAAGCGAGATGTATCTGGCCGAAGCGCAGCGCATCAGCCATACCGGCAGCTTCGGCTGGCGGATTCCGAGCGGCGAACTGATCTGGTCTGCGGAAACGTACCGTATTTTCGAATACGATCCGTCCGTCGAGCCCACCGTCGAACTCGCGCTCCAGCGCATACATCCCGACGATCGCGAGTTCGTGCGGCAACTGCTGGAGCGCGTGATGCTCGAGCAGACGGACTGGGACGTGGAGCATCGGCTGCTCATGAGCGACGGGCGGGTCAAGGACGTTCGCGCAGTGGCCCACGCCGTGCGTGACGGTGCGGGCAACCGCGAGTTCATCGGTGTCGTGATGGATGTGACGGCGTCGCGCCAGGCGGCTCAGGAGTTGAGCCGCGCGCGCGCCGAGCTTGCGCATGTGATGCGCGTGACGACGCTCGGCGAGTTGGCCGCCGCGATCGCGCATGAGGTCAATCAGCCTATCGCGGCGATGGTCACGGATGCACAGGCATCGTTGAATTGGCTGGGCCGCGAGCCTGTCGATCTCGGCGAAGTCGATCAGGCGCTGCACCGTATCGTCGAGAACGGCAATCGCGCGGCCGATGTCATCGGCCGCATCCGCGAACTGGTCAAGAAGGCGCCGCCCCGCATGGGGATGGTCGACCTGAACCTGGCCGTGAAGGAAATGATCGCACTGACGCGCGCGGAGATTGCGGGCTCGGGCGTGGCGCTGGAAACCGCGCTCGAGCACGATCTACCTTCGGTGCACGGCGATCGCGTCCAACTGCAGCAGGTACTGCTGAATCTGATCGTGAATGCGCTCCAGGCGATGAGCGCAGTGCCGCCCGGGCAAAGAAAATTGCGCATTTGCACCGCGCGCATCGAGCTCGACCGCGTGCGCGTGTCCGTGCAGGATTCGGGACCTGGTTTGTCGGCGGCGCTCGTCGATCGCATCTTCGCGCCTTTTTATTCGACGAAGCCCGATGGACTCGGGATGGGATTATCGATCTGCCGTTCGATCGTAGAGGCGCATGACGGACGTTTGTGGGCAAGCTCGGACGAGCCCGGCGCGACGTTCCATTTCACGATACCGGTCGACGCTGCCCGGTAATGGTCGGAAAACGCCGCATCAAGCGGTCATGCCGTGTCGCTCGTGCCATTTCCGCCATGCGGCACGCACGATCGCGCGGTCCCGCGGGCGTTCGAGAAACCACAGTGCATCTTCGTAAGTGGCGAGGATCAGGGCCTGCGTTTCCCAACCCGCGTCCCGCACACTGCCGCCGATGCGATCTCCTTCGAAGAACCGGGTATCGTTGCTCGTCGGCGCCCTGAGTTCGGGCGGCGTCGGATCGTATTCGAGGCCGAAATCGCCGACGACACTACGCAGCCGCGCGCGCATCCCGGTCTCCTCGAACAATTCACGCAGGGCGGTAACGGGAAGCAGTTCGCCATCGTCGGCGCCGCCTTGCGGCAATGTGACGCGGCCGCCGTACCCGTTGCTCGGCACGACCAGCCATAGCCTTGGCACGGGCCATCCTTCGAAAATCACGACGCCGGCGGTGGGGCGGCCATTCGATGCGAAACCGAACGGATAGGGCGTGTCTATCGCGATATCTTCCTTGGAATCGGCAAGCCAGGCGCGCGCATCGGCGGGTGGCGTGGCGCTGCGCATCGGAATGCCGTTGAGCGCGGCTGGCGCGGGCGCACCGGGTACGAAGGTCAGCGAGATGTCCTTGCGCGGCCACAACGCCGGGGGCGAAGGCGTGGTGGGCACGTGAATCGCGAACTCGCCTTCGGGCAAAGCGGGGTGCCATGCGTGCAGAGGGCGATCCGTTTCGGGGAGCGCGGCAATCAAGGAGGCCAGGGGCGGCTGGCGACGCATGATGTGGTTCGTGATGTTGGCGGCGATCTGCGTTGCATCGATGAGCGGACGGATCGAGGCGCCAGGGCCAGGCAGGACGTTGGTGAGCCAGTTTATTCCCTCGGTGGCCATGCCAACAACATCGATGGTCGTGACGGGATTGCCGGAGCCGTCGACGACATGGCGTCGAGAATCGATCTCGATCCCGCCCGCGGCGAACTCGCCGTTTCGGTAGCGCTGAATCAGCCCGCTTTCAAGCAGATTGGCATACAGCGAATCCGCTTGCGGTTGATCCGTAATATCGCCGAGCTGCGCATGGATCAGCACGTCGGCCTCCATGCCGTGCGCAACGCCGAGCGAGTTCGATCGCAGGACGAAACGCGCGGCAGCTTCATCGAGTTCGATATCGCTGCCCGGGCCCGGTCCGGCGACGACCACGCCGGCGTCGATCAATGCCAGAAGCTCCTTGTTGCGTCGATCGGGCACGGCGCCGGCAGTGCGGTCCATTCGGGCAGCCAACTCGAGAAAGCGACGGTGGCTGTCGGGCGTGAGTCCACCGAAATCGACGGCGTAGCGCAATACATCGCGGATTTCGCGCAGCACGTGAGCCGCGGCGTTGAACGGATGGTTGACATTGCCTTGATGTGCGCGAGACACGTCGTCCGCCAGGCGCTCCCTGAAGGCGTGCGCGTAGCTCTGATAGTCAGCGAATGCGGGCGGCTCCGGGGCCGTCAGCAGCGAGCGCGCCGCACCCAGCTCCTGCTCGGAGGGCTCGAATCGCGATGGGTCGACCGACGATGCACCTTCGCTGCTGCAATGAATCGCGTACGCGAGCTCCTGCTCCAGACGTGGCAGCACATCGGTTTCGAGGTCGAGCTGCATGCTTCCGGTGCGCGCCATGGCATCCGCGCGAAGCGCGTCGATGACGGTGCGGGTAAGAAAGTGCGGTTCGAACGCTTCATCGTGACCTTTGTGATCGATTGGGCGCGTATCGAGTGCGAAGCCGCTGCGCGAGTAAAGCACGATCCGCGGCTCGCGTCCGCTCGCCCGATAGCTCAGTTGGCCGGCGGCCGAACCGACGAAACGGCCGCCCCGTCCGACGGTCAGCTCCGCTATCACATCGTGGCAGCTGCGGCCCATTCCACGCACCGCCACGACCGCCCCCGGCGCAATGTCCTGCAGCGCCTCGAGCGGGTGAGGCCGGGGAACGAACCGGAGTTGCGCGTTGCGCTCGCGGCAACGCGCCACACGTTCGAGCAATTCGGAGTCTTCCGCGGTGAGCGAGCCCTCGGGAGGCGCTGTCAACACCACATGATCGACGATCAACGGCAGCCCTTGTTCGAGCACGATCTTGACGCGGCTCGGGTGGGCTTGCGTGCCGTCTTCGGACAGATCGGACGGACGCAGTCGCAAATCGACCGCACGCAACGGGTGATGAATCAACCGTAGCCGGGAATCCTCGTCGACAAGTTTTTCCAGCGTTCGATACACGTCGTCGAGGTACCTGCCGAGCAATGCGCGGGGCAGATAATCGTCGTCCCGTACCGCGCGTCCCGCGCGAGTGTTGTTCACGAACTGGCCGTCGACGAACCGATAGCCATGCGCGTTGGCCCACTCCTTCAGGGATGGGCCGACGGCATATTCCTGATCGGCACGGTCCCACATCGTGACGGCCCCGGCACCCGTGTTGAGCAACTGGTGCGATGCTGCATCGGGCGAGTGAACGCCGTGCCCCGGCTCGCCCGGCTCGATCAGATGAATATTGATGCGAGAGTTCAGGCCGATATGAAGCAGGTGCTCTTCGGACAGCATCGCTTGAATGCGCTCGAGCACGCTCAGTCCGCGCGGGCCGGCACCGATGATCGCCACATGAAAGATCGGCGGGCGCTGATGCTTGGACCCCGCCACATGGACGGCCGGCGCGATGGATTCGATGCGGTGATGCGGGGTCGAAGCATGGGCCTTCGCGAGGGAAGCCGCGCCGTTTTCGGTCGCCATTCCGGACTCGCCGGGCTGCCGTTTCGGTCTGGCTCGAAGTGGGTCGAAGATCGATGACACCGGTGGTTTCGTCGCAGCCGGTGGCGCCGATGATTGGGTCGAACCGGTCGCGCCTCGGTTCTGCGCAGCGCGGTGCGCGGGATCGGATGCGGAGATATGCGTCATGCGTAATTGATCTCAAAGCGACTGTCGGCCGCTTCATATGTCTCGTCGAAAGTGCGTCGGATCGACTCGCGCACCGCGACGAAGACGAACTGATCGGCACGGAGGCGGGATTGTCGCGGATCGGCCGATTCATCGCGAGACGATTCCGAAGCGCGTGCGGTCGTCGCGAAGCGTGGGCATGTTTTTTCTTCATGCGGGGCATATGTCGGAGTGGTTCGTCCTGCCTTTCCGGGCTTCGCGCCATAGCGCAGCGGAGGATCGGATTTCGCGTCAAATGTCGCGACATCGAAAACGGAGGAATCAAGTGTCATTGAAACTTGGAGCCCACGACGGGCGCACGCTGGCTGTTACCGATGCAGCAGTGTCCGGCACGATGACTGCGCCACCTGGCAGCGTCTCGCCCACACGCCGCGGAACGACGGACCCGCGGTTCGAGCAGATCGGCCGCACGCCGCTGACTGACGACACGTCGGGGCGCCCGCCGAGCGTGGCTTCGTTCAGGGTATCGACACGATCGCCTTTGCATGTGGTCGTGCAAGGCCCCAGTGCACCGCGCGATACGCTCGAACGCCTGCAGGCTTGCCTGCGTCCCGGTGCGGCGACGGTTCGCTTGCCACCGGGCGCGCTGCACGGCGATGCTTTCCGTCTGCATGACGTATCGTACGATGCGGCCGACTATGCGCGTGCCGAGGAACTGGCGAGCGAGGCCTTGCTCGACATTTCACCGGTACCGGACGATCGTCATATCGACAAGCTGGCGCTCTTCGCAACGGATGTGGACAAAACGTTGATCGACGGTGATTTCCACGCGAAACTGGTTGAACTCAAGGGCGACCCCGAGGCCGATGCCCTGGCCTGGCGCGAAGATATCGTCGAATCGATGCGTGGCCGCGTGGCAACCCTCGCGGGCATCGGCATGGAAGATTTTCACGAGGTGGGCGACATGATGGCTCGTCGTCTCATGCCCGGCGCGCGCGAGTTCATCGGTATGCTTTCGCCGCAGGCTCGCGTGCTGCTCATATCGTCCGGTTTCACCCAGTTCGTGGAAAAGCTGCGAGATGAGCTGGGTGCAAAGCACCTGCACGTGCACGCGCATGCCAACCGGCTCTTGACGACGCTTGCCGAAGCGCAAACGTCCATCGACGACGGGAGATTCGATGATGCTGCCTCGTCATTATCGAGCGAGGCGTCGCGCGTCATGTCGGAGTTGCTGACCGGCAAGATGGACGGTGAGTTCCTGGATGGCAACGTGAAGGAGCGACTGTTCCGCCAATACCACGCCGACCTGCCTGACGACGCGCATTCAGCCGCGATGGGCGATGGCGAAAACGACATTCCGATGTTGGCCGCGGCGGTGGAATTGGGCGGGGTAGGCGCCGCCTTCAGGCCGGGCTACGGCCGGCATCTCCTTCCGCCGGGCGTCGATGTCATCGAACATTCGGGGTATGACGCACTGGGCAATCTCTTCATGGGCATCGAGCACAGACGGCGCGATACCGGACAGTGAAGTGACGTGACGGCGCGCCGCGCGCGGCGCGCAATGCATCGCGCTCAACTCATCAGCAAGAGTCCGAGCCCCACCTGGGTAATCATGCCGGCGCCGATTACGATCTCGGGATCGATTCTGCGCAACAGCCCGCCGTCGGCGACGAGATGCGGCTGTGTGATATCGACGGGCGATGCTTCCGCGCCGCGCACCGGCGGTTTGATCGCAGCAATCGGCCCCCGCCGGACGATCGGGCCGCGACCATGATTCGCGCCATGGGCGTGTTGATGCGCGAGCTGGAATCCGCGCAGGAACACACCATCGGCCGCAACCATACCCATTTGTACGGAGGCGGATGCAATGTCGCCCGTCATGATCGAATGCGCGGCACCCAATGCATTGGCCGCTGCGAATGGCACCGACGCGATCGTTGCGCCCAGCATCTGGAATTCGGGCAGCCTTTGAAAGAACGGCGGCTTGTAGAGCCGGCCCCCATCGGGCCGTTTTCTGCTGTAAACGAGGAGCTCGCCGAGCGCTTTTCGTACCCACAGCGGACGCTCGTCGTTGCCCGGCAGGAATCGACGCAGCTTGTCGCCGGCCGCCGGCACGGTCGGATCGAAATTGTGCTTGTTACCGATCACTTCGAGCGAGCGGGCGAGCCGTTGCCCCCCGTTGCCGCTCAGATGCACGGGAACGAACATCAGCGTAGCCAGGTTGGCGAGCCAGGTCGCCGTCCCTTCGATCGAATCGAAGCCCGTCAGCATGACTTGCGGTGCGAGCCAGATGCCGGCTGCGGCGATATCGCTCGGCGCATAGCTTGCGCCCCAGAAGACGCGGCGCGCGCGCTCGACGGGGCTTTCGGACGCGAAAAGCCCTTCGTTGGCGAGCGTATCGAGCCGACGGAAGGCATCGACGTCGTCCGGCGTGGTCCGCAATATTTCAGCGAACATCGCAAGCTCGTCGCGATCGTGACGTCGATATCCGCGCACGAGGCCACGCACCCCCGTCGTCCGCCTTTCCAGCAGATCCAGCGCGGGCATGTCCGCAGGTTCCAGTGACGAGGAGACGCCCTCGACCTCGGCGCCAGCACCCGCGGCGCGTGTCAGCACGCGCTCGCGATCGGAAGCGAGTTCGTCGAGACGCTGCATGACGCGGATCTGGACGATGCGCTTGGCCGCATTGATGCCGGCGCGTGCTCCGAACATCGCGCGCCCCGTTTCGAGCATCGTTTCCATCGTGGTGTCGGCGGGCATGTGCAGGCCGTACCGCATGCCCACGTAGGCGCCGGTAGCCGTCGCGGCGATCTTGCCGAGTGCAAGCGCGCCCGCTCGACGAATCTTGCGCTGGGGCATGCCGGTCACCGGCGGTGCGCCATAGGGCTCGCCCGGCGCCATGCGATATTTCGCGAGCGTATTCGCAACGGTGATCTGGTACAACGTGCCGCCATCGTCGAGCACCATCGCGGCTCGCGCGACGAGTTCCGTCTCGATGCGCCGCTTTCTGAGGCTGGTCTGCAGCTCGCGCGGGGGCCCTTCGATGCGATAGATCGCCACGTCGGCGTCCGGGTTGGATTTGAGTATGCGAATGGCGTGCTCGCGTGCACTGTCGAGGCTCGCGAACGGACGCGTATGCACATCGAGCGTCAAGGCGCTGCCGTCGCTGCCGAGCACATCGACGGGCATCTGTTTCGTCGAAAGGACATAGTGGGCCGAATCCCGTCGCGGCCCGGCGATGAATCGATGACCTTCGCGCCGCTCCTCGGGCGTCAGCGCGCGAATACGCGTGCCGAGCGAGATATGGTCCGAGACATAGGGGGGCGGCGCTTGAAACGCGGCGAGGCCTTCGCGCTGCTTTTCCGTCATCTCGTGCGGCAGAGTGCCGACACCGGCGCGCGCCAGTCGCACTTGCTCGGGCAGCGCGCGCATCGCACTATCCGATTGCGGGCCGAGGTGCGACGTGAACGTGGCGGCAGGCAGCAACTCGACGCCTTCGGCGCGTTCGTGGCTCGGATCGTCATGCTCGGGAATCTCCGGTGCGAGGACGGTGACGTTGTCGATACCGTCGGTCTCGGCGCCTGTGCTTGCGCTTACGCTTTGCCCATCATGTTCGTCCTCGAGCTTGGCCGCAAGGAGCTCGACTAGCGGAACGGGTAGCTGTTCGTTGAGCAACGCCCGGAAAAAATCGATGACACGTGGGTCGGTCCCGGGTGCCGCTTCGAACGCTTCGAACGGCACCTCGGCGTTCCACTGCGGTTTGTTGCCGGGCGGTTGTTCGAAATCGTTGGGCGGCATGTGGGCCGGCCGTTGTCCGAACCATTTCGCGAGCAGCGCGCGGATCGCAAGTCGTTCTTCGTCCGTGCATCGGCTCAGTATTTCGAGTGCGGCGGGTGTTTCGCGCAAATGTCGCTGCTCGTACCATCCTGCTTCGATGGCCGATATCCGCATGGGCTCGCGGATATCGTCGCGGCCCGATTCCTTCGCCTTTTCGATGGCTTCGTCGAGCATTCGCGCACTTTCCGAATGACCGGGATGCACGGCGGCCTCCGAGCGCAGACTGAAGGCTACGGCCGGCTTCTCTTCAGCGATGATTCGCGCGATGAATTCGACGATACGCTCGCGGTTCCAATCGGCGATATGACTGTATCGAACGCTGCGTTCTGCGGGCGAGTTGTACGGACTGCGGTCCGGATAGCTGAGCACATGGATTTTCAAAAGAGCTGGATCGGGGCACAAATCGGCGAGAAAGCCGAACGATTGAGCGATGCGCGTCGCGCCGTATTGCTCCGAGTAGAGCGCCTCCTTTCCCGTTGCGGCGAACTTCGGCCGCTGAATGTCCGTTTCGCTCGTGAATGCCGTGCCGCCGTTCGATTGCGTGAGGTAGACGATATTGACCTTCACGCCCATTGCAAACAACGTGCTGATCGTTTTGACCATCATCGTTTCGTCGTCGGGGTGAGCAAGCACGATCAGCGCGCTGTCGAAGTTCCAGCCTGGCGCATGGCGATCGAGCAGCGCCCGCATCGCCGGATGGATCTCGTTGGCTCGCACGGTTTCGTCCGCGTCGGACGACACACTGCCGCCGACTGCATTGACGTCGGTGGGCTTGGACTGTGTATGCGCGTCGTCGCCGCAAGGCCTGGCCGCTTGCGCACTTGCATTGCGACGCGCGCGTTTGTCACCGGGCAAGCCGGCCAGCCGCATTGGCGCATCCGATCGTCGGAGCGGTCCGTCGTGCTGAGCCGAGGATCGACCTTCCGAAGGGCGGGACGCGTGCTCGTGCTCGGTGGCATGTGTTCGGGAAGTGCGCTTCAACACGGCAGGGCTCTCTTCGAAGAAACGAAGTGACACGCGTGTACTGCACGTTTCGCGTCGTCACTGGGACGGGGAATAGGTTGGCGATTATTGTGCACAGCCACGACGCTCGTGGCGTGCCGTGCTTCGGCGCACGACGCAGGTCTTCGCGCCAGATCGTGCGCAGCGGTATCGATAGTCGTCGGATGAACAAGAAACGAAAACGACAAACGACCTGCGAACCCCGTGGCGAGCGTCTGCCCGTCGACAATGCGGCCCCAAATCGATGCTCTGTCACTAAAGTCGGAACGGCCTGCGCCGATATTCTCCTAAGAGCGCGCATAGCGACCACGCGCGCAGGCATGCGCGCGTTGCAGCGCAACAAATTGAATCCAGGTTGAAAGACGGCATGCGTGTCGCGATCTCTTGTCGGGCCAAGATGGCAGTTCACAGGTTAATCGGCATTGCGCGCTCCGCCGGCGAGTGGCTTCGCCGTATCGAAACGGGCTCCCGTGCGTTTCGTCCCATGGCACTCCTCCTCTTGAGCGTGGGGACGTTTGCGTGCGGTGCCGCATACACGCTCGCGTCGCACAAGCAGGCGCACGACGTGCGCACGCGAGCAATGCATGTCCGTACCAGCGTCGAAGCGCTGCAATCGCTGCTGCTGCAGGCCAATGCGGAATTTCTGCTGGGCCTGGGCAGTGCGCAGGCGACCGACTATGGTTGGCCGATCGAACGCGTGGGAGAGGCCGCGCGTTGCTTCGAGCGTCTCGAAGAGCTACTGGCGAACGATCCCGCCAGTGTCCGTCTCGTCGCCGCGCTTCGGCAGGATACGGCGCGCTGGGCATCGCAGCTTGCCGATACGGCCGTTCATGCGAGCGCGAGCCAGCAACGGGCCACCATCGATAGCGACCGGCTGCTGTCGACCAACCGCAATCTGACCGGTATCGTGAGTCGGCTCGCGGTTCTGCGTGCGGTGCAGGTCGAGATTCTGCGTATCGACTCCGACAGGACGGCCAACCGGCTGTTCATCGAACGGACCGTGCTGGCTTCCACCGCGGCGATCGCATTCGGCCTGCTGCTTTATGCGTTCGCGGCACGGCATCGAGTCCAATTGGCCCGGCAACGCGTGCATGTCGTGGCGCAGGAAAGCCAGCGGCGCTTTCGCGAGTATTTCGATCACCATCCCTTGCCGATGTTGATCTTCGATGTGGGGACTCACGCCATACTCGCCGCGAACGATGCGGCGGCGCTGCAATACGGTCGCTCGAAAGAGGAGCTTTGCGCCTGCACGATGACATCGCTTTACGCGCCCGAGGACCTGCCGGCGTTTCGCGACGATTTGCGCCGGTTTCGGCAGGCCGAGGTGCTGAGCGGATCGGCGGGACTGTGCCGGCAGCTCGACAAGAGCGGAGCGCGTATCTTCGTCGAGCTGTCCTATCATTTTCTGGACTATGCCGGGCATGACGCCTGTTTCGTGACGGCAATCAACGTGACGAGGCGAAAGCACGCCGAGCTCGCGTTGCGTCTGCGCAGCAAGGCGCTCGATGCCATCGGCAACGGTGTGTTGATCATGCGGCCGACCGATGCGGGCAACGTCATCGAATACGCGAACCCTGCGTTCGAGAAGATCACGGGATTCGCGCGAGAGCATATCGTTGGATGCGACCTGAGCACCGTCGACAGCCGATTCGGTCATCACGCGGTCGTCGCGGCGATCGGTCGCAGCCTCGTGCAAAAGGCGGATCTCTCGACCCTTTTGCGCAACCGCCGGGAAGATGGCAAGACGTATTGGAACCAGCTGCATGTTTCGACGGTTCATCCCGAAGATGAACCCCATACGCATCACATCGCGGTCATCAACGATGTCAGCGAGCTCATCGAATCGCGCGACCTGCTGCTAAAACAGGCGCGATTCGATGCGCTGACCGCGCTTCCGAACCGTGTCATGCTCGCCGAGCTGCTGGATCAGGCCATTGCGCAAAGCGGCGCGTTTGCGTTGCTGTTCATCGATATCGATCACTTCAAGGACGTCAACGACAGCCTGGGTCACGGTGCGGGCGATGCGCTGCTGCGCGAAGCCGCAATCCGGCTGGCGAGTGCGATCGGCGTCGACGATGCCGTCGCGCGGTATGGCGGCGATGAGTTCGTTGTCCTGATCGATTGCACGAAGCGCGACGATGCGCTCCAAGCGGCACTCGAACGTGTGAAGCGGGCATTCGACGCACCGATCGCCATAGACGACGTCCAATTGCACGTGCAATCTAGCATCGGTGTGACCTGCTATCCGACGGATGGCGCCGATGCGGAATCCCTGCTTCGGAACGCGGATCTCGCGATGTATCGCGCGAAGGCGCTCGGCCGCAACAGCATTCAGCACTTCAGGGCAGAGCTCGCGCACGAGGCCAAGCGCCGGATCCTGCTGTCGCGCCGACTGCGCGAGGCCTTGGCGGCCGATGCGTTCGAGCTCGTCTACCAACCGCAGATCGACACCGGTTCGATGACCGTGACGGGCGTCGAGGCGCTGATCCGGTGGAACGACGAGGAGCTTGGCGCGGTCAGCCCCGCATCGTTCATTCCGCTCGCGGAAGAACTCGGTCTCATTGCATCGATCGACGAGTGGGTCCTCGATGCGGCCTGTGCTCAGGCCAAGCTTTGGGAAAACGTGCTGCCTGGGGTGCGCATGTCGATCAACGTTTCGCCGCGCCAGCTCGCACGGCGGGACTTTCACCATACGGTGCGTCAGGCGCTGGACAAGGCGCGGCTTTCGCCGGAGCGCCTGGAGATCGAAATCACCGAGCGCGCATTGGTTGCGCAAGGCGCGCTGCCGACATTGCGGGCGCTGAGCGAGATCGGCGTAGCGATAGCGATCGACGACTTCGGCTCCGGCTATTCGAGCCTGTCGTATTTGCGCAGCTTTCATGCGGACCGACTCAAGATCGACATGTCTTTCGTGCACGGCATCGGCAAGAGCCGAGAGGACGAAGCAATCATCAAGGCAATCCTGGCGCTCGCGCACAGCCTGCATTTCGAAGTCGTCGCGGAAGGGGTGGAAACGGCCGATCAGCTGAATTTTTTGGTCGGCGTGCATTGCGATGCAATTCAGGGGTACATTTTTTCGCCTCCCGTTTCGGCAAAGGATGCACCGGAGCGGATCGCATGCCTTGGTTGCACCCCTTCTCGATTAGTGAATCTTGTCTAAATCCGTTTTTTTCGCTTACACCTCTTCGCGTTTATTGCTTCACTTCATGTCGCTGGCGGGCGGCAGGCTCCGCGCGCTGCCTGACCCAAATCAGATCATTTCCGATGGACGAATCGGAGGGGGCGACATGACAGGACCGATCAAAAGAGCGGTGTTTTCCGGCGCCATAGTGCTTGCGTCGATCGTTGCGACCTGGCCGGCCGGTGTGGGCGCGGCGCGAGCGTCCCAGACGATCTCGGCGGCTGTGTCAACGGCGGCCACCGTTGCCACCGCTGGCGCGGCCGATTCCTATGCGGCAACGCGCTACCCCATCGTGCTCGTGCACGGTCTCACCGGGACGGACCGGTACGCGAATGTGCTCGACTATTGGTACGGCATTCCGCGCGATCTGCAATCGCATGGCGCGGCGGTTTATGTGGCGAATCTTTCGGGTTTCCAGAGTGACCTCGGTCCCAATGGGCGCGGCGAGCAGTTGCTCGGCTTCGTCAAAGAGGTGCTCGTGGCGACGGGCGCGCAAAAGGTCAACTTGCTCGGGCATAGCCAGGGTGGCCTCAGTGCGCGCTACGTGGCGGCCGTGGCGCCGGAGCTCGTTGCCTCGGTGACGACGATCGGCACGCCGCATCACGGCTCGGAGTTCGCCGACTTCGTGCAAGATGCGATGCGCAAGGACCCGACGGGGCTCGCGCAACCGGCCATCGCGCAGCTCGCCAACGTCCTCGGTGTATTGCTGAGCAGCAATCGCAATACGAACCAAAATGCACTCGCGGCGTTGCATGAGCTGACGAGTGCTGGCGTCGCCTCCTTCAATGCGGCTGTGCCGACCGGGGGCCTGGGCACCCCCGGCAGTTGCACGACGGGCGCGGCCACCGAGACGGTGGGCGGCTACACGCATTACCTCTATTCGTGGGCAGGCACGGCCATCGAGCCGAAGGGGTCTCTCTTCGGGGTGCGCGGCGCGAAAGACACGAGCGTGTCCGGTGCGCTCGATCCCGCTCTGTTCGCGGATCCGGGCACGCTGGCGCTCTTGGGCACCGGCACGATCATGGCCAACCGCCACGCGGTGCCCAACGACGGACTCGTGTCGCTGTGCAGTGCGCTCTATGGCAACGTGCTCGGCACTCACTATCACTGGAACCACCTCGACGAAATCAATCAACTGTTCGGTCTGATGGGGAGCAACGCGGAAGACCCGGTCGCCGTGATTCGCACGCATGCGAACCGGTTGAAGCTGCAGGGACTGTAGCGCGTGGCCGGCGGTTCGCGCAGCAGCGCAGGCTCACGCTTGCGCTCGTTCCTGTCGTGCAGTGCTTTTCGAGCCGTTGCAGCAACACTGAGCGGCCTTGCGGCGTTTGCGTTCGTGGTTTGGTGCGTGGATATCTCCATGGCCGACAGTCTCGCCAATCACGCAACGAAGCCTGTCGGACGTTCTACGCTGTCGCGGCACTCGAGCGCCGGCGAGCGCGAGGCAATTTCGCGGTCAGCCGGGCCAAGCGCGGCAACATCGGGCGGGGGCGAACCGCGGTCGCTGTCCGGATCGATGGCGCCGCGCTTGCCGCTCGATGTCCGGGGACATTTGGCCGTCACGCGCGCCGCGCGAGACTTCTTCGACTATTTCCTGACGGCTCGTCACGAAGTGACGCCCGAAGCGCTCGATGCCATGGTCAGGCGAGCGATTGCGGCGCAGCTCGAGGGCAGCATTGCCCAATCGGAAGCGCTCGATCTCTGGCAGCGCTACCGTAGCTACCTCTCCGGGCTGGCCGATCTTGCGCCGCTGCAGGTCCCTGCTATCGAGCGCGGCGCCAGCGCAAATGCGGACGCATTGCAAGCGGCGTTCGATGCGCGGGCATCGCGCGCGAGCCGCACGATGGGGGCTGCGTGGAGCGAAGCCTTCTTTGGCGAGCAGTGGCGAACAACGGCTTATTCGCTCGCGCGCTTGCGAATCGCCAGCGATCCGACGTTGACGGACGAGCAAAGGGCCGCACGACTCGACGCATGGAGGCAATCGTTACCGGCCGAAGAGCGCGCGTCGCTCGAGCGCGAGGCTAAAGCGCAAGCGAGCGTGGATACGATCGCCGAATTGGCCCGGCAGCAGGGCTCGGTCGACGAATTGCGCGCGCAAGCCACTCAGGCGTTGGGTGCTCAGGCGGCCGAGCGGATCGTGCAAATGCGCAGGCATGACGACGAATGGCGTGCGCGATATGCCGATTACTCGGCGCAGCGGGCGCAGATCGATGCCATGGGGCTCTCGGCCGAGGCCTACGAGGGGCGGGTGACACAACTGCGCGAGCGGATGTTTCCGAGTGCGGGCGAGCGCGTGCGTGCGGCAGCGCTCGATGCGGGGGCTGCGCGGTAGCGGATTCGTCGACGTGTGCGGGGGCTACGCGACAAGAGCGCGGTGCAGGCGAGCGCGAACTCATGCGACCCGCTCGGTGCGGCGCTTGCCGAGCTGGCTTTCGATCGCGCGTGCCAGCGTATCGAAAGCCGGCGCCATTTTATCGTTCGGTACGCAGGCGTAGCCGAGCAGCAGGCCGCGCCGCGCAGCGTGTTCGGCGCTGTAGTAGGCCGAGAGCGGTCGCACGATCACGCCGGCTTCGAACGCCGCGGTGGTCACCGCGCGATCGTCGGCCGAATCGGGCAGCCCCAGCACGAGGTGAAGGCCGGCTTCATCGCCCATCACGGGTAGCGCGTCGCCGAAGCGCGACGCGATCGCATCGATGAGCAGTTGGCGACGCTCGCCGTACAGCGTGCGCATGCGGCGCACATGCGACGTAAGGTATCCATCCATGATGAACTCGGCGAGCACGGCCTGGTGCATGAGCTGGCCTTCCCGATACAGTTCGGCCACGCCGGTACGAAACGTATCGACGAGATCTTCGGGCGCCACCATGTAGCCGATTCGCAGCCCCGGGTACAGAATCTTGCCCAGGCTGCCGACGTAGATGACCCGTCCGGCTTCGTCGAGCCCCTGCAACGACGCGATCGGCCGGCTGCCGTAGCGGAACTCGCTGTCGTAATCGTCCTCGACGATCCACATTCGATGCTGACGCGCGTATTCGAGCAGCGTGCGGCGCCGCGCGAGGCTCATGACCATGCCGAGCGGATATTGATGGGAGGGCGTGACGACGGCGAGCCGCGGCGGTTCTTTCAACGAGGGTTCGCGCGGATTGAGTCCTTCGTCGTCGACGGGCACAGGCGTGAGCGCGAGTCCGGACGACTGCAACACGCTGCGCGCGCCCCAATAACAAGGTTCCTCCACCCAGGCGCGATCGCCGACATCGGTCAGAAGCCGCACGGCGAGATCCATGGACTGATGGATGCCCGTCGTGATGATGATCTGATCGGGAGAGCACTTTACGGAGCGCGCGACGCGCAGATAATCCGAGAGCGCTCGCCGCAGCGGCCGGTAGCCGCCGCCCGGCGCGTAGGTGAGCAGCTCGGGGTTGGCCTCCTTCCAGAGCCGCGCTTGCAGGCGGCTCCACGTGCGAGCGGGAAATTCCTTGACATCGGGCACGCCCGGCATGAATGCGCCCCATTGCTTCGGCGCCACGCCGGCACGCGCGATCAGCTGCCGGCCGCGGTTCGAGAGGAGGGGTGCCGCGGCGTTGCCCAGGGTTTTCCCTGCGGCGGAGCCGGGGGCCGCGCCTGTTTGCACGTTCGGCGTATTTGCCGCACCGGCGCCCTGATCCGTTCGGGCCGTGGGTTTGACGCGCACGGCTGCCGCGTCGGGGCGGGTATCGGCAACATAAGTACCGCTGCCCGTGGTGGAAAGCACGTAGCCTTCGGCGGTCAGTTGGTCGTAGACACGGAGCACCGTATTGCGCGCAATATCGAGGTCTTCGGCCAGCGTTCGCGAACTCGGCAGCTTGGTGCCGGGCGCGAGTTGCCCAGTGAGAATGGCCTGTTGGACCAGCCGCAGCACCTGGCGGTACATCGGTTCGGTCGTACCGCGCTCGAGCCGCGCGCCGAGCCAGTCGGACAAGATGATCGTGTCCAAAGTGGTTCCTCTCGGAATAATGAAATGGCTCCGTTGAGTGGAACCGTAACAGATTATATTGGATCGCACAGGAAGCGCGGTGCGCAACTGTCGATGGAGCCATTCGGGAGGAGACGATGAAATCGGAACAAGTGATTGTTAGCTTTCGCGGCGTGCGCAAGACGTACGACGGCGAGACGCTCGTCGTCAAGGGGCTCGACCTCGACATCTATCAGGGCGAATTCCTGACGCTGCTCGGGCCGTCCGGTTCCGGCAAGACCACTTGCCTGATGATGCTCGCCGGCTTCGAGTTTCCGACCGGCGGCGAGATCCGGCTGGACGGACAACTGCTCAACACCGTACCGCCGCATAAACGCAACATCGGCATGGTGTTCCAGAACTATGCGCTTTTCCCTCATTTGACCGTTGCCCAGAACGTCGAATATCCGCTGACCGTGCGCAAGCTCGGCGCGTCCGAGCGCGCGGCGCGCGTCCATGACGCGCTCAAGATGGTGCGCATGGAAGCGTTCGCGAAACGCTATCCGGCCCAGCTGTCGGGCGGGCAGCAGCAGCGCATTGCGCTTGCGCGCGCGCTCGTATTCGAGCCGCGCCTCGTGCTGATGGACGAGCCGCTCGGTGCGCTCGACAAGCAGCTGCGCGAGCACATGCAGCTCGAGCTGAAGGCGCTTCACGAGAAGCTTGGCGTCACGTTCGTCTACGTGACGCACGACCAGGGCGAAGCGCTGACGATGTCGGACCGCGTAGCCGTCTTCGACAAAGGGATCGTCCAGCAGCTCGATACGGTCGACCGGCTCTACGAGTCGCCCTGCAATGAGTTCGTCGCGAACTTCATCGGCGACAGCAATACGCTGCACGGCACGATCGCCGGCGTGGACGGCGAATTCTGCCAACTGCGTTTGCGCGACGGCACGCACGTCGTTGGCCGAAATGTCGCCAACGCGATTGCCGGCGCGCCGGCCATTGCCTGCATCCGTCCCGAGCGCTTGCGGCTTGCGCAGGGGGGCAACGGTGCCACGAGCGGCGGCCGCAACGGTCACAATGCGCTGGCGAGCGAAGTGCGCGGCCTGATCTATTTCGGCGACCACGTGCGCATGCGCTGCGCCGTGCCGCAACAGGACGAGTGCTTCGTCAAGGTGCCGCTCGGTACCGAGGCGATCGATGCGTTCGAGCCGGGGGCGCCGATCGCGCTCGAGTTTGCTCCTGAACACCTGCGCGTTTTTGCTTGACCCGCGCGAAGCCACGGTTTCGCGCGCGCTGCACATTACCCGTCGCCGTAGTGGCGGATCCGCCCACGAAGAGGAGAACCCAGATGAAGACCAACATGATTTCGCTGCACCGTAGCGCCGTGACGGTGGCCCTTGCCGCCGCCGCGACGCTTTCGTTCGCGGCGGTAACGCAGGCCGCCGAGCTGACCGTCGTCAACTTCGGCGGCGCGAATGCCGACGCACAGAAGGTCGCTTACTACCAGCCGTTCGAGAAGCAGACCGGTGACAAGGTCACGGCCGTCGAATACAACGGCGAGACCGCCAAGATCAAGGCGATGGTGGAAGCCAAGCACGTTAATTGGGATGTCGTGGAAGTGGAGTCGGGCGACCTGGGCCGGGGCTGTGACGAAGGTCTGTACGAGAAGCTCGACTGGTCGAAGATCGCGAAAAAAGACCAGCTGATCCCCGAATCGCCGCGCACTTGCGGTGTCGGCTTTTTCGTTTGGTCGACAGCGCTGGCCTATAACGCCGACAAGCTGAAGACTGCGCCGACCGGCTGGGCCGATTTCTGGGATGTGAAGAAATTCCCGGGCAAACGGGCGCTGCGTAAAGGTGCGCGTGGCAATCTGGAGTTTGCGCTGATGGCCGACGGTGTCGCGCCGAAGGACGTCTACAAGGTGCTCGCCACGAAGGCAGGTCAGGATCGCGCGTTCAAGAAGCTCGACGAACTGAAGCCGAACATTCAGTGGTGGGAAGCCGGTGCGCAGCCGCCGCAGTTTCTCGTTGCGGGCGACGTCGTGATGTCTTCGGCCTTCAACGGCCGGATCAGCGCGGCGCAAAGCGAGGGTAAGAATCTCAAGGTCGTCTGGAACGGCAGCATTTACGATCTCGACTATTGGGTCATTCCGAAGGGCTCGCCCAACAAGGCGCTGGCCGAGAAGTTCATCGCCTACACCGTGTCCACCGATCCGCAGAAGGTCTACGCGCAGCACATCACTTACGGTCCCGCCAACCGCGGCGCGATCAAATCGCTCGACGCTAAAACGCTGGCCAATCTGCCGAATTCGCCGGCCAACGGCAAGAACGCCGTGCTGCAGGATGCGGCGTTCTGGACCGATTACGGCGACGAACTCGAGCAGCGTTTCGCGGCATGGGCGTCGAAGTAAGCGGCGAGACGATTTGAAGCGACACCGCGGCGCCGCCCGCTCGCAAGAGTGGGTGGCACGCACCGCGAGAGGCACGGTGGGAGATGAGCGTGAACACGATGACGATCACGGGCGAGTTGAATGCGGCGGCGAGCGCTGCGCTCAAGCGTGAACTGAGGGCCGCACAG
This sequence comes from Trinickia sp. HAY1-2D, assembly GCF_056754935.1. Lineage (NCBI taxonomy): Bacteria > Pseudomonadati > Pseudomonadota > Betaproteobacteria > Burkholderiales > Burkholderiaceae > Trinickia > Trinickia sp. HAY1-2D. The sequence goes on from NZ_JBPGWX010000001.1 coordinate 126,808, forward strand.
GCTCGTAAGCGGGCAGTGGCTTTGCTCATGATCGCGCCGCTCGCGGTGTTTTTGCTGCTGATTTTTGTCGTCCCGATCGGAGCGCTGCTTACGCGAGCCGTCGAGAATCCCGAGGTCGCGGGTGCGTTGCCCAAGACGGTTGCGCAACTGCGCCATTGGGATCGCAAGAGTGCTTTGCCCGACACGGCCTATGCCGCGCTGGCGGCCGATTTGACTACGCTCGAGGATGGCGAGTCGCTCGGCGGTCTCGCGCGGCGGCTGAACGTTGAAATCCCGGGGTACCGCTCGCTCGTTGCGAAGACTGCGCGGGCGATGCCGCTCAAGGACGATGCCGGTCAGTTGCTCCCGCCCGAGCAGATTCGCGCGAGGATGATCGAGATCGATGGGCGCTGGGATGACGCGCGCTACTGGCGTGCGATCGCGAAGAATGGGTCGCGTTACTCGCCGTTTTACCTGCTTGCCTCGCTCGACCATCGGCAAGACGCGTTTGGCCATATCGAGGCGACCGATCCCGATCAACGCATCTATTTGACGGTTTTCGGGCGGACGTTCGTCATCAGCGCCGTCGTAACGCTGGCCGCGCTGCTGCTCGGCTATCCGCTCGCGTACTGGATTTCGACGCTCGACGAGCGGCGTGCCAATCTGGCGATGATCCTGGTGCTCATTCCGTTCTGGACGTCGATTCTCGTGCGTGTGGCGGCCTGGATCGTGCTGCTGCAAAGCGAAGGGCTCGTCAATCGCACGTTGCAGTCGGTGGGATTGACTCATGCGCCGCTCGCGCTGTTGTTCAATCGGGCGGGCGTGTACATATCGATGACGCACATTCTGTTGCCCTTCATGATTTTGCCGCTCTATAGCGTCATGAAGGCGATTCCATCGACTTATCAACGTGCGGCCGTTTCGCTCGGCAGCCATCCGTTTGCCGCCTTCTGGCGCGTGTATGTGCCGCAGACTTATCCCGGCATCGGAGCGGGTGCGCTGCTCGTCTTCATTCTGTCGATCGGGTACTACATCACGCCTGCATTGCTGGGTGGGCCCGACGACCAGATGGTCAGTTATTACGTGGCCTACTTTACGAACGTGACGATCAACTGGGGGATGGCATGTGCGTTGGGCGGTCTGTTGCTTGCAGCCACGCTCGTGCTTTATGCGATCTATGGGCGCTTTACGCGCGCCCAGCCGAGCCTTTGATTTGGTTTCCCGTTGACGGGTAACGGGGACGGAGCTGAACATGAGATTCGCCAAACCGATGTTTGCGCCGCATACGTCGCTTATCGAGCGCATTTGGTACTTCGGGCTACGTGGCCTGGCGGCGCTTACATTGCTTTATCTGGTGTTGCCGGTGCTCGCCATCGTGCCGCTTTCGTTTTCGTCGAGCACGTTTCTGGTCTATCCGATTCCGAGCTGGTCGATGCGCTGGTACGTCAATCTCGTGACGTCGGGCGAATGGCAGCAGGCGGCCAAGAACAGCTTTATCGTCGCGCCGTCGGCGACGCTCCTCGCAACAGTTCTTGGCACGCTCGCGGCGCTCGGTTTGGCCAAGGCGAATTTTCGCGGCAAGGCCGTGCTGATGGCGATTTTGATTTCGCCGATGATCGTGCCGGTGATCGTGGTCGGTGTCGGCATGTATTTGTTCTTTGCCCCGCTCGGGCTGGCGAACACCTATGCGGGGCTCATCATGGCGCATGCCGCGCTGGGCGTGCCGTTTGTCGTGACGACAGTCGGGGCGACGTTGCAGGGCTTCGACGGGAATCTCGTGCGGGCGAGCCTATCGCTGGGTGCCAATCCGACGCGGACCTTCTTTCGGATTACGCTGCCCGTGATTGCACCTGGGGTGATATCCGGTGCGCTGTTCGCGTTTGCGACTTCGTTCGATGAAGTCGTGGTGACGCTGTTTTTGGCCGGGGCGGATCAGACCACGCTGCCGCGGCAGATGTTTACCGGTATCCGCGAGAACATCACGCCGACGATAGCCGCGCTTGCCACGATTCTGATCGTGTTCTCGACGTGTCTGCTGCTCGTGCTCGAATGGTTGAGGGGGAGGAACGCGGCGCGGGCGGTGGCGTAACCGGAAGAGCATCGAGTCGCCCCATCGACGCGAGCCGCCGTACGTCGATCACGTCATTTCTGGCAGCATTGCGGGAACCTTGCGGCCAAACGAGGGCCTCAGAATCGATCCGATTGCGCCCGAACGGCGCCCGCCCATTCGAACGACATGATCCGCACACCTCGACAAAGACGTATTCCGCGCCGCGCGCCGCTCTGTGCCGCGTTGCTTTTCGCCTGCCTTCCGGCCGGCGCCTTCGCACAAGCCGCGCCCGCAGCGCCGGCCAGGTCGGCCATGCCCGCATCCGCTCCCGAGCAGGCACCCGTAGACCCGGCGGCCTTCGATAACTGGAAGGCGCAGTTTCGCAAGGATGCGATTGCGGCCGGCATTACAGAGCAAACATTCGACCGTGCGTTCGCCGATGTCGCTCCAGATCCAGCGGTGATCGCACGGGATCAGGCGCAGCCCGAGTTCGTCACGCCCATCTGGGACTATTTGGACAACGTACTATCGGCCCCGCGAGTACAGCGCGGGCGCGACGCGTTGGCGGCCAATATTTCGACGCTGGCGGCAGTGTCTTCGCGTTATGCGCCGCCGCCACGAATTCTTACCGCGATCTGGGGAATCGAAAGCAACTACGGTCAGCAGATGGGAGATCTGCAAGTCATCAGATCGCTCGCCACGCTGGCGTACGACGGACGCCGGCGTGCCTTCGCTCAAACAGAATTGATCTCTGCGCTGAAAATTCTCCAGCACGGCGATGTGACGCCAGGCCAGATGTTGGGCTCGTGGGCTGGCGCAATGGGGCAGACGCAATTCATCCCGTCGACTTACAACCGCTATGCAGTCGATTTTGACGGCAACGGCAAGCGCGATATCTGGACGTCCAGCGGAGATGCACTGGCGTCCGCGGCCAACCTGTTGCAATCGCTCGGCTGGCAAGCCGGCGAGCCCATCGCATTGGAAGTCACACTTGGCGACGGCTTCGATTATGCGCAGGCCGACCTCGGCATCAAAAAGACGGTAGGCGACTGGACTCGTGCGGGCGTGCGCCCCATTGGCAGTTCACCGTCGTCGTTACGCGAAGACGAGCGAGCATCGGTGCTCTTGCCGGCAGGGTATAAAGGCCCGGCATTTCTGGTGTTCGACAGCTTCCGCGCGATTCTCGGCTACAACAACTCGACGTCCTATGCGCTCGCCGTGACGCTGCTTGCTCAGCGTTTCGACGGGCAGGGGCAGGTGCGCGGCACATGGCCGAAGGACGATCCGCCGCTTGACCGTCCCGGTCTGACGCTGCTTCAAACTTTGCTCGGGCAGCAAGGTTACGACGCGGGCACGGTGGACGGTATGCTGGGGCCGGCTACGCGTGCGGCCATTCGCGCCTTTCAGGCAAAGAACGGACTGCCCGCCGATGGGTATGCGAGTGCCTCGCTTCTCGAACGAGTGCGCGGTCATTGATTCGGCGCATGCGGCGCAGGTTTGCACGCGGTACCGAGGCGAATGTCGCGAAATCGGCCAATTCGAGAGGATTGACTGCAGGTGCTCTGGGAGGGTGAGCGCATTTCGCTGGTCAACGGCGCTACGCTCAGTTCGACGCACATCCCACGGTCTGACTCGAAACGTCGCTAAGTGCACGAAGTGCTAGCGGTGAGTCTGCCTTGGAGACCACGAGCATGTTGAGCCCCAATCCGTCCAATATCCTGAAGAGTCGGTCGGCGCCCACCGGGTGTCCATTCTCGAGGCGCGACAGGACGTTCACCGAGACGCCGATTAGCGCCGCCGCGTCGTCGATGCGCATGGACTGTTCGAGGCGTTTGTTGCGCACCAGCCGACCCAACGCCAGAAGGTCTCGCGCCCAGGGAATGGCGGAGAAGTCAGGTCTGGACAATGTTCGAGCCATGATCGCGCGATGTAAAAACGATGACGAACCAAAAGGCCGTGGGCGAAAGTTTCCATATAACGAAACAATCGCCTCACGCCCAGCGTGCAGCGCATAGTTTTGCGAATATGGAAACTTATAGTTCATCCCGGGACCTGCGTCAATAGTTTCCGTATGTTCAAAACTATTGACGCACGACCGCCGTCACCGGTGCGATTCGAGGAATCTTTTCAGGCGCGCAATCCCCGCATCGATCCGCTCTACATCGCATGCGTAGCACCAGCGCACGAATCCTTCGCCTTCGGGCCCGAATGCGCTTCCCGGCGCGAGACCGAGCCCCGCCTCGCGTACCAGCGCTTTGCATAGTGCAAGGCTCTCCTTCGCGCCCGGCATGGAGAAAAAGACATACATGGCGCCGGGCGGCGACGCGGCATCGATACCGGGCAGAGCCCGCAGCGCCGCAACGAGATGATCGCGCGACGCGCGCAACGCGCGTACGAGCGTACGAGGGGTCTGCCCATCGTCGCCCAGGGCAGCGATCCCTGCCTGTTGCACGAACGCCGGCGCGCACGACGTGTTGTATTCGATGAGCTTCGCGAGGTCGTCCATCAGCGATGCCGGGGCGACGAGCCAGCCGAGGCGCCACCCGGTCATCAGATAAGCCTTCGAAAACGAGTTCACGCAGATGACCCGCTCGTCCCGCGACGCCAGATCGAGAAAAGACGGCGCACAGACGTCCTCACGAGCGTCGTCGTAATAGAGACGCTCATAGACTTCATCGGCGACGATCCAGATTCCGTGCCGCCGGCAGTGATCGAGTACCGCTTGCTGCTGCTCGCGCGGCATCACCCAGCCCGAGGGGTTGTCGGGTGAATTGATGATGACGAGGCGCGTATCGGGGGTCAGTGCTCCGATGAGGCGATCGACGTCGAGCTGCCAACCGTTTGCGCCGTACTCGAGCGACACCGTCTCGACGCAAGCGCCCAGAATTTTCGGCATTTCGACGATGTTCGGCCAAAGCGGCGTGACCGCGACGACCTTGTCGCCCGCGCCGACGACGAGTTGCGATGCGAGCATCAGCGCGTTGACGCCAGCGCTCGTGACCGCAACATGGCCAGCATCGGTCGGACCATGCCAGGCCGATACGTGGCGAGCTATTGCTTCGCGCAATGGCGCGATACCGAGGTTGTGCGTGTAAAAGGTATCGCCGGCAGCCAGCGCGGCGCACGCCGCATCGCGGATGAATCGTGGCGTGGCGCGATCCGACTCTCCGAACCAGAACGGCAATACGTCGGGATTTCCGAAGCCTGCGTTGGCCACCTCGCGGATTTGCGAAGGTCGCAGCGCACGAACCGCTTCGCGCGCATGGGGTACGCCGACGAGCGGTGCGCTCGGTGATGAGAGTTTTGTCATGGACACATATCGCCGCGCCCGGACCGGGCGCGGCGCCTGCGGACAACGTTGCGAAGGTTACGCCGCCAGCAACGAGCGCAGCACGTACGGCAGAATCCCGCCGTGCTTGTAGTAGTCGACTTCGATCGGCGTATCGATGCGCAACAACACCGGCACGCGCTGCGTCTTGCCATCCTTGCCATGGATGACGAGCGTGACCTCCTGCTGCGGCTTGAAGTCGGCTCCGAGACCCTCGATATCGTACGTCTCTTCGCCCGTGATGCCGAGCGATTGCACGCTGTCCGATCCCTTGAACTGCAGCGGAAGCACACCCATGCCGACGAGATTCGAGCGATGAATCCGCTCGAAGCTGCGTGCAACGACAGCTTTCACACCCAGCAGTTGGGTGCCCTTGGCGGCCCAGTCGCGCGACGAGCCCGTGCCGTACTCTTCGCCCGCAAAGACGATAGTCGGCGTGTCTTGGTCGATGTACTTCATCGCCGCATCGTAAATGGAGAGCTGCTCGCCGCTCGGCTGGTGAATCGTCAAGCCGCCTTCCACGCGCGTCCCGTCAGTCTTCGGCGGAATCATGAGGTTCTTGATCCGCACATTCGCGAACGTGCCGCGCATCATGACGTCATGATTGCCGCGGCGCGAGCCGTAGCTGTTGAAGTCGGCCTTTTGCACGCCATTCGCCTTCAGCCACTTGCCGGCCGGCGAGTCTTCCTTGATCGAGCCGGCAGGGCTGATGTGGTCGGTCGTCACCGAATCGCCGAAGACGCCGAGGGCGCGCGCGCCCGTGATGGCCGGAATCGAGTCCGCCGGCCGCATCGAGAACTCGCTGCCGAAGAACGGCGGCTCCGCAATGTAGGTCGACTTCGGCCAATCGTAAACCTGGCCTTCCTCGCCTTCGATCTTGCTCCAGAGGTCGCCGTCCTTCGTCAATTGCGAGTAATTGGTGCGGAAGGCATCCGCGTCGAGCGCAAACTTGAGCAGCGCGTTGACTTCCTCGCTCGACGGCCAGATATCGCCGAGATAGATGTCCTTGCCGCCCGTGCCCTTGCCGACAGGCTCGGTCATGAGATCGCGCGTGATCGTGCCGGCGATCGCATAAGCCACCACGAGCGGCGGCGAAGCCAGGAAGTTCGCGCGGATGTTCGGGTGAATGCGCGCCTCGAAGTTGCGGTTGCCCGACAACACGGCTGCCGCCACGACATCGTTCGTCGTAATCGCTTCGTTGAGCTCGGGCGTCAGATCGCCCGCATTACCAATACACGTCGTGCAGCCGTATGCGGCCAGCTCGAAGCCGAGCGTCGACAGGTAGGGCAAGAGCCCGGTCTTCGTCAGATACTCGGTGACGATGCGCGAACCCGGCGCGAGCGATGTCTTGATGTGCGGAGCAACGGTCAAGCCGGCTTCGACAGCCTTCTTCGCGAGCAGGCCGGCAGCCAGCAGCACGCTCGGGTTCGACGTATTCGTGCACGAGGTGATCGCCGCGATCAGCACGTCGCCGTTCTTCAACGCAATACCGTTCGACGTCTTGTACGCCGCGTCGAGGTCGGTGGGCTTCTTCGCAAAGCCGTTCTCGCCGACAGGTTTCGAGAACAGATCGGCAAACGTCGATTTCACGTTGCCGATTTCAATGCGGTCCTGCGGACGCTTCGGACCGGCGAGCGACGGCGCAACGGTGGCGAGATCGAGCGTCACGACCTTCGTGTAGTCGATCTGGCCAGCCTTTGGAATGCCGAAGAGCTGTTGGGCCTTGAAGTAGTTTTCGAAGGCGGCGATTTCGGCCTCGGTGCGGCCCGTGCCCTTGAAATAGGCGATCGTCTTTTCGTCGACGGGGAAGAAGCCCATCGTCGCGCCATACTCCGGCGCCATATTGCCGATCGTCGCGCGATCCGGCAGCGTCAGCGAAGCGGTGCCGTCGCCAAAGAATTCGACGAACTTGCCGACGACCTTCTCCTTGCGCAGCAATTCGGTGATCGTGAGCACGAGGTCCGTGGCGGTCACGCCTTCGCGCAGCTTGCCCTTGAGCTCGACGCCGACAACGTCCGGCGTCAGGAAATACACGGGCTGCCCAAGCATGCCGGCTTCGGCCTCGATGCCGCCGACGCCCCAGCCCACCACGCCGATGCCGTTGATCATCGTGGTGTGGCTGTCCGTACCGACGAGCGTGTCGGGGTAATAAACGGTATCGCCGCCCTCGGCCTTCTTGTGAACGCCGCGCGCGAGATATTCGAGGTTGACCTGGTGCACGATGCCGACGCCCGGAGGCACGACCTTGAACGTATCGAACGCCTGCATGCCCCACTTCATGAACTGATAGCGCTCGTTATTGCGCTGGAATTCCAGTTTCATGTTCAGATCGAGCGCGTCCTTCTGACGGTAATAATCGATCTGAACGGAATGGTCGACGACGAGATCGACCGGCACGAGCGGTTCGATCGCCTTCGGGTCCTTGCCCGTGCGCTTGGCCACGCCACGCATCGCGGCGATATCGGCGAGCAGCGGCACGCCAGTGAAGTCCTGCAACACCACACGCGCGACAACGAACGGGATTTCGTCGACGCGCGCGGCGGTCGGCTTCCAATTGGCGAGTTGCGCGACGTGCTCCTCGGAAACTTTCTTGCCGTCGACATTGCGCAGCACCGATTCGAGCACGATACGGATCGATATCGGCAGACGATCGATCTCGACGTTCAGGGCGCGGCCGAGTTCCGGCAGCGAATAGAACTTGCCTTTGCCGCTTCCGCTATCGAATTCCTTGAGCGTGTTGTGGAGGTTATGGGCCATGGTTTTTCCTAGGTTTGGAGCGAGGAAATGACGTTATGACGTTTCTGAAACCTGATGTTGATACGTTGAAACCATTGCATGCCTGGCGCTAAATCACATAGAGGTCGACGTACTCGTGAACCGGCATGGCTTCGAGCCGTGCCTGATCGAGCGAGACGTCGAGAATCGCTTGCTGCTGCTTGCCGGGAAACCGCCGCGCGAGATTCATCCTGAACTTCTCGACGAGCAGCGGGATGCCTTCGGCTCGGCGGCGTTTGTGTCCGATCGGGTATTCGACGACGACTTCGTCGAGCGCCGAACCGTCGTCGAAGACGATCGTCAACGCGTTGGGGATCGAACGTTGGTCGGGATCGTGATAATCCTTCGTGAACTGCGGATCCTCGACGCATTCGATCTTCGCGCGCAACGCATCGATACGCGGATCGGCCGCGAGCGCGTCTTCGTAATCGGCCGCCGTCAGGCGCCCGAAAATGAGCGGTACGGCGACCATGTACTGAATGCAGTGATCGCGATCGGCCGGATTCGCGAGCGGGCCTTTTTTGTCGATGATGCGAAGCGCCGCTTCATGTGTGCGGATCGTGATCCTGGCGATGTCGGCAACACGCTTGCCGCTCGAGCGCAGGCGCCCGTGTAACGTCATGGCCGCTTCGACGGCGGTCTGCGCATGGAATTCGGCCGGAAACGCGACCTTGAACAGCACGTTCTCCATCACGTACGAGCCGTACGGACGCTGAAACCGGAATGCGTTGCCTTTGAACAGGACGTCGTAAAAGCCCCAGGTCTTCGCGGTCAGTGCCGATGGGTAACCCATCTCGCCGGTCCTGGCGATGAGCGCGAGCCGCACGGCGCGCGAAGTGGCGTCGCCCGCGGCCCACGACTTGCGCGAGCCCGTATTCGGAGCATGCCGATAGGTACGCAGCGCGTGACCGTCGACGAACACGAGCGAGACGGCGTTGATCAATTCGTCGCGCGTCAGGCCGAGCATCTGGCCCACCACGGCTGTCGATGCCAGTTTGACGAGCAGCACGTGATCGAGACCGACGCGGTTGAACGCGTTTTCGAGCGCGACGACGCCCTGGATCTCGTGGGCCTTCACCATGGCGACGAGCACGTCGCGCATGACGAGCGGGGCCCGCCCGGCGGCGACGGCGGTACGCGAGAGCCAATCGGCCACGGCCAGGATGCCGCCGAGATTATCGGAGGGATGGCCCCATTCAGCGGCGAGCCAGGTGTTGTTGAAATCGAGCCACCGGATCATCGCGCCGATGTTGAAGGCGGCCTGAACCGGGTCGAGCTGGAACTGCGTGCCGGGCACCTTCGCCCCGTTGGGTACGATCGTGCCCGGCACGATGGGCCCGAGCAATTTGGTGCAGGCCGGATAGGAAAGCGCCTCCAGTCCGCAGCCGAGCGTATCGAGCAGACAATTGCGCGCGGTATCGAGCGCAAGCGCGCTGTCGATCCTGGTGTTCAGGACATAGTCGACGATGTCGGCCAGCACCTGATCGGGCTCTGGCCTGACGTTTTCGATCGCGGCGGACATGGAGGAAGGCTGGCGCCCTGGCGCTCAGTTCGACTTCTGGATGGCGGTGCTTTGCGTGGGTGCCGGCTCGCCTTGCGTCATCGACGCGGTCTTGCACTCGTCAGCGAGGCGCGCGCTGTCCTTGTCGGAGAACAGCATGGCCTTCGTCGGGATCACGACGAGGTCCATGCCCGTCGCGGCATCGTGGAAGCGATCGGCACCCGTCGTCGTCGTTTCGCGCGGCAGCTTGTAGTTCTTGGTGCCCCAGTGCACGGTGACGATCTGGTCGCGCTTCATGTCGCCCTTGAGCTCGAAGTGCTGGCTTTCAGCGCACGACCATTCGACCGAGCCCTCTTCGATGGGATCGGCTTTCGCGGGCGTGGCGCCCGGCTTGCGTTTGACGATGCGGTGCTTCGGCGCCGGCTTCTTCACCGTGGCCGAATGGGTGCTCGTCTGGGCGGCCGCGTCGGCGCTGACCAGCAGCATCGTGGCGGACAGCGTGCCGATGAGGGAAGCAAGCAGCAATTTCTTCATGGGAATCGAGACCTTTCGAGTAACTTTGAGACGGAAACGGGCCTGGGTCGGTATTTCACCGTCAATTGGGACGGGGGTCGACCTCAGGTGGCCGCGTCTTTTGAGACACGGCGGTCGCTATTTTCTCCTATTTGGCCGGCCCCGCGAAAAACGATGCTGTTTCTATTGGAAGCGTTTTGCCCGTCGCTTGCGCGCGGCGCAGTACGGACCAGTAGTAGCGGTAGCTCGCGCGGTCGTGCAGCGTGTCGCCATGACGCGTCGGTCCCCACTGCGCGGCCTGCGCTGCAAGCAGAATCTCGGCGGCGAGCGCGATGGCCTCGTCGCGCGGCGCGAACGCGGCGACGATGACCGGAACTTGCGCGGGATGGATGCTCCACATGCGCGTGTAGCCGAATTCGTCGCGTGCCCGCTCCGCATCGGCTGAGACGATCCTCATATCGCGCACCTCGGTGCTCACGTTGTGCGAAGGCACGCATCCGTGGGCATGGCACGCCGCTGCGATTTCGAGCTTGGCGCGCCGCACGAGCGGATGGTCGAACTGTCCCGGCGAGCGCATGGCCGTATCGGGAATGGCACCGTCATGCGCCGAGACGAAATCCATGAGGCCGAACGACAGGGCCTCGACGGTGGACAGCGCGGCCAGCTCGAAGACATGCGCGAGTGCACCGTGCGTCTCGATCAGCAGTTGCGTCGGGATCGGTGAAGCGATGCCGAGCTCACGCCGCGTGGCCTCGATGAATGCGCACATCTCGGCCGCATCGGCGACATGGCGAATCTTCGGCAGCGTGATGTAGGCCGGCGCGCGTTTCGCGGCGCGCAGGATGAGCCGCACGTCGTCGCGCCAATGCGGATGATGGAAGTCGTGGATACGTACGCCGACGCGGCCGAACGCGTCGTGCTCGCTGCCGATGAGCGACGCCACGAGTTCGGCATGCTCGGCCTCGCGGCCGACTTGCGCGCCATCCTCGCAATCGAGCGTGACATCGAAGACCGGCCCGAGCTCGGTCTGCAGCGCGAGCGATTTGAGCATCAGCTTTTCGCTGCCCGCATAGTGGTCGCAAACGGGCAGGACGCTCGGCGGAGCTTCGCCGTCAAACAACACTTCGGCGGGGGAGAGGGCGCGCATCTTCGGCGTCACAAAACGTCAGTCGTCGTGAACAAGAGCGGATTCGGGCGGGCTTCAGCGGGGTACCTGCTCGAACGCAAGGATGAAAGCCAAAGCGCGCGCGAATCCACTGCGAAGTCTTGCGGGCGGCGGCGCGTCTATCGAAGCATGCTGCCGGCGCGCCGCGCACTGCAAGAACTACCCAGGCACGGCGCACCGGTTTTTGCACGCCCGCTGCCGCGGGCGGACCGGCGCGCCGGGCATCGACCGCGATCAGCCGAGCAGATGCTGAACGCCGTCGCGCTCTTCGAGCAGTTCGTTGAGCGTGAAGTCCATCTTTTCGCGCGAGAAAGCGTCGATTTCAAGGCCTTCGACGCGCTTGTACTCGCCGTTCTCGCAGGTGACGGGCACGCCGTACACGATGTCTTCGGGGATGCCGTAGGATCCGTCCGACGGGATGCCCATCGTGACCCATTTGCCGTTCGTACCGAGAATCCAGTCACGCACGTGATCGATCGCCGCATTGGCCGCCGAGGCGGCCGACGACAGGCCGCGCGCCTCGATGATGGCCGCGCCGCGCTTGCCGACGGTCGGGATGAAGACGTTGCGGTTCCACTCGTCGTCGTTGATCAGCTTGGTGAGCGATTGGCCTTCGGCCGTCGCGAAGCGGAAATCGGGGTACATCGTCGGCGAGTGATTGCCCCAGACGGCGAGCTTTTCGATCGATGCCACAGGCTTGCCCGACTTGGCGGCCAGTTGCGAGAGCGCACGGTTATGATCGAGGCGCAGCATGGCGGTGAAGTTCTTCTTCGGCAGATCGGGTGCCGACTTCATCGCGATATAGGCGTTGGTGTTGGCCGGGTTGCCGACCACGAGAACCTTCACGTCGCGGCTTGCCGCTTCGTTCAGTGCACGTCCCTGCACCGTGAAGATTTCGGCGTTCGCGGAAAGCAGGTCCTTGCGCTCCATACCCTTCGAGCGCGGGCGGGCGCCGACGAGCAGCGCGACGTCGGCATCCTTGAAGGCGACCTTCGGGTCGTCAGTCACGACCACGCCCGCGAGCAACGGAAACGCGCAGTCTTCCAGTTCCATTACGACGCCTTTGACGGCGGCTTGCGCTTGCGGCAGATCGAGCAGTTGCAGGATGACGGGCTGGTCCTTGCCGAGCAGATCGCCGTTGGCGATGCGAAAGAGCAGCGAGTAACCGATTTGACCTGCGGCGCCGGTGACGGCAACGCGCTTAGCGGACTTAGCCATTGAGAACTCTCCAGGACGATGCGTTGGTGCGTTTTGACTAGGAAAACGCCATTTTATGCGCGTTACGCGAAGCGTGTAGGCCGAGCGGCTCTGGGCGAGCGGTATGCCGATACGCGGCGCGCCTCGCGGTTCGCGCTGGAGTGTAGGAGCGCAGTGGAGCAAAGTCAACCTTATCTTATGTCTTATATAAGACACATGAATCGATACGAAGACCTGGACGCGCGAGCCGCGTTTATGTTGAAATGCGCGGCATGAATGCGAACCAGGCGAGCGCTGCGAATCAGAACGGCCAACCCGAAGACGGGCCGGCCGCGAACGCCACTTCGCCGACGTTCAGCCCGCTTTACCGGCAAATCAAGGCACTTATCACGCAGAGTCTCGAGTCCGGCGAATGGAAGCCCGGCGAGATCATTCCCAGCGAGGTCGAGCTGGCGGTGCGCTACAAGGTGAGCCAGGGGACGGTCCGCAAGGCCATCGACGAACTCGCGGCCGACAATCTGCTCGTGCGCCGTCAGGGCAAGGGCACGTTCGTTGCGACGCACAACGAAGAGCGCGCGCAGTTCCGCTTTCTGCGATTGCTGGCCGATGACGGCGCCGAGCACGCGCACGTGAGCCGGCTGCTCGAGTGCCGGCGTTTGCGCGCGCCGGCCGAGATCGCGCGCCAACTCGAATTGAAGCCGTCCGATCCGGTCGTCCAGATCCGGCGCTTGCTCGAGTTCGACGGCGCGACGACGGTTTTCGATGAAATCTGGTTGCCCGGCGGCGTGTTTCGCGGCCTGACGTTCGAGCGGCTGAGCGAATACAAGGGGCCGCTTTACGCCATGTTCGAAGCGGAGTTCGGCACGCGGATGATCCGCGCGTCCGAGAAGATCCGCGCCGTGGCGGCCGAGGCTCCGGTTTCCGAACTGCTCGGCGTGCCGGCAGGATTTCCGCTGTTGTCCGTGGAACGCGTGTCCTATACGTACGGCGATCGCGCGGTCGAGGTGCGCCGCGGTTGGTATGTCACAACCGGGTACTACTATCAGAACGATCTGAGCTGAGGCGCTGCGGTGGCGCTGCCAAGAGCTGCCAAGCGCTGCCAAACCCGTGCTGCGCGGGACATGTCCGGCTCGGCGCCGCATCCGCGCGGGCGGCCGCCGCAACAGGGTTCGAGGTTTTTCGCTGCGCCGCGGTATGAAAAGGCGCTAAAATCGCGGGTTAGTGTGACTACATAGTAGGGGTCTAGTATGGCAGAAGCCGTAAAAAAGCCGAGGCCGGAGTTCCGGAACATCGGCATCGGTCAGATATTGACGGCGTATCGTCTTCCTCTGGCGGGGCGTGTATCGATCCTGCACCGCGTGAGCGGTGCGCTATTGTTCGTATTCCTTCCGTTTCTGCTCTACCTCTTCGATCAAAGCCTCACCTCCGAACTGAGCTTCGAAGTCTTCAAGCTCTTTCTCTCCAACATCCTCGTCAAGCTCATCACCCTCGTCCTCGCGTGGGCTTTTCTCTTTCATTTCTGCGCCGGTATCCGCCATTTGCTGATGGATACGAACCACGATGCGGTCTCGAAGGAGAGCGGCAAGCGCACTTCCATCGTCGTGTTCGCAGTCTCGTCGGTCCTCACGATCGCCTTCGCGCTCAAACTGTTCGGAGCATTCTGAGAAATGGCAGCCAATAATCGAATCGGCTCGAAGCGCCTTGTCGTAGGCGCGCATTACGGTTTGCGCGATTGGCTCGCGCAACGCATCACCGCCACGATCATGGCGATCTACACCGTCATCCTGCTCGTCTGGTTCTTCGGCGCGCGCGATTTCTCGTACGAGGGCTGGGCATCGATCTTCGCCACGCAGTGGATGAAGCTCGCGACCTTCGTCACGCTGCTCTCGCTGTTCTATCACGCCTGGGTCGGCGTGCGCGACATCTGGATGGATTACGTGAAGCCCACCGGTGTGCGTCTCACGCTGCAAGCGCTGACGATCGTTTGGCTGCTCGCGTGTGCGGGCTACGCTGCGCAGATTCTCTGGAGAGTGTAAAAGAATGGCTGCAATCAAGAATTCTCTGCCGCGTCGCCGCTTTGACGTGGTCATCGTGGGCGCCGGCGGTTCGGGAATGCGCGCTTCGCTGCAACTCGCGCGCGCGGGCCTGTCGGTCTGCGTGCTGTCGAAGGTGTTCCCCACGCGCTCGCATACGGTCGCCGCGCAAGGCGGCATCGGCGCATCGCTCGGTAACATGAGCGAAGACAACTGGCACTACCATTTCTACGACACGATCAAGGGCTCCGACTGGCTCGGCGACCAGGACGCGATCGAATTCATGTGCCGCGAAGCGCCGAATGCCGTCTACGAACTGGAGCACTTCGGCATGCCGTTCGACCGCAATGCGGACGGCACGATCTATCAGCGCCCGTTCGGCGGCCATACCGCGAACTACGGCGAAAAGCCCGTGCAGCGCGCTTGCGCGGCCGCCGACCGCACCGGTCACGCGCTGCTGCATACGCTCTATCAGCAAAACGTCGCCGCGAAAACGCAGTTCTTCGTCGAATGGATGGCGCTCGATCTGATCCGCGACGCCGATGGCGACGTGCTCGGCGTGACGGCGCTCGAGATGGAAACGGGCGACGTCTATATCCTCGAAGGCAAGTGCACGCTGTTCGCCACGGGCGGTGCAGGCCGTATTTTCGCGGCATCGACGAACGCGTTCATCAACACGGGCGACGGTCTCGGCATGGCGGCCCGCTCGGGCATCGCGCTGCAGGACATGGAGTTCTGGCAATTCCATCCTACCGGCGTGGCCGGCGCGGGCGTGCTGATCACGGAAGGCGTGCGCGGCGAAGGCGGTATCTTGCGCAACGCCAACGGCGAGCGCTTCATGGAGCGCTACGCGCCGACGCTCAAGGACCTCGCGCCGCGCGACTTCGTCTCGCGTTCGATGGACCAGGAGATCAAGGAAGGCCGCGGCGTGGGCCCGAACAAGGACCACGTGCTGCTCGATCTCTCGCACATCGGTGCGGAGACGATCATGAAGCGTCTGCCGTCGATCCGCGAGATCGCGCTGAAGTTCGCCAACGTCGATTGCATCAAAGAGCCGATTCCCGTCGTGCCGACCATCCACTATCAGATGGGCGGTATTCCGACGAACATCCACGGTCAGGTCGTCGGTACGTCGCGCGGCCACGAAGATCCGGTCAACGGCTTTTACGCCGTGGGCGAATGTTCGTGCGTCTCGGTCCATGGCGCGAACCGTTTGGGCACGAACTCGCTGCTCGATCTCGTGGTGTTCGGCCGTGCGGCCGGCAACCATATCGTCAAGCACGTCAAGGACATCAAGGAGCACAAGCCGCTGCCGCTCGACGCCGCCGACTTCGCGCTCGCGCGCCTCGACAAGCTCGACAAGTCGAGCTCGGGCGAATATACGCAGGCGATTGCCGGCGACATCCGCACCTCGATGCAAACGCACGCGGGTGTGTTCCGCACCTCGAAGCTGCTGGCCGAAGGCGTCGAGAAGATCAAGGAGCTGGCCGAGCGCGTCAATCATGTGCACCTGAAGGACAAGTCGAAGGTGTTCAACACGGCACGCGTCGAAGCACTGGAGCTCGCCAATCTGATCGAAGTGGCACGCGCGACGATAGTCTCGGCCGAGGCCCGCAAGGAAAGCCGCGGCGCGCACGCGCAAAGCGATTACGAGCACCGCGACGACGACAACTGGCTGCGGCATACGCTGTGGTTCAGCGAAGGCGATCGCCTCGATTACAAGCCTGTGCACATGAAGCCGCTGACGGTCGAATCGGTGCCGCCGAAGGCGCGGACGTTCTAACGCGGCCCATTCCAAGGACAGCTGAAAATGGCAAAACGAATTTTCGAAATCTATCGCTACGACCCCGATAAGGATGCAGCGCCGCGCATGCAGACGTACGAGCTCGAACTCGAGCATGAGCGGATGCTGCTCGATGCGCTCGTCAAGCTGAAGGCCGTCGACGAAACGCTTTCGTTCCGTCGCTCGTGCCGCGAAGGCGTCTGCGGCTCGGACGCAATGAACATCAACGGCAAGAACGGTCTGGCATGCTTGACCAACCTGAACGACCTGCCGCAGAAGATCGTGCTGCGCCCGTTGCCCGGCCTGCCCGTGGTGCGCGATCTGATCTGCGATTTCACGCAGTTCTTCAATCAATACCATTCGATCAAGCCGTACCTCATCAACAACACGCCGCCGCCCGAGAAAGAGCGTCTGCAATCGCCTGAGGAACGTGACGAACTCGATGGGCTGTATGAGTGTATCTTGTGTGCGAGTTGCTCCACCTCGTGCCCGAGCTTCTGGTGGAATCCGGACAAGTTCGTCGGCCCGGCGGGGCTCCTGCAGGCGTACCGCTTCATTGCGGACAGCCGCGACCAGGCGACGGGCGAGCGGCTCGACAATCTGGAAGATCCGTACCGTCTGTTCCGTTGCCATACGATCATGAACTGCGTCGACGTGTGCCCGAAGGGCCTCAATCCGACGAAGGCGATCGGCAAGATCAAGGAATTGATGGTCCGTCGTACCGTTTGAGATGGAAGACACCGCGCATCAATCCGACCCGTTGCGTCGCGCGCGCCTGCGCTGGCGCGCGCGGCGGGGTCTGCTGGAAAACGATCTTATCTTCGAGCGTTTTTTCAGCCGTTACGAGCAGAGCCTCAGCGACGACGACGTGGGTGCCTTGACGCGCCTGTTCGAGCTGAGCGACAACGACCTGATGGACTTGCTTCTCGCCCGCAAGGAACCGGAAGGCGAACTTTCCGACCCGGCTGTCGTCCGGGTGCTGGGGCTTTTGCGCGCTGTGTGAGCGTCGCAGCTGTGGGGCGCCGCGCGCGCATGATCGGAAAACCGTTCCAACTTCGATTGAGGATGCCATGACTCCGTCAGATGTTAAAGCCACGCTATCGTTCAGCGATAATTCGCCGAGCGTCGAATTGCCGATTTACAAGGGCACGATGGGCCCCGACGTGATCGACATCCGCAAACTGTACGGTCAGACCGGCAAATTCACGTACGACCCGGGCTTCATGTCGACGGCATCGTGCAATTCGGCCATTACGTACATCGACGGCGACAAGGGCGAACTGCTCTATCGCGGCTATCCGATCGACGAGCTTGCGCAAGTCGCGGATTTCCCCGAGACGTGCTATTTGCTGCTGAAAGGCGAGCTGCCGACCAAGGCGCAGAAGGCCGAATTCGTGGGCACCGTCACGCGTCACACGATGGTGCACGAGCAGATGCAGTTCTTCTTCCGCGGGTTCCGTCGCGACTCGCATCCGATGTCGATTCTCGTCGCATCGGTTGGCGCGCTGTCGGCGTTCTACCACGACTCGCTCGACATCACGAATCCGCATCATCGCGACGTATCGGCGATCCGTATGATCGCCAAGCTGCCGACGCTCGTGGCCATGGCCTACAAGTACAGCATCGGCCAGCCGTTCGTCTATCCGAAGAACGACCTCTCGTACAGCGCGAACTTCATGCGGATGATGTTCTCGAACCCGTGCGAGGAGTACAAGATCAACGACGTGCTGGTGCGCGCGCTCGATCGGATCCTGATCCTGCATGCGGATCACGAGCAGAATGCATCGACTTCGACGGTGCGTCTGGCAGGTTCTTCCGGTGCCAACCCGTTCGCATGTATCGCGGCCGGTATCGCTTGTCTGTGGGGCCCGGCGCATGGCGGCGCGAACGAAGCCGCGCTCAACATGCTCGAGCAGATCGGCTCGCCCGACAACATCCCCGAGTTCATCAAGCAGGTGAAGGACAAGAATTCGGGCGTGAAGCTGATGGGCTTCGGCCACCGCGTCTACAAGAACTACGACCCGCGTGCGAAGCTGATGCGCGAGACGTGCCACGAAGTGCTCGAAGAGCTGGGCCTGCATGACGATCCGCTCTTCAAGCTGGCGATGCAGCTCGAGAAGATCGCGCTCGAGGACGAATACTTCGTCTCGCGCAAGCTTTACCCGAACGTCGACTTCTATTCGGGTATCGTGCAGCGCGCACTCGGCATCCCGACGTCGATGTTCACCTGCATCTTCGCAATGGCCCGTACGGTCGGCTGGATCGCTCAGTGGAACGAAATGATTTCGGAGGCCGAACAGAAGATCGGTCGTCCGCGTCAGCTCTTCATCGGTGAAGGCCCGCGCGAAGCGAAGCCGATCGATAAGCGTTGATCGAGTAATCTTGGCGGAGCCGTTCTTGCGACGGCTCCAGCGGCGCCCCGGCGAGTTCTTCGGCCGGGGCGTTTTATTTTTGTCAGGCGCTCGTTTCTTCCTGTTGGGCGAGCGCGCTCAACGCAAGCTCGGACACGCGTTTGATGTGCGCGCACGATGCAGCCGAGGCGGCCTTCGCATCGCGGCGTTCGATTGCGTCGAGCAGTGCGTTCATTTCACGATTCGATTCGTCCTTGCGGCCCGGCGTTGCGATGGTCAACGCCCTGAGCCGATTGATCCGCGCATTCAGCGATTTGACGACGCTTAGCGATACGAGCTTGCCGGCGCCTTCGAACATCGCATCGTAGAACTGCTCGGTGTGCTCGAGCACGCGCGGAACGTCACCCGAGGCGAATGCAGCTTCGATCATGCGGCGGGTATCGCGCAACCGAGCGACGAGGGCAGGTGTGGCGCGCTCGGCGCACGCCGCGGCCGCATGCGCCTCGAGCAGGCTCCGCAGTTCGTAGATCTCACCCACTTGGCTCGGATCGAGCCTTGCCACGATCGGCCCGTGCCGCGCAACGATTTCGACCAGGCCTTCGGTTTCGAGGTGTCGAAGCACTTCGCGCACCACGGTCCGGCTCACGCCGAGTTCTTCACAAAGCGTTCGCTCGACCAGGCGCGCGCCAGGCTTGAAGTAGCCTTGGACGATCGCGCCGCGCAGCTTGTCGAGCGTGAGCTCTCTCAGGGTTTTGGTCGTTCGGTCGATTTTCAGATCTGGCATGGTGCGTAACGGGTGGACGGTCTTCTGCGCGCTGCGTACCGGATAGCCCGCGGCGGCACGTTGGCATTCCGTATTATTACTTAACTTCCCCCCGCCCGGCGGCGTTCCACGCCAACCCCTCCGCTCCCGAATCGCTCCTCGATATCATGGTATTCCATGATATCGGTGCTCTCGTTCACGCAATAAGATGGTATACCATAATCTCAGTCAACGGCCCCCGGGGCCTTTGCCCCGGCAGGAGAACGCTATGAAGCTCGAAGTGCGCAAGGTGGTCACCACGATCGAAGAAACGCTTATCGAAGGCGGCAAGACGGCGGCTCGACCGCTGAAGTTATTTGGTGTTGCGGCTGTACTGCGCAACCCGTGGGCGGGTCGAGGCTTCGTCGAGGATTTGAAGCCGGAGATTCAAGCGCTCGCGCCGCAGCTCGGCGAGCTATTGACGGCGGAGATTTTGCGCATCGCCGGATCTGGCGACGCAGTAGAAGGCTATGGCAAGGCGGCTGTCGTCGGTACTTCCGGCGAGCTCGAACACGCTTCGGCGCTGATCCACACGCTGCGATTCGGCAATCACTACCGGCAGGCAGTCGGAGCGAAGAGCTACCTGAGCTTCACCAACCTGCGCGGCGGCCCCAACTGTCCGATTTCGATTCCGCTGATGCACAAGCATGACGAAGGTATGCGTTCGCACTACCTGACCGTTCAATTCTCGATTTGTGATGCCCCCGCGCACGACGAACTCGTCGTCGCGTTGGGCGCCTCCATCGGCGGACGGCCGCACCATCGCATCGGCGATCGCTATCAGGACTTGAAGGAGCTCGAGTCCAATGAAGATTGAACGTGCGCTCGAGTGCGCCACGACGAGCGGCATCGCAGCGAATACGAGCTACAGCATTTATTCGCCGCAGACCGGCGATGCGTGCGAAACGGTGGTGCTGATTCATGGTGTGGGCATGAACCGCAGCGTATGGGCGCCGCAGATCGACGCGCTGGCCGCGCATTATCAGGTCATCGCGTACGACATGCTCGGCCATGGCGACAGCGCGCTGCCGACGGCCGAGCCGACGCTTGACGAGTACGCGTCGCAACTCGAGGCGCTGCTCGACGCACTGCGGATCGAGCGCACACATATAGTCGGTCACTCGATGGGCGCGCTCGTCGCAATTGAATTCGCGCTCGCGCATCCGTTGCGTACACGCAGCGTCGCCGCCCTGAACGCTGTCTACGATCGCTCGCCCGGGCAACGCGAAGCGGTCATGAGCCGCGCAGCAAATCTCGGCGATGCGCCGCAGGATGCGGGTATCGATGCCACACTCGCTCGCTGGTTCGGCGATCCGGTGCCGGCTCATCTGACGAAAGCGGCGCAGGCCGTGCGGGCGTTATTGCTGTCGGTCGACCCGGTCGGCTATGCGCGCACCTATCGTCTATTCGCGCGGTCGGACGACGCACACGTCGGGCGGCTCGCCGGCCTGGCCGTGCCCGCACTCTTCCTGACCGGGGAATGCGACGCGAATTCGAATCCGGCGATGTCGCTGGCGATGGCGGCCGCCGCGCCGTTCGGTCGCGCCCAGATCATCGCGAATGAACGTCATATGATGAACGTGACCGATCCGGCGCAAGTGAACGAACGGTTGCTCGAATTCCTGCGGGACGCTTCCGAAGCAAGCGCGACCGCCGATCGGCGCAATGGGCCGGGGAGGGTGCAATGACTGAGTCGATCAACGGTCAGGCGATCGATATCGCCGAATTTCGCCGCGCACTCGGTGCGTTCGTGACGGGTGTCACCGTCGTGACGACGGTTCAGCCGGACGGCTCTCCGCGCGGGTTCACCGCCAACTCGTTCACGTCGGTGTCGCTCGATCCCCCGCTGATTCTCGTTTGCATCGCGAAAACGGCATCGAGCTACGCGGTGTTTTCGCAGACGCGCCATTTTGCGGTGAGCGTTCTCGCTGAGGACCAGAAGGCCGTATCGGGCGTGTTCGCCTCGAAGGCGCCGGACAAGTTCGCGCAAGTGGCATGGCACGCCCGTGTCACGGGTGCGCCCGTGATGGACGGCGCGGCGGCGAGCTTCGATTGCGCGACGCACGATGTCGTCGACGCGGGCGATCACATCATTCTGATTGGCCGCGTCGTCGACTTCCTTCACACGGCGTCGTCGCCGCTCGGTTACTGCCGCGGTGCCTATGTGAACTTCAGTCTGTCGCTCGACGCTCTGGCCGCCGCGGGGCCGAGTGCACGAGTCGGAGCGATTCTCGAGCACCGGGACGGTTTGGTGTTGCTCGATACGCCGGAAGGTTTGCGTTTGCCGACGGGCGTCAAGCTCGAACCGGAAAGCGATCCTCGCAGTCTGCAGGGCGTATTGGCAAAGCTCGGTCTAAAAGCCCATCTGGACTTCCTTTTCGCGGTGTTCGAGGCGAAAGGCGGCCCGACCCCGGGCGTGCAGATTTATTACCGTGGCCGCGTGAAAAACGACATCGTGCCGCAATCGGGCGGTGCCATGCGCATCGTGCCGTTGGCACAGATACCGTGGGACGCTTTTCGCGACGATGCCGTGCGTTCGATGCTCGAGCGCTACGTGCGCGAGCGTAGCGAGGATGCGTTCGGCATCTACGTTGGCGATACGGAAGCGGGTACGGTGCAACCGCTCGCGCCGACGCACTGAACCGGCTTACAGATAAGGATCGCTGCGAGGCGATAGGAGACAAGTCATGAAGTTTTCGTTGTTCCTGCATATGGAGCGGTACGACACGAAGACGTCGCATCGCGAACTGTTCGACCAGCTGACCGAGCTCGTGCAGATCGCCGAGCGCGGCGGGTTCGAGACAGCGTGGATCGGTGAGCACCATGCGATGGAGTTCACGATCGCGCCGAATCCGTTCGTCAATCTGTCGTATCTCGCCGCGAAAACCGAGCACATCCGTTTGGGCACCGGCACCGTGATCGCGCCGTTCTGGCATCCGATTGCGCTGGCGGGTGAAGCGGGCATGGTCGATGTCGCGAGCAACGGCCGGCTCGACCTCGGCATTGCGCGTGGGGCATATTCGTTCGAATACGAGCGCCTTTTGCCGGGGCTCGATGCGATGAGCGCCGGCGCGAGAATGCGTGAGCTGGTGCCGGCGTTACGCAAGCTCTTCCAGGGCGACTACGCGCATCGCGGCGAATTCTGGTCATGGCCCGCGACAACGCCGGTTCCGCGCCCCATTCAGCAGCCGCATCCGCCGATGTGGCTCGCCGCACGCGATCCGAACTCGCATGCATTCGCTGTGGCGAACGGCTGCAACGTGCAGGTGACATCGCTGGCGGCGGGCGACGCCGAAGTCGCGAGCCTGATGGAGCGTTTCAATGCGGCGTGCGCCGCGCATCCGGAGGTGCCGCGCCCGAAGGTCATGATGCTGATGCATACGTTCGTCGGGGCGAACGCTGCCGAAGTCGATGCAGCAGTGGAGGACCTGGCGCGCTTTTATCGGTACTTCAGCAAGTGGTTCAAGAACGAACGCCCGATCGAGCAAGGTTTCATCGAGCCGCTCACGGGGGCCGACGTCGAGATGTTCCCACAGTACTCGCCCGAAGCCATACGGAAGAACCTCGTCATTGGGGAGCCGAGCCAGGTGATCGATCGGTTGAAGCGCTATGAGGAACTGGGCTACGACCAATACAGCTTCTGGCTCGATAGCCATATGAGCTTCGAGCGCAAGCGCAAGTCGCTGGAGCTGTTCATTTCCGAAGTCATGCCCGCGTTCGGCCGCGTGCGCTGATTGAATGACTGACGCTTTCAGCCCACTTCATTGAAGGAGCGGATCGACATGTCTCAACGGTTTCAGCAGTACATCGACGGCGCGTTCGAGGATGCCGCCGAGCATTTCGACAGCATCGATCCGTCGTCAAGCCGCGTCTGGGCGCAGATGCCGGCGGCGAGCGCGCAGGACGTGGACCGTGCGGTGCATGCCGCGCATCGTGCGCTCAACGATCCGGCATGGGCCAATCTCACGGCGAGCGCGCGCGGCAAGCTTTTGTACCGGCTCGCCGAGCTGATCGAACAGCACGCGCCGCGCCTTGCAGAACTCGAAACGCGCGACACCGGCAAAATCATCCGCGAAACGCGAAGCCAGATCGGTTACGTCGCCGAATACTACCGTTACTACGCCGGCGTGGCCGACAAGATTCAGGGCGCCTGGCTCCCCGTCGATAAACCCGATATGGAAGTGACGCTGCGGCGCGAGCCCGTCGGCGTCGTCGCGGCGATCGTTCCGTGGAATTCGCAACTGTTCCTCTCGGCTGTCAAGGTCGGGCCCGCGCTCGCCGCCGGCTGCACGGTCGTACTCAAGGCGTCCGAAGACGGCCCGGCGCCGTTGCTCGAATTTGCGCGGCTCGTGCATGAAGCCGGCTTTCCAAATGGCGTCGTCAACGTCGTGACCGGCTTCGGCAACGAATGCGGGCGCACGCTGACGAGCCATCCGCTCGTCTCGCGCATCGCATTCACGGGTGGACCTGAAACCGCGCGCCACGTCGTGCGCAATTCGGCCGACAACCTCGCGGCCATGTCGCTCGAACTGGGCGGCAAGTCGCCCGTGCTGGTGTTCGACGATGCCGATCTCGACAGCACCTGCAATGCCGTCGTCGCAGGCATTTTCGCGGCGACGGGGCAAAGCTGCGTGGCCGGTTCGCGCCTCCTCGTGCAACGCGGCATTCACGATGCGCTCGTCGAGCGCTTGATCGCTCGCGCACGCACGATCCGGATCGGCGACCCGCTGGATACGGCAACCGAGATGGGACCGCTCGCGACGCGTCGGCAACTGGACCACATCGAGCAAGTGTTGCTCGCGAGCGTCGAGGCCGGCGGCCGCGTCGTAGTCGGGGGCTCGCGGCCGGCGGGTTTCGACGATGGCCATTACTTTCTGCCGACGATCGTCGATTGTCCGCATGCGCAGGTGCCCAGCGTCATGGAAGAACTCTTCGGCCCGGTGCTCAGCGTCGTGACGTTCGATACCGAAGCCGAAGCCATTGCGCTCGCGAACGATACGCGCTATGGGCTCGCATCGGGTGTGTTCACGCGGGACCTCACGCGCGCGCATCGGCTGACCCGCGCGTTGCGCGCGGGCATCGTATGGGTCAATACATACCGCGCGGTGTCACCGATCGTGCCGTTCGGCGGTTATGGCCTCAGCGGTCTCGGACGCGAGGGCGGCCTCGAAGCCGTGCTCGAGTACACGCGTACGAAGTCCGTCTGGATTCGCACGTCGGACGAGCCGATCGCCGATCCGTTCGTGATGCGTTGAGAGAAAGGGGGAGAAACGCATGTTTTATGAAGTTCGCACGTATCGCATCAAGACGGGAGCCGTGCCTGCTTATCTGAAGCTCGTCGAGGAGGAGGGCATCGAACTGCAGAGGCGCTATCTGGGCCAACTGGTCGGCTATTTCTACTCGGAGATCGGACCGCTGAATCAGATCGTTCACATCTGGGCGTACCCGAGCCTGGACGAACGTGAACGCCGGCGGGCCGCGCTCGCCGAGGACGCGGCCTGGCGCGCCTTCGCGCCGAAGATTCAGGCGCTGATGGAAGAGATGGAAAGCAAGATCATGAAGCCGGCGTCTTTCTCGCCGCTTCAATGAGCGTCGATGGGATTTGGCGGTATCGCGGTTAGACGATTCAAAAACTATGGGATCGGAGTCAGTGCTCCAGCACTCGCTCCATTCGACAGGAGACAAGCATGAGCAGCAGGAGCGTTTTTTTCACGGCAGCGACGATCGCATGCGCGGCGGCCCTCATGACGGCCAGCGTGCGTGCGGCCGACCCGATCGTATTCACGAGCTGGGGCGGCACGACGCAGTCCTCCCAGGAAAAGGACTGGGCGCAGCCGTTCACGAAGGCCACGGGCATCAACGTGCTGATGGACGGTCCCACCGACTACGGCAAGCTCAAGGCAATGGTCGATAGCGGCAACGTGAATTGGGACGTTGTCGACGTGGAAGGCGATTTCGCCTATGCCGCGCAAAAAGCGGGGCTCATCGAGCCGATCGACTTTTCCGTCGTCAAGAAAGACGATCTCGATCCGCGCTTTACCTCCCCGGACGCCGTCGGGAGTTTCTACTATTCGTTCGTGCTCGGCTACAACAAGTCGAAGTTCACGGGGGCCCAACCGTCCACGTGGGCCGATCTGTTCGATACGAAGCGCTTCCCCGGCAAGCGCACGCTTTATAAATGGTCCGCTCCGGGCGTGCTCGAAATTGCGTTGCTTGCCGATGGCGTGCCGCCGAACAAGCTCTATCCGCTCGATCTCGACCGCGCGTTCAAGAAGCTCGACACGATCAAGAGCAGCATCGTCTGGTGGAGCGGCGGCGCGCAGTCGCAGCAGTTGCTCGCATCCGGGGAGGCGCCCATCGGCATGTTCTGGAACGGTCGTCTGCATGCGCTCGAACAGACGGGCGTACCCGTCGGCATCTCGTGGAATCAGAACCTGACGGCTGCCGACATGCTCGTGATCCCGAAAGGCGCCAAGCATCGTGCCGAGGCGATGAAGTACCTCGCCGCCGCGACGAGCGCTCAGGCGCAGGCCAAGTTCGCGGCGGATACGGGCTACGCGCCGATCAACGTGAAAGCGCCCGCGTTGATGCCCGCCGCCGTCGCCAAGACGCTGCCGGACCAGTACAAGTCCTCGCAGATCGATCTCGATATGAAGTACTGGGCCGAGAACCGCGACGCCATTGCCAAGCGATGGTACGCGTGGCAATCGAAGTAGGCCTGCGCGAGCGCTTGGAAGTCTCGATTGGGAGTCAACATGCCTAACGTTTTGAGTACCGTTGCGCATCCGGCGACGACGCCCGCGCGTCGGCGGCGCGATTGGCGCAGCCTCCGTCTGCTGACGCCTGCGCTGCTGCTGCTCGTGATTTTCTTTTTGCTGCCGGTGCTGTCTCTGCTGTTGCGCAGCGTGCTCGAACCGACTCCCGGTCTGCACAACTACGCGCAGCTCCTCGGCTCGACGACGTACCTGCGCGTATTCGGCAATACGTTCCTCGTTGCGACGGTGGTGACCGCGGTGACCGTCGCGATCGGATTCCCGACTGCGTGGTTGCTGGCCATCGCGCCGCGCAGGGTGAGCTCGGTGCTGTTCGCCATTTTGCTGCTCTCGATGTGGACCAATCTGCTTGCGCGCACGTTCGCATGGATGGTGCTGCTGCAAGCGACGGGGCCGATCAACCGGGTGCTGATGGCACTCGGGTTGATCAGCGAGCCGCTGGCGCTGGTCAACAACCTGATCGGCGTGACGATCGGCATGACCTACATCATGCTGCCGTTCCTCGTCATGCCGCTGCATGCCACGTTGCGCAGTATCGATGCGTCGACGCTGCGCGCGGCGGCGATCTGCGGTGCGAGCCGCTGGCAGGCGTTCTGGCGCGTACTGGTGCCGCTCGCGATGCCGGGCGTTGCATCGGGGGCTCTGATGGTGTTCGTCATGGCGCTCGGCTATTTCGTCACACCGGCGCTACTGGGCGGACCCTCGTACATGATGCTGGCGGAACTCATCGCGCAGCTCGTGCAGGAACTGCTGAACTGGGGGCTTGCCGGTGCTGCGGCACTGGTGCTGCTCGCGGTGACGCTCGGGCTCTACGGGCTGCAACTGCGCTTCACAGGCGGTGCACGCGCGGGACTGGGAGAATGACATGCTTCTAGATTTCGACCGCCTGGGCGCACTGCGCTGGGTACTGACGGCCATCGGCGGAGCAGTCGCCATCTTTTTGCTGCTGCCCATCGCGTTCATCGTCGCGTTGTCGTTCGGCGATTCTCAATGGCTGATCTTTCCGCCGCCAGGCTGGACCTTGCAGTGGTATCGCCAGCTCTTCACCGACTCGGGGTGGCTCAGTTCGCTGCTGACGAGCGCGGAGCTGGCAGTCATCGTGACGGCGCTGTCCGTCGCGATCGGTTTGCTCGCCTCGCTTGCGCTGGTCCGCGGCAAGTTTCGTGGGCGGGGTGCACTGCAGGCGTTCTTTCTCACGCCGATGGTGCTGCCCGTCGTCGTCCTCGCAGTGGCGTTGTACGCATTCACGTTGCGCATCGGGCTGAACGGCACGATGACGGGTTTCGTGATCGGTCATTTGATCATCGCGCTGCCGTTCTCGATCATTTCGATCAGCAATTCGCTAGCGAGCTTCGATACGGCGCTCGAAGATGCCGCACTGATCTGCGGCGCATCGCCGCTCGAAGTGAAGCTGCGCGTGACGCTGCCCGCGATCAAACTCGGTCTTTTCGCCGCCGCGATCTTCTCGTTCCTCGCATCGTGGGATGAGGTGGTCGTTTCGATCTTCATGGCGAGCCCCACGTTGCAGACGCTGCCGGTGCGAATCTGGACCACGTTGCGACAGGACCTGACACCGGTCGTGGCAGCGGCGTCTTCGCTGCTCGTCGGTCTGACGACGGTATTGATGTTGGCGGGCGCGGTAGTGCGCCGCGCCCGATAAAGAGGTGGATGAGCCATGACTGCTGCATTCTTGCAAATCCAGCGCCTGCGTAAAACATACGACGATGTCGTCGCCATCGATCAAGTCTCGCTCGATGTGCGCAAGGGCGAATTCATGACGTTCCTCGGGCCCTCGGGCTCGGGCAAGAGTACGACGCTCTACATCGTCGCGGGCTTCCAGGAGCCGAGCGAGGGCCGCGTGCTGCTCGACGGCAAGCCGTTGCTGTCCGTTGCGCCGAACAAGCGCAATATCGGCATGGTGTTTCAGCGCTATACGCTGTTCCCGCATTTGAGCGTGGGCGAGAACGTCGCGTTCCCGTTGCGCGTACGCGGCCGCCCCGAGCGCGAGGTGAAAGCGAAGGTCGATCAGATGCTCGAGCTCGTGCATCTGTCGGAGTGTCGCGAGCGCATGCCTGCGCAACTGTCCGGCGGTCAACAGCAACGCGTCGCGATTGCGCGGGCGCTGGCGTACGACCCGCCCGTGCTGCTGATGGACGAGCCGCTCTCCGCGCTGGACAAGAAGCTGCGCGAGGAGATTCAACTCGAACTGCGCCGCATCCATCAGGAGACGGGCGTCACGATTCTTTACGTGACGCACGACCAGGAGGAGGCGCTGCGTCTTTCCGACCGTATCGCGGTATTCGACAAAGGGCGAATCGAGCAGGTCGGTACCGGCGAGGAGCTGTATGCCAACCCCGCATCGCGTTTCGTCGCGGGTTTCATCGGCAACTCGAATTTCCTGCCGGTGCGCGTAACGTCGACAGGCGACAGCAGTGCGAGCGGCGTATTTCCGAACGGCCATGCGGTGACGGCCGGCAGCGTCGGGCACCGGCTTGCGGCGGGCGAGGAAGGTACGTTGATGATCCGCCCCGAGCAAATGCGCATTCGCGCACTGCAAAGCCCTGACGCAGCGGCGGGGTTGCCGGTAACGGTACGCGACATCACCTATCTCGGCGATGCGATGCACTACGCGGTGGCGACGCCGTGGCAGCAGGAGATATCCATTCGGATGCCGGCGAGCCACCGTCATGAGCTTGGATTGTCGATCGGCAATCGAGCGCTCGTCGATTGGGAGGCGCGCGATGTTCGGCTGTTTGCGCAGGCGTGAATGGAATGAGTGACGCGCTTCCTTCGCTGAAAGTCGAGCGGCGGACCACGACGCTGCGCGAACTCGCGCTGAAAAAGATACGCACTGCGATCCTCGATGCGCACTTCGTGCCTGGCGAGCGGCTCGTCGAGCGCTCGCTGTGCGAGGAGCTCGGTGTGAGCCGCACGGTGGTGCGAGAGGTGCTGCGGCATCTGGAGGCCGAGGGGCTCGTCGACTCGATTCCGAATCAAGGACCGATCGTGGCCATGCTCGATTCGGACACGGCGGCGCAAATCTACGAGATTCGCGCGCTGCTGGAAGGCGACGCCGCGATGGAATGCGCGCGGCATGCCGATGAGGGCGTGACATCGCGGCTCGCGCAGTGCATCGCGAACATCGGGCTGGCGTTCGAGAGCCATGACTATGCGGCGGTGCGCGAATTCACCACGACGTTCTACGAACAAATGTTTCATGGCGGCGACCGAACCGTCGCGTGGGAAATCGTGCAGACGTTGAATGCGCGGATCAACCGCTTGCGTGCGATGACGATCGCCTCCGACGACCGCGGCCGGCAGGCCGTGGAGGAAATGAATCGGATACTCGACGCGATCCGCGCACGCGACCCGCAGCGCGCTCGCGATGCGGCGATGGCCCATGTGGCGCGTGTGGCCGCCATCGCCGAGCAGCTTTTGCGGCAGGGCCACGAACAACTCATGTGCGAAGGATAGGAACCATTCATGGAACTGAAGGAAGCGTTGAAGGATGTCTCGCTGCTGCGGCATCAGGCTTACGTGGCGGGCGAATGGCGGGCGGCCGATTCGGGCGGGACATTGGAGGTGTTCGATCCCGCAACGGGCGGCTCGCTGGGTACGGTTCCGAACATGGGTGCGGCGGAAACAGCACGCGCGATCGACGCCGCTCAGGCGGCATGGGCCGGCTGGCGAAAGAAAACGGCCAAAGAGCGTGCGGTCGTGCTGCGCCGCTGGTACGAACTCATGATCGAGCACAGCGACGACCTCGCGCTGATTCTGACGACAGAACAGGGCAAGCCGCTGGCCGAGGCCAAAGGCGAGATTGCCTATGCGGCTTCGTTCCTCGAATGGTTTGCGGAGGAGGGCAAGCGCGTGGCCGGCGACACGCTGGCTACGCCTGCTGCCGACAAGCGTCTCGTCGTCGTGAAGGAGCCCATCGGCGTGTGTGCCGCCATTACGCCCTGGAACTTCCCTGCCGCGATGATCACGCGCAAGGTCGGGCCCGCGCTCGCGGCGGGATGTCCGATCGTCGTCAAGCCGGCGGAGGCGACGCCTTTTTCGGCGCTCGCCATGGCGGTACTCGCCGAGCGCGCCGGCCTGCCCAAGGGTGTGCTGAGCGTCGTCACCGGCGAGCCGAGGGCGATTGGCGCAGAGATGACGCGCAACCCCATCGTTCGGAAGCTGTCGTTCACCGGTTCCACGGCCGTGGGGCGGTTGCTGATGGCACAGAGCGCGCCGACCGTGAAGAAAGTCACGCTCGAACTTGGCGGGAACGCACCGTTCATCGTATTCGACGACGCCGATCTCGACGCCGCCGTCGAGGGTGCAATCGCGTCGAAATACCGCAACAACGGACAGACCTGCGTCTGCACCAATCGCTTTTATGTGCATGAGCGTGTCTACGACGCATTCACGGACAAGCTCGCAACCGCGGTCAACAACCTGAAGGTCGGACGCGGGACGGAAAGCGGCGTCGCGCTGGGTCCGTTGATCAACGAGGCAGCGCTCGAGAAGGTGGAGTCCCACATTGCGGACGCGCTCGCCAAGGGCGCACGCCTTATTACCGGCGGCAAACGGCACTCGCTCGGTCATGGCTTTTTCGAGCCGACGGTGTTGACCGATGTGGCTGCGGGGATGGCCGTGGCGAAAGAGGAGACGTTCGGGCCGCTCGCGCCGCTCTTCCGGTTTTCATCCGATGAAGAAGTCATACGCCTGGCCAACGATACGGAGTTCGGTCTTGCCGCCTATTTCTACAGCCGCGATATCGGCCGAGTCTGGCGCGTGGCCGAGGCGCTCGAATACGGGATGGTCGGTATCAACACGGGCCTGATTTCGAACGAAGTCGCGCCGTTCGGCGGCGTGAAGCAATCGGGGCTCGGCCGTGAGGGGTCGCACTACGGCATCGACGACTACGTCGTCATCAAATATCTGTGCATGGCTGTTTGATCGGGACGCCGGGACGCGGGGGCGCGTCGATCGGCGTCGGCAAAAAAAGAAGTGGCGGTAGCTGTAGTGTCGTAGACGTTCAGCAAAAACATGGTGGAGAACTTGGAGACTTCGATGAAATCGATTCGTATTAATAAATTAGTAGTCCTAAGTAGTATCTGCGCGGGACTGGGATGTTTGCCGGGCATGGCCGCCGCGCAATCCTCGGTGACGCTTTACGGTGTCATCGATGAGGGCATCGACTATGTGAACAACAGCGGGGGCCATTCGCTCTGGCGCATGCGCGATGGGACTTACGACGGCATGTACGGCAGCCGCTGGGGCCTGAAAGGAAGCGAAGATCTGGGCAATGGCTTGAGTGCGATCTTCAAGCTCGAAGCGGGGTTCAGCCTGGAGAACGGGCAGATGCGACAGGGCGGCCGCGAGTTCGGGCGGCAAGCCTATGTCGGGCTTTCCAAGCAGGGGCTGGGTACGGTGACGCTTGGCCGCCAGTACGACTCGGTCGTCGACTACGTTCAGCCGGTGACGGCGGTGGGCCAATTCGGTGGTCCATTCGTACGGGGCGGCGATATCGACAATACGGATAACTCGTTCCGCGTCGACAACGCGATCAAGTATGCGAGCCCCTCGATCGCGGGCTTTACTTTCGGCGGCATGTATTCGTTTACCAACTCGAACGCCCCGGGCGTGGGGACGACGGGCATGTGGAGCGTGGGTGCGAGCTATGCGCACGCCGGCTTCAACGCGGGCGCGGCGTACTTCTACGCGAAGAATCCGGCGAGCCTCTTTACGGACGGCGATTTCATCGGCAACACGACAGGCGCCGCGATCGGCGCCAGCGGTCCGTTCAGCTACGTCGGTCACCCGCACAACGAGCGGATCATCGGCGTGGGTGCGAACTACACGCTGGGCGCGGCAACGGCGGGCGTCGACTATACCAACACGAAATTCGAGGATGCGAACGGCACGACGAGCTCCGTGACGTTCAGCAACTACGAGGTATGGGGCAAGTACAGCCTCACGCCGAGCACGACGTTGGGCGCGGCATACGCCTATACCGATGGCAGGGTGAATTACAACGGCAGCAAGCCCAAATACCATCAATTTTCGTTGATGGGCAGCTATGCCCTGTCCAAGCGCACTACGTTGTATGCGATGGGAGCGTTGCAGCAAGCGGCCGGGGATGCAAAACAAGCCGACATCTTCGATTTCTCGATTGCGGATGCGTCGACGACCCGTCGGCAGTTGATGTTCCGCACGGGTATCGTGCATCAGTTTTAACGAGGGACGAACCGGCGGCGGGGCATGGACTTTGCCGCGCCGCTTGCCTGATGCGAGGTTGAGGCTGAATCCCGTGGCTCGGGGCTACCAAACCGCCGCCAAAGCGGTGACGCCCCGTAGGTTGCCGCGCTGGTTCCAATTCAACCGGCTCAGCTCGGGTAGCCGAAGATTCGGCAACCGTTCGAGCAATGCGCCGAGTGCGGATTCGAGTTCGATCAGCGCCAGGCGGTATCCGAGGCAATGATGGATGCCTGCGCCGAACGTCTGGGCGCGTCCTTGTTGTCGCTCGATATCCAGGCGATCGGGCTCGTCGAACTGATCGGGATCGCGGTTGGCGGCACCCAACATCAAGAACACCATCGTTCCGCGCGGCACCGTCTCACCTTCTA
Source organism: Trinickia sp. HAY1-2D (assembly GCF_056754935.1). Classification (NCBI taxonomy): domain Bacteria; kingdom Pseudomonadati; phylum Pseudomonadota; class Betaproteobacteria; order Burkholderiales; family Burkholderiaceae; genus Trinickia; species Trinickia sp. HAY1-2D. Next base: position 159,672 of record NZ_JBPGWX010000001.1, read on the forward strand.
CTTCCACATCCTCCATGGCAGTACGCATGGTCATCTGGACGGAGCCGTCATAACGCGTGCATTCGAGCACGGCATTCGGCATTTTCTCCGGATGCCGCTTAAGCAAATCGAGCTGCTGCGGATTGCGATGCAGCGCGATCAACGCGTTGCCGATCATGTTCGACGTCGTTTCGTGGCCGGCGATGAACAGCAGGATGACGTTGGAGACGATTTCGTCGTGGGTCAGCGTGTCGCCCGCTTCTTCGACGCGCAGCAGCATGGAGATCAGATCGCTGCCGGGGCGCATGCGGCGGGCTTCGGTGGTTTGACCGAAATACCGTGCGAGTTCGTCATAAGCGGCACTTGTCTGGGCCAGCGCTTCGGCATTCATCGGCGCGGGATCGAAGACCTTCGCCACTTTTCCGACCGTAGCGCCGAGCGCCGTTGCTTCTTCCACGGGGATATCGAGCATCCGGCAGATGATGAGCAGCGGAAGCGGAAAGGCGAATTGGGCTACGAGGTCGGCTTGTTTGCGCGGAGCGAATCCGTCGACCAGTTCATGGGCCGTGGCGAGCGCCAGTTCGCGCATCGTTTCGACCTGTCGCGCGTTGAATGCCTTCATCATCAGCGCTCGCACGCGCGTGTGCGCCGGCGGATTGAGCATTAAGAACATCCTGCCGACGCCCTGAAACAGCGGCATATTCGGACCATCGTCGCCATAACGCACGCGGACACTTTCCAAATAGCTCTTGCCCATCGACCTGTTTTGCAGCAGCGCATCGACAATGCCATAGCGCCCGGTCATCAACGCGTTCGGTGCGACGCGTACGAACGGGGCCTGTTCACGCAGTGTTGTGTAGAGCGGGTAGGGATCTTCGAGGAATGCGGGAGTGGACAGATCGGCTAGCTTCATCGAGGTTGGATGAAAAGAGATGGAGAACGTCACCCGGGCAGATGGCGATACGTGGCAACGGTGAGCGCGATGATACCCGGCAAACGGTTCACTCGTTTTTCAAGTCATCGACAAATGCCGAAAAGCCGAGCCCGGTTTTGCTGTCCAACCGCGCTGCTCGATCGCCGATCGCGTCCCAATCGAGGTCGGGGCGGCCTTTCCAAAGTGCCATCACGCCTTGGACGGGCGAAATCGCAATGAATTTTCTGCATGTGAAGACGCTCGATACAGTCGACATGAATCGAGCGGCCCACTCGGCGGTCGGCTCGTAGACGTTCACCGTCATCACACCGCCCGGGCGCAAGATTCGGTGACATTCCCGGTAAAAGTCCGGCGTGTGCAACGCATCGACCGGGCGGTAGCCCTCGCCGAACGCGTCCGACAGAATCAAGTCGCACTGTTCGTCGCCATGGTTTCGAACAAAGTCGGCGCCATCCTGGACCACTACACGCAATCGATCGTCGTCAGGGGGAAGCCCGAAATGCGTGCGCGCGAGTTCGACCACTTCTGCGTCTATCTCCAATCCAATCGTTCGCAGCTCGGGCAGGTATCGGTGAATGAATTTGGCCTGCTGGCCTCCGCCGAGTCCGATCAGCAACACGTCAGTCGCTGAGGGGATGAAGGCCAGCGGCAGCAACATCTTTCGCGCGTAGAGAGCGGGAAGATCGTTCGGCTGCGCGAGTTCCATGACCGTCATCGCGCCGTTCTCGTCGTTCGCCAAATGCAGAAACAGGCGCCCATCGCTCATCTGGACGCGATATTTCTCCGTTCTCTCCACGCAGGAATCGTCAGCCATCGTTCGGTAGCCTGAGTCAGTGTTCGACATGAACGAACCCTAATTTGCGCGACGGATTGCTTCGCCGCCACGAGGCGAACATTGCGGTTCGTCAGCGAACCGGGCGCCAGCCGGAAGCGAGCAGCGTTTCCGACGCCTCCTTGACCTCCGCGATCGTCGTATCGCGCGTCGCCGCACGAATGCCCAATCCGAAGTGCCTCGCGACGCCTGCCGCACGGACATCCGCCATGATCGATGCCGGCTGATCCGTCGCACGCCCGGGCCGCGTTTGCGCGTCCCTTACGGCTTGAACGAATACATGGCTGAGTACCGACATCGGGGAATAAGCCCCGCGGATTGTCTCGAGGCTTACGCCGGGTCGCGACGCTAAGCGGACCCATTTCGATGTCATACGCCGCGCGGTATCTTCGAACGTCCGCATGATTCGCCGATCGTTTTGCATCGCATTCGCCATCTTCCCGACGCCGCTCGCAAACAACCGGGCGCTCGCCTGGGTCAGGGCAAGGTCCAGCGTGACATCGCCTATGACGACCGGCTGAGACGGGCTGCCGTCCTGCGTAGGCGGCGAATTCGACGCGACATGCGGCCCCTGACGACGAGAGTCTTCGGCAAGTATTGCGGGCCCCTCCGCCCATGAGTCGAGAATCACCTGTTGTCCTGCGCCGCGCCTTCGTTCGACGTTCGCCCACGTATGTGGAAACGGCGAATAGGCCCCGACGATCGTCAGCATCTCTCGTGCGCCCACTTTTGGCGCATGCTGGACCAGCGACACATAGGCATGAGCGTCGCAGTATCCGCTTTCGTTCACGATGGAGCCGGCGGCGAGCGCCATGTAGGAACCCATGGCGGCGACACGGCCTGGGGCATCCCCAGTCAGGCCAGTGATCTCTTCTTGCGGCAGCGTATTCGATAGGCGCACGCCGGCCGGGTCTTTGCTACGGCTCTGGAGCACCGATTGCAGCGCGCGCTGCCCAACGAGTGCGGCCTGCGAGCGGCCCACCGCCACGAAATTCGTTTTTCGGTTGTCGTCGATGACGTTGCCGCGCCCTTTGCCGAGGATCGCCCTGGTTTCCGTCAGCGTGTCTTGCCCGTCGATCAGCGAGGCGGCGTCTTGCGCATCGATCGTTCTTCGAATGGATGCTCGCGCATACAAATATCCGGCGAGCGGTAGACGCGCACGGCCGATCGCCGGTTGCGCGATCTGGGAACCGGATTCGCCCTCGGTGCGATCCGCGCGGGGCCGCAGATTCTCGAAGACGGACGATGTCGCGGCACGCGCCGCGTTGCCGCCCACATGCTGCGCGACGGCGTTATCGATCGCTGGATTGCTGCTGCTCGTCTGTGAAGACGTAGCGCCTATTCTCTGCACATCAAGACTCCTTAGGACGGCGTCGGTCAAGCTGCCGCCCGGAGCCGATGGCCCGGTTTGCCGCGGGGGGCGTGGGCTCGACGTGCAGCGCGGCGCAAGGCGTCCAACGTAGCTTTGAATAGTGTGTCTATCGTTTGCGCTCGGCGAAATAACGGAGAAAAACGCGAGATGACCGCGGTTGCAAACGCACCTCGACGACTGCCATTCGCCGGACTCTCATCTATTTCGCTCGTTAGCCCGAACGGACGCGTGCGCATTGCTAAGGTCGATCCGTCATCGTTGTAGGCACCGGCCGTCAGCGCGGAGAAAAACATGAGCAAAGATGTGCGCCTTAGCTCTGCGCAACCTCTAACCAATGACGAATCCTCGATAACGAGCGAACGGCGGACTCCAGATAAGGGTGACGGGCGTTCATCGTCCCGGGCACGGAGCGTCTCGTCGATGCTGGCGCGGCTCAATCCGCTGCGTCGCGCGGGCAAAAAAGCGGGTGCTTCCGAGAACCCTGGCCCGATCGCTCAGCCAGTTGCGACTGCCGCCGTCTTGCAGAGCCAGACGACCGGACGCCCTCGGGTTTCGCTGCGAGATTTGCTTGAGCTTGAAGAAGAGGCGCGGCAAGGCACCGCACCTGCTGGAACGACCGGTGCTGCCGCCGAAGCGGAACAGGCGCAATCGGCCCATCGTTCGGATCTCCTGGCGCCGCAAGCAACGGCGCTCGGGCGCGGCACCGGTGGTCCGAGCCGGTCGCTCGATGTGCTCGCCGAGGACGATGAGGAGGAAGTCGACGATGACGGCGGCACCGAGCACGGGTCACTATCCGCAGCCTCTTCGCCGACGCGCGACATGTCCCCACGCGAGGATTTCGGCCTTGCGGGTGGGGTGCATCTTCATCGCGTCGAGCGACACGAGGAGCTCCCGCTAGCCGGCTATCTGCTGGCGCGCGAGATCGACGGCCGCGCCGTGCCGGAGCAGGAGCTTGGGCGCCTGAGGTCCGCCCACGAAACGGTCGTGCAGACGCGCAAGCTGCTTCCATGGGGACGCGGCAACGTCCGTTCGGACGTCGAAGCCACCGGTGGCGAGTCTCTCGCGCGCGCGTATCTCGCTCAGGAGCTGGCCCAGGACCTGGCGAAAGACAAGGCGCCCGGATTCGAAGATGCACCGAACGTTGCAGGTGCCGCGATGTTCGCGCGGGCGGGCGTCTGCAGCAACCACGCTGCTGTCGCCATGCATCTGCACGCTGGAAAGCTGGATGCCCCGGATGAAGCCGTCCATTTCGCAGGGCGCCCGCTGGTCGACCATGCCTGGAGCGAATTGCGCAAGGGCCGGGGCCGCAAGAATGTGATCGTCATGGACGCCTGGGCGGAAGGCTCCGCGGTGTACGCGGAAGACGCGCGTCATACCCGCGTGGCGCTCGGCGTCAAGAGCTACGGCCGCTATGATGCTTCAAACGGTCCGGCCGCGGCCGACCGGGCCTTCGAGGCGGCGGCGAAACTCACCGAACTTGCGCCTCACGAAACGATCGATGAAATTCGTCACGCGCTCAAGGAGCAGCCGCCGAGCGACAACAAGATGCGCGACGCCCGAACGGTGCTGGACAAGCGGGTCACGCAGCGGGTCGAAAAGAAGATGGCCGCGCCGCTGACGGCGACCCAGGCCCAGCAGATCGGGCGCAATCGTTCGGGGCTCGGCGGTGCGTTGAAGGGCAGCCTCTCAGCGCTCGGCATCGCGAAGCGCGATCCGAGCGGGCGGCCGCGCGGCGCGGAACTCGAGCGGGAGGCTCGGCAAATTGCGACGCGACGCATGCAGCGGGATTCGGGCGCGCCGCGCGAAACCGATTGGCCGACGGCTCAACGCGAAGCGAAAGCGCAACTGCGCGCCGACTACGCGAAGGCAGAAAAGCGCTTTGCCGCCGCGCAGGCAAGCGTTCGAAACGATATCAAGGCAATCGGGGTGGCTCGCTCGCTTGGCTGGGCGGCGACAGTGAAGGACGCCGTCGCCGATGCGAAGGAAATCGTTGCCGCGGCCCGTGATCCGGAGCGCGCGACGCGCGCGCAAACGCTGCCGAAAGCGGGGGCCCCGCAGCAAGACGAGGAGACGTGAGCCGAATGCCGGTGCCAGTAGCACAAGTCGCCTTTGCGGCCCTCGGCTCGGTTTCGATTCAACGCGTCAAGGCTGCGGAACAGCGGTCCGATTGGCCGGTACGATCTGTGGCTGAAACGAGAACACCTCACGGGTGCGGTCATCGACGAACACTTTCAACCAATGTACATCGTTGTTGCCGTGAGCCTGGTTGTCGCCGAACGTTTCGACGCGGGTGAAGTTCTCGAGCCGTCTGCCTTGCGCGTCAAGAAATGGGCGATCGATGCGGAAATAGTGCGAATCGCCATGCACGTAAGCAACCGGTTTTCGGAAGGCAATCACTTCGTCGCGCAGTGCAAGCAGGAAGTCCTTGAAACCATCGGGAGTTGCGCTCGGATAGGCGGGGTCCGAACTGGGTAGCGAGTCGTTTTCCACCAGGGTCTTGGGGTCGCGCGTGGGTGCGCGCGTCGCGTCGGAGTTATCCCACCCCGGGTCGGCCTGTGAAATAAACATGACAGCTGAAGCGTGGCGCGCTATGGCCTCCTGAAACGTCTGCTGCATCCAGAGGATATCGGCACCGTTGCGCGCCGCAAATTCCGCGGGGTCCGGTTTCGTATCGCAGAGGTTGTTGCACGAGCCTTGGATGTTGAGCGTCGCGTAGACGACACCGTGCAGCATCCAGCGCCGATTCTCGACACAGCTTACGAGCTGATTGTCATTGTTCAGGCAAAGCCGGTCGGTTTGAACCTCCTGAAGCATCGGTCGTTGTCCGAGCGAATAGGGTGAATCGAAGAAGGCCTTGCGCTCATGGTCGAGCCTCTCCCGCGACGAAAATGCGCCGTTCGAGGCGCGATCGCAGTCCGTCCAGTTGTTGTCGCCAGGAGTCAACATCGCGGCTGACTTCAACGCGTTGAAATATCCGAGCGCCTGCACGTAGAGTGCGTCGCTACACGTTGTAGGCGTTGCCGATCCAGGCGTGCCGCTGCCAGCCTTGAGATCGCCGTCATGGACGGTAAACGCGAGTTTTTGCGAGTTCATGTCGGCGATCAAGTTCGGCACACCGACTTGCGCCTGCATGTCGGAGTACGGCAGATCGCCCCATAGCCCGATGGCGTACGCGCGGCTTTCGCTGTGTCCGTCGTCATCGTGCGCGAACGAATCGGCGGCAGGCCACACCGCCGAGGCGGCCGCCACCGCAAGACAGGCGACGTTCCGTAAGAATCGCCACCAATTCACGTTAGATTCAGTCCGCAAGCCACCCTGCACATACCGATCTCTTGTCATCGTTAGCTCCAGTGTCCATCGCGCGAATTGCGCGTCCTGAAGTGAAAGCGCTGCGTGTGACAGGTGTGTGTCGGTGAACGTGATGTGCTTTGGTGTATAGATAGAACGGAACCTCGCGATCGGCCGCGTCGATGCCGCCTGGGAAGAAAGAGTTCAGTTTCGATAGAGCATATCGACCCCGCGTGCCGCGCAGACATCGTAAAAGTCGCCCGGGTTGAATCCGACAAATGCATCTATCGAAAGCTGGACATCCTGAATCGGGTATCGACGCATTCAAATAGCGTGGGCCACGGAATCAAGAGAGTATGGATGGACAGATCGTCCTCCAACACTCGTGCGGTCGTGTGATGCCTGTCTCTTTCGTTGAACAGTGCAATCCAATACCCCGTATCGATGAGAATATTTTTTGCCATCAAAGGTCATCCTCGCCAGGACCGAACTCCCCATATCCTTGCCATGGAGATGCTTTCCGCTTGCCGATGATGAATCGTCCTTTATTGGAGCCATCGCCATTCGTCCATACTATGTATACGCGATCGGTTTTCGAAAATTCAACGTTTGATTCCAGCTCCGTCTTGATGAAGTCCGGCACGGATTCATTCTCGGCGATATCGACCTTGAAATAGGCGACGCTATCGCCGCATTCCATGGCCTTTACGGTGTCTAGCCACCGATACAGATTGGCGTAATCGCCTTTGACACCGAGATCATAGGAAAGCCAAACCGTTTTTTGCATACGACCGAAACTCCACAAAACAAATGACGATGCGCGCGTATCCCTGCTACGACGAGGCACTTCTGTCGCTTGGCAACGGTACGGGCTCCACGAGGGCCTCATGTTACCGTCGCTGGCGGAGCGGCGGAGGTCGACCGAAAGTACTAGTCAAATTGGACGTCCTGGTGCCGCGAAGCGCCAGTCCGGCGCCGGGCCCCGCGGGCATGGTAGTAGCGATCCAGGTACCGCGACTACCACCATAACCCACTGTTTTTTATCGCTTTTTTCATCCATCCAGTACCCCGCGAGCGGTCTGCGTGGCATAATCGACCGAACCGAAACGCCCGTGATTCGATTCACTTCCCCCGCATACCATGCCAAAGACTCTTTACGACAAGCTCTGGGATTCGCACGTCGTTCACACCGAAGAAGACGGCACCACCCTGCTTTACATCGATCGTCAACTGCTGCATGAAGTCACGAGCCCGCAAGCGTTCGAAGGCCTCAAGCTGGCCGAGCGTCCCGTCTGGCGCGTCAGCGCGAACCTGGCGGTGTCGGACCACAACGTGCCGACCACGGACCGCAGCCACGGCATTGCCGATCCGGTTTCGAAGCTGCAAGTCGATACGCTCGACGCCAACTGCGACGCCTTCGGCATCACCCAGTTCAAGATGAACGACCTGCGTCAGGGCATCGTTCATATCATCGGGCCCGAACAAGGCGCGACGCTGCCGGGCATGACGATCGTCTGCGGAGATTCGCACACGTCGACGCACGGCGCATTCGGCGCGCTTGCGCACGGCATCGGCACGTCGGAAGTGGAGCACGTGCTTGCCACGCAAACGCTGCTGCAGAAAAAGAGCAAGAACATGCTCGTCAAAGTCGAGGGGCAACTGCCGCGCGGCTGTACGGCGAAAGACATCGTGCTCGCGATCATCGGCAAGATCGGTACCGCGGGCGGCACCGGCTATGCCATCGAATTCGGCGGCTCGACCATTCGCGCACTCTCGATGGAAGGCCGCATGACCGTCTGCAATATGGCGATCGAAGCGGGCGCACGCGCCGGCATGGTCGCCGTGGACGACACGACGATCGACTACCTGAAAGGCCGCCCGTTCTCGCCGCAGGGTGCCGAATGGGACGTCGCCGTCGAGTACTGGCGCACGTTCACATCGGACCCGGGTGCCGTGTTCGATCGCGTGGTCGAACTCGATGCGACTCAGATCGTGCCGCAAGTCACGTGGGGCACCTCGCCTGAAATGGTCACGCCGATCGATTCGCGCGTGCCCGATCCCGAGCGCGAGAAAGACCCCGTCAAACGCGCGGCGATGGAACGGGCGCTGCAATATATGGCGCTCGAGCCGAACGTGCCGATGGAATCGATCAAGCTCGACAAGATCTTCATCGGCTCGTGCACGAACGCGCGCATCGAAGATCTGCGTGCCGCGGCGTATGTCGTCAAGAAACTCGGCCGCAAGGTGGCATCCAATATCCGGCTCGCGATGGTCGTCCCGGGCTCGGGTCTCGTGAAGGCGCAAGCCGAGCGCGAAGGGCTCGACAAGGTGTTCCGGGAAGCAGGTTTCGAGTGGCGCGAGCCGGGCTGCTCGATGTGCCTCGCGATGAACGCCGACAGGCTGGAGCCGGGCGAGCGCTGCGCCTCCACGTCGAATCGCAATTTCGAAGGGCGGCAGGGCGCGGGCGGCCGCACCCATCTCGTGAGCCCGGCGATGGCGGCTGCCGCGGCCATCGAGGGTCATTTCGTCGATATTCGCAAGCTGGGCTGAGGCGGAGCAACTGAACATGGATAAGTTCATCGTACATACGGGCATCGTCGCTCCCCTCGATCGTGAAAACGTCGATACGGACGCGATCATGCCGAAGCAGTTTTTGAAGTCGATCAAGCGCGCGGGCTTCGGTCCGAATCTGTTCGACGAGTGGCGCTATCTCGACCACGGCGAGCCGGGACAGGACAATTCGCGCCGCCCGCTCAACCCCGATTTCGTGCTCAATCAGCCGCGCTATCAAGGCGCGTCGGTTCTGCTCGCACGCAAGAATTTCGGCTGCGGCAGCTCGCGCGAACACGCGCCCTGGGCGTTGGAACAGTACGGCTTTCGTGCGCTGATCGCACCGAGTTTTGCCGATATTTTCTTCAACAACTGCTTCAAGAACGGTCTGCTTCCGATCGTCCTGACCGAGCAGCAGGTCGATCACCTGTTCAACGAGACGTATGCGTTCAACGGCTATCAACTAACGATCGATCTCGCTGCGCAATGCGTTCGCACGCCGGACGGCCGGGAATATTCGTTCGAAGTCGACGCGTTTCGTAAGTACTGCTTATTGAACGGCCTCGACGACATCGGCCTGACGCTGCGGCAGGCCGACAAGATCCGCGCGTTCGAGGCGGAGCGGCTGGCAAAGCAGCCGTGGCTCGCTCACCGGATCGTCGGCTGAACGTCCCTCGGGGCCCGCGGTGCAAGTGGCTGCGGCAGTCCCTCAGACAACCCAACATCACGTACACAGGAAGGATGCACGAAGATTGCAGTGCTGCCCGGTGACGGCATCGGTCCGGAAATCGTCAAGGAAGCGGTCAAAGTGCTCGGCGCGCTCGGCGAGTCGTTCGAACTCGAGGAGGCGCCCGTCGGCGGCGCCGGCTACGAGGCACATGGCCACCCGCTGCCCGAGTCCACGCTCGCGCTCGCGAAGGAGGCGGATGCCATCCTCTTCGGGGCCGTCGGCGATTGGAAATACGATTCGCTCGAACGCGCATTGCGTCCCGAGCAGGCCATTCTCGGTCTGCGCAAGCATCTGCAGCTCTTTGCCAACTTCCGTCCGGCGATCTGCTATCCCCAGCTGACCGGCGCATCGTCGCTCAAGCCCGAGATCGTCTCGGGGCTCGACATCCTGATCGTGCGCGAGCTCAACGGCGACATCTATTTCGGCGCGCCGCGCGGCATTCGCCCGGCACCCGACGGCGCATTCGAAGGGGAGCGCGAAGGCTTCGACACGATGCGCTACTCCGAGCCCGAAGTGCGCCGCATCGCGCATGTCGCGTTCCAGGCGGCGCAAAAGCGCGGCAAGCGGCTGACTTCGGTGGACAAGGCGAACGTGCTCGAAACGTCGCAGCTCTGGAAGGAAGTCATGATCGAGGTCGCCAAGGCGTATCCGGACGTCGAGCTTTCGCATATGTACGTCGACAATGCGGCGATGCAGCTCGTCAAGGCGCCGAAGTCGTTCGACGTGATCGTCACGGGCAACATGTTCGGCGACATCCTCTCGGACGAAGCGGCGATGCTGACGGGATCGATCGGCATGCTGCCGTCGGCTTCGCTCGACAAGAACAACAAGGGTCTTTACGAGCCCTCGCACGGTTCGGCGCCCGATATCGCGGGCAAGGGTGTCGCCAATCCGCTCGCCACGATTCTGTCGGCCGCGATGATGCTGCGCTATTCGCTGAACAAGGCGGAGCAAGCCGAGCGCATCGAAAAGGCGGTGCAGAAGGTGCTCGAAGCCGGATACCGGACGGGCGACATCGCTACACCGGGCTGCCGCCAGGTCGGCACGGCCGAGATGGGCGATGCGGTGCGTGCGGCATTGTAAGGACGTTTTCGTGTAGACTGTCGCGATGCTGCGAATCCCCTCTATCCCCTCGATAGCAACGCTCGTTGGCGCAACGCTCGGTGCGCAGGGATTCGCCATTGCCGGCGCCATTGGCGTGGCCGGCATCATTTCGATCAAAACGATTACCCCCAAAACGATCACGAAAAGCTGATCGTCCGCCGTGCCCGCCCGTCTTCCCCGCGCGGTCACGCCGGGCAAGGTTGCGGGGAAGCGTCCATTCGAAGGGATAATCATGAACGTAGGTCTCGTAGGTTGGCGCGGTATGGTCGGCAGCGTCCTGATGCAGCGTATGCAGCAAGAGGGCGATTTCGAGCTGATCGAGCCCGTTTTTTTCAGCACGAGCAACGCGGGCGGCAAAGCGCCGGCGTTCGCCAGGAACGAGACCCAGCTCAAAGACGCGACGAACATCGATGAGCTGAAAAAGTGCGATGTCGTCATCACGTGCCAGGGCGGCGACTACACGAACGAGGTCTTTCCGAAGCTGCGGGCGGCGGGCTGGAACGGATACTGGATCGATGCCGCATCGTCACTGCGGATGAAAGACGATGCCGTCATCATTCTCGATCCCGTGAACCTCGACGTCATCAAGGATGCGCTCGTCAAGGGCACGAAAAATTTCATCGGCGGCAACTGCACCGTCAGCCTGATGCTGATGGCGCTGGGCGGCCTCTTCCGCGAAAACCTCGTCGACTGGATGACGGCCATGACCTATCAGGCCGCATCGGGTGCCGGCGCGCAGAACATGCGCGAGCTGCTCGCGCAAATGGGCACGCTGCATGGCGCGGCCAAGGATGCGCTGGCCGATCCGTCGTCGGCCATTCTCGATATCGACCGCAGCGTGCTGGCGGCGATGACGAGCGACGCCATGCCGACCGACCACTTCGGCGTGCCGCTTGCCGGCTCGCTGATCCCGTGGATCGACAAGGATCTCGGCAACGGCATGTCCAAGGAAGAATGGAAGGGCGGCGCCGAGACGAACAAGATTCTGGGCAAGCCCGCGATGGGGCAGCCGGGCTCGATTCCTGTCGACGGTCTTTGCGTGCGTATCGGTGCGATGCGGTGCCATTCGCAGGCGCTGACGATCAAGCTCAAGAAGGACGTCCCGCTCGACGAGATCGACGGCATCCTCGCGTCCGCCAACGATTGGGTGAAGGTCGTGCCGAACGAGCGCGAAGCGTCGATGCGCGAACTGTCGCCGGCCGTGGTCACGGGCACGCTCTCGGTGCCGGTCGGGCGGCTGCGCAAGCTGGCGATGGGCGGCGAATATCTATCGGCATTCACGGTGGGCGATCAGTTGCTCTGGGGCGCCGCGGAGCCGCTGCGCCGCATGCTGCGGATTTTGCTCGACAAGTGAAGCGTCATCGCAGGCTTGCGCGGTGGTCTTGCCGCGCTTCCTAACGTAAACTACGCGTTTGCGGCGTAGGACTGTAAAGGCGTCGCGCCGGTCGCGGCGCTTTTTTTACGGCCCCAGTTAGCGCTTTAGCGCTTACTGGGGCCCAATGCAGAGCAACGGCCGATGGCGGTGAGCGCTTCTCCTGTAGGCCCGGAGGAAGTGCGGCAGATGCTTCGAGCACCCATGGCCTCATGCAGAGCACCTGTTCCAACCCATGCAAAGCTGCCGTATCAGACCTTGTCCCTTTCCAAACGACATTCATGGCCGCGCCGCGAGGCGCGGAACAACCACATGACAGCACGTTCGACCTCTCGCGCGCCTGTGTTGCGGACTGATGCCGATGCGCCGTACGCGCGCGGCGCGGCCGTTGGCATCGCCACTGCCACGGTGTTCGCGATTGCGGTCGCCACGACGGTCTTCGCGTCGCCGCGGGCCTTCGCAGCCGATTCGGCGAGCGCAGCCGCGGCGGCATCCGTCCCGGGTGCCGAGTCCGCGACCCAGGTTACGGTGAAGCCCGGGCAATCGCTGAACGACGTTGCCATTGCCGTCACGCAATCGCACGATCGCGCCGTGTTGTCTCGCGCGTCGAAAGCGATTTTCGATGCGAATCCTTCCTCGTTCATGCGAGGCGATCCGAGCCTCATGAAGCTCGGTGCGATCCTCACTATCCCCCCGCTCGATTCGACGGGGGCCGTCCTTGCCCAGGCTCCCGCGCCGGGTAGCGCGCCCAGCGCTGCCTCCGCGCCTGCCGCAACTGCGGCGAGCGCATCTCGCGGCGCAACGCCTGCGCCGTCAGGCGTTGCCGCGTCGTCGTCGGGCGCCAGCGTGCCCGCGCACGGGGTGCGCCCAGAAGCAAGCGCTGCGGGTGGGGTGGTGGCGTCGCCGAACGCCGCCAGCGCGCCGGGCGAGCCGGCGGCGCCTCGGGCCGCCGCGCAGTCTCCGAACGGTGCGGCGCCGGCAAGCACTCCGGCGGCCCCGGCTGCCGGCGGCGCTCACGCCTGGACTGGGGCTATTCAGCAGGCGCCGACCGTTCCGGCGGCGTCCGAGGCATCGGGGGCTGGCGCGAGCGGGTCAGCCGCGTCCGTGCCCGGCGCCGCATCATCGACGGCAGCAGTCGCGACGGCGCCGGCTAGCGCTCCCGCAACGGCGGCACGCCCGCATCCGTTCTCGAGTCTGCAGCAGCTGCTCGCGTTCAAGAACCGCGTGTTGATGGATCTGCAACGCCACGGGTTCGGCTCGAAAGCCGCACGCGAATCGGGCAGCTCAGCGGCTGCGAGCGGCACGTCGGTTGTCGTGCCAGCGCAGGCCCCCAAGCAGACCGGGCCGGCGGCCGTGCCGGCGCCGCGTGCGCCGCAATCGGGCGAACGTTTCATCGGTATCGGCGGCTACGGCATCAGCGTCGCGCGCGCGTCCGTACCGGCGATCGCAGCAGTAGCGTCGGCTGTCGTCGCGGCATTGCTCGTCTTGATCGTTGCCCTCGCGATGAGCGGGCGCAAACGCCGTGCGGCGCGCGCGACGGCCGCGCCGGCACCGGCGTCGGGGACTGCGTCGGCAGGTGGAGCCGTCGAGCGCGAGCCCGTACCGGCGCACGCCGAGGGGCCGCGAGACCCGGTCGAGGCCGAGCACCTGTCCACGCTGGCGCGCACGCCGACGAGCAAGCGCGCACTGATGGGTCTCGCCGGACATTACGCCGAACGCGGTAACGCGCGCGGCTTCGACGAAATCGCCCAGCGCATCATGCATTTGTCGGGCGGACGGGGGCCGAATTGGCTGCATATCGCGGCGCTCGGGCGGCAGCTCGACCCGCACAATCCGCTGTACGCCATTTCCGCGGAGCAGACCGAGGATACGCTCGACGAATCGGTGGCCGGCGAAGATGTGCTGCCGCCGCATTCGGCGCGGGCTCAAAGCGACGAGCACGAGCCGGACGTCGAAGTGAAATTGTCGGGAGCCGGGTATTCGGATTTGCCGGGGCAATCGTCGATTACTGAGGCGGAGGAAGCCGAATCGAGCACGCCTGCTGGCGCCGAGGCGCCGCACGAGCCGCATGAGAACGAGGCAGCCGTCCCCCCGGCACCATCGGCCGAGCCCAGCGAAGAGGCCTCGACCGTCCAGCAGGCCGCCGGTCCGGAGGAACGGACAGTGGCAGGCATGCGCGAGCCGCGTTTCCCCGAAGAAGCGATCGCAGCACTCAACGATCTCGAGCTGGGGCTGCCGCCGCGCGTCGAAGCGGCGCCGGGGCTCGGCGCGGAACCCACGCGGCACGAGGATGGAATGGCGGATACGGGCGCTGTCGAACGGATCGAGCCTGAGTTCACGGCCGAGCCGGAAGACGCGCGCGGTCCAGAGCCGGAGCAGGAACCGCACGATGCCGAAGCGCATCTCTCTGCGCACGACGCCGAACCCGCGCACCCGCCCGGATTCGCGGATCATGTCGAGCACGAGCACGAGCACGAGCACGAGCACGAGCACGAGCACGAGCACGAGCACGAGCACGAGCACGAGCACGAGCACGAACCGGAACCCGATCTCGGTCGCGACCCCGAGCCTCACGCGGCGTCCGCGTCCGAAGCCATTGGCGAACCCGAATCCCCGCCAAAGACCGAGCATGAGCCGACCCACGAGCCGGTCGCGTCCGCGGCCATGCCCCCTGCCGTAGCCGGTCTCGGGGCGGCGCGTTTCGGCCCGCTCAAGCTCGCATTCGACCTGGACCTGCCGGCTGACGATTCAACCGGGGCCGCGGCGTCGACACCGCCGCAACCCGCGTTCACCCCCGAAGAGATTGCGAGGATCGCACGCAACAAGCTCGAGCTGGCGGCTGAATATATCGAGCTCGGCGATCTGGGCGGTGCACGCACGCTGATCCATGAGGTGATCGAATCGAACGATCCGGCGACGCGAGACGAGGCGCGTGCGCTGCTCGCGACGCTCGCGCCGCTTTCCTGAAGGACCGCGTCCGCCAATGCGCATCGCTCTGGGCATCCAATACGACGGCACGGCATTCAACGGCTGGCAATCGCAGCCGCACGGCAAGACCGTGCAGGACGTGCTCGAGCGCGCATTGGCCGAGTTTGCGCGTACGCCGCTGCAGACCGTCGTGGCCGGGCGAACCGATACGGGCGTGCACGGCCTCGGGCAGGTCGTTCATTTCGATACCGAACTCGATCGGACGGCATTTTCATGGGTGCGGGGCACGAACGCGTTCTTGCCGCGCACGGTAGCCGTGCAATGGGCGAAGCCCATGCCGGATACGTTTCACGCGCGGTTTTCCGCGTTCGAGCGCACCTACTACTATGTGTTGCATGTGCATCCGGTGCGCTCCCCGATGCTTGCGGGCCGCGCAGGCTGGATCCATACGCCGCTCGACATCGACGCGATGCGCGAGGCGTCGCGATGTCTGATCGGCGAGCACGATTTTTCGGCGTTTCGTTCGTCCGAGTGTCAGTCGAAAACGCCGGTCAAGCATCTGTATCAGATCGACATCCGGGCCGCGGGCGAGATCGTTCATTTGCGTTTTCGAGCCAACGCGTTCCTGCATCATATGGTGCGCAACCTGATGGGTTGCCTCGTGGCGGTCGGGCGGGGGCGCTATCCCGCCGCCTGGATGGCCGATGTGCTGGCGAGCCGGGACCGCGGCCGCGCAGCGCCCACTTTCATGCCCGAGGGGCTTTATCTGGCGCGCGTGGGATATCCCGAGCCGTTCGCGGTGCCGCCCGCGTCGCTCGGCAGCATGCCTTTCGGCGGTATTTGGAGCGAATGACATGAACTCAACGACAGCCGCCTCGCCGGAACCGGCAGGCCACACGCCGCATCGCACCCGCATCAAGCTGTGCGGGCTGTCGCGTCGCAGCGATATCGCGCTCGCGGTCGAGTTGGGTGCCGATGCGATCGGCCTCGTCTTCTACCCGCCGAGCCCGCGGGCGGTCGGCGTGGCCGAGGCGATCGACCTCGTGGCGGGATTGCCGCCTTTCGTGACGGCCGTTGGGCTGTTCGTCAACGCCACCGAGGAATGGATCGGCGAAGTGACCAGCAACGTGCCGCTTGGCATGCTGCAGTTCCACGGCGACGAGACGCCGGGGCAATGCGAACGGCTCGGCAACGTCGCCGGTTTGCCGTGGCTGCGCGCGCTACGCATCGCGGCCGAGACAACGCCGGCCGATTTGGTAGAATCGGCGCTTAACTATTCAGCAGCCGGCGGCCTGCTTTTCGATACCCATGTCGAAGGCTATGGCGGCGGCGGGAAGACTTTCGATTGGTCACTTATCCCTGCAGAGCTCGCGCGTCGGGCCGTTTTGAGTGGTGGGTTGAACGCGCAAAACGTCGGTGAGGCGATTCATCGCTTGCGCCCGTATGCGGTCGATGTCTCCAGCGGCATCGAAGTGCCGGGCGCCAAGGGCATGAAGGATCCTGCCCGAATGGCGGCATTCGTGCGCGCGGTGCGCGAGGCGGATGCTCAGTGAATCGACGCGGCGCGGCAAAGCCTTCAGCGGCCCGCGCGCCGCTTCTGCAAGAGTGACGAATATGTATAACCTTCCCGATCAGCAGGGCCATTTCGGCCCGTATGGCGGCACGTTCGTGGCCGAGACACTCGTTCACGCGCTCGATGAGCTGCGTGCTGCCTATGAACATTTTCGCCAGGACCCGGCGTTCATCGCCGAGTACGAGCGCGAGCTCAAATACTTCGTCGGCCGTCCTTCTCCGATCTATCACGCGCAGCGCTGGAGCGAGCTGCTCGGCGGTGCGCAGCTCTATTTGAAACGCGAAGATCTGAATCATACCGGCGCCCACAAGATCAACAACGTGATCGGTCAGGCGCTGCTGGCCAAGCGCATGGGCAAGGCACGTGTCATTGCCGAAACCGGCGCCGGCCAACACGGCGTGGCCACGGCGACGATCGCGGCCCGCTTCGGCATGGAGTGCGTCGTCTACATGGGCGCGGAAGACGTACGCCGGCAAGCGGCCAACGTCTATCGGATGAAGTTGCTCGGTGCGACGGTCGTCCCGGTCGAATCGGGTTCGCGCACGCTCAAGGATGCGCTCAACGAGGCGATGCGCGACTGGGTGACCCATGTCGAAAACACGTTCTACATCATCGGCACGGTGGCCGGGCCGCACCCGTACCCGATGATGGTGCGCGATTTCCAGCGCGTGATCGGCGATGAATGCCGCGTGCAGATGCCCGAGCTGACCGGCCGCCAGCCCGATGCCGTGATCGCGTGCGTCGGTGGCGGCTCGAACGCGATGGGCATCTTCTATCCTTACATCGACGATACCGCCGTGAAGCTCATCGGCGTCGAAGCAGCGGGCGATGGGCTCGAAACGGGGCGCCACGCCGCATCGCTGATCGGCGGCAGCCCCGGCGTGCTGCACGGCAACCGCACGTATTTGCTGCAGGACGACGACGGGCAGATCATCGAAACGCATTCGGTCTCGGCGGGGCTCGATTACCCGGGCGTCGGCCCCGAACACGCGTGGCTCAAGGATAGCGGCCGGGCGCAGTATGTCGCGATCACCGACGAAGAGGCGCTCAAGGCGTTTCACGACTGCTGCCGCATCGAAGGGATCATCCCGGCGCTCGAATCGAGCCATGCGCTCGCCTATGCGGCCAAGCTCGCCCCCACGCTGGCGCGTGACAAGTACCTGCTCGTGAACCTGTCCGGTCGCGGCGATAAGGACATGCACACGGTGGCCGAGCGCTCGGGCATCCGCTTTTAGAGCGCGCCGCGATGCGTGAGGTGATCGACGACTTCGAGGAGCCGCAGCCCGGCGCGGGCGGCACGCCCATGCCGGCGCCGGGCCGGGCGGCCGACCGCCCGCTGGCGGCCGCGCATGCGGCCCATGCGGGCATCGAGCTGCACAACCGCGATTTTCTGGTCGATGCGGCGAATCTGCCCGATGCATCGGTGGACCTCATCGTCGCCGATCCGCCTTACGCGCTCGGCAAGGACTACGGTAACGACTCGGACATGCTGACGGGTGAGGCATTCCTCGCCTGGACGCGCTGCTGGCTGGAGCTCGCCATCCCGAAGCTCAAAGCGACGGGTTCGCTCTACGTTTTTTGCACCTGGCAGTACGCGCCCGAGATTTTCTCGTTTCTCAAGACCAGGCTGACGATGGTCAACGAGATCATCTGGGACCGACGGGTGCCGAGCATGGGCGGCACGACGCGGCGTTTCACTTCGGTGCACGACAATATCGGGTTTTTCGCGGTATCGAAGCAGTATTACTTCGATCTCGATCCCGTGCGGATTCCGTACGACGCCGCAACGAAGAAAGCGCGTTCGCGCAAGCTGTTCGAAGGCAGCAAGTGGCTCGAGGTCGGCTATAACCCGAAGGATGTCTGGTCCGTGTCGCGCTTGCATCGCCAACATGCCGAGCGTGTCGATCACCCCACGCAAAAGCCGCTCGAGATCGTCGAGCGCATGGTGCTCGCGAGCTGTCCGCCGGGCGGACGCGTGTTGGACCCGTTCATGGGCAGCGGCACGACGGCCGTGGCCTGTGCGCGTCACGGACGCGAGTTCGTCGGCTACGAGATCAACGAAACTTATTGCGCAATCGCGCGCGAGCGTGTGGGTGCGGTCAGGGGCGAGCCTTTGGCTGCAACCGCCGCGGTGCCTGAGTCGATGCCCCGATGACCCGCGGTGCCGATTCGTTCACGCCCTCGGCACGACCGGCGCAACCCTTATAAGAGAACTCATCATGTCCCGTATTGAAAAAACATTCGCGGCGCTTGCCGAGCAAGGCCGCAAGGGGTTGATCCCGTTCATGACGGCGGGCGACCCCGATCCCGCCCGGACGGTCGAATTCATGCACGCGTTGGTGGCGGGCGGCGCCGATGTCATCGAGCTCGGCGTGCCGTTTTCGGATCCGATGGCCGATGGCCCCGTGATTCAACGTTCGTCGGAGCGCGCATTGGCGCGAGGCGTCTCGTTACGCAATGTGTTGGACGACGTGAAGCGCTTTCGCGAGCGCGACAGCGAGACCCCCGTGGTGCTGATGGGCTATGCGAATCCGATCGAGCGCATGGGCACGGCGGCGTTCGCGACGGCCGCGACGCAAGCCGGTGTCGACGGCGTGCTCGTCGTCGACTATCCGCCCGAGGAGTCGATCGATTTCGCGGCGGCGATGCGCTCGGCCGGCATCGATCCGATCTTCCTGCTTGCGCCGACTTCGACGGACGAACGCATTGCATCCGTCGGCAAGGTGGCGAGCGGTTACGTCTACTACGTCTCGCTCAAAGGAGTGACGGGGGCGGCAAATCTGGACGTTTCCAGCATCGCGAGTAAAATCCCGGCCATCAAGTCGCATGTTCGGCTGCCGGTCGGCGTGGGTTTCGGCATCCGCGATGCCAGTACGGCTCGCGCGGTGGCCGAGGTTTCCGATGCCGTCGTGATCGGCAGCCGTATCGTGCAATTGCTCGAAGAAACACCGCCCGAGGCCGCCGCGAGCGCGCTGACGGCGTTCGTCGCCGAGGTGCGTCGCGCCCTCGACGGACAGTAGCCGCGAAAAATCACAAATGGGGCGGGATCTTTTCCGGTCCACGCGACGCGCGAGCGGTGCCCGAAGAATGCCAAGAACGTTAACCGACGCCGGCCTGCCCGAGACGGGGCAGGCCGCGGCCGGGAGACCATTGAAAGGAACGAGTATGAGCTGGCTCGACAAACTGCTGCCACCGAAGATCAAACAGACCGACCCGAAAAGCCGCAAGGGCATTCCGGAAGGGCTCTGGGTGAAATGCCCCTCGTGCGAAGCGGTGTTGTATCGCAACGACGTGGAAGCGAATCTGCATGTTTGCCCGAAGTGCAGCCATCACATGCGCATTGGCGCGCGGGCGCGACTCGATGCACTGCTCGATGCCGAAGGCCGCTATGAAATCGGTCAGGAGATCGTCCCGGTCGACGCGCTCAAATTCAAGGACAGCCGCAAGTACCCGGACCGCATCAAGGATGCGATGGACGACACGGGCGAAACCGACGCGATGGTGGTCATGGGCGGTGCCATTCATACGCTGCCGGTCGTGGTCTCCTGCTTCGAGTTCGCGTTCATGGGCGGCTCGATGGGTTCGGTCGTCGGCGAGCGCTTCGTGCGCGGCGCTCAAAATGCGCTCGAGCAGCAGGTGCCGTTCATCTGCGTGACGGCGTCGGGCGGCGCCCGCATGCAGGAAAGCCTGTTGTCGCTGATGCAAATGGCGAAGACGACGGCCATGCTGACGAAGCTGTCCGAGGCCAAGCTGCCGTTCATTTCCGTGCTGACCGATCCGACGATGGGCGGCGTGTCGGCCAGTTTTGCGTTCCTGGGGGATGTGGTCATCGCCGAGCCGAAGGCGCTGATCGGCTTTGCCGGCCCGCGCGTGATCGAGCAGACAGTGCGCGAAAAACTGCCGGAAGGGTTCCAGCGCGCCGAATTCCTGCTGCAAAAAGGTGCGATCGACATGATTATCGACCGGCGCAAGCTGCGCGAAGAGCTGGCGCGGCTGATCGCTTTGCTCACGCGCCAGCCGGCGGATGCGGTCGCGTGACGACTTACGCCAGTCTCGACGCCTGGCTCGCGCATCTCGAGTCGGCGCATCCCGTCGGCATCGACATGGGGCTTGCCCGGATCGGCAAGGTCAAGGAGGCGCTCGGCCTCACCTTCGCGTGCCCGGTCATCACGGTCGGCGGCACGAACGGCAAGGGCTCGACCTGCGCGATTCTCGAATCGATTCTGCTGCGCGCCGGCTATAAGGTCGGATGCCATACGTCGCCGCACTTGCTCGAGTTCAACGAGCGCGCTCGCATCAACGGGGAAAACGCGGCCGATGCCGTGCTGCTGCCGCATTTCGAAGCAGTCGAGGCGGCACGCACGAGCCTGCCCGAGCCGGTTTCGCTGACCTACTTCGAATTCACGACACTCGCGATCATGCATCGCTTCGCGGCGAGCGGGCTCGATGCGGTGATTCTCGAAGTCGGGCTCGGCGGGCGGCTCGATGCGGTCAATATCGTGGATGCCGATTGCGCGGTGGTGACGAGCATCGACCTCGATCATGTCGACTATCTCGGCGATACGCGCGAGAAAATCGGCTTCGAGAAAGCCGGGATCTTCCGGGGCGGCAGGCCGGCGATCTGCGCCGATCCCGCGCCTCCGCAGACGCTCGTCAACCACGCGGCCGCTATCGGCGCCGAGCTGTGGCTCTTTGGACGCGATTTCCGCTACGAAGGCCAGGCCGGCAGCGAGCGCCAGCAATGGAGCTACGTCGGACCGACGATGCGACGCTCCGCGCTCGCCTATCCGGCGTTGCGCGGCGCGAACCAGCTGATCAACACATCGGCGGCGCTGGCTGCGCTCGAGGCGCTGCGCGAGCGGCTGCCCGTTTCAGCGCAGGACGTGCGCCTCGGACTGGCCAACGTCGAATTGCCGGGACGCTTTCAGGTGCTGCCCGGACGGCCGGCGATCGTGCTCGACGTCGCCCACAACCCCCACGCGGCTGCCGCGCTTGCGCAAAACCTCGGCGGCATGGGCTTTTTCCGCTACACCTATGCCGTGTTCGGAGCCATGCGCGACAAGGATATCGCCGGTGTCGTCAAGCATCTGAAAGGTGAAGTCGACCACTGGTGCGTGACGGATCTGCCGACACCGCGCGCCGCTTCGGCCGAAGCGCTCGAAGCCGAATTGCGCGGCCTGGGCATCGCGGATGGGCCCGACAGCAGCGTCAAGCGCTTTGCAACGCCGGCGCTGGCGTTCGAAGATGCCGTAAGCCGAGCGACGGACGATGATAGAATCGTGGTTTTCGGCAGTTTCTTCACGGTCGGCGGCGTGATGGCCTACCGCAAGTCGCGGCAACATTGACCGGATTCGGGCGCGGGCCAGGATTTCAGCAATTCATGGGACTTTTTTCGTTCGGCAATAAAGACGACGCGCCGCGTCGGCGTGGCGCCAATGTCCGATCGGCGCGCACCGAAGGCAGCCGCCGTCGCACCGAGCGCGCGGCCGATGCGGACGCGATGCTGCTCGATCCCACACTTCCCGAAAAGCAGCGTGCTCGGCGCCGGCTCGTCGGCGCAATTGCGCTCGTGATCGGGGCCGTCGTGGTTCTGCCGATGGTGCTCGATTCGCACCCGAGGCCCGTAACTGACGATATCGCCATCGATATCCCCAACCGCCCCGCCACGGTGCCCTCGCATGCAAACGACGATACGGCTCGCAAACGCGACGTGACGGCGGACGTGGCACCGGATAGCGCGAGCGGCGCGGCTGCCGCAGCGGCAAGCTCGTCGGCGGCGCGCTCTGCAACCCGCGCCGAGGAAACCGGCGGCTCGGACAAATCCACTCCATCCGACAAATCGGACAAAGCGGCGCAACCCGCCGTGAAATCGGCCGGTGCGGCCCGTAGCCAAGGTTCCTCGAAAGGCGCTGGGTCGGCCGCAAAGACCTCGTCCGGCAAAGAGGCCACCGCCGCGGCCGATGCCGCGAACGCGACGACGAACGAGCCGAATACCGGTTCGGCAGCGGCAACGGCCGCGCCGGGTGCGCGCTTTGCGGTGCAGCTCGGCGTATTTGCCGACGACGCGAACGCGAAGCGGTGGGAAAGCAAGCTCAAGGCGGCCGGCGTGCCGGCCTATATCGAACATCGCAAGCAAGCGGATGGCTCGACACGCTCGATGCTGCGCGCCGGGCCGTTCGCCGATCGGGCGGCGGCGTCCTCGGCCATCGCCAAGGTGCGTGAAGCCGGGCTGACGGCCAATTCGGCGCAGTGACGGCGTGGCGATGCTGACTGCGTTCGATTATGCCGCGCTGGCCGTGATCGGCCTGTCGGCGCTGCGTGGCGCGTGGCGCGGCCTGCTTGCGGAGGTATTTGGGCTGATTGGCTGGGTGGCGGCATTTTTTGTGGCCAGCCGCTATGTTGGGGTCCTGGTGCCCTATATTCCAGCTAACTGGCCCGGTGGCGCGTTGACGCAGTGGTTATTGGCGTTCGCGGCGGTCATGGTGGGCGTGGTGCTCGTCGCCGGCATCGTGAGCGCGCTGATTTCGCGCCTCGTTGCGGCAAGCGGGTTGGACGGCGTGGACCGTTCGCTCGGCATGATGTTCGGGATCGTGCGCGGGATCTTGCTGGTTCTCGTGCTCGTCGTGCTGGCGGGGTTGACCGATCTGCCGAAACAGGAATTCTGGCGTAACGCTTTGCTGCGGCCCTATGCCGTGGAAGGCGTGCACAAGCTGAAACCGCTGCTTCCCGAGGCGCTTGCTCAGTACGTGCGAATCTGATTTCGTATCTTTGAAGGACCTGCCATGTGCGGCATCGTAGGCGTAGTCTCTCACTCTCCCGTCAACCAGCTGATCTACGACAGTCTGCTGCTTTTGCAGCATCGCGGCCAGGACGCAGCGGGCATCGCGACGGCGAACGGCAGTACATTCCACATGTCGAAAGCCAACGGAATGGTCCGCGACGTGTTCCGCACGCGCAACATGCGCAGCCTGCCGGGCACTTCGGGCATCGGGCAGGTGCGCTATCCGACGGCCGGCTCGGCATCGAGCGAAGAGGAGGCCCAGCCGTTTTACGTGAACGCGCCTTTCGGCATCATCCTCGCGCATAACGGCAATCTCACGAATTGGCAGCAGCTGAAAGACGAGATGTTTCGTATCGATCGGCGCCACGTGAACACGAATTCCGACACCGAAGTCTTGCTGAACGTGCTCGCACACGAGGTGCAGCTTGCGACGTCGGGTC
Source organism: Trinickia sp. HAY1-2D (assembly GCF_056754935.1). NCBI lineage: Bacteria > Pseudomonadati > Pseudomonadota > Betaproteobacteria > Burkholderiales > Burkholderiaceae > Trinickia > Trinickia sp. HAY1-2D. The sequence goes on from NZ_JBPGWX010000001.1 coordinate 183,555, forward strand.
TTCAGCTCGACCCGGCGACGGTTTTCAAGGCCGTTGCCGGCGTGCATCGCCGCGTACGCGGCTCCTACGCCATCGTTTCGTTGATCGCAGGCTACGGCCTGCTTGCCTTCCGGGATCCGTTCGGCATTCGTCCGCTTTGCATCGGCAAGCTCGAAACGGATGAGGGCGTCGAGTGGATGGTGGCCTCGGAATCGGTTGCCGTCGAGGGCATCGGCTTCGAATTCGTGCGCGATGTTGCGCCCGGCGAAGCGATCTTCATCGATCAGGAAGGCCGGCTGCACGCTCAGCAGTGCTCGGACAAACCCAGCCTCAATCCCTGCATCTTCGAATACGTCTATCTCGCGCGGCCCGATTCGGTGCTCGATGGCGTGCCGGTCTATAACGTGCGGCTGCGCATGGGCGATTATCTTGCCGAAAAGATCAAGCGCGAGTTGCCCGATGTGCCGATCGACGTGGTCATGCCAATTCCCGATTCGTCGCGGCCTGCGGCGATGCAGGTGGCCGCGAAGCTCGGCATCGAGTATCGCGAGGGTTTTTTCAAGAACCGTTATGTCGGCCGCACGTTCATCATGCCCGGTCAGGCTGTGCGCAAGAAATCGGTCCGCCAGAAGCTCAACGCCATGGCGATCGAATTCAAGGGCAAGAATGTGCTGATCGTCGACGATTCGATCGTACGCGGCACGACCTCGCATGAAATCGTCCAGATGGCGCGCGATGCGGGCGCGAACAAAGTCATCTTTGCCTCCGCGGCACCGCCGGTGAAGTTTCCGAATGTCTACGGCATCGACATGCCCACGCGCGGCGAGCTCGTCGCGCATGGCCGTACGGATGATGAAGTCGCGAAGATCATCGGCGCGGATCACCTCGTTTATCAGGATGTCGAAGCGTTGAAGCAGGCGGTGCGCGATATCAATCCGTCGCTTGCGCGTTTCGAGGCATCGTGTTTCGATGGCGATTACATCACCGGCGATATCACGACCGAATATCTCGACGTCATCGAACGCGCACGGACGGAGCCGGCATCGCAAGCCGACCGCGACTCGGCTGGGGATGTCAACGACAGCACCGTGACACGGTCCCAGTTGCATTTGCAGTTGTCGGTGGAGTGAGTCGGACCGGGATCATACCCGGGCCGTTCGCCTGAACGATTTCAACGAAGCCCGCTTCGGCCAATGCCGAAGCGGGCTTTTCTCATGTATGGCGCTGCATTTCCAGTCCGGCCGGATCGTAGGCGATTGCGCCGCGAGTCTCGCGCCGGTCGCCGGACTCCGCAAATAACGATCCTATTAAAACCGTTGGGATAGATCCACTTCAACCGGATGTATCGTGGTTCCATGCCGTCGAAAATCGGCGCCGGGCCTGGAATCCGCGCAGGCTCGCTCCAGCAAAAGAATTGCTGGCAGACCTTTCCGGAGATCGAGAAAATGGAAGACCAACAAGTGGAATCTAACGGTTCGACGAGCGCAACGATCGAGCACCGGGCCGCTACGTCGAATGCGCCAGGCGGCAACCCCCTCGGCGATCCGACACCTCGCGTTGATACGGTTGTGTACGAAGGGCAGAAAGTGCCGATCAGTATCAACACGAATAACCTGGCCGGCGATAGCTATACCGACGTCCAATTCTGCGTGGCTGTGGATGACGAGAAGCATCCATTGCAGAATCCCGATGGTATAAGCCCGACGGGCACTGCGGTCCATCCGGATTCGATGGGTAAGTTGATTCAGCCAGTGATTTCCAATCAATCAGATTATGGAATCGACATTGTTATCCAAGGCAAAGGGGGCGAAATTGCGACTTGGAACGTCTATATCACGGGGAGTGGGGCAACCCCCCCGACCCCGCTGAAATATAATCCCGACGTCCAATATGTAACGAAGGATGTGTCTCTCAACCCGCTTTGGGCGTATGAATTCTTGCTGCCGGGAAACAATACGCAGGCGACGAACGATGACGGTCTGCACATAAGCGCTTACCAGGTCATGGACGAAACGGGCGCTGCGGTGCAGAAGCCGTTTTCCGCGAGAATCTTCCTGAGCCCGGGTAGCGAGCAAGCTGATCTGACGTGTCTCCACTTCTTCGACGCAAGCAAAACCGAAATTCGCCCCACTGCCGACAAGCAGTCGGTGTGGATCGATAGCGACGCGCAGGGCGTACTCGACTTCTACGTTACAGCGAATACGCCGCTCACGAGCTGGAACCTCGTGACGCTGACCATGGACGTCGGAACGGAGGGCATCGTCCTTCCGGGGCTGATCATCGTCGACCTCGCACAAGTTCCGAAGGATGCGCAAGTGGATCCCCCGGCGATCGACGGGGCGAGCGGTCAGGTCAACATCGACCCGTCCGGTCCGCCGATGGGTGTCATTGTGCCAAGTACCACCATTTCGAATGGGCAAATACACGTCGACGATACATTGTTCCTCGGCGTCAATGGAACCGTCCTGCCGGAAACGGGAAAGAAAGTCGTGCCCAACGATAAAAATTTGATCCTGAGTAACCAGCCATTTTTTCAAATCGCTCCAAGTTTGTTGAACTATTCGAATACGGGTGGCGATAACAAGATGCTAATTTTGATCGTCAGGCCGGAAAATGGGGCGGTCAAGTCGACAGAATACACGTTCTCTGCATTTGGGGATGAAGGTGATTCTGGAACTGTCTCGCCATTCCCGGTTGGGGATCAGAAATTTCCTCCGTTGAGCATTGTCGAGTTTAACGCGGGCCATGTCATCAATGCGCAAGATATCAAAAATGGTCTTACCGCAAAAATCAGCTGGGCGTCATGGTTGCCTCAATACAAGCCCCGCTTGAATGACACGTTTACGATCTATGGTCTGATCGCGGGATATGATCGCTTTAGTAATTTTACGCCTGTGATCTTTAATGTTACGAGTCTCCCTGTAACGCAGGACAATCTCAACAGTGACTCTATCGAGACGCGGATCGACTCGCCTAGCCTGCGAGGATGGAGCGTTGGTCCTAATGGAGAGAAATCCACCATCATTTTCCAATTCAAGGCGGGCAACGAATACTCGAAAGCAACGCCTCAATACACGATCTATACGCTCCGTGCCGGCGGGGTATGACAAACGTATGCGGTGCGGCCTGCAATCGAGGTCTTTTGACGTCGGCGGCTGCACTATTGACGGGGCGGATCATGAGAGTTGCGTTCAACGGTCCGGGCGTGGGCCAGAACACCTTGTTGTCGCCGCCGGGTCTGCCGCAGGCCCAAGGCGGGATCCTCGATCTCGGGTCGCCGGACATCACGGCCGAGGGTGCCATAAAGGTAGAGATACCGGCCTACGCGCAGCTCGGATGGGGCGATCGCGTAACGGTCGTATTCAGAGATGAATACGACAGGTCGATCGTCAGACTCGCATATCTGCCGAATCCGGCGCAATTCAAGGACGAAGCGTACGTCGCCGAAGTGCGTGTACGTCCGTTATCGGCGTTGGCGTCCGGCAGCTATCACGTTGCGTATTCGGTTGCGAGCCGGACAGGAAACATCTCGAACTCGGAGGCGATCCCGGTGACAGTCACCCATTCGTCGTATGCCGGTGGCGGGCCCGTGACCACCGTCGGTACGGCATTTTTTGGCACCTATGTCTGCGGCGTGATCGGTAGCTGGGTCGTGCCCGCGGACTATTCGCTCTCGACGAATAGCGACATAGTCGTGCGTTCGTTGAACGGATTAGCTCCGCCTGGGGCGACCACCACCGACGTTCGGTTGAAGATTCAACGAATTCCTCCCGATGGTGGGACCGAGTCGATTGCCGTCGTGCAATCGAGCGACGGCAATGAATGGACGGTGAGCGCGGTGGGCAACACGAATGTCGACCTTCATAAAGAGGACCTCATTTCCATCGAACTAGATGGGGTGAGTAACGCGCGCTTCTTCGTCGCACTGGCGCTATAGCGGAGCAGGTTTTTCATTTTCGACGAGAGATTCATGCCGCTGACGCTTACAACGGATTGCCCTTCGCAGGAGACCGGCGGGGAATACGCCTTTTACAACTATCAACGCGTGATATTGACGGCAACGCTCGATCACGCGGAAGGCGACATCGTCGACGGTACGCTCGTCTATTTTTCGCACGTTGGCGAATACGAGCAGCTGCAGCCGGTCGGCAACGATTGGATGCCCGTGGACGGTGAGTTCGCTGTCGGTGTGCCGCTACTGAGAGCGCCCGATGCCGGAGAAAAATGGTACGCAAAACTGGTTGTTCGGGTGACAGGCCGGGATCTCGGGAATGGCTTGACCTACGCCTATCTCGACAACAGCCGTCGATCCGCCGATCTGCCCTATACGATCAACCCTGTTTCCTGCGTCTGCCCGAGCTACATCGACGGATTCGGGCTGGCTTATCCCGAAGAGAATCAATCGTCCGACTTCTGGCTCGATTATGCCGAGCAGGATCAGTCGCCCGATAACCCAGGCAACAACTATCTCTACTATCGCTTTCAAGTCACCGATCCCGAAAGCCAGGTGGGCCTGCCCAACGTCTTCGTGCGGGTGACCTCGAGCATGTCCACTCCGGAGTTGATCAAGGGCAGGCAGATTCTCTTGTACGACCGCTATAGCGGAGCGCGCGCGCTGAACGGCGATGCGGCTTATGACGACGACTCCGTCTACCTCTATACCGACGATAACGGCGTGGCTGAGCTCTATCTGTGTCCGAAGGGCAAGACCTCGAGTATCGGTGCGTTGACGTACCAGATCGGGACGAACGCAGGCGGATTGGGACCTTATCTGATCGTCGATCCGAATGCTCAGTGGTCGTCCCTCGAGTCGCCTCAGACCGACGACCCGGTTCAACTGAGCGGGCCCTCCTACGAGTTGGCGGACATCCCTCAATACATGGACATCGGTGCGGATCAATGGCTCTTCCTGCTTTGCAACGGCAGGTTTCAAAGCTCGAAAAGGCTACGGCAAGCAGACATCGGGGGCGACGCCGACATTACGATGCCGTTCCAGAATTCCGTGCTGCGCTCGCAGACGGCCCCGTTCGACGACGCCACGCGAAATTCGATGATCTATGTCGTTTATAGCCTGGTCATACGCGTATCGAGCAGTTGGGACTTCAACGCAGCAGGTACGCCTCCGCCCGCATCGTCCAATGACGAAGGGAATCGAACGCTGAATGCGCCGCAGCTTCGCGAGAGCCTGGACGGTTGGCCCATCAACGCCGCGCTGCTGTCGCGCGAATTGCATATCCGTGTGCCACTCGATCAGGCACAAATCGAAATCGGCGATGAAATTCGTATTCACATCTATTTGAACGCTTACCGGCGCGGTTCGGATGAACCGCTGGGTGTATCCCTCGGCGGCCCGTTCAATTGGTATGTCACGCGGTTCGACATCGAGAACGGGTTCGTCGAGTGGCCGTTCCTGCCGCAGCCGTTCTGGGGCCTGGGCCAGGAGCAGTCGACGGGCGACGTCGGAACGATCCGTGTGAATTACGACGTGGTGCGCGGCACCCACGTGGAAATAAAACGCATCGCCTATTCGTCTCAGGACCTTTTGATCGGCATCGACACCATTTTGCCGAACGGATACACCGCCGAGCTGTTTTGACGAAGTGATCGATTCCGTCATGGGGGAACAGTGAAAATCGAAGCCAACGCTGCACTGCCATCGGTCCGGCTTTTTCAAGCCACGGACGGCGTGCTCGATCTGCAGCGCCTCAATCCGCCCAACCCCGATATCGTCAACGACCCTGGCGACCCGGTGGTGGTCAGCGTTCTCGTGCCGTACGGGCAAGGAGGAGAAGTCGTCGTTTGGTTCGGCGACAAGAGCCAGAATTTTCCGGTTAACGATTCGAAGCGCGCCGTACAGGATATCTGCTTTACCAAGGATCGATTGCCGGCACCAGGGCAGTGCTACGACGTTTATTACGAATTCGGCGGGAAGCGTTCGGAGCCCGTTCAAATCACGCTGATCGATTCGGGCGAGCGGCCTCCCGTCGTGGCGCGTCACACGTGCAGCCTCTTTGGCACCTACGCCAAAGGCGTTGTCGCGGCCTGGGTGATCCCTGCGCCGCGGACATTGACGAGTGCCGATCCGGTCATTCGCTCGGTTCCAGGCGGCAGCCCATCGGAAGGCGCCAGCCTTGCGCTGCTTTTGCAGTCGGAAGCGAGCCAACCCGTCCGGATCGGCGAAATCGTTTATGGGCACAGCGAATGGTCGATCACGCTCGATCAAGAGGTCATGCAACTGAACCGTTCGGATGTTTTGGCCTTGCAGGCCAGTGCCGATCGGACCTTTCTGAATTTTTCTCTCGACGTGTAGCACGACCTGCAATGCGGAACAGAACCCCACATCGTCAACGATTGAAATATAGCGCGCTCTTTGCATCGCTGATTTCAGCCGGCGTGGTCTATACACCGGCACGAGCGGCATGCACGAACGGGTACACGTGGGTCGGCAATTCGGTAACGAGCAATCTAGGCGTGTGCCAGGCGGTCTATTTCGGAGACACGCGGACGCAGAACCTTTTCTCGAACGACGACACGGGGACGACGATTACCGCGAGCGGCGACGACATGTACACGGATCAGCGTGGACCCAACGCCGGCGATGGTGCGTCGGCCGTTGCGACGTTCATCGCCGTCAACTCGAATTCGCTGAACACGGCGATCGAGTTGCAGGGCTCGCAAAAGATCGTGGGTCTCGCCACGAGCGGTACGGAGACCGGGATATCCGTCGGCGGCTCGAGTGCCGGTTCGACGGCAGCGTTATTGCTGAACGGCGCGGACTTGCAGATCAACCTGCTAACGCGCGCGGGAACCGGCATTTTCATTTCGGGGAATGGTGTTGCTCCATTGGCTGGGCCCTATTCGGCGTCTGCCACGCTGACGGGGGGCACGAAGGTGGCAATCGATGCCACGCTTCTAGGCATCTACGTGGAGAAAGGCGGGGCATGGAACGGCAACGATCCGACGGGCTCGTTGACGATCGGCGCGGCGATCTCGCCCAACGACGGGATCAAGCTGGTGAACGCGGGCAGCTTCGTGTCCACTTCGAGCATCAACGTCACCGCCAATCACAGTGGCATATCGGTGGGCAACGCCGAGCGGTTCTCGTTGGACGGCGGAGACCAGACGAGGAGTGCGGTCAATGTTCTCGGCTGGAGTGCGAGCGGGACATACGCTTACGAAACCGGGATCGACTATTCCGACGCGGGGATAGCGACGGGACTCGTCAAGAACGTGACGATCAATATGCTCGATACCGGAGCCAACGGCTTTTACGGCAACGGCTACGGCGTCAATATGCAACAGGGCAGCCTCGCGCTCGATCACGTGACGATCAATTCGCAAAATATCGACGGTGCGGCAGTGACCGGTATCGGCGGTACGCTGAATGCCACAGCGCTCACGATCAACGCGCAGGGGAAGGGAACGGCGGGCATTCAGTCCGAGCGTCACTCGCCCAATTCGATGTCGTTCACGCTTGGCGGTGCGACGACGAACACGGTGCAAACAAACGGCGACGCCGATCCATCGAGTACGGCATTCGGCAACTATAAATACGCAGCGGGCATCAATCTGCTCGACGGGACCGTCAATGTTTCGAATACGAACGTCATCACGACCGGGACGCAGGCCTATGGAATCTATCTAAGTCAGGGGAGACTCGATGCTCACTTGTTCGCGGGGCCAGGAACGGGAGTCAGCATTCAAACGAGCGGGGCGGGTGCGGACGGTGTGGTTTACAACCCGCAGAATGCGAATACGGCGGGGTTTTCCGTCGCGTTCGATCCGAGCACGAAGATTTCGACAACAGGCGAGAACGCCAATGGCTTTGCGGCTGACGGCGAAAACCTGAACCGTACGACGAGCCCGTTCTCGCTCTCGTTCGATTCTCTCGGCCTCGATTTCGCGAGCTTTTCGCTTTCGGGTGCCGGCGCGGCGGCAATCGACGCACGCAACGGCGCGGAGGTCGTGCTCGGTACGGGCAATCTCGGCGCGGCGACGCTATCGCCCGGTGCGTTCGGCGCCAAGGCCGAAGCGCTCGGCAAGGTGACGTTCACCAACGCTACTCGCACCGGTGGCGCGGCGCTGTGGGCAGCGCAAGGCGGTACGCTTGCCTTCAATGGAACGTCGGATGCGTCAGGCTCGACGATCGTTCTCGATCAGGGCGCGAACTCGCAAGGTGGCGGGCTGCTGGATCTCAGCAGCCGGAGTTCCGATCTGACGGTCGGGCTGCTCGAATCGAATGGTTCGGGCGCGCTCAATGGCGTCGTCAATTTGGGTAGCAACAGTCTTGTCCTCGACGGCGCCGGAGTCGCATCGCCGTTTCAGGGAACGATTCAAGGCTCGGGTGGACTGACGATGGCCGGTACCGGCACGCAGGTCCTATCCGGTGCCCATGTGTTCGATTACACGGGTGCCACCCGCATTCAGAGCGGCACGCTTGCTGTGCAAAACGCCGCGATCGGCAAAGACGCGGCCGGCAACTGGAAAGTGTTCCAGATCGGTGCTCCGGGGCAGCCAGGCGGCACGCTCGATGTCAGCGACAACGGCGGCGTGTTCGAGTTGGGCGGCATTTCCGGCGCAGGCACGGTCAAGCTCGGCACGATGGGCAGTCCCGTTTCGACGCTCGCGCTGGCGGATGCCGGTACGAGTCTGTTCTCCGGGACGATCGCGGGCGATGGCGGCGTGACGCTGCAAGGCGGCACTCAAACATTCTCCGGTTCGAATGTCTTCGACTACACGGGTGAAACCCAGATTGCCGGGGGCACGCTCAAGGTCGGCGGGGCCGGCGGCAACCACGTGGCATCGAGCCTCTTCCGTTTTACATCGACGGGCGGCACGCTCGACGTCAGCGGCGGTGGCTTCACATTGGGCGGCATCGCTACTGACGATGGCGCCGCGAATGCAACGGTCACGCTCGGCAGCCCGAGCGCACCGGCGAATTTGACGATAGCGGGATCCGGCAACTACGCCTATGCCGGCACGATCTCGGGCACCGGCGATATCGTCAAGAGCGGCACGGGTGTCCAGACCCTTTCCGGCACTGCCGCCTTTGCGAACACCGGCAAAACCGTCGTGCAAGACGGCGTGCTCGAGATCCGAAACATCAGCAATCCGGCGCAGTTCAATTACACGGTCGAGTTGAACGGTGGCTGGCTCGACCTATCGGACAGCTCGTTCGATCCAACCGGTGCGACGGCGACGCAGTGGGCCCAATTGCATGTCACCGATGGCGCGAACGCGGCGCGCGGCGGCATTCTCGCCGGCAACGACAAGATCACGCTGGGCCAGAACGGTGCGGATCAAAGCGAAGCGGCACAGATCGGCGGGGACGGCTCGAACGTGAACCAGCAGGGTGTGTTCGTCGTCAAGTCGGGCTCGAATACCGTCACGCTCGCGGGCGATAACCATTACGTCGGTTACACACGTATCGCCGGCGGGACCCTGAAGGTCTCGCAAGACAGCAATCTCGGCGAGACGAATTGCTCCGTGAGCACCGCATGCGAGCGCGAGGTGATACTCGACGGCGGCAACCTCGAGATTGCCGGCGACTTCACGTCGCAACGTCAACTCCAATTGCGGCAAGACGGCCAGGTTCGCGTCGATGCACCAGGCGTGGCAGCGACGACCGCCACGTTAGGTAGTGTCGCGGGCGAGGACAGGACGCTGACGAAAACCGGCGCAGGCACACTGGTTTTGACAGGCGAAAGCTTCCTCGGACACGCGGATGTGCAGCAAGGGGCGCTCGACTTGGGGCCGGCCGTCGTCGATGCCACGAAGATGGCCGGCTCGAACGCGATCACGCAAGCCGAGGGTACGACGGTCAACGTCACGAGCGGCGCCATTTCGAGCGCGACCGACGCCATCGTGGCCAATGGAACGAGCACGGTCAATCTGTCGAGCGGGACGACGGTGACGGCGGGCGTGGGCAGTGCGCTGTATCGCGTGACCAGCGGAACGGGCACGCTGAACGCGACCTCCGTCGAATTGACCGGCCTCTTGCAGGCGCAGGGGGCGGGCAGCCAGCTCGCGCTTCATCTCGCGGGAGGCAGCGTCTATACCGGCACGCCGAGCGTGGTCAACGGCGCAACGGCGAGCTTGTCGACCGATGCCACGAGTACCTGGAACGCGACCGGGGATGCGGCGCTGACCGGGCTCGACAATCAAGGCACGATCGTCTTTGCGGATGCAGCCGCTACAGGACAAGGCGTCGGCCGCGCGGCAATGAAGGCCGCGCAGACGAGTGAGCCGGCTTATCACGCCATTACGGTCGACGGCAATTACACCGGCGGCGGTACGGTGAAGATGCGGACCGATCTGAGCAACATTGCGACGGCTGGGAATCCCAATACCGACCGTTTGCTGATCTCGGGCAGCGCAAGCGGGCAAACCACGCTCAGCGTATCAGTCTCCGGAAGCGGTGCCATCGTGGCACCTGCGTCCACCGGACAGCCCACGTCGACGCAAGGCATCTCGCTCGTGCAGGTCGGCGGGTCCGCCGGTGCGAATTCGTTCAAGCTGGCGGGCGACTATGTCGCCGTACCGGGCAGCCCGTTTCAGTATCGGCTTTTCTCCTACGGTCCAAGCGGCGAGGGTCTGCCTGATTACACGCAAAGTGCCTTGCCTGCGGGCCAGGCGCAGCAGTGGGACTATCGGCTCGAGGCTGCCTATGACGATCCGACGCCCACGTCGGGGCGGCTCGCGCTCGTTCCTCAAGGCAGCACCTATCTGACTGCGCCGCTCGCGCTCCAGCATTACGAGGCGACGATCGTCGACAACTTGTATCGCCGCCTCGGCGATATTCGTCATGGCGTGTCCGATCCCAGCGGCGCTGAGGCCGAAGTCTTTGCGCGAACGATCGATTCGCGCAGCGCTTATCACAGCGACCTACCGTATCAAAGCTACGGATTCAACTTCAACCAAACCATTACCGCGCTGCAATTCGGCGGCGATTGGCTGCACCGATCGAGCCCGGACCACGACATGCGTCTCGGCGTTGCTTTCACGCTGGGCCACACGTCGGTGACGCCGCAGGCCGCAGCGGCGAGCGCGAGTACCGCCTCCATCGACACCTACGGGCTTGCGCTGACGGGCACATGGCAGCGCCACGATGGGTGGTATGTCGACGGGGTCCTGTCGGTCGGGCGGTACGTCGGTACGGTGAACTCGGAGCAGCGAGGCGAGGTGGGCCGCATTTCGGCGAATGGATACGACGCGTCGGTGGAGACCGGGCGCACGTTCGATTTGCCCTATGGCATCGAGATGGAGCCGCACGTGCAGTGGCTCGCTCAAGCTATCCAATTCGACAGCGGAAAGGATAAAGACGATGTCGTCGACTCGACGAGCGATCTCTTCGCATTGACCGGGCGGCTCGGCGTGCGTTTTTCCGTGGCTGCTCCAGGAACGCTTTCGTGGAGACCGTATATGCGCGTCGATCTGCTGCACACCTGGATGAATTCGCCGAAGGCCACGTTGTCGGGCCAATCGTTCGAGATCGGCAAGCCCGGCAGTGCGATGGAGCTCGGCATCGGTGCAACGGGCATGCTCACGCCGGCACTGTCGATCTACGGCGAATTTTCCGGAAGACAGCGGCTCGGGCGCGGATTCAGCGATATCGGCGCAACGTTGGGCGTGCGTTATTCGTTTTGAGCGAGGAGATCATCGATGTTGCCAATTGCCACAAAGAACGACTTGGGTGCGGTGAAGATTGGGGCAGGGCTGCAAACGGATGACGCCGGGACATTGAGTGTGGTCGACGAGCGCAGCGCTGGCAGCGTGTTGTCGATGATCGTGACGTACGGCAGCCCCCGAGCCGATCCTTCGATGGCCACGTGGCTTCCGGCCAACATCGTCAGCGTGTATGGACCGCCGGGGCTGCCGGTGCTCGTTACCGTGACCGACGGTGCCACGCTCGTCGACCCCGATCCCGGCTCGGCCGACATGAAATCGCTGCAGCTCTCGGCTCGGGGTACGGCGCAGGCTCAGGTCCAGCTCGCAGCCGGGTCCGGCGACCGTGCGGTATCGGTCGTTGCCGCACCCTATATCCAGCCCGCGGACGTAGTCGGCGCCGAATTGCTTGCGGCGCTGGCCGTCGCCGGCCCCGTGCAATGCCCAGCGTTCTTTTATCCGACGATGCATGATGCGTCATGGACATTCTTCGGGGCGTTCGGCTATACGCGAGGCGCACCGAGCGATGGCGTTACCCCGTGCGTGGTTAGCGTGTTTGTGAACACTTCCTTGAACAATGCAAATGACATCACGCAGCTCCAGATGAAAGTGACCAGCGGCGACGCGGTGTTCGATAAAGGATTGCGAACTGCCAGTCCCACAATAACCTCGGTGGCGCAGGATGTCGGCCTTGCAACGGCGAATATTTACAGCGCGTCGCCGGGGGTTTCGACGATCGAGGTTTCCGTACCCAACGATGTTTTTCCTGACAAGGCGCTCGTCTATGTGTCATTCGTCGCACCGCCTGTCGATGAAGCAATCATGCATGAATCGGAGGATGTGTGAACGACGACCGCGATTTGCAAATCAAGCTCGATATCCGAAACGATCCTCAACCTGCCGATGACACGAGCCTCATCTGGATCAGAGCGCAAGTCTATACGGTTGTCGGAAGCGAGACGTATATTCCGCCGCCGCAGGACGTGACGTTCGAAATCGAAGATGGCGGCGAGGGACAAAGCAATGCCGAGTTCGTGGGCACCGGCACGAAGCAAGCCCATGGAAAAAGCAATGAAACGACAGGCTGGACCTCGTGGCAGTACTTCAAGAGTGCGCAGGACGGGCCTGGTACCGTGAAGGCGTCTCTGACCGCGAATACGAACGTGTTCGATACAAAGCACTTTTCGTTCGTGCCGGCCATCGGCACCTTGCCGTCGGGCGGCATTCTGGAAGTGTTTGGGCAAGCCTATTATTGGACGAGCGAGTTCAGTTACGTGCCCACGATCATCGGCGCATACGCTCCGAGCCGTTATTCCGCATCCGGGTTTTGTTTCGAGCCGGCCGGGAAAAACGCGGTCAAGATTCGTGACTCGCGCAACCGCTACGTGAACGTTGGCCCAGGGAATTCTTTCCTCAGCATGGAGGGGCCGGGAACCGCTTTCACGGTCGGGTTCGTAAAAGGTCAGAACGCCGTTATCACGCTCGAGGCGAACGGCCGTTACGTCTGTGCATACTGGGCCGGAAACGACGGTTGGGATGGCTTCAATCTCCTCGCGAATGGCACGAATCCCGACGATCAGGCAGCGCTTTTCCAGGTTCAGCCTCAGCCCGTGCCGCCCTACAAGCTGACGATCACGAAGTGTCCTGCTTCGATGAGAGTGGGCGAGAGCGCCGACGTATCGGGCACGCTGACCGGGTTGAACGGGCCGGTGGCATCGGCCGTTTGCAACGTGAACTATCGAAACACGCTCAAGGGTCCGTCGACGACGCAGTGCACCGATGGCAAGTTTTCGTTTACGGTTACCGCGGATGCGATGCCCGATCAATCGGAGGCCCTCGTGGCCGTCAACTATCAGACGCCCGACTATACGGCGGCCGACGGGAGATGGATCAAGATTACGGGGCAAGTATGAACGACGATCGAACGAAATTCCTGTCGGGATCCGCACCAAGGCTTACGTCCGCACCGGCATCGCGTACCTTCGCGATCCACCTGAAGGGAACGCCGTACTACTGGTCCTGCTCACAGGACCTGTTTACGCCGGGCAAGATTGTTGCTGACGCAACGAGTCCGACCGACGCGCGAGCCAAATTCACGTTGGAGATCGTACGGCAGGTAGCGCCAGACGTTCACGCAGTGAAGATTCGCGACGACAAGGGATGCTACGTCAAGGTGGAGAGCAACGTTCTCTACGCGACTGGGCTCGACGCGACGATCTTCCGGATGGCGACTATCGATGGCTCGACAGTCAGGTTTCAGCAATCCAACGATGGATATGTGTACGGAATCGCAAATGGCGCTGATGACGCCTATGACCTCTACGCGGACGGGCAAGGCGGCGACGGGGAAGTCATCGATTTCGTGCTCGTCGATACGACGATGCCGACGTCGATCACGCTCCAGTCAGTTCCGCTCCAACTGGTTCTGCATGGTTATGCATCGGATTTTGGGTTAGGCAATGTCATCGCCGCCGACACGGTTGCCGATCCGACAGACAGCGTGTTTCAGGCCGTTGACGTCGGTGGCGGAAACATTGCGCTGAAGGCAAGCAACGGTCAGTTCATAGGTGCGTTCGATGGATCGTACAACCCGCATAAGCCGGTTTTTGTCTTCAATAAGGTGATGTGCGCGAACGTGGAATCGATTGACGATCCCAATGCCTTGGTGCGCGTCGACGCCATCAGTGGTGATCGCGGATATGGAAGTGTCGTGAGGCTCTTTCACCAACAGTCGGGCATGTATTACAAAGTGGTTTTACATGGAAGCGATTACTGCGTCCAGGCCATAACGACCGACCCCGATGATGTTTTCACGCAGTTCCATATCGGGAACCCGGACGCCGTACCGCCCGCAAGCGAAGATTCGGACGATTAGCATGGCCGCGGGGCACCGTCATGGCGCCCCGCATGGCCTGCCGTGGTGCGAGGAGGTATCATCCCCTATTCGCCGACTCCCTCGTAGCCATTGCGACCATGAACGACCCTTTTAATCTGGACACGCTCGCCGTGCGCGCCGGCACGGTTCGCACCGAATACAACGAACACTCGGAAGCGCTATTCCTGACATCGAGCTTTTGCTTCAAGAGCGCGGCCGAAGCGGCCGAGCGCTTCAAGCATTCCGAGGACTACTACACGTACTCGCGGTTCACGAACCCAACCGTCACGATGTTCCAGGACCGTCTTGCCGCGCTCGAAGGCGGCGAGGCTTGCATTGCGACGGCCTCGGGCATGAGTGCGATTCTTTCGGTGGTGATGGCGGCGCTGCAAGCCGGCGACCACATCGTCAGCTCGCGTGCGTTGTTCGGCTCCACGCTCGGTCTGTTCACCCAGATCTTCGGCCGCTTCGGCATCGCAACGACCTATGTCGACCCGAACGATCTCGACGCATGGCGCGCTGCCGTGCGTCCTGAAACGAAGCTGTTCTTCGTCGAAACACCGTCGAATCCATTGACGGAGTTGTGCGATATCGAGGCCATCGGCCAGATTTCGAAGGCGGCCGGTGCACTGTTCGTCGTCGACAATTCCTTTTGCAGCCCAGCCGTTCAGCAGCCGTTGAAGCTTGGCGCCGATGTCGTCATGCACTCGGCCACGAAGCTCATCGACGGGCAAGGGCGCGTGCTCGGCGGGGCGCTCGTCGGTACGCGCCAGTTCATCATGGAGAAAGTGTTTCCGTTCGTGCGCACGGCGGGCCCGACGCTGTCCGCTTTCAACGCGTGGATTCTGCTCAAGGGCCTCGAGACGCTTTCCCTGCGGGCCGAGCGCCATTCGGCTAGTGCCCTGACGCTCGCGCGCTGGCTCGAAGCGCATCCGCGCGTCAAGCGCGTCTACTACCCGGGGCTCGAGTCGCACCCGCAGTATGCGATCGCGCAACGACAGCAGCGCTCGGGCGGATCGGTGCTTGCGTTCGAAGTCATCGGCGACACACCTGAGGCTCAACGTGCGAATGCCTGGCGCGTCATCGACGGTACGCGATTGTGTTCGATCACGGCCAACCTCGGCGATACGCGCACGACGATCACCCATCCGGCCACGACGACGCATAGCCGTATCACGCCCGAAGCGCGGGCGGCCGCGGGGATCACCGAAGCACTGCTGCGTGTGGCCGTCGGACTCGAGGATGCGGGCGATATCTGCGCGGATCTCTCACACGGTCTCGGTGAGTGAGCGGTTCCGTTCCACTGTCCGGGCTCCGGGGGTGGCTCGCCATTGCCCGGGCGCGATGCCGAAGCGGCGCGTGAAGGCATGCGTGAACGCGCTTTGATCGCCAAAGCCGACGCCAAGCGCCACCTCGGCCAGCGAGTTGCGCGGATCGCGCAATAGTGCGAGCGACGTGTCGAGCCGCAATCGCTGCAAATAGCGATGTGGCGTCGTGCCGAACGCCTCGTCGAAAAGCTGGTGAAAACGACGCACACCGAAGCCGCAATACGCCGCGAGATCGGCCACGCGCAACGGCTCAGATAGACGTGCGCGCAGCCAGCCGTCGATGCGTGCGAAGTCGAGCCCCGCAGCCGGCGCGGCGTCGGTCAGGCCACCGAGCATGGCGAGTGCCGAGGCGAGACGTGTGGCGGCCTCCCATCCGAATCGACGCGCCGGCCACGATCGGTCGGTGTCTGCCGCGCCCGCTGGCCCCATCTGCGCACGCGCTCGCACGACATCGGCAACGAGCGCCGTCATGGCCTCGTCGAGCGTCAATACCAGCGCTCGCGCAAAGAGCCGCTCGGGAATGGCGAGCGAGGCAGGCGGTAGATCGACCACGAGTTGCCGGTTCTCGCCGATGCCGGCGTACTCGTGCAACGCGCCTGCGGGAACGAGCCAGGCGCGGCCGCGGTCGATGCGCTCGCCGATGCCATCGACCGTCATCTCCATCGCACCATCGGAGCCGATGACGACCTGATGGAACGCATGCTCGTCGCAGGCGCGGGATTGCTCGAAGCGCCGCAGCGAAACGCCCGGTGATGAAAGGACTGGTGTGCTCATATCAGCCCGCGATGGCGATATGTGGACCGATACGGATCGCGACGAATGGACCGTCGATCAGACGTCCAGCAATTCCACTTCGAACACGAGCGTTGCATTGGGCGGAATCACGCCGCCGGCGCCGCGTGCACCGTAACCGAGCTGCGGCGGAATCGTCAGGCGTCTGACCCCGCCGACCTTCATGCCTTGTACGCCCTCGTCCCAGCCCTTGATGACCATTCCGCCGCCGAGTACGAATGCGAATGGGTCGTTGCGGTCCTTGCTCGAATCGAATTTTTGTCCGTCGGTCAGCCAGCCGGTGTAATGGACGCTGACGGTGCGGCCGGCCGTGGCTTCGGCGCCGCTGCCTTCGGTCAGATCTTCGTATTGGAGGCCCGACGCGGTGGTCACGCTCGACATGAGATTGCTCCTCGAATCGCAATGGAAAACCGCCATTGTAGGCGCTTGCCGTCAGGCAAGGTGCCTATAATGTGGTTTCCCGACATACCCGGGTCCTTCGGGAGTCGCCGACGCCAATGTCGCGACCGTGTCGCGCAGGGGCGCGCAACTCGGGGCAACCGGACACCCATCCATCCAGAGGCCGATCGTGTCGACGTCTTTCAATGCCGTTGCCGCTGCCACATCCGATGAACGCTTCGCGCGCATGCGCGCGGAGACGGCGCTGTTCATGCGCGACCACGTACTGTCGATCGTGTCTCACGATCTGCGCAGCCCGCTGAACGCGATTCATAGTTGGGCGTATGTGCTCGAACGCAAGATCGATCCGAACGATCCGGCTGGGCTGCGCGCCCTCGCGGGGATCCGTTCCGGTGTCGAACAACAAGTCAAGCTGCTCGAAGACGCTGTCGACGGTACGCGCGCCGAGACGAAAGCGTTGCCGATCGAGCGTGCGGCTTTCCAATTGCGCCCGGTGCTCGAGCGCGCCCTCGACGAGCTCAGGCGCTCGCTTGCCGAGGCGCGAGGTGTGTCGTTCAGTTTCGATTCGCCGCTCGACGGCGAGCAATGCGATGGCGACAAGGAGCGCCTGCTGCAAGCCGTATGGGTGATGCTCGCGTTCGGCGTCGAAGGCAGTGCGCCCGGCACGGTCGTGACGCTCCAAAGCAGTATCGACGGGGGCTTTTGGCGCACCGAGGTCAGCCATACGATCAACGCGGCCGCGCTGACGAATGCGGAACTGCCGCACGCGTTCGAGCCCTTCGCACGCAAGCAGGTGTTGCTGCCGCGCGAGGCAGGCCGCGTTGCGTGGGTGCTCGCGCTGCCTCAGCGCGTGGCGCTCGCGCATGGCGGCACGTTCGAGCAGAGCGGCGCCGGTGAGGGCGAAATATCGCGGCTTTCGCTGCGCGTTCCGCTGATCGCGGTCTGACCGACCCCAGCCGGATGTCAGCCGCCGTTATCGCCTGACGAAACGCGCAAACGCGCAAACGCGCAACGCCGGACGCACGGCGCAGAGCACGTTTTGCCGGACCGTCATCGCCCCGGCACGCCTTCCTCGACAAGCAACGCAACGGGCAATGCGCTCAGCACATCGCGCACGAAGAGGCGGCCGTCGTCGCCCACCTTCGGCGCCGCGGGGCTCAACCAATCGAATAGCGCACGGCCGGCGAGGGCGAGCGGCAACTCGATCGACGTATCGTTCCACCGCAGCGGATCGACGAGCGGCAGATCGCGTTGCGGCGAAAGCAGTGCGGCGGCGAGCCGGGTTCCGACGACGATGGCATATGCATCGCCGTGTCGGCGCGCGAATGCGACCACGTGCCGCGCGCCGCTACCATGCACGCGCAACGGTAGATAGGCACCCGCGAGAAAGAGCGCCGGCGAGACGGCGCGCAGCGCCAGCGCGCGGTGAACGATACCGAGCTTCACGCGCGCATCGCGCCACGTGCCAAGTCGTTCGCTCGGTGGCGTATCCGCGAGTGCGGCACGGCGTGCCTCGAAGTCGACGGGCCGGCGGTTATCGGGATCGACGAGGCTGAAATCCCAAAGCTCGGTGCCCTGGTAAAGGTCGGGGACGCCCGGCGATGCAATGCGCACGAGGGTTTGCAACAGACTGTTCACCGCTCCCGCGGGCGCGATGCGCGCGACGAACGAGGCAAGCTCGTTCAAGAAGCCGTCGCGGCGCTGCGGAGCGAGGATATCGAAGAGAAATGCGCGTGAGGCTGCCTCGTAGGCCAGATCGGGCGCCTGCCAGCTCGTGCGCAGCTTGGCCTCGCGCAGGGCTTTCAGTTGCCACGTGGCCACTCGCTCGGCGAAGGCCTCGACGCCCCGAGCGTCGGACGGGTCGAGCTCGAGCGGCCAGCAGCCCACGAGCGTCTGATAGAGCATCGCCTCGGCGCACGCGCCGGGCGCCCAGTCGCGCGATGCGGCCGCTCCAGGCGCGGCCGCATCGGCGGCCAACTCCCCTGTCGCGGTACGTCGATGCGGCGCGTTGAGTGCCGACCACGCACGCTGTACGGCGCACCATTCGCTCGCGATTTCGCTGAGCACGGCGAGCCGCGCCCGTACATCCTCGCCGCGCTTGTGGTCATGTGTGGCAGTTGTGACAAGACCGTGCGGAAAGCGCTGCGCACGCTCGAGGTTCGCCGCATGGAACTGCTCGACCGTCAACGCGAATACGCCGGGGTCGGCGCCGACCTCGTTGCGCGACAATAGCCGTCCATAGCGGTAAAAAGCCGTGTCTTCGACGGCCTTGGCGGCCAGCGGCGCGCTCAATTGCGCGAAATAGGCGCAGGCTGTGCGGCGTTCCCGGCCCGCCGCGCCGGCGCCGGCGCTTGATGCGCCCGCCTGCTCGTCGCGTGCATCGTGTCCGCCGAGCCATAGATCGATTTGATCGAGTACGGCCGAGTAGCTTGCCGGCAGCGATGCGCGCGCACCGTCCAACGCGGCTTGAAAATATGGCTCGTCATCCTGCGTCCGGACGGCGTTGTTCGGATAGATCCGATAGACGCGGAAATGCACGGCCAGCTCGGTCAACGCGCGCCGAATCGCGGTGAACGTGAAATCGCGCGTGGCGGGATGCTCGCGTGCCAACCGGTGCAGGGCGCGGCTTGCGCGATCGAGCTCGGCCGAGAGGTTCTCCGCAAGAATCTTTCGACGGGCCGCACGCGCTGTCTCGACGAACGACGTTTCACTGCCGGCGAGGTCGTTCCACCCGGCAGTGAGCGGCGCTTCGCCGTTCGGGTCGTGCAACAGCGCACCGATCCGATCCATGAAGTCGTAACCGGTCGTGCCGTCGGCGTCCCAGTCGGCCGGTAGCGTTTCGTCTGCCGCCAGGATTTTCTCGACGATCAGATATGCGCGCGCATCGCCGAGCTGGGGCGGGCGCTGTCCCTGTCGCTCCGCGAAGCGCTCGCGCAAGCGGTGGCAATACTCGCGTGGATCGACGAGGCCATCGATATGATCGATGCGTACACCGTCGATGACGCCCTCGGTATAAAGCCGCAGGATGAGCGCGTGCGCTGCCTCGAAGACTTCGGCGCGTTCGGCGCGAACGGCGGCGAGCGAGCCGATATCGAAAAAGCGCCGCCAATTGATTTCGTCGGCGGCCGTGCGCCACCAGGCGAGGCGATAGAACTGGCGCTCGAGCAGCCGATGCAGGCGCTCGCGCGATGCACCGGCATGTGGGGCATAGGCGGCGAGCGCGTTCTCGATCGCCTGTGTGCCGTGCGTGACGACATAGGCTTGCAAGCCATCGAGGGCGCTCGATGCGCGCGTGCGGTCCTCCGGCTGCGGCGTGAGGTTGTCGAAGCGTTCGGCGATCGCAGCCAGCGCCGAGTCGGGCGCGGCTTCCGCGGTTGCCCCGCCCCGCAGGATCGCCGCGTAGTCGACGGGGCAAATCGGAAAGACATGCTCCGCATAGCGTGCGGCGAAGCGCGCGCGCTGGGCATCGAACACGAGCGTAATGCGGCCAGCCGCGAGCTCCGCGCCATACTGCGCGCCGAGGCACGGAGCGAGGACCTTGCCGCGCAGGGCCGGATCCGGCGAGTGCCAGTCGATGTCGAAGTGGCGGGCGTAGGTGCTGTGGCGACCCCACTGGAGCACATCGAGCCACCATTTGTTGCCCGCCTGCCAGATGCCCATGTGATTGGGCACGATGTCGGCGACGATGCCCATTTGCCGTGCGTGCAGCGCATCGGCCAGGCGCTTTAGCGCGGCTTCGCCGCCGAGTTCCGGATTGACTATGCCGTAGTCCACCACGTCGTAGCCGTGCATCGAGCCGGGCGCGGCCGTCGTCAGCGGAGACAGATAAAGGTGGCTGACACCGAGCGCCGCGAAGTAGTCGGCGTTGGCGGCCGCATCGTCGAACGTGAATCCGCGGTGCAGCTGCAACCGAAGCGTGGAGCGCGGCAGCGTCATGATCGGCGGGGCGCCCTGTCCGGGGCTTGCGCGGGCGGCGCCGTGCCGGCGTTACCGGCGTTACCGGTGTTGGCGGTATTGCGCGGCCGCGCATGGGCGATGGCGCGCAGCCTGTCGTTGAACCCGTCGTCGGCGAACAGCGCATCGATCGATACCGCGAGACGGCGCCGCCAGTTCGGATGTTCATCCACGGAACCGGGCAGATTGGGCTGCTCGGCGAGGCCCATCAGGTCTTCGAGCGGATAGACGACGAGCGGTGCCGGCGTGGCGCACACATAGGCCAGCGCTTCGTCGATGGGCGGCTGCTCCGGCGGTGGTGCGTCGACGGCGCGCGGGGCGATGCCCGCCTGCTGGAGCGCGCGCCATAGGGCATCGCGATCGGCGGCGCGTTCCGCCTTCGCAAGCGCGACCGGATCTCGGCGATCCGGTCGCGCTGCCGTTTGTCCGATGCGGTGCCGCCAGTCGATATCGTGACCTTGCCACCAACCCGCGATCGTGGGCAGATCGTGCGTTGTCGTCGTGGCGAGCGCGCCCTCATCCCATTGCCCGGGCGCGGCAAAGCCGTTGCCGTCGGCGGTTCGCTCGAACCAGAGCACGCGCATGCCCAGCATGCCGTGATGCGCGAGGCGATCGCGGAAGCCGGCCGGCACGGTGCCGAGATCCTCGCCGATCACGACGGCATGATGCCGCCACGATTCGAGCGCGATGAGCCGCAGCAGGTCGTCGAAGGGATAGGCCAGGTAGGCGCCGTCGGCCGCCCGTGCGCCTTCCGGCACGAGCCATAGCCGTTTGAGTCCCAGTACGTGGTCGATGCGCAGGCCGCCCGAATGAGCGAAGGCGGCGCGCAGCATGTCGATGAACGCGGCGTAGCCTTGTTGGTTCATGGCGCGCGGTGAGAATGTCGTCAGCCCCCACGCTTGCCCGGCCTGATTGAACAGATCCGGCGGCGCACCGACGGAGACGCCCTGCAGCATCTCGTCCCGATACGACCACGCATGGCTGCCGGCGCCATCGCAGCCGACGGCGAGGTCGGCGATCAGGCCTATCGCCATCCCGGCATCGCGCGCGGCGTGTTGCGCGTGGTCGAGTCCTTTGGCGGCCAGCCATTGCAGGAACAGGTGAAAGTCGATCTCTTGCCGCTGCTCGCGTGCGAAGGCTTCGGTTTGAGCACTGCGCGGATGCCTCAACTCGGCTGGCCAGTCGCGCCAGTGATCGTGGCCGTGGCGGGTGCGCTCGAACGCATCGATCGCTTCGAAACGCGCGTGATCCTCCAGCGGCTGTCCGCCGCGCGCGCAAAACGCCTCGAAGTCGGCCGCATTCGGTGAGCTGCCGGCCCGATCGCGCAGACAGAACCGCTCGAACAGCGCCCGCAGCACGATGAGCCGCAGCCCCACGGCATTCGGCCAATCGACCAGCGGCTCGGCCTCCAGGGCTGCCCACGCCTGCGTCGCTCCGACGGCCTGCAGCGCGCTCTGGGCAGCATCGCGCCCGAGCACGGCCGCGGGATCGATATGCGCCACGTTCAAAAAGAGGCGCGACGACGGCGAGTACGGACTGAACTTGGTCGGTGCCGCGCTGAACATCGCATGCGTCGGGCTGATGGCCAGTGCATTCGCGCCGCGGCGCGCACTCTCGATCGCAAACGCGGCGAGCGCGGAGTAGTCGCCGATGCCGCCGTCCCCGTCGCGGCGCAGGCCGTACAACTGCGCCGCGATGCCCCATAGCGCCGGGCGCGCTGCTGCGATGCCGGCTGCGCGGCAGGCGTCGGCCACGGTATGGCAACGGCTGGGCGCAACGGCCAGCTGCACGCAATGATCATCGACGCAAAGCGTGTGGTAGCCGGGCTGCGAGACAGGGGCAAGCAGCGCCGTTTCGCCCCTCGGGGTGCCGAGACGCCCTTCGATCGATTCGCCGCCTTCGAGCTCGATCCGATATCGGCTGGTCGGCTTTACGGCGTGTGCGGGCAACGCGATAGCGTGGCCGCATTCGGCGGTGATGAGCGGCGGCAACGTGTGAGCGGCTTGCTCCGCATCCAGCATGGCAAGGCTCGCTTGCGCTTCGCGGCGCGTGCGGCAGGGCAGCCCCAGTGCATCGAGGAGCGTGGCGAGCGTGTCGTGCGGCACTCGATGCTCGTGGCCGTTTGCGTCCTCCCATCGCACTTCGAAGCCGGCGCGGGTGGCAAGACGCTCGATCGCGTCGTGTTCCGATCGGTTGGGCGGGGCCTTTGCCATGATCGCGCTCACGTGTCGCGCCGCTGTGCGTCGACGGCGCGCGCATCGTGCCGCAGCGCATAGCTGTTGACGTCGCCGGTCAGCCAGGCGATGCAGGCGTAGGGCGGCAGCTCCCCGGCGTCCACGGCATCGCGCGTGCGTGGCGGTGTTTCGAAAACGACCATCCCGTCGGGCCGTTCGGGAAACGGTAGCGGATCGGGTGTGAGATTCAGGGCGATCGACAAGATCTCGCCGTCGGCGAGCCGCCAGCGCGCGACGAGCGCATTGGCGTCGAGTCCGCTTGGCATTTTCAGCACCGATGCGCCGAGCGCGCGCGAATGCTCGATGCGCTGCGCGATCAGTTTGGCGCGCACCGCCAGCGCGGAGCGATAGAAGTGCAACCAGGCGTCGTGCTCGCCCACGGGGCTCCTACGCGGTGTCGTTTGCGTCTCGCAGACATCGTCCGGTGCCGGCGGCGAAGACAGGGCGAACGTCTGCGCGGCATTCGGATCGGGAATGCGGGCACGCCGTTCCGGATCGCTGAATGCGGCGAACTTCGCGAACTCCTGCCTCCGCCCTTCGCGTACCGCGTCGGCGAGTTCGCCCGCGTAATCGGTGAAATAGAAGAACGGTTGCGTGGAGCCCGATTCTTCCTCCATGAAAATCAGCGGAATTTGCGGTGCGAGCAGCACGAGCGCGCTCGCGGCGAGCAGTGCCTGCGGCGCGCACAACGTGCGCAGACGCTCGCCGAACGCGCGATTGCCGACCTGATCGTGATTCTGCAAGAACATCACGAACGAGGTGGGCGACAGATGCGCGCTCGGTTCGCCGCGCGGCGCGCCATCATGGATGGGCGAGGGCTCGCCCTGGTAGGCGAAACCTTCGGCCAGTACGCGTGCGAGCTTCTCGATCGGCTTGTCGGCGTAGGCGCGGTAGTAGCCCTCGTGCTCGCCGGTCAACAGTACGTGCAGCACGTTGTGCGCATCGTCGTTCCATTGGGCGTCGAACGGACCGTCCAGCAGGCTGGCCGTGTTGTGCTCGTTCTCGAGCACGAGATGGACATGGCGACCGGGCTCGACCGAGCGGCGCACGCGTTCGCCCAACTCGCGCAGCCATTCGTCGTTGCCGATGGCATGCACGGCGTCGAAGCGCAGGCCGTCGAACCGATATTCGTGCAGCCAGTAGAGCGCATTCTGACAAAAGAACTCGCTGACTTCCATGCGAGCGAAGTCGATCGCGGCGCCCCATGGCGTTTTGACGTCGCTGCGAAAGAACGACGGCGCATAGTGCGGCAGATAGTTGCCTTCGGGACCGAAGTGGTTGTACACGACATCGAGGAAAACGGCGAGGCCGTGACCATGCGCTGCGTCGATCAGCGCCTTGAGGTCTTCAGGGCGTCCGTAGGACGAATCGGGCGCGAACGGCAGTACGCCGTCGTATCCCCAGTTGCGGTGGCCGGGAAAATCGTTGAGCGGCATCAGTTCGATGGCCGTGACCCCGAGCTCGGCGAGCCGCGGCAAGCGCTTGGCGATACTCGCGTAGCCGCCCAGCGCGCCGACGTGCATCTCGTAGAGGACCGTTTCCGTCCAGGGCCGGCCTTGCCATTCGGCGTGTTGCCACGCGTAGGCGCGCGGCGCGATGACCTCGCTCGGACCGTGCACGTCTTCCGGTTGAAAGCGCGAGGCCGGGTCCGGTACCGCGAGGCGGCCGACGCCGTGGTCGCTGTCGATCAGATAGCGATAACGCGCGCCCGCGCCGCACGCGGCCTGCGCCTCGAACCATCCGTTGCCTGTCGCATGCATGTCGACGAGATCCGTCGACGCGTTGTATTCGATTTCAACGCGCACCGCCTTGCATGCCGGCGCCCAGAAGCGAAAACGCGTACGCGGTTGCGCGCCCGGTGCGGTATCGAGCAGGTGCGCGCCGAAGGGCAGACAGTGCGCGTGTCGGACGGCGCGGTCGAACGGATGTTCGTGCATGAGACTGATCCTTCCTTCAGCGATGAGTGTCGACCGCTGCGGTGCTATCGTGCGCGGCGGATGCGCCGGCTTGCGGCGGCTGCGCGCAAAGAACGGCAAACCCGTGTTCGCCGAGAACGAGCGTTTCGCCTTCGAGGCGATGAGAGGGAACCTCCGGCTCTGTACTATCGATCAGCACGTTCCATTCCAGAGCGGGCGCGGGCGGCGTGAACGCGAGCGGCATCGGGCCCCCGTTGAGCATCAGCAACAGCACTTCGGTCTCACCGGTCATGCCGGCTCCTGCACGGCGCAGCGTGAGTGCCCGACCCTCGGGGTCCTGCCACGCTTCGTCCGTCAGCGGTTGGCCGCGCTCATCGAACCAGCCGACGTCCTTGATGCCGGGCAACACATCGTCCGCGCCGTGTAGAAACCGCGTGGAGCGCAGCAGCGGGTGGCGCTTGCGCAGCGCGATGAGCCGCGCGACGAATACGACGAGCGCCTGCCCGTCGCCGGTTTCGGCCGCGTGCCAGTCGAGCCACGAAATTTCGTTGTCCTGACAATACGCATTGTTGTTGCCGCCTTGTGTGCGGCCGAATTCGTCGCCGGCCGACAGCATCGGCGTGCCGAGCGAGGTGAAGAGCGTCGCCAGCATGGAACGCGTGACGCGAGCGCGAGTGGCGACGATCGCGGGATCGTCGGTCGGGCCCTCGGCACCCCAGTTCGCGCTGCAGTTTTCGTTGTGCCCGTCGGCGTTGTTTTCGCCATTGGCTTCGTTGTGCTTTTGCTCGTATGAGACGAGGTCGGCCAGCGTGAAACCGTCGTGCGACGCGAGATAGTTGACCGACGCCCATGGCCGCCTGAAGCGATGATCGAACAGCTCGGCCGAACCGGCGACGCGCGCGGC
This sequence comes from Trinickia sp. HAY1-2D, assembly GCF_056754935.1. NCBI lineage: Bacteria > Pseudomonadati > Pseudomonadota > Betaproteobacteria > Burkholderiales > Burkholderiaceae > Trinickia > Trinickia sp. HAY1-2D. The sequence continues at coordinate 209,600 of NZ_JBPGWX010000001.1, forward strand.
GAGCTCGGCGCGGACATTCGAATCGCCGCGCCAGAAGCGCCGTACGCAGTCGCGAAATTTATCGTTCCATTCGGCAAAGCCGGGTGGATGCCGGCCGACCTGGTAGCCGCCCGGGCCGACATCCCAAGGCTCGGAAATCAGCTTGCGTTGCGAGAGAATCGGGTCCTGGCGAATCACATCGAAAAATCCCGAGCCGGGATCGAAACCGGTGCCTTCGCGGCCGAGCGTCACACCGAGATCGAAACGAAAGCCATCGACGTGATAGGCATTCACCCAGTACCGCAGCGAATCCATGACCATCTGCAGCACGCGCGGGTGCGAGAGATTCAGCGTATTGCCGCAGCCCGTATCGTTGATGTAATGGCGCTCGTCGCCGGGGATCAGACGGTAGTAACTCGCATTGTCGAGACCGCGCCAGCAGACGGTCGGCCCGAGCTCGTTGCCTTCGCACGTGTGGTTATAGACCACGTCCAGTATCACTTCGATGCCCGCGGCGTGAAATTGACGTACGGCGATGCGGATTTCACTGAGCCGGCGCGTGGAGAGGTAGGCGGGGTGCGGCGCGAAAAAGGTCGCCGTGTTGTATCCCCAGTAGTTCGACAACTGGCGCTCGAGCAGGAAGCGTTCATCGAGAAACGCATGGATCGGCAAGAGCTCGATCGTGGTGATGCCGAGTTTATGCAGATGATCGATCAAGCGCGGCGATGCAAGCGCAGCGAAGCTGCCGCGTTCGTGGGGACGAATGTCATCGTCGGTCATCGACAGGCCTTTGACGTGCGCCTCGTAGACGATCGTTTCGGCCCACGGAACCTCGGGACGCACGTCGTGCGACCAATCGAATGCTTCGTCGATGACGACGCACTTCGGCATGGCCGGTGCCGAATCGCGTCGATCGATCGACAGATCGTGGCGGTTCGAATGGACGCGATAGGCAAAAAGCGCATCGGACCACCGAAACGCGCCGGCGAGCTTCTTCGCATAGGGATCGAGCAACAGCTTCGATGGATTGAAGCGATGACCGTCATAGGGATGATAGGGGCCATGCGCGCGAAACCCGTACACCGTGCCTGGATGGGCGCCGGGAAGATAGCCGTGCCAGACCTCGTCCGTACATTCGGGCAATGGGTAGCGGGCGAGCTCCTTATGGCCTGTCGGATCGAAGAGACAAAGATCGATTTGCTGCGCGTTGGCCGAAAAGACGGCGAAGTTGACGCCGAGTCCGTCCCACGAAGCCCCAAGCGGATACCCTGCACCGGCCTCGAGTCTCTCGGGTAATGCGTTCGCCATGCCCCGTCATCCTTTTCGGTTCGTATGGTTCGTATCGTGGGGTGCCGCTCACGTCAGTTCGCGCGCAGCACGATCGTCGCGAGCGGCGGCAGCGTCAGCAGCAGCGACTGAGGCTTGCCGTGACTCGCGACGTTTTCGGTCACGGCGACACCGCCGTTACCGACATTCGATCCTCCGTAGATGTCCGCGTCGGTATTGATGATCTCGTGCCACGGGCCCGCACGCTGCATGCCTATTCGGTAGCCGTGACGGGGGACCGGCGTGAAGTTGCAGACCACGGCGACCTCCCTGCCGGCGCCGTCGCAGCGCCGGTACGCGAGCACGCTGTTTGCGCTGTCGTCGCCGACGAGCCATTCGAAGCCGCCCGGGTCCGAATCGAGCGCATGCAGTGCCGGCTCCGCGGCATACAGACGGTTGAGGTCGCGTACGAGCAGTTGCACGCCGCGGTGCATCGGGTCGTCGATCAGATGCCAGCGCGGCGAGCCGTCGTGATCGAACTCGGTGTCCTGCGCAAACTCGCCGCCCATGAAGAGCAGCTTCTTGCCGGGATGGGTCCACATGAAGCCGAAATACGCACGCAGATTGGCGAAGCGCTGCCACCGGTCGCCCGGCATTTTGCCGAGGAGCGAACCTTTGCCGTGTACGACTTCGTCGTGCGAAAGCGGCAGTACGAAACGCTCGGAATACGCGTAGACCATACCGAACGTCATGTTGTGATGGTGGTAGCGTCGATAGACCGGGTCTTCCTGCACGTAGTGCAGCGTGTCGTGCATCCAACCCATGTTCCATTTGAAATTGAAGCCGAGTCCGCCATCTTCGACGCGCGCCGTGACGCCGGGCCATGCCGTCGATTCCTCCGCGATGGTGATCGCACCGGGTACCCCCGGTGCGTAGCCCACTTCGTGATTGACGCGTTTGAGGAACGCGATGGCTTCGAGATTCTCGCGGCCGCCGTAGATATTGGGCACCCATTGGCCTTCGGCGCGCGAATAATCGCGATAGAGCATCGAAGCCACGGCGTCCACGCGCAATCCGTCGACGTGATAGCGCAGCAGCCAGGCGAGGGCGGAAGCGATGAGGAACGCGCTGACCTCGTGGCGACCGAGGTTGTAGATCATCGTGTTCCAGTCCTGATGGTAGCCCTCGCGTGGATCGGCATGCTCGTAGAGCGGGGTGCCGTCGAATGCCGCGAGACCGTGCGCATCGTTCGGGAAGTGCGCGCTGACCCAGTCGAGAATGACGCCGAGCCCCGCTTCGTGCGCGCGATTGACGAATTCCGCGAAACCTTCGGGCGGGCCGAAGCGGGCCGACGGGGCGAACGGCGAAAGCGGCTGGTAACCCCAGGAGCCGCCGAACGGATGCTCCGCGATCGGCAGGAATTCGACATGCGTGAAGCCCATGTCGAGCGCGTAGGGGATCAGCCGCTCGGCCAGCTCGGACCAGTTCAGCCCGCGATGCCCAGCTTCATCGATGCGCAGCCACGATTCGGGATGCACCTCGTAGATCGAAATGGGCGCGTCGGGTGTTTGCAACGATCCACGGTTCGCAATCCATGCACCGTCGGTCCAGCGAAATTGCTCGATACGCTCCACGTCGGCCACGACCGATGCGGTTGCCGGTGTGCGCTCCGTTTGCATGGCGCAAGGATCGGCCTTCAGCGGCAGCGTGTGGCCGTCTCTCGCAATGATTTCGTATTTGTAGGTCGCGCCTGCCGCGAGGCGCGGGACGAAGAGCTCCCATACCCCGGCGACGTGCCTGAGCCGCATGGGGTGGCGACGGCCATCCCATGCATTGAATTCGCCGACGACCGAGACACGCCGCGCATTGGGTGCCCACACGGCAAAACGCACCCCCGGTATGCCGTCTTGCGTGCACGGCCGCGCGCCGAGGCACTGTATGACGGCGTAGGGGTCCGCCCGCGCGAGCCGTTGCAGTGCGTCTTCGTCGAGCACGGACCCGAACGAGTAGGTGTCCTCGATTTCTTGCTCGACGCCATGCCAGTCGATGCGCAGTCTGTAAGGTACGGCGCGCTCGACGAAGCCCGCGAACAGGCCGCCCGCGGCGATCTCGGAAAGTTGGCCGAGCACAGCGCCGCTCGCGCGGTCGATGACAGCCACGTGCGCCGCGCCGGGCAACAGGGCGCGCACGACATGGCCCGCGCTCGTCGAATGCATGCCGAGCCGCGAGAACGGATCGGGATGGCGGGCGTCCACGAGCGCCTCGATGTCGACGGGATCGAGCCCGATCGACGGATTGCGGTCGGCACCGGAGTGGCGGGGGAAGGATGTATCGTTCATGAGTACACCGAAGCAGATCAAGGCGACGCGGGCGAGCCGTCGGCGTGGCCGTCGTCACCCAGTGCGCTGGTTTTGCCGCCGCCACTGCCGGCTCCGGACGCCGGTACGCCGAGCAGCCGGTCTGCGAGCGCGGCAAGGCCGCGCACGGGCAGCGCCAGCCAGGTCGGCCGATTGGCGGCTTCGTAGCGGACCTCGTAGGCGGCTTTCTCGATCAGGAAAAGATCGAGCAGGGCGGCCTGCGTCTCCCCGGTGACGAGCGGTTTCACCGCTTTGTCGATCGCCTCGCGATAGCCGGCCAGGAAGGCTTCCTCGCCGCTCGTGCGGAAGCGCTCGAACAGCATGCGCTTGCGATCGGCGGTCGGCGCCGGCGCGTTTTCGAGCGTCGGCTGCGCGGCGGCGCTTGCATAGGAAAGCGAGCGCAGCAGGCCGGCCACGTCGACGAGCGGGCTTCTCTTCATACGCCGTTCCTCGAGCGACCGCGCGGGCTCGCCTTCGAAGTCGATCAGATAGACATCGTTTTGCGCGATCAGCACCTGCCCCAGGTGGAAGTCGCCATGCACGCGAATGCGCAACGCGTCGACGGTCTCGGGAACATGCTTCTCGATCGCCTCGGTGAGCCGTGCGCGAATCGAGACGAGGTGCTCGGCTGCCGCGCGCGTATCGGGCAAAAGATGCTCGCCGGGTTTGGCGAGCTCCGCGGCGAGAACATCGAGCCCGGCCGCCAGCATCGTTTTCACGCCGTCGACCCACCCGCGCACGTCTTTGCGCGTGGCGGGCTCCGGCGCGAAGGCCGGGTTGTCGCTGGGCGCCGCGAGTGCCGCGTGAAGCTCGCCGAGCCGGCGTCCGATCGTTCCAGTGAGGCCGCAATAGGCCGCGAACTTGTCCGCTTCCTGTTCCGGCTCCTCGGTTTCGGCGGCGAGCGCGAGCTCGTCGACGACCCGGCGCAGATAGTCGAGGGCCCAGTTCCACGCGTCGCCCTGGTTTTCGATGAAGCCTTGCAGGAGGACGAGCGTATGCGGCACCCCCTCGGGATCGACACGCACGACTTCACCGTAAAGCGGTGCCGTGTTGGCATAGCCGATGTCGGTCAGATAGCGGCTCATCTCCGCTTCGGGGTGAACGCCGCCGACGACGCGCCGCACGAGCTTGAGCACGACGCGCTCGGCCACGATCAGCGAGCTGTTGCTCTGCTCGGCGGCCAGCCAGCGGATCTCCGCGGATTCGCCGATGTCCTCGAGTTCGTCGAAGCGTGCAGTCGGCACGAAGCGGATTTCGCTCTTTTGGACGGTCTGCACGATGGCGCGCTCGCGCAGTTTTTTCAGTACGCCATGCGCGAACTGCGGCAGCGCGAACGCATCGGTCAGATGTCCGATGTTGCGCCCACGTCGCACACGAGCGAGCGCGAGCTGCATGAAGAGCGGCACGGTGGTATCCGAGCCCCAGGTGATGCCGAGCGGCAGCACGTAGCGCTCGGTATGGCTGCCGACATCGGCTTCGATTTCCGTGAAGGCGAAACCGGCATCGGGAATGGTGGTGAGGGCGGCGAGCCGGACTGCCTTGAGCTTCTGGTCCTTGGAGGCGAACCAGCGCCGACGGCTCAGATACGATGGCAGCACTTCCGATTCGAGCAGCCGCACGTTTTCGGGCGTCGGTCCCGTCTGCTCGGACCGAATGACGAGCGTGACGAATTCCGGCAGTTGCTCGGAACCGGGCTGGCTCCACGACGGACGGTCCTCGCGCGAGCACAGCGAGAACCAGAGGAAGCCGTAGGGTGGGAACGTCAGCAGATAGCTGAGCTGCCCGATGGCCGGAAAGACGGAATCGGCCGTCATTTCGACGGGGACGCGTCCGGCAAACTCCGACAGATCCAGCTCGACGGCCTGCGGCGCGCGCGAAAGATTCGCGACGCAAAGGATCGGCGGCTGCCCTTCGAGCTCGCGCAGGTAAGCCAGAATCTTGCGATTCGCGGGCCGCAGGAAGCGGATGCTGCCGCGCCCGAACGTGTGGGCCGAACGGCGCGTCGCGAGCATCCGGCGCGTCCAGTTGAGCAGCGAATGCGGATCGCGCGTTTGCGCTTCGACGTTGACTGCGTCGAAGCCGTAGAGCGAACCCATCAACGGCGGCAGTACCAGTTGCTCGGGATCGGCCCGCGAAAATCCGCCGTTGCGGTCGGACGACCACTGCATCGGCGTGCGCACGCCATCGCGATCGCCGAGATGGATGTTGTCGCCCATGCCGAGTTCGTCGCCGTAATAGATGACGGGCGTGCCCGGCATCGACAGTAGCAGCGAATTGATGAGTTCGATGCGGCGGCGGTCGCGTTCCATGAGCGGAGCGAGCCGCCTGCGGATGCCGAGATTGAGCCGCGCGCGACGATCGCTCGCATAGGTGTTCCACAGATAGTCGCGCTCGGAATCGGTCACCATCTCGAGCGTGAGCTCGTCGTGGTTGCGCAGGAAGATGGCCCACTGGCAAGTGGGCGGCAACTCCGGGGTTTGCCGCATGATGTCGGTGATCGGGAATCGGTCCTCGCTCGCGATCGCCATGTAAAGACGCGGCATCAGCGGGAAGTTGAATGCCATGTGGCATTCGTCTTCGTTGCCGAAGTACTCCTGCACGTCCTCGGGCCACTGATTCGCTTCGGCAAGCAGCATCCGGTTCGGATACTCCGCATCGATCGTCGCGCGAATGCGCTTCAGGATCGCGTGCGTCTCCGGCAAATTCTCGTTGTTGGTCCCTTCGCGCTCTACGAGGTACGGTACGGCGTCGAGCCGCAGCCCGTCGATGCCCATGTCGAGCCAGAAGCGCATGACCTGCAGCACTTCGCGCATCACGGCGGGATTGTCGAAGTTCAGGTCGGGCTGGTGCGAATAGAAGCGGTGCCAGTAATACGCGTTCGCGACCGGGTCGTGCGTCCAGTTCGACGGCTCGGTGTCGATGAAGATGATGCGCGTGCCGGCGTACTTCTTGTCCGTATCGGACCAGACATAGTAATTGCGATAGTTCGAGCCCGGTTTGGCGCGCCGCGCCCGCTGAAACCATGGATGCTGATCCGACGTATGGTTGATGACGAGTTCGGTCACGACACGGATACCGCGCGCGTGGGCACCCTGGATGAAGCGGCGCACATCGGCGAGCGTGCCGTAATCGGGGTGCACGTCGCGATAATCGGCGATGTCGTAGCCATCGTCGCGGCGCGGAGAAGGATAGAACGGCAGCAGCCAGATCGTATCGACGCCGAGACCGGCAATATAGTCGAGCTTCGCGATGAGGCCCGGAAAGTCGCCGACTCCGTCGTTGTTCGCATCGAAAAACGACTTCACGTGCACTTGATAGATGATCGCGTCCCGGTACCAGAGCGGATCGTCCGTCAGCGGCGATTGCTTTGCCCGGCGGCGGGCCCGCTCGCGCTTGCGGCTCGCGTCCGGGGCACGGTCGGCCTCGGCGGTGGCCGGGTCGACGTGATGATCTTCACGCTTCATGATGGGTCTCCGCGGCGGCGGGCCGGCCATGTTCGAGCTGCGCGCGCGTATCGCGCGGCAACCCCGCTGCAGGCGCGATGCGCAGTATTGCGAACGGCAGCGTGTCGGGCTCGATCCGGATGTGCTGATGGCGGCCACGCCATTCGAAGCGTGCGCCGCTGACGAGATCGGTCACGGCCAGTGCATCCCCGTCGAGCATGTGCCAGTGAGCGAAGGTGTGCCACGGCAGCTCGACATCCGCCTCCTGCGGCGAAAACGGATCGAGGCAGATGGCGACGAGGATCACGTTGTCGCGCGCTGGGGTCGCCTTTTCGAAAAAGAGAATGCGCTCGTTGTGCGCGCTGAGGAACGTGAGTCCGAGATGCGTTTGCAAGGCGCGGTTGGCGCGACGGATCCGATTGAGTGTCGTGACCACATCGACGATATTGCCGGGCCTGTCCCAATCCCAGGCACGCAACTGATACTTCTCGGAATCGAGATACTCCTCGCTGTTGGGCAGCGCCTTCGATTCGCAGAGCTCGAAGCCGCTGTACACGCCCCATAGTCCCGAGAGCGTCGCCGCGAGCGCGGCCCGGATCATGAACCCCGCTCGCCCTGACGCTTGCAGGTGACGCGGATTGATATCGGGCGTATTGACGAAAAAGTGCGGGCGGAAGAATTCGCGCACGTTCGTCTGCGTGAGCTCGCTCAGGTAGTCGGTGAAGTCGCGCTTCGATTCGCGCCACGTGAAGTACGTGTACGACTGCGAAAAGCCGATCTTCGCCAACCGGTACATAAGACGAGGACGCGTAAATGCCTCGGACAGGAAGATGACATCGGGATGCGCAGCACGAATATCGCCGATCATCCATTCCCAGAACGGCAACGGCTTCGTATGCGGGTTGTCGACGCGAAAAATCCGTACGCCCGCATCGATCCAGAAGCGGATGATGTCGCGCAGCGCGAGCCACAACGCGGGCTTCGCATCGTGCGCGTAGAACTCCGGGTTCACGATGTCCTGGTACTTCTTCGGCGGATTCTCGGCGTAGCGCAGCGAGCCGTCGGGGCGCCAGGCGAACCACGATGCATGTTCGGCGAGCCACGGGTGATCGGGCGAGCACTGGATCGCAAAGTCGAGCGCGATTTCGAGGCCGTGCTCGTGCGCGGCAGCCAGCATGCGCTTGAAGTCGTCGAGCGTGCCGAGCTCGGGATGAACCGCCGTGTGCCCGCCTTCTTGGCCTCCTATCGCGTAGGGGCTGCCCACGTCGCCGGGCTGCGCGTTCAGCGTATTGTTGCGGCCCTTTCGATTCGTTTTACCGATCGGGTGAATCGGCGGGAAGTAGAGAACGTCGAAGCCCATGTCGCGTATGCGCGGCAGCTTTGCGATGACATCGTCGAAGGTACCGTGACGCGTGGGATCGTCGCTCATCGAGCGCGGGAAGATTTCGTACCAACTGCCGAAGCGGGCCGCGGACCGTTCCGCGTCGATGCGGTAAATCACCGGGTCGCGCGAAAGAAACGGGCGGTGGCGGGCCAGCGCAACGGCGCTTTCCGTTTCCGGCGAGAGCACGATGTCGAGCCGAGCCGCCGGGTTGGCCTGCGCGAATCGCCGGGCCAACTCCTTGAGGCGCGCGATCGCATCGCGCTGCGCTTTATGGGCGTCATGCTGATCCCGATGCGGATCGGCGTCGACCGTATCGGCCGTCTGAGCCTCGGCCAGCACGCGGGCGAGCAGATGACGGGCTTCTTCGAGCTCGAGATCGACGGCCTGGTCGGCTTTCAGTTTTTTGCGGATGTGATCGACTAGCGAGGCGAAATCGTCGCGCCATGCGATCACCGTGAATTCATACCGCCCGACGCGTCCCAGCGCGATCTGCGCGCGCCAAAGGTCGAGTCCCGCGGGTTCGGCCGGGACCATCCGTGTCTCGCGCCACTTGAGCTCATCGGCGGCACGCCAGATGACAGCTGCCGCAATCTTGTCGTGTCCTTCGCCGAAGATCGCCGCGCTGATCTCGATCGGCTCGCCCACGACGCGCTTTGCGACGAAGCGGCCGCCGTCGATGGAAGGCGACACGCTTTCGATCGCAACGCGCGGGGCCGCGATCGCTTCCGTAACGGCTGCCGTCGCCGCGCGTTTCGTAGCGTGACGCGAGCTCACGCACGGGCTCGCGACGGCGCGCAAAAGCCGCGTTTCCCCGGGCGCGAGCGTGAACGGGTCGAGCGGCTCGGCCGGTGCCGTGCAGGGCTGGACGAGCGGCTTGAATAACGTCAGGTTGCCGGGCACGCCGTCGAGAAGTTGTCCCGGATCGACGAAGGCCGGCGCCCTGAGGTCCGGGTTGGCCAGCAGCAGTGCCCCCTCGCGCGCATCGCGCAAGTCGGCGGATTCTCCGCGCAGCAATGCGGCCACGTGCGCGCCGGCGCTCGAAAGGGCTCGCAGCTCGCCCACCGTCGCCAAAAGAGGCGTTTGTTGGAGCATGCGGTTGGTTTGCGCGATGTATTCGCTCAGATCGAAGCGGCCCGCGTCGAGAGCCGCCCGGTAGGCCGCAGGGCTGCCCGAACGGTACGAGAACGGCTCGTCGATGCCGCGCTCGAAGCCCATCGGCACGAGCCAGCCGGTCCCCAGTGCGGCACACGCATCGATCGCGCGCCGGTAGGCGCGCTCGATCGCCACCGCGTCGGTCGAACCCGTGTAGTCATTGACGAGGCGTGGTCCATACGGCGTCTCCGGAAAAGCGATCGGTGCGCCGATGCGCGCGAGCGCCGCGTGTTCTTCCACGAGCCAGTCTTGACGGAAGTCCCACCATCGGACCGACGAGAAGACGCTGTCGAATCCCGCGCGCTCGAGACGCGCGAGCTCGCCGCGCGCGAGGCCCGGCGTTGCGGCCAGAAAGCGCGTTTCGGGGTGGCGGGCACGCAGCGCGGCGCCCAGTTCGCGCCAGACATCGGCGCTGACCCGGTGCGGCGAATCGAAACGAAATCCCGCCACGCCGGCCTGTGCGAGCGCGGTGAGCCGCTCGCCCCACCAGGCGCCGAGTTCCGCGGCGGCGCGTGCGTCGTCGAAGTCCGCATGGGCGGCATGATCCACGCGAGGCGCGTGCCGTGGATCGAGCTTCCACTCGTCGATCTCGGAACGGCGAAACCACTCGCCGTGACCGCGCACGAGCGCGCTGTTGCCGGCGACGCGATCGAGTACGACATCGACGAGCAACGCGAGACCGTTGGCGCGGGCCTCACGCGCAAGACGCCCGAGCGCCGTGTTCGCATCGTCCGCGCTCGCGAACGCAGGATGAAGCCGGTCGTGGTCGGCGACGAGATAGAGATGGCCCGCTTCGTCGGGCGCGAATGGCGAGCCGATCAGGACGTGATCGAACCCGAGCGCGGCCGCGCGCTCGAATTGGGCCGGCCACGCGTCGAGGTGCCCAACGAGAAGGGGGTGAATGAAGTAGATCCGCGGCGCATACGCTTGACGTCGTTCCATCGGTCGATTCCAGGTCGTCCGGCGGTGTGGATGCACGCGGCTCGCGCGCGATCGCATCGCCATAGAAGGTGGCGCTCGAGGCGCGCCGGGACGGGAGGCATCGGCCCGGGACCTCGGCGGCGCTTGCGCGCGAACGAGAGCAACGCAAGCAGGTTGCATGCCGCGGTGGCGGGACGGCGCGCCCATGTCGGCGCGAATCGTCAATGGCGACCAGTATGCGCGCGTTGGCCGCGGAGGTGAGGTGTTTTGCGCACCGCGAGCGGCGCTCGCGGCCCGCGCCGGCCGGAGCGGGTAAATCTGGCGTGCCGCGCTGGCGCGTTTTTACATCGGATGCCGATTTGGCGCGCATTCGCCCCATCCGGACGCGCGAAGCATTATCCGACGATTGTCGAATGCAGCCGAGACGGCTATATTTCGTCGCTGTGGGCGCCGCCCGCGCATCTCGCACGATCTCGCATAATGAAAGACCGCCAGTTCAAGGGCGGCGCCAAGACCGGATTCGGGGGCGACCTGCAATGCCGGCGCGTGCCGGCAGGGTCACGATCAGACCTTGGAGCCCACATGACAGATGCCCGAGAGAGCCGGCGCCGCAACGCGCCGGCGGCTTTCGCCCGTAGAACGTTCGTGCTCGGCACGTCCGCCTTCGCGAGCGCGCTATCGATCGCCACGATGCTGGGCCTGCCGTTCGGCACCCGCTCGGCGTTCGCATTCTCGCCCCCGGCGGGCGGCGGGTTCGATGCGTTCATCGCGTTGACGAAGGAGCTGTGCGGACGAAGTCAGCTCGATCCCGCGCTCGGCAAGCGCATCTACGAAGCACTCGTCAAGACCGACAACGCGTTCACGCAAAACGTCGCCGCAATCAATACGTGGCTCAAATCGCACGGCGGTGTGCCGCGCGATATCGTGACGGCTGCGCTGCGGGCCGCGGAGCCGCCACTCGCGAAGACAGTCGGCCAGATCATGCGCGCGTGGTACCTCGGTCTAGTCGGCGAGTCGCCCACCGTGAAAGTGCTCGCCTACGAAAGAGCCCTGATGTTCGATCCCGTCAAAGACGTGCTGACCGTGCCGTCGTACTGCCGGGATGTGCCGTTTTACTGGACGCGCAAGCCTTAGCCGAACCTACTACAACACATGGCAAACAACCCTTCTGCCGATGTCGTCGTAATCGGCTCCGGCGTGGCGGGCAGTCTCGTTGCGCATCAGCTCGCGTTGGCGGGCGCGTCGGTCATTCTCCTCGAAGCGGGGCCGCGCCTCGCTCGCTGGCAGATCGTCGAGAACTTCCGCAACTCGCCTGCCAAGGCGGACTTCGCGACCCCCTACCCGTCGATGCCCTATGCACCGCATCCCGAGTATTCGCCGCCGAACAACTATTTGATTCAGAAGGGAGAGTATCCGTACGAATCGCAATACCTGCGGCTCGTCGGGGGCACGACCTGGCACTGGGCCGCCGCTGCGTGGCGTCTGTTGCCCTCCGATTTCAAGCTGAAGACGCTGTTCGGCGTCGGCCGCGACTGGCCGTTTCCGTACGAAACGCTGGAGCCTTGGTACTACGCGGCTGAGGTCGAGCTCGGTGTGTCCGGCCCCGAGCTGTCGGTCGATCTCGGGTCGCCACGCGCCAAGCCTTATCCGATGCCGGCGCTGCCGCTCTCGTTCATGGATGCGCGGTTTGCCGAAGTGCTCAACGCCAATGCCTTCAAGGTGGTGTCCGAACCGGTCGCGCGCAATAGCCAGCCCTACGACGCGCGCCCCACCTGTTGCGGCAACAACAACTGCATGCCGATCTGCCCGATCGCGGCGATGTACAACGGCATCGTGCATGCCGAGAAAGCCGAGCGCGCGGGCGCTCAGCTCGTGCCGCAGGCGGTGGTCTATCGAGTAGAAGCCGACGACAAGGGGCTCATCTCCGCCGTGCATTACAAGGACCCTTCGGGCGGGACGACGCGCGTGACGGGCAAGTTCTTCGTGCTGGCGGCGAACGGTATCGAGACACCGAAGCTGATGCTGATGTCGACGAGCGACAAGTTTCAGCACGGCGTCGGCAACCGCTCCGATCAGGTCGGCCGCAATTTGATGGATCACCCCGGCACCGGTGTGAGCTTCCTCGCGAACGAGGCGTTGTGGCCCGGGCGCGGGCCGATGGAAATGACATCGGTCGTCAACTTCAGGGATGGCGCTTTCCGCTCGGAGTACGCCGCCAAGAAGCTGCACCTGTCGAACGGCGTGTCGACGATGGCGGTGACGGCCGCATTGTTGCAAGCGGGGCTGACCGGTGCCGAACTAGACCGGCAGATCCGCGATCGCGCATCGCGCACGCTCACCATCAACAGCTTCCACGAGATCCTGCCCGAACCGGGCAATCGGATCGTGCCGTCGGCCGACCGTAAGGATGCGCTCGGCATTCCGCAGCCGGAGATTTACTACGCCATCGGCGAGTACGTGAAGAAAAGCGCGGCGCACACGCACGACGTGTATGCGCAGATCGCGGCGCTGTTCGGCGGCACGGAAGTGACGTTCGACGATCGTTTCGCGCCCAACAACCACATCATGGGGACGACGATCATGGGCGCCGATCCGGCGGACTCGGTCGTCGACGCCGATTGCCGCACGCACGATCACCAGAACCTTTTCCTCGCGACGAGCGGCGTGATGCCGAGCGCCGCATCGGTCAACTGCACGCTGACGATTGCCGCGTTGGCGCTACGCCTTGCGGACAAGCTCAAGCATGAACTGTAGACACTGTTTGGACACCGCACTTGGCACGCCGATCCGATGAGACTTCCGATGACGAACCCGCGACCTCGCTCCGATCCAGCCGGTATGGGCCACGAAGCTGCAAGGCGTGCGCGGCGGCGGTTGCGGCGCATTGCCACGGTCGCCACCGCGTTTTGCGGATTTGCGTTGTATCTCGCCTGGCATGCGTCGGTCGATGCCGATCTGTCGCCGGCCGATGAGTTGCCGCTTTCGGTCGCGCAGGCGCAAGGACCCGATGCGGCGCTTGCCGCCTCGTCACGCTCGGGAACGGTAGCGGCGCCGGTGCATGCAGCATTGCCGTCTTCCGGCGCGAGCGAGAGCTCCGGCGTATCCAACGCATCTGCCGCATCTGCCGCATCTGCCGCATCTGCCGCATCGACGACCGAACCGCCGACAGCGAGCACGCCCGCGGCGGCGGTGCCGGTGTCGAACGTGGCGGGCTCGGCGTCATCGTCGGCTTCGGCGACGACGTCGGCTTCGACTGCAGTGGCGAGCGCACCGACGCCGACCGAATCGCCCTCCGGCGCGCCGGGTCCCGAAGGTGCGTCGGCCGATGCCGCAACGATCGCCCCCACCTTTACGCAAGCCGACGCGGAGAGTGCCGACCTGGTGAAGCGCGGTGCCTATCTGGCCCGCGCGGGCGACTGCATTGCGTGCCATACGGCCGACAAGAGCCGGCCTTACGCGGGCGGATTGCCGATCGGCACGCCGTTCGGGACGATCTATACGCCCAACATCACGCCCGATCCCGATACGGGCATCGGCCGGTGGACCGACGCCGACTTCGTGCGGGCCATGCACGAAGGGGTCGGCAAGGGCGGAGAGCATCTCTATCCCGCCTTCCCCTATACGGAGTACACGCGTATTGCCGAACGCGACGTATTGGCGATTCGCGCCTATCTGAACACACTGACGCCCGTTCATTACACGCCGCCGCGTAACGACCTCAAGTTCCCGTTCAATCAGCGGTGGTTGCTGTTCTTCTGGAAGCTCTTCAATTTCCATGAGGGCCGCTTCGTCCCCGATCCGAAGCAAAGTCCGCAATGGAACCGCGGTGCCTATCTGGTCGAAGGGCTCGCGCATTGCGAGGAGTGCCACACGCCCCGCAACTTCATGCAAGGGCTGAAGACGAGCGGTCGGCTTTCGGGCGAAGTGCAGGCAGGTTGGCACGCATTCAACATCACACCCGACAAGACGTCCGGCATTGGCAACTGGGGCGACGACGACCTCGTGCACTATCTGTCCGTCGGCGTTGCGCCGGGCCGCGCCAATGCGGCAGGGCCGATGGCGGAGGTGGTCGCCGACAGCACCCAGTTTCTGACCAACGAGGACCTGCGCTCGATCGGCGTGTATTTGCGTTCGGTGCCGCCTGTCGCTGGCGGCGACGCCCGAGCGCGCGATCAGTGGGGCAAACCTGCCGACGATGTAACGCAATTACGCGGTACGTCGCCTGTCGGCGTGAACGGCGCCCAGCTTTTCGTCGGCAACTGTGCGAGCTGTCACGACTGGACCGGCCGCGGCATCGGTGGTGACGCTGCGTTGGCTTACCCGTCGCTGATTCATAACTCCGTAGTGGGCGCAAATAATGCTTCCAACCTCGCGTTGGTGGTGCTGCATGGTGTGGTGCGCAAGACGAAGCACGCAAACGTGTTGATGCCCGGCTTCGGCGATCAACTGAACGACGAGCAGATCGCGGCGATCGTGAACTACGTCACGCAGCACTTCGGCGATCCGCGCGCCACGTTGACGGCCGGCGACGTGGCGCAATTGCGCGCGCAGCAGCAATAGGAAATTGCATTGCGGGGCGCGGCAACGCGCACGAGCATAAGATGCGGTATGGAAACTCAAAACATTCCCCTCGTTTGCCGGCATGAATCGAATACGGCGGGCCGCGATTTCGTGGTCGGCGATCTGCATGGCTGCGTGGACGCGCTGCGCTATCTACTGCGCGAAATCGAGTTCGACGGCACACGGGACCGGCTCTTTTCGGTCGGCGATCTCGTCGATCGAGGCAGCCAGTCGGAGGCGGCGCTCGCGCTGCTCGACAAGCCGTGGTTTTATTCCGTGCTCGGCAACCACGAGGAGGCTTTGTGTCTCGTAGCGGAAGGCGGCATGCGCCGCAGTTGGTGGCATGGCATCGGCGGCGACTGGGCCGACGATTTGTCGGATGAAACGCTCCAGGAGTATGCGCGGCGTTTGCGCACGCTGCCGCTCGCGCGGGTCGTCGGTGCGGGGATGCGGCGTTTCAATATCGTGCATGCGGAATTCTTCGGCTCCGACCTCGACCTCGATTCGGGCGTCTTCACCGAGCGCGTCAGACAGCAAATGCTGTGGGGCCGTGAACTTGCGCTTGGCAACGGCGACCCGGCGCGACAGGCGGGCTTATCGCTGACTTATTGCGGCCACACGCCGATGCGCGAAATGGGGCGCATCGGCTCTCAGGTCTTCATCGATACCGGCGCGTTCGCCGTGACGGGCAAGCTGACCATCACCGAAGCGCTGACGCCACGCGCATGGTCCGTATCGGTCGAAACCGCCTTGGCGGAGGGCGCGTCTCATATGGCGTTGCCCTGAATCGCCCAGGACTCGCGCCTGAAGACGGAAGGGCACCATCGGTTTCGATATCGACGCCCTCGCTGCGGGGTAGTGCCCATCGCTGCGGACTCGCCTCAACTTCGCGACAGTCCCGCCGCGAGAATGCGCAGTGCCGAATGAGCGCGCGGCTCGCGCACTCGCGAATGAAGGACGATGTGCGACCGCGGCAGCGGCGGCAGTCCCGCGGCGCTGCCGATATCTACGAGGCCGACGGGCGCCACGCGCCGCGCGAGCGCCGATACCGCAAGGCCGGCAGCGACCGCGGCGCCGACGGCCGCGATCCCGCCCCCGACGAACGTTTCCTGCCAGGCGATGTGCGCTCGATCCAGCGTTTGCAATGCCACCGAGCGCACGCCGCAAGGACCGGCCAGCGTGGCGAGCGGCAACGGGAGCCCGGCAGTACGCTTCCAGCCCGGTGCGGCGACCCATACGAGCGGTTCGACGAAAAGTGCCTCGGCATCGCTGCGCGCACGCCATGCCGGCGTTTCGTTGGCCTCGTAGCGCACGATGCAGGCATCGAGTTGCCGCTCGTCGTATTGCGCGAGGAGCGCCGCCGACAGTCCGAGATGCATTTCCACGACGAGTTGCGGATCGTGCCGGTGCAGGCCGGCAACGAGTTGCGGCAGTTGCGGCCCCGAGGCGTGTTCGCTCAGACCGATTCGTAGCCGGGCGCGTTCGGTCCCAAGCGATGTCAGCGCCTGCTCATGTGCATCGAGCAGGCGGCGCGCCGATTCCAGGAACGCATCGCCCGCAGCCGAGAGCCGCACCGAGCGCGGCGTACGCTCGAACAGCGCCTTGCCGAGCTGGGCTTCGAGGCGCTTGATCTTGAGGCTGACCGCTGACTGCGTCGTCTCGAGCATCTCGCCCGCTCGCGTGAAACTGCGCAGGTCCGCGACATGGACGAAGGCCCGAACCGCATCGAGGTCCAATACTTTCATTTTGAAACGAAATGGATGAAATATAGATACATGACTGTTAATTATGATCGACTGAACTTATTCTGCCTACTCCATCGTTCATCGCGGAGACCGTCATGCCCCTCACTCGAATTTCGCTAGCCGCCGGTAAATCCGACGCCTATCGCGCGGCGTTGGTCGACGGCGTACAACGTGCGCTCGTCGAAACGTTCAACGTTCCGCAGGACGATCAATTCGTCCTCATCGACGAGCACGCCCCCGGGTCCCGGGTCTATAACCGGCACTACCTCGGAATCGAGCGCAGTGACGACTTCGTGGTCGTTCAGTTGACCGTCAGCAACACGCGCGGTCTCGAGCAAAAGGAGGCGCTATACCGGCGCATCGTCGATCTGCTGGCGGAACGGCCGGGCTTGCGGCCGGAAGACGTCTTCATCAATCTCGTGGAGGTGCTGCCGGAAAACTGGTCGTTCGGTCATGGCGTGGCGCAGTACGTCAAGCGTTGAGCCGGTGGGCAGCGCCGCTGCCTATAATGGGCGGCGCCGATTCACGTTCTTCCGCCAACTGTTCCAGTTCACGTCGAGCCCATGAGCGAAGTGCCACCGTCCCGTGCAGCGTCCGATTCCGGCCCGCAGGCGGACGCCCGTGCCGGGGCGTTCGGGCTCGGTGGCTCGCTTTGGCTCAGCGCGGGCGGCGAAACGCTGGCCGGGGCGGCGCGCATCGCGTTGCTCGCGGCGATCCGCGAAACGGGCTCCATCACCGGCGCGGCCAAAGCCGTCGGCATCAGCTACAAAGCGGCCTGGGATGCAATCGATGCGATGAACAACCTCGCAGGGGTTGCGCTCGTCGTGCGCGCGACGGGAGGCAAGGGCGGCGGCGGCACGACACTGACGCCGCGCGGCGAACGTCTTATCGAAACGTTCCGCGCCATCGAGCGGGAGCACCGCAAGTTCATCGAGCACGTGAGCGCGGGGATCGAAGACTTCGCCCGCGATTGGGCGTTGATAGGAAGAATCGGTATGAAAACGAGCGCGCGCAATCAGCTGTTCGGAACGATCGTGTCGATCGCACAAGGGGCCGTCAACGACGAAGTGACGATGAAGTTGCCGGGCGGACAGCAGATCGTGGCGGTGATCACGTGCGAGAGTACCGCAACGCTCGGCTTGACCGCGGGCGCAACGGCTTATGCGCTCGTCAAGGCGTCGTGGGTCATGCTTGCCGTCGGCAACCCGGACACCCCGGCGAGCGTCGCGCCCTTGCGTCTTTCGGCGCGTAATCAACTGCACGGCCGCATCAGCCACATCGTTCCCGGCGCCGTGAACGCTGAAGTATCGCTCGTGCTCGACGCCGGCGCTGCCATGGACGACGCGGGAGCGGCGCCTGCTCCCACGGTCGTGACGGCCGTTGTCACGAACGAGAGCGTCCGCGAACTGGGGCTCGCCGTTGGCATGCCCGCTATCGCGGCATTCAAGGCGTCGAGCGTGATTCTCGGAACGGACGGCTGATTTGCAGCGGGTCGCTCAGTGCGCCGCGAGCGCGTGGAGCGGCGGGTTGTCTTCCACCTTGCCTTCCTGCAGCCGAATGACCTGGTCCCCGAACGCTGCGACATCGGCCGCATCGTGTGTAATCAAAACCATTGGAATGTCGAGGCGCGCCTGCAGCTCCGCCAGTTCGCGCCGCGTCCGCTCGCGCATGCCGGCGTCGAGCGCGGCGAACGGTTCGTCGAGCAGCAGCATGTTCGGTTGGGAAACGAGCGCGCGCGCGAGCGCAACGCGTTGTTTCTGGCCGCCCGACAACTGCGCGGGATAGTTGCCGGCTACGCTTTCGAGCGCGAAGGCATCGATCCAGTAATCGACGGACTCGTGCGCTTGCCGCGCGCCCGGGTTGAGCCATCCCCGCCGCAATGAAAAACCGATGTTCTGCCGGACGTTCAGATGCGGGAAGAGCGCATAGTCCTGGAAGAGATAGGCCGCGCCGCGTTCGCGCGCGGGCAGATCGATCCCGCGCGCCGAGTCGAAGAGGGTCTTGCCCGCGAGCGAGATGACGCCGTCGTCGGGCCGCAGCAAACCCGCGATCGCCTGCAACGTCAGCGTCTTGCCGGCCCCCGACGGGCCGAACAGCACGATACGGCGGCAATTGGCCTCGAACGAGACGTCGAGCGTGAAGCGCCGCTCGCGCGTGACCAGCGTTTTCCGGATGGCGACGGAAAGGATCATCCGCGGTGCGTCGGTGGCGCGTGCAGCGAGCGTGGAACCGTTCGATCCTGTCATCTCAGCGCGAAGTCAAAAGCGAATGTTGCGGAACGAGCCGTCCGGCAATGAGCAGCACCGCGACGCAGACGACAGACGTCACGAGCACGAGCGTGTTTGCGGTTGCATCGTCGCCCGCTTGAACGGCGGCGTAGACCGCGACCGATAGCGTCTGCGTGCGTCCGGGCAGGTTGCCCGCGATCATGAGCGTGGCGCCGAACTCGCCCAGCGCGCGTGCAAAAGCGAGCAGTGCGCCGGCGAGGATACCGCGCGCGGCAAGCGGCAGCGTGACGCGGAAAAAGAGCGCCGTTTCCCCGAGCCCCAGCGTACGCCCAGCCTGTTCGAACTGAGGCTCCACGGCCTCGAACGCGGCCCGCGCCGACTTCAATACCAGCGGAAACGCGGCCACCATCGCCGCGACGACGGCTCCTTGCCAGCTGAAAACGAGGTGAATGCCCAACGACTCGAGCTGTCCACCCAGCACGCCCCGCCGGCCGAGCAACACCAAGAGGTAATACCCGAGCACCGTGGGCGGCATGACGAGCGGTAACGTCAGCAGTGAATCGACGATATCGCGCGCGCCGGATCGCCAACGCGCGAGCGCGAGCCCCACTGCAACGCCAAGCACGAGATCGAGCGCGCTGGCCCATCCGGCTACTTTCAACGAGAGGAGCAGAGGCGTCCAGGCGGGTTCCATCATCGGTCGGCCCGTGTCTAGGGTCTGTTTACATATGGAACGCACGTGCGTTGCCACGAGAACGGCCGCTCGCGAGGCGCGCGACGCTGCGAATACTGGGACGTATTCGCAAGGAGCGCAACGCGGCGAGCGGCCGTTCTCGTGGCAACCCCATATCTAAAATTCATTCCAGGGGAATGCGCGAAATCGCCCGCATGGCGGCGTCGATCGTCGCTTGTTTGGCTCGGCCAAACGGCGCTCCTCACTCCTTGCCCTGCGAGCGATTTCGGGCATTCGCACGTGCGTTCCATATGTAAACAGACCCTAGGCATCGATATCGATCATTGCGCAGCCGGCCTGAAGCCGTATTTGACGAGCGTGGTTTGCCCCGCCGATGAGCGGACGTAATCGACGAATGCCTTCGCCTCGCCGGCGTGCTGGCTCGTTTTGACGATGGCGATGGGGTAGGCGATCGGTTGCGGCGTCGGCAATGTCGCCGCGACTTTCACGCGCCGCCCGGCAATGGCGGCATCCGTGCCGAAGACGAATCCCGCCTCGACTTCTCCGCGCGCGACGTAATCGAGGCACTGCCGAACGTTGGTCGCCAGTACCGCCTTCGCCTTGATCGCTTCCCAGAGTTGCTTGCTGTCTGCTTCGAGCGCCTTTTGCGTGTAGCGGCCCGCGGGCACCGACGCCGGATCCGCGAGGGCGACGCGTTCGAAGTCCGAACGCGTGGCGAGCTCGTGTGGCGTCTTGAGCGCCAACTTGCCGTCGGCCGGTACGATCATCACCAGCGAATTTGCGGCGAAGTCGACGCGCGATGCAGTATCGATCACCCCCGCGCCTACGGCCTTGTCCATCGCAGTCTGGTCTGCGGACGCGAAGACGTCGGCCGGCGCGCCGTTGGCAATTTGCCGCATGAGAATGTCCGAAGCGCCGAAGTTGAGTATCACTGTCGTCCCGGGATGCTGTTGCTCGAACGCTGCGGCGATGTTCTTGAAGGCGTCCGTCAGGCTGGTAGCGGCGGATACCACGAGTTCATGGGCATGAGCCGGTCGATGCAAAACGCAGCCGAGTACCGCGACGGCCGCTGCGGCGAGCCTGGCACCGGTGCGCCGCCCGGTAGGCGAAAAGAAGATCATGACGCGCAGGGTCGGAGTGAAAACGCTATCGTAATATAACCGAGGTTATAACGGTTCGCCCTCGCACGGTAGTAGGAGTACGTTCCTCGCGGAAAGGAAGGTGCAAAGGGCCGACGACGCCTGAAGCGAACCGGCTTTCAGGCCACGCCGGGCCCGAGCGCGGCGTCGCGCGGCAAGACGGCTGCAGGCGCTCGACGCGGCGCCTCGATGCGGGCTTTCCAGCGTGCGCGAATGAACGGCCGCTCGCGGCCCGATAGATGAAGGGCGACGTGGGTGATCCAGCGCTGCGTCGGAACGCGCACGTCATGCAGGGCCACGGCCAGCATCAACAGACTGACCGCGACGGGAACGACCGATAGTTTGCCCGGCCGCGCATTCCACGCGTACCTGGCGAACAGCACGGCGACGAGGGCCCCTACGCCGCAGCCCGCCACGGCCTCGGACGGCGAGTGCGCGTCCAATACCACGCGTGACAGGCCGACCGCGACCCCAGCGGCGAGCCCGATCGCGATACCGGCTATACGCACCCGCGCGCGCGCCGGCAACAGGATGAGAAAGATGCCGACGGGATAGACAGCGGTCGAGAGCATGGCATGCCCGCTCACGCCGGTGAAGTCCCAGGCTCGGACACCGACACCCCATCCGAGAAAGGCGATTTTCGTGAGCGCGACGATACCGACGGCGCCCGCGAGCAGCCCGAGCCACGCAAGCGCCAGCCGCCATGTATAGCCGAGCGCGAGCCACAACGCGATGGTCAACGCGAGCGGCAACGTGAGACCCGCGCCGCCGAGGCGCGTGATCGAATACCAGAGGTGAAGCGGCAGGTCGTACATAACGGGGAATGCCGTTCGCGTGCTGCGTCCGGCTTGATCATACGTTCACAACGCGCGAGCCGGCCGCAAGGACGACAAAAACCGTGCGCGAACGAACAGAGTATAGCGGCAGCGTCGGCGGACGAGCGCGGCGCATCGACAGGGGGTAGTATTGTGCATTGCGTCATGAAAGATGGCTGCCAGCACGGTCATACCTTTGGGAGATCCCGTAGATGACGAAAGGGCTTAGTAAAATCTGGCTTCGCAGCATTAAACGGCTCGTATCCGCGCAGGCCCAATATTTGCGCGCCGCAACAAAAAAGCAACGTCGCTCGCGCACGGGCAGCGCCGCCAAGGCCGCAACTCCAACCAAGGCGGTTGCCGCGAAGCGGCGCGAAGCGCCGGAATCGCGTGTGCGACCGCGTGCCGCGGCATGGGCCAAAGGAAGCTGGACCCGCTCTTTTCATTCGGCGCCCCCGTTGCCCGGCCGGCTGGTCAATCATTTGTCGTACGGTCTGTACCGGCCGCCAGTCAAATCCACGCTAAAGATGCCGCTGGTCGTCATGCTCCACGGCTGCAAACAGACCATCGACGAATTCGCCGCCGGCACGCGCATGAATTTGCTCGCGGATGCGCAGGGCTTTGCCGTCGTCTACCCCGAGCAGTCTTCTCACGCGCATGCGCATCGATGTTGGCATTGGTACGACGATCGCGATACGGCAGGCCGCGGCGAAGCGCGCGCGGTCGTTTCGCTGGTCGACGCGCTGATCGATCGGTACGGCTTCGACGCCGAGCGGATCTACGCGGTCGGTCTTTCGGCTGGGGGCGGACTGGCCTCCTTGCTGGCACTGCACTGGCCGGATCGCTTTGCCGCTGTCGCCTTGCACTCGGCCCCGGCCTTGGGCGAGGCCCATTCGGGCATGACGGCAATGGACGTCATGCGTCGGGGCGCGCGGCACGATCCGTTGGCGCTCGCGGCGGCCGCTATCGATCCGGCCACTTATCCGGGCATGCCGGCCATCATCGTTCAGGGCGAAGGGGACGCGGTGGTGGCGCCTCGAAATGCCGAGCAGTTGACGGCGCAGTTTCTGTATCTGAACGGCCTCGTCGACGCGCAGGGCACACCAAAGATCGGGACTTCGCGCGAGACATCGAGCGCCGACGCTCTCATTCGCGATTTCACGGCGCGTGGGCGACGCGTCGTTCGCTCATGTCTTATTCCCGGTCTGGGGCACGCCTGGGCCGGTGGAGACGAGGCTATTCCGTTCCACTCCCGCAAGGGGCCCAATGCGAGCGCGCTGATCTGGGAATTCCTTCGATACCAGCAGCGCCAGCGCGACCGCACGCCGGTTCGCCGCCGCGAGGCTGCGGCCGGTCGCTGAACCCCACGGGCGCGCGTTGCCCGCTATCCGCAGGATCTGTGCATCTTCCCGAGTTGATGCGTAAACACCACACCGCGATTCCTGGGCCGAAAAAAGTCCTGGCGCTGAGATTGGGGTTTTCCCTATAATACGGGTAAATACCTAGGTGTCAGCACCTAACTCAACGAGGTCCACCATGTTTCTGCTCAGCCGCTTGTTCCTTTTCCTGACGAAGACCGCCGACGAGCGTAAGCAAGCCCGTGACGATGCCTATCTCTCGGAAGCCACGGATCTGTACGATCTGGAATACCGCATGCGCAAGCTCGATCGCGAAGCCGCGATTCCTACCACTGCATGGTTGAGCCATCGTTGAGCTAGGGCGTCGGCTCTCCGGGGTTCGTCTCCGGGTTTGGGACGAAACACCCCCTATAGGTTGCATAAAACGAGCAGTAAAGCATCGTTGTCAGCGTGATCGTGGCGGGAAAGAGCGCGACGATCACGAATGCGCCCGCGCCCAGCGCATCCATCAATAGCGAGACTGCGATCGACGTCAACGTCATCGTGGCGAACCAAAGCGCCGCGTAGACGATGAATGCGCCGCGATTGCGCCAGCAACTGACGACGCTGAAGAACATCGCCTTGACGGGCGGCACGTCGTGCCAGGCGGCCAATACCGGCGCGAACCAGAACAACATGGCCACCGGCACATAGCAGGCCAGCGCCACGAGCCCCCCGAGCGGCATGTCGGCGCCTGGAGCCGGCGGCGTTTTGTCGGCGGTGCCCAACATCAAGGTAAAGAGCGTCCCGCCATCCACGAGCGACGAAGCCGCGAAAACGAGCACGATCGCCACGACATATAGCGCGCCGAGCTTCAACAGCCGTTTTGCAGCCACCCCTCCGTATGAACGGAAGCCATCGATCAGAACGATCGGCAACACCGCTTTGCCCTCGACCGTATCGCGGCAGGCGGCCATGAAACCCACTGCGACGCCGGGAATGAAGGCGAGCGGCAGAACGCCGCCGACGAGCGGGACCTTCGAGACCAGCCACATGGCCAACAGATAGGTCGCGAAAATCGTCAGGAAAGCCAGCGGGTTTCTGCGAAAGAGCCAGATGCCTTGGCGATACCACGCGTAGCCGCTCTTCGCGGGAACTTCGATCAATTGCATAGGGAAGAAGCGTGGGGGGTGGACGCGGCCGTCAGGCGCGCGAGCAGGACGCGCTCGAAATGGGCCGGGTCATGGGGCTGCAACATCGCCGCCGCCCGCGGCAAGTAGAAGTCGTAGAGGCGAGACACCCAGAACCGATAGGCACCCGCGCGCAGCATGTCGTTCCAATGGAGGCATTCCTCGCGTGTGAACGGACGCACCGTCTGGTACGCGCGCAGCATCGCCTCCAGTCGCGCCGGGTCCAGTTCTCGGGTCGCCAACTCGATGCACCAGTTGTTGACCGTTACGGCGACATCGAAAAGCCACTTGTCGCAACCTGCGAAATAGAAGTCGAAAAACCCGCCCAGACGGACGCGGTGGCCGGTGCCGGGCTGCGCCGGAGCGAACAGTACGTTGTCGCGAAACAGGTCGCAGTGGCACGGTCCGCCCGGCAGCGCGGCATAGTCGTGCGACCCGAAAAACCGCGTTTGATGGGCGAGCTCGCTCACGAGCAGGTCGCGCTGCGCTCCGGAGACGAAAGGCACGATGGCGGGAACCGTTTCGGTCCACCACCCCAGGCTGCGCAGATTGGGTTGATGCGGGGCGAAATCGCGGCCGGCCAGGTGCATGCGCGCCAGCATCCGGCCGACCTCCTCGCAGTGCTCGACGCCCGGGCTGAGTTCGGCCGCGCCTTCGAGCTTCGTGACGATCGCGGCCGGTTTGCCGTGGAGCATGCCGAAAAGCATGCCGTCATCGCGCGGGACCGGATCCGGAACCGGCACGCTGTGGGACGCGAGGTGGCGCATCAAATCCAGATAGAACGGCAACTGTTCGGCGGTGAGCTTTTCGAAGACAGTCAGCACGTAATCGCCGCGCGTCGTCGTCAGAAAAAAGTTGCTGTTCTCGATGCCCGAACTGATGCCGCGGAAATCGACGACATCGCCCAGATCGTAGTGCCGCATCCATGCGGACAGGTCGGCTTCGGTGACGACGGTAAAGACAGCCATGCGGAAAGAGACTTCGGATTCGGTGTGAAGGGGCGGCCCGGGAAAGCGCGGGGTGGGGCGGCGGCGGTACGCCTCGGAGCGGTTGCGACCGACGCCGCGTCGCGGGCCGTTTCAGCCCGGGGCGAGCGTCATGGCCCGCCGGCGCGGCGGGCGCGATCAGTAGCGCAGGTTGATCGACGGCAAACGGGTACTGGGTTGGCCATTGTCGCGCACCCTGGGCGACGTGTCGGGCGATGCGCTCATCTGATAGTGCGTGCCCAAATTCGAGCGGACGTCGATTTCGACCGGTTTGCCCTTGTCGCGATATTCGGTGATGACGGTGCCGCTCGGACTCTTTTCGTAATAGCTCGGGGTGCGCGGTACGTTGATATCCACTTTCGACGAGACTTGCGCTGCCGGACGATTGATGGCTTCCAGATCGGGCAGGCCCGCGGCCTCATTGGCGGCATGACGCTGCGCGCGCGTCTGGGCATCGTTGGCGGATTGCGCCGCCGCGGCCGGATTCGCCGCGGCAAACCACGCGGCGATCGCTACGGCGACGGGAAGATACGGCTTCATGATTTTTCTCCGAGGGAATCCCCCAATTCTAGCAAATGCGCCCTCCTTTCCGGGCGCTTGGCTCGTATGTTTTTGCGCACGCCCAGGCCCGGGCGGCTCACCGCCGGGGCCGCGGAGACGGTGCGGTTCGTGGTAATGTCGTCGCATCGAGCGAGGCAAACGAAAATGAAAAACGACATGAACGTGAAACCGCATGCCGGGCCGTTGCGTCCGAGCGATTTTCCGACACAGTCTTTCACCGATGCGGCCGACGCCGTCACGCGGCTTTCCGCCGTGTACGAAGCGAACACCGCGTTTTTGCGCGACGCGTTCGCACGCTACCGGCGCAACGAGCCGTTCGCGGAGCGCGTGCGCGCTTGCTATCCCTTCGTGCGGTTGCAGACCGAGGTCAACACGCGCGTGGACTCGCGCCGCTCGTACGGGTTCGTCGCAGGCCCCGGCGTCTACGAGACAACCGTCACGCGGCCCGATCTCTTTGGCAACTACTATCGCGAGCAGCTGCGGCTGCTTGCCCGAAATCACAATGTGACGATCGAAGTGGGCGTTTCGCAGCAGCCCATTCCGATTCACTTCGCCTTTGCCGAAGGCATTCATCTCGAAGGCGACCTCGGGCGGGACCGGCTCATGGCGATGCGCGACGTGTTCGATACGCCCGATCTCGCGCAGCTCGACGACCGCATCGTCAACGGTACCTACGAGCCGGCTCCCGGCGAACCGTACCCGCTTGCGCTTTTCACCGCGCCGCGAGTCGATTTCTCGCTGCATCGGCTCAGACACTACACGGCGACTTCGCCCACGCATTTCCAGAACTACGTCCTCTATACGAACTATCAGTTCTATATCGACGAGTTCACGAAGCTCGGCCGTTCGTTGATGGCGCGCACCGACGATGAGGAGCTGCGTGCCTATCGCAGCGAGTACACGTCGTTCGTCGAGCCCGGCGATGTCGTGACCTACAATGCCAACCTCGGCGAGCAGCCCGACGAGGGCACCTTGCCGGCCCGGTTGCCGCAGATGCCGGCCTATCACCTCAAGCGCGCCGACGGCAGCGGCATCACGATGATCAACATCGGGGTGGGGCCGTCGAATGCGAAGACGATCACCGATCACATCGCGGTTTTGCGGCCGCACGCCTGGATCATGCTGGGCCACTGCGCGGGGCTGCGCAACACGCAGCGCCTTGGCGACTACGTGCTCGCCCACGGGTACGTGCGCGAGGATCACGTGCTCGATGCCGACTTGCCGCTATGGGTGCCGATTCCCGCACTGGCCGAAGTGCAGGTCGCGCTCGAGCGCGCGGTCGCGCATGTGACGCGGCTCGAGGGCGCGGAACTGAAGCGCGTGATGCGCACGGGTACCGTCGCAAGTGTCGACAATCGCAACTGGGAGCTGCGCGATCATCGCGAGCCGGTGCAGCGGCTATCGCAAAGCCGGGCTGTCGCGCTCGATATGGAGAGCGCGACGATCGCCGCCAACGGTTTTCGTTTCCGCGTTCCCTACGGGACTTTGCTGTGCGTATCGGATAAACCGTTGCATGGCGAGCTCAAGCTTCCCGGCATGGCCGATCAGTTCTATCGTGCCCAGGTGGATCAGCACCTGCAGATCGGCGTCAAGGCGATGGAGCTGTTGCGGATGAACGGGCTCGACCGGCTGCATAGTCGCAAGCTGCGCAGCTTTGCCGAGGTGGCGTTCCAATAGCGCTACCGGAGCTGGAGCCGGAGCGCCCCGAGCGGTACATCCCGCGTCAGAAATAGAACATCCGGTCCTCGTCGGCCTTGGCGGGCGCCTGGCGTTCCGCCTCTTCGCGATCCTCGTAGAACGCGAGCACGGCCTCGAGCACCTGGTCGGGTTCGTCGATGACCTGCATCAGATTCATGTCCTCGGGGTTGATGAGGCCCATCGGCACGAGGGCGCTCTCGAACCAGCCGAGCAAGCCTTTCCAGAACTCGCCGCCCACCAGAATGATCGGAACGTGGCGCGACTTCTTGGTCTGGATCAGCGTGAGCACTTCGGCGAGTTCGTCGAGCGTACCGAAGCCGCCGGGCATGACGATCACGGCATCCGAGTTCTTGACGAACGTGACTTTACGCGTAAAGAAGTGGCGAAAGCGCAGCGAGATATCCTGCCACTGGTTGCCGGATTGCTCGTGCGGCAACTCGATATTGAGGCCGACCGATGGCGCCTTGCCGGCATGCGCGCCCTTGTTCGCGGCGGCCATGATGCCCGGCCCGCCGCCCGAAATGACGGCGAAGCCCGCGTCCGAGAGCTTGCGCGCGATTTGCGTGGCGAGCTTGTAGTAGGGCGAGTTCGGCTTGAGCCGCGCCGAACCGTAGATGCTCACGGCCGGGCGGATCTCCGAGAGGTACTCGGTGGCCTCGATGAACTCTGCCATAATCGTGAACATCTGCCACGATGCGCGGGCCTTTTTGGCTGTCGCGCGCTCTTGGTCTGCGAGCGATCGCAGACTCGGAATCACTTTTCTTCTCTTGTTCATAATGCCTGTAGAACGGAACCTGGAAGGTAAGACTCTGGTATTGGTCGATGGATCGAGCTATCTCTACCGGGCTTACCATGCAATGCCTGACTTGCGGGGTCCTGACGGCGAACCGACCGGCGCGCTCTATGGAATAGTCAACATGTTGCGGCGCATGCGCAAGGACGTCACGGCAGAGTATAGCGCGTGCGTGTTCGACGCCAAGGGCAAGACGTTCCGCGACGATTGGTATCCCCAGTACAAGGCTCATCGTCCGCCCATGCCCGACGATCTCGCGAAACAGATCGAGCCGATTCACTTCGCCGTACGCGCGCTGGGCTGGCCGCTTCTGATGGTGGACGGCGTCGAGGCCGACGACGTCATCGGGACGTTGGCGGCCGAGGCCGAACGGCGCGGCATGAACGTGCTGATTTCCACCGGCGACAAGGATCTGGCGCAACTCGTGGGCGAGCGGGTGACGCTCGTCAATACGATGACGAACGAAACGCTCGATCGCGGCGGCGTCATTGCCAAGTTCGGTGTCCCGCCCGAGCGGATCGTCGATTACCTCGCGCTGATCGGCGATTCCGTGGATAACGTTCCCGGCGTCGAGAAATGCGGACCGAAGACGGCCGTCAAGTGGCTGACGCAGTACGAAACGCTCGATGGCGTCGTCGCTCACGCCGGCGAAATCAAGGGCGCGGTGGGCGATAACCTCCGGCGCGCGCTCGAGTTCCTGCCGCTCGGCAAGAAGCTCGTGACGGTCGAGCGGGCGTGCGATCTGAAAAATCATGTCGAGTCGATCGAAACATCGCTCGTAGCGCGCCCGGAGTCGCCGCTCGAATTGCGCGATCTGTTCATGCGGCACGGCTTGAAGACATGGCTGCGCGAAGTCGAGGCTTTGATCGAGCGGGCCGAGGAGGTGCAAAGCATAGAGCCCGGCCCGGCGGATGTGCTGTTGACCGAAGCGGCGCCGACCATCGATGCGCCACGGTGCTACGAGACCGTTCAGACGTGGGAGCACTTCGAAGCGTGGCTCGACAAGATCGAGACGGCGCCGCTCACCTCGTTCGACACGGAGACGACATCGCTCGATCCGATGGTGGCGCAGATCGTGGGGATCTCACTGTCGGTCGGCGCCGGCTGCGCCGCTTATATACCGTTGGCGCATCGCGGTCCGGACGCGCCCGAGCAACTGCCGCGCGACGAGGTACTCGCGAGGCTCAAGCCCTGGCTCGAGAATCCGGAACGGAAAAAACTCGGGCAGCACCTGAAGTACGACGAGCAAGTGCTCGCCAATTACGGTATCGCATTGGATGGCGTCGAGCACGACACGCTGCTTCAATCGTATGTGCTCGAATCGCATCGAACCCACGATATGGACAGTCTTGCGATGCGCCACCTCGGCGTGAAAACGATCAAGTACGAGGACGTGGCGGGCAAAGGCGCGCAGCAAATCGGCTTCGATGAAGTGCCGCTCAGCGCCGCGGCCGAATATGCCGCGGAAGACGCGGACATCACGTACCAGCTGCATACGGCGCTCTATCCGCAAGTCGAAGTGGAGCCGGGGCTGCTGCACATCTATCGCAACATCGAAATTCCCACTTCGCGCGTGCTGCGCAAGATCGAGCGCAATGGTGTGCTGATCGACAGCGAGCGACTGCGGCGACAGAGCAGCGAGATCGCAGGGCGGCTCATCGAGCTCGAAGGCGAAGCCTATGCGCTTGCTGGCGGCGAATTCAATCTCGGCTCGCCCAAGCAGATCGGCCAGATTTTTTTCGAACGCTTGCAATTGCCGGTGATCAAGAAGACGCCCAGCGGGGCGCCGTCGACTGACGAAGAGGTGTTGCAAAAGCTCGCTGAAGACTATCCGTTGCCGAAGCTGCTGCTTGAACACCGCGCACTATCGAAGCTGAAGTCCACTTACACCGACAAGCTGCCGCGTATGGTCAACGCCAAGACGGGCCGCGTTCATACGAATTACGCGCAGGCCGTGGCGGTCACCGGACGTCTCGCCTCGAACGAGCCGAATCTCCAGAACATCCCCGTGCGCACCGGCGAGGGGCGCCGCATTCGCGAGGCGTTTGTCGCGCCGCCCGGCAGCAAGCTCGTATCGGCCGACTACTCGCAGATCGAATTGCGAATCATGGCGCATATCTCGGGCGACGAATCGCTGCTGCGCGCGTTCGCCGAAGGCGAAGACATCCATCGCGCAACGGCCGCGGAGGTTTTCGGCGTCACGCCGCTCGAGGTGACGAACGACCAGCGCCGCATCGCGAAAGTCATCAACTTCGGTCTGATCTACGGGATGAGCTCATTCGGCCTCGCTTCGAATCTCGGCATCACGCGCGATGCCGCGAAGCTCTACATCGACCGCTACTTCGCCCGTTACCCAGGCGTTGCGCGCTATATGGACGACACGCGGGCGAGCGCCAAGCAAAAAGGCTATGTCGAAACGGTGTTCGGCCGGCGTCTGTGGCTGCCCGAAATCAACGGCGGCAACGGACCGCGCAGGCAGGCGGCCGAGCGTGCGGCGATCAACGCTCCGATGCAGGGCACCGCCGCCGATCTGATCAAGATGTCGATGATCGCGGTTCAGGCATGGCTCGAACGCGAACGGGCCGCGAGCCGCATGATCATGCAAGTGCACGACGAACTCGTGCTCGAAGTCCCCGACGATGAATTGCCGACCGTGCGAGAAAAACTGCCGCAATTGATGTGCGGCGTGGCGGAACTCAAGGTGCCGCTCGTGGCGGAAGTTGGCGCGGGCGCGAATTGGGAGGAAGCGCATTGATGCGCTGAGCGGCCTCGCGCGGGCGCGCCGCCCGCCAATCCCTTTTCGACGCGTGGCCCCGCTCGCATACGGGCGCCGGCAAGCAGAATCAGCAACGGCAAATACGGAGAATCAGCATGCATCGTTTCGTTGTCGTGGGAGGAGGTGCGGGCGGGCTCGAGCTGGCAACGCGGCTTGGCGACCGCTATGTCCGCCGAAAGGGCAATGGCGCCCCCCGCGCGCAGGTGACGCTCGTCGATCGGAATCCGACCCATATCTGGAAGCCGCTGCTTCACGAAGTGGCCGCGGGCAGCATGGATCCCTTCACGCAAGAGCTCGAGTACGCGGCGCAGGCGCGCTGGCATGGCTTCGAGTTTCAGCAAGGCGAACTCATCGGGCTCGATCGCGCGGCCAAACGCATCGTCCTCGGGCCGCTTCGCGACGACGACGGCGAGGAGCTGTTGCCGCAACGCGAACTCGAATACGACACGCTCGTCATTGCCATCGGTAGCACCACGCATTTTTTCGGCGTCAAGGGCGCCGAAGAGCACTCCATCGCGCTCGATACCGTCGGCCAGGCCGAGCGCTTTCGCAAGCGGCTCATCGCGGCGTGCATGCGGGCCGAGCATCGCGCGCACGAAACGGTCGAATGCGGTCCGGGCAGGTCTGCCACGACGGAGCCGCGCATCCAGGTGGCGATCGTGGGCGGCGGCGCGACCGGCGTCGAGTTATCGGCGGAATTGCGCAACACGGCGCAAGTATTGTCGGCCTACGGTCTGCACAAGCTCGATCCGCGGCACGACATCGGCATCGTGCTGATCGAGGCGGGGCCGCGCATTCTCCCCGCGCTGCAAGAGCGCGTCTCGAGCGCGACGGCGCAGTTGTTGACTCAGCTCGGTGTGAAACTGATGATCGGCGAGACAGTGGCCGAAGTGGCGCCGGGCCTCGTGCGCACGGCGAGCGGCAACACCGTGCGTGCCGATCTCACAGTCTGGGCGGCCGGGATCAAAGCGCCCGCTGTGCTCTCGAACCTGGAGGGACTACCCGTCACGCGGCTCGGTCAACTCTCGGTGCGGCGCACGCTCCAAACGGAAGTCGACGACAACATCTTCGCGATGGGCGATTGTGCCGCGTGCCCATGGCCCGGCAACGAGCGCAACGTACCCCCACGGGCGCAGGCCGCGCATCAGCAGGCGAGTTTTCTGTTGCGAGCGCTGCGCTGCCGGCTCGAGGGCCGGCCGTTGCCGGAATTCACCTACCGCGATTTCGGTTCGCTCGTCTCGCTCGGCCATTTCAGTGCCGTCGGCAATCTGATGGGCGGACTGATCGGCGGCAGCATGCTGGTCGAGGGGCTCTTCGCGCGCTTCATGTATATGTCGCTTTACCGGCTTCATATCGCGGCGCTGCACGGCTATCCGCGCATGATGCTCGATACGTTCGCGCATTGGTTGCGGCGGACGACGCTGCCGCGCGTGAAGCTGCATTGATGCGAGCGATCGGCTGCGCGCAGCTTGCGATTGCGGCGCAGCCGATTTACGAAGCGGGCGAGGTCGTGGCGACCCTGGATCAAGGATTCGGCCCGGTCGCGACCGGGCGCGACGGGTCGGCACACCACTCGCTCCACGAGCCTGGATAGAGCGCGGCGCCATGCAGGCCCGCTATCTCCATCGCAAGCGCGTTATGACACGCCGTGGCCCCCGAGCCGCATTGCAGTACGACATGCTCGGGCTGCGTCGAGCCGACGACCGCCTTGAATTCGTCGCGCAGCGTATGAGCGGGTTTGAAACGGCCATCGGAGCCCAGGTTGTCCTTGAAGAAGCGATTGACCGCGCCAGGGATGTGTCCCGCGACGGGATCGATCGTCTCGTTCTCGCCGCGATAACGGTCCGGCGATCGTGCGTCGACGACGAGTCGCTCATGTGTCGTGAGGTTTTGCTCGAGTGCGTGGGCATCGACGGTAACGGCGAGCGGCGCGCCCGCCTTGAAGTTGCCTTGCTTGCGCCCGGCCGGGTCGGTCTCGAGGGCGTAGCCGGCGCCCTGCCATGCCTGCAGGCCGCCGTCGAGCAGGGCCACCGAGTCGTGACCGAGCCAGCGCAACAACCACCACAGGCGGGCAGCGAACATTCCGCCTTGCGCATCGTAGGCGACGACTTGCTGGCCCTGCATGAGCCCGTGCGAAGCCAGCGTGTCGACCAGTGCCGCGCGATCAGGCAGTGGATGTCTGCCGTTCTTGCCCGTCTTCGCCCCGGACAGGTCGCGCTCTAGATGCAGATAGTGCGCGCCGGGGATGTGGCCGCCCGCATAGGCCTTTTGGCCGGCGTCGGGGTTTGCCAGATCGAAGCTGCAGTCAAAAACGAGCACGCTTTCGGGGGCGCTTGCCAGCCGTTCGGCAAGGTTGACGGCCAGAATCAGCGTCGTGTAATGGGTGTGCGGCATGATGATCCTCGTTGGACGACGAACTTCGTTGAGACACCGGTTGTTTTGCTTTCAGTCTAGACAAAAAGGCGGGCAAGGAGGGAAAGCCTCCTTGCCCGCCTTTCTTGCCGCGCTGCAGCGTGTTAGATGTCGCCGAGCTCGCGCCGCAGGAACTCGTGGAAGTGCTGCATGCCGTCCTCCATCGGACTTTGGTATGGTCCGACCTGAGATTCGCCTCGCCGCATGAGCGCGAGGCGTCCGGCATCCATGCGCTCGGCGATTTCATCGTCCTCGCGCGCCGTTTCCATATAGGCGGCGCGCTCCGCTTCGACGAATTCGCGTTCGAAGAGTGCGAACTCCTCGGGATAGTAGAACTCGACGATGTTCGTAGTCTTGCGCGGGCCGTGCGGAATCAGCCACGAGACGACGAGCACGTGCGGATACCACTCGATCATGAGGCCCGGGTAGTAGACCATCCAGATCGCGCCATACTCGGGCGCCCGACCGTCCCGTACGCGCAGCACCTGGTCATGCCACTTCCGATAGACGGGGCTGCCCGCTTTCGCGAGCCCGGCATTGACGCCGACCGTCTGCACGCTGTACCAGTTGCCGAATTCCCAGGTCAGGTCGTCGCAGTTGACGAAGCTGCCGAGCCCGGGATGGAACGGCGCGACATGGTAGTCCTCGAGGTAGACCTCGATGAACGTCTTCCAGTTGTAGTTGCACTCGTGCACTTCGACGTGATCGAACATATAGTTCGAAAAGTCGAAGTGACGGCGCGCGCCGAGATTCGCCAGATCTTTGGCGACATCGCGGCCCTCGGCCTCGAAGAGGAGCCCATGCCAGTTCCGGAGCGGGGTCGCACCGAGGTTCAGGCAGGGGTTGTCCGCAAAATGCGGAGCACCGAGCAGCTCGCCGTCGAGGTTGTACGTCCAGCGGTGCAGCGGGCAGACGATGTTTTCGGTCTGACCGCGGCCGTTGAGCATGATGGCCTGGCGGTGCCGGCATACGTTGGACAGCAGCTCGATCTCCGAGCGCTGGTTGCGTACGAGCACGCGGCCTTCGCTCTCGCTCGGCAGCGCAAAATAATTCCCTGCTTCGGGCACCATCAACTCGTGCCCGACGTAGCGGGGACCCTTGCGGAAGAGTACTTCCAATTCGCGCGCAAAAAGCGCTTCGTCAAAGTAAGCCGTGACCGGCAGCTGGCACGAAATGGCCTTGAGCTGCAAAGCATTGCTCAGATTGGACATTCCCACTCCCAATGAAGACGTGAAAGTAGTGAACAACCCAACCATCGAAGATTCGATTTGGGGAGCCGGAGATTATACCCGTTCCCCTTCCCAAGGGGCAGATAAGTCCATGATTTACGTAAAAAACAGCGTCGATTGCCGCCAAAAGGGCGCGCGTCACGCCAAATACGCCGCGATTGGGTCGGTCCGGCAACCGCCCGTGCGGCATTTGACGAGGTTGCGGATTGGCCGTGGCCGATGGGTGTCCGCGTGGTAAAAAAGAGGACGGCGATGGTGCTACGGCTGGCGATGGGTCGGACTTGGCGCTTTTGCCGTAGAATGTCCGACTTGTTTTTAAATTCACCCTCTTTCGATGGCGAAACCCGCACCCCAGGACCCCGCCGCGCCCGTCGGCGGCCACGATGGCGACGCCCCGCTGCCCGGGAACTACGAAGCAGCGGTCGCGGAATTGGAGCAACTGGTGGCGCGCATGGAGGGTGGCACGTTGAGCCTCGAGGAATCGCTTGCCGCCTATCGGCGCGGCGCGGCGCTCGTGGCGTACTGTCAGCAACAACTGGAGAAGGTGGAGCAGCAGGTGCGCGTACTCGACGGCGAGACGCTCAAGCCGCTGCCCGCCGGCAACCCTGCCGCCGAGGGCGGAGACGATCTATGACTTTTGACGAATGGATGCGCGCGGTCCTGGCGCGCGTCGAGGCCGCACTCGAACGTTATCTGCCGGGCCCCGACGTGGCGCCGGCGCGGCTGCATGAGGCGATGCGCTATGCGGCGCTCGGCGGCGGCAAGCGCGTGCGTCCGCTTCTGGCCCATGCGGCGGGGGAGTTGACGCTCGCGCGGCCCGCGGCTCTCGAGGCGGCCTCTGCGGCCCTCGAGATGATCCACGTCTATTCGCTCGTCCATGACGACATGCCTTGCATGGACGACGATGCGCTGCGCCGCGGCAAACCGACCGTGCACGTCCAGTACGACGAGGCCACCGCGCTGCTCGTGGGCGATGCGCTGCAGTCCCAGGCGTTCGTCGCATTGACCGACGCCTCGGCGCTCGACGCGCCGACGCAGGCCGCGCTCGTGCGCGAACTCGCGCTCGCCAGCGGCTCGGTGGGCATGGCGGGTGGCCAGGCCATCGATCTCGACAGCGTCGGTGTGACGCTGTCGCGGCCGCAGCTCGAAACGATGCATCGGATGAAAACGGGCGCGTTGCTGCGTGCGTCGGTGCGCATGGGCGCGCTCGCCGGCACGGCGCCCGATGCGGACGCGATGCGCGCGCTAGATGCCTACGCGGCTGCCGTGGGTCTGGCGTTTCAGGTCGTGGACGATATTCTGGACGTGACGACGGATTCGGCGACCCTGGGCAAGACTGCCGGCAAGGACGCCAAGGACGGCAAGCCGACCTACGTATCGATTATCGGGCTCGACGCTTCGCGCGCGCTCGCGGCGCAGTTGCGTCGCGATGCGCACGAAGCGCTTGCGCATTTCAGCGGGCGCGCCGTGCGCCTCGCCGAACTTGCCGACCTGGTGGTAAACCGGGTGAGTTGAACGCGAAGCCCGCTGCCGCGCGCGAATGCTACGGGGTGCGCAAGAGAAAAATGCGGGCGCGTAAGTTTTCCTACAATGGAACGACGATGTACGACTTGCTGAAAACCATCGACGACCCGGCGGACTTGCGCCGCCTGGACCGTCGTCAACTGAAACCGCTCGCCGACGAGTTGCGCGCGTTCGTGCTCGACAGCGTGTCGCAGACGGGCGGGCACTTGTCGTCGAACCTGGGCACGGTGGAGCTGACGATCGCGCTTCACTACGTCTTCGACACGCCGCACGACCGCATCGTGTGGGACGTCGGCCATCAGACCTATCCGCACAAAATCCTGACCGGCCGCCGCGACCGCATGCATACGCTGCGCCAGCGCGGCGGCATCTCCGGCTTTCCGCGCCGCGTGGAGTCGGAGTACGACACGTTCGGTACGGCTCATTCGAGCACGTCCATTTCGGCCGCGCTCGGTATGGCGATCGGGAGCAAGCTCGAGGGCGAGGATCGCTTTTCGATCGCCGTGATCGGCGATGGGGCGATGACGGCCGGCATGGCGTTCGAAGCCATGAACAACGCGGGCGTGTGCGACGATCTCCCGTTCCTCGTCATCCTCAACGACAACGACATGTCGATCTCGCCGCCCGTTGGCGCGTTGAACCGGCATCTCGCGAGGCTGATGTCCGGGCGCTTTTATGCGGCCGCGCGCGCCGGGGTCGAGCGCGTGCTGCGCGTGGCGCCGCCGATGCTCGAGCTCGCACGCAAGCTCGAGGAGCATGCGAAGGGCATGGTCGTGCCGGCCACGCTTTTCGAGGAGTTCGGCTTCAATTACATCGGGCCGATCGACGGTCACGACCTCGATTCGCTGA
The DNA here is from genome assembly GCF_056754935.1 of Trinickia sp. HAY1-2D. Taxonomy (NCBI): domain Bacteria; kingdom Pseudomonadati; phylum Pseudomonadota; class Betaproteobacteria; order Burkholderiales; family Burkholderiaceae; genus Trinickia; species Trinickia sp. HAY1-2D. The sequence continues at coordinate 246,638 of NZ_JBPGWX010000001.1, forward strand.
TCCCGACGCTGCAAAACATCCGCGAGTTGCGCGGACCGCAGTTTCTGCACGTGGTCACGAAAAAAGGTCAGGGCTACAAGCTCGCGGAAGCCGATCCGGTGCTCTACCACGGTCCGGGCAAGTTCAATCCGGCCGAGGGCATCAAGCCGTCCACCGCGCCGAGCAAGAAGACCTATACGCAGGTGTTCGGGGAGTGGCTGTGCGATGCGGCGGAACTCGATTCGCGCGTGGTCGGCATTACGCCCGCGATGCGCGAGGGCTCGGGTCTCGTCGAGTTCGAAAAGCGGTTTCCGGACCGCTATTTCGATGTCGGCATTGCCGAGCAGCATGCAGTGACGTTTGCAGGGGGGATGGCTGTCGAGGGTATGAAGCCCGTGGTCGCCATCTATTCGACGTTCCTTCAGCGCGGCTACGATCAACTGATCCATGACGTTGCATTGCAGAACCTGCCGGTGGTGTTCGCGATCGACCGTGCCGGCCTCGTCGGTGCCGATGGCGCGACGCACGCGGGCGCTTACGACCTGGCATTCCTGCGTTGCATCCCGAACATGACGGTGATGGCGCCCGCCGACGAGAACGAGTGCCGGCAGATGCTCTACACGGCGCTGCAGCAGCCGAATCCGACGGCCGTGCGATATCCGCGCGGCGCAGGTGCGGGCGTGGCCACGGTCAAGCAGATGACGGCGCTGCCCGTTGGACGCGGCGAGATTCGCCGCCAGTCGACGGCAGGCAAAGGCAGCCGCATCGCGATCCTCGCATTCGGCACGATGGTCGCGCCGTCGCTCGTGGCGGCCGAGGCACTCGATGCGACCGTCGCCAATATGCGCTTCGTCAAGCCGATCGATGCCAAACTGCTCGTCGAGCTTGCGCAGACGCATGACGTGCTCGTGACCGTGGAGGAAGGCTGTGTCATGGGCGGTGCCGGCTCGGCCTGCGTCGAATCCCTGCTCGCCAATGGGGTTGTTCGTCCCGTACTACAATTGGGCCTTCCCGACGGATTCATCGATCACGGCGATCCGGCGAAGCTGTTGTCGGAGTGCGGTCTCGATGGCGCGGGGATCGAGAAATCGATCCGCGCGAGGTTCCTCGAACCTGCCGCCAAGCTGGCGCAGCGCGTCGCCTGACGCAGCGCGGGTCAGCCCGCGTTGCACCCGTACACAGACATGGGCCTCGACGGCCCATGTTTCGTTATTGGCATGACCAGCGCTGTGCCGAGGGGCGGCATGACTGGCGCCGCCTCAAGAGGACAGGACAAAACACAAGATGAACGACATGAATGCAGCCTTCGTGATGCCCGACGTACAGAGCTCGGTCGATACACGGCAAATCCCGATCCAGCGAGTCGGCGTCAAGGGGGTTCGGCACCCGCTTGCGGTCCGCATGTCGAACGGCGAAGTTCAGGCGACGGTGGGCACATGGAACCTCGATGTCCATTTGCCGGCGGAACAGAAGGGCACACATATGTCGCGCTTCGTCGCGCTGCTCGAGGACAGCAAGACGCCGCTCGATTCCTCCGCGTTCGGTGCGATGCTCTCGGCGATGCTGACGAAGCTCGAGGCGCCGGCCGGCCGCATCGAAGTGACCTTTCCGTATTTCGTCAGCAAGACAGCCCCGGTTTCGGGCGTATCGAGCCTGCTCGATTACGAGGTGACGATGATCGGCGAGATGCGCGAGGGTACGCTCCGTACGTTCTTGCAAGTGCTCGTGCCCGTGACGAGTCTTTGCCCCTGCTCGAAGGAGATCTCGCAGTACGGCGCGCATAACCAGCGCTCGCATGTGACGGTCCGGGCGGAGTGCGTCGGGGAGTTATCGGCCGAAGCGTTGATCCGCATTGCGGAGGAAGAGGCTTCTTGCGAGCTCTGGGGTTTGCTCAAGCGTCCCGACGAAAAGTTCGTGACCGAACGGGCCTACGAGAACCCGAAGTTCGTGGAAGACCTCGTGCGCGACGTGGCCCGGCGGTTGAACGCCGACGAGCGGGTCGTTGCCTATACGCTCGAAGCGGAGAACTTCGAGTCGATTCACAATCACAGCGCCTACGCGATCATCGAGCACGACAAGCGTCGCGCGAATTGATGATGCGCGCTGCCGCAATTCAACGCGGCAGCGAGGACAAATCCCAACGAGGCTTGACGGTGAACGCGTAATCGCGGCTGGCCTGTTGCGGCCAGCGCGCGAGGCGCATCGCGCCCGCGAGCGCGATCATGGCGCCGTTGTCGGTGCACAGGGCGAGGTCCGGGTAGTGCACTTCGTAGCCGCGCTTTCGTGCGGCCTCGGAGAGTGCTTCCCGCAGTTGACGATTCGCGCCGACGCCGCCTGCCACCACGAGCCGCTTCAAGCCCGTCCGCTTGAGCGCGGCAATCGATTTGGCGACGAGCACTTCGACGGCGGCGTCGACGAAGCCGCGCGCCACGTCGGCCTTTTCCTGCTCGCAGACATTCGCGCCGAGCTTTTTCGTCTGCGTCAGCACGGCGGTTTTCAGACCGCTGAAGCTGAAGTCGAGATCGCCCGAATGGAGCATCGGGCGGGGCAGGACCACGGCACCGGGCACGCCATATTCCGCGAGCCGCGATACTTCAGGGCCGCCCGGATAGCCGAGCCCGAGCAGCTTGGCCGTCTTGTCGAACGCTTCGCCGGCTGCATCGTCGAGTGTTTCGCCGAGCGTTTCGTATAGGCCGACATCGGTGACGCGCATCAATTGCGTGTGCCCGCCTGAAACCAGCAGTGCGACGAACGGGAACGGTGGCGGCGCGTCGACGAGCAGGGGCGAGAGCAGGTGCCCTTCGAGGTGATGGATGCCGATCGTCGGCTTGTCCCAGGCCATGGCCACCGCGTTGGCGATGCCGGCGCCGACGAGCAGCGCGCCCGCCAGTCCCGGCCCTTGCGTGAATGCGATCGCATCGATGTCGGCGGTTCTTGCGCCCGAACGCGCGAGCACCTCTTCCAGAAGCGGCAGTGCACGGCGGATATGGTCTCGCGACGCAAGCTCCGGCACCACGCCGCCGTACTCCCTGTGCATGGCGATTTGCGAATGCAGTGCGTGAGCGAGCAGGCCGCGATCGCTGTCATAGAGCGCGAGGCCTGTTTCGTCGCAGGAGCTTTCAATGCCGAGAACGAGCATGATGCGAGGAGAGATGCGGGCCGGCCGTGCGATGAAGCGCACCGAGGTGGCGCAATGCGCCGGCGCCAGAGGGAACGAGGAACGCGAAAGTATAACAGGACGCCCCGGAAACCCGGCCTGGCGCGGTTAAAATGCGCGCCATGGAATCCTATGATATTGCCGTGATCGGCGCCGGGGCGGCCGGCATGATGTGCGCGGCCGTCGCCGGACAGCGTGGGCGCCGTGTCGTGCTCATCGATCACGCCGCGCGGCTGGCCGAAAAGATCCGCATCTCCGGTGGGGGCCGCTGCAACTTTACGAACCTTCACGCGGGGCCGGCGAACTACCTCTCGGCGAACCCCCATTTTTGCCGCTCGGCGCTCGCACGCTATACGCCGCGCGATTTTCTGGCGCTGCTGAAATCGCACCGCATCAGCTGGCATGAAAAGCACCGCGGGCAACTCTTTTGCGACCATTCGAGCGAAGCCGTCATCGACATGCTCAAAGCCGAATGCGACGCCGGTGCCGTCGCGTGGCGCCGGCCTGTCACCGTCGAATCGGTGCAGCATGCCGATGCGCGCGGCTTTACGCTTCAGACGAGTGCGGGCTCGATCGGGGCGCGCGCACTCGTGATCGCGACCGGCGGCCTTTCGATCCCGAAGATCGGCGCCACGGACTTCGCCTATCGGCTCGCGAAGCAGTTCGGCCACAAGCTCGTCGAGACGCGGCCCGCTCTCGTGCCGCTCACGTTTTCGTCGGATGTTTGGGCGCCGTTCGCAGCTTTGTCGGGGGTGTCCCTCGAAGTCGAGATTGCTGCGGGGGCGAGCAAGGGGCAGGGTCGGTTCGCCGAGGATCTTCTGTTCACGCACCGGGGGTTGTCGGGGCCGGGCGTGCTGCAGGTCTCGAGCTATTGGAATCCGGGCGAGCCGATCCGTATCGATCTGCTGCCAGGGCGCGAGCCTGCCGCGGAACTGCTCGAGGCCAAGACGGCCAGCAAGCGGCAAATCGGCAATGCGCTGGCGGAATGGATGCCCGGGCGGCTTGCGCATGCGTGGCTCGCGACTCACGGCGTGGCGCCCGAGGCGCGGCTCGCCGATCTCTCCGACAAGTCGCTGCGGCGACTGGGCGAAGCCTTTGCGCAATGGAGCCTCGTGCCGAGCGGGACGGAGGGCTACCGGAAGGCCGAAGTGACGCGCGGCGGCGTGGACACGCGCGAGCTGTCCTCGTCGACGATGATGAGCGAGCGGGTGCCGGACCTTTATTTCATCGGAGAAGCCGTCGACGTGACGGGCTGGCTCGGCGGGTACAACTTTCAGTGGGCGTGGGCGTCGGCGGTCGCGGCGGGCGAGGCTGCGGCCGATCATGCCCGTGGCGCTTGACACGTCGCTGCATTTATGCAGAACGTCTGCTATACTCCCGAACCTTTGTGATATTTCCGCTTTGGAAACATGACGATTATCCGCGTTAAAGAAAACGAGCCCTTCGAAGTTGCGATGCGGCGCTTTAAGCGCACCATCGAGAAGACCGGCCTTTTGACCGAACTTCGCGCGCGCGAGTTTTACGAAAAACCGACGGCGGAACGCAAGCGCAAGAAGGCCGCGGCGGTCAAACGCCACTTCAAGCGTCTGCGCAGCCAGATGCTGCCGAAGAAGCTGTACTGATCGAATTTCGTCGCAGCGCCTTTCTTCCCGCTGCCCCTGGGCGGCGGCGGACAAGCGCCCGAATAACCCGCTTGAGGAAGGATCCCAAGCGGGTTTTTGCGCTAGGCGGTACGCGCGGCGCTTCCCTATTTTCCATGCATCGGGTGAAAAATGAGCTTGAAAGATCGGATCAATGAGGACATGAAGGCGGCGATGCGCGCGCGCGAAACCGGACGGCTCGCGACGATACGCCTTCTGCTTGCCGCCATCAAACAGCGGGAAGTCGACGAGCGCACGACGCTCGACGATGCGGCGGTCACCGCCGTCATCGACAAGATGATCAAGCAGCGCAAGGACTCGATCAGCCAGTTCGAAGCGGCCGGCCGGACCGATCTCGTCGATCAGGAAAACGCCGAGCTCGCGGTGCTGGCGGCCTATATGCCGGCGCAACTGTCGGACACGGAGGTTTCGGCCGAGGTCCAGGCCGCCGTCGCGCAAGTGGGCGCCACCGGCCCGCAGGACATGGGCAAGGTGATGGGTGTGCTCAAGGGCAAGCTCGCGGGCCGCGCCGACATGACGGCCGTCTCGGCGCTCGTCAAGGCGGCGCTCGCCAAATAAGGCCGCCGGCCGGCCGGCGCCCGGGCTCCGGGTGTCGTGCCGCGCCGGCTTCTTGCCGCCCAACGTGATACCGCATTCGTTCCTGCAGGATCTGCTGAACCGCGTCGACATCGTCGACGTGGTGGGCAAGTACGTCCAGTTGAAAAAGGGCGGGGCAAACTTCATGGGGCTCTGCCCCTTTCATAACGAGAAGAGTCCGTCGTTTACGGTCAGCCCGACCAAGCAGTTCTATCACTGCTTCGGTTGCGGCGCTCACGGCACGGCAATCGGGTTCCTGATGGAACATGCCGGATTGACGTTCCCCGAAGCGGTCAACGACCTGGCTCAGTCGGTCGGGCTGAGCGTCCCTCAGGAGCCATCGCCGATGCGCGGCGGCCCGGGCGCCCCCGGCGAGCGCCCGGCGTTTGCGGACCACAAAACCGCGGCGGCGCTCTCCGACGTCATGCAAACGGCGTGCGATTACTACCGCAAGGCGTTGCGCGGGGCGCCCGAGGCCATTCGTTATTTGAAAATGCGTGGCTTGACGGGCGAGGTCGCGGCCCGGTTCGGTCTCGGCTATGCCCCGGACGGCTGGCAGAACCTCGAAGACGCGTTTGCCGATTACCGCAGCGATGCGCTGGTGGAGGCGGGGCTCGTGATCGTCAGCGAAAAGCTCGACGCCGAGGGGCAGCCGCGCCGCTACGACCGCTTTCGCGAGCGGATCATGTTCCCGATCCGGAATGTGAAGGGACAGGTGATCGGCTTTGGGGGCCGGGTGCTCGAATCGGGCGAACCGAAGTATTTGAATTCCCCCGAAACGCCACTATTTAGCAAGGGCAGCGAACTTTACGGTCTTTTCGAGGCGCGGCTGGCGATTCGCGAGGCGCGTTCGGTGCTGGTGGTGGAAGGGTATATGGATGTCGTCGCGCTCGCGCAATTGGGCTTTCCGAACGCCGTCGCGACACTGGGTACGGCCTGCACGCCGGTGCACGTGCAAAAGCTGCTGAGGCAGACCGATACCGTCATCTTCAGCTTCGATGGCGATGCCGCGGGGCGTCGCGCCGCGCGTCGGGCACTCGACGCCTGCCTGCCGCATGCGGCCGACAACCGGACGATCCGCTTCCTTTTTCTGCCGCCGGAACACGACCCCGACAGCTTCGTGCGCGAGTTCGGCAAAGAGGCGTTTGCCGAGCAGATCGAGCATGCCACGCCGATGTCGCAGTTCATGTTGAGCGAAGTGTTGGCCGGCAAGGAGCTCGACACGCCCGAGGGCCGCGCCCGGGCGCTGTTCGATGCGAAGCCGCTCTTGCAGGCGCTGCCGCCGAATGCATTGCGCGCCCAGATCATGCATATGTTCGCCGATCGGCTCGGCGTGCCTTTCGACGAGGTCGCGGCGCTTTGCGACGTCGATTCGCGGATCGTTGCGGCCGCGCGGCCGGCGCCGCCGCGCAAGGACCGGCGGCGCGTCACGGATATCGAGGAGCGTGCGTTGCGCAATCTCGTCATGTATCCGCGCATCGCCTTGCTTCTCGACGAATCGAGCGAGGAGGCGCTCACGGCGCAAGCGCACGGGGAGCTGTTCGCCGAAGTGGCGACGCATGCGCGGGCGCTGGGCGATGCGGCCGAATTCCGGCTGTTGTCCGACCTGTTGCGCACGGGTGCGAACGCGGCAACTTTCGAAGAAATTTTCCGCGAAATTCTGGACTATGATGAAAACGTGCGTGATTTGCTGCTGCAGAGCCCGGAAGACGACGCCGCTATCGAACAACAGACGGAGCGCGAGCGTATCGCGGCCGAAGAGCTCCAGGCGGCAATCCTGAAAATGCGCTACGACGCCTGTTGTCAACGGCTTGAGCGCTTGTCGCGACAATCGCGGCTCACTTCGGACGAGATTGCGGAATATGCGGAGCTCGACCGCCAGCGGGCGGATATGAAGCGCCGACTCGGTGCCTGAGGGCTGCGGGCTGGCATGCCCGTGCTATAATAAAAGGTTCTCAGTGGTTTGATTTTTCAGGAATTTTCGGCGACAGCGGGCAGAGGTGCTCAAGCACAGGCGAGGCGAGACAAGCGATGGCAAAGACGACAGGCGCGAAAACGACGGTGGCGGGCATGGCTGGAGTGGGCAAAGGCAAGAGCCCGGGCTCCGGCAAGGGCTCGGCGCAGCCGGTGCGCAAGGCGTCCGCGGCCGCGACCGCCGGGGCCACCGCAGCCGGAAAACCCACGAGCAGAACGGCTGCGCGGACTTCGGCCGCGGCGGCTGGTGTAACCAAGGCGGCCAAAGCGTCCGCCAAAGCGCAGACGGGAGCTGCCGCCGCGAAACGGGCGGGGGCGGGTTCGAAAAGCGTAAGGGGTGCGGCTGCCACGCCGGACGATTTGGCAGTGCGCGAGACCCAGGTATCCACGGTGCAACCGGCTGAAGTCCAACAGCCGCGAGTCGAGATTAAAGCCGCTACGGCCAACTCCATGACGAAAAAGCTGAACGAAGTACCCGTCGATGACGACGCAACTCAGGGCGAAGAGCAGCAACCTGCCCCGGGCAAGGCTGAGAAGGCCAGGGCGCGCGACCGTCGCGCGAAGGAGAAAGCGCTCCTGAAGGACGCATTCGCGTCGACCCAGCCGGGCACTGCCGAGGAGCTCGAAGAGCGGCGCTCGAAGCTGCGCGCGCTGATCAAGCTCGGCAAGGAGCGCGGCTTTCTGACCTATGCCGAAATCAACGATCACCTTCCGGACAACTTCACGGAGACGGAGGCGATCGAGGGCATCATCAGCACGTTCAACGACATGGGTGTTGCCGTCTACGAGCAGGCGCCCGATGCCGAGACGCTGCTGTTGAACGACAACGCTCCGGCTGTCGCGTCCGATGACGAAGTCGAGGAGGAAGCGGAAGTCGCGCTGTCCACCGTCGATTCGGAATTCGGGCGTACGACCGATCCGGTGCGGATGTACATGCGCGAGATGGGGACGGTCGAGCTTCTCACGCGCGAGGGCGAGATCGAAATCGCGAAGCGCATCGAGGATGGCCTCAAGCACATGGTGATGGCAATCTCGGCGTGCCCGACGACGATCGCCGACATCCTCGCGATGGCAGAGCGTGTGGCGAACGAAGAGATCCGCATCGACGAGCTCGTCGATGGTCTCATCGATCCGAACGCCGAAGACACGGACGGTTTCTCGGCGCAGGAAGCCGAGACGATCGAGAGCGAGTCGGAGGACGTCGAAGAGGAAGACGAGGAAGAAGAGGAAGAGGACGACGGCACCGCTCAGGCGACGGCCAATGCCGCGCAGCTCGAAGCGCTCAAGCGTTCGTCGCTCGAGAAGTTCGCGCTCATCAGCGAGTGGTTCGACAAGATGCGCCGCGCGTTCGAGAAGGAAGGCTACAAGTCGAAGTCGTATCTGAAGGCGCAAGAGGCGATCCAGAACGAGCTGATGTCGATCCGCTTCACGGCGCGTACGGTCGAGCGGCTCTGCGACACGCTGCGTGCACAGGTGGATGAAGTCCGTCAGGTCGAGCGTCAGATCCTGCATATCGTCGTCGACAAGTGCGGCATGCCTCGCGCGGAGTTCATCGCGCGTTTTCCGAGCCACGAGACGAATCTCGAGTGGGCCGACAAGATCGTCGAGGAGAGCCATCCGTACAGCGCGATTTTGTCGCGTAACATCCCTGCCATTCGTGAGCAGCAGCAGCGGCTCATCGATCTGCAGGCGCGTGTGGTGCTGCCGCTGAAGGATCTGAAGGAAACGAACCGTCAAATGGCGGCCGGCGAACTGAAGGCGCGTCAGGCCAAGCGCGAGATGACCGAGGCGAACCTGCGTCTCGTGATTTCGATCGCGAAGAAGTACACGAATCGCGGGTTGCAGTTTCTCGATCTGATTCAGGAAGGCAACATCGGCCTCATGAAGGCGGTGGACAAGTTCGAATATCGCCGTGGCTACAAGTTCTCGACGTATGCCACGTGGTGGATTCGCCAGGCCATCACGCGTTCCATCGCGGACCAGGCGCGTACGATCCGGATTCCGGTTCACATGATCGAGACGATCAACAAGATGAACCGTATTTCGCGGCAGATTCTGCAGGAGACGGGTCTCGAGCCCGATCCGGCGACGCTTGCCGAGAAGATGGAGATGCCGGAGGACAAGATCCGCAAGATCATGAAGATCGCGAAGGAGCCGATCTCCATGGAAACGCCGATCGGTGACGACGACGATTCGCATCTGGGTGACTTCATCGAAGATACGAATACGGTTGCGCCTGCCGATGCGGCGCTGCACGCGAGCATGCGCGATGTCGTGAAGGATGTGCTCGATTCGTTGACGCCGCGCGAAGCGAAGGTGCTGCGGATGCGTTTCGGAATCGAGATGAGCACGGATCACACGCTCGAGGAAGTTGGCAAGCAGTTCGACGTGACGCGTGAGCGGATTCGCCAGATCGAGGCCAAGGCGCTGCGCAAGCTGCGCCATCCGAGCCGTTCGGATAAGCTCAAGTCCTTCCTCGAAGGCAACTGATCGAGGTATCATTCAGTGCCAGGCCCGGCGTGAAAACACCGGGTCTTTTTTTGCGGCCTGAGTTAGTGCTTTAGCACTTCCACAGGCCCCCATGCCGGGTCGACCTGCGTTAGCGCTTCAGCGCTTACGCCGGTCCCTCCAGCGGCTAGCGTGTTCGTTGTCTTGGGCCCGTAGCTCAGGGGTTAGAGCAGTCGACTCATAATCGATTGGTCGTTGGTTCGAAACCAACCGGGCCCACCAAGCATTTGGCCGCGTCGTATGAAGATCACTGAAACCCGCATCGCGTGAGGCGCTGCGGGTTTCTTTTTGTCGACAGCCCGCTATTTCCACTTGGCTCCGAGCGTCTCTAACCCGGCTTTCTGAAGGTCTTCCGGTACCATTACCACGCGAAACTCGCAGTCAGCGTTGAACATGAGAAACCAAGGCTCGGCAAATGCGGGAATCTGCGACGGCTCCTCGAGATTAATGACGAGGATGGCTCCACGGCGCCCGCTTTGCTCAGTGAAATAGGCGGCTTCAGGTTTCATCTCGTCGAGTATCTTCGATATCACTTCTCCGATGGTGCCGTCGCGCACAAATGCATTGAAGGGCTCATGTGGAATATGTACGTTCAGAAGCATGCGCATGGTTCTTCTCCTTGCCGAGGATTCACAGGCCGCTTCAAGCGTAAAAGATACTTAGTGTCGCGTTAGTGGGCTCGGCAACACTTACTGCGCATCGGCTCGCAGCCCTACTGCCTGAAGGCGGTCTCGCTAAAACGGCAAAAACCCCTCATAAGTAATCTTATATTCATATTTGAAAGAGCTGACGAACAAAAAACGCCAGACAAATTAAAAAATGCGGGAAGGATTTGCAATTCAATGTTGTCAGGTTATGATGGCGTCTCGTAAGGATTTCCTGAGCATTCGCAAGCAAAAGCGCAGGAAAAGTTGCTGCTATATATCCGCTGAATGGGTAACTAGTACCCGACACGCAGACGGACTGGATCGAGGAGACGACATGCTGAGCCCCCATGAGTTCGCCACCCTGATGCTGATCAAGCATGCGCCCGACCAGATCGAACTGGACCGCGCCGAACTCGACACGCTGTTGCAACAGCGCCTGATATCAATTGAAAGTCTTCCGTCGGGCCATCCTCGTCCTCATGTGACGAATGAAGGGGCATCTTTCCTCATGGCCGTCGCGCGTAGGCGCTAAAGATCGCGGCCGACGCCGAGCACCCTGCCTGCGGCGGCGGCCACCCGATGAACACGTAATCGAAGCAGCTTTTGTTCGATTTGAACGCGTAGTGCCTCTATGTAGCAAGCCTCCGAAGTACTGATGACGCATGCCGCCTGGCAGGCGCCGTTGCGCTCCGGACAATCCATTTCCGCCGATCAACGAACTATTCGATCCATATAGCTTCGCGAGGCGGGTTGAGCCCAAAGGAATTTCAATAATGGTTTTATCGAGTCCCGAGCAAATTGCCGCATCTCAGAGTGCCGGCCTCGACGCATTCTTCGGTTTAACCGGCAGAGTCTTTGAGTGTGTCGGAAAACTGGTCGCACTGAACATGCAGGTCGCCAGGTCCACGATGACTGAGTCGCAGGAGAACCTGACGAAGGCGCCCGGCACGACAGACTTGCAGCAATGGTTCGCACTGCAAGCTGGTTTCACAACGCCTTTCGCCGAGAAATCGTTGTCGTATGGCCGTCAGTTGTTCGACATTGCTTCAACCGCGCAGGCTGAGGTCGCTCAACTCGCGCAGTTGCAATACGAACGCTATAACGCACGCGTGCAGGAACTCATCGACGAAGCGGCGAAGAGCGCTCCCGCCGGCTCCGAAGCGGCGATCGTCGCGTGGAAAACCGCGCTGAGCGCCGGCGCCACGTTGCATGAATCGTTGCATAAGACGAGCCAGCAGGCCGTGGAAATGGCAGGGAGCAATCTGGAAGCCGTGACGGCTTCAGCATCCAAGGTCGCCAAACGAAGTGCCGCGGACTGGGCTGCCGTGGCCGCGAGCGGCAAGCGCTGAGCGCTAAGCACCAGGCATCACGCGGGCAGCAAGGCCCGCGTGATTCGGTACCCATCTGAATGCGGGATTTCGTTTATCCGTTCTGGGTAAGGCGTTCCGCATTTCAACGCATTCCATTTTTGACTGAAGTAGTGCTGCGCCGCATGTCGGCGCGGCTGGTATTTGTGAGGACGATTCGATGGCGAAGCAAATCGCGGTAGTAACGGGTGGCATGGGTGGGTTGGGCGAGGCGATCAGCATCAAGCTGCATGACGCCGGTTATGCGGTCGTTGTCACCCATTCGCCCGGTAATACGGGGACGAACGAGTGGCTCGCTCGCATGGAAGCCGAGGGGCGACAGTTCCGCGCGTATTCGGTCGACGTCGCGGACTACGACTCGTGCGAGAAATGCGTGGCACAGATCAAAACCGAGGTCGGACCGGTCGACATTCTGATCAATAACGCAGGCATCACGCGCGACGCCAGCTTCAAAAAACTCGATAAGGTCAATTGGGATGCGGTAATGCGTACCAACCTCGATTCGGTTTTCAATATGACCAAGCCTCTCTGCGATGACATGGTCGCGCGCGGCTGGGGCCGCATCGTCAACATTTCGTCGGTCAACGGTTCGAAGGGTGCGGTCGGTCAGACCAACTATGCGGCGGCCAAGGCGGGCATGCACGGTTTCACCAAATCGCTCGCGTTGGAAGTGGCTCGCAAGGGGGTAACCGTCAATACAATCTCGCCGGGCTATCTGGCCACCAAAATGGTCACCGCCATTCCGCAGGAGATTCTGGATACGAAAATCCTGCCGCAGATTCCGGCTGGCCGTCTCGGCAAGCCGGAAGAGGTGGCTGCGCTGGTCTGCTACCTGTGCTCAACCGATGCCGGTTTCGTGACCGGAGCCAACATCGCCATCAATGGCGGGCAGCATATGTGTTGAGCCAAACGCGTCGTGGATCGACCGCGCCATCAATGCGGTACTTGCACCGTGCCGTGGTGTTCCTCGATCGCATTGCTACCTGGCTTGTCCACGATGGCCGGTAGATTGGCGACGCCGAGCGCCGGCGCGGCACCCGGTGTACCGCCGCGCGGCACGGTCCTGACCACTTGCGAAGGCGGCAGCGGGACACCGTTCTTCAGGTGGGCCCACATGAGATTCAGCGCTTGCAGGTAGTAGTAGTGCACGGGCACGAACCGCGTATCGAAGCCAGGCACGCCGAGAAATGCGTCGAAGTGCTGACCGTTCGTCACCTCGTACAACGCAAGCTGGCTATGTGGTTCGCGAACGCTATTGGCGGCAAGATAGGCGCGCGATGCGTGATTAATCGGCACGAGCGCATCGCTGCGGCCCTGTACGATGACAGCCGGCTTTCCATGCAACTGGGCATTGACGCGTATCGCGTCGACGCTTGCCATCATGCGCGGGTCTTGCCCGGTCCATAACGCGCGCAAGCACGCCGCGCCGGCGAAGCTCGCATCCGCTGTTGCAAGGCGATGGTCGGCCCCTCCCGGCGGCACCGGGTTATAGACGAGATTGATGCCATTGGTAGGCGGAACCCCATTCCCCAGGCCGAACACCGTTGGCATCGGCGAAGCAGCCGGCGGAAAACCGGCGGCACCCGTCGCCGGATTCGTCGTGCCGAAACTGAATCCGCACAGATTGTCCGTCACGCTCGAACGCGTGTAGGCGTCGGCATAGGTGACGGCAACGGCCGGTACGGCCTGCGAGTCCCACATCGGCGCGTGCAGCACGTCCGAATCGGCCTCGTAGCCGGCCGCATGAAGCCGGGCGAGCGCATCGGTTGCCTGTGTCTGTGCGTCACTGCCATTGACCATTCCCGCTGCCGCCAGCGACGCGCAGCGCGCTGTCCGAATCGCGGTTGTCGTCGCAACGGGCAAAGCGGTCAGATAAGGCGCGCCGGCCGCCGCGGGCGCCAGTGCGGCACAGGGTTCGAGCAGATTCGCGAGCGTCATATAGTCCGCGAGCGGCTTGCCTGCGGCGGCGATAAGCTGGCCGCCTTCCATCACGCGCGCGCGCCCCGGCATGCGAACGTTGATTTGCGGCTCGCCGACGACAACAGCCGTAATCCATCCACGCCTGTCTTGCTCGGCCGCCGCCAACGCGGCCCCACCACCGTTGCTCACCGACGCGGCGATCGTCGTGATACTGCCCGGCTCGTAGCGCACCCGGTGATCGGTTGCATCGGCGACCGGTGCGAACTGCCGATTCAAAACCCAATAAGCGAATTGGACTGCCGCAAGCGTATCTCTGCCCCAGTCCGCTTCCGGATTTTGCTGCGAATGCGCGTGCTTGAACGCATATCGATTCGGAAATGCCTGATTGAATGCGGCACGGTCTTTCGACGAGACATTCGCGGTGAACAGGCTTTGGGTGCCGGCCGCCGTTGCGTCGGCCAGCAGGCCGTCGATCAGTGTCACACGATTCGTCATGAGTTCGTGCGCGCCATTGCCCGTGCCTTTGTCCGTATAAGCGACCGCGCAGGCGCGCTTGAGGCCCCACTCGCCGGCAGCGGAGATGGCACCGTAGACACCGCGCGAGCCCGATGACGTCGCCGTGACAATGCAAGGATTCGCGGGATCGAAGCTGCTTGGCACTTGAACGAGGAGCGTCACATTGCGCCGGCCACTGCCGTCGTCGGCGTAGGCTAGGTATTCGGTGCCCGCGATTTTGCCTTCGCCGAGCGTGTCGTTCCCGTTCAGATCGACGTTAGGCCCCCAAAAACGCCCATATCCGCCGTTTGCCGTCATGTCGACGAGCGCCCGATAGTTCGACCAGATGGCAAGCCGCCGCAGCTCCGCCGCGCTTGGGTGGGCCGGATCCGCAATCGCCGGCGCGGGACCCGCCAGCCCTGTCTTGCCGAGGCCTGCGGTCAGCAAATCGTCGGTGACGCCGTCGTATGAGGTCACGCGAAGGCTGTCCGGCACGATGAACGCGGGCAGACGGTTGTGTACACGTTGGCTGGTATCGGACTCGTCGGCCGTTGCAGGTGGAGCCAAGGCGGCACCGGCTAATGCGGTACCGAGAATTACTGCTGCACTCCAAATCGAAATCGGAACATTTCGCATCTGAGTCTCCAATGCAGAGCAGTCGTTTTTAGTCATTTTGGCGGCGGGGCGCCAGCCGAGAATGTAGTCGTTCCGGGCGCAAATTGGCAGTCAAATTTTCGTGGTGTTCGACCGGCCTGCCTTTACGCTATAAGCGCGTGCGTATTTCGCGCCAATTCCGTGAAGCATTCGGCTGGGCACAGGCCCTTTTTCGCGCGGAGCGAACCGCGATGTCGATTTCGACCGCCGCCGTTCGTCGTAGCATCAAAGGCGTAACGAGCGGCCGATGTCATGAGAAGGCGAAGGCTGCTACGCCTCTCGATCATCCACCAGAGGAGATAGGACAATGCGAGTCATGGTAATCATCAAGGCGTCGAACGAATCTGAAGCGGGGAAGATGCCGAGCACCGAGTTGTTGACGGCGATGGGCGAATTCAACGAACAGCTCGTCAAAGCCGGCATCATGCTGGCCGGCGAAGGCCTGCATCCGAGTTCGAAGGGCAAGCGCGTTCATTTTTCCGGGCGCGAGCGAACCGTAGTCGATGGACCGTTCGCCGAGACCAAAGAGCTGATTGCCGGCTTTTGGCTCTGGGAGGTGAAGTCGATGGATGAGGCGCTCGAATGGGTCAAGCGCTGCCCGAAGCCGATGGAAAGCGACTCGGACATCGAAATCCGCCCACTTTTCGAAGCGTCCGATTTCGGTGAGGAGTTCACGCCGGAGCTGCGGGAGCAGGAGGACCGCGTACGCGCGCAGGCCGACGAACTCGCCAAGCGATCGCGTTGAGGCTTGGGGGCAACGCCGGACTCTCTCCGGCGTTGCGCGGGTTGCTAGGCCAGGCCAGGCCAGGCCAGGCCAGGCCCTGGATCAGCCTCGCCGGCGACGGACGGCCTCGGCCAAAGCATCGAGCACAGGTTCGGTTTGCGCCCAACTCAAGCACGCATCTGTAATCGAGACGCCATGTCGCAACGCAATGCCGGGCTTGAGATCTTGACGTCCTTCCTCGATGTTGCTTTCGATCATGACGCCGACAATGCGCTTTTCGCCACGCGTGAGCTGCTGCGCGAGATCGTCTGCCACGTCGCGTTGGCGCAAGTGCGATTTGCCGGAATTGGCGTGCGAGCAATCGACCATGACCTGTTCACGGAGCCCCGCATTGCGCAAGACCGTGCAGGTTTCCTCGATTGCGGCGCTATCGTAATTGGGCCCTTTCTTGCCGCCGCGCAAGATGATGTGCGCTGTATCGTTGCCGCGCGTTTCAAAAATCGCGGCCATGCCCATTTTCGTCATCCCCATGAACGCATGGCTCGCGCGCGCGGCGACGATGGCATCCGCGGCGACCTGAACGCCACCGTCCGTGCCGTTTTTAAAACCGATGGGGCAGCTCAGTCCTGACGCGAGCTGGCGATGGCTTTGGCTTTCGGTCGTACGCGCGCCGATCGCCCCCCAGGCGATCAGGTCCGCGATGTACTGCGGGCTCAGCAAGTCGAGGAACTCGGTGCCGGCCGGCAGCCCGAGCGCGTTGACGTCGAGCAGCAACTCGCGGGCACGCCGCAGTCCTTCGTTGATCCGGAAACTGCCGTCGAGGCGCGGATCGTTGATATAGCCTTTCCAGCCGACTGTCGTGCGCGGTTTTTCGAAATAGACGCGCATGACGACGAACAGCTCGTTTTGCAGCGCGTCGGCCGCGCGCTTGAGCATGTGCGCATATTCGAGCGCCTGATCGTGATCGTGGATGGAACAGGGACCCACTACCGCCAGCAGGCGATCGTCGCGCCCATGCAGAATGTCGCCGATGGCCGTGCGGCTTTTCTCGACGAGCGCCTGGATATCGGGCGCGACCGGCAGCTCGTCCTGGAGCAGCGCCGGCGAGATGAGCGGGCGCACCGCGCCGATGCGCACGTCGTCGATGCGAGTCGTGTCCTGCGTCGTGTCCGCCACTCCGACTTCCAGGTCGTGCAGCGGGTTGTCGATATGTTTCAAGTTGGCCTCTCTCAAGCTTCAATGGCAGTCCGGGATTATGGCACTGCCGAGTTCGCGTCCGAAACAAGATCGCCAAACACGCGCGCGCAAAAGTGTTTTGAAAGGCATTCGTAACATTTCTGTGCGAGTCGCCGGCGTCCTCGGACCAGCACCTGAACCGCCGTTTATTTACATTTTTGTGTCGATTTCGCGGTGATACGTTCGGCATGCCTCCGCGGGGGGAGGCCCGAAAAAAACGCCCAATCCACCGAGGAATGTGGGTCAATCGGACAATCCAGGAGAGCGATCGGAATGATCGGAATGAACGGTTTCGATACGGCCATACAAACATACATGACGCAGCATGCGGTGCATTGGGTATTGTTCAACCATGCGGTGAGAGTGGTTGCGGGGCTCTATACGTTCAAAGGCTTCGTTTTGATACCGATGTTGTGGTGGATCTGGTTCCATCCGAACGAACGCAAAGAGTGGGATCGCGAAATGGTGATCGCGACGATCGCGAGCGGCCTGTTGGCGCTCGCCATCGGTAGGTTTCTCGCCCACTATCTGCCTTACAGGGTGCGGCCGGTTCACAATCCCGCGTTGCACCTGACGTTCCCGCCCGCGGGTTTGAAAGATCCGGCGTTTAGAACCTGGGGTTCATTTCCGAGCGATCACGCGATGCTCTGGGTCTCGGTGGCGACCGGCATTTTTCTCATGCGCTGGCGGCTCGGTCTCTGTGCGCTTTTCTACGCGGTGTTTTTTATTTGCTTGCCGCGCGTTTATCTCGGTCTTCATTATCCGACGGACATCATTGCCGGTGCTGCGCTTGGGGCAGTCATCACCTGGCTGATGACGAGAGAGTCGCTCAGGGCGCGTTTTGCGCGGCCGTTGCTCGACGCGATGCAGCGCTTTCCAGCGCTGGGTTACACCATGGCATTTCTTTTATGCTTTGAGCTCATTACGCAGTTCGATGAGCTACTGATGTTGGGGCAGTCGCTTTCCAAGGCGATATGACGTGCATGCGACGCGCTCGCGTTCTTGCTAGCGGGCGTGTCGCCGACGATTGCGCTCGTGCATGAGCTGCGGCATCAATTCCTCGATGTACTGCCTCGCATGTGCGCGTGTGTGCACTTGTTCAAAGCGCCGGTGCGCCGCCTCGCGCCCAACGAGCGCGATATGGCCTTTCCTGAGCACATGCAGGAATCCCATCAGGCTGCTGCCGTCGGGGACGTGTTCGTCGTCGCGCGGATGGGTGGAGGCGGTCGGGGTCATGAGCCAATCCTTTGTGGGCAGTCGTTACGGCACGTCGTCGTGACGAGCGTCAGCAGGTCTTTGGCGTGGCGATCCCGATCGGTCAGCGGCGCGAGGCCGAACAGGCGCTCCAGCGTCGCAGGAATCGAACTGTGGTCGTAGACCGTCTGATCGACATGTCCTCGAGCGACCCACGGCGATACGACGATCGCTGGAACGCGTACCCCGTAGATGTCGAAGCCGAAGCCGCTCGCGTTCAGCGTTGCAGATGCGCCGTCGTTCGGCGGGACGGCGGTGCCCGGTTTGACGGAATCGTAAAAGCCGCCATGTTCGTCATAGAGGATGACAAAGAGGCTGCTGGTCCATAGCGGCGAGTTGCGGATGGCGTTATAGATGCGCGCGGCGAGCCGGTCGCCACCGGCAAGGCCGTCCATCGGATGCTGCGAGCTGCCTCCTTCATAGGTGTCGTGCACGATGTCGCCATAGCACGGTTCGATGAACGTGTAGCGCGCGGTATAGCCCGCCGCGAGGTCGGCTTCGAAGTGGGCGAGATCCTCGACATCGAAAAATTCGATGCCCTTTAACGAAGCCACTTGCGGCACGTGGCCCAGGGGCGGTCCCGACTGATCCTGATAGAGCCGGTAGTTGCCTTTGCCCAGCGCATCGAAGATCGAACCCTTGGGATAGGGGAAACCGTTAGTCGTTTCCCATTCCGCCATTTCCTGCCTGGTTGGAGAATGCTCGAGCCCGGCGGACGAGGCGCCATGCAGAAAAAAGCGGTTCGGCCATGTCGGCCCGGGCATCGATGCGTGCCAGCCGTCGCATAGCACGAATTCGCTCGCCAATTCGAACAGCGTCGGCGCCTGTGTGCGGATATCGACGCCCTGCATCACTTTGCCGACATCGGCCCCGGATAGTCGCGCGCCTTCGGCACCCGTCGTTGCGTAGTTTGCAACGAAGCCGGAGTTGTCGATGGCCGGATACGGTTCGCCGGCGCGATACTGGACTCCGGCGCCACATAGTTGCTCGACGACATCCGCGAACTCGTGCGCTGGATCCGTCGGCATCTGAGCGGGCGCGCCGCCGCCAAACGAATATTGCATACGCTCGTAGGTATTGGTGTCCTCGGAGTTGGCCGCGACGATGCCGGGAATGCCCGACAGCGCGAACAGATGATCGAACGACCGGTTCTCGAGCATCAGCACGAATACGTGCCGGATGGGGGACGGCGCCTGCGGCGATGCGGTGATTGCGGCTGCGTTCATAGCGCCTCTTTTACGGTTCGTCGAAGATGGGGCGGAACGGGGCGGGCACTGCGTGGCACTCGATTGTAGTGCAGACGTTGCAGACTTAGCCGAATGTTTCGGTAATGAAATCGACGAAGCTGCGTAGCTTGGGAGTGGGGCGGCGGTCCGGCGAGAAAAGCAGGTGCATCGGGCGCGCCGGTGTTTCGTATTCGGGCAGCAACCGCACGAGCCGTCCGGACTCGACATCGTCGCGCAGCAGCTCCCATGGTTGAAGAATGATGCCGAGGCCCTCGAGTGCGGCCATCCGCAATGCTTGCCCATTATTGATGGCAAGCCGGCTTTTGACCTGCACCATGTGGCGTCCATCGGGTCCGGTGAATTCCCATTCGGCAATCGGCGGACGGGCCCAGTAGCTGAAGCCGAGGCACTCGTGATCGGCAAGGTCGCGGGGGTGCCGGGGCGAGCCGCGCTCGGCGAGATAGGCGGGCGCCGCGCACGGCAAAAGCCGATACGGCGCGAGCGCTCGTGCAATCAGCCCGGAGTCCGGCAACTGCGCCACACGGATCACCGCATCGTAGCCTTCATCGACGAAATCGACGATCCGGTCGCTCAACGTGAGATCGATCTGCACGTCCGGATATCGACGCAGGTACCGCGCGAGCATGGGCGTGAGGCTGTATGCGCCAAAGCTGACCGGCGCGTTGACGCGCAGCTTGCCGCGCGGCGTGGCTTGCAAATTGGCGGCGAGCGCGTCCACGGCATCCATCTCGGCCAGCACCGATTTGCTGCGTTCGTAGAAGGCCTGCCCGGCCTCCGTGAGGCTCTGGCGGCGCGTCGTCCGATTGATGAGGCGCATGCCGTAGCGTTGTTCAAGCAGACGCACGTGTTTGCCAACCATCTGAGAGGACAGCCCGAGCGCCGCTCCCGCGGCCGCGAACGAGCCGGTTTCCGCGGCCTTGACGAAGACGGACATGCTCGTGAGTCGATCCATGATTCGAAACCACCTGTTTCGATAGATGCGTTGAACGCGCGATTTATCGCGCCGATGCGTCGAATTATATTGAGTCCTCCTAAATTGAACAGGAGATCGATCATGTCGCGTGTCGTGCGCTTTCATCAGAATGGCGGTCCCGAAGTTTTGAAGATCGAAGAAGTCGCTGTGCCTGCGCCGGGCCCAGACGAGGTGACGCTGCAGGTCAAGGCCATTGGGCTCAACCGGGCGGAGTCGATGTTCAGAACAGGACGCTATGTCGAAACGGCCGTCTTTCCTGCGCGGCTGGGCTATGAGGCATCCGGCGTCGTGACCGCGCTCGGTGCGCGCGTCGAGAATGTGGCGATTGGCGATGCTGTCGGAGTCGTGCCGCCGTCTTCCATTACGCGCTGGGGCACCTATGGCGAAACGATCAACGTACCGGCCGATTTCGTCGTGAAGCACCCGGCAGGGCTCGACTGGGTGCAGGCGACCGCGATCTGGATGCCGTATGTGACGGTCTGGGGCGCGCTCGTCGACATCGCCAAACTTGGGCCGAAGGATGCCGTGATCGTGACGGCCGCATCGAGCAGTGTCGGCATTGCAGCGATTCAGGTCGCCAAGCTGGTTGGCGCGACCGTGATTGCGACGACGCGCACGCATGCGAAGCGCGATGCGCTGCTCGGATGCGGCGCTGACTTCGTGATCGCGACGCAGGAAGAGAGTCTGGCGGAACGGGTGAAAGAGATCACGAAAGGGGCGGGGGTACGCGTCGCGTTCGATCCCATCGCCGGTCCGATGCTGACCGAGCTGGCGGACGTGGTATGCAACGATGGAATCGTGCTCGAATATGGCGCGCTGAGCCCGGAGCCTACCGCCATGCCGCTTTTCGCCATGCTGAGCAAGCGGATCGCGGTTCATGGCTATACCTATAAGCGCGTCATACTCGACGCTCAACGCTTTGCCGAGGCGAAACGCTTCATCCTGGCAGGGCTTTCATCGGGGAAACTGAAACCGGTCGTCGATCGGACGTTCGCATTCGACGATATCGTCGAGGCGCATCGATACCTCGAATCGAACGAACAGTTCGGGAAAATTGTCGTCACGGTTTGAGGGTTCGCCGCGTTCACTGCGTTCGCTGCGTTTGGGGAAGCATTTCCCGAACGCGGCAAACGCTCGAAGCCTGCACCGATGCGTCGCAGCGGTTACAGCATGGGATCGACCTAAACCGAACCCGCAATGTACTCACGCAGCCAGCGATGCGCTGGATCCCGATGCGAGCGCTCGTGCCAAAGCATCATCATCTCGTAGCCAGGTACTTCCAGCGGGGCTTCGACGATACGCAACACGTCCGTGTTTTGCACGAGGCGCGCCGGCAGCATTGCAACGAGATCGGTATTGGTCAGCACCGACATCACGAACGTGAAATGCGGCACGGAAAGCGCGACGCGGCGCGCCATGCCTTTCGCGGCCAGCGCTTTATCGGTGGCCGCGTGAAAACCACCGCCATCCGGCGACACGATCACATGCTCGAGCGCGCAGAACTGGGCGAGCGTGAGCCGTCTTTTGAGGCGCGGATGTCCCTGCCGGCCGACGAGCACGTATCGCTCCGCAAAGAGCAGGCGGCTGCGTAAGCCGGACGGTGCATTGTCACGCGTATGGAACGCGAGATCGATCAGCCCCTCGGCCGCCTGCCGCGCGAAGTCCGCGGGCACCATCTCCACTACCGCGAGCCGGGTGCCCGGTGCTGCCGCGCGCAGACCGCTCAGCACCGGTAGCAAAACGGTCATTTCGCTGTAGTCGGTGGCGGCCACGCGCCACGTATGGTCGGCCAGAGCCGGGTCGAAAGGTGCCGCCGGCGAGATGGCATGTTCGAGCGCTTCCAGAGCACGCCGCAGCGGCTCGCGCAACGCCAGCGCGCGAGCGGTCGGGCGCATGCCGCGAGCGCCCGGCAGCAGTAGCGGATCTCCGAATATCTCCCTGAGTTTGGCCAGATGGACGCTGACCGATGGCTGCGAAAGATGGAGCCGCTTAGCAGTTCGTGTGACGTTGCACTCCGAAAGAAGCACGTCCAGCGTCATCAGCAGATTCAAATCGAGCTTGCGGAGATTAACCACGCCAATACCTGAAATCAATGGAATTCATTTCCATTATGCCTCGGGTGACCACTATCCTGCCGACATTCCGCCAATCGAAAAAGGTGCCGTCGTGAATGTCCTGATCGTCTATGCCCATCCGGAGCCCCAGTCGCTGAATGGCTCGCTCAATCGTTTCGCTGTCCGTCACCTGCGCAACACAGGGCATGAGGTGCAAGTCTCCGATTTATATGCGATGAAGTGGAAGGCGACCCTGGATACCGATGATTTCGTCGATCTCGAGCCAGGCGCTCGCTTCACCCCCTCGCTCGCTTCAAAGCATGCGTTCGAAAGCGGTACCCAACCGGACGACGTCGTGCGCGAGCAAGAGAAACTGCGTTGGGCGGATGCGGTCATTTTCCAATTCCCGCTCTGGTGGTACTCGATGCCCGCGATCATGAAGGGCTGGGTCGAACGCGTCTATGCGTACGGGTTTGGCTATGGCGTGGGCGAGCACTCGGATCGACGTTGGGGCGACCGCTTCGGCGAAGGTGTCATGGTGGGCAAGCGCGCGATGCTGCTCGTGACGGCAGGCGGCTGGGAGTCGCACTACAGCGCTCGCGGCGTCAACGGGCCGATAAACGACCTGCTGTTCCCGATTCATCACGGCATCCTGTACTACCCCGGCTTCGATGTTTTGCCGCCGTTTACAGTCTTTCGGACCGGCAAGATCGACGAGGCAAAGTATGCGTCGATATGCGACGCGCTGCGTGGCCGCCTCGACGAACTGTGGACCACCAAGCCGATTGCGTTTCGCCCGCAAAATGGAGGCGATTACGCTATACCCGAATTGACGCTGCGTGACGAGGTCGCGCCGGGCCAGTCGGGTTTTGCGGCGCATATCGCATAGAGCGGAGAGTTCAGGCGCAGCGCACTCTCGGCAAGAACTCGAGGCGAACGGAGATCAGGACGCGGCGTTCGATGCGGGAGCCGCGAACGCATAGCGGCTCTTTCCTGTGCGCTTGACCTGATACATGGCTTCGTCGGCCGCGGCAATGAGACGGTCGTGATCCCTGATCGGATCGGGACAACTGGCGATGCCGATGCTCGCGGTCACGAAGCCGACGCCCAGGCGGTCCGCCGTCTCGCTCACCGCTTTCATGAGTCGTTGCGCGATCGCGGCCAATTGCGTTTCGTTCACGAACTCCTGCACGAGCACGGCGAATTCGTCTCCGCCGATGCGCGCGACTACATCGGTCACGCGCAGCACGTGCTGAAATTGTTTGGCCACGGCGACGAGAAGCTCGTCGCCGGCACGATGTCCACGCGTATCGTTGATGGCTTTGAATCCATCGAGATCGATGTAGAGGACGGCAAACTTTCGGGGCCGGCCGTTCTCGGCCGCCTGCACCGACTTCGCCGCGGCGACTTCGATCGCATCGAGCAGTCTGCGCCGATTCGGCAAGCCGGTCAGGGCATCGTGCAATGCGGCTTGCTTGAATTCCCGCGATTCATGGGCCAATTGCCGATTGCGCGCGGAATACATGACGAGCGCAGTCATCAGCGCGCCGAAGAGGACCGCGGACAGCACGATCAGTGCATCCGCCACGCGCGAGAGCCGTGTGCGCATATCCGCTGTGGTGCGATCGCGCTGGGCGCGCCAGTACGCAGCCGTGAAATCGAGCAGTGTGCGCGTATCGTCGAGCGTGGCGCTGGGCGAAATCGCGGACTCGGGAATGCGCGACGTCTCGAACGGGCTTGCATTCACGAGTGCGGCAAGCGTTTTCAGACGGTTGTCGAGACTGGCGCGGGCAGCTTGATAGGCAGCAGCGGAAATATCGTCGATGTCTCGCGTTTGCGTGGCTTCGCTGACGGTGGTGCGGGCCGCTTCCGCGCGTTCGATCGCTTCGAACACGAGCCCCACGTATTCCTGTTTCAACTGATCCGAAAAGATTGCCTTTATTTGCAGTGCCAAAAAGAAAAAGCCGATCAGAAGAAAACTCAGCGAGGCAATCGCCATGACGCGAGGGCCGGCCCGCAACCGCGGGGCGGGGGCGTGCCCATCCCAGGGGCGCCATGGTGGCGGTGCGCTATGGGCGACCGAAGGCGTCTGGCTGACGTCGTGTGCCATGGTGGCGATAGTTGGACGGACGGAAAAACGCAGCGATCTTCCTAAAGGGATTGTGGCTCGTCTTGGCGCGGGCCGGCGCCTCGGCGCGCGTGGATACCGTCGTGCGTTTGGCCGGGGCCGGAGCGGGGTGGGGCGGCTCGGGCTGCGCCGCTGCGACCGCGGGCGGAGCGGGTGCCGGCGCAGCAGCTTGCGCTGGCGCGGCACGCTCGGTCAACTGCGGCGTGAGTGTCGGCTGAGGCAGCACGATGCCAGCGGTTGCCTGGATCGGGGGCGGTCGATCGTTGAGCCGCAACGCGCGTCGCGCGCTTTCCATCGCATTCGCGTAAATGCGCTGATCGTGATTGAACCAGACGCCGTACGCCACGGTTCCCGCCACGCCCAGCGCAAGCGAGGCGGCCGAAACCGCCAATAGGGCCGGCCGCACGAATCCTGCGCGCGGCGCGCTCATCTGTTCATCGAATTCCGCGGCGGCGTGCGCATTCGGCGCGGCCCAATCGGGCGCCGCGCCGAGACTGCGGGATTCTTCTTGCGTCGTCTTGTACATCGCTTACTCCGACCCCGATAGTTGAGCCTCATGTTCAAAGTCGACGGGACAATTTAATCCGGCCGCGTATCGGTGGCAACCCGATGGCTGGGCGATACGAACGATATGTCATATGTGTGGTGCAAAACACACAAGGAGCAGGGTGCGAAGCGTCCGTTCGGCGGCATGGGGACGATCGTCTCGCGTCTGTTTCCTTGGGCGTGCGAAGAGGCGCAAGGAGTGTGCCCGCGCGCGCGGCCTCGCGCGCGCGATATCGCTGAGCGAGTGCCGCGCATGCGGCCGTGATCGTCAAGAGGACTTTCGCTGCCGGTAGCGCGCGCGCATCGCCGACCGGCGCAAGTTTGGTTTGATCGGATCAACCGCCTCGTCCGACTGAACGGACTGCTTCAGTTGCCTCCGCCATAGAAGGCATTCATGCGATCGATGGTGCCGTCTTGCTGGGCACGCAGTAATTCTTGGTACACCTGCTCGCGAGTTTTACCAACGAGCGCGCCGCTGCCGCTCATGCCGCCCGTCGTACCGCCGACGGATTCGGTGGTCATCGCCGCGGTGTTGTCCGAGACCGACGCGTTCGCACCCGCATCGTCGCCCGCCCAAGCCTCGGCGGCGCATAGCGCCAAAACAGCAACGGGAATTGCAATCAGTATCTTCATGGCGTTCTCCTACCGGTATTCATGACGGACCGACACTGCACCGTGCGGTGCACCGCGTGTCGGGAATTCGTGCCGCTCTGATCCAGGCACGTCTGAAATACCGGCAGGCCCGTCGTTCTATTCCCTCGGGCGTGCGTCTGTGGCGATGAATTTTTGACCGCGTCGAGACGGGTCGAGATTGCGTCGTGCCGCTACGCCGCGGCCGAGCCTGCCACCCGAACCGATTCGATCGTGAGTCCGACCATGCCCGCAAATGCTCGTGTCCCCGCATGCGAGGCATCGGCATCGGTTATCAGCGTCCAGGGTCCTTCGATCGGTGCCCAGTGCTGCTGACTGTCGCGATTGAGTTTGTCGGACGTGGCCAGCACGTAAATGTTTGCCGCTTGCCGCATCAGACATTCCTTGAGCCACGCTTGGTCCGCAGTGGCCTCGCACAGCCCGCGCCCGGGTACCACGCCGTCGGCACCCATGAACGCTTTGTCGACACTGATACGGCTCAGCGTCAGTTGGGCAAGCGGCCCAAGCGTACTCATGCTGGGCTCGCGGACCTCGCCACCCACCAGTGTCAGCGGCACGCCACTCGTCGCCAATGTCTGCACGACGAGCAGATTGTTGGTCACGACATGGATGTCCTTGCGGTTCGCGAGTGCGCGGGCCAGTGCCGCCGTCGTCGTGCCGCTGTCGAGAAAGATGGTGTCGCCTTCAGCGACATGCGCGGCGGCGGCCCGGCCGATCGCTTCTTTTTCCGCCGGAAAGCTATGGCGGCGCTCGTCGAGAGATTCTTCCGGTGCGTGGGTGCTGACGGACGCTGCGCCGCCGTAGGTGCGCAGGATGAGCCGGTTATCGGCCAGCGCGCGCAAATCGCGCCGTACGGTGACTTCGGAAATGCCGAAGTGCTCGCACAGGGCCGAGACTTCGGTCATGCCGTTCAATACGGCTTGCAACATGGCTTCGCGACGACGCGCAACTTTCATGGGGTGCTCAGAGCCGAGACAGGATGCGACCTCGGCATCATACCTGCTCCGTCTTTGCCGCGACCCACTCCTCGGTCACGCAGACATATTTGATGCGCTGGCGGAAGTAGGTGAAGGCGATGTTCAGTCGCCCGTCTCGCGACTGAACGATCGAGGGATACGAGAACTCGCGATTGAGCCGATCCGACGAATTGTTGGTCATGCAATAACCGTCGCCCGTTTCCAGGTTGCGCATCGCAGGCCATGAGCGCCCGCCATCGATTGAAAGGGCGAGCGTCATCGGTGCGCGCGGCGCGCCCCAGAATGCCGTTCCGCGAGTGGACGCCGACTGCGTGCGCAGCGTTCCGCTGTCTTCCGCATCGTCGATATCGTCGTAAAGCGATGCGCGCCGGGCCGTGCTGTTCGCTGCACTGCTGTTGTTGAACACGAGCGCGAGATGACCGTTCGCAAGCGCTGTGAACTGGATCGAAGAATTGTTGTTCGGCAAGGCGAGCGCGCGCGGTTCGCTCCAGTCGGTACCGTTCGACGAACGGCTCAGGTGGATATGATCGGCCCAGCGGCTCCGAAAAAGCGCAATCATCGTGCCGTCGTTCAGCGACTGAATATTCATATGCACGCACCCGACACTGCCGGGCACTTCATGCTCGGACCAACTGCGGCCGTTGTCCACGGAGCGCATCACGACACTGATATCGTCGTTGCCGGACCATCGTTCGCCCGGCGCCACGCGGCACATGAAGACAGGGCACAGCCATGCGCCATCGCGCGCGACGACGATCGGCTGACGCACGAACGTGCCGGGCCGCTCGAAGAGCGTATCGATGGGTCCCCACGTGTGGCCGTTGTCGTCGGAGACGCGGCGCCGAACGATCGACGTATTCTGATGGCCCGACAACTGCGCCGTGTAGAGCAACCAGAGCTTGCCGTCGGGCGCGGCGAACAGGACGGGGTTTTGCTCGGAGCGTGTCGGGTCGTCAGACAGTTTGACCGGATGGGTCCATCTCGAACTTCCCGCAACGAGCCTCGACAAATAGATCGAGATATCGGGTACGCCTTCCTGCGTGCCACCGAACCAGACGCATAGCAAATCGCCATTCGTCAGCGCGAGTAGATTGGCCGCGTGGCTTTGCACGGTCGCAGCGGGAAGATAGGCATCGATGCGCCCTGTGTCGCCCGGTGCGGGATGCAGCCGGCCCGGCATGGACGACGCCTCGATGGGCAACGTCGATTGATTCGTCATCGCAGGTCCTGTAAGCGGTGAAGCGGTATCGGTATATCGGTGTAACGGTGTAATGAGCCGCGCGTCAGCGCAGTGCGGTTTGCCGCTGCGACGACGATGGGATGAGCCGTTCCGCCACCATGACGAGCGCGGGTACGACCAGCGCGATATACATGTTGTCGAGACCGAACGGATTGCCGAGCAGATACCAGACCGTCGTCGCGACGGTGGCCAGCACCATCCCGACGATGGCACCGCGGGTGCTGCTGAAGAACGGCAGATAGATGCCGATCAGGGCAACAACGGTGACCGATAGCCTGAGCGCGCGCGTGAAGAACGAAAGCGCCAGAATTTGCGGGACGAACAGCACGAAGATGAGCGGCACGAAACCGACGACGAACGAGATATTCCGTGTCATCTGCAACTCGCGCTCAGGCGTGGGCCGATAACGCGGCACATAGAAATCCTTGACGATCAGCGATGCGATCGCGAGCGCGACGGTACTGACGCTGACGAAGATCGATGCCACGAGCGAAATCGTCACGAGGCCGGCAAGCAGCGGGTGCATATGCTGTAGAAAAATCGGCAGCGCGTAAAGGCTCTTCATGCTCGGGAACAGGAACTTCGCCGAGACGCCGATGAATCCCAACGCAAGCGCGATCGGCACGCAAAGCGCCGCGGCGATCAAGGTCGAATTCCGGGCTTCGTCCGCGGAGCGTGCGCCGGAGATCGCCTGAATGATGAATTGCGTCGAGAAGATCGCGCCCGCGGTACCGATGACCCACGCACCGATTTTGCTGCCGCTCAGCGTGCCGTTCCAGCTGAAGTAATGGGCCGGCATCGAATGACTCATCGCGCTGATCCCGCCCGTCATCGACCATGCGACCCAGACGAGAACGGCGATGCCCAGCAGCTTGACCGCGCTGTGCAGAATGGTCACATAGGCGACGCTCTTCAATCCGCCATAGGCGTAGTAAAGCGTACTGACGACCGCCGTGATCAGCGCGGCGGTAGGCAGATTCACACGCATCACCGTTGCAATGGCGGCCGCGCCGCTGACGTAATTGCCCACGTTCACGATGAACAGCGCATAGATCATGATCGCGGAGACGACGAGCTTGGCCGCATTGCCGTATTTCTGCGCGATGAAACCCGAAATGGTGAACTCGCCCGAGCGATAAAGCCGCTTCGCCATGAACAGTCCAAAAAGCAGGAAGCCGATGGACGCGGCGATGACGGACCACGACGCCGCGAGGCCCACGCTGAACGCCGCTTGCGAGGTACCGACCGTCGATTTCGCACCGATGAACTCGGACATCAGAAGAATGGCGACGACGATCGTCGGCATCGAGCGACCGGCCACCATGAATTGCTCGTTTGTCTTGCTGCGCAGCCGCAGGCTGATCCAGGTCGTCACGACGATATAAACGGCAACCATCGCGACGATGACGGCCGTATCCCACACGGTGAATCGGTTCATGAATGTCTCCTGCCGGTTGACTTTATTCGGCGCCAGGTTGGACGCGGCGAGCTGCGTCCAACCTTTGCGTTGCGTTCAAGCCGCCTGAACGGCGCGTCGCGTTGCCAGGTCTTGTGCCTGTTTCAGCGCTTCCAGCATGCTGCGTTCGTCCGCGATACCCTTACCCGCGATGTCGAAGGCGGTGCCATGATCGACGGAGGTGCGAATGACGGGCAGCCCGACCGTCACGTTGACGCCCGCCTCGAGCCCCATCACCTTGACGGGGCCATGGCCCTGATCGTGGTACATCGCGACGACGACATCGAAATCGCCTCGTCCCGCCCGGAAGAAAAGCGTATCGGCCGGCAGCGGACCTTCCACATTCCATCCGCGTTCGCGCAGCACCTCGATCGCGGGCATGATCTTTTCCTCTTCTTCGCCGTAGCCGAACAGGCCATTCTCGCCCGCGTGCGGATTGATTCCGCACACGCCGATGCGCGGCTCGTCGATCCCCGCACGTACCAGCGTGTCGTGAGCCCGCTCGATGGTGCGCTGAACGAGGCCCGGCTCGATGCGCGCGATGGCGTCGAGAAGCCCGATATGCGTCGTGACGTGAATGACGCGCAGGCGTGGCGCGACGAGCATCATCGACACTTCGGGAATGCCGGTCAGATGCGCGAGCATTTCGGTATGGCCCGGGAAAATATGGCCGCCGGCGTGCAGGGCTTCCTTGTTCAGCGGTGCCGTGCAAATGGCATCGAGCGCACCCGACGAAGTCAGCGCTACCGTGCGCGCGATGTAGCGGTAGGCCGCGTCGCCCGCGATGGCCGAGAGCTTGCCGTAGGGCAGATCGGGTGGAATCAGGCCGAGATCGATGCAATCGACCTCGCCGAAAGCGAAGCGCGCTTCGCTCGGTTCGGCGATGGCGCGAACGCGCAATTCGACGCCGACGCGTTGTCCCGCATCGACGAGGCGCCTGGCATCGCCGATGACGAGCGGCCGGCAGCCGTCGTACACGGAACGATGCGCGAGGCTCTTCATGATGATCTCGGGTCCCACGCCGGCAGCATCGCCCATCGTGATGCCGATTACCGGACGATATGTCATGGTTTCCTCTTCGGTGAATGATGGCGATGCCAAGGCACCCTCCTCTCGAAAGGCGACGAGCCGGCGCCAGGCTCGGTAAAGTGTGTCGGGCTCGCCGAAGCCGCCGGCCTTCGTGACGACGGCCAGACCGCGGCACTCGCCCTCGTCCGCCACGAGCAGCGCGACGCCCGATTCGAGTTCCTCGGCGACGGCGAGCGAGCGCACGCCCATTGCCGAAAGCAGGGCGCGCGCGGTCTCGCCGCCGGTGACGAGGAGCGCTGCCGCGTGAACTGCGGCGGGCACGAGATGGGCAGCCAGATGGTTGACGAAGCGCGCACCGTCGGCCGCATCGAGCCGCTGATCCTGCCCGAGCGAGACGACGACATGGCGTCCTGCCGCCAATGCCTGCCCGACACGATCGGCCAGTGCGAGGGCGTCGGGATGGGCCGGCTCGGTCAGTGCCGTAGCGTCGATGTCGATGCGTTCGATCGAGCCGGCTGCATTGGCCTGCAGCATGGCGACTTGACGATGGGACACACTGGACATGCTGCCTACGACGACGAGTACCCCGCGCGGCGATCGATGCAGTCCCGATCGCAGCGCAGCCGAACCCGGCAGGGTTTCGGCGGAAGGTGCGGGAGATGCGGAAGGTGCCGTGCTGGCAGCCGCTTCGCAAAGCGCTTCGAAAAGCGGCGCGGCCAACCCCGCGGAACCGGCCCAGAACACTTGATCGAGCGCTATCGAAGCTTGTGCGATACAACGCAGATCGTCATCCGTCTCCGCATCGCAGACGACGGCCTGCACGCCGCTCGTTCGATGCGAAGCCAGCGTCGCAGCGAGCGCGGTCGGCCCGTTGCGAATGCCGGACAGGCCGACGGTCCCCACGCGCAGGCCCGCAACGGAGAGCATCGCTTGCAAATCGCCTTTGCCGACGATGCCTTCGTTGCGCCAGAGCTCCGACTCTTCGACCGGCACACCGAACACCATTTGTCGTGCGTTACGCGTGGTGCGTCCGGCGTGCGGGAACGCAGGTGCGACGATGGCCATGCCTGCACGATCGGTCAGCGCACAGATCTCGGCGGCAATATTGCCGCGCAGCGTCGAGTCGATCTTTTTGAAAAGACGCCGGCCGGCGCCGAGTACCCGCCATGCCTCGGCGGTGACGGCCATTGCTTCCGATGCGACCAATCGACGCGAATCGGTATCGACCGCCAACACATCGACGTGTTCGTTCGCGGCGCACGGAGACGCCGATGACGCTGAATTCGTTGCGCCATGGGTGTCGAGCACGACGCGCGCACGCATCGCGCAGCGGACGCAGGCAACGGCGCTGTCGGCGGTGCCGGACAGATCGTCGCCGACGACGAGAAGTTTCGGCGCCTGCCGTTGCGCGGACGAAGTCATGGGAGCAGCCGCTTGTAAATCCCCTTGATGTCTTCGAGATCGAGGGGTTTCGGGTTGTTGCCGAGCAGCCGCTTCACTTTGAGTGCCGCTTCGGCCAGCGGCTGCACATCGGCTTCCGATACACCGAACGCGCGCAAATCCTGCGGGATGGCCATGACCTCGGTCCAGGTGCCGATCGATGCGAGCAGGCTGTCGGCTGCTGCCGCGTCGTCATCGCCATGAGCGGACAGTCCAAGCGCGCGCGCCACGTTGGCAAGGCGCCCGACGATCGCATCGCGATTGAATCGCATGACGTGCGGCAACAGCATCGAATTCGCGACACCGTGCGTGATATTGAACATCCCGCCGAGCGGGTAGGCGAGCGCATGCACGGCCGCGGTCCCTGCGGCCGTGAGGGCGAGACCGCCGTACATCGATCCGAGCAGCATCGCCTCGCGCGCTACAAGCGAGCTGCCGTTCCGATATGCGTCGACGATGTTCGCGCCGATCAGGCGCATCGATTCCATCGCATACATATCGCTGATCGGATTGGCCTTCGTCGAGATATAGGATTCGAGCGCGTGAATGAATGCGTCCATCCCGGTTGCCGCGGTAATCGGCTGCGGCAGACCGAGCGTGAGCGTCGCATCGAGGATCACCAGTTGCGGCAGCAGATGACGGCTCACGATGCCCACCTTGAGCGCCTCGTCCGGTAGCGTGACGATGGCATTGGGCGTGACTTCGGAGCCGGTGCCGGCGGTTGTCGGCACGAGAATCAGCGGGATGCCGGGCGAGCCGATGCGATCGATGCCAAGCCAGTCGCGCAACGGCTCGCGATTCGTCATGCGCGCCGCGAAGAGCTTCGCCGCATCGAGCACGCTGCCGCCGCCGATCGACAAGACCGCGTCGGGCGCGAACGGCGCGATCTGCTCGCCGAATACGGTCTCGACGTTTTCGATAGTCGGCTCGGGCTCGACATCGCGTACCGTCAGGACCTGGATATCCTTCGATTCGAGCGCCGCGACGACGCGCGCAGCGACACCGTTGCGTTCCATGGCCGGCTGCGTGATGAAGGCGATGCGGCGGATGGGACGCTCGAGCAGGGCGAGCTTCTCGGGCAACTGCTCCAGACTGCCGGATCCGTGCACGATGTGCCTGACTGTTTGGAAGTGGTAAGCCGGATTCATAGGGGGGACAAGGATTTTCGGATCGAATGAAGGCGTGAAGACTGTCTGTCAATCCATGCGCGGATAGTGCTCGATCGCTTTCGCGAGCCGCTCGCGGGCCGCGGCATCGAGCGGTTGCGCGGGCGCGCGCGCCGGTCCTGCAGGCATCCCGAGCATCTGCGCGGCGGCCTTCAACACGACGGGCAACGTCCCCAGCGCGAACGCTTCGCGCAATGGGCGCAGCGATTCCTGCGCCCGCCGCGCGGCCGCGATGTCGCCACGTTGAAAGTCGTTCCAAATCGACATGACGACGCCGGGCACGGCGTTCGTGGTGGCGGCAACCGCGCCGTCGCCGCCTGCGATCAATGTCCACAGGATCATCGAGTCGGTGCCCGTGAACACGGCAAAGTCGTCGCGGCGCAACGCGATCAATTGCAAGAGCCGATCGAAATCTCCGCCGCTGTCCTTGATGCCGCGAATGTTGGGGATGTCGGCCAGACGCCGAACGGTATCCACATTCAACGTAACGCCCGCTTTGGCCGGAATCGTATAGAGCATGACGGGCAGCGCAGTGGCGCGCGCGATGCGCTCGTAATGCGTGAACAGTTCCGCCTGCGTGGCACCGTTGAAATAGGGCGTAATGACCGAAACGGCGTCCACGCCGACGTCTTCCATTTTGCGATTGAGCGCGATCACATCACGCGTGGCGTAGGCGCCGGTGCCGGCAATGACGGGCACGCGCGAACGTGCCTGATCCACGGCAATGCGCGCGATCCGAAGCTTCTCCGGTTCCGAGAGCGAAATGAACTCGCCATTGGTACCCAGCACGAAAAGACCGTGTACGCCCGCCTCGATGAGCTTGTCGACGAGCGTCCGGAGTCCTTGCTCGTCGATTTCTTCGTCCGGCGTCATCGGTGTGATCAGCGCGGGCACGATTCCTTTGAATGCCACTGATATATCTCCTGCTCGATGGTGCGCCCGATCGCGGGTGCATTGTTTTGATCGGTTCGGTCAATCCGATGCGGTGCGTGGGAGGAGCGTCGCACTAGCGTGCGCTAATGAAGCCCTCGCCGGTGATCGATGGGAGCATGTTAGACGACCGGATCGGTCGTTTCAACTATGTGTAAACCCTTATTTTGATCGAATCGATCAAATCGATGTGCGTTTCTCCGGAGGAACGGCGCGGCCTCCCGCGAGGCGTTACGGAGCCGGAGACTTGTGTCGCGCCCGCTCGTTGACCTATTCTCGACTGTTGGCTATTCGGAGGGCGAGCATGGACCGGCTACAGGCGATGGAAGTCTTTACCCGCGTGGTGGAGGCGAACAGCTTCACGCGGGCGGCGGAAACGCTGCGCATACCGCGCGCGACCGTCACGACCGTCATTCAGAATCTCGAAGCGGTGCTGGGCGTGCGTTTGATGAATCGCACGACACGGCGGCTGGCGCTCACCTCCGATGGCGCGGCGTACTACGAGCACTGCATCAAGATTCTTGCGGAGATCGCGGAGACCGACGCGAGCTTTCAGGTAGGCAATCGCAAACCGGGCGGCATGCTGCGCGTCCATATGCCGGGCGCGCTCGGGCGGCGGCTCGTGATTCCGGCGTTGCCGCTTTTTCACCAGCGCTATCCGGACATCACGCTCGATCTCGGGTTGTCGGACCGTGCCGTCGATCCGGTCGAAGAAGGCGTCGATTGCATGATTCGAATCGGCCCGCTCGAGGATTCTTCGATGGTGGCGCGTCGCATCGGGATGTTGCGGCGGGTCACATGCGCGTCGTCAGGTTATCTCGAGCGCTATGGCGCGCCGCAAAGCATCGCCGATCTCGTTTCGCATCGTGCCGTCAACTACCGCGCGAGCCATGACGGACGCGCCGTACCGTGGGTGTTTCTGATCGACGGCAAGCCGGTGGAAGTGAAGATGAATGGCGTTGTCACGGTCAACGATTCGGATGCCTATGTCACCTGCGGCTTGGAAGGATTCGGCCTGATTCAGCCGACGCTTTTCATGGTGTTGCCGCATTTGATCGACGGCTCGTTGAAAGAAGTCTTGCCCGATTGCAATCCGAAGCCAAAGCCCATTTCGATCGTTTATCCGCATAACCGGCATTTGTCCGCGAAAGTGCGCGTATTTGCGGAGTGGATCGCCGAGCTCTTCGAATCCACGCCCGCGTTGGAGGGCGGGGAGCCTTGGCGTTCTGCGGTGAACAATCGGACGGCCAAGCAGGACAGGGGGCAGCTGGTGGCGTGACGAGCGTGCATGGGCCCGGAACCGGAGCGAAGCGCCCCGGGTAATATGGTCGTCATGATCCGCCCCGAAAATCGGGGCGGGTTGGACCGTCCATATTCGCCGCCGCGCATTGCATTGGGAGAATCGCCATGAAGGAAGAGGATCCGAGATCCGACACGTTCGCGCTCGACGAGCGGCAGCGCCGTCTCCACGAGGACCTCATCGACGCCTACGACGAAGAAGTCGAAATGGAAGTGGACGACCGGCTTCTTGACGGTGCGGGCGTGCTTTCGCCCGAAGCACGCGAGGCGCGCAAGCACTATTTTCGCGAGCTGTTCCGGTTGCAGGGCGAACTGGTCAAGCTGCAGGACTGGATTGTGGCAACGGGCCATCGCCTGGTTGTCATCTTTGAAGGACGCGATGCGGCCGGCAAGGGCGGCGCGATCAAACGCATTACGCAGCGGCTCAATCCGCGCGTGTGCCGTGTGGCTGCCTTGCCTGCGCCGAGCGACCGCGAGCGCACGCAATGGTATTTTCAGCGTTACGTGGCCCATCTTCCGGCCGGCGGCGAAATAGTGCTGTTCGATCGGAGCTGGTACAACCGCGCGGGTGTCGAGCGCGTCATGGGATTTTGCGACGATGACGAGTGTGAAGAGTTTTATCGCTCCGTGCCGGAATTCGAAAAGATGCTCGTGAGAAGCGGTATCCAGATCCTCAAATACTGGTTCTCGATTACCGACGAAGAGCAGGAAATCCGCTTTCAGGCGCGCATCAAAGACCCGCTCAAGCAATGGAAGCTGAGCCCGATGGACCTCGAGAGCCGGCGCCGTTGGGAAGCGTATACGCAGGCGAAGGAAGTGATGCTGCAGCGCTCGCATATTCCGGAGGCGCGCTGGTGGGTCGTCCAAGCCGTCGACAAGAAACGCGCACGCCTGAACTGCATCCATCATCTACTGAGCCAGGTGCCGTACCAGGAGGTCGAGCACCCGGCCGTTACGCTGCCGGAGCGTGTCTACAACGAGGACTACATTCGAAATCCCGTCCCGGCTGAAATGATCGTGCCTGAGATCTATTGAACGACGCAGCGCGGCACGAGGCGCTGCGTCGAGCGACGAACGGCATACGGCGCTTGCTCAAGCTGCGCCGTAGGGTCGCGTAATGATCTCGAGGAAGTGGCCGTTCGGATCTTCGAAATACGCGCCGCGGCCGCCGTCGTTCGTGTTGATCTCGCCCTCGCGCCGCTGGGCAGGATCGGCCCAGTACCGCAGCTTGCGGGCCCGTATGCGTCCCATGATTTCGTCGAATTCGGTCTCGCTGACAAGGAACGCATAGTGCTGCGAGGCGGGCCGTTTGCCGGATGTCAGAAAGTCCATCGTCACGCCGTTGCTGAGCTGCACGGCGAGAAACGGGCCGAACGCAGTCGGCGCGGGGAGCCCTAGAATCTCCGTCAAAAACGCCGCCGACGCATCCCTGTCCTGCGCGTAGACGATAGTGTGATTGAGCGCCACGCTCATCGCCGCTACCTCCTTTCAGCATCGATATCGGTCAAAGGCTTCAACTCGCCAAGCACCGTCGGCAGCAGCTCCGATACCGTCGGATGAATATGCATCGCACGCTGCATGACGGTGTAGGGCGCTTTGGCATACATCGTATCGAGCACGCAATGAATGGCCTCGTCGCCACCGACGCCCAGAATCGCCGCCCCGAGGATTTCTTTCGTATCGGCATCGACGACGATTTTCATAAAACCCTGGGTTTCTCCCTTTTCGACGGCACGCCCCACGCGCTCCATAGGCCGCATGCCGATGAGCGCCTTGCGGCCCGCGCGGCGGATTTCCTCGAGCGTCATGCCGGCGCGGCCGAGAGGTGGGTCGATGAACAGGCCATAGGCCGTAATCCGGTCGCGCACGCTACGGTTGTCGCCATTGAGCAGATTATCGGCGACGATCTCGTAGTCGTTGTACGACGTATGCGTAAAAGCCCCGCGGCCATTGCAGTCGCCGAGGGCCCAGACGTGCGGAACAGCCGTCTGAAGCCGGTCGTCGACCGTGATGTAGCCGCGTTCGTCGACGGCGATACCGGCCCGATCGAGGCCGAGGTCGTCGGTATTCGGCTTGCGTCCGACCGCAACGAGCAAATGCGAGCCGACGATCTCACGCTTGCCGCCTTGGCAGTCGAGCTTGACTGCGATATGCGCGCCGCGCTTTTCCACTGCCATACACTCGGCATGCAGTTCGATCCCGACGCTTTCTTTGGCCAAAATATCGCGCACCGCTGAAGAGACGTCCTCGTCTTCGCGACCGATCAGGCGCGGGCCTTTTTCAACGACCGTGACGTTACTGCCGAAGCGCCGATACATTTGAGCGAATTCGAGGCCGATATAGCTGCCGCCGATAATGATCAGGTGTTCGGGCAGAAAGTCGACGTCCATCATCGTGGAATTGGTCAGAAAGTCGACTTGGTCGAGCCCCGGCATAGGGGGAATGAAGGGACGAGTGCCCACGTTGACGAAAATGCGCTCGGCACTGAGCACGCGGTCGCCGACGCGCACGCTATTGGCCGATTCGAAGCGGGCGTGCCCTTCGAGGACGGTGCAACCCTCGAGCCCTTTCAACCATTTCTCGACATTGGTCCTCGATTTGCCGGATATCTGGTCTTTGCGGGCCTTGACGCGACGCATATCGACATCGATCGCACCGCCGATATCGACGCCGAAATCCGCGGCGCAACGGGCCAGATGGGCGGCGTAGGCGCTGGCAACCAATGCCTTGGTCGGGATGCAGCCAGTGTTCACGCACGTGCCGCCGAAAAGATTGCGCTCGGCGATGGCAACGCGCATACCGGCCGACGAAAGCCGCGCCGCCAGCGCGGGCCCGGATTGACCTGTGCCGATGATGACGGCGTCGAATCGATCGGTCATGCTGGCCTCCGCGTATCGCATGGACGAAACATCGTCCCATCATAGGCGAAGCATCGGCGCTTTGCCGGCTTGCGCGCAGGCGTCGGCGCACTCAAAACGAAAACACGTCGGACACGATCTGCCTCAGCCATTGATTGGCGGGTTCGCGATGGTTTTTTGCGTGCCAGAGTACGTTGATCACGATATCGGGAATTTTCACGGGGCACGGTGCCGATTCGAGACCGAACGGCGCGAGCGTCCTGTCCGCATAGGCCTGCGGCACCACCGCGATGAGATCGGTGTTTTGCAGGATGTGCCCTACCGCGACGAAGTGCGGAACGCGCAAGCGGACGTCCCGCACGATGCCCGCGCGCTGAATGACCTCGTCCACCATCCCGTGCCCGGTACCTTGCGCGACGACAGCGACGTGATGCGCCGCACGGAACGCTTTCAGCGTCATACCGTCTTGCGCCAGCGGGTGCCGTTTGCGATACAGGCAGACATAACGCTGACGAAACAGTCGTCTTTGAAAGAAGCCGGTCTTCAGGCCCGGGACGAATCCGATCGCCAGATCGATCTGCCCGCTTTCCATCAGCTCGTGTAAATCGGGGCGGCTCGTCGGCGTAGTGGAGATGGTCACGCCCGGCGCCGTCAGCGCCAACCGCTTCATCAGTTCGGGCAGGAAATAGATCTCCCCGATGTCCGTCATGGCAATCGAGAAATCGCGGCGGCTCGTTCCGGGATCGAACGTCACCTTTTCGTTGAGCGACGTATGGATCGCGCCGAGCGCATAGCCCACTGGCTCCGCCAACCGTTCCGCGAACGGTGTCGGCGCCATTCCTTTGGCGGTGCGCAGGAAAAGCTCGTCGCCCAAAAGGCGCCTGAGCCGATTCAACGCATTGCTGACAGCCGGCTGCGACACGTCGAGACTCTCGGCGACGGCGGACACGCGCCGCAGCCGCAATAGCTCGTTGAATA
The DNA here is from genome assembly GCF_056754935.1 of Trinickia sp. HAY1-2D. Taxonomy (NCBI): domain Bacteria; kingdom Pseudomonadati; phylum Pseudomonadota; class Betaproteobacteria; order Burkholderiales; family Burkholderiaceae; genus Trinickia; species Trinickia sp. HAY1-2D. The sequence goes on from NZ_JBPGWX010000001.1 coordinate 285,762, forward strand.
CGACGAGCAGGTTCAAATCGATGTCCCGCAGCTCCATGCCATCCCCACGCGTTATCACTGAAATTGATACAGGATATTCACCCGTTTCTATTTATCAATACTAACGGCGCGCGCACTATCTCGCCATACCGAACGATATCTGGAGACGAGCACTGCCATGGAAGTCGCCGTTTTGCCGCTGCAGCGCACCATCGCCGCCGAGCCCGGAGCCAACCTGCTGGACACGCTGCGCGAGCACGGCATCCCCGTTTCGTACAGCTGCATGGCGGGCCGGTGCGGCACCTGTCGATGCAAGGTGGTCGGCGGAAAAGTGATCGAGGCGGGCCCCGAGCAAGCGCGCGCGCCGATGGGCGCCGGGGACTCCGTGCTCGCCTGTCAGGCGACGCTCGTCGAAAGCTGTGCCATCGAAATCCCTGAACCGGACGAGATCGTCGTGCATCCCGCGCGTATCGTCAAATCGACGGTCGTGGGCCTGGAACGCGTCACGCACGATATCGTGCGTCTGCGGCTGGCGCTGGCGAAGCCGCTTCAATTCTCGCCGGGGCAATACGCGACCCTGCAGTTCGCGCCGGATCTGAGTCGGCCCTATTCGATGGCCTGTACCGATTCGGCGAACGAACTCGAGTTTCATATCCGCGTGGTGCCCGACGGCCGCGTGACGTCCTATGTCGCATCGACGCTGAAACTCGGCGATACGGTCCGCGTCAGCGGCCCGATGGGCACCGCGTATCTGCGTCGCAAGCACGAGGGGCCGATGATCTGCATCGCGGGCGGAACCGGGCTCGCCCCGGTGCTCTCGATCGTCCGCGGCGCGATCTCCGCCGGAATGACGAACCCCATTCATTTGTACTTTGGCGTGCGCTCGTCGGCCGATGTCTATGGCACGGAGTGGCTCGACGCATTGAAAGCCGAATATCCGCCGCTGCGCAGCCATATCGTCGTCGCCGCCTCGTCCGAACCCGTGGCAAAGAGCGGGCGAGCAGGCGTCGTCACGCATGCGATCGATGAAGACTGGAAAGAGATGAGCGGCTGGCGCGCCTATGTCGCCGGCTCGCCACTGATGGTCGACGCAGCCACGCTCGTGCTCGCGCGCAAAGGCATCGCACGCGAACACATCTACGCCGATGCCTTTTACCCCAGCGGCGTTTGATCGATGAAACGTGCCGACGCAGTGGCGCCGGCCGGCAACGAGGAAATATGGGTATCCGCGTAAAAAGACAGGAGACGACGATGGCGGACAGCATGAAGCGATCCCAGCCAGCCTGGGGTTCGGAAGGATCGAGTCGCATTCCCTTTTGGGCTTACACCGATGCCGACATTTACCGGCGGGAACTCGACCGGTTCTTTTATTCGGGCCATTGGTGCTACATCGGCCTCGAAGCGGAAATCCCGAATGCGGGCGATTTCAAACGGACTGCCGTCGGCGAGCGCTCGGTTATCGCGACGCGTTCGGCGGACGGCGAAGTGCATGTCGTCGAAAACGTCTGCGCCCATCGGGGCGCACAGTTCTGCCGCGAAAAGTTCGGCAACCGCAAGGACCTGACGTGCCCGTATCACCAGTGGAACTACGACCTCAAGGGCAACCTGGTGGGCGTACCGTTTCGCCGGGGCGTCAAACAGGACGGGAAGATCAACGGCGGTATGCCGGCCGAATTCGATCCGAAGGAGCACGGGCTCACGAAGCTGAAGGTCGCCTGCCGCAACGGCGTGATCTTCGCATCGTTCGATCACGACGTGCAGCCGCTCGAGGACTACCTCGGTCCGACCATTTCGCGATATTTCGATCGGCTCTTCGATGGCCGCAAGCTGACTGTGCTCGGCTACAACCGTCAGCGTATCCCCGGAAACTGGAAATTGATGCAGGAAAACATCAAGGACCCGTATCACCCCGGCCTGCTGCATACCTGGTTCGTCACATTCGGCCTTTGGCGGGCCGACAACAAGTCCGAACTGCGGATGGACGAGCACTTCCGGCACGCCGCGATGATCTCGACGCGCGGCGCCGGCGGCAAAGGAGAAGTCACGAGCGGTGTCACGAGCTTCAAGGAGCAGATGGCGCTCAACGACGACCGTATTCTCGATGTAGTCCATGAGCCGTGGTGGGGTGGGCCCACCGCCGTCCTGATGACGATTTTCCCGAGCGTCATCATCCAGCAGCAGGTCAACTCGGTCTCGACGCGGCATATCCAGCCAGTCGGGCACGATGCGTTCGACTTCGTCTGGACCCACTTCGGATTCGAAGACGATCCCCCCGAGATGACGCAGCGCCGTTTGCGGCAGGCGAATCTGTTCGGTCCCGCCGGCTTCGTTTCCGCCGACGACGGCGAGGTCATCGAATTTTCGCAGGAGGCATTTTCGAAGAAGCGAAACCATCGGACGCTCGCGGAACTCGGCGGGCGCGGCGTCGAAGAGGCCGAGCACATGGTGACCGAGACGCTGATTCGCGGGATGTACGACTATTGGCGCCGCGTGATGGAGGTTTGAAATGCTGGACTTCGAAACTTTTCAAGCGGTCCTCGCGCTTTATGCCGACTATGCGGCGGTACTCGATAGCGGCAACTGGGACAAATGGCCCGGGTTCTTCACCGAAGACTGTAGCTACAAGCTTCAACCGCGCGAGAACCACGAACGCAATCTGCCGCTTGCGACGCTTTCGTTCGAAAGCCGGGGCATGCTGAAGGATCGCGTCTACGGGATTTCCGAAACGATCTTCCACGATCCGTATTACCAACGCCATATCGTGAGTATTCCGCGCATCGTTCGCTCCGATGCGCAACGAATCGAGACCGAAGCGAATTACGTGGTGTTTCGTACGAAGCCCGACGGCATGACGACGCCGTTCAACGCGGGCAGGTACCTCGACGTCATTCGCCGCACGGCCGATGGACTGAAGTTCGAATCGAAGCTTTGCGTCTTCGACAGCGAAATGATTCCGAATTCAATCATTTATCCCATTTGAGGCGAACCATGGCGGCACAATGGACGAAAGTCATTTCCATCGCAGAGCTTTCAGCCGACGACGTATCGGTGGTCACGCTCGAGAAACGGGAGCTCGCGCTCTATCGTATTGGCAGCGCGGTCTACGCTACGGACAATCTTTGCACCCACGGCAATGCCCGCTTGTGCGACGGATTTCTCGACGGACATGAGATCGAATGCCCGCTGCATCAAGGCAAGTTCGATGTTCGCACCGGACGCGCGATGTGCGAGCCGCTCACCGAGGATATCGCGACCTATCCCGTCGAGCTGCGGGGCGACGACGTTTACGTCGAAGTATGAGCGCCTCGTAAAGCGATTCGATCGGCGCGCAGCGACATCGCGCCTGTCCAGACTCAGACTCATAAAACACCAGACAACATCTGGAGGAGACATAGCTATGCAATCGCACACTGCGAGTGTGGACGTGCGCGCGTGGATGGACGCGCAACGTTTTTCGCCATTCCAATGGTGGGTTCTTATTTTGTCGTTTTGCGTCGTCGCGGTGGATGGCCTCGATACCGCATGTGTCGGCTTCATCGCGCCGGCATTGAGACAGGCGTGGCACATTGGACCTTCGGTGCTCGGCATGCTGTTCGGTGCCGGCCTTGCAGGCTTGATGATAGGGGCGTTCGTATTCGGACCGGTCGCCGACAAAATCGGGCGTAAAAGAACGTTGATTGCGTGCGTCGCCTTCTTCGGTCTCGCAAGCCTCGGATGCGCCCGCGCTCCGACGATCGAATCGCTGATCGCGCTGCGCTTCGTCACCGGTCTGGGGCTTGGCGGAGCGATGCCGAATGCCATTGCGTTGACGTCCGAGTACTGTCCGCAAAGCCGGAAATCCTTCCTGACCACAGTGATGTTCTGCGGTTTCACACTGGGTTCCGGCTTGGGCGGCGTCCTGTCGGCGCATCTCGTGCCCGAGTATGGGTGGCGCGCTGTGCTCATTGCCGGAGGCGTCCTTCCGCTTGCGCTCGTGCCCGTTCTGATCGTGTCGTTACCGGAGTCGGTTCGTTATCTCGTGGCCGCAGGCGAAAAGTCCGAGCGCGTCGCGAGTTTGCTCGCGCGCATCGCCAAGCATGAATTCACCGAAAAGACGAGATTCGTCCTGGCCGAGGCGAAGGCGGAAGGATCGCCGGTGCGCCAATTATTTGCCAACGGGTTTCGCGCGGGGACGCTGCTGCTGTGGTGCATCTTCTTCATGAGCTTGTTGATCGTCTATCTGATGACGAACTGGCTTCCCACGATCGCACATAACGCCGGCATGAGCTTGGCCGACGCTTCGCGTTTGATGATGCTCTATCAGATCGGCGGAACCATCGGCGCGGTGGCGATCGGCAAGACGATGGATCGGATCAAGCCACCCGTCGTACTCGGTGCGGCTTATGGCGCAGGCGCGTTGCTGATTGCGGCGCTGGGCCACGCGCAGGGCATGCCGTTGATGCTCGCGGTAACGGGAGTCGGTTTTTGCATCAGCGGTTCGCAGATCGGCGCGAATGCTTACGCGGCTCAATATTATCCGACCGAAAGCCGTGTGACGGGCATCAGCTGGGCGTTGGGTGTCGGACGTCTGGGATCGATCGTCGGATCGCTATCGGGCGGCTTGTTGCTCGCCATGAACATTTCGCAATCCTCATTGTTCATGCTTGCCGCCGTCCCCGCGCTGCTGGCTTCGCTAGCGGCATTTCGTTGCTACCCCCGGGAGCCTGACGGCATCGCGGCAGTAACGACATGACAACCGTCTGAGTTATCATCGGGCCTGCTTCGGACTTGAGTTCCGATCGTCTGCGCGCTTCGAGGCGCATGACAGTTGAGTGTCGACAATAACTCAGGGGAAGTCATGCGCCTTGCGGACCTTTGCATCGGCGTCGTTGCCGCGACGGGGCTCGCAGCTTGCGGCGGAGGCGGGTCGTCATCGGTCGCCGACGCGTCGTCGGCCGCTGCCGGTTCCATCGTGGCATCTTCCGCGGCGAGCACTTCCTCGGGAGGCGCTTCGGCTGCGACGGCATCGGCCGCGACGCACTGGATGCCGGTACAAACCGACACGTGGCAGTGGCAGCTGACCGGCGCAATCGATACTAGTTATCAAGTCGGCGTCTACGACATCGATCTTTTCGACGCACCGCAATCGGTCATCGACAGTTTGAAGGCGCAGGGCCGCAGGGTGGTGTGCTATTTTTCGGCAGGCACCGCGGAAAACTGGCGGTCCGACTACTCGCGATTCCTGCCGTCCGATCTCGGCAACAGCGTGCAAGGGTGGTCCGGTGAACGCTGGGTCGATACGCGATCGACGAACGTGCGCAACATCATGTCGGCACGGCTCGATCTGGCCGTCAGCAAAGGGTGTGATGGCGTCGAGCCCGATAACGTGGACGGTTACACGAACAACCCCGGATTACCGCTCGACAGCTCGACGCAAGCCGACTTCAACCTCTTCATCGCAAACGCCGCGCATGCGCGGCACCTGGCTGTTGCGCTGAAGAACGACATCGAGCAATTAGGGGCGTTGGGTGCGAGTTTCGACTTTGCAGTCAACGAGCAATGCCACGCTTTTAACGAGTGCAGTGCCTATGGCGCATTCCTGGCCTCGGGTAAAGCCGTTTTCAATGCCGAATACGCGTCGAAGTACGTGCAAAACACGGGCGGCGCGCGCGATCAGCTTTGTCAGACAGCCAAAACCGAGAACCTCCGCACGCTGGTGTTACCGCAGGCCCTCAACGACAGTTTCCGCTTCAGTTGCGATTGAGGGCCGCTGCGGCGGCGCGCACGCTTAGTGATGGCCGAACATCGACCGTTTATTCATATCCGGTGTCATCGCGGGCATGGTATGTCCGGTTTCCGCAGTGCCCGTCGCCGTTCCGCCGACGCCGGTCGCCGATGCGTCGTTCATGCCGTTGTGCTTTGCGGCCACGCGCGCTTCGGCGGCCTGAATCTCGGCCGGATAGGTTCCCCGATTGCCATGCGCCGGGTTATAGCCGGCATGCTCGAGCTCGATCAACTGAGCCCGTACCTGGTCGCGCGTCACCGGCCCATTGGATGTTTGAGCGAATGAAAGGGCCGGCACGACGAGTGTGATGGCAATGGCGGTGGTTTTGACGATGGCTTTCATGGTGCGACCTCCCGATCTGTTTGCCAGTTGCGCGCAAAAAATCGTTCGCGCTCGGCAATATCAGCGTAGGGCGTCAATCTTAAGGATGGCTTAGTCGAAAGCGGTCAATCGCCACGGGTCCGTTTGCCGGGGGCTTCGCGCGGCGGCCGCGCGCCGCGTTTGCCGAGCAGGCTCAGCAGATGGCCGCCCCAAAAAAGGAGTGCGACGATGCCAAAAATCAGACAAACACCCACAAGGAGCTTGATCACGATCATATCGGTCGGTGCGCGAGGTTATTGTCAGCGTAATGATATGCCTGCTTGCGACTCCTTTCCCAAAACGCATGAGCGCCCCGTCCGGCGCGGGTCACGGCGCCATGACCGTCGATCGAAGGAGTGCCGGACAACGCGAACGGCTCGCTAAAGCAACGCCTGCCCGGTGTCGATATGGAGGGAAGGCTTGTTGCCGTAACGGCGAACGTGCGGTCGGGTTTCCTCGGGGTGTTATCGAAGTCAACCGGATGCATCCTTCCAGCGTTTGTTAGATCACAATTTGCTACATCGATCGGTAAAGGGGCTTGATCGCTCTTCTCGACGGTCGGCGACGGGCGTCAGTGCTGTCGCGGGCCGGGAGCGGCTGGTCGTGTTACCGGTGTCCAGGAAATATGCAGCGACATGAGGGGGAGTACCGCCGAAAGGCGCTGACAGCGCTTCGCGGTACGTATCGACGCATCGATTACAAGCGGTTGGTGTCGCCCGCGCTCGCGCTGGGTATCTGCGTACTGCTGCTGGTGGCCATCCAGCACATGTCGCAAGGCATCAACTATCACTCCGTCAGCCGGCAGTTGTTCGCCATTGCTCCGGACAGGTGGCTGATCGCGCTCGGCGCCACGGCACTGAGCTTCGTTGCGCTCGTCGCGCGCGACGCCATCGGTCTGCGCCACGTCGCGGCCAAGGTGCCGCGCCCATTGCTCTGGGTGGGGGCAGCGACCGGGTCGGCGCTCGGCAATGCCGCGGGCTTCGGCGCCTTGACGGGCGGCGCGGTGCGTTGTCGCGTGTATGGTGCGGTGGGCGTCACACCTGCCCAGGTGGGCCGCCTCACGGTGTTCACTGGCGTCTCGCTGGCCCTTGCGCTGTTGCTGTCGAGCGCGCTGGGCGCGCTCTGGGACACGGCGCCGCTCGCGGCCATGATGCATGTGGGCCGCGCCAGCCTCGCGATCGGCAGCGCGCTCGTGCTGGCCCTGTTGGCCGTCATCGTCGCTTGCTGCGGCACTGAAACGCGACAACTGCGTACGCGCTGGCGGGCTGTGGCGTTCGACATCCCTTCGCGAGCCGATCTGATCTGGGAGATCGCGCTTGGCGTACTGGACGTGGTCGGCGCCGGCGCGGCGCTCTGGGTCTTTCTCCCGCAAACGGATGTAAGTTTCGTCAGCTTCCTGACCGTCTATTCGGCGGCGCTCCTGCTCGGCATGGTGGGCCATACGCCGGGCGGCGTCGGCATATTCGAGTCCGTCATGGTCTTCGCCCTGGGCGGGGACTTGAGCGCACCGTCGCTGGTGGCGGCTCTTCTCGCTTACCGCGTGGTTTATTTCGGGCTGCCGCTTCTGCTGTCGGCCGGCGTGCTGGCCGGCTTCGAAGGGCGTGCGCTTCGCCAGCGCCTGCCGCTACGGCGCGTCGCGGGTCTGGCGCAACTCGCGCCGCTTTTTTTGTGCCTCATTACATTTCTCGCGGGCTCGATGCTGATCGTTTCGGGCGCGACGCCGGCTTTCGGCCGCCGGCTCGCGATTCTTCGGCATCTCGTTCCGCTTTGGGTGCTCGAGAGTTCGCAACTGGTCAGCGCCGTGCTCGGCGTGCTATTGCTGTTCGTCGCTCGCGGGTTGCTGCGCCGACTGGATGCGGCCTGGTGGCTCACGCTGACGCTCGTGGCCGTCAGTCTCGTCCTTTCCGTCATCAAAGGGCTGGCCTTCGTCGAAGCCGGCATCCTCGCTTCGCTGGTCGTATTGCTGCTTTGTACACGTCGCCGGTTCAGCCGGCGCTCGTCGCTTTTCGCGGAGCGTTTCACGCTGGGATGGGTCATGTCCGTGGCGATCGTGATCATGTGCGCCGCCTGGGTCATGTTCTTCGCGTACCGCAACGTTCCCTACAGCAACGATCTCTGGTGGCAGTTCGCGTTCGACGAGCGCGCTTCGCGCTCGCTGCGCGCCATGCTGGCGGCCGGATTGTCCGCGGCGGCTTTCGCGCTGTGGCAGCTGCTGCGTCCCGCCAAGGGGCGTTTCGTCCATCCGAGTTCGGAAGACCTGACCGATGCGGTTCAGATCATTCGCGGGCAAGAGCGCAGCGATGCCGGGCTCGCGATGATGGGGGACAAGAGTTTTCTTTTCTCGGGTTCGCGCCAGGCATTCCTGATGTATGCCAAGCACGGTCGCACGTGGGCGGCCCTGCACGATCCGGTGGGGCCCCGGTGCGAATGGGCCGAATTGATCAACAAATTCGTGGCGCTCGCGCATGCGCATGGCGGCCGCGCGGCGTTCTATCAGGTCCGCGCGGATTCGTTGCCGCTCTATCTGGATTCGGGCCTCACGCTGATGAAGCTCGGCGAGGAGGCTCGTGTGGGCCTCGATGCGTTCGATCTGAACGGGCCGAAGCGGGCGGCGTTGCGTTATTCGCTGCGCCGCGCGCAACGCGACGGCTGCACGACGGAAGTCGTCGATGCGCCGGATATTCCCGCTCACTTTGAAATACTGCGGGATATTTCCGATCGCTGGCTCGGCAGCCGGGCCGGCCGCGAAAAGAGTTTTTCGGTGGCCGCATTCAGCGAGGCCTACCTCGCCGCGCAATCCGTGATGCTGGTCCGTCAAAACGGCGTGCCGGTTGCATTCACGACCTTCATGACGACCGATCTGAATGTCGAGGCGACGGTGGGCGTGATGCGGCATCTGCCGGAAGCTTCGCCGTATGTCATGGACTATTTGTTCATCGAACTCGCGATGCATTTGAAAAGCGCGGGATATCGGTTCCTCAGCCTCGGCATGGCGCCGTTTTCCGGCGTCCAGCCGATGCCGCTCAGTTCGCCGCTTCATCGGCTCGGATCGATGGTCTGGAAATTCGGCGGGCGTTTCTATAATTTCCAGGGATTGCGCGCATTCAAAGGCAAATTCCAGCCAGGCTGGGAGCCGCGCTATCTCGCGGTCTCCGGCTGGATCGGCGCGCTTATGACCTTGGTCGATCTTTCAATTTTGGCGGGCGGTCGCCGTTCATGACAATTCGTTTGGCAGTACGAAAATTGGGTTCGCTCGCCATGGCGGCGGGCATGTTGATTTGCGGCGCGGCGCATGCCGAGCCTGCGCGTATTTCGGGCGGTCGCTACGGCGACGTTACGGTAGCGTGGCCTACGGGCGAGTTGCGCGGCTTCGTCGTGCTCTTCTCGGCCGGCAAGAGCTGGAAGCCGGCCGATCAGCAAGCCGCCGAGGCATTGGCGCATGAGGGGGCGCTGACCGTAGGCGTCGATACCGAGCGCTACACGGCCCGTCTCGCGGCGGACCCGAATGCTTGCCAGCAATTGGTTGGGGACGCCGAGGCGGTCAGCCATCAGCTCGAGCGGCAACTGAAGTCGAGCCGCTATTTCGCACCGATCGTCGCGGGGACCGGCGCGGGCGGCACGCTTGCGCTGCACGTGCTCGCCCAGGCGCCGGCGAATACGGTGGCGGGCGCCGTATCGATCGATCCGCACGGCACCTTGGACAAGCGGATCAAGCTTTGTCCTCCCGATCCGACGATCAGCCGCGGCAGCGTCTTGCCCGGTTTCGTGGAGACGGGCGTGACGAGCCCGGGCGGCATTGCCCCGATGCGCCAGGCCGAACGTTCGGCCGTCAAGGAAGGCGCCGATTCGCCCAGTTTTCGGAATCGGAAGGACGACAAGAGCCTGACCGCACCGGTCTTGACGCAGCCGCCGCATCTGTTTGCCGCGACCGTGACGCGCAGCGAGCAATTCGTCACGCTGGTCCGCCCGCATCTGCTTGCCGATACGGTCGGCGAACAGGACGTTTCGGATTTGCCGCTGATCGAATTGCCGTCGGCTCATCCGCGCGGGATGCTCGCGATCGTCATGTCCGGTGACGGCGGCTGGCGGGATCTGGACAAGAGCATTGCCGAGGAGTTCGCCAAGGATGGCGTCTCCGCGGTTGGCTGGGACAGCTTGCGTTATTTCTGGAGCGAGAGAACGCCGGAGCAGGTGAGCCGCGACCTCGCCCGCGTGATTCGTTTTTATTCGGCGCGGTGGCATATCAAATCCGTTGCGTTGATCGGCTACTCGTTCGGTGCCGACGTGATGCCGTTCGCCTACAATCGCCTACCGGCCCCGCTGCGCGAGAAAGTTGCGCTCGTCTCGCTGCTGGGCTTTGCGCCGACGGCCGATTTCCAGGTTCGGGTAACCGGTTGGCTTGGCTTGCCGCCGAGCGACAAGGCGTTGCAGGTGCGCCCGGAGGTGGATCGGCTCCCGGCAGGACTCGTCCAGTGTTTTTACGGCGAGACTGAGGAAGACAGTCTATGCCCAGCGCTTGCCGGCACGCGGGAGGTCATTCGCACGCAAGGAGGCCACCACTTCGGCGGTAGTTACGGCGACATGGAGGATCAGATTCTCGCCGCCTGGGAAAAACGCATGCCGGTGCAGGTCACGGGCGCCAAGCCCTGAGCCCGATGGGCGCGCGCAACGCGCGCCGTTTCGCCTGCGGCGAAGGTCGTCCTGCTCGAACGAGACGCTCAAATAGCTTATATTGAGCGGGCTTGTTCGCAGGGAGTCGTCCGTCGGCCGCGACGTTCGTTTTCGTCTTATCGTGTGCCTCCTTTGCTTATCCATTCAACGCCGCGGTTTTCCGATACCGCCGGCCCACCAGGAGATCGTCTCATGGACGCACAGCAGCTCATTTCCGAGTTTCTTTCCTCCGAACATGGGAGTCAGGCGGCTCAGGCATTGGCGTCGCAAGGCATTGGCGCCGACGATGCTCAGCAGATGCTGAGCCAGGCGGCCCAGACGGCGCATGCTCACGTCGAAGAGCAGGGCGGGGGCTTGCTCGGCCAAAGCCCGGGCAAAAGCTTTTTTGCCGCGTTTGCCGCAGGTATCGTGCGCGGCGACGGTGTTTTCAAATCGCTGATGGAAGGCGGCGAAGGCGTGCTCACCGGACGCGTCGCCGAATCGATCGCGAACCGGATGGGCATCGATCCATCCGTCGCATCGACGGTCGCAGCCGCCGCGACGCCCTATCTCGTCGCCTTCCTGAAGGAAAGGCTGGGCTGAGGCTCGCTATCGCGATCCCAGTGTGGACCGGGCCGCGCGGCGGGAGCGCGGCGCGCGCAACGAGGGGACTCAAATGACGCGGGACGACGAAGCGGCATGGCGCATAGGCATTCTGTATTCGCGTAGCGGCGTCACGGACGCAACCGAGTCGGAACATTTCTTCGGCACGGTACTCGCGATCGAAGAGATCAATGCCAGCGCAGGCGTGGCAGGGCGTCTGCTCGATCCGGTCGCATACGATCCCAAATGCGATGCCGACGAGTATCGCCGGCTCGCCACGCGCATGTTGCAGGAAGACGACGTGACCGTCATCTTCGGCTGCTCGACATCGTCGAGCCGCAAGGCCGTGCTGCCCGTGATCGAACGCAACAATGCGCTGCTCTGGTACTGCTCGATCTACGAGGGGTTCGAGTATTCCCCCAATGTGATCTATACCGGCGCCGTCCCCAACCAGAACAGCATGCAGTTGGCCGCGTGGTTGTTGCGCAACCGGGGCCGCCGGTTTTTTCTGGTCGGCGCGGACTACATCTATCCGCGCGAATCGAACCGGATCATGCGCGATATCGTCGAGGAGCACGGCGGCGAAATCGTGGATGAAGTCTATTTGCCCAGCGACGCGGAGCCCGCGGCGCTCGAAACGGTGGTCGCCGAAATCGCTCGCATGCGGCCCGACGTCGTCTTTTCAACGCTGATCGGACGCGGCGCACGCGCGTTTTACAAGCTGTATCGCGACCACGGGCTCGATCCCGCCGAAATCCCCATTGCCAGCCTCACGATGACCGAAGGCGAGATACGCATGATCGGCCCGGCGTTGTGTGGCGGACATATCGTCTCCGCCACCTATGTCAATTCATTGGACAATCCGGGCAATCGGCGCTTTCTGCAAGCGTGGCGGGCTCGGTTCGGCGATCAGCCGGCCAGCATGTGGTCGGAGATGGCGTATAACCAGGTGCACCTGTTTGCGCTTGCATTGGCGCGCGCGCAGAGTCTCGACACGTCGAAACTCGTCGATGCGGTGCATGAAGTCGAGTTCGACTCTCCCGAAGGTCTGCTACGGATCGATGCGGACAACAATCATGCGATGCTGACGCCACGTGTTGCCGTGTGCAAGCCGGACGGGACCTTCGATGTGGTTTGGGAGGGGCGCGAGCCGGTCAAGCCCGACCCCTATCTGACCACGTACGGATTCGCCGAATTCTGGCTGGACGGAGATTCAGCATGAGCGCCACCGCGCGACGTCTGTTCGACGATCTGCGCTCGTTGCGGGTCGCGGTCATCCATCCGCCCGGAGACGACCGAAGCATCCTCGAGGAGCAACTGCGCCGGATCGGCTGTCCGGTGCGCATCGTGTGGCCGTTCCCGCCGCAGTTGCCTGCGGACGCGGACGTCATCCTGTTTTTGGTTGGACCGGAGCTCCGCAGTGCAGGCAACTGGTGCGCGGCCGATACCGCGGCGACGCTGATTGCGCTGTCCGACTACGAAAATCCGACGGCATTGAAAATGCTCGTCGACACACAGGCGCACGGCGTGATTGCCAAGCCGTACCGTTCGACGGGCATTCTCAGCACACTCGTGCTCGCGCGCGCATCGTCAGGCTATCAGCAGCGTTTGCAGAACAAGATCGGCAAGCTCGAGGAGGCAATCAAGTCTAGGCGCCATGTCGAAAAGGCCATTCGTACGCTGATGGACGCGCATCGCCTCAGCGAAAACGAAGCATATGAGCACATTCGCTCGCGCGCGACGGAATTGCGTGTGACCGTCGGCGAGGTCGCGACGATGGTGATCGATGCGCACGAAGCGATGGAAAAGCTCGGGCTGGGCAAGCCCGGGAAACGATGACAGACATTCGAAGCAAGCTATTCGCGATGAACATTCAAATGCGCCGCCACATTGCTGCGATCTGGTGGCTCGCCACTGCCTTAGGGGCCTCTCACGCGTTCGCGGAAGAAATCGGCAGTGTCAATACGAACTTCCGATTGCCGAAATCGGACCGCGTGGTGGTCGAGGCTTACGACGATCCGGCCGTGCCCGGTGTGACCTGCTACGTCTCGCGTGCGAGAACGGGCGGGCTCAAAGGGGCGTTCGGCGTAGCCGAGGACCCGACCGAAGCATCGATCGCTTGCCGGCAAGTTGGCCCGATCCGTTTTCAAGGCACGGTGCGCCAGCAAGAAGATGTCTTTACCGAGCGGATGTCGCTGATTTTCAAAACCTTGCACGTGGTGCGAATCGTCGACGCCAAACGCAACGCGCTCGTCTATATGACGTATAGCGACCGCGTGGCGTCGGGGAGCGCAAAAAACAGCGTAAGCGCGGTGCCGCTTCCCCGGGAACACAGATTCCGCTCAAGTAGAGGTTCCGATCCGCCGATCGCGTCCGCGTACCCGCGTCAACGAATCCGGAAGACGCCGCCGATACCGACGCTGACGGGGGGCGGGCCGTAGTACGCAGGCGCATAGGTGTAATAGCCCGGCGCCGGTCCATAGGCATAGGGCTGTGCGACCACGCAACCGCCAAGGCCGACTGCGAGCGCAAGTGTAAGAAGAAGCTTTGGCATCGTATTGTTCTCGTCGAGTGTCAAAGAGTGCCACCAGGGATTCGCGCTGCGATGATTTGAAGCGAGTCCCAATTGAGGCGACGAGCCGAGTCTAATGCGCAACATGCCGGAATGGGTTTCGCGCAGCTTTACACGTGTTACCGGTTGTGACTGCTGCGGTTCAACGGGGGGCGACTGCGGGCTTTGTCACGGCGCTGCGCGACGCCTGCCGGCGGGCGCAGCGGACCATTAGCATAACTAAATAATATTTATCGGTATTAACTTATCGTTCCTGAAAATCACGCTTATCGGGTTTATTCCATCTCAAGTCCCGGGCAAATCTGCCGATAACGATTGCAGGTGGCATGCTCCGTTATTCGTAATACGGATGCTTCGAATTCCGCTCCGGCACCGCTCCAAAAACAGGGACGAAATGAACTCCAAACTCACGATCAAGGGACGCATCGCTTTGGCGATGGGCTCGCTCGGTGTGTTGCTGATCGCTGTCAGTATCTTGGGCTTGATCGGCATGAGCCGCGCAACCGACGCGACGTATGCGGTCTTTTCGGACAACCTCCCCAGCGCGGTCGCGACGGGCAACGCCGCGGCATTCGTTTTGCGCGAGCGCGTCGTGCTCGATCGCGCCGCCTTGACACCGGATGCGCCCAACGTGCAAGCCACGTTCGATCGTGCAAGACGGTATCGCGATGTTTCGAATCAATGGTGGAATCGATATCTCGCACTTCCTCGCGACGCCGAAGAGGACCAGCTTGCCGGCAAGGTTACGGCGACCCGTCAGCAGATGTACGAGGCGATCGATCGTGTCATCGACGCGATCAAGGGAAAGGATGCGAGCGAGATCCGCGCGAAGACGTCTGCTCTGACCGCGCCTTATGTGGCGCTCGGCGCGGCAACCGATGCGTTGACGGATCTTCAGGAGCGCAAGGCGAAAGCACGCTATGACGGCGCCAGCAGCCAGTACCGGCTGTTTCGTGCGCTCGCGATCGGTATGTTGCTGATCGGTGCCGGCGCAGCGGTGCTTGCCTGGGTGTCTTTACGCCGCGCCATCGGCCGGCCGCTCGACATGGCGCGCGCACACCTGAGGGCCATAGCCGAGGGCGATCTGAGCCGTGCGGTACCCGTCACGAGCCGCGACGAGATGGGCCAGATTCTCGAAGGGCTCGCGCGCATGCGCGACGCATTGCGCGACACCGTGCGTTCGGTTCGAGACGGCAGCGAATCGATCGCACAGGCCACGCAGCAGATCGCCGCCGGAAATCTGGATCTGTCCGCGCGCACCGAAGAGCAGGCCGCGTCGCTGCAGCAGACCGCGGCCGGCATGGAGGAATTGACCGGGACGGTCCGTCAGAACGCCGACAATGCGGGGCACGGCAGCAAGGTGGCCGAGGACGCCACGACGGTCGCCCATCGCGGCAGCGAAGTGTTCACGCGCGTGGTCGGGACGATGGGCGAGATCAGCGACAGTTCATCGAAGATCGCCGACATCATCGGCATCATCGAAGGCATCGCTTTCCAGACGAACATTCTGGCGCTCAATGCCGCCGTCGAAGCCGCGCGTGCCGGCGAGCAGGGGCGCGGTTTCGCCGTGGTGGCCGGTGAAGTCCGCGCGTTGGCGCAGCGATCGTCGGGTGCCGCCAAGGAGATCAAGCAATTGATCGACACATCCGTATCGCGCGTGCAAGCCGGTGCGTCATACGTCAACGAGGCGAGTACCGCCATGCACGAGATCATGGGCTCCGTCGCACAAGTCCGGGAAATCATGACGGGGATTGCATCGGCATCGTCCGAGCAGCGTGTCGGTATCGACCAGATCGCGCTGGCCGTGACGCAGATGGATACCGTCACTCAGCAAAACGCCGCGCTCGTGGAGCAGGCGGCCGCGGCCGCACAGTCGCTCGATCAGCAGGCCATGAAGCTGAAAGAAGCCGTCGCGATTTTCAAGCTCGACGCCTAGCGGTCTCAGCCCACATCGTCGTCCGCTTCCTTGCGCTCGCGCCGCGCTTCATTGCCGCGACGAGCCCGCAGACGCTGGCGCGAAAGCACATGGATGACTTCCCCGGGGCTGGCGCCCGGGGGTATTTCGTTCCGGATCACATTGGGCAGCATAGGGCGCCCCGCGCGATGTCTGCGCAGCGCGCGCGCAATGGCTTTACGGCAGTCTTCCCCGTGGCAATCCCATTCGTCCCGGATTTTTCCGCAGTATTGACACTTTTCCATAGCGAACAGTCTAGCGGCAATCTCACGAGATGTCCGCGCGCGTGGCCAGATAGACGCCCAGGGCCGCAAGCGCCATGCCGAACCACGCGCGCACCGCGATGGGCTCGTGCAGTGCCACGAGCGCGATAGCGGCGGTGGCGGGCGGCACGAGAAAGAACAGCGCCGAGACGCGCGAAGCTTCGCCGTAGCGCACCATCGCCAGCAGCAGATAAATGGCGACGAGCGAATTGCAGATGACGAGATAAGTCAACGAGCCGAGCAATTCGATTGTCCACTGCACGTGCATCGGCTCGAGGAAAAACGCGAGCGGTGCGCTGACGGCCAGGCCGACCGCGTATTGCACGAGGCTCGCGGAAACCGGATGCGTCGTCGTACCGAAACGTTTTTCCCATAACGTGCTGCCGGTGATCGTCAGCAAGGCGAGCACCGCGAAGATCAGCGCCCATGTCGATGAGATATGGATGGACGATTGAGCGGTAATGACGATGACGGCACCTGCCACCCCGAGCGCCAGTCCGAGCCACCGTTTTCGCCCGACATGCTCGCCTGCCATCGCGGGTGCGAGCAAACCGATGAGGATGGGCTGCTGCGAGGTGATCAGCGCGACGGCGCCGGCGGACATGCCGTATTTGAGGCTGAGATAGGTGAAGGCAAAGTAGCCGGCCTGCAACAGCAGACCGGTCATCGCGAGATGAAGCCACGTTATCGCCCGCGAGGGAAACCCGGGCTTGAGCAACAGCGCGAGCGCAACGAGAATGCCGACGACGATGGCATAGCGCAGTGCCAGAAACGTCAGCGGATCGGCGTAGCGCAGCCCGAGCTTCAGGAACACGAATCCGCTCGACCAGAGCAGCAAAAAAAGCGACGGTGCAGCTTTGAGCCAGCGCGGCCGGACGGCGGTGACGGGTTCGGTGGTATGCGACATCGCGTGTCTGTCTTTCGATTCGAAAGGAGCGGTCCGTTTTACCACATCGCACGAATTTGCGAGTCCAGGCGCGCGTGCTCACCGTCGCGTGCAGTCGCGTTTTCCCGCTCTCAAGAAACGATTCACGCTGCCGTAAAAAGCGTCGATAGGAGGTGAAATCCTTTCGCCGGTCCGATAGCAATCGAGGAAAAAGTGAATCGTCTCAGCCTGAACGCCAAATTGTGGCTAGCCTTGGTCGTAACGTGGCTCGGCCTGTTGTTCCTGGGCGGCTGGGCCGCCATGCAAACGCGTGACATCATGCTTACCGAACGTAAGGCGGCTATTCGCAACGTGGTCGAGGCTGCCAGTGGCATCGTCGCCGAGTATGCGAAGCTGGCCGACAACCATACGCTCACCGAGGAGCAGGCCAAACACGAGGCGATGGCGCGTTTGTCCGAGATGCGTTATCCGGGCTTCGGATACCTGATGATCGCGAATGCGAAGCCCGTCGTGCTCATGCACCCGACGCTCGCCGATTTGCGCAACAAGGATGTCAGCAACTACGCCGATTCGAACGGCAAACTGCTGTTCGTCGAGATGGTGAAGGTGGCGCAGGCGAACGGGCAGGGCTTCGTTCCCTATATGGCACGTCTGCCGGGCAAGACCGACCGCGTGCCGAAAATCAGCTACGTCAAGCGCTTTGCACCGTGGGATTGGTATTTGATGTCCGGGCTTTATATCGACGACATCGATACGGCGTTCCATGCCGATCTGCTTCGCTATTTCATCGCAGTCCTGATTATCGGAGCGCTCGGCTCAGGCGCGCTCGTTACGATCATTCGCAACGTCAAACGCAGCCTGGGCGGCGAGCCGGCCTATGCGGCCTCGGTCGCACAGGTCATTGCCGAAGGCGATCTTTCGCATCGTGTCGTCGTCGATTCGGGAGACGGCAACAGCATGCTGCTCGCGATGCAGCGCATGCAACAGCACCTCGCGCAGGCGATCCGGCGCATCCGCGGCAGCACGAAGACGATCGAAGAGGCCGTGCAGCAGATTGCCTCCGGCAACCTCGACCTTTCGTCGCGCACGGAACAGCAGGCGGCGTCGCTCGGCGAAACGGCCGCGAGCATGGAAGAGCTGACCGCGACGGTCAAACAAAATGCCGACAACGCGCGGCAGGCGAACCAGATGGCGACGGACACCTCGCGCATCGCAAACGAAGGCGGCGAGGCGGTTCAGCAGGTGGTGGCGACGATGCAGAACATCGCCGACAGCTCGACGCGCGTGGTGGACATCATCGCCGTCATCGAGAGCATCGCGTTCCAGACGAACATTCTCGCGCTGAACGCGGCTGTCGAAGCGGCGCGAGCGGGCGAGCAAGGCCGGGGCTTTGCAGTGGTCGCCTCCGAGGTGCGGAATCTGGCACGCCGCAGCGCCGATGCGGCGAAGGAAATCAAGTCGCTCATCGAGGATTCAGTGAGCCGCGTGGAGGACGGCAAGTCGCTCGTCGCGGTGGCCGGCACGAAAATGGAGTCGCTCGTGCAGTCGGTCAGGCACGTGAGCGAGATCATTCGCGAGATTTCCTCGGCCTCCGAGGAGCAAAGCCGCGGTATCGAACAGGTCAATATCGCTATCGCACAGATGGACCAGACTACGCAGCAGAATGCGGCGATGGTCGAAGAGGCGGCTGCGGCGGCCCAGTCGATGCAGGAGCAGGCTCGCACGCTCGCCGATGTCGTCGACGTTTTCCGGCTGCCCGCGGAGGTTTGAGCGTCACTGGGCGGCCGCGACGACAGGTCGAGAGCCGCCGCGCCGTTACGCGTACGGGCTTTCGTGCTGTCGTGCTTAACCTGTACGGTGCCGCGAAATCAATTGGACCGCCCCGCGATGGCGGCGCGCGCGACGCGGCATGCGGCGAGGTCCCAGGCACCGCTGCCCACGGTCTTCAGCAACATCGGGGTATTGGCGGGTGCGCGCGCGGAGATTGCCGCGCCGATCGGCTGCACCGAGGACCAATCGATACCCGCTTGCAGCAGGTCGCCGGCTTCTTCGCGTGCAGCCGCGAAATCGTCGACGAAGACGCGGCTCGCGCGAACGGTGTCGGGACCGATCTCCGCGGCATCGGGCGTGAATGCGCCCACGGCTACGATCAGCCGGTCCGCGCGCGCAGGCTCGTTGTAAACGGGCGTTTTGCTCGTCGTCGCGGTCACGACGACGTCGATGTCATCGGCGATCGTTCCATTTGCCGGCAACGCGCGGATGCCTTCGTGGCCCGTCTCGTCGCAAAAGCGCTGTTCCGATGCGAGCGCCTTGCCCGCGACGAAGATCGTCGCGCTCGGATACAACCGCGCAATGGCCGCGGCATGATGGCGTGCCTGTTGTCCCATTCCGATGATGAGGAATCCGCGCGGCGCGCGCGGATAGAGGTACTTCACGCCGAGCATCGACAACGCGGCGGTTCGGCGTCCCGTTACCGTCGGCCCGTCGAGGATGAACTCCGGCGCACCAGTCACCCCGTCGCAAACAGTGACGGTGCCGAAGATGGTCGGCATGTTGCGCGCGGCGTTGCCAGGGCACACGCTGACGAGTTTATGGATGGCCACGTCGCTGGCGGCGGCGGGCATCGAAAGCAGCACGCCGTTGTCCGTCAAGGGTACCGCGGTGCGTACCGGCGAGCGAATCGCGCCCGCTTCGAGCTCATGCGCCGCATGGCTCAGGGCTTCGATGAGAGAGGCGAAATCGAGGAGGCGGGCCGTGGCCGCGGCATCGAAGGCGGGAAGCGTCGACATGATGGGATCGGCAGATCGGAGTTCAAGGGCGGACGGGGTGCGGGTACGTCCCGCCGATGCTATCTGAAAATGTTTCTGATTGGAAACATATTTTGAAGGCGCCGATGGCCGCGTAGCGGGTGATGCCGAGGCAGGCTTCATGAAACGGCCGGAGGCAGCCACTCACCTCGCCGGTGAACCGTCATAGGCGCTAGCCTCGCCCAGGAGCCAGGCGCGAAACTGCTCGAGTGGCTTGCCGTGGCTCAACTCGGTCGGGTAGACGAGGTAATAGGCGGCCTCGGCAACGGAAGTCGCCTCGAACGGGATGACGACGCCGAGCTGCTCGAGCCGGCCTTCGACGAAGAACTTCGGCACGAGTGCGATGCCGAGTTCGGCTGCCGCCGCACTGAGGAGCATCGTATGGAGCTCGTAGCGTACGCCTTGCATCGCCCGGTTGTCGTCGACGCCGAGCTCGGCGAACCAGCGAGACCAGGCATCGGGCCGCGTCGTCGAATGCAGAAGCGGGTAGGCCAGCAACTCGCGGACGTCCTCGACGGGTTCGGGGATCAGCGCCGGCGAGCATACCGGTACCACCTCTTCGCCGAAAAGGTAATCGGACGATGTGCCGGGCCACGTGGGCTGTCCGTAATGGATCGCAGCATCGAAATGCGACTCCTCGAATGAGAAGGCATCGGTGCGCACGCCCATGTTGACGCGAATGTCGGGGCTGCGCGCGTAGAAGTCTTTCATGCGCGGAATGAGCCATTGCGAGGCAAATGTCGGCAACACGGCCAGCTCGAGCGAGCCGCCGCCGCTGCCGTGCGCGATGATCGACAAGGTGTCGCGATCGAGATATTCGAGGATGCGGCGCACCTGTGTGCCGTAAAGCTTGCCGGCTCGCGTCAGGACGACGCGTTGCTTCGAGCGCACGAAAAGGCGTACGCCGAGGTTCGATTCGAGCGACGCGATTTGCCGCGACACCGCACTTTCGGTCAGAAACAGCTCGCGGGCGGCGTGCGTGAAGCTCTCGTGGCGAGCCGCCGCCTCGAACGCGAGCAGCGCACTCATGTTAGGAATCCTGAACTTTCGCACGATCATTCCAAAAACGCATCAAGTCCCGATTTTATCTCGCTTTACGCTAGCGGGAATCGTTTCGATAATGCGCGCGGTGAAGATCCAACGAGAAAGAGCGATGCGTAACGCGAATGTCGAGCTGCTGCTGTCGAACCTGTTGGGCCGGGAAAAAGCCGATGCGCTTTTCTCGACGCTGAATTTCCCGTCGATCCTCGCCGACTGGGAGGCCGGGACCGTGACGCGGGCGGAGCTGGCGCAGGCCATGAACATGGCGCTGTTCGAAGACTTGCTCGCGCGCTCGCCCAACGGGCGGGCCTATACGCAGGAGACGGTTGCACACGGCGGCTCCGTCTACTTCGATCATGGTGCGCTGCGTACCGTGCGCTCGACGCATACTGGCGCTTTGCCGCCGGGCGAAGCGGCCTTCACGCGCATCCTGCGTCCGCTCGGGTTCCGGCTCAACGGCCGTTATCCGCTCGATAAGCTCGGCATGACAGGGCGCGCGTATGCGCATGAGGACGCTCCCGACGAGATCGCCCAATTCTTCGTGAGCGAGCTGCATCCCGAACGTTTCTCGACGGCATTCCAGCAAGCGGTGACGAACGTCGTCGGCACGTCGAAGGACCCGTTGACGCCGCGCTCGCTGGCACAGCTCTGGGAACTCGAGCGCGATGGCGCGCTTCCGATCGATGCGGCGCAGGCGCTGCTCCCCGTCATCGTGGGCGCATTTGCGCGCCATCACGATGTGCCGAGCGAAGCGGATTACGAAACGCTCCTGAGTGAATCGGCCGAAATGGCGTGGATTGCGACGGAAGGCAATGCGTTCAATCATGCGACGGATCGCGTTGCCGATGTCTTCGCCTTGTCGGAAAGCGAAAAAGCCAAGGGCCGGCCGATGAAGCCCGAGGTCGAGCGTTCCCGGTCGGGGCGTGTCTTTCAGACCGCGTACCGCGCCGATATCGTGACGCGGACGTTCAAGGCGGCTGACGGCGCGCTCGTCACGCGAGACGTTCCCGGCTCGTTTTACGAATTCATCACGCGCAAGCGCGAATTCGATCAGGCCACGCGTAGCTGGGTGACGGATCTGCGCTTCGATGCCGGCAATGCGCAAGGGATCTTCAAGATGACGGCGCATGCCGCCGCGTAATGTCCGGATGGCGGGTGCCGGCGCTCAGGCGGGTCTGGCGCTGCCACCGTTGGCAAGCGGCCTCGCCTCGCTGTCGTAGGGCGCGTAGCCTTCGTCGATGATCCAGAGGACCTCGGCGTCCGCGTCGCTCGTCGATACAGCGGCGTGGCCCATGCGGCTGTCGAAATAGATGCTGTCGCCCGCCTCGAGATGCGTTGGGGCGTACAGCTCGGAATACAAGCAAACGCTGCCGCTCAGCACGAAAAGAAACTCCTCGCCTTCGTGCCGTCCCCATTCCGTGAATGCGTCGAGCGAGTGCGCCGTGATCCGGATGCGAAATGGATGCATGGCCTTTTTTGCCAGTTCGGTGGCGAGCAGTTCCATTTCGTAACAGCCGGCCGCGTGCGGTTGTCCCGCGCCTTTGCGCGTGA
Source organism: Trinickia sp. HAY1-2D (assembly GCF_056754935.1). Lineage (NCBI taxonomy): Bacteria > Pseudomonadati > Pseudomonadota > Betaproteobacteria > Burkholderiales > Burkholderiaceae > Trinickia > Trinickia sp. HAY1-2D. The sequence goes on from NZ_JBPGWX010000001.1 coordinate 308,192, forward strand.
CCGCGCGCCGGCCGCCGACGTTCGGTTTCGACGCGGAGCCGAACAGTTCGCTCAAGTCGATCTTGAGGCCGTGAACGATCTTTTGGAGGACGTCGAACGTCGGTGACATCACCCCGTTTTCGATCTTGGACAGCGTCGAGCGCGATACGCCGCATACGCGGCTTGCCGTTTCGAGCGTGTAACCGTGGAAGAGCCGCGCGGCTCTGACGCGCTTGCCGAGCTCCGAAGGCGCCTGCTCGGCCGGCTTCAAGATGGTCCTGTCCATGCGGGGGGGATTGGGTGGTACGGTCTATCGGTCCTGCGAGTTTCGCATCATAACATCGGCTCGCCGCCGCGTCGGGCCGCGGCGAGACGCCGCCGCTCACGCGCGGATTCATCCGGGTGTGATGAGCAACGCGCATCACGTGTTGCGCAGATATCGTTTGCCAGTCGTTTAAAGGCTGAACACAATCGCGGCAGGCGTTTTCGATCACGGCTGCGGCCAGTGCGATCGGGTCGGTGGTGGTGGTCACGCCGCGCCGGCATCCGCGCGCAATCGGCGCGGTTGCCGCACCTGTCGCGGGCGTGTATAGTTTCCTAACGTCCCAAAATTTCCTATCGGAAACAACCGAGGTACTTCCCGATGAACGCATCGACCATTCTGTCCGAGCTCGGTATTTCGCATCTTGCGGAAAGCGGCGACATCGCCGTTCGCTCGCCTATCGACGGCGCACTGATCGGTCGTGTGCCGAGCCATACTGCCGCCGACATCGACGCCGCACTGGCGAAGGCGCAGGCTGCCTTCGTGGCCTGGCGCGACGTGCCCGCGCCGCGGCGCGGCGAACTGGTGCGATTGCTCGGCAACAAGCTGCGCGAGCGCAAGCAGGCGCTCGGCAGCCTCATCACGCTGGAGACGGGCAAGATCCTGCAGGAAGGGCTGGGCGAAGTGCAGGAGATGATCGATATTTGCGATTTCGCGGTCGGCCTGTCGCGTCAGCTCTACGGTCTGACGATCGCATCGGAGCGCCCCGGCCATCGAATGGGGGAAAGCTGGCATCCGATGGGGGTATGCACGGTCATTTCGGCGTTCAATTTCCCGGCGGCGGTCTGGTCCTGGAATGCGGCGCTCGCACTGGTATGCGGCAATGCCGTGATCTGGAAGCCTTCCGAAAAAACGCCGCTCACCGCGTTGGCGGTGGACAGCATCCTGCAAGAGGCGCTGCAAGCGTTCGGCACGGCGCCGGCCGGCTTGACGTGCCTCATCAACGGCGGTCGCGAAGTGGGCGCGCAGCTCGTGGGCGATCCGCGTTCGAACATCGTCAGTGCCACGGGTAGTACTGAAATGGGACGTGCTGTCGGCGTCGAAGTAGCGCGCCGCTTTGGTCGTTCGCTGCTCGAACTCGGGGGCAATAACGCGGGCATCGTCTCGAACACCGCGGACCGGGAGCTCGCGCTGCGAGCCATCCTGTTTTCGGCGGTCGGCACGGCCGGCCAACGTTGCACGTCGCTGCGGCGTTTGTTCGTCCATGAAAGCGTTTATGACGAGACGGTCGAGCGTTTGAAGGTGCTTTACGGGAAGGTCGCGATCGGTAATCCGTTGCAGCAGGGCGTGCTGATGGGCCCGCTCATCGACGCGCAATCGTTCGAGCGCATGCAGGCTGCCCTCGAAGCGGCGAAGCGCGACGGCGGCAAAGTATTCGACGGGGAGCGCCATACGGTGACCGGTTGCGAGCAGGGCTTCTACGTGCGGCCGGCAATCGTCGAGATGCCGGCCCAGACCGGCATCGTGCTCAAAGAGACGTTCGCTCCGATCCTTTACGTCATGAAGTATCGCGACTTCGGCGAGGCAATTGCAGCGAACAATGCGGCGTCGCACGGCTTGTCGTCGTGCGTCTTCACGACCGATCTGCGCGAGAGCGAACGGTTCCTGTCGGCATCGGGCAGCGATTGCGGTATCGCGAACGTCAATATCGGCCCGAGCGGCGCGGAGATTGGCGGTGCCTTCGGCGGTGAAAAAGAAACGGGCGGCGGGCGCGAGTCGGGTTCCGATGCATGGAAGGCCTATATGCGCCGTGCAACCAATACGGTCAACTACTCGTCGGCATTGCCGCTCGCGCAGGGCATCGATTTTTCGATCGAATGATGCGGTGGCCGGGCGCTTGCCAAAGGCACGTGCCCGGCTCGCCAATCGACGCGCCGCCGTTCGGTGTGCGCGTTTTTCCGACCCAATCCAAGGCGGGGCAACGCGTGAGCTCTCAAGTCGTTATCGTGGGCGGTGGCGTGATCGGCAGTTCAATCGCCTATTTTTTACGGGCATCCGATCCGACGGTTCCGGTCACCGTCATCGAGCGTGATCCGACCTACGCGAAATCGTCATCGGCGCTTTCGGCCGCGTCGATCCGGCAGCAGTTTTCAACGCCGTTATCGGTGCAAATGTCGCTGTACGGTATCGCGTTTCTACGCAATATCGGCGAGCTGCTGGAAGTCGACGGGACGAAGCCGTCGATCGAGCTGCATGAGGGCGGCTATCTCTTTCTCGCGACGCCCGCCGGTGCGCCGACGTTACGTGAGAATCATGCCCTGCAAACGCGCCTCGGTGCCGATATCCATTGGCTCGATCGAGAAAAGCTGCAGGCGAAATTTCCTTGGCTGAACATCGAGGATCTCGAGGCGGGCGCCTTTGGCGCCAGCGGCGAAGGGTGGTTCGACGGGTACGGTCTCGTGCAGGCGCTGCGCAAGAAAGCGCAATCGCTCGGCGCGCGCTATGTTGCGGCCGAGGTCGGCGCGATCGCGCGAGCCGGACGCCGCGTCACCCACGTCGAGACGACCGACGGCGAGCGCTATCCGTGCGACATGCTCGTCAATGCGGCCGGGGCATGGGCGCGAAAGTTATCGGCGATGATGGGCATCGAGATTCCCGTCTTCGCGCGCCGGCGCAGTATTTTCAACGTATCGTCGCCGGCGCGCCTTTCGCCGTGCCCGTTGTTGATCGACCCGAGCGGGGTCTATTTCCGCCCGGAAGGCAAGACGTACATCTGTGGAACGTCGCCGAACGCCGATAACGATCCGGACGATCTGCCGCTCGATGAAGTCGACCATGCCTTGTTCGACGATGTCATCTGGCCCACGCTGGCGCACCGCGTGCCCGATTTCGAAGCGCTGCGCGTGGAGAACTGCTGGTCCGGCTATTACGAATACAACGTCTTCGATCACAACGCGATCATTGGCTTTCACCCCGATATCGACAATTGCATCTTCGCCAACGGCTATAGCGGCCATGGTCTGCAGCAAGGGCCGGCGACGGGGCGCGGTGTGAGCGAGCTGATCCTGGACGGCAAATATACGTCGCTCGATCTATCGCCGCTGGATTGGAGCCGCGTTATCGAGAACCGGCCTATCGTCGAGAAAAACGTCGTTTAGGCCGCGGCGCTGTCGAATCCGATACCCGCCATAACGAAGCGAATGCCGAAGCCAGAGGGCACCATGTACCGATTCACCGAGCCGTTTGCTCATCCGTCCGGCTCGCCGATTCGAGAGCTGTTCAAGTACGTCGGCCAGCCGGGCATGATTTCGTTCGCGGGCGGTTATCCGGCTGCCGATCTATTCGATGTCGAAGGACTGAACGCGGCTCAGACTCGTGCGTTCGCGTCGCCGGTTCTCTGCCTGCAGTATGGCCCGACGGATGGCCTGCCCGAACTGAAGCAGGAAATCCTCGCGCTGATGGCGCGGCGCGGCGTGACATGCTCCGCCGATGAATTGCTGGTCACGACAGGATCGCAGCAAGGCTTCGATTTGCTGCTGCGCGTGCTCGTCGGTCCGGGCGACGTCGTGGCGACCGAGCAGCCGGCCTATCCTGCCGTCCTGCAAGCGCTGCGGCTTCAGCAGGCAAAGATCGTGACGGTGCCGATCGACGATGAAGGGATCGACGTGGCGAAGCTGGCCGAGATGCTTGCAGCGGGCACGCTCGATCGGCCGAAACTGCTGTACACGGTGCCGACGTTCGCCAATCCTTCCGGCGCGATGCTCACGCGCGCACGCCGCATCGCGCTGCTCGAACTTGCGGTTCGTTATGGCTTCCTGATCGTCGAAGACGACCCGTACGGCGATTTGCGCTTCAAGGGCAGTGCGCTGCCATCGATCCTGGCGCTGGCGAAAGAAGTCGAGGGAGCGCTTCCGTGGGTAGTGCACTTTGGGAGCTTGTCGAAGATCGTCGCACCGGGCTTGCGCGTCGGCTGGACGATCGCGCCTGCCGAGATCGCCCGCCGCTGCGTCGTCGCGAAACAGACCGTCGATCTTTGCAGCTCGCCGTGGACCCAGGCGATCGCCGCGCAGTATCTGGCCGCGGGCTCGCTCGAGCGGCATTTGCCGCGCATTACCGCGATGTACGGTTGCAAGTGCGGTGCGCTATGCGACGCGCTCGAGGCGGAGTTCGGCGCGGCGATCGCGTTTCATCGTCCGCAGGGCGGGATGTTCGTCTGGGCCCGCATCGAGGGCATCGATTCATCGGCACTGCTCGCGAACGCGATCGAACGGAAGGTCGTATTCGTGCCGGGCAAAGCGTTCTTTGCGGACGATGTCGACATCCATTCGCTCCGGCTGTCATTCGCGGCGCCAGGGATCGACGATATTCGCGAAGGCGTGCGCCGGCTCAAAGCGGCTTTCGACGACGGGGTGCAGCGGCGTCTATAGCGATGTGCCGTCTGCTCGCTGCGCGGCCAGCGCGAACAGTTCCCGAAAGCGGCGCCGTTCCTCCGCGCTCAGATGCGATGCCGCCTCGGGCATGACCAGGACGATGCGCAGCCTCAATTCGCCCCGGTTACCCGAGGCGTCTGAGAGGCCCTGCGCCGGCAGGCGGATCGTGCTGCCATGCCGGGCATTCGCGGGAATCGCGATGTCGAGATCGCGGCCCAGTACTTTGGCGGTGAGCGGACCGCCCAGCGTCGCGGTGACGAAATCGACTTCGAGTTCGCCGCTCAGATGCAGCCCTTCCCGCTGAAAACCGGGCCCACAGACGATGACGACCGTAAACGTCGCATCGCCGGGTTGTCCGCCGTGCATGCCCGCAAACCCGCCGCCGGGCACGACGATGCGCTGGCCGTCCCATGCGCCGCACGGCACGTTCACGGGCTGCGATTTCGTTTGATATTCGACGCCCTTGCTTTGGCATGTCGCGCACCAGTGCGCGCTTTTCATACGCCCTTCGCCGCCGCATGCGGTACATGAGGCGCCGTCGTAACCGGTGCCGTAGCCGGCACAGTTCGGACAGGGCAGCACCGTTGCGCGTGCGCTCGCGCCCCGGCATTGCCGGCACGTCTCGCTGACCTGGTAACTGGCGAGCACTTCGCCGCCGTTCAATGCCACATCGAGCGGCACGTGCAACTGAGTATGCCGGTTTGCGCCACGCACGGGCATCGGGCCGCCGCTCGCCCCGTAGTGCTTCGACCAGGCGCCGGCGCCGCCCGCTGCTGCGCCGCGGTCGACGTCGCCAGTCGAGGCGCGTGCTGGCCGCATGTCGGTCCTGCGTGTGCTGGCGGCGGGAGCCGGCTGCGCGCGCATGGGCGCCTGCCGCTGCCCCGTGAGGATTTCGAAGGCCTCCTGGACCTTTTTGAATAGCGATTCGGCGGCCGATTCCTCGCCCTTGTTGCGATCGGGGTGGTACTGCGCTCTCAGGCGGCGATAGGCTCGCTTGATCTCCGCCGCCGATGCGGCGCTCGGCAAGCCCAATCGTTCGTAGTACTCATCGAGGCTCACGGGTTCCACCCCAACTCTGCATTTCGCAAAGCCGCCAGTTTATCGCGTCCGGTTTCGGGTTCGGAAAACGGCGCATCGCCTGCGCTCGCGTCCGTGCGCCGGTTGAATCGCTCTTATCTCGGCAAACTTTCGATTATTGCTCGATCCGCGCAGCACGCATGGTGCGTAGCACTTCGGTCACGGCGGCAATGGTGCGCGCCACGGCACTTGCATCGGTCTGCCAATTGCATACCGAAATGCGCATGCACCGTTTCCCGCGCCAAGTCGTGTTGCTGAAAAGCGCCTCACCGGTTCGAAGCACCGCCTCGGTGACGGCGTCGGTCCATGCGTCATGATCGCTTTCGGTTGCATCGGGCCGTGGGTCGACGAAGCGGACCAGGCCTTGATTGATACGCGGCGCCCAGACGAGCTCCACACCCGGCTGTGCGGCTATGCCGACGGCCAATGCGTGCGCCGCCTCGCAACAGCGCTCGACCAGCGCCGCCACGCCTTCGCGGCCGAATTCGCGCAGTGCCGCATAGGTGGCAAACCCGCGGCCCCGCCGCGACCAGACGGGCGTCCAATCCTTCTGTTCGCGAACTGCTTCGTTGTATGAAACATAGCTTGCGTAATGCGACATCGCCGCTCGGTGCGCGTCGGCGTGGGCGACGAATGCAAAGCCGCTGTCGTAGGGCACGTTGAGCCACTTATGCCCATCGGTCGCCCAGGAATCGGCGTGCTCGACGCCGGTCAACAACGACCGGTAGCGTTCGCTCGCATTCGCCCATAGCCCGAAGGCGCCGTCGACATGGACCCATGCGCCGTGGCGATGCGCAAGCGGAATCAGTTCGGAGAACGAATCGTAGGCGCCGATGTTGAGATCTCCCGCCTGCAGCAGGACGATCGTCGGCGTGTCCGGCTCGGCGCGCAGCGCTTCGTCGAGCGTGGCCATTTCCAGTTGACCCATTCGATTCGACGGCAGGGCCTGCACGCATGCGGTGCCCATGCCGAGCAGCCGCACAGCCTGTGTGACGCTGCCGTGGAATTGATCGCTGCTGAGTATCCGGATGCGCGGCGCACCGAAGAGCCCGTCGCGCTCGACCTGCCAGCCCCGTTGTTCGAGCAGGGCATGGCGCGCGGCCGCGAGTGCCGTGACGTGGGCAGTCTGGCAACCGCTCGTGAGCGCGAAGCTTGCATGGGACGGCAGGCCGAGCAGTTCCTTGAGCCATGCGCCGCAGACTTCCTCGACGACAGCCTCGGCCGGTGCGCACGCGAACGACGCGGCGTTTTGATCCCATGCGCTCGTGAGCCAATCCGCGCCGAGCGAAGCAGGCACGGCGCCGCCGATCACCCAGCCGAAGAAGCGGCCGCCCGCGCTTGCGACGATGCCGCCCTCCGTATCGGCCACGAGTTCGTCGATGACGCGCTCGGCCGGTATCGGTGCACGGTTGAGCGGCTTGGCGAGCCGGCTTCGTAATGTTTCAAGCGTGGCGGTAGCGGCGACCGGCCCGTCTTCGAGATTCCCGAGGTGCGAGAGCGCATGATGCAGCGCGCGTTCGAGTGCAGGGCGGAACGGAGAACGTTCGCTCATGACAAATAGTGTCCTTGGTGTTTAGGTGGACGTGCGTAACCGATGCAAACGGGATGCGAACGGCGCTGCGGCAGCGCTTCAGGTCAATGCCCCGCGTTGGCCGCGTTGGCCGCGTTGGCCGTGTTGGCCGCGTTGGCTGCGGTAAGACGCTGAAGCGCTAACTCCGGCTGGCAGCATCGCAAGCCGGATGTTCGCTGCCGGCCCGCTCTCGCGCCGCTTTCGCGCCTTCGACCTGCAGCAGCGTGGGCAACGATACACCGTTCTTGGCGGCCGTTACTTCAGCGAGAATTGAAATGGCGATCTCGGGCGGCGTGCGGCTGCCGATATAAATGCCGACCGGCCCATGCAGCCGCGCGAGTTGCGCGTCGCCAAGATCGAACTCCTTGAGCCGCTCGCGCCGTGCCGCATTGTTTCGACGGGAGCCGAGCGCGCCGACGTAGAAGGCCGGCGTTTTCAGCGCTTCCATCAACGCGAGATCGTCGAGCTTCGGATCGTGCGTCAGCGCGATCACGGCACAGCGTTCGTCGAGCTTCATGTCCGTAACGGTATCGTCCGGCATCGTATGGACGACCGTCGTGCCTGGAATATTCCATTCCTCGGTGTATTCCTCGCGCGGATCGCAAACCGTCACTTGATAGTCCAGGCCCACCGCGATGCTGCAAAGATAACGCGATAGCTGCCCGGCTCCGATGACGAGCATGCGATAGCGCGGGCCATGGATCGTCGATAACGTGTCGCCGTCGAACTGCACGCCGTCGGTTGCCTGCGCGGGCGCGAGCGTGGCCGCGCCCGTTTTCATATCGAGCGTTCGCGCGACGAGCCGGCCGGCTTCGACCGCTCGGTAGAGTTCGTCGATGCCGCTTGCCTTCGTCAGCGGTTCGAGCACGAGTTCGATCGTGCCGCCGCAAGGCAAGCCGAAGCGATGGGCTTCCTCCGCCGTGATGCCGTACTTCACGGCCTCGGGGCTGCTGCCGCCTATGCCGTGGCGGCGCACGCGGTCGATCAGATCGTCTTCGATGCAGCCGCCCGATACGGAACCGGCCACGAGGCCGTCGTCCCGCACGGCGAGCATCGCACCTTGCGGGCGCGGGGACGACCCCCACGTCTTGACCACTGTGACGAGCAATACGCGATGCCCTTCGTCGAGCCAGCGCGCGCTCGATTTCACGACTTCGAGATCCACGCTTTCCATGATTTGTGTCCTTTGCCAGCGGGTGCCTCGTCGGCTGCTTCGCCAGGCTGCGCCGACGCTTCGCTTTCATCAGTGCTTGCGGCGCCTGCTCCTGCTCCTGCCTCACCCGTCATCTGTGCTGTAAAGCGCTTGAAGAATTCGCCCGCGACCTTGCGCGCGGCTCCGTCGACGAGCCGCGAGCCGATCTGCGCGAGCTTGCCGCCCACCTGGGCGTGCGCCGTATACGATAACTTGGTCGACGATTCCCCGTCGGCTTCGAGCGTGACCGCGGCGCTGCCTTTCGCGAAACCGGCGACGCCGCCCTGGCCTTCGAACACGACGGTATAGCTGTTCGGCGGGTCGATGTCGGTCAACGACATGCGTCCCTTGAAATGCGCCTTCACGGGTCCCACGGCGGCGAGCATGGAGACGGTATAGGCATTCTCGCCGTCGGCCTCGATGCTTTCGCAGCCGGGAATGATAGTCCGGAGCACCGCCGTGTCGCGCAGCGCTTCCCATGCGTGCTCGCGCGAGACGGGCAGGACGTATTGCTCGGTCAGTTCCATTGCGGCACTCCTTGGTTCGGCGAAACGGGCATCGGGTGGCGGGGCACGCGCGCGAGATGCTCGAAGTCGTGCGCGAGCGCATCGAGGCTCTCGAGGTTGTGAACAGGGCGATGCGCGTCGACGTGCGGCAGGATCGCGCGCACGCCGCGCGCTCGCGCGGAGAACCCGGCATAGCGCAGCAGCGGATTGAGCCATACGATGCGGTAGGCGTTGCGAGCCAGGCGCGCCATTTCGGCATCGAGCAGTTCGATCGCTTCATGATCGAGGCCATCGGTCACGAGCAACACCGTCGCGCGCCCACCGAGGACGCGCCTGGCCCACTGCCGATTGAATTGCGCCAGTGCCGCGCCGATCCGCGTGCCGCCGGCCCAGTCCTCGACGCTTCGCCCAAGCGCGGCGATCGCCGCATCGGGATCGCGCTCGCGCAGCGCGCGCGTCGCATGCGTGAGGCGTGTACCGAACACGAAGACCTGCAGTCTCTCGCGCGATTGCAGCAGCGCATGGCAGTAATAGAGCACGGCACGAGAGTAGTTGGCCATCGAGCCGGAAATATCGAGCAGCAGGACGAGCGGGGGTTTGCGTTCCCGCACGGCGCGGTACTTCCAGACCAGCCAGTCTCCGCCGACGCGCACGGCTTGGCGCGCGCTGGCACGAACGTCGGCATGGACGCCGTGCGAGGCTGCCCGCAGCCGGCGAGTCGGTTCGGTCGCGAACGACATGCGGCGGTTGCGGATCGCGTGCTGCAACGCGCGCCATTCGTCGGCGGTCAACGTATCGAAATCACGGTGACGAAGGCGCTCTTCGGCGCTGAACGTTGCGTGCGCATTCAGCTCGCGCTGCTGCGGTTCGCTGGCGGCGGGCTTGTCCGACCGAGACGTACGGGTCGCGAGCGCATCCGCCAAGCGGTTGTTGCGCATCGGGGGTGGCACACCGGCACGCGCTTTGGGCAGTAACAGGGCACGCAGCTTCCCCGCCCAATCGGGATCGCGCCAGAACAGATCGAAGGCCGTATCGAAGAATGCCCGCTCATCGGGCGAGTGCGTGAGAATCGCGGCCAGCGCGTCGTGCACGTCGTCGCGCCTTCCGATCTCGATCAGCCGCAGCGCGTCCAATACATCGATTGAATGAGCGGGTGACATCGCCAAGCCTGCCGCGCGCAGCAGCCGCACGAAATGTACGACGTTGCGCGCGAACATCGGCAGTTCCGGGCACGAAGCGGGCGACGCGGGCGATAGTGGCGAGCGGGGCGAGGCCATCGACTACTCCGCTTCGGCCAAGCATCGCGCGATTTGATCGGTATCGAGCCGTGCGAGGTCGTCCTGATACTTGAGCAGCACGCCGAGCGTGTCATGCACGGACTGTGGATCGAGCTCCGAAATCGACAGTGCCGCGAGCGCGCGGCACCAGTCGATCGTTTCCGCGATGCCCGGGGCCTTGAACAGGTCCATCGAGCGCAACCGGTGCACGAACGCCACGACGCGCCGCTGCAGTTGTCCCGCCGCTTCGGGGGCACGCGCCGCGACGATCGCGAGTTCGCGGTCCTGCTCCGGATAGCCGATCCATTGATAGAGGCAGCGGCGCTTGAGCGCGTCATGGACCTCGCGCGTGCGGTTCGACGTGACGATGACGAGCGGCGCCCGCTCTGCGCGTACCGTGCCGTATTCGGGAATCGACACCTGGAAATCCGAAAGCAGTTCGAGCAGAAAGGCCTCGAACGGCTCGTCGGCGCGATCGATTTCATCGATGAGCAGCACACGTTGCGCACCCGGATGTTGCTCGTCAGGCATCAGCGCTTGCAGAAGCGGGCGCTTCAGCAGGAATTCGCTGCGATAGAGCGTATCGTTGCCGGGCCGCTCGCCGGCCGCTTCGGCCAGGCGCAGCGCCATGATTTGGCGCGGGTAATCCCATTCGTAGAGCGCACTGGCCGTGTCCAGCCCTTCGTAGCACTGCAGGCGCAAGAGCGTCGTGCCGAGGATTTCCGAGGCCGCCTTGGCGAGCTCGGTCTTGCCGACGCCCGGCTCGCCTTCGAGAAAAAGCGGCCGGTCCATCCGCAGCGCCAGAAAGAGCGCCGTGGCGAGCTCCCGACTCGCAAAATAGCGGTGCGCCGCGAGTTCGGCGACGGTTGCGTCGATCGTTGCCGGCTGCATCGTGGTCGGTCCGGAGCGAGGGCAGGCCGCTAGCGGGCCCGCTCGACGGCGCGCGCCGCGAGGATCGGAATCAGATGGGCACGATACTCGGCGCTCGCGTGCAAATCCGTGTTCAGTTCGTCGGGAGACAGCGTGACCTGCCGGGCCGCATCGCGCGTGAAATGGCTGCTCAACGCCGCTTCGAGCGCGGACGGTCGAAACACCGAAGGCGCGGCGCCCGTGACGGCAACCCGCACACCATCGGCCCGCTTGGCCACGAACACGCCGACGAGCGCGAATTGGGATGCGGGGTTGCGGAACTTCTCATAGGCGCTTTTTTCCGGCACGGGAAATTCGACGGCAACGATGAGTTCGTCCGGTTCGAGCGCCGTTTCGTACATGCCGACGAAGAAGTCGTCGGCTGCAATGCGTCGGCGATCGGTGACGACCGTCGCGCCCAGAGCGAGCACCGCAGCAGGATAATCGGCGGCAGGGTCGTCGTTGGCGAGCGAGCCGCCCAGCGTGCCGCGGGCGCGCACTTGGCGATCGCCGATCATGCTGGCGAGTTCGGCCAGCCCAGGCACCGTGCGTTGGATGCCGTCATGTTCGGCGACATCCGCATGGCACACGGCGGCGCCGATCGAAACCGTCTGGCTGTCGACGCGAATTTCCTTCAAGGCCGCAATGCGCGTGATGTCGACGAGCTTCGTCGGCTGCGCCAGGCGCAAACGCATGGTCGGCAGCATGCTTTGCCCGCCGCCGAGGTATTTGGCGTCGCTATCCGCCTGCAGGGCCGCCACGGCGGCCTGCGCATCGGCCGCGCGCTCATAGTCGAACGAATATGAATACATGGAGCTGTCTCCTGTCGACCGTTCAATGGACCGACGACTGCGCGGCCTGAATCGCGGACCAGACGCGGTGCGGGGTGGCGGGCATCTGCAGGTCTTTCACGCCAAGCGGCGCGAGGGCGTCGACGATCGCGTTGATGACCGCCGGCGGCGAGCCGATTGCGCCCGCTTCCCCGCATCCCTTGACCCCGAGCGGATTGTGCGTGCACGGTGTGCCTTGACTCGTCTCGACCGTGAACTCGGGCAGATCCGAAGCGCGCGGCATCGCGTAGTCCATGTAGGAGCCCGACAGCAACTGCCCTGTGTCGGGGTCATAGACACAGCGCTCGAGCAGCGCCTGGCCGATACCTTGGCCGAGCCCGCCGTGCACCTGCCCTTCGACGATCATCGGATTGATGACGTTGCCGAAGTCGTCGACAGCGGTGAATCGCTCGATGCGCGTTTCGCCTGTATCGGGGTCCACTTCGACTTCGCAAATATAGGCACCTGACGGGTACGTGAAATTGCTTGGATCGTAGAACGCGTTCTCGTCCAATCCCGGCTCAAGTTCCTCGAGCGGATAGTTGTGCGGAACATAGGCGGCCAGTGCCACTTCGGCGAACGTCTTGGTACGGTCCGTGCCGGCCACACGAAAGACACCGTTGCCGAATTCGATGTCGCTGGCTGAGGCTTCGAGCAGATGTGCCGCGATCTTTTTTGCCTTGGCTTCGATCTTGTCGAGCGCTTTCATGATGGCCGTGCCGCCCACTGCGATCGAGCGCGAACCGTAGGTTCCCATGCCGAATGGAATGCGGCCGGTATCGCCATGGACGATTTCGACCTGGTCCATCGACAGGCCGAGCCGATCGGCGACGACTTGCGCGAACGTCGTTTCGTGCCCCTGCCCGTGGCTGTGCGAGCCGGTGAAGACCGTAACCGTTCCCGTGGGATGCACGCGGACCTCGCCCGCTTCGAACAGGCCGGCGCGTGCGCCAAGGGCGCCCGCGATTTTCGACGGTGCGAGACCGCACGCTTCGATGTAGCACGAGTAGCCGAGGCCGCGCAGCTTGCCGTTTTGCTTCGCCGCGTCGCGGCGCGCCGCAAAGCCCGCCACGTCGGCGAGTTCGATGGCACGTGCGAGGCAGACTTCGTAGTCTCCCGTGTCGTACGTGAGCCCGACGGGTGTCGTGTAGGGAAACGCGCGGATGAAGTTGCGCCTGCGGATTTCAGCGGGGTCCATGCCGAGTTCGTGCGCCGCGGTTTCGACGAGCCGCTCGACGACGTACGTGGCTTCCGGACGTCCCGCCCCACGGTAGGCGTCGACGGGCACCGTGTTCGTAAAGACGGCTTTCACCTCGGCATAAATAGCGGGCGTCGCGTATTGGCCCGCGAGCAGCGTCGCATATAGAATCGTCGGCACGGACGAGGCGAACGTCGACAGATAGGCGCCCATGTTCGCGGTGGTATGCACGCGCATCGCAAGAAAACGGCCGTCGCCATCGAGCGCGAGTTCCGCTTTCGTCACATGATCGCGGCCGTGCGCATCGGAGACGAACGATTCCGAACGTTCCGCCGTCCATTTGACGGGGCGGCCGATGCGCTTGGACGCCCAGGTCAGCGCGACATCCTCGCCGTAGAGAAAGATCTTCGAGCCGAATCCGCCGCCGACGTCGGGCGCGACGATGCGCAGCTTCGATTCCGGCAGCGACAGAACGAACGCCGCCATCAGGAGCCGCTCGACATGCGGGTTCTGATTGGCGACGTAGACGGTGTAGCTTTCGTCTTGCCGCGAGTAACTCGCATTGACCGCGCGCGGTTCGACGGCGTTCGGCACGAGGCGGTTGTTCACGATCTCGAGCGTCGTGACATGTGCGGCCTGCGCGAAGGCTGCGTCGGTCGCGGCTTTGTCGCCGTGGCCCCAGGTATAGCAGACGTTGTCGGGAACCTCGTCGTGCACGGCGGGTTGACCCGAGTCGGCTGCGCGGGCGGTGTCCGCCACGGCCGGTAGCAGGTCGTAATCCACTGTCACGAGTTCGGCTGCGTCCTTGGCCGCTTTGGCAGTCTCGGCGATGACGAGCGCGATCGGGTCGCCCACGTGCCGGACCTTGCCCGTGGCCAGGACCGGATGCGGCGGCTCGCGCATCGGCGAGCCGTCGGTGCTGTGGATGAGCCAGCCGCAGGGCAGGCCGCCCACTTTCTCGGCGGCGAGATCGGCGCCCGTGAAGACGGCGATGACGCCGGGCGCGCCGCGCGCTGCTTCCACGTCGATTTTGCCGAGACGCGCATGCGCATGGGGCGAGCGCACGAACATGCCGTAGGTTTGCTGCGGCAGCACGATGTCGTCGGTGTATTGCCCGGCGCCTGTGAGGAATCGGTAGTCTTCCTTGCGTTTGACGGAGGCTCCGATCAGGCGGCGTTCTTCAGGTGCGTTCATGATGGCTCCCGTACGGTCGATGCCGCCTGTTGGCGCATGCCTGCCGCGCCCTCGAGTACCGCTTTGACGATGTTGTGATAGCCGGTGCAGCGGCAGAAGTTTCCGTCGAGCTGACGGCGCACGTCGTCGGCACTGGCATCGGGCTTGGCCGCGATCAGCGCGGTGGCGCTCATGACCATGCCCGGTGTGCAAAAGCCGCACTGAAGGCCGTGGCATTCGCGAAAGGCGGCTTGCATCGGATGCAGGGCACCGTCTTCGGCGAGCCCCTCGATGGTGGTCAGCCGGGCACCGTCGGCTTGGACGGCGAGGACATTGCAGGCTTTGACGGCGCGTCCATCCATATGGATCGTGCAGGCGCCGCACTGGGCGGTATCGCAGCCGACATGCGTGCCGGTCAGGCGCAATGTATCGCGGAGGAAATGGACTAGAAGTGTGTGAGGCTCGACTTCGGCGCTCACCGGGGCGCCGTTGACTGTCAGACTGATGCTGATTGCCATGGATTGTCTCCGGTCGGCCAGAGTCGGGCAAGGCAGGGGGGCGACAGCCGGCACCTTCGATGCGTGCAGTGCCGCTTGTCCGGCTATAGCGCGTTATTTTCTAGATGCACCGGGAAGTAAAGCACAATTTGGCGGGCTCTGCTGTTATAGGAGACCCTCGATGGCCTCAAAACATGTACACACACGGATTTACGTTGTGCCGGATCCGCGCTATAGTACATCCATCGTACATCCGCGGACGGGCTTAACGATGCATACGACCAGGGTTTTCAAGAACGGCAATTCGCAGGCAGTGCGTATCCCCGCCGATCTGGCGTACGAGCGCACGGACGTGGAGCTCGAGATCGAGCGTGTCGGGGACGAGCTCCGCATTCGGCCGGCGCGTCGAGCGCTGGGCGGGGTGCTCAAGAAGTTCGCCAGATTCGGGCCGGATTTCATGTCCGAGGGGCGCGGCAGCCAGGAGCAAACAGAGCGCGAGGCACTCTGATGCCGCGCTTCATGCTCGACACCAACATGTGCATCTACTTGATGAAGAACCAGCCGGAGCAGGTGGCGGAGCGCTTCGCACAATGCTACGTCGGCGACGTCGTGATGTCGGCCATTACCTATGCGGAATTGGAGAACGGTGTCGCGGCCTCGGCCAACCACGCACGCGAGCGACGGAATCTCGCTGCGCTGATCGAGGACATCCCGGTCGCGCCCTTCGATGTCGCCGCCGCCAGGGCCTATGGGCCGGTCCGCGAGGCGACGCGCGAGCGAAAGAAAGATCATCTCGACAAGCTCATTGCGGCGCATGCGTTGGCGCTCGATATTGTGCTCGTCACCAACAACGAACGCGACTTCGCCGCCTATCCAGGCCTGAAGCTGGAAAACTGGATGAGCGGCGCGGCGTAGAGGCGAAGGAACGAGGCGGTCCGGCATGGAGTCGTGTGCCGTTGCGTCGTTTCAGCCGCAAACATGGGGCATGTTAACTTCCGATGAAATTCGACACTCTCGTGCTTGGCGCCGGCATGGTCGGCGTTTCGATCGCCGCTCACTTGCAGCAGCGCGGTCTGTCCGTAGCGCTCGTCGACCGAAAAGCGCCCGGCAATGAAACTTCGTTCGGTAACGCGGGACTGATCCAACGGGAGGGCGTTTATCCGTACGCCTTTCCGCGCGGGCTCGGCACGCTGCTCGGCTATGCGGGAAACCGCGCACTCGATGTCCGGTATCACCCCGGTGCGATGTTCAAGCTCGCACCGTTTCTCTGGCGGTACTGGCGCAATTCGGCCCCCGATCGTCACATCGCCATTGCGCGCGCCTATTCCACGTTGATCGAACACTGTGTCAGCGAGCACAAGGCGCTGGCAGCGGCCGCCGGCGCGGCGGACATGTTGCGTCCGACCGGCTGGATACGGGTCTTCCGCACCGCGGCCAAATTCGACGAGGAATTGAAGACGGCCGAGCGCTCGCAGCGCGAGTACGGCATCGAGTACGACGTGCTCGATGCGGCAGCGCTTCACGCCGCGGAGCCCGATCTGTCATCGGCTCTCATCGGCGGCGTGCGCTACGGGCAATCGTATTCGGTAGCGGATCCGAATGCCCTCGTCACGGCGTACGCCCGTTATTTCGAGCGGCTGGGCGGGCGCATCGTTTTCGGCGACGCGAGGACGCTCGAGCCGCATTGGCGGGTGAACACGGAGGAGGGCGTGCTGGAAGCCGATTCGGCCGTAGTCGCACTCGGGCCGTGGTCTCAGCCCCTCAGCGCCAGGCTCGGCTATCGGCTTTCGCTCGGCATCAAGCGCGGGTACCACATGCACTACCGCGCAAAATCGGGGGCGCGCCTCAATCATCCCGTCCTCGATGTCGAAAAGGGCTATCTGCTCGCACCGATGGCACGCGGGATCCGGCTCACGACGGGGGCGGAGCTTGCGTTGCTCGACGAGCCGAAGACGCCAGATCAGCTCGAGGCTGTCGAGCCGATCGCCCGGGACTTGTTTCCCCTCGGCGAGCGAGTCGATTCGGAACCGTGGATGGGGCAACGTCCGTGCACGAGCGACATGCTGCCTGTCATCGGTCCGGCCACGCGGCACCCGGGTCTATGGTTCGCATTCGGGCACGCGCATCATGGGTTCACACTGGGCCCGGTGACGGGGCGCCTTATCGCCGATATGGTCACGGGCGCCAAGCCCTTCGTGGATCCGCGCCCGTTCCGCATCGATCGGTTTTGAGCGCGTGTCGAATCGGTCGGTAACCCGCTCGGTCAAGAACGCCCGAGTTCCGTCAGAAAGGCATGTGTCAGCGCGCTGATCTCATCGCAGGCCTCGTCGAGTGCGAAGTGGCCCGCGTCCAGCAGATGGATTCGGGCGTCGGGTAGCTCGCGTCCGTATGCGTGTGCGCCTTCCACCGTGAACGACGCATCGTACTTGCCCCAGACGACGAGCGTGGGCGGGCGGTGTTCGCGCAGGTAACGCTGCCATTGAGGGTATCGCTCGACGTTGTTCCGGTAGTCATAAAAGAGTTCAGTTTGGATGTCGATCTGCCCTGGGCGCGACAAAAAGGCGAATTCGTCGTTCCAGGTATCGGGATCGTAGCGATCCGGATGCGGACTCGTTCCCACGTGACGCAAGCGCGTAGCCTCATATGACAGCAAGCTCGTGCGTAACGCGGCCTCATGCGTTGCCCGGTCCTTCCAAAAGGCCTTGCGGACTTCCCACAACGGACCCAAACCTTCCACATGTGCGACGGCGTTCTGCACGATCAGGCCGCGGATACGCTCCGGATGCGCCTGCGCAAGACGAAAGCCGACCGGGCCGCCGTAGTCCTGCACGAACAACGTGAAACGGCGCAACTCGAGCGTTTCGATGAAACGCTCCATCACGCCGGCGAGCGAATCGAAAGTGTAAGCAAACGCGCTCGGCGCAGGCGCGCTGCTATGTCCGAAGCCGGGATAGTCCGGCGCGATGACACGAAACTGATTCGAGAGCAGCGGCATCAACGTTTCGTACATGCGTGACGCCGACGGAAAGCCGTGCAGCAGCAGGAGAACCGGTGCGTCTTGCGGGCCCGCTTCGCGATAGAAAATGTCGAGTCCGTCGATCTGTACGGTGCGGTAACGCATGCTTGCGCGGGTCGAGTCCATCTTCGTTCTCCTGCGGTTGGGTATGAAAGAGTCGATGGGACAGATGCTACTCTGCGAAAACGAATTGATAATTAGCCGGCATGTGGATTTAATATCCCGTTTTTGGGGAGAATAATGTGCAATCGCTGCGTGAACTGGAAACCTTTGTTGCGATAGCCGAGGAAGGGAGTCTGACTGCCGCCGGACGCCGCCTGGGCCGTTCGCTGCAGGCCGTGAGCCGCGGGTTGCAGACGTTGGAGCAGTCGATGGGCGTCACGCTCGTCTTGAGGACGACACGCACGTTGCAACTGAGCCCCGCCGGGGCGCGGTTCTATGAACGCGTCAAAGCCGTTCTCGCGGATCTCGAGATTGCGCGTACCGAACTGGCGGAGGATGCGAAGCGGCTGACGGGACGGCTGCGTATTCATGCGCCCACGCTCTTCGGCCCTCGGTATGTCGTGCCGCTCGTGGCCGAATTCCTCGCCCGCCATCCTGAACTTCAGGCGTCGTTGGAGTTCGACGACGAATTGCGCGATCCGCCGGAAAGCGGGGCCGACCTCACGCTGCGCGTCGGTGCCACGCCCGATTCGCGCCTCGTCGCGCGGCAGCTTGGGCACGTGCGTCGCGTCGCATTCGCGGCGGCCTCGTATCTTGCCGAGCACGGCCATCCTCGGACGCCCGAAGACCTCGGCGCGCATGAGTGCGTGATTCGAACCGGTGTGCCCAACGCCAATCGCTGGACGTTCGATTCGCGCGACGGCGCGCGGCATTCGGTTCTCGTTTCAGGGCGTATCGAATGCAATCGACTCGCCGCCGTCAATGCCGCGGTGGCGGAGGGGATGGGCGTGGGGCTCGCCGCATTCTGGCAGATTCGCGAGCTCATCGAAGCGGGCCGCGTGGAGATCGTCCTGCCCGAATACGAGCCGGCACCGCTGCCGCTTTGCGCTGTCTGGATGCGCACGCGGAAGATGCCGGCCCGCTTGCGCCTGCTGATCGATTTCCTGGCCGCGCGGCTCGCGGGCGAGCGGCTGTAGGCCCGGCCACGGATCCGCGGGTTGCCGGCACGCCGGTTCGGAACGGCGTAGAATTCGCGTCGTCGCGCCGCATCGACGGCAGCGGCATCGCTCACTTTGCCGTGCCATGACTGAATCCACCGCAGTAACCGCGCATTCGTCACCGTCTTCAACGGCCGCCGCCGCGAACGGCGAAACGTGCGCGGATGCGCTCGAAGCGTTGTGCGCTTTCGTGCAGCGGCATCCGCGCCTTTTTGTCTTGACCGGGGCCGGCATCAGCACGGACTCCGGTATTCCCGGCTATCGCGACGCCGACGGCAATTGGATGCGCGCGCAACCGATCGAGTACAAGGCGTTCGTGAGCTCCGAGCCTGCACGGCGCCGCTACTGGGCGCGCAGCATGGTGGGCTGGCCGATGCTGGCCGAAGCTCGCCCGAATGCTGCGCATCGCGCCCTCGCGCGCCTCGAGCAAGCCGCTCGCGTCGCCACGCTCGTGACCCAGAACGTGGACGGGCTGCACCAACGCGCTGGGAGCAATCGTGTCATCGAGCTGCATGGCAGCATACGCGACGTGATCTGTCTCGCCTGCGGTGCCGGGCATTCGCGTGAGTCGGTGCAAGACATCCTCGCGGCGGAGAACCCGGGGCTCGCCGGTGCGTTCGCCCAGCCGTCCGCGGATGGCGATGCACACCTCGAATGGGCGGACCTGGACACGTTCCATGTGCCGGCATGTCCGCACTGCGGCGGCATGCTGAAACCGTCGGTCGTCTTTTTCGGCGAGAACGTGCCGCGCTCGACCGTGGAGGCGGCTGCCGCGGCGCTGGAGGCGGCCGACGCGATGCTCGTGATCGGCTCGTCGTTGATGGTGTATTCCGGTTATCGGTTTTGCGTCTGGGCGGCGCGTGCAGGCATGCCCGTTGCCGCAGTCAATCTTGGGCGCACGCGCGCGGATGCGATGCTGGCGCTGAAGGTGGCGGCTCCGTGCGGCGATGCGTTGGCGGCATTGGCCGAACGCATGGCGTAACCTGTTTCCTCTCAATCGTCGACGGACGAAGTTCCGTCGTGCCGCGCGGCAAACGGGCCGTCGCAGGCAGCGTTCCAAGGAGAATTCGACAATGGGCAAACCCGCCATCGGTGTCATCGGCCTCGCCGTCATGGGCCGCAATCTCGCGCTGAATATCGAAAGCCGCGGCCATGACGTGGCGATCTATAACCGCAGCCGTGCGAAGACGGACGATATGCTGGCCGCGTGCGCCGGGCGCCGGCTCGTTCCCGCCTATTCGCTCGAAGAATTCGTCGCGTCGCTCGAGAAGCCTCGCCGCATTCTCATGATGGTCAAGGCGGGCGAGCCGACGGACGCGACGATCGCCGCGCTCAGACCGCTGCTCGAGCCGGGCGACATTTTGATCGACGGCGGCAATACGCACTTCACCGACACGATCCGCCGCAACCAGGATCTCGCGAAATCGGGCCTGCACTTCATCGGCACCGGTGTATCCGGTGGCGAGGAGGGCGCGCTCAAGGGGCCATCGATCATGCCGGGCGGCCAGCGCGAGGCTTACGATCTCGTTGCGCCGATCCTGACCGAAATTGCGGCGAAGGCGCCCGACGGGGAACCCTGCGTGGCCTATATGGGCCCCGACGGCGCGGGCCATTTCGTCAAAATGGTCCACAACGGAATCGAGTACGGCGACATGCAATTGATTGCGGAAAGCTATGCCGTACTCAAGCAGGTGGCAGGACTCTCGAATGCCGAACTCGGCAGCGTCTACCGCGAGTGGAACGCGGGCGAGCTCGACAGCTATCTGATCGAGATCACCGCAAAGATTTTCGACAAGCGCGACGACGAAACCGGGAAGGATCTCGTCGACGTCATTCTCGACCGTGCGGCGCAAAAGGGAACCGGCAAATGGACGAGCCAGAACGCGCTCGATCTGGGCGTACCGCTGCCGCTCATCACGGAATCGGTGTTCGCACGCGTGCTTTCATCGTTGAAAACCCAACGCGTGGCGGCGAGCAAGGTGCTGTCCGGGCCGCAGCCGAAGGCAATGGCGGGCGAGCGCGACGCGTTCATCGAAGCGGTCCGGCGTGCGCTCTACTTCAGCAAGGTCATTTCGTACGCACAAGGATTTGCGCAATTGGCGGCCGCGTCGCAGGAATACGGCTGGAATCTCGACTTCGGTACGATCGCGAAGATTTTCCGGGCTGGCTGCATCATTCGCGCGCGCTTCCTGCAAAAGATCACCGACGCGTACAGGAGCGATCCGCGGTTGCCGAACCTGCTGCTCGATCCGTACTTCCGGACTATTTCGGAGAACTATCAATCGGCACTGCGCGACGTGGTGGTCTCGGCTGTGACGGCGGGCGTGCCGGTACCCGCGTTCGCATCGGCCATCGCTTATTTCGACGGCTATCGCGCCGAACGGCTGCCGGCCAACCTCATTCAGGCACAGCGCGATTTCTTCGGCGCGCACACGTTCGAGCGGGTGGATAAGGAAGGTAGCTTCCACGCGCATTGGTCTTGACGGTTTTGCGAGGACCTACGGAGATTGACAGGGATTGTTGCAGGACCGGAAACACTATTTGACCAAAATAGTGGTTTTCCCTAAGTCCTCAGATGACTAGACTGAACTCAATCGCTTCAGACATGGTGTGTGGGGCGAATACCAATACCGGAGGTCTAGTCATGAAATCCCTGATCTATGCAGTGGTTGCCGCTTCTGTCCTCGCCACCCCGCTCGCCTCGATGGCGCAAACGCAATCGAACCAGCCTGTCACCCGCGAACAAGTCCGGCAGGATCTGATTCGCCTCGAACAAGCGGGTTTTGAACCACGTGCAAACGACATCTATTACCCCGCGAACATTCAGGCGGCCGAAGCGCGTGCCTATGGCACGCAAGGGCAGGCAGTCGCGGATACGTCCGCAACGGCCGCAGATAACAGCGGCTATGGCGGTGTAGCGGGCCAAAGCGGCCAATCGGGTGCGCCCGCTGCCGAGCGTCCCGCGGACTCGAGCGGCGGACACTCGCTGTTTTTCGGTCAGTAAGCATCGCAAGATCGCGTGATTGCAATCGATGCGTAATAAACGTAATCGAAGCGAAAGCGGCGCGATCGATTGAGTCGACCGTTTGAAGCGAACCGGCTCGTGCTCTCGAAGGAGGCGCGAGCCGGTTTCGTTTTGGCGTCCCCGCGTTAATATGTGCCATTCTCGGCTGACTAGGGAGACGCTCGCTTCATGAAAATCGATCGCAGCAGAGTGTTGACGGTGTTGTGTGCGGCTGGCGCGATGTGGGTCGCAGGTTGTACGACCGAACAATGGCCCGGCTCGCGCGGCAACGCCGCGCAATGGAATGCGCCACCGCGTCCAGTCGCCGTGCAGCCCGGCTATTATCGCGTCGCGCCCGGCGATACGCTGGCCAGTGTTGCGGCGGGCTTCGGCCAGCGGCCGCAGGAGATTGCCGAATGGAACCGGCTGCCGGCCACGGCCTCGCTCGTCCCGGGACAAGTGCTGCGCGTGGCGCCGCCGGTCGGCGCGAATGCGAACGCCGGCGGCGGTCCTGCGATTCACTTTGCGTGGCCCGCTTATGGGCAGGTGCTCAAGTCGATGCAGGCCGGCGGCTCGAAAGGCATTGTCATTGCTGGTAGGGCGGAGGACCCGGTGCGTGCCGCTGCCGACGGAACGGTCATCTATGTCGGCAACGCGATCCAGCAATACGCAGCCCTGGTCGTCGTGAAGCATGGCGACGGAATCGTCACAGCGTATGCAGTGAACGGTCCGGTTGCCGTCAGCGAGGGCGACAACGTGCGCAAGGGGCAACAGATCGCCCAGATGGGCACCGACAAGACGGGCCGCAGCACGTTGCAGTTCGAAATTCGCCGCGATGGCACGCCTATGGATCCGCTCGCCTATCTGCCGCGCTAGCAGCCGGCAGATCGTCGAGCAACAAATCGCGCCACTGTGCCGCCGAGCCGATGCTGATGCCGATGCCCGGGCTCAGGCCAGCGACGCAAGCACGATCGAAAGCTTGCGGCTATGCGCGCGGAACGCGTCGATGGTATCGCGCTCGCTTTCAGGGCTGACGTGTGCAAGTTCGGCGCGCTCGACTTGCGCCTGATATTCGTCGACGACTCTGAGACGCGTCTCGGGCGGCAATGCTCGAATCAGCGAAACCATCAACAGCTCCTGCGCGTGGATCATGCCGAGCACGGCTTGCGTGTTGGTATGGATATGCGTCGTCATGTCGGTCTCCTGGGCACTGTCGACGCTTCAATCATAGTGCAGCGATTCCGATGCCCCTATGCCGTGACCTCGCATTTTTTTGCGTTTTATTTAGCACTCCGATGCGCTCCGCAAGCCATCAAAAAGGCGTAATCTGACTCCTCGCGGCACGCGCCCACTGGCGCCAGTCGAGGGTAGCAATGCGCATGCCGCCATGCTAACCAGGAGGGCTCGATGACAGCCGTCGATCTGGAATTCGACCAGCTCAACAGCACAGTTGAAGCGCTGCGGCGCTCTATCTCCAACCGCTTGATCTACGGTGTCGGCAAGGATGCTGTCGCGGCCCGGCCGCAAGACTGGCTCAATGCCGCAGCCCTCGCGGTGCGCGACAGACTCGTCGCGCGCTGGATGAAAACCACGCGTCTGCAATACGAGCAGGACGTCAAACGCGTCTACTACCTGTCGATGGAGTTTCTGATCGGCCGCACGTTTACGAACGCGCTGCTTGCCCTTGGCATTTACGACCAGATGAACGAAGCGCTCGCGAGCCTCGGTGTGGATATGTCCGTGGTGACCGAACTCGAGCCGGACGCCGCGCTCGGCAACGGAGGTCTCGGACGGCTCGCGGCGTGCTTCCTCGATTCGATGGCTACGCTAGCGGTCCCGGGCTTCGGCTACGGCATCCGTTACGACTACGGCATGTTTCGCCAGCAGATCGTCGACGGCGAACAAGTCGAGACGCCGGACTATTGGCTGCGCGCCGGCAACCCTTGGGAGTTTCAGCGCCCCGAAGTGCAATACATCGTCCATTTCGGCGGACGCACGATTCAGCACGGGGACCGCGTCGAGTGGGTGGAGACCGAGCACGTCAACGCCATGGCTTACGACACCGTGATCCCGGGCTTTGGCACGAGCGCGACGAATACCTTGCGGCTATGGTCTGCGCGCGCGACGGAAGAACTCGATCTGTCGGCGTTCAACCAGGGCGACTATCGTCGTGCGGTCGAGGCAAAGGAGTATTCCGAAAACGTCTCGCGGTTGCTCTACCCCGACGATTCGACACCAGCGGGGCGCGAGCTGCGGTTGCGGCAGGAGTACTTCTTCGTTTCGGCGACGATGCAAGATCTCATTCGCCGCTATCAGCGCACGCATAGCACGTTCGGCCGGTTCGCGGAGAAAGTCGCGATTCATCTGAACGACACGCATCCGGTGCTGGCCATTCCCGAGCTGATGCGACTGCTCGTCGACGTTCACCAGGTGCAGTGGGATCGGGCGTGGAAAATGGTGCAGCAGGTGTTCTCTTACACCAACCATACGCTGATGCCGGAAGCACTGGAGACGTGGGACGTCGATATGCTCGCGCGGCTTTTGCCGCGGCATCTCGAAATCATCTTCGAGATCAACGCGAACTTCCTCAAGGAGGCGAGCGAGCATTTCGGACATGACGTCGAGCTGATCCGGCGCATTTCTCTTGTCGACGAGTACGGGCAACGCCGCGTGCGTATGGCGCATCTCGCGATCGTGGCGAGCCAGAAGGTCAACGGGGTTTCGAAGCTTCACTCGCAATTGATGGAGCGCGAGTTCTTCAACGATTTCGCGCGCATGTTTCCAGAACGCTTCACCAATGTCACGAACGGCATCACGCCGCGCCGGTGGCTCGCTCAGGCGAGCCGGCCGCTTTCCTCGCTCATCGATTCGAGCATCGGAACGAACTGGCGCAAGGATCTCTTCGAATTATCCAAGCTCCGCGAATTCAAGGAAGATGCCGAATTCGTTGCCGCATTTCGGGCCGCGAAGCGCCGCAACAAGATTCGTCTTGCCCACCGGCTTTTGCACCATACGGGCGTTGCCGTTCACCCGGATGCGCTCTTCGATATGCAGGTCAAGCGGATCCACGAATACAAGCGGCAATTGCTGAACTTGCTGCATGTCATCGTCCGCTATAACCAGATCCGAGCGCATCCCGACGAAGACTGGGTACCGCGCGTGGCTATTTTTGCGGGCAAGGCCGCTTCGGCCTACAAGATGGCGAAAACGATCATTCGCCTCATTGGCGATGTTGCACAGACGATCAACGGGGACCCGGTCGTCGGCGACCGCCTGAAAGTCGTCTTCGTGCCCAATTACGGCGTGAGTTTGGCCGAGACGATGATTCCCGCGGCCGACCTGTCCGAACAGATATCGATGGCGGGCACGGAAGCGTCCGGTACCGGGAACATGAAGCTTGCATTGAACGGCGCGCTGACGATCGGAACGATGGACGGTGCCAACATCGAGATCTGCGATGCAGTCGGACGCGAGAACATGTTCATCTTTGGGTTGAACGCGAGCGAAGTCGGCGAATTGCGAGCGAGCGGTTATCGGCCGCGGCAAATCTATGAGGAGAACGAAGCGTTACGCCACGCACTCGATCAGATCCGCACCGGATACTTTTCCAACGGCGACTCCCACCGCTTTTCGGACATCTTTCATACGCTTGTCGACTGGGGCGATCACTACATGGTGCTGGCCGATTTCGCCGCGTTTGCGCGAGCGCAGGAGGCAGTGGACGCACGTTTTCGCAATCCGCGCGCGTGGACGGCGAGCGCGATCGAGAACGTGGCGGGCATGGGACAGTTTTCGTCGGACCGGACGATTGCCGAATACGCGCGCGATATCTGGCGCGTCAAGCCGGTTCAGACGGGCTGAGCGGAGCGGCCGAGTGCGTCGCGCAAAACTCGTTCGACGTGCTCGGCGAAGGCGCGGTCGGGACTCGTCAGCGCTTCGCGCTCGCCGTTCGCCGTTGTGACGATGAGCCGGTGCGTGACATCCTGCGTGTACCAGGTAAGTCCCCCGACGACGACGAGCATCACGCCGACAACAAGTGCGGCGCTGCTGCCATAGATGCCGCCCGCTATGGCTGCGGCGGCGCCGAGGACCGAAATGCAGACCGGCAGCACTTTGTTCTTGTGCACCGTGACGACGCGCACCTCGCGAATCTCGCGCAGCGGAAACATCTGGCCGCCCGCACTGAGTCCGCCGCGTGTGATCGTCACGCCGCGTTCGTTGAACGTGTTTTCCATTGAGGAAGTTTAGCGCTGTTCGTCGAAATAGACCCGGCCCGGCACGTGCGACGCGACGCACTGCGCGATCTCGCTGTCGGTCAACTCGGCTGGGACCACGCAACGATAGGACGGCGCGTCTTTGGCCATGCTCCATTCGACGAGCCGGTAGGTTCTGCCCCACGGGCGTTGCACGGGCAACGAGACGCGGCAGCTTTGAACGGGCAGCGCGTGCTTGCGCTTGAGCATGGTTCGCAGATGCTTGAACACCGAATCTTCAGTCATTGCCGTTTCCTTCCCAGTGTCGCAGGGATTTGCGCACCGCATGAAGAAGACAAAAAGATGCCGCCGATGTTCCGGCGGCTCAACAGGGGTGGTATGGGGCCATGTTGTCAGCCGAGAATTAAGCCAGACTTAAAAAAGGGGCATCTCCGCATGTGTCACGATGCCCTATCGAGGGCTGGAAGTGCGGATAACACCATGAAACAGAAGGATTTTCGGGTGTCGCCGCGTACGGGCGCGTAACGTCGTGTCACACATTTCAATGTGCGGCTGGAAGCTGCGCATTCATGTCCGACTTCACTCGCCGATCTCGACGTAATTGTTTTCGAAAGTGGTCTTGATTGACGTCCGGGCCGGTACGTTAGCGGACCGACTGCACCCGGCTGATCGGCCACCATGAACTGGCGTTTCGAATTCCGTCGAGATGTCAGGCATGGGCCCGCGTACGTCGTGCAGGACCGGACGGCGCTGCGGCAACCCGAGGGAGAGGGTCATGAGAAAGTTACATTTCGCCGCAGTCGAGATGGCAATGGCAACTATGGCGATTGTCTTGCTGGTGGGTTGCGGCGACATGTCTCGCCGCGGAACGGACACGGTGATCGGTGCGGGTGTCGGCGGCGTTGCCGGCGCAGTCCTGACCGGCGGCAGTGCCTTGGGCACGGTTGGCGGCGCGGCCGTCGGCGGGGTTGTCGGCAATCAGGTTGGGAAATAGTGCTGCCGTATCGCGATACGACCCGCCGAATTGATTGAGGAGAGATGACATGTCGCTGGGATTCATTCTATTGATCGTTGTCGCGCTGCTGCTGGTCGGTGCGATTCCAAGCTGGCGCTATAGCAGCGGCTGGGGTTACGGTCCAAGCGGCGTGCTGGGCTTGGTACTGGTCGTGGTGCTGGTGTTGATACTGCTGGGCAGACTGTGATGCGGTACGGCACCGTACCGACTTCTTAACCGGTTGCGCGCATCGTTGTAGCTCGGTGACCCCGATGCTCCATACCGCGGATATCGAGCGTGATACTCGATCACTGCGCCCCGTCGACCTGCATTGACATGCAGTGAAATGAACTCAGGAGGAAATCATGACGACACCAGACCCGATCCACCGCCCATCGACCAGCGATACCGGTGCCACCATTGTGGGCAGCGGGGCCGGCGAGGGGCCCGGCCCGAACGTCATGGAGGCCGATACGCTGAAGGGTAATAAGCTCTTCACGTCTGACCGGGTCGACATAGGGAAGATTTCCGAAATCATGCTGGATGTGCGCAGCGGCCGCATTGCCTATGCTGTGCTGTCGAGCGGGGGCTTTCTCGGTATCGGTGGAAAACTTTACGCCATTCCATGGAGTGCGTTGACTCTGGATACAGACGAGAAATGCTTCAGGCTGAACGTTACCGCGGACCACATCAAGAACGCACCTGCATTCGATAAGGACCACTGGCCCTCGATGGCCGACGAGCAGTGGGGTTCGTCGCTTCACCAGTTCTACAATCGGCAGCCGTACTGGTTGGGTCCGCGGGACGTTGTGCCCAATCGTCCGCTGGAACACTGACCCACCCGCGCCGACCAAGCGGGAAGCGATAAACGGCCGGCGATTTTCATCCAACGCCGATCCACCGGTTGCGCTTCGTCGAATGGGACGACAACCGATATCGGCAACATCCGCAACACATTTGCGCGTTGGAGACCAACCATGAACAAAGATCAAGTCAAGGGAACGGCAGAGAAGGTCAAAGGCAAGGTGAATGAAGCCATTGGCCGGACGACAGGCAACACAAAACAGGAAATCAAGGGAGACGTGCAGCAAGCGGCCGGTCAGGCGCGAAAGAATCTTGGCGACCTCAAGGAGGCTGTCAAAAAGGCCTGATTACTCACGCGATGGCTGGCGGACGACCACGCAGTAAAACCGCAAACGATCCAACTCGCGGCAGCCATCGCTATCGAGTACGAGCACCCTACGCCGAAATGCGCTTTCCGCCATATGCCCTGTAAGGGCATCGCAAAACAATTCAATGCGCCGCATAAACTTTTTTTGTTTGCCAGGCCGTGCGAGCTGAACGATAGTGTATGGAAATGGGAATATTGTTAAACAAGAAGTGCGGAAGATGCTGACCCAGTCAATAATCAAAAAGAAATCCTACTTATGCATTCAAATTTGCCGCTTGGTAGCGTCAGGTCAAGGCTTCCTCATGTCAAGGGTTCCATATTTTCCGCGTTGAGTCGCGTTGCGAAACAATACGACGCTATCAACCTTTCCCAGGGATTTCCTGATTTCGCCCCCGATCCGAGGTTGCTGGAGTCATTATCGATCGCCACCAAGGGCGGACATAATCAATACGGCATGCCCGAAGGCTCGGAGACGCTGCGCCGCTCAATTGGCCACATGTACGAGGATCTTTATTCGCTGCGGATCTCACCCGACGCTGAGATTACCATTACCGCCGGCGCGACGCAGGCTATTTCCGCGGCTGTGAGTAGTCTCGTTCATCCCGGTGAGGAAGTGATCTTTTTGGCGCCTGCATTCGAATCGTATGCGCCGAGTATTTTGATGGCTGGCGCAACTCCCGTTTGTGTGGACTTGCCCGCGCCTCGTTTCGAAATTGACTGGGAGGAAGTGGAAAGACGCGTCTCTCCACGTACTCGGATGATTATCGTGAATAGCCCGCACAACCCGTCGGGTCGGTGCTGGAATTCAAACGATGTCGATCGGTTGGCGACGCTGGCAGAGCGGTACAGCTTGTTGGTGCTTAGCGATGAGGTCTACCACAACATGGTTTTCGATGGACCTCATATCACCGCGCTTTCCGAGCCGAGGCTACGCGAGCGAACGATCGTGGTTGGCTCGCTGGGTAAAACGATGCACGTGACGGGATGGCGCATCGGGTACGCCGCTGCGGCCGCACCGCTCACGGCTGAGTTGCGCAAGATTCTCCAATTCACTACTTATGCTGCCCCGACTCCCTTGCAGCAGGCGATGGCCGATGTCCTGGATGCTTCCACTTATTTGAGCCTCCCTGCGCTGTTTCGCGGAAAACGCGACCGGTTCCTGGCAGGTTTGCGGGGCTCGCGCTTCGAATTCGTGCCGACGAGCGGCGGATATTTCCAATTACTTGACTATTCGGCTATTTCCAAGGTGCCGGATACTCAATTCGCAGATCTGCTGATCAGCGAGCACGGGGTGGCCGGCCTGCCGGTTTCCGGGTTCGGTGCTCAGTACGCGAATTCACGTTTGTTGCGTTTTTGCTTTGCAAAATCCGACGAGACGATCGACAAGGCTACCCACCTTCTCCGTGCTTTGTAGGGCAAACCATGAAAACCATTCAATTCGATGTTCTTGGCAAAGAACCGCGATCAGTGCAACTCGCTGCGAGCAAACTCACTGTCGCCGGGTGGACGGGGCGTAATTCAGCGCAGGTGCTGCATCATATCAAGGAGTTGGCCGATCTCGGCGTGACTCCGCCGAAGCGCATCCCGACTTTCTACCGAATTTCCCATGCGCTACTTACGACTGACGCCGTCATCGAAACTGTCGGCTCCAGTTCGAGCGGGGAAGCCGAATATTGCCTATTCACGCTGGATGGCGAAATGTACGTTGCGGTTGGCTCCGACCATACCGATCGTGCTCTCGAGGCGCACGAAGTCACGCTCTCCAAGCAAGTATGCGCTAAGCCGATCAGCCGCGATTGTTGGCGATTTTCGGATGTCGAACTCCACTGGGATAGCCTGGTATTGCGCAGCTATATCGAGGAAAACGGCGCAGAAACGGTCTACCAGGAAAGCCCGGTATCGGAGCTGTTGCATCCACGCGAACTGATTTCGAAGCTGGACGCACCGCTACGCGACGGCGAGGTGCTATTCGGGGGCACGGTGCCGGTGAAGGGAGGCATACGTGCCGCGCATGCTATCCGCGTCGAATTACATGATCCCGTGTTGGATCGGACGCTCGTTTGCCAATATCGAACAGAAACGCTTTGATCGAAGAAAAGGAGGATATCGAAATGACAAAGCCGCACCTCGAGTTTGTTGCGCTGGACTTGAACGAGGGTTGGAGCGTGCCGCCTGGCTACCCGGAAGGAATCGAGGAAAAGATACTTTGCGGGTCGCTCGCGGCCCAGGCGCGCACGGGAAGCAGGACACGTTTGTTGCGGTTTGCTCCTGGCGTCTATACTACTTCGCCGTTCGTCCATGATCATTGGGAAGAGGTCTATCTCCTGCAAGGCGATCTGATCGTGGGCAACGATGCAAATGGAAACGGTGGGACCGCATTTCAGCCGCATACGTATGCTTGCCGGCCGCCGGGTGCGTTCCACGGTCCTTTCAAGTCGGAGAGTGGATGTATGTTGCTGGAAATTCACTACTACGCGAACGACGATATCACGTTGATGTAAGTGCCAAGTGTCCGACATGCAAACCAAGCGCGTATCTATGACGACGAATTGTGGAGATAGCCCTGCCGGCTATCTGGACCGTTGGCGATTGCTCAACGCATGGGTGACGATGTACGTGGTGGGCGCGGATCTGTTCATCATGTCGCCGCTCCTGCCCAGTATGGCGAATGCTCTGCATGTGAACGTCGATAGTGCGGGTTGGCTCGTGAGCGTGTTTTCCATCGCCTACGCCGTTGCTTCGCCGTTGATGGGACGCGTCAGCGATAGGTACGGTCGCCGCCGCACGATCTGCTGGGGGCTTTTGGCGTTTGCCGCCGCGAATCTCGGAACGGTCTGCTCGAGCAGCTTCGCGTTGGCATTGCTGAGCCGGATATTCGCCGGCATCTCGGTGTCGGCGATCTCGCCTTCCATCTATGCGGCGGTGGGCGATGCTGCTCCTGAGGGCCGCCGAGCTCACTGGATCTCGATCGCCGTATCGGGTTTGTTGACCGCGCTATGGACCAGCGCCCCGCTAGGTGCATTGCTGGCGCACGTCATGCCTTGGCGAGCGGTCTTTATGCTGTTGTCCGCAGCCGCGTTCATTCTTGCATGGCCCAATTTGCGGCTATGGCCGTCGTCGAAGCCTGTCGGCGGTCGCGCGTCGAGAATGCGGGTCCCGTTGCGCGCGGCCGTTTCGGCAGTTTCACCGATGGTCGCGTGGGGGGCTGCCTTGTACGGCTTGTACACCTACCTGGGCACAGGATTGACGGTGAATACGTCGCTGTCGGCCTCAGCAGTATCGCTATGCTTCATTGGCTGGGGTGTCGGTGCCATTTTGGGTAATCACTTGGGCGGATGGGGCGCGGACAAGATCGGCGTACATTTCACCGCCATAGCCAGCTTGTGCGGTATGGCAGTGGCGATGTGGCTACTTGGCATGGGACTGCGCGGTGCAATGGGCGGAGCGGTGCTTGCCGCAACGCTGTGCCTGCTTGCGCTCGTCTCCTACCCATTTCAACCGGCCCAACAGACTCGATTGGTTCAGTGGGGGCAATCGACCAAAGCGTCGTTACTCGCATGGAACAGCAGCGCGCTGTACCTGGGTATGACGATCGGCTCCGCGTTTGACGGCTATGTCATGAAGCACTGGTCATTTCATGCCTTGCCTTATGCCGGGATGGCCATCGCTGCCGCCGGCGCGGCGTTGTCCTTGATCGCGCAGAGCGCTTTCCGTTCGGACGCCGCGGTCAGCGCTGCCTGATCGAGCCTGCCTTCTCACTGACCGTCGCGGCCGCTACCTTTTCCACGAGATCATCGGCAACGCCACCTACGCACCTACGCCGAAAGCAGGCTTCCCGTACGGAAAGGCGTTGCCCCCGCAATGCGCGCAACCTCCATCCCCGCCGTGGCAAAGCGCGTTTTGTGCCGCGCATACATCACGCCGGCCATCGTATTGCGGATCGTCGCGACACGATCGCCGAGCGGATCGACGATATCGGCAATTTCCTGGTGAGGCTCGACCCAGCTCCCCACCGGTACGCGAAACACGAGCACGCCCGACATCGGCGCCACGAGCGGCTCGCTGCCGGCAAGCGGCGTGGCCGGGTGCGCGAGCGGCGGCAGGTGCGCGGGCGTGCCGTCTATCACGCCGCGATGCGTCAGGTATTCGAGGATGGCCTGCGAATCGTGCTCCGCATGGGAGTACGAGACGTCGGCTTGCCCGCGCAACTCGACGGTGACCGAAATCGAGCCGTTCGGAATCGGGTAACGGTCTTCATAGCGCGTGCGCAACTCGGACCAGCAAAAGCTATGAATCTCGTCGAACGGGTTGCCGATCGAATTGAGCGCGAGCAGCGATGCTTTCGCATCGAGGTAGCGCGCGAGCGGTTCGACGTCGGGCCAGAGGTCCGGGTTCGTATACAGATGCATCGCGCCTTCGAAGTCGCAATGCAGATCGAGCACGATGTCGGCATCGTACGAAAGGCGCTGCAGCGCGAGCCGCTGCGATTCCAGTTCGGTATGCGGGACCTGTTCTGCCAGCGCGTCGCGCATGGCGCCGCGGATGGTCGTCAGATTGGCGCCGATATCGCCCGACAGGCGGCCTTCGATGCGCGGCGTGACGAGCGCGGCGAGATCGTGAAAGCCGCGGTTGAAGTTGCTTGCGCTAGAGGTCTCGAAGCGGCCGATATGCTGGCCGAGCAGATGCTGATTGAGCCCGATCGGGTTCGGCACCGGCACGACGACGATTTCGCCACGCAGCTTGGCCGCAGCCTCGAGAGCCGCCAGCTTGCGCCGCAGCGCCCACGATACGAGCATGCCCGGCAGCTCGTCCGCATGCAGCGACGACTGAATGTAGATCTTTTGCGCGCCCGCGGGCCCGTAATGAAAGCTCTGCAGATGCCGCTCGGTGCCGAGCGCGGGGGAGATCAACGGATGGGTCTGTATTTGCATGTTTCCTGGCGCCACGGTTGGAACAAACGTTGGACAGGCGTGCCCCGCCTGTTAGACGCGAGAGATGAATGACAAACAGGTCACGATTGTACGCCGGGCGCGAAGCGCTGCGAACTGCCAAGCAAAAGGGGCTCCGTGCAATACGGAGCCCCCTGGCGGTACCTACGACGCAACGAGTCATCAAGCGGCGCGATCGGCGCCGCCGGGCATCACTTGCCGTAGACGTCGAAGTCGAAGTATTGTTTCTCGATCTTTTGGTAGGTGCCGTCCTTGCGGATATCGGCGATCGCCTTGTCGATCTTCGCCTTCAGATCCGTGTCTTCCTTGCGCAGACCGATGCCGGCGCCTTCACCGAGGGTCTTCGGGTCGTTCAGATCGTTGCCGACGACCTGAAAGCCCGCGCCGCGCGGCGTCTTCAGGAAGCCGATCTCAGCCTGCACCTTGTCTTGCAACGCCGCATCGAGGCGCCCGGAAAGCAGATCCTGATAGACCTGATCCTGGTTCTGGTACGGCTGGACCTTCACGCCTTGACTCGCCCAGTGCGCTTTCGCATAGGCTTCCTGGATCGTGCCTTGCTCGACGCCCACGGTTTTGCCCTTGAGCGCTTCGGCCGTCGGCAGAATAGGCGGGCCCTTCTTCGCCACGAGCGCGGTCGGCGTATTGAAGAGTTTCGAAGAGAACGCGATTTCCTTTTCACGCTGCGGCGTCATCGTCATTGACGACAACACGCCGTCGAACTTCTTCGCCTTCAATGCGGGGATCATGCCGTCGAAGTCGTTTTCGACCCACACGCACTTGGCGTTCAGGCGTTTGCAGATTTCATTGCCCATATCGATATCGAAGCCTTTGAGCTTGCCGTCCGCGCCTTTCGATTCGAACGGGGGATAGCTCGCATCGACGCCGAAACGGATCGTGGACCAGTCTTTGGCGTGCGCCACACCCGCGGAAACGGCGCATGCGGCAATGGCTACGGCGGCTATGAATTTTTTCACGGTGACTCCTCGAAGCAGTTCGATCGACCCCTGATGCGCGGTTGTGCCGCGCGAAGGGGCGGTGGGATTTATCAAGGCTGTTGGCGTGCGCCAGCCAGCGCGGCGCCAAGCATACCAAACCAAAAATAATGGCCGCGCTAGTAGACACCGGATGGCCGATCGATGCAACGTTTGGAAAGAAACTTCGAGTCTCCGCTCGAATGGCCCGGCGAGACGCCGAATCGATAAAAATCAAATGCGGCAGATAGTTAGCAGACCGAGGCAATCGGTTGCCGCAGGAAAAGATTGGAAAGGTATGTGTCGCGCCGGCGCAAAAAAGTTTTCAGGAGTCGAGCTATTTTTGCGCCGGCGGAAAGGGCGGCAGGGTCAAATACCGAGGCAAAGATACTTGATGACGGTGTACTCGTCGATGCCGTAATGCGAGCCTTCTCGTCCGACGCCCGATTGCTTGACGCCGCCGAAAGGTGCGACTTCGTTCGAAATGATGCCCGTATTGATGCCGACCATCCCGTATTCGAGCGCCTCGGCCACGCGCCAGACGCGTGCAATGTCGCGGCTAAAGAAGTAAGCCGCGAGGCCGAATTCGGTATCGTTGGCCATTCGGATCACTTCGTCGTCCGAACTGAATTTGAACAGCGGGGCGACAGGGCCGAACGTCTCCTCCTTGGCGAGTTGCATGGCGCCTGTTACGCCGGTCAGCACCGTCGGTTCGAAGAACGTCTGCCCGAGCGCATGGCGTTTGCCTCCGGTGGCGACGCGTGCGCCTTTCGAAAGCGCATCGGCG
Organism: Trinickia sp. HAY1-2D; assembly: GCF_056754935.1. NCBI lineage: Bacteria > Pseudomonadati > Pseudomonadota > Betaproteobacteria > Burkholderiales > Burkholderiaceae > Trinickia > Trinickia sp. HAY1-2D. The sequence goes on from NZ_JBPGWX010000001.1 coordinate 343,358, forward strand.
ATATGAGCTTCGACCTTACGCACGGCCGCTTCGTTGATGAGCGGCCCTTGCATGACGCCATCTTCGGTACCGCGGCCCACTTTGAGCTGTTCGACCGCGGCGCGCAGCTTGTCGGCGAACGCATCGTAGACGCGCTCATGTACGTAGAGACGATTCGCGCATACGCAGGTCTGGCCGCTGTTTCGATACTTCGAAGCGATCGCGCCTGCCACGGCGGCGTCGAGATCGGCGTCGTCGAATACGATGAAGGGCGCGTTGCCGCCCAATTCGAGCGAGAGCTTCTTGACCGTCGACGCGCACTGCGCCATCAACAGCCGGCCCACGCCCGTCGAACCGGTGAACGACAGTTTGCGCACGAGGGCATTGCCCGTCATCTCGGCACCGATTTCCTTCGGCTCGCCCGTGACGATGCTGAGCACGCCCTTGGGCAGCCCGGCACGCTCGGCGAGCACGGCCAGCGCGAGCGCCGAAAGCGGCGTGGCCTCCGCGGGCTTGACGACGATCGGGCAGCCCGCCGCGAGTGCCGGTCCGACCTTGCGCGTGATCATCGCCGCCGGGAAATTCCAGGGGGTAATGGCGGCGCACACGCCGACGGGCTCCTTGACGATGACGATGCGCTTGTCGTTCGTGGGGCTCGGGATCGTATCGCCGTAGACGCGCTTCGCTTCCTCGCCGAACCATTCGAGGAACGACGCGGCGTACTGGATTTCGCCTTTGGCTTCGGCAAGCGGCTTGCCTTGCTCCGCCGTCATGATGCGCGCGAGGTCGTCGGCGTTGTCGAGCATCGACTGATACCACTTGCGCAGGATCGCTGCGCGCGCCTTGGCCGGCTGCGCACGCCATGCGGGCCATGCTGCATTGGCGGCTTCGATCGCACGACGCGTTTCCGCGCTGCCCATCTTCGGCACCGTGGCAAGCACTTGGCCTGTCGCCGGATTGCGTACCTCGAACGTGCTGCCGTCATCGGCGCGTTGCCACTCGCCGGCAAGAAATGCGTGACCTTTCAGCAGCGAGGGGTCTTTCAGGTCGATTGATTCGAATGTGTCCATGTCAACTCCATTGAGCTGCGAAGTGCACCGGTTAGGCCAAGGCCCCGACGCTTTCGTTCAACGCCTCTTCGAGCAGGCCGAGCGCTTCGCTGAATACGGGCTCCTCGATGGTGAGAGGAAACAGGAAACGAATGACATTGCCGTGCGTGCCGCAGACGAGCAACAAGAGGCCGCGTTCGAGCGCGCGTTGCTGAACGCGCTTGGCGAATGCCGCATCGGGCTCGCGCGTACCGGGTGCGAGAAATTCGGCGGCAATCATCGCGCCGGGACCGCGCACCTCGGCGAGCTGCGGCACCGCGGCCTTCAGCGTCTCGAGCCGATCCTTCAGGCGATTGCCGAGCGTGGTCGCGCGTTCGCAAAGATGCTCTTCGTCGATGATATCGAGCACGGCGTGTGCGGCCGCCACGGCGAGCGGATTGCCGGCGTAGGTGCCGCCGAGTCCACCCGGCGCCGCGGCGTCCATGACATCGGCGCGGCCCACGACGCCCGATAGCGGCATTCCGCCGGCCAGACTCTTGGCCATCGTCGTCAGATCGGCGGTAACGTCATAATGCTCCATCGCAAAGAGCTTGCCCGTGCGCGCAAAACCCGTTTGCACTTCGTCGGCGATCAGCAGGATGCCGTGCGCGTCGCAGATACGGCGCAAGCCGCGCACGAAGTCCGCCGGCGCGGGATAGAAGCCGCCTTCGCCCTGCACGGGTTCGAAAATGATCGCCGCAACGCGTGCCGGGTCGATGTCCGATTTGAAGAGGCCTTCGAGCGAGCGCAGTGCATCGGCGGTGCTTACGCCGTGCAGCGGAGTGGGGAACGGGGCATGAAACACGTCGGAAGGAAACGGCCCGAAGCCGAGCTTGTAGGGCGCGACCTTGCCGGTGAGGGCCATGCCCATCAGCGTGCGTCCGTGAAACCCGCCCGCGAACGCGATGACACCGGGGCGCCCCGTGGCGGCGCGTGCGATTTTGACGGCGTTTTCGACGGCTTCCGCGCCCGTCGTGAAAAACGCGGTCTTTTTGGCGAACGCGCCCGGCGCCCGCTGGTTGATCTTTTCGGCGAGTTCGACATACGACGCATAGGGTACGATCTGATACGCCGTGTGCGTGAAGCAATCGAGTTGCTCGCGAATGGCGGCGACCAGGCGCGGGTGCCGATGTCCCGTGTTGACCACGGCGATGCCCGCGGCGAAATCGATGAAGCGGCGACCTTCGACGTCCCAGAGCTCGGCATTCTCGGCGCGGGCTGCGTAAAAGTCGCACATCACACCGACGCCGCGCGGCGTGGCGGCATCCTTGCGTGCCTTCAGTTCGTCATTTCGGTTCGTCATCGTGTTCTCCTGGTCCGATGCAGAGCGGTCGCTTCGCGGGTACGGCGACTATAGCTAGCTTTGGCTCTCATAATCAGAACCATTTTTGCGGAAACGATGGAGCCAATTGGCGCAATGACGCGGGGCGAGGGGAGGCCGATCGCTACCGATACGGGCGCAGGCGCTCGCACACCAACATTGGGCGGTTTCCTGCGTGCCATCCGACCTATATTGGACGTACCGCCCATTCATATTTCGATGCTCGGCCCCGAGCGATGACGACAACCGTAACCTCCGTGCCCGAGACGAGCTTTGCCGAATACGAGGATCTGAAGTCGATCCTCGACGCCGGCAGCCGTCGCATGACGATCGAAATCGTCGGCGAAGTGCACGCTGAAGGCCGGCGGTTCGCCGTCCACGTCGCCACGCTGGGCTCGACGGATCCGCTCGCCCCAACGATCGGACTCTTCGCCGGCATCCACGGCCTCGAGCGAATCGGCACGCAGCTCGTGCTCGATTACATGCGCGTGCTGCTATGCCGGCTCGAGTGGGACGAGCTGCTTTATACGCAGCTCCAACGCATTCGGTTCGTCTTCATGCCGATCGTCAACCCGGGCGGCATGTGGGCGATGCGGCGCTCGAATCCGAACGGTGTGGATCTCATGCGCAATGCACCGCATAACGCCGAAGGGCGCGTGCCGTTTTTGGCCGGTGGCCAGCGCATCGGGCCCTGGCTGCCGTGGTACCGCGGTCGCGGCGGCGCGCCGATGGAACTCGAGGCTGCGTTGATGCTGCGCGTCGTCGAAGAACAGCTGCTCTCGCGCCCACTCAGCTTCGCGCTCGATTGCCACTCCGGTTATGGCTTTCGCGACAGCATCTGGTTCCCCTACGCCAAATCGACGCGGCGCATCGAACATCTTCCGGAAATGTTTGCGTTGAAGGGGATGCTCGAAGGCGCTCATCCGCATCATCGCTATCTGTTCGAGCCGCAGAGCCTCCAATATCTGTCGCATGGCGATTTGTGGGACTACGCTTACGACCGCGCGCGGGCGCCGGCCGTTTTCCTGCCGTTGACGCTCGAATTGGGATCGTGGCTGTGGATCAGGAAGAATCCGCTGCAGGTGCTCAAGCGCGAAGGGATATTCAATCCGGTGAAGGCACACCGCACCGAGCGCGTACTGCGCCGGCACACCGATCTGCTCGATTTTCTCGCGCGCGCCGCTTATGCGGCCCCGGGCTGGCTGCCGCAGGGTGCCGAGCGGCAACAGACGATGACGCGCGCCATCGAACATTGGTACAGGCGGCGGCATTGAGCACGTGGATCCTGCTGCGCGGCCTCGCACGCGAATCGCGTCATTGGGCGGAGTTTCCCTCGCAATTGCGGGCGGCAGGGCTCGATGGCGACATCGTCTGTGTCGATTTGCCCGGCTGCGGCGTGCATGCGCCCGTCAAGGTGCCGTCGAGTGTGCGCGCGATGACGGAGCGCGTCCGTGCCGATGTCGCCTCGCGTGGCCATGAGCCGCCTTTTCGAATCGTCGGCCTCTCGCTCGGTGCAATGGTGGCGGTTGCGTGGGCGCAGAACTGGTCCGCCGAGATCGAGCGGCTGGTATTGATCAATACGAGCATGCGGCCGTTCAGCGGGCCGTTGATGCGCCTGCGCGTGGGCGCCTGGCCGATGCTGGTGCGGGCCGCGATTGGCTGGCGAGGCCGCCGTGCGGCCGAAGCGGCGATTCACGCACTGACGTGCGAGCGGCGCGATCGCTACGATACGGACCTGGCGGTCTGGATTGCGATCTATCGCAGCGCGCCCGTGACCCCGGCCAACGCGCTACGGCAGCTCTGGGCCGCGGCGCGATTCGAAGCCGCGCCCGCGGCGCCGGCGTGCCCCACGCTCGTTCTTGCATCGAGGGCGGACCGGCTCGTCCATCCCGATTGCTCGCGTGCGCTTGCGCGTGCCTGGGGCGCGGCGTACCGCGAACATCCGTGGGCGGGGCATGACTTGCAGCATGACGATGCCGCATGGCTGGCCGAGGTGATCCGGGCGTGGGTCAGTGAGGACGAGTTGCGAACGGTGCGTTCGTAGGCTTCCCATAGCTTAGCTGCTAAGTCTCCGACCGACGAGATCGTGTCGCCGCGTTTGCACGGCTACCATGGCATCTGGTGCGTACCGGCGAGTCCGTACCGCATTAGGGACGGGGCCCTGTCGGCCATCCGTTACGCGCGGGAGGAAGGGATTCCGTTGCTCGGCACGCCTTTTCGTCGCCAAGCCGGCGCATAATCCGAATGGCCGTACGCATGCCCGGTAGCCCGATTGTCTGCAGCGCCCTGGTCGCGGAGGACTCCATGCTAGCGAAGAACGAAGATGCCGTCGCACACCTGCTGGCCGATGTCGTCGACTATGCAAGAGGACGATGGCCGGCCGAGGCGTTCGCTCCGATTGAATCGTTTTTGCGTTTCTATTACGAACTCGTCGATGTGCAGGACCTTCAAAGCCGCTCGCTTGCCGATCTTTACGGCGCGGCAATGGCGCATTGGCAGACGGCCAGGAAGTTCGTGTCCGGCTCTCATCTGCTTCGTATCTATAACCCCGTCGTGGACGAGCACGGCTGGCATTCCGACCATACCGTCATCGAGATCGTCAACGACGATATGCCGTTTCTCGTCGATTCGGTCACGATGGAGGTCAATCGATGCGGATTGACGCTGCATTCGGCCATTCACCCGGTCTTTCGCGTCTGGCGCGACGCAGCAGGCGAAATCGAGCGCATCGAGCCCGGCGTTGCCGGTCAACGTGACGACGAGGCAGTGCACAAAGCGCGCCTCGAATCGTTCATTCACTTCGAAATCGATCGCTGCGGCGATGCCGCGCGCCTGGCGGAACTGCGCGCCAATATCTCGCGCGTGCTCGGCGATGTGCGCGCCGCCGTCGAAGACTGGCCGCGCATGATCGCCACGGCCCGCCAGACCATCAAGAGCATGGCGGCGCGCGAATCGAGTGCGGATACCACCGAAGCGCGCGCATTCCTCGAATGGATGGTGGCCGACCATTTCACGTTTCTCGGCCAGCGCGACTATGCGCTCGTGCCGCACGACGCTGGGCTCGGGCTGCGCGCCGTGCCCGGCACGGGGGCCGGCATCCTGCGCGCGAGCGATGCAGCGGAGGTGACGCCGTTGCCGCCCTCGGCCACGGCCACGGCCATCATCGGCGACGCGATGCCGATCTTTCTGACCAAAGCCAATTCGCGCGCCACGGTGCACCGGCCGGGCTACCTCGATTATGTGGGCGTGAAACTCGTAGGGGACGATGGGAAGGTGGTCGGCGAGCGGCGCTTTCTCGGTCTTTACACGTCGACGGCTTATACCGACGCGAGTGCCGATATTCCGATCGTGCGGCGCAAATGCGCAAACATCATGCGCCGCGCCGGCTTTCTCGCGAAAGGTCACCTCCATAAATCGCTCGTGACCGTGCTCGAGCAATACCCGCGCGACGAGCTGTTCCAGGCCAACGAGGACGACCTCTACGACATCGCCCTCGGCATCCTGCGACTTCAGGAGCACCAGCGCACGCGGCTGTTCGTGCGGCGCGATCGCTTCGAGCGCTTCGTCTCGTGCCTCGTCTTCGTGCCGCGCGAAAAGTACAACACCGATTTGCGGCGCCGCATGGCCAAGCTGCTCGCGGGCGCGTACAACGGCACGAGCGTCGAGTTCACGCCGCTGTTGTCGGAATCGCCGCTGGCACGCATTCATATCGTGGTGAGGGCGGGCACAGGCGCCTTGCCGCAAGTCGATACGGTGGAGCTCGAGACTCGGCTTGTCCAAGTGACGCGCCGCTGGCAGGACGACCTTGCCGATGCGCTGCTCGAGCGATTCGGCGAAGAGGCCGGTAACCGCCTGCTGCAGCGCTATGGCGAATCGTTTCCGGCCGGCTATCGCGAGGACTACGCGGCGCGCACGGCAGTGCGCGATATCGAATTGATCGAAGCGGCGCGCGAGGGTCAGGCATTGGCCATGAACCTCTATCGTCCGATCGAGGCGTCCTCGCGTGCGTTTCGTTTCAAGGTCTATCGCATCGGGCAATCGATCGCGCTTTCACGCAGCCTGCCGATGCTCGAACACCTCGGCGTGCGAGTGGACGAAGAGCGTCCGTATCTGATCGAGCCTCAGGGCGCGACGGCGGCCTGGGTGCACGACTTCGGTCTCGAGCTGACCGACGATGTCGAGTTCGACATCGAGCGCGTCAAGGCGCTGTTCGAAAATGCGTTCGCCAACGTATGGGCGGGCGCGATCGAGAACGACGACTTCAACCGGCTCGTGTTGCGCGCGCAGCTCGATGCGCGCGAAGTATCGATTCTGCGCGCTTATGCGAAGTATTTGCGGCAAGTCGGCTCCACGTTCAGCGATGCCTATATCGAGCGTGCGGTGACGGGCAACCCGGCGCTGGCGCGTCAGCTCGTCGAGCTCTTTCTCGCGCGCTTCGATCCCGCGCTCGACGGCTCGCGCGAGCGCCGCACGGCACAGTTGCTCGACGCGATCGGCGCCGCACTCGATCAGGTGCCCAACCTCGACGAGGACAGGATTCTGAGGCAGTTTCTCGGCGTCATGACGGCGACGGTGCGCACGAACTACTTCCGGCGCGATAGCCATGGCGAGCCGTTGCCGTACGTCTCGTTCAAGCTCGATCCGTCGCGCGTGCCGGGGCTGCCCGAGCCGAAACCGATGTTCGAGATCTGGGTCTATTCACCGCGCGTCGAAGGCGTGCATTTGCGAGGGGGGCGCGTGGCGCGCGGCGGTCTGCGCTGGTCCGATCGGCGCGAGGATTTCCGCACGGAAGTTTTGGGCCTCATGAAAGCCCAGATGGTGAAGAACTCCGTGATCGTGCCGGTGGGCTCGAAAGGGGGCTTCGTCGTCAAGAATCCGCCGTCAGCCGCCGACCGAGAAGCGTTCGTGCGAGAAGGCGTGTCGTGCTACCGCACGTTCCTGCGCGGGCTGCTCGACGTGACGGACAACCGCACGCCCGGCGGGATCGTGCCGCCGCCCGAAGTCGTGCGCCACGATACGGATGATCCCTATCTCGTCGTCGCGGCGGACAAGGGCACCGCGACGTTTTCCGACTACGCCAATGCGATCGCGCGCGAGTACGGTTTCTGGCTCGACGATGCGTTCGCCTCGGGCGGCTCGGTCGGATACGACCACAAGAAGATGGGCATCACGGCGCGCGGCGCGTGGGAATCGGTCAAGCGGCATTTCCGCGAAATGGGCGTCGATACGCAGACGACCGATTTCACGGTCGTGGGTGTCGGCGACATGTCGGGCGACGTCTTCGGCAACGGGATGCTGCTTTCGCGTCATATCCGCCTCGTTGCGGCATTCGATCATCGGCACATCTTTCTCGATCCCGATCCGGACGCGGAGGCGAGCTTCGCCGAACGCGCGCGCCTCTTCGGGCTCGAGCGATCGAGCTGGGCGGACTACGATACGGCCCGCATCTCGGCGGGCGGGGGCGTCTACCCGCGCAGCGCGAAGACGATTCCGCTTTCGCCCGCCGTGCGTGCGGTACTGGGCACGGAGGCGCCCACGCTCGCGCCGAACGAGCTCATTCGGGCCATTTTGCTGGCGCCTGTCGACCTGCTGTACAACGGCGGGATCGGCACCTACGTGAAAGCGACGCGGGAAACGCATGCGCAAGTGGGTGACCGCGCCAGCGATGGAGTGCGCGTGAACGGTGCGGACTTGCGCGCGAAAGTGGTCGCGGAAGGCGGCAATCTGGGACTCACGCAACTGGGGCGGATCGAGTACGCCCTCAAAGGCGGCCGCGTCAATACCGATGCGATCGACAACTCCGCGGGCGTCGACTGCTCGGACCACGAGGTCAATATCAAGATTTTGCTGGGACTCGTCGTGGCCGAAGGCGAGCTCACGGAGAAACAGCGCAACGCGCTGCTCGCGGAGATGACCGACGAGGTGGGCGAACTCGTGCTGCGCGACAACTATCAGCAAACGCAGGCGCTCTCCATCGCGGGACGTCATTCGGCGGAGCGCCTCGATGCCGAAGTGCGCCTCATGCGTTCGCTCGAGCGCGCCGGACGCCTCAATCGCGTCATCGAATTCTTGCCGACCGACGAGGAAATCGCCGAGCGCCAATCGGCGCATCTCGGCCTCACGTCGCCCGAGCGCGCCGTGCTGTTCGCCTACAGCAAGATGTGGCTCTTCGACGAATTGCTGGACTCCGATCTGCCCGAGGATCCGCTCGTCGCCGACTTCTTTCGAGATTACTTTCCGAAGCCGCTGCAGGTGCGGTTTGCAGCCGCGAGCGAGCGGCACCCGCTCAAGCGCGAAATCCTCGCCACGCATGTGGCCAACGTGCTCGTCAATCGCCTCGGGTGCGCGTTCGTGCATCGGCTGCAGGAAGAGACCGATTCGAAAGCCAGCGATATCGCGCGCGCGACGATCGTCGCGCGCGATGTCTTTCACGTCGACGCGCTCTGGCGCCGGATCGATGCCCTCGACAACCGCATTGCCGGCGACGTGCAAGCGCGCATGTTCGTCGAGGTGGCGCGGCTCGTCGAGCATGCGGCCCTCTGGTTCCTGCGGCAGATGCAGGCCGGCGGCGTCGCGCGAGAGGGGGCGGACGCTGCGGCGGGCGGTCCCGCGGCGCGCGGTGGCGCGGCGGGCGCACCCGTGGCAGCACTCGTGGAGCGTTGCCGCGAGGCGGTCGAACGCTTGTCCTCACAGCTCGAGCAGCTGCTGCCCGCCGCGGATCGCGAGGCCCTTTCGCAACGCAAACAGTCGCTCGAATCGGCCGGCGTGGATGGCGAACTCGCGACCTACGTCGCGCGCGGCGACATCTCGGCTTCGCTGCTCGATATCGCCGATATCGCGGCGACGACGGGCGAGCCGCTGGAACTCGTCGCCGGGGTATATTTCGCACTCGGCACCGTGTTGAACTACGGCTTCATTTCCGAACGCGCGAACGCGCTCCCCACGCCGACGCACTGGGACGTTCTTGCGCGCGCCGCGGCACTGACGGAATTTGCGCGGCTCAAGCGTACGTTGACCGCCAGTGCGCTCGCTCAAACGGACGCCCAGAGCAAGCGGCCCGAAGCCATCGCCGAGGCGTGGCAGGAAAGGCGCGTCGTGCCGCTCGAACGCTACGGCCGGCTGCTGGCCGAGCAGCGTGCGGGCGGCGGCGCGAGTCTCTCCATGCTGCTCGTGCTGGTGCGGGAAATCGCGGCGCTCGAGCGGGCGTAGTATTTCAGGGCAAAGCGGCAGGGCTTGTCAGATGAATGGTACAAATGTTGCTGCATTGCAGCTTTTCTGAACCGTTCGCGCACTCGTGAAGTCGTATCGTGACCGGACAGGGTCGCATCGTTGCGGCCCTGTCACGCCTTTGGTATGGCCTTCCCCCTTTGTTATGCGCAAATACATCGTCCTCGCGTTGTTTCTATCGTTTTTGTCTTTTTCGGTGTGCGCCGAGCCCGCCGCGAGCCCATCGGCATCTGCGTCCGCCTCCGCATCCGCATCCGCATCCGCTGCCGCGGGCGCCTCGAATCCCTCGCCTGTCACGCTGACGCCCGATCAGGCCAAGCGCGCACTCGACGCACTGAACGACCCCAAAACGCGCACGAAAATTACCGATACGCTTCGCGCCATCGCCGCGGCCGGCGCATTGAGCGCGCCGCCGGCCAGCGCCGCGTCGGCCGCGAGCGCGGCGCCGGCACCGGCTAGTGGCGCGTCGGCCGTCCTGGCCGCGATCGCCCAGAACGGACTGGTCTCGCAGCTCTCCCGGCAGACCGCCGCCACGATCCGTCATGCGGCGTCGTCGGTGAAGGCATCGACAGCGGCGTTGCTCGACGTCCATTCCGTACGTGCCTGGTGGGGATATGAAATCGAAAGTATTCCCGGCCGCGCGCAATTGCGCGAGTTGGCGGGTACGCTCTCGGCCTCGCTGTTGCCGGCGTTGCTGGTCGGCGTGCTGTTGGCCCGGCTGCTCAAGAAGCACATCGAAGCGCTCGGCAACCGTGGTGTCGCGCGTGAGGTGCCGGCCGTGGCGCCTGAGGCGATGCCCGTGCCTGGGGCCGGCACGGCGGCCGACGGCGGGATGACCGCCGGCGGAGCGCAGGCCGACGCCGCTTCGGCGGATGCCATACCGTTGCAGGCCGCGGGCATCGATGCGCGGTCGATCGAATCCGATGCCGAGCGCGCCGCGCGCAGCCAGCGCAATGCCGCGCGCGCGGTGCAGCACTGGTCGCTCTTGCAGCGGCTGCCGTTCGCACTGCTGCACACGCTGTTGAAGGCGGTGCCGCTTGCGGTAGCCGTCGTCATCGCGGTCGTTATGATGTCGCTGCTGACCGATGACGGGACGCCCGAAGAGGCGGTGCTCGACACGCTGATCCAGGTCTATGCGATTGCGCGCGTCGTGGCGCTCGCCTGCGGACTCCTGCTGGCAAGCGATGCGCCGAAGCTGCGCCTGTTGCCGATCAACGACGAATCGGCCGTGTTCGTCGAGCGATGGCTCATGTGGCTCGTGGCCGTGGTCGCCGTCGGCATTGCGTTGGCGGAGGCTCCGGTGCCGTTGGGCCTGTCGCCTGAAGCACATCTCGGGATCGTCAAGACGGTGACGCTCGTCGGTCACATCATGGTGGCCGTTCTGATCCTGCAGATTCGCCGGCCCGTGCGGCAATGGATTCGCGACGCCACGGGGCGCACGCGCGGATTCAAGCTCGTGGGCCAGTGGCTCGCGGGTGCCTGGGCCTACATCGCGGTATTCGTCGTGATCGCGCTGTGGTTCATCTGGGCGCTCGATGTGCGCGATGGTTATCGCATCGTGCTGGGGCGCGGCGGGATATCGCTCGGGATCCTGATCGGCGCGCGCCTTGCGGCGATCGTGGCGTCCGGCGTACTGGGCCGCATGTTCCGTTCGACGAACGGCGAGAAGGGTTCGATCGCGCTCGCGCGGGCGCATCGTTACTATCCGATGCTGCGCGGGATCATCACGGTTGCGATCGTCCTGGCCGCCGCAAATTTCGTCCTGTCGATTTGGGACCTTCATCCTTGGCAGGCATTCGTCCAGAAAGACCTCGGGCGGCGGCTCGTATCGGCGATCGTGACAGTGGCGATCGCCGCCTTCGCGGCCATTGCCGTATGGGAGGCGATCAATGTTTCGATCGAGCGGCGCCTGCTGAAATGGACCACCGCCGGCGATCTCATGCGGGCGGCGCGCTTGCGCACGCTGTTGCCGATGCTGCGCACGACGCTGTTCATCGGTATCGCGCTGGTGGTCGGTCTCACGGGATTGAGCGAAATCGGCGTGAACATCGGGCCGCTGCTGGCGGGCGCCAGTATCTTCGGCGTCGCGCTCGGCTTCGGTTCGCAAAAGCTCGTGCAGGATTTCATCACCGGCATGTTCCTGCTGATGGAAAACGCGATGCAGGTGGGCGACTGGGTGACGGTGGCGGGCGTCTCGGGTACGGTCGAATATCTGTCGATTCGCACGGTGCGCCTGCGCGGCGGCGACGGGTCGCTCCATACCATTCCGTTCAGCTCCGTGACGACGGTAAACAATTCGAATCGCGGACTCGGCAATGCGTCTGTGAGAATCAACATCGCTTATGGACAGGACGTCGATCTCGCCGTACAGACCTTGAGCGATATCGGCGCTTCGTTACGCGAAGACCCGAAGTTCAAGGATGGCATCGTGTCGGACTTCAGTTTCTGGGGCGTCGATCAAGTCGATGGCGCGATGGTGACGCTGCTCGGTCAGATCCAGTGTCGCGATACGTCACGCTGGCCCGTGCAGCGCGAATTCAACCGGCGCATTCTCGAGATGTTCCGGGCGCGGGGTATCGAAATCGCGAATCCGCTGCGAAGCACGATGGTCGTTCCCGCCCGAGGCGCCAATGGCGCAGCTGAGGAAAACTCGGTGGATGATCCCGCAGGAAGCGCCGACGAGCAGCCGGGGCCGCCCGCACCGAAGTCGGACGGCAGCCAGCATGCGCAGGCCGCACCGGATGCGTCCCGGCGGACCGGACCGAAGCACTAAAAATCAAGTCGTCGAGTATTGGCGTAATCCGCTCGTTATACTGAGCCCGCTGCCGAAACCAGTCCGCACCGACACAAAGCGCGCAAGCGCAAAACGGGCGGTAGACGCAGCAGTACAAGCACAGGCAATAGCGAGCGGTTTTCTTCTTTCCACTCTCAGGAATTCAACAAGGAACGCCCATGCTCACTCGCTCTATCTTGTCGGCCGCCGCGTTGACGCTCGCCGCATGCGCGGCGACGGCCTCGAATGCGCAGGACAACGCCGACAGTTTCACGGAAACCGCCTCGGCCGGCCATCCGGTCAAGGTCATGATCATTTCGATGTTCGGTCCCGAGGGCCAGGTATGGCTCGACCACCTCGGGCCGTGGAAGCCGATTCCCGTGGCCGGCTTGTCGCCCGACTATCCGGAGGTCAAGTGCAACCGGCAGAATGTCTGTGTCGTCACGACCGGAATGGGCCACGCGAATGCGGCGGCCTCGATCATGGCGCTGACGTTCTCGCACCGCTTCGATTTGCGCCATACCTATTTCCTGATCGCCGGAATCGCGGGCATCGACCCCGCGCAAGGCACGCTCGGTTCGGCAGCATGGGCAAAGTATCTCGTCGACTTCGGCATTCAGTGGGAGCTCGATGGGCGTGAGATTCCGCCGGGTTGGAATACCGGCTATCTCGGCATCAATACGAAAAGCCCTACCGAGAAGCCGCCGCTCGATTACCGCACCGAAGTCTTCCAGTTGAATACGCGCCTTGCCGATGCAGCGTTCGCGCTCTCGCGGAACGTGACACTGTCGGATAGCCAACAAGCGCAGGCTGCGCGCGCCAAATACAGTTATGCGCCGGCCAACCAGCCGCCTAAGGTCGTTCAGTGCGATACGCTAGCCGGCGATACCTGGTGGTCCGGGACGCTGCTTGGCGAGCGGGCGCGCGAATGGACGAAGATCATGACCGACGGCAAGGGTGTCTATTGCACGACCCAGCAGGAGGACAATGCGACCTACGAAGCCTTGAAACGTGCGGCCAGCGTGCACCGCGTAGATCTGAACCGCGTAGCCGTGCTGCGTTCTGGCTCGGACTTCGACCGGCCCTACGCGGGTCAGACGAGTGCCGACAACCTGCTCAACTACGCGGATCAGGGCGGCTTCGGTCCGGCCGTTGCCAATTTGTTTCTGGCCGGCAATCCGCTCGTTCAAGAGATCGTGACGCACTGGGACGATTGGCGTAACGGCGTGCCGCAGCACTGAGGGGCGCACCCGTCGCGGCGGCATCGCGCCGCCGCGGCGAGAACGGCACCCAACTCGGCGTGTCGACATCCCAGTGATCGAGCAGCGACAAGTCCGTATCGAACATGATCTGGCTCGTCATTGGCGGGCAAGCGAAACACCCGTGCTGCCTTCGCGATCCGCGATACGTGTCGCTTGCGTTTGACCTTCGAGCCCGATGTTCGGATAGCTTTGCTTGTTCATCGAAGGCAGCGTGCCATCGCGTTGAGCGGCGGCCACTTCGGCTCGCACTTCGGCACGCGTTTTCGTGCTCGTGCCGATCCACGATTGATCGTTGTAGGTGCCGTTGTGTCCGATGCCGCCATCGGCGAATGCAGCGGTGCTCGCGACGAGCGAAGTCAAAAGGGCGGCGATGAGGGAAGTGCGCTTCATGATGGATGCTCCTGTCTGTTCGATGCGGCGCTGACGATCAGTGCCGCGACAGTTGCAAATGTAGTGTTCGAAGCGCGCTCGATAAATCTACGAATCGTGAATTGATTTGTCGCGCGGACAAAACAATGAAGCGAAGTCAAACGTATCCAGGGCGCCCGGAAAAGCGGCGCCCGCGATCTCGCCCCTTATGCGACCCACTCCGACAGCACGGGCGTATCGAGCGGCTGGGCCGATTCCAAGTCTTCGAGCGTGCGCTTGCTGCAGGCCTTGTCGAGACTTTGACGGCCGCTGAGCAGCGGGCAGCGATCGAACACCTCGGCCACCCAATCGACGAAGACGCGCACTTTCGGCGACAAATGACGGCTGTGCGGATAAACGGCGGAAATCGGCATCGGCAGCGGCTTCCATTCGGGCAGCACTTCCTTGAGCGCGCCCGAGCGCAGATGCGGCAGCACCATGAAAAGCGCCATCTGAATCACGCCGAACCCTTCGACCGCGCACGCCACATAAGCGTCCGCGTCGTTGACGGAGATCGAGCCCTCCATCTTGACTTCGACTTCCTTGCCGTCGACGAGAAACGACCAGTTCATGATGCGGCCCGTGCGGCTCGAGAAGTAATTGATCGCGCGGTGCTGGCTCAATTCCTCGAGCGTGCGCGGCACGCCTGCCTGCGCCAGGTAATCGGGCGACGCGCAGGTCACGCCCTCGAACAGGCCGATGCGGCGGGCCACCAGCGACGAATCCTGCAGGGCGCCGACCCGCACGACGCAATCGACGCCTTCTTGCAGCAAGTCGACGGGCCGGTCCGACAAGCCGAGTTGCACATCAATGTCCGGATAGCGCTCGCGGAATTCGCGAAGCGCTGGAATGACGATCGTTCGCCCGATCGAGCCCGGCATGTCGACGCGCAGCTTGCCGTGTGGCTTCTTGTTGCCGTTTTGCAGGCTGCTCTCGGTTTCCTCGACATCGGCGAGAATGCGCACACAGCGTTCGTAGTACGCTGCGCCATCGGGCGTGAGACTGAGACGGCGCGTCGTCCTGTGCATGAGGCGCACGCCGAGATGGGCCTCCAAGTTCTGAATGATCGTGGTGACCGATGCCCGTGGCAAATCGAGCGTTTCCGCTGCCTTGGTGAAGCTGTTCGTGTCGACCACGCGAGTGAACACCTGCATGGCTTGTAGGCGATCCATCGTTGCTCTCCGGAGGAAATGACCCACCGCCGCGCTCGCGCCGGACGCCGGCAGCGACATGCAGACAATTGTTCGGAAGCGGTGAATTGTGTTGCCGGATTATAGGCATTTATCGGAATTCCTGCCGAACCCACAATTCGGATCATCGTGAAACTGCCGCGCCTTTGTGCGCTCGACCCATGCGTACTACGCACTCTCGTAGCATTTCGGAAGGCGGCTCGTCCGCCGCGCCTTCGCTCGAGATCAACGAAATTCAGATTGCCGGATATCAGCGCAATATCGCATTGCGGATTTATCGCCGTGACGGCTTGCGTTCAATGCCGGTCTTGCTTTATTTTCATGGCGGCGCGTTCGTACGCGGTTCGCTTGACGATGGCGATGCGGCCGCGCGTCATTTTGCCGAGCATCTTTCGGCATTGGTCATATCCGTAGATTATTCGCTGGCGCCGAAACATCCGTTTCCAGCCGCGCTCGAGGATGCCTATCGCGCCGCGCGATGGGTCGAAGCCGTCGGGCGCACGTACGGTGCCGGCGGAAAAGTACTGTTCGTGGCAGGGCATTGCGCGGGCGGACACATCGCCAATGGGCTCGCGTTCGTCGCGCGCGATCGCGGCGAAGTCCGCATCGACGCACAGGCGTTGTTCAGCCCGATGCTCGATCCGAGCATGACTTGCCTTGCCGACGAGCGGCGCGTTGCCTCCGACATCTCGGCGCGCGAATGCGCGGCGAGCTATCGTGCCTATCTGCCGCAAGCCGCGCAACGGCTGCATCCCTACGCGGCACCGCTCGAATCGGCCCGGCTTGCCGGGCTGCCGCCGACGTTCGTCGCGACCGCGCAAAACGACGTGCTGCATGTCGAAGCGGAACGGTACGCCGCGCGCCTCATCAGCGCGGGCGTGCCGACGCAGGTCGTCCGTTATCCGAGCGCATCCCATGAGCAGGTGGGAAGCGATGCTCAGGCACTGCAGGATGCAGTGCGGTTTTTTCAAAGCCGTCTTGCACCGCCCGCAGTCACGATTCGCTGATCGGAAACGTCATACAACAATCAATCAACACACCGGAGCTTCCTTATGTCCAAGCAGCGTTTTTCCCGTACACGTATCGCCGGCGCGGTGGTCGCCGTCGCCGTGCTGGCCGGCGTCGGCACTCTGACGGCCGTGCGCGTGAACGCCAATGCGCCGGCACAGGCGGCCCCGATGGCACCCGAAGTCGACGTGGCAGCCGTTCTCGACAAGACCGTGACCGACTGGCAGGAGTACTCGGGCCGGCTCGAGGCCGTGGACAAGGTCGAGGTGCGCCCGCTCGTCTCGGGCACGATCGTCTCGGTCAACTTCAAGGACGGCTCCCTCGTGAAAAAGGGCGACGTGCTGTTCGTCATCGATCCGCGTCCCTATGCGGCCGAAGTCGATCGCGCCCAGGCGCAGCTTGCAGCCGCGAAGGCGCGCAACGGCTACGCGCAAAGCGATTGGCAGCGCGCGCAGCGTTTGATCGAGGACAACGCGATCGCGAAGCGCGACTTCGACGAGAAGAAGAATGCCGCGGTCGAGGCCGCGGCGAACGTGCAGGCCGCCGAAGCCACGCTGGAGACGGCGCGCATCAATCTCGGCTATACGAAGATCGTCGCACCCGTGTCCGGCCGTGTTTCGCGCGCCGAAGTCACGCTCGGCAACGTGGTCTCCGTGGGCTCCGGCACGCCGGCGCTCACGACGCTCGTTTCGGTGTCGCCCATCTACGCCTCGTTCGATGTCGACGAACAGACCTACCTCAAGTACATCGGCCGCGCGCGCACGGGTACGTCCGTGCCGGTCGAGCTGGGGCTGGCCGACGAGACGGGTTACTCGCGCAAAGGCGTCGTGGCGTCGGTCGACAACCGGCTCGACACCGCATCGAGCACCATTCGTGTGCGCGCGCGTTTCGACAATCCGGACGGCACGCTCGTGCCGGGTCTGTACGCGCGCATCAAGGTGGGCGGCGGTGCGCCGCACCGCGCGCTGCTCGTCGAGGAAGCCGCCATCGGTACCGATCAGGACAAGAAGTTCGTGCTCGTCGTCGATGCCAAGGGCCAGGTCTCGTATCGGCCGGTCTCGCTCGGCGCCTTGCACGGCAATCTGCGCGTGATCACGGCCGGTCTTGCCAGCGGCGATCGTATCGTCGTCCACGGCATTCAGCGTGTACGCCCCGGCGCAACGGTGCGGCCGCACGTGGTGGCGATGGATGACGGCAGCGATAGCCAGCCGGGCGCCAATCAGACGGATGCCAATGCCTCGAATGCCGGCGACTCGTCGAATTCGTGAGTGGTCCGTTGCGCTCGAACTCGATGCGCTCAATTGAACAGAACGCGATATGAACATTTCAAAATTCTTTATCGATCGGCCGATCTTTGCAGGGGTGCTATCGGTTCTGATCCTGCTGGCGGGCGTGATCGCGCTTTTCCAGTTGCCGATTTCCGAGTATCCGGAAGTCGTGCCGCCTTCGGTCGTGGTCCACGCGCAGTATCCGGGCGCGAATCCGAAGGTGATCGCCGAAACGGTGGCTTCACCGCTCGAGGAACAGATCAACGGCGTCGAGAACATGCTCTACATGCAGTCGCAGGCCAACAGCGACGGCAACATGACGCTCACGATCACGTTCCGCCTCGGCACCGATCCGGACAAGGCGCAGCAGCTCGTGCAAAACCGCGTCTCGCAAGCGCTGCCGCGCTTGCCCGACGACGTGCAGCGTCTGGGCGTGACGACGATCAAGAGCTCGCCGACGCTGACGATGGTCGTGCACCTGATCTCGCCCGATAATCGATACGACATGACGTACCTGCGCAACTATGCGCTGCTCAACGTCAAAGACCGGCTCGAGCGCATCGCGGGCGTGGGCCAGGTGCAACTGTGGGGTGCGGGCGACTACGCCATGCGCGTATGGCTCGATCCGCAGAAGGTGGCCGAGCACGGATTGACGGCGAACGATGTCGTTGCCGCGATTCGCGAGCAGAACGTGCAGGTCGCCGCGGGTGTGATCGGCGCCTCGCCGACGGGCCCGGGCGTGCCGCTGCAGTTGTCGGTCAACGCGCGCGGCCGGTTGCAAACGGAAGAGCAGTTCGGCGCCATCGTCGTCAAGACGTCGCCGACGGGCGGTGTGACGTACCTGCGCGACGTGGCGCGCGTGCAACTCGCTGCGTCCGAGTATGCCTTACGTTCGCTGCTCGACAACAAGCCGGCCGTTGCGCTCGCAATCAACCAGCAGCCGGGTGCCAACTCGCTCGCGATCTCCGATCAGGTCCGTAAGGATATGGCCGACCTGAAGAAGGACTTCCCGGCCGGTATCGACTACAGCATCGTCTATGACCCGACGCAGTTCGTGCGCTCGAGTATCGAGGCCGTGATACATACGTTGCTGGAGGCGATCGCGCTCGTCGTCATCGTCGTGATCGTGTTTCTGCAGACGTGGCGCGCGTCGATCATTCCGCTCGTCGCGGTACCGGTTTCTATCGTCGGTACGTTCTCGCTGCTGCTTGCATTCGGGTTCTCGATCAACGCGCTATCGCTGTTCGGTATGGTGCTCGCGATCGGTATCGTCGTCGACGATGCGATCGTGGTCGTCGAAAA
Source organism: Trinickia sp. HAY1-2D (assembly GCF_056754935.1). NCBI lineage: Bacteria > Pseudomonadati > Pseudomonadota > Betaproteobacteria > Burkholderiales > Burkholderiaceae > Trinickia > Trinickia sp. HAY1-2D. Next base: position 362,184 of record NZ_JBPGWX010000001.1, read on the forward strand.
CGTCGAGCGCAACATTGCCGAGGGGCACAGTGCGCATGCGGCGACCGTGCGCGCGATGCGAGAGGTGAGCGGGCCGATCATCGCCATTGCGCTGACGCTCGTTGCCGTGTTCGTGCCGCTCGCGTTCATGAGCGGCTTGACGGGGCAGTTCTACAAGCAGTTCGCAATGACGATCGCGATCTCGACGGTGATTTCCGCGTTCAATTCGCTGACGCTTTCGCCGGCGCTTTGCGCGATCCTGTTGCGCAGCCACGATGCGCCCGAGGATTGGCTCACGCGCGTCATGAACCGTCTTTTCGGCGGGTTCTTCCGCGGCTTCAACAAGGTCTTCAAGCGCGGTTCCACGGCGTATGGACGCGGTGTGCGGGGCGTGCTCGGCCACCGGACGATGATGCTCGGCGTCTATGCGGTGCTCGTCGGTGCGACGGTCCTCGTCACGCAGATCGTGCCGGGCGGCTTCGTGCCCGCGCAGGACAAGGAGTACCTGATCGCCTTCGCCCAACTGCCGACCGGCGCCACACTCGATCGCACCGAGCGCGTTATTCGCGAGATGGGCGATATCGTCGCGCAGCAGCCGGGCGTCGAACACGCCGTCGCATTCCCGGGGCTGTCGGTGAACGGCTTCACGAACAGCTCGAGCGCCGGCATCGTGTTCGTTTCGCTCAAGCCGTTCAAGGATCGCGGTTCGCGCGCGCTGTCGGCCGGTGCGATCGCGGGCGCGTTGAACCAGAAGTTCGGCGGCATCAAGGACGCCTTCGTTGCGGTGTTCCCGCCGCCGCCCGTGTTGGGTCTCGGCACGCTCGGCGGCTTCAAGCTGCAGCTCGAGGATCGCGGCGCACTCGGCTATACGCAACTCGAGAAGGCGACGGAGGCGTTCATCAAGCGCGCGCAAACCGCGCCCGAACTCGGTCCGCTCTTCACGAGCTACCAGATCAACGTGCCGCAGCTGAACGTCGATCTGGACCGTGTGAAGGCCAAGCAGCTCGGCATTCCCGTCACCGATGTGTTCCAGACGATGCAGGTCTATCTGGGCTCGCTCTACGTGAACGACTTCAATCGCTTCGGACGCGTCTATCAGGTTCGCGTGCAGGCCGATGCGCCGTTTCGTTCGCGGCCCGATGACATCGGGCAACTGAAGACGCGCTCGGCGTCGGGCGAAATGGTGCCGCTGTCCTCGCTGGTCACGGTGACGCCCACGTATGGCCCCGAGATGGTGGTGCGCTACAACGGCTACACGGCCGCCGACATCAATGGCGGGCCCGCGCCCGGTTATTCGTCGGGGCAGGCGCAGGCCGTCATCGAGAAGATCGCGAAGGAGACGCTGCCGCGCGGCGTGAAGTTCGAGTGGACCGACCTCACGTATCAGCAGGTCCTGGCCGGCAACTCCGCCATCTGGGTGTTCCCGATCAGCGTGCTGCTCGTGTTCCTCGTGCTCGCGGCGCTCTATGAAAGCCTGACGCTGCCTCTCGCGGTGATCCTGATCGTGCCGATGAGTGTGCTCTCCGCCCTGGCCGGTGTCTGGCTGCTGCGCGGCGACGACAACATCTTCACGCAGATTGGATTGATGGTGCTCGTGGGCCTCGCTTCGAAGAACGCGATCCTGATCGTGGAGTTCGCGCGCGAGCTGGAGCACGACGGTCGCACGCCGATGGCCGCGGCCATCGAGGCGAGCCGGCTGCGGCTGCGGCCGATTCTGATGACGTCGATCGCGTTCATCATGGGTGTCGTACCGCTCGTGCTGTCGACGGGGGCGGGCTCCGAGATGCGGCATGCGATGGGCATTGCGGTGTTCTTCGGCATGCTGGGGGTGACGCTGTTCGGGCTCATGCTGACGCCGGTCTTTTATGTCGTGCTGCGTACGCTGGTGGGCGGCAAGATCCATGTCGCTGGCAAGGACTCGAAGGACGAGACCGATTCGAAAGTGCGCGAACTGGACGTCACCGACGCATAAGGCTTGGGAGAAAAAATGAAACGATTGGAAAAAACGGCCGGCGCACGGGGCACGCGGGCCACGCGAGGCGGTGCCATGCGGATGCTGGCGAGCGGCCTGTTGATTGCGCTGCTGGCCGCATGCTCGCTCGATCCGGCCTACAAGCGGCCGGACATGAACATCCCGAGTGCGTACAAGGAAGCGCCGCATACCGATGCAACGGACGCATCGGCGGCATCGGCGGGGCAATGGAAGCCTGCGCAACCGTCCGACGCACTTTCGCGCGGCGAATGGTGGACGGTGTTCGGTGACGACACGCTCAACAAGCTCGAAGGGGAAGCGCTCGAGGCGAATCAGGATTTGAAGGCGGCCGCGGCGCGCGTGCGGCAATCGCGGGCAGCGCTCAATTCGGCTCGCTCGGCCTGGTTCCCCGAAATCGACGCGGGCTTCGGACCGACGCGCGAGAAGTTGTCGCCGGCCTCGCAGGGCCTGCCGCAAAATGCGAACGTGCCGCCGCTGACACTGTGGCGTGCGCAGTCGACGGTGTCGTACGAAGCGGACCTGTTCGGACGGGTCAGTTCGAATGTCAGGGCTGCGCGTGCCGATTCGCAGCAAAGCGAAGCGCTGTTCCGTTCGGTCCAGCTCGCGTTGCAGGCCGATGTGGCGGCGGCTTATTTCTCGCTGCGCGAGCTCGATGCCGAGCGTGATTTATACAACCGTACGATCGCGCTTCGTGAAGAGGGCGTGAAGCTCGTCAAGCGCCGCTTCGACGAAGGCGAGGTGAGCGAGCTCGACTTGTCGCAGGCGAACAACTCGCTGGCGACGGCGCGGGCCGAAGCGGTGGGCGTGGAGCGGCAACGCGCGGCGGCCGAGCACAGTCTTGCGATTTTGCTCGGCAAGACCCCGGCGGAGTTCACGTTCCCGCAGCAACCGCTCGTGCCGGTGACGGCGCGCGTGCCGGCGGGTCTGCCCTCGGCGTTGCTCGAACGGCGCCCCGATATTGCGGCGGCCGAGCGCGCGATGGCCGCGGCCAATGCGCGCGTGGGGCTGGCGAAATCGGCATTCTTTCCGAAGCTCGATATCACCGGGTCCTTCGGCTATGAATCGGCGGGACTGGGCGAGCTCTTCATGTGGTCGAGCCGGACTTTCCTGCTCGGGCCGTTCGCAGGCACGGCACTCACGCTGCCGATTTTCGACGGTGGCCGGCGCAAGGCTCAGCTCGCGCAGGCGCGCGCGCAGTTCGACGAAGACGTCGCGCTGTATCGCTCGCAGGTGCTGACCGCGTTCAGGGAAGTCGAGGACAACCTTGCCGATTTGCGGCTGCTCGACGATCAGATTCGCGCGCAAGGCGATGCGGTCAGTTCGGCGCAGCGTGCGGCGCACCTGTCGCAGACGCAGTATCGGGAAGGGCAGGTCAGCTATCTAGACGTGCTCGACAGCGAACGATCGGTGCTCGTTGCACAGCGGCAGGCGAGCCAGCTTGCGGGTTCGCAGGCGGTGGCGACGGTCAACCTGATTCGCGCGTTGGGTGGCGGATGGGGTGACGTGAAGGCGAGTGACTCGACCGACCAGGTCGCCAAGCGGTAGAGCAGATCGCCAAGCGATCAGGCATGGACGCCGCCCTAGCTGTTGTTCGCTGGGCGGCGTTCTTCATTCGGGCGTGGAGAAGTGCAAGTAGATTGACGTGATTGCACTTTTCATATTGCGTGCTATCATTGATAGCAATGCGCGTTTGGGGGTACGGTATGGCAAATCTTCTGGTGAGAAATGTGGACGAGGCAATCGTCCAGACCCTGCGCGAGCGAGCCGCCGCACACGGCCGAAGCGCGGAAGCGGAGCATCGCGACATTTTGGCAAAAGCACTGCGGACGCCGCAGCGCAAGACCTTCGCACAAGTGTTGATGAGTATCCCAAACGTCGGCACCGACGCGGATTTCGCACGTGTGGATGATGGCGAGGCTTCCAATGTATTTGGTTGATACGAACGTCATCAGCGAAATTCGGAAGCGAGATCGAGCAGACAAGGGCGTAATGGCCTTCTTCCGCAAGGCATCCCGGGACGATGCGGATCTGTACCTCTCGGTGGTGACGATTGGGGAAATCCGACGAGGCGTCGAACTCATTCGCCACCGGGGCGACAAGCCACAGGCAACGCGTCTGGAAAACTGGCTTGACGATGTGCTTCTGGAATTCGGCCCAAACGTTCTGGCAGTCGACGAAGAGATCGGGCAACTATGGGGGCGATTGCGCGTACCCCATCCGGAACACGCCCTGTACAAGTTGATTGCGGCAACTGCGTTGATCCACGACCTGACAGTGGTGACGCGAAACGTCGATGATTTCGCCGGTATAGGTAATCGCGTGCTAAACCCGTTCAACTCGTAGTGCAGGCTGACTTTCCGACTTCAAAAACAGCTCATGCATCGGTGCAAAATGCGCGTAGAGCGGCAAAATAGCGGCTCCCATCGCCCGCGCATCGGTGCCGATGGTCCCTTCCAGCAACTGCGGTCGTACCATTCCCTCCCATTCGATCCGATCGAGCTCGCGCTGTGTGCGTCGAATGATCTCGCGTACGAGTTGCCGATCGATCTCGCCATCCACCACCACAGCTTCGAGATCGATGAGTGCTGCCGAAGTCGCAATGGTCGAGGCAATGGCTGTGCAGGCTTCATCGAGCCAGCGGTCGGTGATAGGCCATACGTTGGCGTCAAAAGCCCGATGATCGTGCGCCGCCGCAGCCGGCGCTCCGCGCTCAGTCATACGCTGTTCGAGCACAAACCCCGACGCCGCATGCAGTAATTGCCGCGGCGCGTGTCCGTTGCCGGCCGATAGTGGAATCGAGCCCACCGCGCCCGCATTTCCGTGCGGCCCGCTATGCAGCCGGCCGTCGAGCACCAGTCCGCCACCGATAAACGTACCGACAAAGAGATAAAGAAACGTCCGAATTCCGCGCCCTTGGCCCATCACGAGTTCGGCCGCGCAAGCGGCAGTCGTATCCTTTGCGAACTCGACAGGAAATCCGCTCATTGCCGCTATACGCGTGCGAATGTCGATGGCATTCCAGCCATCGAGCACCCCGGGGGAGCGCCCAGAAAATCGCGCCACCCACCAAGCCAGAGCGGTGCAGCGACGCCCATGCCAACCACTTTGGCAGCCCCATCCCCAAGCGTGGTCATGACGCGTCCAAGGTTGCGCTCGAGTGTGGGAAAAAGCGTCTGCGGATCCGGATAGGCATACTCGAACACTTCGCGACTGCGAACATGCCCGACAAAATCGATGGCGAGCACATCGAGGCTGCGACGCCCGACTTTAATGCCAATGGTATAAGCCCCGTCCGGCTCCAACGCAATCGGCACCGATGGCTGCCCGATGCGTCCGCGCACACGAGCCTGCTTGACGAGCAGCCCATCCTCGATAAGCCGATCGACGATCATCGACGCTGTCTGCATCGACAGCCGCGTGAGGCGAGCGACATCGGCCTTGGCGAGCGATCCATGGAGCCGGATCGCCTGCAACACGATCCGCTCGTTGAACTGCCGCATGCCGACCTGATTCGAGCCGACGGGCCGCGTCGCCGGGGGATGCGCGCGGCTCATCGTCGCCGTGCCGCTGACGCGATCGCGCGATCGAAAATCATGCAATCGCCTTGACGTCGGCTTCTTTCGCGCCGGTCATGATGGCTACGGCTTCCGACATATGGATGTCTTCCTTATTGACGAGCGCGGCACGCCGGCCGAGACGCTGGATATGGATGCGATCGGCAATCTCGAAGACATGCGGCATATTGTGACTGATCAAGATCACCGGCAGGCCGCGGTCGCGCACGCGCCGGATGAGCTCGAGCACCATGTTGCCTTCCTTCACGCCCAGCGCGGCCGTCGGTTCGTCGAGAATGACGACGTGGCGCGCGAACGCGGCGCTGCGCGCCACGGCCACGCCCTGGCGCTGCCCGCCCGACAGTGTTTCGACGGCCTGCCGCATGGAGCGGATGCCGATTTGCAGGTCCTTCATATGCGAAGTCGCTTCCTCGAGCATGCGGCGCTTGTCGATCATCTGGAGGATCGAGCCGCGCCACCCCGGCAGGCGGCGTTCGCGGCCGAGAAAAAGGTTTTCCGCGATCGTCATCGCGGGCGCGACCGCGAGTTCCTGATAGACGGTCTCGATGCCTTTCTCGCGCGCATCGAGCGGGCTGCGGAATTGCACGCGTGCGCCATCGAGCAGGATTTCGCCTTCGTCGGGCACGAGTGCACCGGAGAGCGCCTTGATCAGCGACGATTTGCCCGCACCGTTATCGCCGATGACGGCGAGGATTTCACCGGGCAGGACCTCGAAATCGCAACCGTCGAGCGCGGTGACGTGTCCGTAGCGCTTGACGAGGCCCCGGGCCTGCAGCACCGGCGCGGCCGAATGGGAAGAGGGTGTCGACATGGCGGTTCCTTGATGAAAACAGGGGCGTCAGGCGCGGCGATGCGAGAGCTTGTCGGCCGCAACGGCCAGAATCACGAGAACGCCGGTGATCAATACCTGATACACCGACGAGACCCCGATCAGCGTCAGTCCATTGCGGAACACACCGACGATCAGCGCGCCGAGCAGCGTGCCCACGATCGAGCCGCGCCCGCCGAAGAGGCTCGTGCCGCCGAGCACGACAGCCGTGATGCTGTCGAGATTCTCGGTCTGTCCGGCTTGAGGGTCGCCGACGCCGGTTCGCGAGACGAGCAGCAGGGCGGCAATGCCATAGATGAAGCCGGCAATCGTATAGACGCAAAGGAGGATGCGCTGTGACGACAGGCCCATGAGCCGCGCCGCTTCCGGGTTGTTGCCGAGCGCATAGAGATGCCGGCCGGGCACGGTATTTCGGAGTACGAACCAGGTCGCGAGATACATGAGTAGCGCGAGCACGGTCCCATAGGTGACCTCGGCTGGGCCGATCGAGAATGTGTTGCCGAGGAACATCATCGCATCGGGCAGATTCGAGACCGTTTCGGCATTCGAGTAGATCTGCGTGAGCGCGAACGCGATATTCAGCGTGCCGAGCGTCACGATGAAAGACGGCAGCTTGATGCGCGTGACCAGTACGCCGTTCAGGAGTCCGAACAATGCACTGGCGCCCATGCCGCAGAGAATCGCCAGTACGGGCGGCACCCCGAGGCCCACGGCGAACTTCGTCATGACGATGGAGCCGAAGGCCATCACCATGCCGCACGACAGATCGATACCCGCGGTGAGCACGATCAGCGTCTGGCCGATGGCGATCACGGCGACGACCATCGTCTGCTGCAGAATCAGCGAGAAATTCTGAAACGAAAGAAAGCGATGAGTCTGCGTGAAGAAGAATGCGCAGGCGGCGATCAGTGCGATCAGCGGGCCGGCTTCGGCGATGGTCGGCATGCGGTGCTGATGCGGCCGCGAGACGGGTGCCGGTGCGACCGGCGGAGCGGATCGAGTCGTCATGGTGCGTCTTCTCGTCAGTACGGGGGATAAGACATGGCGCGGACTTCGTCAGACGGCCCGAAGGCCGCGCCGGAGGGAGGGCTTAGCTGCCCCAGCAGTTCTCGAGGCCGAACTTCGTGTCCTTGCTGTCCACGCCTTGCATCGGCTTGTCCGTGATCAGCGTCACGCCGGTGTCCTTGTAGCCGCTGACCTTCTTGCCGGTCTTGGCGTATTCGGCTCCCGCTTCCACGCCGAGCGCCGCCATCTTGAGCGGGTACTGCTGAGCGGTGGCGGCGATCTGGCCGGCCTTCACGTTGCGCACGCCTTCGCAGCCGCCGTCGATCGAGACGATCAACACGTCTTTCTCCTTACCGGCGGCCTTGAGCGCGCGATACGCGCCGGCTGCCGCGGGCTCGTTGATCGTATAGACCACGTTGATGCCGGGGGCCTTTTGCAGGCAGTTTTCCATTGCCGTTTGACCCTTCGCGCGGTCGCCGCGCGTGTCCTGGCTGCACACGATGCTCGGATCGCCTTCCTTGATGCCGAAGCCCTTCAAGAAGCCGTTATGGCGCAGAACACCGACGGAAATCCCGGGCGCGAGATCGAGCGTGGCGATCTTGGCGGGCTTGCTGCCGAGCGCGGCTTTGGCGTATTCGCCGATCAATTCGCCGGCCTTGAAGTTGTCGGTGGCGAACAGCGCATCGGTCGCCTCCTGCGGATCGGTCGGCGTATCGAGCGCAATGACCATGACACCGGCCGAGCGCGCCTTCTTGATGGCAGGAACGATGGCTTTCGTATCGCTCGGTGTGATCAGGATCGCCTTCGCACCCGCGGCCGTCATGTTCTCGATCGCATTCACCTGGCTCGCGTTGTCGCCGTCGAACTTGCCGGCGGCCGTTCGCAGCTCGACTCCGTCTTTCTTCGCGGCGTCCTCGGCACCTTGTTTCATCTTGACGAAGAACGGATTGGTATCGGTCTTGGTAATCAGACCGACGACAACCTTGTCGGCCGCGTGAGTGCCGCTCGCGCAGAGCGCTGCGGCAACGGCTGTGGACAACATGGCGGCGCGCGCGAGCGCGGCATAGGGGCGAGTCTTCATCAAGGGTTCCTCCTCCGATGGGTGCAGCGGTTCTTGTTCGTGATGGATTCGAAGACTAAATCAACTTGCGTGATTTAGTACAGCAGCGCGGGGAGAAGGAGTCAAGAAACGCGAAATGCTGCAGTGCGGTATAACCGTGGCAGGCAAGGGCGCGGAGCCGCCTTATAAAAAGGCCGCTGTGCGCTCATGTTGCTTTGCGCAAATGCGATTGCCGCCTACGGGTAAATCCTGAGGTAAAAGCAAAGAAAAAAGCCCGTTCGAAAGAGCGGGCTTTTTGAAATGAGAGCGTGAAGCGCTCGCGTGGCGGAGACTATTGGCGGCGTTTTTACGCCGCGCAGGCGGCTTGGACCGCTTCTTTACCCGCGGCGGCTTTCTTGGTCTTACCGGCCCTCGAAGGCGGTTGACACGCGCCGCATACGACGTTTTGCTGAAGGTCGTGCTTGTGCGCGATGAATTTGCCGCTGCAGCGGCAGCATGGCGTGAGCTGAAGCATGTCGGCGTCGAAAAAGCGCACGAGCGTCCACGCACGCGTGAGGTCGAGCACCGGCTCGCACTCCCCATGTCTGCAGTGCTCGAGATAAAGCCGGTAGCCCTTGGTCAACGCGTCCAGATGCGAGCAGCCCGCTTCGTTTTTCAGGAAGAGGTAGGTGTTGTAGAACAGCGACGCATGGATGTTGGCCAACCAGGTCATGTACCAGTCCGCCGAGAAAGGCAGCATGCCTTTGGGCGGCGAGGCACCCTTGATCTCGCGATAAAGGCGAATCATCCGATCGCGCGACAGCGACAACTCGCTTTCGAGCACCTGCATGCGCGCGCCGAGTTCGATCAGGGCGATGGCGCGAAAGACTTCCTGGGCGTCTTCGGTGAGGCTTTTTTTCGGACCCATGACGCGCACCTTAGGCGAATTGTTCGACTGGCTGTCCCGCGAGGAGGATCGCGGCATGCGTAGCGGCGACATCGGTATTCTTGGCCGTCTGCGTGAGGGCCGAGAGCATCGAATGGTCGTTGAAGCGGAAAAAGCACAGCAGCTGGTCCGACGAGGCCAGCTTGACGCATTGCGCGAGCGAAAGACCGGCGAGCAGATCGGCCAATTGCGACGACAGGCCAAGGCGGAACATGCCGATCGCCTTGTCCTCGCGCAGCATACGCTGCGCGAGCATGATGTATGACAGGTTAATTTCGCGGATTGAATCCAGCGTCTCGCCGTTGCGGTCCATTTGTCACGCTTCCGAAGCCCCGTTGGTTTATTCCGGTAATTTGTACCGTGTAATTCTTTCTTTTTGCGACCGACAACGTTTGCTCGACCGCTTCAGTAACTTTGATACAAGGAGTTACATTTCGTAACAACCAATGAAGCGCATTGTACGAACTGAACCTCGGTAAATCAATCCCTTCCCATAAAATGTACGAAAAATTTATCTAAGGGTTTTCGGCAATTTTTTCGCGGACGTGTAACAGGAAAAGTTGACCGATGTCGCTCAGACGTTTGATTCCGTTAGCGAAACGCGGCTCGGCCAATAGAAGAGGAAAAAAATGCGGGTGCGGCGGGGCGGCGCGCGCCGTGGGGATCAACGAGTGCGGAAGGGCAACGTATTGCTGGATCTATTTGCGGCGCCGGCGCCGATAGTCGCCGGCGAAGACGGCAGACGCGGGCGCCGAGCTCAGGGTGACGCTGACAGCGAGCGCGTCAGGCGAGGAAGTTCAGCAGCGCCTCGGTAAATGCGGGCGCAGCTTCGACGTTGGATAAATGCGCGGCATCGAGCGTGACGAGTCGCGTGCCACGAATGCGATCCACCATGAACCGGGCATCGGCCACCGTCGTAACAGGATCGTGCTCGCCTGCGATCACGAGGGTGGGGCACGCGATGCGCTCTATATCGTCGCGCAGGTCCGTGCGGGCAAGTACCTCGCAGCCGGCTATGTAGCCTTCGGGTGAAAGCGTGCGCAAGCGCCCGGTCAGCGCGTCGACGGTCGATCCGTGCGCCGCCACGAATCCCTGCGTGAACCAGCGCGCGGCGGAGCCTCCCGCCACTTCGTCGAGCCCGCGCGAACGTACCAGCTCGATGCGCTCGCGCCAGCCGTCCGGTTTGCCGATGCAGGCCGCCGTATTGCAGAGCACGAGCTTGTCGATGTGCGCCGCAGCATGAATGCCGAGCCACTGCCCGGTCAAGCCTCCCATCGAGAGCCCGACGAAGTGCACGCGTTCGATGTCGAGCAAGTCCAGCAGCGCGAGCACGTCGCGTCCGTAATCGTCGATGGCGTAAGGCGGCGGGGGCAGTGCCGAGCGGCCGTGTCCTCGCGTGTCATAGCGCAGCACGCGAAAGGTGCGCGTGAGGACTTCGACTTGCGGATCCCACATTTCAAGCGTGGTGCCGAGCGAGTTCGACAGTACGACCACCGGGGCGCCCGCCGGTCCCGCAAGCTCGTAATGAAGCGTCGTCATGGTTGGGTGTCTCCGGTCGATGGCGTCGCCGATCATACGCGCTCGATGACGAGCGCGATACCTTGGCCGACGCCGATGCACATCGCGCACAGCGCGTAGCGCCCTCCGGTGCGGGCAAGCTGATAGGTGGCCGTGGTCGCGAGGCGGGCACCCGATGCGCCGAGCGGGTGCCCAAGCGCAATCGCGCCGCCATTTGGATTGACTCGGGCATCGTCGTCCGCGAGCCCGAGGCTGCGTGTCACGGCGAGCGCCTGCGCGGCGAACGCTTCGTTCAGTTCGATGACATCGATGCGATCGAGTGCGAGCCCGGTTTTGTCCAAAACTTTGCGGACCGCCTGAGCCGGGCCGAAGCCCATGATGCGCGGCGCGAGGCCGCTCGTGGCCATCGCGATCACGCGCGCTCGCGGACGCAATCCGAAGCGCGCAGCCGTTCGTTCGTCGGCGAGCAACAGCGCGCAGGCGCCGTCGTTGACGCCCGATGCATTGCCCGCCGTCACGGTGCCGTCGGGACGCACGACGCCCTTGAGCTTGGCCAGCGCTTCGAGCGTCGTCGCGCGCGGGTGCTCGTCCTTGGTCACGACGAGCGGCTCGCCCTTTTTCTGCGCTACATGAACGGCGATCAGCTCGTCGTCGAAGCGCCCCGCTTCCTGTGCGGCCGCGGTGCGCATTTGCGAACGCAGGGCGAAGGCGTCCTGGTCTTGACGGCTCACGCCGAACTCCGTTGCGACGTTTTCCGCGGTCTCAGGCATCGAGTCGACGCCGTACATCGCTTTCATCGCCGGGTTGACGAAGCGCCATCCGATCGTTGTGTCTTCAACTTTCATCGAGCGGCTGAACGCGCTGTCGGCCTTGCCCATGACGAACGGCGCCCGGCTCATGCTTTCGACGCCGCCCGCGATCATGAGGCTCGTCTCGCCGGTCTTGATCGCGCGTGCCGCAGTGCCGAGCGCATCGAGCCCCGAGCCGCAAAGCCGGTTCACGGTGCTGCCCGGAACTTCGACCGGCAGCCCGGCGAGCAGCGCGGCCATGCGGGCGACGTTGCGGTTGTCTTCGCCGGCCTGATTCGCACAGCCGTAGATGACGTCGTCGACCGCCTGCCAGTCCACGCCGGCATTGCGTTCGACGAGTGCCTTGATCGGCAATGCGGCGAGATCGTCGGCGCGAACCGTGGCCAATGCGCCGCCGTAGCGGCCGAATGGGGTGCGCACGGCGTCGCAGATATAAGCGTCGTTCATGGGTGTCTGTCCTTTGGCGTTCGTTCGGATGCTTTCGTCAGGCAGCGCGCGGTGCGTGGATGAGCGGTACGGGCGTCACGTTCTGCAGCGCTTCGAACGAAAGGCCTTCGACGATCTCGATCACTTCGAGGCCGCGAGGCGTGATGTCGATGACGGCCAGATCGGTATAGATGCGATCGACGCAGCCGATGCCGGTCAGGGGATATGTGCAGCGCTCGACGATCTTGCACTCGCCCGTCTTCGTCAGATGATCGGTCATGACGAAGACTTGCTTGGCGCCGATCGCGAGATCCATGGCGCCGCCGACGGCTGGAATCGCGTCCGGTGCGCCGGTATGCCAGTTCGCGAGGTCGCCCGAGGCCGAGACCTGGAACGCGCCGAGCACGCAAACGTCGAGATGCCCGCCGCGCATCATCGCGAACGAGTCGCCATGATGAAAGAACGCGCCGCCTTCGAGCAACGTGACGGGCTCCTTGCCCGCGTTGATCAGTTCGGGGTCCTCATGACCGGGAGCCGGAGCCGGCCCCATGCCGAGCAGGCCGTTCTCGCTATGAAGAAAGATCTCGCGGTCTTTCGGCAGATAGTTCGCGACCTTCGTCGGCAGGCCGATGCCGAGATTGACGTAAGCGCCTTCGGGGATGTCTTGCGCAACGCGCCGGGCGATGTCGTCGCGGGTCCATTTGTTCATGCTGAGCTCCTTACGCGGCGAGCGCCGCGCTGCCGGCCACGGCAACCACGCGCTTGACGAAAATACCCGGGGTGACGATAGCTTCGGGGTCCAGTGCGCCGAGCGGCACGATCTCGCTGACTTGCGCGATCGTCGTCGTCGCGGCCATCGCCATGATCGGGCCGAAATTGCGAGCGCTTTTTCGATAGACGAGGTTGCCCCAGCGATCGCCGCGGTGAGCCTTGATGAGCGCGAAGTCTGCCTTGATCGGATATTCGAGCACGTAGTGGCGGCCGTCGATTTCGCGCGTTTCCTTGCCTTCGGCCAAGAGGGTGCCGTAGCCGGTCGGCGTGAACACGGCGCCAAGACCGGCACCGGCTGCCTGGATGCGGACGGCGAGGTTGCCTTGTGGGACCAGCTCGAGCTCGATCTCGCCGGCGCGGTAGAGCGCATCGAACACTTGCGAATCCGCCTGACGCGGGAACGAGCAGACGATCTTGCGCACGCGCCGCGCTTTGAGCAGCGCGGCCAAGCCCAGTTCTCCGTTGCCGGCGTTGTTGTTGACGATGGTGAGGTCTTTCGCGCCCTGCGCGATGAGCGCGTCGATCAGCTCGGCCGGCTGTCCGGCCGTGCCGAAGCCGCCGATCATCACGGTCGCGCCGTCGAAGATGCCGGCTACGGCCGCTTCGAGCGAAGTAACGGTTTTGTCGATCATGGTTGCCTGCCCGGTGAGTCAGAGCATGTGCTCTGGCGGAGTTGACGAGTGTCAATGTAGGGCGGCACGTCACCCGGCGTCAATGGCGATTATCGAAAAGTTGTTCGGTGATCGAACAAATCATGGCTCGGCACGCGGAAAAACCATATCTACGGTGCGCCGATGTTCGATTGCCGCACATATGGGCTAGAATTCGGCCATTGAAACAGGGGGTAGCGATGTCTGCGCATTCAGAAACCGGCTCGCGGCCGGCCGATCCGGAAACCGAGGCGAGCGCCGAGCCCGAAGCGGGCGCTGCAGCGGTAGTCGAGTCCGACCCTGATTTCATGACATCGCTGGCACGGGGGCTCTCGGTCATCCAGGCCTTCTCGGCTCAGCGCCGCGTGTTGACGACTTCGCAGATCAGTCAGCGCACGGGCATTCCGCGCGCGGCCGTCAGGCGGTGTCTGCATACGCTCGGTAAGCTGGGCTTCGTCAGTGCCGAAGACGGCCGCAACTTTTCCTTGCGGCCGCGCATCCTCGCGCTCGGTCATGCGTATCTGGCGTCGACGCCGCTCGCCAACGCGGCGCAGCCCGTGTTGCGGCACATGAGCAATACGCTCAACGAATCGAGTTCGGTCGCCATTCTCGATGGCGATGAAATTCTTTATATCGCGCGAGCTTTTACTTCGCGGATCATGACGATCGACTTGCACGTGGGCAGCCGGTTACCGGCGTACTGCACGTCGATGGGCCGGGTACTGCTTTCGCATCTGGGTGTCGACGCGCTCGATGCGTATTTCGAGCGCGTCAAGCTGATTCAATACACACCGCGCACGATCGTGACGCGCGAGGGCTTGCGCGAGGCGCTCGATTCGGTCCGGCGCAACGGTTATGCGATCAACGATCAGGAGCTCGAAATCGGACTGCGCTCGATCGCCGTGCCGATCCAGGCGCCCGACGGTCGCGTGGTCGCGGCGCTCAATGTCGGCGTTCAGGCCGCGCGCATCTCCGTGGCCGAAATGGAGAGTCGTTTCCTGCCGGTGTTGAGGGAAGGCGCGCGCGAGCTGGGGCTGTTGCTCGTTTGAGGTAGCTGCCGGAGCGGCCCGTCAGCTCCGCGCGCCCACGTTTCACTGTCCTGGCGCGTACAGATCGAGCAGCTTGAGCGTCACGCCATTGGTCCAACCGAAGCCGTCCTGCAGCGGATACTCACCGCCACCTCCGCCCCCTGCGTTCGGACCCTCCACGACGTATTTCTCGACCAGTTTTTGCTGCGCCGCATAGACCTGTTTGACGTCTGCCAAAAAGCGCGTGCCGACGTCTTTGGCGAGGTCGTCACGCCCGTAGCGGCGAGCGCCTTCGATCGTCAGCCAATGCAAGGGCGCCCAACCGTTCGGCGCATCCCATTGCTGGCCGGTTTCGAATGTCGTCGTCGCGAGACCGCGCTCTTTCAGCAGGTTCTGGTTGACGGCCGACAGCGTGCGCTGCGCACGCTCGGGCCATGCGACACCGGCAAACAGCGGATAAAGCGCGGCGGCGGAAAGGTTGTCGCGCGGCTTGCCGAGCTGCCAATCGTAGTCGCCGTAGTAGCCGTTGCGATTCCACAGATAGTGATTGATGCCTTCGGCCCTCCGCTTGGCCCGGCCGATGAACTCGGCGACACAGCGAAAATCGCGCGCCACGCCGCACCCCTTGACGATGGTGATCTCGAGCCCGAACATCAGGCTGTTCAAGTCGACCGGAACGATCGACGTCGTGCGAATCGTCGTGAGGTTGCGGTTATCGCCGAACCAGCGAGAGCTGAAATCCCAACCCGACTCGGCGGCGGCACGCAGATCGCGATAGACCTCGCTGGCGGGACGCGACGTGACCTGCTGCGCGGTCTTCACGTCTTCCAGATACGATTCGTCACGCGGCGTATCGCGTTCGTCCCAATAGCGATTGAGCACCGTCCCGTCTTGCATCACCACGACGTTGCGCGTCGCCTGCCCACGCTGCGTCGCGTTTTCGCCGGTCATCCAGTAGGCGTACTCCTTGCGCAACTGCGGCAGATATTTCTGATAGACGCGTGGGCCCTCGTTGTTGGCGGCGAGCGTGACCATCTGCGCGAAGAACGGCGGCTGCGAGCGGCTCAGGTAGTAAGTGCGATTGCCGTTGGGAATATGGCCGAAGCGGTCGATCTCGTAGGCGAAATCGTCGAGCATGTCGTCGACGAGCTCTTCGTGCCCCGACTCCTGCAGGCCGAGCATCGTGAAGTAGGTGTCCCAGTAGTACCCCTCGCGAAACCGGCCGCCCGGCACCACATACGGCTTGGGCAGCGCAATCAGCGAGCTGAAGGGCGGGGCGCTCGTCGTCGTGCGCGTCAGTTTCGGCCACAGCCAGTTGATATGCTCGCGCAATGACTGTCCGCTTGGCGGTGTGATGGGCGGCTCGGTTGGCAGTGTGAAATTGGCGAGGACAAAATTTTTTAAATCGAAATTCGGTTGATTCTTTTGCTGCGCGTAAAGCTGCAGGATAGTGGCGGGATCGCTGTTGGGCGTGGCATCGACGAATGTTTTCTGGTCGTCGAAGATTTGCTGCGTCTGCACGGCGACGAATAAATCGCCATAGAGTTCGGACGGGGGCGGCGGCAGCGTAGCCAGCGCATCGGCGCGGGCCAGGCCGGCGCCGGCGAGCCCGACCAGCAACAGCAGGGCGGCGAGCTTCGAAACGGTATGCTGCGGGAATGGTTTGGCTTGGGAAAAACGCGGACGAGAACAACGGAATTCGGACGATGCGAACATTGCTCCTCCTGATCGATGACGATTGGTCGCGTCTGGTCTCCTCTTTTTCGTAGTCGTGCCCGGAATCGGGGCAACGCGATTTTGCCAGATCGCGCATAAAAGAAAATCGCCGCCTGACTTTTAAAAAACAGGCGGCGATTTCGAATGCGGGAAAACTGCCGGATCGAATCAGGTGGTCTCGATGCCGGTTTCGTCGGAGGAGGCGGATGGGCTGTCGGGTTCCAGGCCCTCGCCGAACCACGGGACGTCTTCGCGCAGCGCGCGCAAATAGGCTTCCCAACCGCGGGGATTGCCGTCGAAGAGATGGTGTCGCACGGATAGCGCGAGCGCGTCGCGATCGAGCGGATCGTCGAGCAGCAGTTGGGGCCACAGACAGAAGGCATGCAGCACGTTGGCACCGAATTCACGCACCGTCATGCGTTCGAAGACGTATTCGACGAACGGAACGTCGGCGAGCAGTTGTTGCGTTGCGATCAACTCGCCGATCGTTTCGTCGCCGCGCTCGTACTCGAGAATGTGGCTCAACGTCTGCAAAGCCGCGCCGAGATGCAGCAGCAGGGCCCGGCGTTCGAACGCGTCGTTCATTCCAGTTTCCTCCCGCGGTAGTGACTCGCCGTGAGCGCACAGGCGAGGCACGGACAGTTCCGTCATTGTAGGCGTATCGGCCATCGACCTGGATCGAATCTTGAATGTCGAAAGCGGGTTCGCCGCGCTCGATGCAACTTGCCTCCCGCCAGCGAGTCCCAAGCAGGGTTTCGGATATGGGCGGGCGGACACAAGTCATATGAATGGAGCTTTGAGACTGGAGCAGGTCAGCATCGTCGTCGTGGACGATGATCTCGCCAGCAGGGAATCGCTGGCACTCCTGCTCGAATCGGAGGGCGCGCGCGTAGTGACCGCCCACGATGCGGAGGAAGGTGTCGATGCCATCTTGCGCACGCGGCCTGATGCGGTGGTGTGCGACATCGATTTGCCCGGTATGGACGGGTTTTATCTGATCCAGCGCATGCGCGACGACGAAATCCGCAGCGACCGGGCACCCGCCGTCGCGGTGGCCGTCACCGGCCATTCCGGCGACGCCTATCGCTTGCGCAGTATCGGCGAGGGATTTCAATATTTCATGACGAAGCCGATACAGCCCGCGCAATTCGTCGCATGGTTGGCCGACGCGATAGGCGAGCGCACCACGGACTAGCGCCAACCGCCAGACGGGCGCCGCGCAGACCTTTATGCGTCCGAGGTAGTTTTTGCAAATTTTCCTGTCAAAGTTGCGTTTCGATTGGACGCCGCGCACTGGGCGAGTGCGAACGGCGCAAGGCGAGCGCGCCGCGGCCGTATTTTTTCGAGCAGCAGTTGGCCTGCGGCAGTGCCATCAACTGCGGCGACGGGCGGATATTGCATAGGCATACATCATGCTTGAAGGGTCATCCAATACGCTACCGTGCGCCCGCCCTCAACGAATTCTCATCGTCGTCGCTTATGCATTCGGATCTCCCCGCCTGGGACGCTCGGCCAACGTCGTCGGTGCCGTCTGCGCTCGAAGCGCCCTTCGAGGAGCGTTTCCGGATTCTTATCGAATCGGTCCAGGACTACGCGATTTTCATGCTGGACGCCGATGGATATGTCATCAGCTGGAATCCGGGTGCGCAAAAGATCAAGGGCTATGGGGCCGACGAGATCATCGGTCGGCACTTCTCGACGTTTTATCCCCCTGAGGACGTAGCCCGCGGCAAGCCGGCGGCGGAGCTCGCGGCGGCAGCCGCCGATGGTTCGGTGGAAGACGAAGGTTGGCGCGTGCGAAAAGACGGCTCGATGTTCTGGGCCAATGTCGTCATCACGGCGGTCTACAAGAACGAGGATGGCGTGCGCAAGCTGTGCGGGTACGCGAAGGTCACGCGCGACATGACGGAGCGCAAGCGGCTGCGCGACCTCGAAGCGGCGAGTCAGCACATGAACGAGTTCCTCGCGACGCTCGCGCACGAACTGCGTAATCCGCTGGCGCCCGTGACGAACGCGTTGAGCGTCATGATGCTCGAGCCGCTCATCAGTCCGACACTGAGGCAGTGCCGCGATCTCATCGACCGGCAGATCGCGCATTTGACGCGACTCGTCGACGATCTGCTCGACGCCGGGCGGATCACCACGGGCAAGATCGCGCTGCGGCTCGCACCGGTCGATCTGCGCGAGGTCGTGTCGCGCTCGGTTGAAATGATCCGGCCGCACGTCGCCTTGCGCCAGCAACGCGTGGACGTTCACGTGCCCGAGGAGCGCGTCGTCGTCAACGGCGACATGGCGCGGCTCGTGCAGGTTGCGCAGAACGTGCTCAACAATGCGTCGAAATTCTCCGAACACGGCGGCCGCATCGTCGTGTCGGTTACCGAGGAGAGACAGACGTTCGCCGTTCTTCGCGTCTCCGACAACGGATGCGGCATCGAAGCCGGAGCGCTCGAATCGATTTTCGATCTCTTCGTGCAGGCGGACCACCGGCTGGAGCGCACGGAAAGCGGGCTCGGCATCGGGCTTACGTTGTGCCGGTGGCTCGTTCAGATGCATGGCGGGGCCATCAGCGCATCGAGCGATGGCCCCGGTTGCGGTGCGACTTTCACGATTCGCTTGCCGCTTTACGGGGCGCAGATTGCGGCGAACGACGACGCGCGCATGGGCGCTGCGGCCCCCAAGGACCTCGAGCCGGCGCTGACCATTCTCATCGTCGACGACAACCACGATTCGGCCGACAGCATGGCCATGTTGCTGCGAATGAGAGGCCATAGCGTCGATGTGGCCTACAGCGGTGCCCAAGCGCTCACGTTCGCGCACGAGAACGCCCGCATCGACGTGGCGCTGGTCGATATCGCGATGCCCGGGGCGGACGGCTTCACCGTGATGCGCCGCCTGAAGGAGACGCCGGGGCTGCGGCGCGCGCTATTTGCCGCCATGACGGGGTTCGGCCAAGCCAGCGATATTGCCCGCTCGCTCGACGAAGGCTTCGATGTCCATCTCACGAAGCCGGTGCAGTTGCCGCTCGTCGATGCCTTGCTGCAGCGTGCGATCGAACGGCGTTCCGCGCCCGGGCAACCCGGTGTGTAGGCTTGATCGCGCCTACCTAGGGCGCTGCGAAGGCTTACGTGAGCGGTCGATCGATATGTTTTTTGAACGGCGCGCGCTGCGCGAGCCGCTGATACCAGCGCTCGAGGCTCGGCATGGGCGGGCGTTCGATGCCTTCGAGGCCGAACCAGCGCTTCGCAAAGGCGCCAAGGACGATATCGGCGATCGTGAATTTGTCGCCTTCGATGTGAAAGCGGCCTTGGAGATGCTCGTCAAGCAGTTTCCATCGCTTCGTGAGCGTTTGCAGATTCGCCGCGAGTGCGGCCATATCGCGGTTTTCCGGCGGCGTGCGCACCAGGGTGGCGAAAACCGGGCGTTCGGCCGGCTGTAGCATCGAGAGCGACCAGTCGAGCCACCGGTCGATGCTGGCGCGCAACTTCGGTTCGCTCGGATAGAGCGAGCTCGACGCGCCGTATTGCATGGCCAGATAACGCAGAATCGAGTTCGATTCCCACAGCGAGAACGTTCCGTCGACGAGTGTCGGAATCTGTCCGTTCGGGTTGAGCGCGAGGTAATCGGCATCGTCGACGTGGCCGAACTGCATGCCGGCATCGATGCGCTCGAACGACAGACCGAGTTCGTCGCAGCACCAGAGCACCTTTTGCACGTTGACCGAGTTCGCACGTCCCCAAATCTTCAGCATCTTCAAAAGCCTCCCAGTGAAAAAATGCGGCGCCCGCAAAGGAGCCGGCGCGCGCGGTTTGTACAATACGCCGAATTCGAACCCTGACGCGAGAACCCGTTCCCCATGGCCCGCCTGATTCCCGACGATTGGAAGAACGTTGCCGCAACCGGCGCGGCCGAGCGCGAGCGCGAGACGCTTGCGCTGCTCGAAGCGATGCTGCCGGCGAGCTACACCGTTTATCACGGCGTGCATTGGACGCGATTGAATCGGAGTTTCTCCGTCTTCGGCGAGGCCGACTTCGCGATCGTGAGTCCGGCCGGCCGCGTGTTGCTCGTCGAGCAAAAGGCCGGTTTTCTGCGCGAGACGCCGAAAGGCCTCGTGAAGGTCTATCTGCAGACGGAACGCAACGTCTCGGTCGAACTGGCTCGCACGCTCGAAACGATGCATCGCCGCTTTACCGCGGCCTTCGGCACCGGGGCCTATGGCATCGAAGGCTTGCTTTATTGTCCGGACTATATCGTGAAGGACACCGCGATTGCCGGACTCGCGCCCGAGCGGATCGTCGACGCCCCGCGCAGGGAAAGACTCGTGTCGGTCATCCTCGACGCGTTGCCCGCCGACGAGCCGCGTTTGCCCTGCGCGCCGAAGATCCACCACTATCTTGCCGACGAACTCTCGCTGACACCCGATGCGAGCGCGCTGGTCGGACAGGCCGGCACGCTCGTCACGCGGCTTTCGGGCGGATTGGCGACGTGGGCGCGCCGCCTTCAATTCGAGCCGTTCCGGTTGCGCGTAATCGGCACGGCCGGTTCCGGCAAGACGCAGCTCGCGGTGCAAGTGATGCGCGATGCCGCGGCGAGCGGCAAGCGCGCGCTCTACGTCTGTTTCAATCGCCCGCTCGCGGACCATATCGCACGCGTTGCCCCGGAGGGGGCGAAGGTCGCGAACTACCACCAGCTTTGCGATTGGATCGCGCGCGATGTGGGCCGCGCTCCGGACTTCCAGTCCGCCGACGTTTTCGCGCGTCTGGAGGCCGTTTTCGCGCAAGCGCCGATCGGTGAGCATTGGCGCTTCGACGTGCTGATCGTCGACGAGGGCCAGGACTTCCAGGAGCCGTGGGTCGAGGCGCTCGCCCGTCTCGTGCGGCCCGGCGGTGCATGGTGGTGGCTCGAAGACCCGCTCCAGAACCTCTATATGCGCGAGCCGGTGGCGCTGCCCGGCTGGACGGTACTGACGGAAACGACGAACTACCGCAGCCCGCGCGACGTGCTCGATTACGTGCGCGACAAGGTTGGCGACGCTGCTCCGCGCGCGGCGGGGCTCGGTTCGGGCAGCCCCTTCGACGGCTCGCAGGTCATTTTGACGTCCTACGAGGATTCGGCCCCCTCGGCCGTCGTCGAAGCGACCAAGCGCGCGATTACGCAGGCGCTGGCGCTGGGCTTCCGGAAGCAGGACATCGCAGTGCTTTCCTACCGGGGCCGGGAAGGCTCGGTGTTTACGGTGCTCGATCAGCTCGGGCCCCATCGCCTGAAGAGTTTCACCGGCAAGTACGACCTGTTCGGCAGCCCTGAATACCGCGACGGCGACGTCCTGCTCGAATCCATATACCGCTTCAAAGGGCAGTCCGCCCCCTGCGTGATCCTGACCGAGGTCGATTTTGACGCGCTCGACGAGCGCGCGGCTCGCAAGCTCTTCGTCGGCGCCACACGGGCGACGATGAAATTGATCGTCGTTGCATCGCAGCGCGCATCGGCAGCGCTCGCGGTACCGCAGTGATCGCACCGGAAATTCCCGGTTTCGGGCGGAAACCGGTTTCCATTGCTCGCGCGTAAATCGAGCGTTCATCTATGAAACTTGAGGCGATCATTTGATCCGTTCGAAATCAAATGCAACGCACGCTCGATTGATTTAGATCAAACCGGTAACCGGCTCCGAAAAACGATTATTGGCTTCCACGTATATTGTCCCTCGTCGGACATGCGATAAGCTGAGAAAGGGTACCCATAAAATAGTATTGTTGCGCCGGTTCGACCGTCCGCGGCTTGTTCCAAGCCCTACTGGACGGGCGCGGCGGGCAGAGGCGAATCTGCGGCGGATAGGGACTCGAGGGTAATCGCCAGCATCAGGATTACCCTAAATCCGCTTGTAGAATAAAAATTCTATGGGTAATCTTTGTCTACCCCTTGCGTTAATCGATGAGGGGGCAAACAGCAGGTTGTTTCGATAATTCGCTTTTCCGTTCGCCCGCGAACATTCCGGCATTATCGATTCGGATCGATAACTTTTGACGGGGCGCAAACCTATGTATACAGGATCATTCGATCGGCAGGAGCAATTTTGCTCCGGCGATGTCGTGACGCTGAAGACGGGCGGTGCACGTATGACGGTCACGCATGTCGGCTCCACCGACGATGGCGGCAGTTGGTTGCTGTGTCAATGGTTCGATGAGCACGGCGAATTGCGCCAGGAAAAGTTTCTGCAAGATGCACTATCGCGCGAGCCGCGCTCGATCTCCCCGGGACTCGTCCGGCTTCGCGCACACGCCGGCTCGGCCCGCTCCCAGGCGTAGCCCCCATTCCGCTTGAACCGCGCGCGCCGCACTGGCGGCGTGCCCGGTCCGTACCTCACCGATCCTCAGCTGTTCTGTCGCGAGCCTCTCTTCGCGCCACGCGCGCAGCGAGCGCTTGAGAGAATGCGACCATCGTGTGCATGCGGCGTTTGCGCACCACCTCGTGTTCGACGCCGGGAGGGGGATTCGGCAGCGTCGCCCAATAGAGCGCGATCAGCCAGCCGAAGCCGGTCCAGCCAAGGCATGCGTTGAAAAGGGCAATCGTCAGAACATCGCGGCGGCGCCGGCGATCGGCGGTGATCGCCGGCAGGAAGTACAGCGCGAGCGCCGCGAAAACTTCGATGCCTTCGATGATCTCATCGAGCATGGTTCGCGCTAATCGACGGTAGTGAGCCGATTGTCGCGCGTTCCCGGCGTTCGTGCACGACGCGGCGGCAGGCACTATCATGTGCGCTTTGACCGATTGCGACGGTGCACTGAGCCATGACAGCAGCCGATGCCACGCAACCGCCGCTCGATCGCGGCGCCCTGAGCACATTCGTCGAGCGCAAGTGGGACGACGAGATCGTTCCCGCCTTGACGGATTACATCGCCATTCCGGCAAAGAGCCCCGCATTCGACGCGAACTGGTCCGAGCACGGCTATCTCGAGCGCGTGGTAGCCGATGCGGCGGCCTGGGCCGAGGCGCAGCGCGTGCACGGATTGACGCTCGAGATCGTGAGGCTGCCGGGGCGCACGCCGGTGATTTTTTTCGAGGCGCCTGCCACGCGTTCGGGTAGCGGCGAGTCGATCGTCCTTTACGGGCATCTCGACAAGCAACCCGAGTTCGAGGGCTGGCGCAGCGATCTCGGGCCCTGGACGCCGAAATACGAGGACGGCAAGCTCTACGGGCGCGGCGGCGCCGACGACGGTTACGCCATCTATGCGAGCATCTGCGCGCTCGCGGCACTCGATGCGCAGCGCGTGGGTCGGCCGCGCTGCGTCGGCCTCATCGAGACTTGCGAGGAATCGGGCAGCTACGACCTGTTGCCCTACGTCGATGCGCTGCGCGAACGGCTCGGCGACGTGGGTCTCGTGGTCTGCCTCGATTCCGGTGCCGGCAATTACGATCAACTGTGGCTGACTACATCGCTGCGCGGCCTCGTCGGCGGATCGCTCGAAGTCGAGGTGCTCGACGAAGGCGTGCATTCGGGATCGTACGGCGGTATCGTCCCGTCGAGCTTTCGCGTCATGCGCCAGCTTTTCGAGCGGCTCGAAGACGCCGCGACGGGCAGGTTGCTGCCGCAGGCGTTTCATTGCGCCATTCCCGAGAACCGGCTGCGAGAGGCCGAGGAGACGGCGCGGATCCTGGGCAACGAGGTCTGGAAACCGGCGCCCTGGGCGTGCGGGCAGGACGGCAAGCCTGTCTTGCCGGTCACGACGGACGCGCGCGAAGCGCTGCTCAATGCCACCTGGCGTCCTTCGCTTTCCGTCACCGGAGCGGCCGGGCTCCCGGCGCTCGCCAGTGCCGGCAACGTCCTGCGCCCGCGCACGGCGTTCAAGCTGTCGTTGCGCGTACCGCCGCTCGTCGACGCGGCGCGGGCGGTTGCCGATCTCAAGGCACTGCTCGAACTGGATCCGCCTTACAACGCGCGAGTGACATTCAAGTCCGAGGCGAGCGCCGCGAACGGCTGGGATGCGCCGGAACTCGTTCCCTGGCTGGCCGATGCGCTCCAGCATGCGTCGCAGGCTCACTTCGGCGCGCCGTGCGCGTTCATCGGGCAGGGCGGAACGATCCCGCTCATGAATATCCTGCAGGCGGGATTTCCGCGCTCCCAGTTCGTCGTATGCGGAGTGCTGGGCCCGAAATCCAATGCGCACGGACCGAATGAATTCCTTCATGTCCCGTTTGCCAAGCGGCTGACCGCGGCGATGGCCGAGATCGTCGCCGCGGCACCCTGATCCCGATCGAGCGCTTTCCCGCGCTACCGTATGCTCGACCCGTTCGTATCGGGCGAGCCGAAATACGAACGAAACAATAAATAGTGGAGAGTTCGACGTGGGGACGTTGATTCTTGGCTTGATCGTCTTTCTTGGGATGCACTCGTTACGTCTCGTCGCGGAGCCCTGGCGCAACGCGAACTTCGCCCGGTTGGGCGAGACCCGTTGGAAGGGCCTCTATTCGATCGTTTCGGTCGCCGGTTTCGTGCTCATCGTCGTGGGATACGGCATGGCCAGGCGCGCGCCCGTCGTGCTATGGGCGCCGCCTTCCGGTGTCCGTCATCTGACGGCGCTCATCGTCGCAGTGGCGTTCGTGCTCATTGCCGCCGCCTATGTGCCCGGCAGCCGCATCAAGCGCATCGTCGGGCACCCGATGTACGCCGGGATCGCGCTATGGGCGGTCGGCCATTTGCTCGCGAATGGAACGCTTCAGGCGCTCGTGCTGTTCGGTGCATTCTTCGTCTGGGCCACCGCCGGATTGCTGGTGTGGCGCCACCGGGATCGGCTTGCCCGCGTGCGATATGCCGCAGGCTCCGCGGCCGGCGACTTGCGGACGGCCGCGGTCGGCCTCGTCGCGTGGGCGCTTTTTGCATTCCTTCTGCATGGCTGGCTGATCGGCGTTCGTCCCCTCGGCTAAGCCGCAGCGCTCTGCCCCCTCATACGCCCGGCGTTGCGTCGGGCGGCTCCGTACGCCACTCTGCGCCGCGCACCGGCGCCTCTCCCGCCTTCCTGCCACTCGAATCGGTAAAAATACCCCAAATCTACCTATTATGTCGGACTAGTCCTACGGCGGTTCGGTATATCCTACGCGACTCTCCGTCTTGCGCCGATTGTTACGACAGTTACATTAAGTAACAATCACGCTCATAACAAAGGGTGACTGCCCTCTGTTGCAAGAATTACCGGCTCGCGTCCGCTTCACACCCGCACGATCCCCGGATTCAACGCAACGGCAGATCGATAAGAGCGCAAACGTTTGGCACTCCTAATTAAAAACAGGGCGCCATTTCGCGGGGAAGACCATGCAAGAAATGATTCGCGAGGCGCGGCCCTCGCGCGGGGATGCTTTTGTCAAAGCAGTGCGGCGCGTCTGCGTTCCACTGGCGATACTTTCGGCGCTCGTGCCGGTGTCCGCCTCGGCGCAGACCACGCTGAGCTATACCACTTCCTGGATCGGCAACACGTTCGGCTATGGCGATGGCAAATGGGTCCAGCTCGATGTCGAAGCGATGGCGATCGGCACCGACGGAACCGTTTATACCGATGCGCCGTGGGACGAGAGCGGCAGTGAGATCAGTGCCTACAAGGCCGGTACGAAGGTGGCCTATGCCGGGCAGACGCACGGGTGGGGCAATGGGGGCGGCGACGCCGTCGCGGTCAACGGTACTTATCTTTATGCGGCAGCGTCGATCGGCAACCAGAACGGGACGCTCGTCGGCAGCGGTTATCCGCCGAGCAGTTCGCAATGGTTCGGCATTACGCGCCGCACGCTTTCGAATATCGCGCAGGGCGCACCGTTCGCAAGCGGCGTCGGCAACCTGGCCAATCCCGCCAAGAACAGCTTTCTCATTCTGAATACCGTAGCGAACGGCACGGACGCCGGCGTTCGCGGCCTGGCCGCGACCAGCACCGCGCTCTACGTCGCGAATACCTACACGAACCAGATTCAGGTGTTCGATGCGAACACGATGGCGCCCGTGCGGTCATGGAGCGTGCCGTCGCCGGGCAATATCCTCATCGATACCGATGGATCGCTCTGGGTCATCCAGGGGCTCGCGACGAATCGCACGGTGAATCACTACTCGTCGACCGGCGGTGCGTTGGGCGCCGTGACGTTGCCGACCGGTACGGTGCCAGTCGGTCTCGCCTTGTCGCCGTCGAACCAGATATTGATTGCCGATAGCGGCGCGTCGCAACAGATCCTCGTCTATGGCAAGACATCGACGGGCGGCCTGCAGCCGGTGACCGGGATCGGTACGCGCTACGGCATTTTTGCGTCGACGCCGGGTGCGCCGGGCGACTGGCGCTTGAATGGCGTCACGGGCATCGGCTTCGATGCGAACGGCAATCTTTATGTTGCGCAGAACGGATTCGGTCCGCGCACGCTGGGCTCGACGCAAAACGGCGAGGGCACGGTACTCGAAAGCTACAACTGGTGGACCAAGGCGCTGAACTGGCGTCTGCAGGGGCTGCTTTTCGTCGATGGCGCCGCGATCGATCCGGCTTCGCCGAACGATGTGTTCAGCGGCTCGAAGCATTTCAAGCTCAACTATGCGGCCAGCGCGGGGCAGGAATGGTCTTATGCGGGTTTCACGCTCAACCGGTTCCGTTATCCTGACGACCCCGCGTTTCATACGACGCGCGGCGTGCGCGGCGAGCCGCTCGTGCGCCGCATCAATGGCGCGCGTTATCTGTACACGCAAGATATGTATTCGCACTACCTGAGCGTCTATCGATTCGATGCCGCGACGAGCGGCGAGGTGGCGATTCCTTCGGGATTGTTGTCGCAGAATCCGATTCCGGGAGGCTGGCCGGCGGGCCAGCCGACCTACGGCGAATGGATGTGGCGCGATCAAAACGGCGACGCAACCGTGCAGGCGAGCGAAATCCAGACGAACCCGGCAACAGGCAACAGCGTCTACAACGGCTACTGGTGGGTCGACGATGCGGCCAACGTGTGGCTCGCGACGGGGGGCAGCGGAATTCGCGAGATGCCGCTGCAAGGTGTCGATTCCGTCGGCAATCCGATCTACAGCTACAGCACCGCGAAGACGTTCCCGATGCCGCAGCCGTTCACGAGGATCTCCCGCATCGTCTACGACTCCTCGAGCGATACGATGTACATCTCGGGCTACACGAGCACGGCGCCCTACAACTCGGCGAATTGGAAATCGATCGGCCGGGTGCTGGCCCGCTACAACAACTGGAGCTCGGGTTCGCCGCAATTGCAATATGTGATTGCCCTTGCTTACTGCCCGACGCTGAGCCCGCCTGTGATCCCCGTCAGTCTCGCGCATGCCGGCAACTATGTATTCGTCGCGGAGGATACGACGGCGAAACTCGATGTCTATGATGCACGCACGGGCCAGCAAGTCGGCTCGCTGGCACCGGGTGCAACGGTGGGCGGCATCAGCGGCTGGATCGACACCGAAATGGGTATCAGCGCCGCCGTGCTTTCGACCGGCGAGTACATCATCCTTGCCGAGGAAGACGCTCGTGCCAAGGTACTCATGTACCGGTGGAAGCCTTGATTGCGGCGCGCAAGCCCGTGGCGGGCCGCGGAAACAGCGTGTAGACCGAAAAGGCGACGATGCCGGCAACGAGCCAGACGATCGTCCATGACGTCCCCGACAGCAGGTGCGCGATGACGAGCGGTGTGACGAACAGGCCCGCATAGACGACCGTGTTCGCCATGCCGAGCGCCGTTCCGGCACGCGCCGCGCCGGCCAGCGTCGCAAGCTCGGTATAGGCCACGCCGTGCCAGGCCGACACGCAGATTCCGGCCGCCACGAGCAGCATCACGAGCATGCCGACCGGGACATCATGGCCTGCGCCGGTGGCGGCCGCGAGAATTGCGAACGATGCAGCCGCCACGAGCGTCGAGCCGCGCAGATAAGCACGCCGATTGCAGTGGCGGTCGGTATGGCGCCCGCTCCAGACGCGCATGACCATTGCGCCGAGCTGAACGGCGGCCATCGTTACACTGATGCCCGCTGTACCCAGTCGACCGAAGTCGTGCAGGAACACGCTGCCGAACGTGATGACCGCGAATTGCGGCGCGCACAGAATGCCGATGGCGAGCGCCACACGCCAGATCTGCCGATCGGCGAGCGGACCTAGCGTCGATGTCGGCGCCGGTGCCGACGAACTGCCCGCATCGTCCATCGGGGGACGATGCAGCCAGCGCCACGTAAGCACCGCGGCCATCGCGCACATCAGCGCGAGCGTACCGTACACGGCGGCAAAGCCGTACGAGGAAGCCAACCACGGCAGCAGCGATGCGCCGATTCCGCCGCCGAGCGGCACGGCCGTCTGGCGGATGCTCATGGCCAATCCGCGCTCGCGCTCGCCGAACCATCTCATGACGGCCCGACCGCTCGAGCCGTTCACGCTGCCGCCGAAGACGCCCACGATGCACATGCCGACCGCGATCAGCGCGAGCGGGGGAACCGAGGTACTCGAAGGCACGCCGGCGAGCAGCAGCATAAAAAGAGCGAGGGCGAATCCGGCCAAGCCGATGAGCAGCACAGGCCGGTCGCCGAAACGATCGGTCGCGACGCCCCACGGCAACTCCGAAACGGCGAGCCCCAATCCGATCGAACCCAGTACGAGACCGAGGCCGGCGTTATCGAGGCGATAATCGGTCCGCATCCACACGCCCGTCGTCGGGATGCCGGCCGCTGCCGCGGAGAAGGCTGCATTGGCCACGACGCCCGCCGCCAGAACTTTCCATCGATGCGAGGCGCCGAATGTTTTCGGCTTCCGTGCTGCATGACCCATCCAGTGCAGGTTCATTCCCATGGCTCCCAATCGTTCGACATTCGATGTTTGACGGGCGCAGTGTCGCACTCTATGATCGTCCCGAAAATCGCAAAATTTTGAACCCGTAGTTCGGAAAACCAGGACGATCGAGCGAGAGCCGCCATGAGTCATATCAACTTCGATGTCGCCATGCTGCGCAGCTTCATCATGGGCATGGACCTCGGCAGTTTCGCCAAGGCAGCCGAGCGTGTGGGGCGATCGACCTCGGCGGTCAGCGCGCAGATTCGCAAGCTCGAGGAGCAGACCGGCACACCGCTCTTTCTCAAAGCGGGGCGCGGCCTTGCGCTGACCGAGGCCGGCGAGATTTTCCTGCGCTACGCCCGGCGGCTCGTCGAGCTCAACGACGAAGCTCTCGCCGCTACGCGCGGCACCGACTTGCAAGGCTGGGTGCGCCTGGGTCTTCAGGAGGATTTCGGCGAGACTTTGCTGCCGGCCGTGCTCGGCCGTTTCGCGCGCGCACATCCGAAAGTGCGCATCGAGGCGCGCGTGGCGCGCAATACCGATTTGCTCGCCCGGCTCGACGCCGGAGAGCTCGACCTCGCCCTCGTCTGGGACGACAGCGATCTGTCCGCCCATGCGCGGCGAGTGACCGGCAGGTGCGTCGAAGTCGCGAAGCCCGCGGTGCAATGGATCGCGTCCGATGCGTTGCAATGGACGGCCGAGCGGGGCGAGCCGCTGCCGCTCGTGCTGTTCGACGGTCCGTGCACGATCTGCGGGATGGCCACCGCGGCACTCGATCGTGCCGGAATCGCATGGCGCGTCGCGCTGACGAGTCCGAGTCTTGCCGGACTATGGGCGGCCACGGCGGCGGGGCTCGGCGTCACGATGCGTACGCACTATGGCTTGCCCCAGGGGTTGCGTCCGCTCGACGCCGATGCATGCGGGTTGCCGCGCCTGCCAGCCTTGTCGCTCGTGCTCGTGCGGGCGTCCAAGGCGTCGAGCGCGCCGGTCGAGCAGCTTGCTTCGATCATGTTCGATGCTGTGCGCGGTTACGTCAGCCCGCTCGCCATTGCGGCGTGATGCGGGCCGAACATCGTTGGTAGCAGCGGGGTTGGAGGGGGCATCCGAAAGCGGCTCACGCGCGCTGAGGTGCAGTGGCGGGCGGTGTGCCTTCGTGGAAGAGGCTGACGAGTTGCGCCCGCAGCTCCGGGGAGTCGACATGGTGATGGATTGCAACGGCGTGCTGCACGGCGGCTTCGACCAGCTCTTCATCGGAGTCCGCCGCCAATGCGACGGTACAGTTCATCTCGCTTGGAAACTCACGGCAATCGATATATTTACGCGTCATGGCATTGCTCCTTGTGCGAGCGTGCGTGGGGAGGGCGGTGCGCGCCATCGCTGGCGCCCGCGGGTTCGAGCGGCCGGCCTTTCTTCAGTGTTTTGAAGGGAATATGAAAGCTTGCGCTCGGCCTCTATGTGATAGGCCTTGCCGCGGCAAACTGGAAGAACGTAAACCCGGAGCGGCGCTCAGCCGCGCGAGCCGCGCGCGATCTCGTCGCCCGCATTGGGCTCCAGACGGCGTGTGATCGGAATCGAGCCGAACGAGAAAAGACCGACGACGAGGAATGCCGGCCAGAAGTCCGACCACGTCGCGTGGGGATGGCCGTGCGCCGAGCGTGCAATCTGCACGACGATGCCGCCGATCGTCACGCCGAGACCGAGCGACATTTGCTGGACGACGCTGCCGAGGCTCGTCGCTCGCCCGACGTCGCGGCTCGCAATATCGGCATAAATCATCGAATTGAGGCTCGTGAATTGCAGCGCGGGGAAAAACCCGCCGAACAGCACGATGATCCAGATGAGCCAGACTGGCGTGCCCGGAAAGAACGAGCCATACGCGGCGATCGCAACGCCTGCAAAGACTGCGTTATACATGAGCACGGTGCGAAAGCCGAACGTTCGCAGTACGAACGAAGTCAGCGAACGCATGAACATGCTGCCGAACGCCGATGCGCAGGTGATGAGGCCCGATTCGAAGGCGGACATGCCGAGCCCTTCTTGCAGCGCGAGCGGCAGCAGAAACGGCACCGCACCGAGCCCGATGCGGAACATCGAACCGCCGAGCACGCTGGCGCGGTAGGTCGGAATCCTCAGGAAGCTCAGATCGAGCACGGGTCGAGCGGCGCGTTGCGCGTACAACACGTAAAAGGCGAGCAGCAGCACACCCGTCAGGCACATTTCGTAAGCGGCCCGGTCCTCGATCAGTTCGGCGCCGATGAACGACATGCCGAGCAGCAGCAAGGAAGCGCCGATGGCCGAGAGCAGGAAGCCGAACCAATCGAGCGGGCCCGGGTGCGGTTCGTGCGTGTTGGCGATGTGGCGGTTGGTGAGATAGATGCCGAGTATGCCGATCGGCACATTGATGAAGAAAATGAGGCGCCAGTGCAAATAGGTGGTGATGAAACCGCCGAGCAGCGGCGCCGCGGCCGGCGCGAACATTGCCGGCAGGCTCAGGTAGTTCATTGCGCGCACGAATTCGCTTTTCGGCACCGAGCGGAAAATGATGATGCGCCCGACCGGCACCATCATCGCGCCACCGATGCCCTGTAAAAAGCGTGCAAGCGTGAAGAGGGGCAGCGAACGCGAGGCGGCGCACAGCAGCGAGCCCGCAATGAAAACGCCGATGGCAGTCCGAAACACGGTGCGCGCGCCGAAGCGGTCCGCAAGCCAGCCGCATATCGGGATGAACACGCCCAGACCTACGACGTAGCTCGTGATCGCCACTTTCAGCGCCACTGGGTCCGTTCCGAAATCGCGTGCCATCGAGGGCAGCGCCGTGACGATGATGTTGGCATCCGCGCTTTCCATGAACAGCGCACAGGCAACGATCAAAGGCGAGATGAATGCTTGGATGGCAAGCGGCATGAAAAAGCGGCGTTGCGGCGGCGGGCACAAAGCACGAATTATGCGCCGAGTTTGCCGCATGCGCGCGCAACCGCACGCCCCAAAATCAAAATATCGGTTGCGCGCGCAACGAGCTCAATGCCGAGCCATGGGCCGGATGTGGTTGCGCTACCGTGCGAAAGGATGCCGCTCGATGTAGGCGGCAAGGCGGGCCATGTCGAAACTGCCCCAGCCGGTCGGGTAGTCCCAACCGCTGCCTGCGACGTAGCCGTTGCCGTTATACCCATTGTTGCCCGCGGTGACATCGTGCACCAGCGATGGCGTCGCGCCGACCGAGGCATAGATGCTCGACGCCGGGAAGCCGAGCCCGTTGTCGCGAGCCGATTGCAGCCGCGCCCAGAATCCGGCGAACAGCGGCGACGAGAGACTCGTGCCCCCGACCTGCATGACCTCGCCGCCGACGCGGATCAACGCTCCGGTGCTTTGCGCGGCATCGAACGCGATGTCCGGCACGGCGCGGTTCGTGGGCCGGGGGCTGACGGCCAGCGAGCGCTGCCACGATGGCGCTGGCAGATAGGCGCTCAAGCCGCCGGTCGATGCCCAGAGCTTGCCGTTCTGATCGAGGCCTTCGTTCCAGACCGTCTCGCTCGCGTAGCCGCCGTTGCCGCCGGTGAAGAGCGTCGTGCCGCCGACGGCGATGACGTGAGGCGACGAGGCCGGCCATGACAGCGAATAGGTGCTGCCGTCCGGGTATCCGCGGTTGTTGCATTCGTAGGCACCTTCGTCGCCCGACGAGACGGAGAAAGTCTGGCCCTGCGCCACGGCGGCCGTGAAGATCTGTTCTTCGGTCGCGAGCGTTCCGTCCGCGTCGGCATCGGCTTCGCACCAACCCAGCGAGACATTGATGACTTTCGCCTGGTTGTCCGTGACGGCCTGGTTGAACGCCTGCGTGAGGCCGGCGTTGCCGGCGTCGAGATCGGCTTCGTAAAAGACGAGCCCGCCGAGCGCTCCGCCGGCCGCGCCGACGATGCTCTGGCTGTCGAGATCCCATTCGACCTGGCCGTCCGGATCGTCCGCGTAATTGCCGTCCGGGTTGCCTGACCGGACCGCCGAGACGTTCACGGCGGGCAGATTGTTGGCGCTCGTGAACTGGCTCAGATCGGACGCGGCTTGATTGGCACCGCCGATCGTGATGATGCCCACGGTGGTGTTTTCAGCGCTTGGCAGCGTCGCCGCGTTGTAAATGCCGGGGAATTCGAGCGGATCGTGACCGATCGCCGTGCCGCCGCCGGCATTGGCTGGCGGCGTGCGCGGGCCAATGCGCGCCATCGTGTGTGCGCGTGTGATGTTTTGCAGGCCGAGCACGGCCATGACCGATTCGCCGAGGGCTTGCGGCACCTGCGCCGCCGCGGCATTGGCATACGCCGCCCGCCCGTTTCGGCGAAAGTGCACGAGCGGGGTACGGAATGCGGTTTTCACGGTGCCTGCGGTGCCGTCGGCGGAAATCAGCATGCGGTTTTTCGACACCTGAATGTTGATGAACCCGTTTTGCCGCAAATGGGCGACCACGCGCTCTATTTGCCGGGGCGTCGGCGCGAAGCGCTCGAGGAACGTCTCGGGTGTCAGGAACTTGTGATAGTTGGGATCGGCGGGACGGGTGACCGCGGCGGCCAGGTCGCGCAACTGGCCGAAGTCCCGCGCTTTCATGGCCACGACGATGTGTGCGGCCTCGCCCGCCTTAGCTTCCCGCGTGGGCTCGACGGCGAAGGTGCGCAGTTGGCGCGGGTTGAGAAAGCCGCGTGTGGCGGTGGCAACCCATTGGGGGTTCTCGTGCAAGGCGGCGGTGCGCGCAGCGGGGTTCGCATCGGGCGCTGCCTCGACAACGGCCGCCGTCGCCTCGACCGACACTGACCCTGCGGCAAGTGCCGCTCCGAGGCACAACGGCGATATCGACCGCATTAATTTTGCTCTCGATTTCAATTCGACCTCCTAAGGGATTGCGCTTTGCCAGGAAAAAGCCGGCATTCTTTTCAAGCTGCTCGATCGATTCCGATGAGCGCATCCAACGTAAGAGACAAAAGGTTTGCCGTACAGCTGTCAGATGTGTGAGGGAGCGTCCTGCGCGCCGCGCAGAGGGCTATGGGGACTGCGGCGACCCTGTCTTATCGATAAACGCGTATGCGAATCCCGTCGTTTTTATCGCCGATATAAACCGTATATCCGGTTTGAATCGCCGTTCCAGTGATCGGGAATATCGCTTGATACATGCGAAACGCGTCTTCTGAATTTCGAGCGCTTAGTGTTGGCGAGCCGAGGGCGGCCGGGCTATCGATATGAGGCCGCATTGCCGATCGCGGGTGCGCTCGTCATTCCCCGCGTTCCGACCTGCTCGCTCGGACTGGCTGGCGACCGTCCTGATTCCAATTCCGCCTTGGCGTGCGTACGCGCCATCAACGTCAACACGTTGACGAACTGATCGCGGGCCTCACGCAGAAACCCACTGGTCAACCGCATGGTCCTGCGCGACTCGTCGTGCGAGAGCGCCCCGCGCGCTTCCGCGCCATTGAGCACGTTGCGCACGTGCGACTTCGACAGTCCCAGCATGTTGGCCACAGCCGCGCCGCTGATCGCGAGGTCCAACGCCTCGTCAACCGGCGTGCGCGCGGCGAGA
The DNA here is from genome assembly GCF_056754935.1 of Trinickia sp. HAY1-2D. NCBI lineage: Bacteria > Pseudomonadati > Pseudomonadota > Betaproteobacteria > Burkholderiales > Burkholderiaceae > Trinickia > Trinickia sp. HAY1-2D. Next base: position 396,804 of record NZ_JBPGWX010000001.1, read on the forward strand.
CACGCCTGATAGTGCGCGCGCAGCAGCGCATAGGCAATGCGTTGCCCGCATTCGTGATCCTCGAACCATTGCCACTGCGTAAAGCGCTTGCCTGCTTCGGCCACGCCGTCGATGACGATGATCGATGCCCTGACGAAGCGCTCGAAGTATGCGTTGTCTTCATCCAGCCGGTTCGCGCATTCGGCCGGCATGATGCCGATGGCGTGCGCGAGTTCGAGATGATGCCGCAGCCAGGTCCTCAGTCCCTCGACGACCCGCGGGCCGGGGACGAGGAACTTCTGCCTCCGGTCCGTCGGGTCCGGCTCGACCGACACGAGTCGTGCCACCTTCGCGATGCCGATGAAAGCGGCCAGGGTGCGCCCGCTGCCCGTTTGCGCCTGCAAGCTGGCCAGGGTGGGACGCGGCCCCACGCCGGCTGTCGAGTCGAAATGCGCAATGACGAGTCGTCCCATGGCGTGGGACTGGAACACGCGCGCAAAAATCTTGTTGATCAGCCGCTCGCCCACGAACAGTTCGAGCACATGCTCGGTATGGCGCAGCACGGCGCGGGCATAACGATCGTCGTCGATCATGAGGTCCTCACGTTTTCATGAGCGTAGCGCAATAGATGCAAAGTTTGGACTTGTTGCGCGCTTGTTCGTCGTCCGATCATTGGCACGCTTCAACCCACAACGAAATCACTGACGAGGGGCCAGCCATGTCAAGCCATGACGTTACCGACGCACCTGCCGATACCGACGATCTCGGTGCACCGTATAGACCGGTTCGTTTTCGCATTCGCTCTGCACTCGCGGGGGGCCGTCCGGTGGGCACCCGCTTTTTCGACAGCGCTGAACATTGGTCCGTCGTCGACGGTATGTCGCTGCCGATGGCAGATGGCTCATTCGCCGATGCCGCCTCCTATGAATTCAAATTGAGCAACGGTGCCAAACTCAAGTTCGGGCAGATTCTCGCATTGGCCGGCGACTTCTACGCCATTCCCACCAAGCCGATTTCGGACCAATCCGACACGGAGCGCGCATTCAAGGATGCGTTCGATACCCTCGACCATGGCGACACCGGCGAGATCGGCCGGATTCTCGCAATCATGCAGGAAGAGTTCCAGGCGTTGACAGAAGCAATTCTTTCGGGCGATCCGGCCCACGTCGCCTACGAAAAGTTCGGCGATAAATGGAATGCCCAATACAACCAGGCGACGGGCGGCTCCGGCAAATCGAACTACTACCAGTCCATCGGCGACTGGGGCCGCTTTATGTGGCTGGTCTCCTACAACTGGGATCATTTCGGCGAGCATGCCCGTGTCGTTTATTCCGCGGGGCTCTCACTGGCGATGAAGACGGCGGCCGAAGGCCACGGCCAGTCGGGTCCCGCTGCCAACACGGCGCTGTTGCGAGCTTACATGTACCTCGCTTTCGCGTGCCACTATCTGACCGACAGCTATTCCGCCGGTCATCTGCGTACGCCGCGCCGGCATATGCATGATTTCAACGCGGCGCATACTTCGACCGTTCACTTCGCGCCCGATGCATGCTCGAACCTGATGCACAACGAGGACAGCTATAACGGCCTTTGGGTGCGCAACGAGGCGGGCGACCACTGGATCGCCTTTGGCGACGGCCGGTACTTCGACGAAGCCAACCGGGCGAACCGAAACGTCATGCGCGCGGCCCTGCGTGAAGCGATTCGCGACGTCTACGAGGCATTCGAGCGCGGCGCATTGCCGGCCAGCGCCCGGTCGCACCGCTTGCTCCCGGATTTGCCGCTCAGCGCCGATGACAAGAACAATTACTCGCCGCTCTTCACCGTCGTGAAACCGGGTGAGATGGCTTATCGGCGGGAATTTCCGACCGACCCCAAGGCCTACCGATGGCTGAAAGTGGGCGACGGTTATCGGCGCTGGGTGGGTACATTGCTCGACTTTCACAGCATCTTCAAAATCGCGATGCGAGGCGCGCCGCCGAAAACTGGAGAAAGCAGCGGCCCGAACGTGCACGACCGCGATGACGTGGCCGCCTGGCTCGCGCAGGGAGGCCTGCTGCAATCGCAGGGCGTTCCATTACTGACCGACGCGACGCCGTCGTTGCTGGAACACGGCGGCCGACTGTGGGTCTGCGTGAAGCAGGGCAGCCAGTTGCTCGTCGGGACTCATACCGGTCAGTGGAGCGAGTTCGAGCCGATCGGAGTTGCCGATGCGTCGACGGGCGGTTGTCTCGTTGCTCATCAAGGCGTGCTCAACTGCTTTTATGCCGATACGGGCGGAGCAATTCAATGGTTGCAGCATCGAGAGGGCGCGTGGTCGCCCCAGGGGCCGGTGACCGCGCAGGGACAGGTTGCGCTGACCGATGCGATGCCGGCCGCGGTTTCGCTCGCGCTCAGCAATCAGTTATGGCTGGTCTGGAAAGCACGCGGCGATAGTTTGCTTCACCGCGCCTGGCGTCAGGGACCGGACTCGCACTGGTCGCCGTTCGACAACATGTACGGTGTGGGGCAACCTCCCTACGCCGCGCGAACCGACGATCAACCGGTGGCGGTGTACACGCCCGGCCAGGCGTACTTCTACTACCGGTCGCACAACGGTTATTCGTTGTACTGGCTGACACTCGTGGACTATACCGACGGCGCGCTGTCGACTTTCGGCAATCAACCTGTCGCAACGGCCGATGGGTGGCAGCCCACGACTACCGGTGCGGTGGCGGCGGCCTCGGCGGGCGCAGCGAATCGTTCGCTGATGGTCTTTCCTGCGCACTCGGACGGGCGCCTTTCTTCCGTGGCCCAGTATCAGGGCAAGCAGTCGAATGTTCCGCAATTCCTGGTCGATAGCGTCGTCACTTCGGACGGCCATCCTCTAAGGAGTCGCTTCACGCCTGCGCTGACGCACTTCGCCGGCAAATATTGGCTGCTCACCGTCGACCCCGATTCGCGGCAAGTCATGCTGGCTTTCGGTTTGCAATAGACAACGCAAGGAAAAATGCCCGCCGGTGCCGGTCATCGGCGGGCATCGCGCCTTGTCGCGGTATCGTAAAAACGCGCCAGGTCTCGTTTGAGTTCGTGCAGCGCCGCATCGTCGAGATAGATCATGTGGCCGCTCGCATAGTGCGTAATTTCTATGTGCGAGCGCAGCGAGGGCTCCAGGCCCAGATGGGCCAGGTCGTATTCGGTCGAGAAAAAGGGCGTCGCGAGATCGAAGTAGCCGTTGGCAGACAGCACGCGCAAGCCGGGATCCTGTCGCATCGCTTCGGCGAGGTCGCCCGCGGCATAGGGCACTTGGAGCGTTTCGCCCCACCACATGCGATGTTTCGAGTTCCAGGCGCTGAGTACCTTGCTGTTGAAGACCAGGTAGGGGAGGGGCGACTGGTAGTCGAGGTCGCGCGTGAGGTGCTCGTGGAAAGCCGCATCGAACGCGCTCACAATGTATTTTTCCGACGGATCGAAGTCAGGTGAATCCAATGTCGAATCCGCTTCGATTCCCTTGAAACGCCCATCGTAGCGGCCGACGCTGCGCGCCTCGTCGCGCAACAGTACCTGGCGGAACTGAGATGGCCGGACACGCAGGTGGGCGGCGATCACGTATTGCACGTCGAGTCCGGTGTAGCGCGCGAGCTGCGCCGCGACGGCATCGCGTTCGCTGTCCGGGAGTGCGTCTCCCTTGGCCAGTGCCGCCGAATAGGGCCCCGCCGCGAATGCGCGCACCTCGTCGAGAAATGCGGGCAGATCGGCTGCGCCCGTATCGCGGATTTTGCCGTGGTACCACGCGACGGCTGCATACGAAGGCAGATAGCGCACACTGGCGAGATCGTAACCGGGCGCATGCACGTTCGCATTCAGCACCGACGAAAGCAGTACGACGCCGTTGACTGCGATTTGATGCTGGCCCAGACGGTAGGCGAGCATGGCGGCCCGCGTCGCGCCGTACGATTCGCCCATCAGAAATTTGGGCGAGTTCCACCGCTGGTTGACGGTCAAATACCGGTCGATAAAGCGGACGAACGCATCGAGATCGCCGTCGACGCCATAAAACTCCTTGCCGCTTCCGTGGCCGATCGGGCGCGAGAACCCCGTGCCCACCGCATCGATGAACACGAGATCGCTCTTGTCGAGCAGGGAATCGGGATTGTCGGCGAGCGGGTAGGGCGCGGCCGGCGTGGGCGCCGGGCTTTGCGTGTGCACCCGTTTCGGCCCGAGCGAGCCGATGAGCAGAAAGACGCTGCTCGCGCCCGGGCCGCCGTTGAAGAGAAACGTCACCGGTCGATGTGCGGCGTTGCCGCCCCGCGCCGTGTAGGCGACATAGAACATGCTGGCATCAGGCTCGCCTTTTGCATCGCGTATCAGCAGCGTGCCCGCGGTTGCGCGATAAGCGATCCGGTGGCCGTCGATGCCGATCGTGTGCTCCGTGACCTTCGATGTTTCGTTCGGCGCCGGCAATGCGGTCGATGCCGCCACGGCGGTGGAGGCCCCGGACGCGGTCGACACGGCCGCTGCCGGCGCCGCATGCGCACTGACGGGCGTGTCGGGCGGAGCGGCCTCGTCGTCGGCCGCGCGCGCGAGCGGACTAGCGAGGCAAAGCGCCGTCGACAGGCAGGCAAGGATGGCGCTCACCGGGCGCGCACGGCGGCTCGGAAACGCGGTGCGCAGGGCCGGGCGATGCGGTAGGCCAATGCAGCGAGGACGCATGGAGACTCCCGACAAAAAGTGGGTCCCGTCGGGCGTCGCGCTCGTAGGCAAACGCTGACGGAGTCAATGCAGCATAGATCGTGGAATCGATCCTATAACATGTGGTCCCATCGTCCCCCAGATGCGAGCGTTTCCGATGTCATCCAATCATCCTCTCCTTTCCCCGATGCGCGACACCCGCAAGGCGCAGCGGATCGCATGGCTCGTGCTCAACGTAGTGCTCATCGGGCTTGCGCTCTGGGTGATACGCGATTTCATCGGGCCTGTCGTCTGGGCTGCTGTCATCACCATCGCCCTGTGGCCGCTGCTGTTGCGGATATCCGGCCCGCAGCACGAGCCGCGCAGGGCCAGCGCGATCGCGCTGTTGCTGACGATCGCCGTCGGTTTGTTCGTCGTCGTGCCGGTGGTTGTCGTCTTTGCCCAGACCGTGAGCGAGATGCATGACCTTGCCGCATGGTTCAAGGACGCCATCGCCAACGGCATTCCCGTGCCAGCCCTTCTGTCGAAGCTGCCGTTCGGTGGCCAGGTCGCCGACTGGTGGAGCGCCAATCTCGCGCGGCCCTTGATCGGCTCGCCGGCCATGGAGCAGTTGCACGGCACGGCGACGGTCGTCACGGTCGGCCGGCACGTCGGCTTTCTCGCGCTGCGCGGCATCGTGCACCTGGGCTTCATGCTGCTGGTGTTGTTCGTTCTATTGAGGACCGGCCCTCAACTCGCCGATCAGTCGGTCAGGGCGGTGCGGCGTCTTTTCGGCATGGCGGGCGCGCGCCTTGCCGTGCGGATGGCGGCGGCGGTCCGCGGGACGGTGACGGGACTCGTCGTCGTGGGCTTCGGCGAAGGTGCCTTGATCGGCATCGCTTACGTATTCGCGGGTTTGCCGCACGCCGCGGCGCTGAGCCTTTTGACGGCCATCGCCGCCATGTTGCCGTTTTGCGCGCCGATCGTCTTTTGCGTTGCCGCGCTGTGGCTCTTCTCGCACGGTTCGGCGACGGGCGCGTTCGCCGTGCTGGCGACGGGCGCCGTCGTCGTATTCGTGGCCGAGCACTTCGTGCGCCCGGTGATGATCGGCAATACTGCGCGATTACCGTTTTTACTCGTGCTGTTCGGAATTCTCGGTGGCGCGCAAACTTTCGGGCTCGTCGGCCTCTTCATCGGCCCCGCATTGATGACTGCGCTTGCGGTGGTGTGGCGCGATTCGGCGCAATAGGGCGGGGCGTGGCGACGCACACGGCTGGCTCCCGCACGGCCGGCGCGCCCGTGCCTGTGCCCGTGCTTGTCCCTGCCGCGCGCATTTTCTTTTCGGCCGCCGAAAAGAGATCTTTGATGTTGCCGGCACCGAAGCCGCGAGACCCTCTGCGCTCGATGAACTCGAGAAAGAGACTGGCCGTGTCGTCGCTGAAAGGCGTCACGAACGCCTGCGCGAGCTGTCCATCCTCGTCCTCGTCGAGCATGATGCTCGATGTGCTTGCCCGTGCAAGCGCGCTGCGATCGCTCAGGCGGCAAGCCATCGACGCATAGATCCCTTCCGGGGGCTTGAGGAAACGAAACGGTGTGCGGCTCAAGCGCTGTGCGAAGCCGAAAATGTCGCTGACGCCGAACGCAATATGCTGCACGCCCGCGCCGTGCTTCTCGATGAACTCGTCGATATGGCTACGCCGGCAGTGCGCCAGCGGGCAATTGAGCACGTAGGTCATGGAGGCGTCTTTCGATCTCACTGCACGGGTGACGAGTCCGAAGCCGCCTGTTTCGATCGTGTCGCTATAAACGGCATCGAATTCGAGCACGTCCTGCGCAAACCGCACGGCCGCATCGAGCGCGCCCGGCGGCAAGCAAAAAGCCAGGTGATCGATGCTGGCGAGCACGTTCTTCGTTTCGACGGCAGGGCGATATCGCGTGCGTGCCCGCGACGAAGTGCTCCGCACACGTTCCATGAGTGTATGGGGCGGCAGGCCCAGCGGGTGCACGCGTGCACTGAGCACGCCGGTCTCGTGAGGGCGCGCGCCCGGTGAAATGGAAGGCGCCCGCAGGACAGTCGCCCCGGCGCGAATGGCCCGGCGATAGCATCCATCGAAATCGTCGGTGGCGATCGCGATGTCGTCGACGATCACTTCGCTGTTGCGTACCGGAGCCAGTGTGCGGGCTTGATCGATCGCGAGCCGCGTTCCGCCTATGAGGAAATCCGTCGTGTCCCCGACAGCCGAAGGGCCAACGGTGCTGGGCTCGAGACCTAACAGCGTGACGAGACGCGTCGCCGTTTGACTCGGGTCGGTCGATCGCAAACTGATCTGCTCGCAATGCACGTTGCCTCCGTCGCTCGAAAAGCGGGTGACACCAACCGTGCATCGATGTTAACGAGCCGAGGAATCGATTTCGCCCGGCGCGCGAAGCGAGAGAAGAAAACGCGAAGCGTCCGCCCTTCGGTCAGACCGTTTGCGGCACTGGAACGCGCAAGCTCACGTTGAGGCGATTCCATGCGTTGATGGCTGCGATCACGAATCCGAGCTCCGCAATTTCCTCGTCGCTGAAGTGCTCGCGCAACCTCGCGAAGGCTTCGTCGCTTGCATCGCTCGTCGCGATCGTGGTGACGATTTCCGCCCACTCGAACGCAGCACGCTCGCGTGCGTCGAAGAACGGTGCCTCGCGCCAGCCCGCTACGGCGTTCAGATGACGCGGCTCGACGCCGAGCTCGATCAGATCGCGCCGATGCATGTCGATGCAAAATGCGCAACCGTTGATCTGCGAGACCCGCAGGAATACGAGATCGATGAGCCGTTGGCCCAGCAGGTCGCGCCGCAAGCCGGTCGAGAGCTGATACAGGGTCTGAAATGCCTTCGGTGCAAGTTTGCGGTAGTCGATACGAGGTGCAGCGGTCATGACGTTACCCTTTTCGATGAAAGCGGAGTGCCGCACCCTGCGGCCTCCATACCTTCAAGACGGTAGTGCCCGCGCGTTTGTGACAGTGCGCCCGCTTGCTCGCCAACGAGCAGCTCCGGGCGGTCATTGCTGGAGCGGGGGAATGTGGGCAAGCTTGTCGGGGTTGCGCACGAGATACGCCGCGACGATCCGCTCGCCGTCGACGACGAACGTCTGTGCCGATTCGAGCCGGCCGTCGACATAACGTAAGAGGCCTGCCTCGCCGTTGATGCGTGCCATGCGATAGACGATTTGCGGGTTGCGCCGGTAGGTCGCCCAATAGAGATTGGCGATGCGATAGGCACCGCGCAAAGTCTTGAGCGTCGACGGCACCTTGCCGCCGCCATCCCCGACGAGCTCGACATCGTCCGCGAGCAGCGCCTGGAGGGCATTGCGATCCCCACTTTCCGCGGCTTTCTTGAACTTCGCCACGACGCGCCGGTGCGCTTCTTCGGAGACATCGAACCTCACACGCTGTTGCCGGACCCGTTCCACCGCACGATGCACCATCTGCCGGCAGGCCGTTTCGCTCTTGCCGAGCAGCGCGGCGATCTCTTCGTAGTCCTGATCGAATGCCTGACGCAACAAGAACGCGGCGCGCTCTTCGGGAGCGAGTCGCTCGAGCACCCAGAGCAGGGCGACCGAAAGCTCGCTTGCGAGCTCCGCAGCCGTTTCCGGCGTGCGCTCGTCGATTTCGACCAGCGGTTCAGGTAGCCAGGATCCCACGTAATGATCGCGTTCAGCCTTGGCGGCTCGCAGCCGGTCGATGGCCAGGCGCGTGACGATCGTGACGAGCCAGGCCTCGGGGGACTGGAGCGCGGCGCGATCCGTCTGATGCCAGCGCAACCAGGCGTCCTGAAGTACGTCGTCCGCGTCGGCGCGTGTACCCAGCATGCGGTAGGCAATGGCGAAAAGACGCGGACGCAACGCGTCGAACGGATCGGGGGGTGAACTGAGATGTGACGTATCCATGCTGATGAGCGGCGTTGCCGCCGGCGACGACGAGGGGACACTCTCAAGACGAGGGCGGCCCCGGTTTTGTGACAGCGGGGCCGCTCCACCCGTCCGTCCGCGGTCCGCGTCATCCGCGCGTTCCGTGTCGTCCGTGCCGCTAACGTGGCGCTAACGTGCCGCTAACGTGGTGCGACGAGCCCGAATTCACTGAGCAAGACGGCATCGCGTTCGTGCGGCGCAACGCTGCGTGACTCCATTTGGCCCCGTGCGATGATCTTGAACGTATTGTCGAGGAGAATTATGCGCCCTTCGTCCGTCTGCCGGACGGCAACCAGGTGCTGGACGAAGATCGAATCGGGATGCTTCGAGTTCAGAAAATTGGCCGGCACGAAGTCCACCCATTCCTGAGGAGAAAGATCGAACTCGTATTGATCGGCCCATTTCCCTTCCACGACGGTTCGTAACAGATACCGATCGTCGCCGATTTTCTCGAGCCGATAGATATCGAAGTCCTGCACGACGTCCGTGTCGGGGCGATCGAGCGATAGCGGCGCACGGATACCGTGGCTGCCGAAGCCGAGGTCGAAAAGCCACCGCTCGCCCTCGAACGCGAGAATGAGCGCCATATGCGTCTTCGGCCGGCGGCTCGCATAGGTGCGCGGACGAGCACCCACCATACGATAGGGCACGCCAAGCGCCTGCACCGCCATCGCGAACAGCCCGTTGACCTCATAGCAGTAGCCGCCTCGCCCGTTGTCGAGAATCTTCTCGACGATGTCTTCAGGCACGAGCGAGACGACCTTGCCCGCCTGCACGTCGAGGTTTTCGAACGGCACAGCGCGCAACTGGTGCCGCATGATCGCCGTCAGTGTTTGCCGATCGGTCGCTTCCGGACCCCGGTAGCCGATCCGCTCGAAGTACGCGCGCAAGGAAAAATTCGTGGCTTCCATGATCCGCTGCCTGCTCAATCAGGTCTGCATCGAAAAGAATTCCGTCGCGACGGCGAGCGCATGCTCGACCGCTTCGCGATCCACATCGAGATGGGTCACCCAACGCTGGCGCGTCGCGCCATATGCGGACGTGATGCCGATGCCGTGATCGGCGAGATACGCGGCGAATGCGCTTGCGTACCGCGGCGCGATCTCGACGAATACGATGTTCGTATCGGGCTCGGCAACCGTCACGCCGGGCAGCTTGCCCAGCCCCAGTGCCAGCGTTTTCGCGTTCGCGTGATCGGCGGCCAGCCGGTCGACGTTGTGCTCGAGCGCGTAAAGGCCCGCGGCGGCCAGAATGCCGGCTTGCCTGAGGCCGCCGCCCAACATCTTGCGCAGGCGGCGCGCCTTCGCGATCAGCGCGGCGGAGCCGACGAGCACCGACCCAACGGGGGCACCGAGCCCTTTCGACAGGCAGACCGAGACGGTATCGAACGGTCGCGCAAGCCTGGCGACCGGTTCGCCGAGCGCGACGGCCGCATTGAACACGCGCGCCCCGTCGAGGTGGCAGGCGAGCCCGTGGCGGCGCGCCAGGGCTGCCGCTTCTTCCATATAGGCGATCGGCAATACCTTACCGCCGATGGTGTTCTCGAGAGCCAGAAGCCGCGAGCGGGCGAAGTGCGGATCGTCGGGCTTGATCGCGGCTTCGATGTCGGCCAGACGCAGCGTGCCGTCGGCCTGATTTTCGATCGGCTGAGGCTGGATGCTGCCCAGCACCGCCGCGCCGCCCGCTTCCCAGCGGTAGCAGTGAGCCTGCTGCCCGACGAGATACTCGTCGCCGCGTTCGCAATGGGCCATCAGCGCGATGAGGTTCGATTGCGTTCCCGACGGGACGAAAAGCGCGGCTTCCTTGCCGAGCCGCCCGGCGAGTTCCGCTTCGAGGCGCTTGACGGTGGGATCGTCGCCGAATACGTCGTCGCCGACAACGGCTTGTGCCATCGCGCTGCGCATGCCCGCGTCCGGCCGGGTCACGGTGTCGCTGCGAAAATCGTACTGCGGTACTGCGGTCATCGTTTGTTCTCCGAATACGCTCGCATTACTTGATCGACGACCGGACCGCCTGCAGGAACCGGTCGATATCGCCGGCCTCGATCGCGCCCATCGTCGAAATACGAAAGACGCTGTCGTACAGCGCACGCTGACCTGGATAGATCACGAACCCGTGCGCCTTGAGCCCGTCGTGGAACGGCTCGAACGGCACGCCATGCGGCAGCCGATAGGCGCGCAGCACGACGGACGAACGTTCGGGCGGCAGCACGGCCTCGATTCCGAGCGCGGCCAGCCCGGCGCGGGCTTGCTCGGCGAGGGCCGCGTAACGCGCATGACGCGCCTGCCAGCCGCCTTCGTCGCGGAATTCCCGCAACGCTTCGACGAGCGCATAGTAAGCGTGCACGGCCGGCGTGAACGGCGTGTTGCGCTCGGCTTGCAAGCGCGCCAGGCGGCTCAGGTCGAGGTAGTAGGTCCGGCTCGCCGCGTGTTCGAGCGCATCGTGCCGGGCAATGACGAATGCCGCTCCGGGCACACCGTGGAGACACTTGTTGGCGCCGGCCGCAACCGCCGCAATCGCGCCGCTCGCGAAATCGATCGCCTCGGCGCCGAAGCTGCTCACCGCGTCGACGAGCAGACGCACGCCTCGCTCGTTGCAGAGCTGGCCGATTGCGTCGATGTCATTGAGGCGCCCGCTCGTCGTCTCGTGATGGATTACGGCAACGTGCGTGATCGCGCGATCGGCCTCGAGCTGCGCCGCGATGCGGCCGAGATCGGGCGCGGCCGTCCACTCATGGACGAGTACGTCGTGCGCAATGCCGTACTGCCGCGCGATATCGACGATCCGCTCGCCGTAGACGCCGTTTTGCACGACGAGCAGCTTGCCCTCGCGCGGTACGAGCGAGGCAACCATGCTTTCGACGGCGGCCGTGCCCGATCCGGTCAGCACGGTGGCGGACCATGTCGCGGCGTCAAGACCGTAGACGTCGAGCAAACGCGCGCGCGCTTCGTCCTGCAAGTCGTAGAACTCGCTTTCGCGATGGCACAGATCGGTTCGGAGCAGGCTTTGGCGGACGCGCTCCGTCAACGTTACGGGGCCAGGGTTGAGCAGCAGCATCTATCACACTCCGGTAGGGGCGCCGAGATGGCGCATGAGCCGCGTCTTGACGTCGACCGGGGAGACGGTGGGCCGCGGTAGTCCCTCGGGCGTACCGCGGCGCACGGTCAGTCGCGCGAAGCGGGGCGCGTCGGGCAAGCTCGGGCCGGCATCGTCGAAGAGCGCATCGATCACGCTCGCATCGTCGCCCTCGATTGCCGACGCGTAACCGCAGGCGGCGGCAATCGCGGCGAAGGAGACGTGCGGCGAGACCGTGGCCTGGCCGCCCGTCGAATCGTGCACGCCGTTATCGACGAGCAGATGCAGCAGATTGCCCCGGCCGTAAGCGCCGAGCGTTGCGAATGCGCTCATGCGCATCAGCGCGGCTCCGTCGCCGTCGAGCGCGACGACGCGCAAATCGGGCCGCGCGAGCGACAAGCCGAGCGCCAACAACGTCACGCAACCCATCGAACCTACCATATAGAGCTGATTCGGGCGGTCGTCGATCGCGTAGAGTTCGCGTCCCGAGAAACCTGTCGATGCGAGAACGACGGTCGAATCGGGCGGCGTGAGCTCGATGACGCGCTTTAACGCCTCGTGCCGCGTAGGGAGCGAATCGACCGGCAGCCTCCGCCACTGCGCGCGGGGTTGGCAATGGGTCGCACGCGCGACGGGCTGCCCGCTCAGCGGATACGGCGCGACGCTGCCTTTTTGCATCACTAGAGCATACGGGCGGCCCGTCTCGTTCATATGGGCGACGGCGCGCCCGAGCGCGGGCTCGATCTCGTGCACTTCGCAAGGAAAGCGCTCCCACGGTATTTCCATCGTCTCGAGCAGTTTCGGCGTGATCGGACCCATCAACGCGTGCTGCGGCTCGTCCGACACGCCGGGCTCTCCGCGCCAGGTGACGATCAGCAGTTGCGGCAGCCGGAACGTCCAGGTCAGCGAAGTCAGCGGGCTCACCGCATTGCCGAGCCCGGAGTTCTGCATCATCGTGACGGCCCGCACGCCGTTGCGCGCGCCGAGTGCGATGCCTGCCGCGAACGCCACGGCGTCCCCTTCGTTGGCCGCGCTGACATAGTGCAGTCCGGGGTCTTGCAGCACATAGTTGATGAACGGCGTCAGAAACGAACAGGGCACGCCCCCGTACCAGTGGAACCCATGCCGGCGCGCCGCCTCGACGAACTGTTGCGCTTCGATCACCGCGGGCCTCCGTTGGCCCCGCCGTTGCGCGCGGCGCCCAGCGGCGCTTGTGCGTGCGCGAAATCGCCGGCGCGGCGGAAATCTTCGAGGTCGTTGACGCCGCACCAATGCCCGTGAACGTACTGCACTTCGATGCGCTCGCCCGCGTCGATCAGCGCATTGATCAGCGCCGGCATATCGAGCGCGTCGAAATCGGGCTGCTGCCGCATTTCGTCCAGCATGGCCGTCAGCCGTGCGCATCCGGCGCCCCGCACACCCAGCAGACCGATCCATCGGCCATGGGCCGCGGCATCCGCATGCGAGCCCGAGCGGATCCGCTCGAGATAGGTTTTCTGTCCGAACAGTGCGCGGTCGTCGGCCGCCGAGCAGTACGCGAAATCGCGCACACTGCGGTTCGACGGTTGCGTCTGCGACGAGTCGACGACAACCGTGAACGGCGCATCGCTTTCGACGAGATCGCGCAGGATGTAATGGCGAAAGAGCAGGTCGCCGTACGAGATAACGGTGTCGCCGGCGAGCGCATCGCGTGCGCAGGCGAGCGATGCGAGTTCGCCCGTTTGAGCGTGCTGCTCGTTGACGACGAGCCGGATGCCGGTCGGCTCGATCGCATCGGCGCGATAGCCTCCGACCACGGTGATCTCGTTGACCCGTTGCTGCTTGAACGCGTCGACGAGCCAGCGCAAAAGCGGTTTGCCTGCGACAGGAAGCATGACTTTCGGTCGGTCTTCCGTGACGGCTTCCAGCCCGCGGCCGCGGCTGGCGGCCAGCACCACGGCGCCGCCGGCGCGCCGCGTGCTGGACAGATAAAGGCGCTCGGCGCTCGAGTATTCGTCGGCGTCTTGCAGGCGGAAGATCTCGTCGACGGTCGCGATGCGCTCCTCCACGTTCACGAGCGTTTCGCTGTCGCGAATCTCTCTTGCCACCGCCTGCATCGACGACGCGGCGGCACGGATCAAATGATTGGCCCAGATGACGAGGCTGATGCCGGCCTTGCGAAACACCTCGGTAGGCGTGCTGTAGTACTTCGTCGGCACGATGACGAGCGGCGCACGGCCCGCCCATTCGCGCGCGAAGGTCAGGATTTCGTCGGGGCGCGACAGTTTGCTGTGGATGAGGATCGCATCGGCACCCGCGGCGCGATAAGCTTCGGCACGCTTGAGCGCTTCGTCCATGCCCCACCCGGCGATGAGCGCTTCGACGCGTGCGACGATCGAGAAATCCGCTTCGCACTGCGAATCCTTGCCGGCCTTGATCTTGCCGCAGAATTCGTCGATATCGGCCAGCGGCTGGCGCTCGCCGCCGATGAAGCTGTTCGTCTTCGGAAACTGCTTGTCTTCGATGCACACGCCCGCAATGCCGCGCTGCTCGAGCTTGCGCACCAGCCGGCGCACGTTGTTGAAGTTGCCGTAGCCGGTATCGCCGTCGAGCAGGATCGGCAGATCGCTCGCATCGGCCATGAACTCGAGCGTGTCGACCACCTGCGTCCAACTGGCTTCGTTGTTGTCGCGCACGCCGAACTGCGCGGAAATGGCGAGGCCGGAGGCCCAGATGCCTTTGAAGCCAGCCTCGCGCACGATGCGCGCGGACAAGCCGTTATGTGCCTCCATGATGAATTCGAGCTCCTGGCTCGCGATCATCTCGCGCAGCCGCGCAAAACGCGAGCGTGCCGGGGCGGAGTTCATCGGTTCGCGTGCATTCATTGAATGGCTCCTGCAATCGGTGCGAGGCGCGGCAGCACTTCCTGCTCGGCCCGCTTCACATCGTTGGGAAAGTCGATTTCGACCCAAGGCATGCCGGTGACATCGGCCACCTCGAAACGGTTGCCGCTTTCGAGCAGCAGATCGCGTACGGCTTCCTCGTGCGGCATGTTGCTTCGGCCGTCGTCGACGTATTGCGCGACGATCTGCGCGAGTCGCCGCGCCGTGTCTTCGCGAAAGCGAAAAAAGCCTACCGATTCGCCGATCGTGTCGTAGTCGAGCCCTACCGCGAGCTGCTTGCGAAGCTCGATGGGCACGCCGTTCTTGAGACAGAGTTTGACCGGCTCGTCTCCCGCCTCGAAGTCGCGATCGAGCAGCAAGCGGTCCGCGCTGGCACCGGCCGTCAGGGCCTGCAGGATCGCTTCGTCGTAGAGGACATCGGCATCCATCAGCAAGACGTCGCCGCCGCGCGTGAGCGCATTCGCAACGGTGTGAACCGTCAGGACGCTGCCGAGCTCGTAGCGCGGGTTGAGGACGATTTCGGGCGCCGGCTGCCACTCGATGCGCGCCAGTTCGGCGCTCACCTGTTGCGGCTCGAAACCGAGCGCAAGGACCACTTCGGTGACGCCCGCGCTGCGCAGTGCACGCAGGTGGCGCTCGAGCAATGTGATGCCCTGAAAGCGCAGCAGGCATTTCGGATGCTGCTCGCCGGCCGGCATCTGCAGACGCAGGCCGAGCCCGGCGGCGAGAATGATCGCTCGCATAGCGATTGTCTCCTTGCAAGGGGCCGGCTGAAGTGACCGGCTCGTGAAGTCGAAGCTATAAAATCGATGCCCGGGGCCGCGGCCCGTCGTCATCGACCGGGCCCGTTGCGGCTGCGCGGCGTTGCCGCCATCTGCGTTCGCTCCAATGCAGATAAACGAGGCCGGGCAAGCCCAGCGCGAGCTCGCGGGCTCGTTTGGCCAGCGAGAGCGCCAGCGCGGTTTCGGGCGGCAGCCCCACGAGCGGTGCGAGCAGCAGGTAGCCGCCTTCCTGTGCGCCGAGCGAACCCGGAATAGCAAATGCGGCGCCTCGGATGGCCTGCCCCACGCTTTCGAGCAGCAACGCATCGAGCCAGCCGACCGGATGACCGAGAAAGCGCAGCGCGAGCCAGACTTCGCCGGTGCCGACGACCCAGCCGGCCAGGCTGAAGGCAAACGTGGCGGCCACGCGGCCCCGGCGAAGGTAGAGCGCGCGTACGTGTTCGTCGATGGTATCGGCCCGTGCGGCGAGCGCACCGCCATCGCGCTTGCCGAACACCTTCGACGCCGCACGCACGAGGCGGCCGAATACGCCGCGCTGCTGGGCGATGAAAAATGCCGCGACGCAGACGCCGAGCGCAACGCCCGCGATCAGCATCGCCATGCGCACGCCCGGTGTGGCCAAGCGGGCCGGAACCGCCGCGACGGCCGCGAACGCGGCGAGTCCGAGGCAGGCGAAGACGATTTGCGCCACGGCCTGCATCGTGGTGCTGACCGTGACGGCCGCGGCGGCGCTCGGCATCGGCATGCCGCGCTGCGCAAGATGGCGGGCCATCAGCACCGGGCCGCCCAGCTGGCCGGCCGGCAACAAGCTGTTGACCGATTCGCCGGCCCAGCGCGCGAAAACCGTATCGGTCAATGTCGTATGCCGCGTCGCGAGCACGCGAATCGCACCCGCATCGATGACGAGCGGCAGCAAATGAAAGAGCGCGACGAGCGCGAGCCCCCATCCGGCCGCGGCGAGCGTACCGGCCACCGCGCCGAATCCCTGCCATGCAATGAGCGCAACGAAGACAGCGGTGCCCAGCGAGAGCAACGCCAAGGCCGCCCGGGTCATGCGGAGTCCCCCGGTCCGCCGCCCGCGCTCGCGCGCAGCGATGGCTTGCTGAACACCTGCCGAAAGCCGAAGTAGGCGACGGCGTCTTTCATGTTCGAAATGAAGCGCCGCCAGGGGCGCATGCGCGCATCGGTGACGTATTCGAACGTGAGCGAGACCCGCATCTCGTTGGCACCCGCGGGCGTGATCCGGTGTCGCAGCTTGTCGCCGTCGAACAGCACGAGCGCTCCTGGGGGATATTGAATCGAGCCGGCGACGGGTGAGACGTTCGGCGTGCGAGTATGCAGCTCGTAGTCGAGCCGGCACGACGAATCGTCGACGACGCCGAGCAACACCGTATAGCGCGTGCCTTCGTAGTAGGAGGTGTCGTAGTGCCAACCGATGTGATCGCCGGCGCGCGTGTAGTAATAGAGGGCGTACGCGTGCGGGTCGTCCCCCGGCGATGGCAGCAGGCGGGCGCCGGTGATCGATTCGAGCCATGCCATCAGTTCGCGCGACCGATAGAGCTCGGCGATGAACGGCGCGAGCCGGTCGATCGTATGACGGCTGACGCTGCCGCCTTGCTTGTGTCCCGGCAGATAGTTGCGATTGACGGCCGGCAACAGCGCGTGTGCGAGCGCGGCCAGTCTTGCGGTCACCTCGGCCGGCAAGAAATCCTCGAGATAGAGAAATGCGCCCTGTCTCGCGAACTCGCGCTGCAATCCAGCGGGGGCAAGCCGACCGAGTCGCGCGGCCAACTGCCGATCGAGCGAGCCGATATCGGCGTGACCTTGCGGCATCGCGGGCGCTTCGCGCGTGGCGAGCGCGTCGTCTTCGGAGGCGGGCCCGCTCATCGTGACATCCGCAGCTCGGCCGCTTGCTGCGCGGGGCGCCCCCGCCGCACGACTCGCCAATAATCGAACGTGACCCAGACGGCGAAGAGCGGCGCGCCGATCGCGGCCGCATCGATGAACGGTTCGATTCCATGCGCGAGCGTGACGAGCGGCAGCAGGTACAGCACGTCTTCGGTCTCGAAGCCGCCGGCGAATGCCTGGCGCGTCCCCGCCTTGCCGGCGATCGATTCGATGCGCATGCGCAGATAGAAAATCAGCGCGACGGCAACGCCCGCGATCGCCCCCAGCGCAATGGGCAACGCGAATGCCGATTCGCCCGGTTTCGCGATCCCGACGCCCATCGACACGAACAGCGCGACGGTGACGAGCGCATCGCTCGCGAGATCGTAGAGATGCCCGAACCGGCTCGACTTGCCGCTGATGCGCGCGAGCTCGCCGTCGGTGTGATCGATGAAATTGGACAGCACGATCAGCAACGCGCCCGCATTGGTCCACGCAAAATCGCCCATGGCGAGACCGGCCGCCCCGGCCAGGCCTGTGACGAGCCGCAGGGTCGTGAGGTGGTTGGGCACGATGCGCGTGTCCTTGAGCGGCGTGACGAGCCAGCGTGCGAGTCGAGCGTCCCAGGTACGCGGCGGCGGGACTTGCGGGGCGGCTTGAGCGTTCGTATCGGCGCAATTATCCATCCGTGCAAATATATACGGTTTTCACTTTTAGTGCGTTCATCCTTGCATCGCGCGTTACGGACTGTTGCAGCGAGAGATCGATAAAAACGGTAAAGTGCGTGCCTTCAGGCGCCTTCGAGTGCGTCAATGTCGGCTTCGTCGCGTTGCCGGGAACGGCGGATCGCTCGTTGTCCATCTGCGCAATCCGCCTCATCGCGCGTTTCGCCGGACGGTTCGATCGACTCCATCCACGTGCATGAACAAGTACCTCGTCACTGCCACCGCCGTCGCTATTGCCGCAGCGCTGCCCCAGGCGGGCGCATGCGCGCCGCTCGACGACGCGCTCCATTGCAATGTGTCCGCCCATACGTTTATCCACAGCCTGATCGACGCCGGACAGATCGATAGCGAGCCGACGCGCGTGGAATCGAATTCCATCAACGCTTTCAACCTCGTCAAAGGGGTGGACTTGCGCGCGTTCGGCTACCCGGTGTTCGCGATAGTCGGCTACGAGGAGGGCGATCCGATTTTTCGCAAGGGCAGCGGCACGCGTCTTTCGCGTTCCGCGTACGGCGCCGTGGTATGGGGCTCGACGCCCAAGGTCAAGGCCTCGGTCGACGCAGCGCACAGCAATGCGATCGTGCACCACGTCGCGCCGTTCATCACCGCTATTTTTTGCGATCGGGATTGAGGCCCGCGTTTACCGCGGGGCCAGCGTCGTGTCAAACGGTCGTTTGATGGGCGAGTGGCGATTGGGCAACGACTGCGCGCGCGGGGTTCGTCTCCCGATAGACGCAACGGATCAGTCATGCCACCATCGCTCCATGAGTGACTGACGGCGTCATGCCGGCCAAACAACAAAAACGCAACAAAAATGACCCAAGCGGACGGTTGGGAGGCTTCATGAAAAAGCATATCGTGGCGCTGGCGGTGCTGACGGCATTCGCCGGGCCTGCGTTCGCGCAGAACAGTGTGACGCTTTACGGTCTGATCGACGAAGGCTTCGACTTCACGAACAATGTGCTCGGTCATCACGACTACGAGTTGCAAAGCGGGTTTGTGCAGGGCAGCCGATGGGGGCTCAAGGGCACCGAGTCGTTGGGTAGCGGTCTCAAAGCGGTGTTTCAGCTCGAAAACGGTTTCAATCTGAGCAATGGACGTCTGGGCCAGGGCGGCCTGATGTTCGGCCGGCAGGCTTACGTGGGGCTGGCCAGCGATTCATACGGCACGCTGACGGTAGGCCGCCAATACGACTCGGTGGTGGACTTCCTCGCGCCGACGACGGCCAACGGCAGTTGGGGCGGTCTGCTGTTCTCGCATCCTTTCGATAACGACAACACCGACAACACCTTCCGCGTCAACAATACCGTCAAGTATTTGAGTCCTGATTTCGCGGGCGCGCAATTCGGCGGTACTTATAGCTTTAGCAATAGTACGAACTTCGCCAATAATCGCCAGTACAGCATTGGCGGGCAATACGCGAATGCCGGATTGCTCTTTGCCGCGGCTTATCTGCAGGCGAACAATCCGTCCGCCAATGCAACGGGCGCGATCGGCAATGGCGGCGATACCAATTTCGTAGCAAGCCGGCTGCGTATTTTCGGCGCGGGCGTCAACTATACATTTGGCCCGGCGACCGCGGGCTTCGCCTACACGAATGCGGACGTGCGCGATCCGACTGCCAATGGCTATCTCAATCAGATGACGACGGGCGAGACGCTGGCGCCGGTCACCGGACCGCTGGCCGGTGCGGCCGTGACCTCGATCCGGTTCCAGAACTTCGAGATCAACGGCAAGTATCAGCTCACGCCCACGCTCTATGTCGGCGCGCAATATGTTTACACGCTGGAGACGTACAACACCGCGCTCGGCAGCGCAAGGCCGAAGATTCATTCGTTCGGTTTGATGGCCGATTACAACCTTTCCAGCCGGACCGATGTCTACATCCAGGGCGCGTTCCAAAAAGTCGGAGGCGACGCGACCGGCTCGAGCCTCGATAATGCCTACGTGCCGGGTGCGGCCGACTTGTCGGGCAGCTCCCGGCAGGTCGTCGGCCGTGTCGGCCTTCGCCATAAGTTCTGATCCTCCGACGCAGTTCGGGGCGGGTGGCCCGTTGTTTGCGAGCGCGCTGACGAGACGCTGGTCCGATGCCATCGCAGGCCATTCGAATTGAGGAGACGCGAATCATGACCCCGACACAAACGCTTGCCGCTCAACTGATCGAGGCGCACCGCACGCATCGGTTGATCGATGCGGGATCGATCGCTGCGTTGACGCCCGCGGATGCCGAGGAAGCCTACGTCGTCCAGCAATCGGTGCTCGCCGAGTTGGGCGGATGCGCCGGTTACAAGATCGGAGCCGCCTCGCCCACCGCCGAGCCGTCCTATGCGCCATTGCCGGCGCGCCGCGTTTTCGGCGCGGCGAAGGGCGTGCGTCTGGCCGACTACACGCGGCTCGGGCTCGAACTCGAGATCGCGTTCAGTTTTGCCGAGGATATCGACCGGACGTTCGCCGAGCGGGCCGAAGAGACGCTGGACGCGATCGATACGATGTCGGTGGTCGTCGAGGTGGTCGATAGCCGCTATGAAGGGTGGCCCAAGATCGATCCGCTGCTGCAATTGGCGGATTTGCAGAACAACGGTGCGCTCGTGATCGGGGATTCGCGGCCCTACGACAAGAATTTCGATTTCGCTTCGCCGCAGGTCTCGTTTCGCTGCGGGGAGCACGAGATTTTCAGCGGCCGCGCGAAGCACCCCGCGGGCGATCCGCGCCGCCTCGTCGCATGGCTCGTCGCGCAGACGCTGCGAAACGGTCATTCCATTCCCGCGCGTACCGTGCTGACAACGGGCTCGTATACGCCGCTTTATATGGCGAAAGCGCCCGCTCGCGTGCACGGCACGATCGAAGGGTTCGGGAAAATCGAGTTCGAGATCGCATAGACGCCAGCGTGCAGCGGTTCGGGAAGCCGCGCTGGCCGCTTCCCGAAATCAAAAACGCTGCGGCTGCGCGCCTCTCAGTTCGCCGTGGCGGCCTCGCCCGGCAGCACCTTGTTGCGGCCTGCGGCCTTCGCGTGATAGAGCGCCTCGTCGGCCGCCTTGATCACTTTGGCCGCATCGGTTTGCTCGTCGACATCCCGTTCCGGGTCCCAGGTCGCGAAACCGATGCTCGCCGTCACGCGGCCGAACTCGCTACTCGCATGGACGATGTCGAGGTTCGCAATTGCGTTGCGAATCCGCTCGGCGATTTGAGCCGCCTCGGTCGCCGGCGTGTCGGGCAGCACGATCAGGAACTCCTCGCCGCCGTAGCGTGCAGCACTGTCGTTCGGCAAACGGATGTTCGCGCTGATGCAGCGCGCGACCTCGAGCAGCGCATTGTCGCCGGCCTGATGCCCGTAGGTATCGTTGTAGGCTTTGAAGTGATCGATATCGACGAAGAGCAGCGAAAGGGCGCGCCGTGCGCGGCGCGTCTCACGCCATTCGTGCTCGAGGATTTCACCGAGCATGAGGCGGTTGTTCAACCCGGTCAGGCCGTCCACGCGGGCGAGCAGCTGCAATTCGGATTCGGCGAGCAGGCGCCGCCGCAGCTGTACGCTCAGCATGATGGCGAGTGCGACGAACGCGAGCGCGAGCACCACCATCAGTGCGAGGACCGGCAGCGCCCGATGCTGCCAGCTCGCGTAGATATCGTCCTCGCCCTGGGCCGTCATGATGATGAGCGGCAATCCTTTCAGGTGCTTGAAGTAGTAGAGCCGGCGCACGCCGTCGATCGAAGCGGTGTCCGTAAAGGTGCCCTCGGGCGCCGACATGAAGCGGCGGAACGTGCTGGCAGACCGGATATTGCGACCGATGATCTTCGGATCGAACGGTTGGCGCATCACCATGACGCCGTCTTCGCCGATCAGCGACATCGAGCCGTGCGGTCCCAGAGCCAGCCCGGCGAACAGGTCGTGAAAGTACTCGAGATTGATCGCCATGAGCGCGATGCCGGCGAACGAGCCATCGGGGCGCGAAATCCTGCGGCTCAGCGCAATGCTCGGCGAGCCGGCTCGCAACTGGGACTGGAACGGGTCGCTGATGTAAAGACCGACATCCGGGCGATCCCGGTGGATCTGGAAATACTCGCGGTGGTAAAAGTTGCCGTGCCGGGGCACGGGACCGGCCGCATCGAGGACGATATTACCGTTCTCGTCGAGCACCAGCACCGAGCCCAGATATTGGGCCGTCGTCGCGCGATCGAAAAGCACGTCCTGGCGTACCTGCGGCGGCAATTCCATCGTCACCGGACTGCTTACACCGTCGACGACGGCTTGCAGCGAGAGCGCGTAAATCTCGAAATTGCGCGTAATGTCCCGCTCGGCAATCAGCGCGAGGCTTTTAGAAATATCTTCGGCGCGCTCGAATGCGCTGAGCCGCCCCTGATACAGCGAGATCACGGAGAGCGCAACCATGATCGCGGCGATGACGATTGCGCCGAGTACAACCCCGCTCGGCCCGCCCCAACGCGAGAAGACGCTTCCTATTCGTCTGATTCGCGCGCGCATCGTTTTACCGCCATTTGTCTCCACCATTCGGGTGCATTCTCGGACTTCGCTGAGATTCGATCGGATTGACCCTACGATATGGATATATGCGCTCTTGCGTCAAGCGATCCGTTCGATCCAAACGCGTAGGGCCGCGCATTTTCGCACACTCGAGAATGCGCATCGCCGATGCGTCTATCTGGTTTCCCGGGTGATGCGTTTGCGCAACACCGGAATGAGCCGCTCGTCGGGCATCGCGCACGCCGAAAGCGCGGGGACCTCCGGGAAGGCAATCTGTGCGATGGATGTCAACACCTGGCCCGGGGGCGCTTCGACGAGCACCGATGCCCCCAGTTCGACGATCGATGTCAGGGCGTCGAACCAGCGCACGGTATAGCGCATATTGGTAGCCAGATCTGCGCGGATCGCGTCCGGGGCGCGCAGCGGCCGCGCCCGACGATTGCCGATGTAGAGCGCGCGAGGCGCATGAAACGGAATCTGGGCCGCATACGACGACAGTTCGTCCGATTGAGCCGCAAGCAGCTCGCAATGCGACGGGACGCTGACCGCGAGTCGCTTGGCACGATGCGCGCCCGCTTCGAGCGCACGCGCATTGAATGCTTCGAGTGCTTCGTCGGAGCCCGCGACGACGATCTGCCGGGGAGCGTTGACGTTGCCGACGTAGACGCGCACTGCATGCTCCCGTGCCATCTGATCGGCCAGTGCCTCGACTTCGTGCTCGGTCAGCCCATCGATGGCGGCAAGGCCGTAGCCGCTCGGGTAGGCGGCTTCCATCAGTTCGGCGCGCCGCTTCACGAGCGCGAGCGCGTCTTCGAACCCGAGCGCGCCGCAGGTCACCGCGGCTGCGTAGGCGCCGACGGACAAGCCGGCGCACATCGCGATGTCGAATCCCTCATCGGCGAGACGGCGCGCCGATGCCACACCGGCCACGACGAGGCCGATCTGCACTGCCACGCTCGAGCGCAGCGCATCTGACGTATCGAGCGCGAGGACATCGATCGAAAGCGCCGCCGATGCCTGATCGACGGTCTCCCGGATGACCCGATGTTCAGGCAGCCGGTGGAGGAAGCCCGGGCTTTGCGCGCCCTGGCCCGGAAAAAGACAGGCGAGCATCATGCGCCTCGCATGGGCGATGGGTCGACCGGCTGTGCCGACCAGGGATTGTCGACCAGGCACGGGCCGTTCGGAGTCCTGAGCATCGTGCGCGGCTTGGCCGCCGCCCACTCCGAAAGCGCGATGGCGCCCGCCGGCGTTTCGAGTTGAACGTCGATGCGTGCGCCGGCCATGGTCCCTGCGGCCTGGATGTCCGCAAGGAGGGCGGCCGCCTCGCCCGGCGCCATTTCGTCCGGTGCGCGCACGAGTAAATCGAGGTCGCTCGATGCGCTGACGGTCGGTAGGCGCGTGGCGAGCTCGAAACCGGCGCTGCCCGTCGGCCCCCACTGATAGCGCGCGAGGCGGCGCACTGTGCGCAGTCCGGCGAGCGCGACGAACGCGCCGAGGTTGCGGCGGTCGGCGGACGGGGCGGCGGCCAATAACTGCTCCGGGCCGACGATTGCTGCGATGTCCTCACGCTTCGCGTAAGCCGCATGGCGTTGCGTGCGCACCTCGCCGCGGATGCCGATGGGAATCGCGGCGTTGGCGTAGACCGCCCGGCGCACCACGGCAAAAGGAATGCGGCTCAGCGCCGCGTGCGCCCAAGCGGGCGCGTCGCTCGCCAGCGGTGAGCGATTCAGTTTCAGCAGGTCGTGAGGGCGTGCCATCGTGAATGCCGCTCCCGCGCTCAGGCCGCGTCCCATTGCGCTGTGAGCCGTCGTCGTACCTCGATGGAAGCCGCGCGCGTCGATCGGGCCGCTTCGTTGTCGAGCCGGCGGGACAGGTCGCGCTCGCCGCCGTCTATGCCGGCGATGGCTTCGACGAGCGCGTCGCGCACGCGTTCGATCTGCGCGGCGGTGGGCGCATCCGCATCGACATCCGTGACGAGACGATCGAGCAGGCCGAGTTTGGCGAAGGCCGATAACGAGTACGACATCGGCGTGACGGTCTCGCCGAGCGCGTCGAGCGCTTCGACCGAGCGGCGCGTGACGCGCGCCGCCGCATCCTTGCCCATTGCGTGGACCATCGTGCCGGGCGCGTCGAGCGCCAGAATCCGGTTCGCTTGATACCCGTGCGCGAGGAACGCGCCCGACATCGCCGGGCCCACGATCAGCGCGACGACACGATGCCCTGCGAGCCGCGCGCTGGCATAGGCATCGACGGCTGCTGCGCAGGCGAGATGAATGCCGAGCATTTCCTCGCGATAGCCGTAGGCTTGGCTTTTGACGTCGACGATGGCGACGATCGGACGCGGCCGGGCGCTCGCGGCATCTTCGTCGATGGCCTGCCGCACTGCGCGTGCGAGCAGCCATCCCTGCTCCAGTCCGACCACGTTCTCGCGCGCGCGCACGAAGCGGTTCCGTTCGTCAGGCACGACGGCGATGAAGCGCGTGCGCGTGCCGCCAAGCGGTGCGTCGGCACACCAGACGGGGGCCGGTGTCGCCGGCTGGCCCGCGAGTGCCCGCATCCAGCGCTCGCCGCGGGTCAGGGGAGCTTCGTTCATTGGGACTCCTCACGATTCGCTTGCGGCGCGGCGTGCTGCTCGCAAGCCGGGTCATCGCATGCGTCTTGCTGGCCGCAGGGGCGGAACACGGCGCGCATCGCCTCGGGTGCGACCGTCGCCGGATCGATGCGCGCGAGGCTGTCCAGATAGCGCTGGACCGCCTCGCTGCGGTGCGGGCTCGCCACGCCTTGCGAAAAGGCGACGTGCACCGCCGTTGCGATCGCGCTGGCGTCGTCCTCGACGAGCATGTCCGCAAAACCCGAAGCGACCCGTTGGGCGCCGCCGATCAATTGCCAAATGCGCAGACGATCGGTGGCGTCGAGTTCGTCGATGCCCGCTTCCTGTTCGATGACCTCCGGGCCATTCATGCCGAGGCGCCCCTGCCGCGTCATGACGAGCCGCGTGCAGAGCGCGGCGGCGAGCGACATGCCGCCGAAGCACCCCACCATGCCGGCGATCACGCCGACGACAGGGACGTGGCGGCGCAACGAGACGATGGCCGACTGGATCTCCGCGATGACGGCCAAGCCGAGGTTGGCTTCCTGCAGACGCACGCCGCCGGTTTCGAAGACGATGACGGGGAGCACGGGCCGCCCGTTTTCGCAATCGCGCAGCGCGAGCTCGAGGGCCCCGGCGATCTTGCTGCCCGCCACCTCCCCGATGCTGCCGCCCTGAAACGCCGATTCGATCGCCGCCACGACGGCCGGTGCGCCGTCGATGGTGCCGCGCGCGATGACGACGCCGTCATCGGCCTGGCAGACGATGCCTTGCAACGGCAGCCAGGGGGAAGTGAGCCGATCGAACGGTCCCAGGAGTTCGCGGAATGTGCCCGGATCGAGCAAGGCGCGAGCGCGTTCGCGCGCCCCCAGTTCGATGAAGCTCTCGCGCGCGACGAAGGGCGCGGCCGTGATTGCTTGATCGGTCATCGCGGGGCTCCCGGGTCAGCCGCGCCGCCAGCGTCCCGCGCGGCTTGCACGGCCTCTACCGCTTCGGCCAGGCGCAGCGAAACGACACCCGGCGTCGCGCCGAAATCGTTGATTTCGACGCGCACGGCGCCGTCGAAGCGCGAGAAGAAGCGATCGAGCACGCTCTTCCAGATATGGCCGTAACCGTCGACGCTCGTTTGAACGGCGACCTGCGTGCGCATTGCGTCGTTCGGCCACAACAGCACTTCGAGATCGCCCGAACCGACCACGCCAACATGCGCGCGCGATGTCACGGTATGTTGCGCGGGATACTCGAACGTTAAATGCTCCATTCGTCTGGGCTCCTGCCGGTGCCGTACCGCACCAGCTTGTCGATGAAGAGGGTGGCTGCAAGAAGATCGGCCGCACCGCCCGGCGATGCGTTCATCGCGACGAGGCGGCGGTCCAGCCGGTAAAGCGCCGCCCGGCCCGCAAGGCTCGCGCTGCCGCCGCAGGCGAGCACTTCGCGTGCGCCGCGTTGAGCGGCCTCGAGTGCCGGCGGGCCTGCGCGATGCAGCAGACAGGTGTCGTCGAGCGAGACCATGATGGCGAGCAGGGCGTCGATGCGCGCGGCGTTTTCGCCGTGACCGCGTCGCCGCGCTGCCTCGAGCGCAGGCAGGCCATGCTCGATCACGTGCGGAAAGCCGTCTTGCGCCTCGCGGCGCGCGCCGCCCACGCCATACCGTTGGCGAACGCGCGCACCGTTGCTGTCGGCCGGCGGCAACGGCGCCGCGTAATCGGGGAAGCAGGCGATTCGCGCACCGTAGGCGCAGATGCTGCGAGGCTGCCAGGCGCGTTCGGTGTCGTGCGCGATCGTTGCGCCCGCAACGAGCAGGCCGATGATCCAGATTGCACCGCGATGTGCATTGCTGCCGTTGGTGGCCGCCATCATCGCTATTTCGCCCGCGCGGCCGAGTGCGGCGAGCTCGCTGCGCAGCGCGGCGGACGGCCGCTGCCCTCGGGCCGCGCGCGCCAGTGCGGCGAACGTGGGTTCGAGCGCGTGCGCCGAGCGCAACATGCGCGCGAGATCGAGATCGCGATGAGCCCCGCTGCCGCGCCGGTCGACGAGCGCGGGTTTCGGCGTCAACTGCGCTTCCTCGATCAGCGCCTCCACCGCCAACGCGGCGAGGAGCGACGTCGGATCGGACGCGCTGTCGCGAAGCTCGCGGGCGGTGTGCGCCGGGACGCGCATCGGGGCGGGGGACACGGGTTACCAGCTCCTGAAACGGGCAGGGGGCGCATACAGACCGCCCGACCATGCCACGAGATCGTCGATGCTGCGTGCCGCGAGCAGAGAGCGTTTCGCTTGCGCGCGGCGGATGCCGAGGTCTTCCGGATAGGCGACGATACCGCGCCGCCGCAACTCGGCCGTGCGCTCGGGCTTCGCGCGCAGGCCGATCGGCGTCACGCCGGCTACGGCCGCGAGCGCGGCGCGCCGCTCCTCGATACCTTGGGCCTTGTGCAGATAGGCGATGCCTTCTTCCGTGACCACGTGGCTGACGTCGTCGCCGTAAATCATGACGGGCGCGATCGCCATGCCGCTCTTGGCGCCCACGGCCACCGCGTCGAGTTCGTCGACGAAAGTCGGCTCCCCGCCTTTTTTGTACGTCTCGGCCAGCTGGACGACGAGCTTGTGGCCACGCGCGATCTCCGCGCGTTCGGCGCCCGCGGCTGGCGCCTGCGCCGTCAGGAGCTTGAGCCACGGCTCCGTCGCATGACGGCGCCCGCGCGGATCGTGGCCCATGTTCGGCGCGCCGCCGAATCCTGCCAGCCGCCCGCGCGTGACCGTCGACGAATTGGCATCGGCGTCGATCTGCAGCGTCGAGCCGATGAAAAGATCGACGCCGTATTGTCCCGCCAGTTGGCACAGCACGCGGTTCGAGCGCAAGCTGCCGTCGCTGCCGGTGAAGAATACGTCGGGCCGCGCGGCGATGTAGGCTTCCATGCCGACTTCGCTGCCGAAGCAATGAACGCTCTCGACCCAGCCCGATTCGATCGCCGGTATCAACGTGGGATGCGGGTTCAGCGTCCAGTTGCGGCAGATCTTGCCCTTCAGGCCCAGCTCGGCGCCATAGGTCGGCAAGATCAATTCGATCGCGGCCGTGTCGAACCCGATGCCATGATTCAGCGAGGTGACGCCGTAGGCTTCGTAGATGCCGCGTATCGTCATCATCGCGGTGAGCACCTGCAGATCGCCGATATGACGCGGATCGCGCGTGAAAAGCGGTTCGACGGCAAACGGCCGGTCCGCGACGACTACCACATCGACCCACGATCCGGGAATGTCGACGCGCGGCAAGACGTCGACTATTTCGTTGACCTGAACGATCACGATGCCGTGCCGGAATGCGGCCGCTTCGGCGATCGTCGGCGTGTCCTCGGTGTTCGGTCCCGTATAGAGGTTGCCGTGACGGTCGGCCTTTTCGGCGCACAGCAGCGCTACATGCGGCGTCAAATCGACGAACATGCGCGCGTAGAGCTCGACATAAGTATTGATGGCGCCGATTTCTAGCTGACCGTCTTCGAGCAATTGCGCGACGCGCAGGCTCTGCGGCCCTGCGAACGAGAAGTCGACCTTGTGCGCGATGCCGCGCTCGAACAGCGTCAGATGCTCGGGGCGGCTGATGCTCGAAATGAGCAGGTGCACCCCGCTGACCGTCGCCGGATCCACTTGTGCGAACGAGCGCGAGAGAAAGTCCGCCTGCTTCTGGTTGTCCCCTTCGAGGGCCACGCGGTCGCCGGGGCGAATCAGCGCTTCGAGCGCATCGACGATGCGCTCGCGAGGTAGCACCCCATCGGCGAGCCACGGCGAGACGACGGCCATGCGCCGCGCTTTTTCGTCCCGCAAGGTGGTCCATGAGCGTTTGGCGGTCGTGTCGGCAACGGAATTCATCGGCAAGTCGGCTCGGGTTGGCTCGAAATGGGTGGCTCGGTGAGGGAGCGCACGGCGATCAGTCTTTCAGCAATTTTGGCGCTGCCGCGCGGCGCTTATGTGCCGCGTTGGCATTCGTTGCCGCGCCGGACGCATTCATGTTCTCGTTCCCGCTTTCGCGCAGGAGGCGGTAGAGCAATTCTCCGGTACCGAGCAAATGCGCGCTCAACAATTTCTGCGCCGTGGGGATGTCGCGCTTGCGAATCGCCCGCATCAACGCCGCATGCTCGCGATCGGACACGCTTTTGTGATCGGGCAGGCCGAACTTCACGCGCAGGTAGCGCTCGCCGCGGCGATGCAGCGTGGTGATCAGTTCGATGAGCTGGGGGCGCCGTGACGGCGCATAGAGGCTCATATGAAACGCCTCGTTGCGCGCGACGTAAAGCGCCGGATCGGGCTCCAGGCGTGCCGCCTCGCAAAGCGCTTGAGCGTCGTGCAGTGTCGCGTCGGTGTGCGCCGGAATCGCGCACGCGATGGCGAGGCTTTCCAGCGAGGCCCGGATCTCGTAGATCTCGCGTGCTTCGTCCGCGCTCAACGGAGCCACCGTCGCGCCCTTGTTCATTTCGACTTTTGCCCAGCCCTCGGTTTCGAGCTGGCGCAGCGCCTCGCGAACCGGAATCGCGCTGACGGAGAAGTGACGCGCGAGCGCGTCTTGCCGGAGCGGCGCACCGGGTGCGAGCGTGCCGTCGACGATGGCCGCGCGCAACGCGTCGGCCACCATTTTCGCCGCGCTCGTGCGCGGCGCGATCGAGAGGGTGCCGCGCGGCAGCGCGTCGCCGGTGCCCAAGGGTAAACGATCCGTTGCTTCGTTCATCATGGTCGATATTATATACAAAATATTCGATATAGAAATGGGACAAACCCTGGGCGGCATGCACGGGGAGTTCCGCGGGGCTGAACCGTCGAACAGTACCTTAGGAGGAGTCTGATGAATTCGATAACCGATAGCGCGCGCGCCGCGCGACGTCGCACGCCGCTCAATCGTTCGCAGATTGCGGGCTTCTGGGGCGCGTGGGCGGGATGGACGTTGGACGGGATGGATTCGTTCATCTATGCGTTGGTGCTGACGCCCGCGCTGACGGAATTGCTGCCGCGTTCCGGCTACGCGGCAACGCCGGCCAACATCGGGCTCGCGGGCTCGATTCTCTTTGCTCTGTTCCTCGTGGGCTGGGGGTTGTCCTTCATCTGGGGGCCGCTCGCCGACCGCTTCGGGCGTACCAAGGTGCTGGCCGGGACGATCTTCACGTTCGCTATTTTCACGGGTCTTTCCGCCACCGCCCACGATGTCTGGCAACTGGGCTTCTTTCGATTCCTGGCGGGGGTCGGGATCGGCGGCGAATGGGCGCTTGCGGGCACGTACGTCGCCGAAGCATGGCCGGAGGACCGCCGCAAGATGGGCGCTGGCTACCTGCAGACCGGATACTACGCGGGCTTTTTCCTCGCGGCCGCACTCAACTACACCGTTGGCGTGCATTTCGGCTGGCGCGCGATGTTTTTGACGGGCGCCGTCCCCGTCGTCGTCGCCATCCTGATCCTGCTGCGCGTGAAAGAGCCGGAGAAGTGGCAGAAGGTCGAAGCGCGCGTCGTGCATTCGCACCCGCTGCGTGAGATTCTCGGCGCCGGCTATCGGCGCCGAACCTGGGTGGCGTGCGCATTGCTGACCATTGCCATCGTCGGGCTCTGGGCCGGTGCCGTTTATGAGCCGTCGGCCGTCATCCAGCTCGCCGTGAAGGCCGGGATGGGCAAGGCCGATGCGATCAAGACGGCATCGCTCGCAACGGGGCTGCTGTCGATCGGCACGATTCTCGGCTGCCTCGCGTTGCCGCCGCTCGCCGAGCGCATTGGCCGCAAAAAGACGCTCGCCTTCTACTTTGCCGGCATGGCGGTTTCGATCGTCGGAAGCTTCGGCTGGGCCTTCTATTTGCCGAACGGTCTTGCGCCGTTCATTGCATGGCTTTTTGCGCTGGGCTTTTTTGGCGGAAACTTCGCGCTGTTCAGTCTGTGGTTGCCCGAGCAGTTCGAGACGCGCGTCCGGGCAACGGCGTTCGCCTTTTGTACTTCGTTCGGCCGTTTCGTCGGCGCCGCGGTGAATTTTCTGCTCGGCGCCGCCGTCGTGCAGACACATACGCTGGGCGTGCCCGTCGCGTTGACGGCGATCGCGTTCGTCGTCGGCCTTTTCATCATTCCCTTCGCACCGGAGACGCGCGGCGAGACGTTGCCGCAATAGGGGCGGGGGCGCGCCCGTCAGCCCGCTGCATTGTCCTCGTCCGGGGCGGGTGTCGCGCCTCTCGGCTCGCCGAGGATGCTGATTTGGAACACCGGGGTGGCGGCAAGCGATTGCAAAAGGGGGTCTTCCGGAATGCTCGATAAAAGCGGAAAAATCACCGAGCCGCCGATCACGGCGCGCCGGCTGTTGTCGGCCGGCCGCAGGCCCCAGATGTCCTGATAGACGAGCGGGACGGTCTGGCCGTCCCGAACCGTATTGCCCAGGTAGAGCATGACGTGGCCGCCGATATAGACGAGCGTGCGCATCGGCGCGCCATGCTCGACGAGGTATGCGATGCGCTCGGCGGGTTTGGCGCCGGATAGATCGGTCATGCGGCCCGCGCCCATCTGGGTCGATGAGTGACGCGGCAACCATACGCCGAACGCAGCAAAGATGCTCTGCAGTTCCGACGAGCAATCGTTATAAAGCCCGATGTTGCCCCAACCGTAGGGGCGCCCGATCAGTGCTTTCATCAGCAGCGCCAAATGTCTCGGCGTCGCGGCGAACGGCATCGGCGCGATCTCGGAAGCGCGCAGCGTGGCGCGATGGATGACGGCATGGCCGTCGATGTCGCGCACGGGGACCCATACCGGATAAGCGCCGGTTCGGGTCGCGTCGGCACCCGGTAAGCTCGGCGTCGCCAACGGCAGCAGGGTGCCGGCGGGAGCGTAAAAGCGGAACGCGCCGGTGTCGTCGCTGACGGGGACCGACGCGGCGACGACCGCACCCCATGCCGCGCGCGCGGTCGCACGCCATCGCGAGACGAAGGCTTCGTCGACGCTCGCGACACCCGGCGCCTGCACCCATCCCTGCACATCGGGTGTCTGCACGTAAGCCCAGGCGCGATCCGCGCTGCGGCCGATCACATAGAGCGGCGTGCCGGGCCGGACGGCCGTCACCTGCAGGTTATCGAACGGATAGCCCTCGCCGGCGAGTTGGTGCGAGTAGTACGACGGGTCGGTCGTCGGGAGTTCGCGCACGAATAGATTGTCGGTGGCGATCGCGCGCGCCGCTTCCGTGTAGCGAGGGGCTCGTGTGAACTGTGCGATATCCATGTTCGTTTCGATGGAATCGATCCACGCGACGGTATGCGGCCGATAGTTCTGTCCATAGCCGATGCGCCGTTCGCTCTTGCCCGTGTTGTCGTAACGAGCGATGTGTCGGCGCTGGAGATCGGCGATATCCGTTCCCCCCTGACCGTAGAGCCGCGCCGCGATGAACGCGCCGTTCCAGGGCGAAGGATCGTTCGCCTGCGTGCCGAAGTAGCGCGCGTAGAACGCGTCGAGATGGGCGCGCTGCTCGCGCGGGCTCAGAAACGGCTGATCGTAGTTGGGGCTGGACGGGTCGATCCAGCGGTCGACATTTTGGTCGTAAGCCGCGAGCGGGAACAGCGCAATGGGATCGCGATAGAGCGCCTCGCGCGAGCTCGGCGATAGGGACGCACATGCCGCGAGCGCGATACACAGCGACGCTATCGCCATGCGAGCCGCGCCGCGGAAAAGACAGGTTTTCGACATCGTCGAGCAGTCCGGAGAATCGACGCGTACGTTCATTCCGACGACACACCGGATCGAGATTCGCGCGCGACGCGGCGCAGCACTTCGAACGGGCCGAGCTGCCGGATCGTATCCATTTGTGCGGCATCGCGTACCACGAGCGACCCGGCAAAGCCCAGCGCATTGATCGAAATGCCTTCGACGCATTCGGTCGTCCGCGGCACGAGCAGCATCCAGCGGGGGGTGAACAGCAGGCTGTAGGGCGCGCGCTGTGGCGGACAAGCCGAAGCGTCGTGGCGCTCGACACCGAGGTCGAGCGCGTCCAGGAGTGCCTCGTAGCGCTCGAATGCCGCCCGTGCGGCACGCTCGGGCGCCGAGGGCGTAAGCCAGGTGAATGCATGCTCGAAGGGCAACTGCGGCAGCGTACTGGCCTGCTCGCCCTGCTGCGCATCGGGAAAAAGCGTTTCGATCGGGACGCCCGTGCCGTCCAGGCCGAGCGGCAACGGCAGGATCTGCATATGCTTGTGCCGCTGACTTGCTCCGGCTGCGTCCCCGCCGTTATAGAAGCCGAGGCCGTCGAATTCGGCGAGGCAGGCACACCACGCTTCGAAATCGGCCAAGCCGAGCAGGTTCTCCTGCTCCTCGAAGGCACGCGTGGGAATCACGAGGTGGTGCTCGACGATATTGAATTTATTGAGCAGCGCGACATGGGTTGCCGACACATCGGCCACAAATAGATCCGGATCATAGGGGAGGAACGGATCGGCCGAAGGCGTCTCACGTTCGCCTCGCTCGTCTTGCTCGCCTTGTCGACGGCGTTCGCTCGCCTTACGCGCGAGGCTCGACACTTGCCGTATCACGAAGCGCACGCCGCGAGCTTCGACGGTCGTCGCGACGGTATCGATCGAATGCAACGCGCCCGACTCGACGGCATGTTTCGATCGGCGCACGATCGAACGCCAAAGCGTGCCAGGCGTAAACGGTATGAACGCGGAGAGCGGCATGGCGGAAAAGGGACAAAAGGCATTGTGCCGGTCTCGCCATTGTGGCGCAAATCGCCCCGAGGCCGCGATTCGAACGATGAAACGCGGATATCGGCGTGAAAGCGTTCGATGGCTCACATCGTTGGGCGCACGCTGACGCCAACATGGCGAAAACGGCAAGGTAATAGTGAGGATAATCGTGAGACCAACCAAAGAGAGCCCGCATTGCCACCGGAGCCGGATCGACGAATCCGGCACGGGGCCGCGCCGCTCGACGCACATGTACCGCCGCTGGCGGGCACGGGGATTGCGTCGGCGGTCGTGATTCAGGGCGGCGGATACCGCAAATGACGAGACGACACATCTCTGATCCTTGGCGCTTGGCGGATTTGCAGCGCACAGCATCCCGGCAGATCATGCCGTGCTCGCTCGTCTATCTCGACGGCGGGGCAGCCGCGAGCCCGAACTGGCGGGGCAAGGATCCCACTTCGTATGTGCGGCAGGCCGTGTGCCTGAACAGGTCGCTGCTGCGCGCTGGCATGCCCCGGCTCAATATCTATACGAACGCCGTCGATACGGTTCACAGAGTTCTTGCCGCGGTGCCCGAGCACGCTCGGCCAGTCGTGCACGAGCTCGAGACGACACATACGGCGCTGCCCAAGACCACGCCGTTTTATGCGGCGCATTTCAAACTCGATTTGATGGCGCAAGTGGCGAAGCGCATGCCGCGCGACGCGCTGTTTTTATTGCTTGATACCGACATGGTGGCGTTGCGCCCGCTTGGGCGCGGGATCGTCGACCGTGCGGCGACGCTCGGTGCGGGGGTCTTCGATATTTCGGATCAGGTGTTTCCAGCGTACGGAAGTCCGCGCGTCATAGCCGATCTGGAAATTGCGGCGGGGCGGTCCCTGGTCAATCCGCGCTGGTACGGCGGCGAGTTTTTACTGTGTACCGCGACGTTCCTCCAGCGCCTCGTCGATCAGGCGAGGCCTTGTTTCCGCCGTTATATCGACGAAATCGGCCACCTGAATCATCACGGCGACGAAGCGTTCATTTCGGCGGCGCTTTGCCTGCTCGTGGAACAGGGGCAATCGGTCGTGGAAGTCGGAGCCTATCAGGCGGTGGGCCGCCATTGGCCGGGCAATACACACCGTAATCTCTATTGGTTCAGCCGGTGCGAATTCCTGCACCTGCCCGGCAGTAAGGCGCTCATCGAACGCGAGGCGCGCTATGCCGAATTCGATCCGGCCCGCTTATGGCGTGCGCTTTCGTATCGGCACCGCCTCGGGCAGATCCGCGCCGCGGCGAAGCTGCTTGTGCAGGCGTTCATGCGGACACCGGTTCCCGATATTGGCGAACAGCCGCGCCAGGTGCGCGACGCGCGCGACGCGGCCGGAATCATCCCCGGCGAAGCCGATGCTTCGAGAACGCGCGACCTGCAAGCAGAGTCCGGTCGGGCAGGTGGCCGTTAGATCGCCGGCCGGCGTGGGGCTAACCGCCGAAAGGATCGCGGACGTCTTTCGCCTCGCTGTCGTCGGATAGGTTGTATTCGGCGCGGACTGCTTTCAGCACCTCGGCGACGAACCGTTCGTAACCCACCGCATTGCCGAAATGCTTCATCGTCCAATTGCAGCCTGAAGCATCGGGCTCTTGTTTCTGCGGCCGGGGCACGCTTATCTTGACGCCGTCCTCTACGAGTTCGTGGATGCGGTGAATCCGACGGGATACCTCATCCTGCAAGCGGGAAGCATTGAGGGTTTTACGGATCACGGCTGGCTCCTTCGATGCGCGCATGGGTCGAATGTTTGTTTACCATGTCGTGCGGCGAAGGGCCAAGTCGTTTTGAGGTGGTCGTATTGGTGGCCAGGCGTCAGCCTCCCGAGCCCGCCATCGTCGGCAGGAGAATCCGATAGACGTGAATGAGCGCGGGCCCGAGCAACACCGTCAGCAATGCCGGGAAGATGCAGAACGCCAGCGGCAGCAGCAGCTTCAGCGCGATTTTCGCGGCCTGTTCCTCGGCCCGTGCGCGTCTGCGTGTCCGCAGCGTGTCGGACAGCACGCGCAGCGAATCGGCGATGCTCGTGCCGAAACGTTCGGCCTGAATCAGCATCGTCGCGAATGAATCGATGTCTTCCACGCCCGTGCGCAGCGAAAGATTACGCAATGCCTTCTCGCGCGTGAAGCCCGAACGCATTTCAAGCAGCATCAGATCGAGTTCGCTCGCCACGACCACGCTGCGCAGCTTGATTTCCTCGCTGACTTTCATGAGGCCGGCATCGAGGCTGAGCCCCGCTTCGATGCAGACGGTCAGAAGATCGAGGGCATCGGGGAAGTCCTCGAATATCGCACGCTTGCGCCATTTGACACGTCGCTTGAGGATGACGTTCGGCAAGTAGTAGCCGAATGCGCCCAGTACGACGAGCACCGACGCGAGCTCCATTGGCGTGCCCGCGAGCGAGGAGCCCGCAAGCCAGGGCAGTGCGGCGAGCGGCAGCAGCAACGCCAGCGCGGTTTTTGCCCCGAAATAGATCAGTGCCGCATTCGACGAGCGCCAGCCTGCGTTCATCAAATGAACGCGCAACGCCGAATTTTCCCAGCCTTCCTTGGGAATCGACAGTTTGGCGATCGGTTCCGACATGTCGGCGATCTTTTGCAGCCAGACCGCGGTCGTTGTCTCATACGGTGCCGATACCGAAGCGCTCGAGATGCCTCCCGCCTGTGCGATACGTTTTTTCATATCGGGTGGCGACATGATCAGCATCGCACCGAGCGCACCCGCAAAGACGAATGCGAACAGGCCGATCAGCAGCATCATATCCACGGAGAAAAAGGATTGCATGATGGAGTGTCCTGGTTGTTAGGGGTTGTGCGAAAACGCACCGCAATCGTCAAACACGGATGCGAATGATGCGTCGCATCGAATAGACGCCGCTTGTCATCAAGCCGATCATGACGCCGATCACTTTGGCACCGGCGGGATCGGTCCATAGGACCTCGAGGAAGCCGCGATTGAGGACGAACATGGCCCCGCCCGTAATGAACGGCAGCAGCCCGAGTACCCACGCGGACATCTTGCCCTCGGCCGCCAGGACGCGGACTTTGTCGTACAGCTTGAACCGCTCGCGAATCAGCATCGCGATGCTGTCGAGCACTTCCGCAAGATTGCCGCCGGTCTCGCGCTGGATCAGTACGGCAATGACGAAGTAGCGCAAGTCGCGGATCGGAACGCGCTTCGCCAAGTTCATCAGTGCGTTGTTGAGCGGGACGCCGTAGTTGATCTCGTCGAACGTGATGCGAAACTCTCCGGACATGGGCTCGGGGAATTCGGTTGCCACCATGCCGATCGCGCTTGGGAACGAATGGCCGGCGCGCAGGGCGCGGCTGATCGTGTCCGCTGCGTCGGGCAGCTGTTTTTCAAGCCGCTCGAGCCGTTTCCGACGCTGCCGGCGGACGTAAAGGTAGGGCAGCGCGCTGGTGGATAGCGCGCCTGGCGCTACGAACATGAGCTGCACCGGCAGAAACATGCCCACGCCGAGCACGACGATCGGTATGGCGACGCTGACCGCGATCAACCGCGTCGCAGACCAGTTCAGCCCGGATTGCTGTATGAACAGATCGAGGGTCTGCACGCGTGGCAACTGCATGAGGACTTTTTCGAACTCGCTCGATTCGCGCAGCATGCGGTCCTTCAAGATCGTCAGGCGTTCCTTTTGCAGTTGCCCGCCGGCCGAAAGCGCACGAATGCGCGATTCGACGCGGCGCGCGGCCGGCCCGTGCTGGCTGTTCCACCAAAAATAGCCGCCTTCGATCGCGAGCACAACGGCCACGAACAGCAAGACGATGAATGCGTAGAAAATGGGGTCCATGTCGGCCTCCTAGCGGGCGCAGGATCAAGTCGTTTCGTAGCGACGTGCCGGATCGTAGAGTTCGTCGGGCAGATCGATGCCGAATGCGTGTAGTCGCTCCGCGAATTTTGGCCGCACGCCGGTTGCCGCGAAGTGACCGCGCACGGCACCGTTCCTGTCGACGCCCGAGCGCTTGAACGCGAATATTTCCTGCATATTGATGATTTCGCCTTCCATGCCGGTCAGCTCCTGAATGCTGACGATTTTGCGTCGGCCGTCGGTCAGGCGTGTGGCCTGAATGACGACGGAAATGGCCGAGGCGATCTGTTGCCGCATCGTCTTTGGCGGCAGCCCCATGCCAGCAAGGCTGATCATGTTTTCGAGCCGCGTCAGCGCGTCGCGCGGCGTATTGGCGTGAATCGTCGCGAGCGAGCCTTCATGACCGGTATTCATCGCGGCGAGCATGTCGAGCGCCTCGGGGCCGCGCACCTCGCCCAGGATGATTCGGTCCGGACGCATGCGCAGGGCGTTGCGCACCAGCGTGCGCTGCGTGATTTCCCCGCGCCCCTCGATGTTCGGCGGCCGCGTTTCGAGCCGCAGCACATGCGGCTGCCTGAGCTGAAGCTCGGCGGCGTCTTCGATCGTGACGATGCGCTCGTCCTCGGGAATGAAGCCCGACAGAATGTTGAGCAGCGTCGTCTTGCCGCTACCGGTGCCGCCCGACACGAGGATATTGATCTTCGCGCGCGCCAGTGCATCGAGCATTTGTGCCATAGGGGGCGTGAGCGTTTGCAGATCGACGAGATCCGAGATCTGCAACGGATTGACGGCGAACCGCCGGATCGAGACGAGCGGCCCGTCGATGGCGGATGGCGGAATGATGGCATTGACGCGGGAGCCGTCGGGCAGCCGCGCATCGACCATCGGGTTCGATTCGTCGATGCGGCGCCCCACGCGCGAGACGATCTTCTCGATGACTTTCATGAGATGAGCGTCGTCATAGAAGATCACGTCGGTCAATTCGAGCCGGCCCTTGCGCTCGACGTAGGTTTGCTTCGACGTATTGACGAGGATGTCGGACACGGTCGGATCGCGCAGCAGCACTTCGAGCGGACCGAAGCCGAACATCTCGTCATATACGTCGATCACGAGTTGCTTGCGCTCCTGATCGTTCGCCGGAACGCGTTGCTCGTCGAGAATCCGGCCGATCAGCGAACCGATTTCGTCGCGGACCTGTTCCACGGGCAGGCGCGAGAGCCGCTCCAGTTCAACCTGATCGAGCACGGCGTGATGCACGTCGCGCTTCAGTGTCTGGTAGGTGGACTGCACCATGCCGCCCGGAGCGCCGGTGCGCTCGCCAAACGACTTCACGAATTGGCCCGATATCTGTTCACGCAGCGACATGATGTTCTCCTCGTTCCTGCCTTACATGGTCTTGAGCTTGGGGGCTGCGCCGCGTCCGAAGAAACGCAGCGTGCGCGTCTCGGTGCGCGCGCGACCGCGTGTCGGCGCCGGCACGCTGGCGACGATGTTCTGGGCGAGCTGTTGCAGACCGCGCGACAGCGCGCTCGTACGCTTGACGTCGGAGATCGGAACGCCCTCATCGAGCGCGCGGTTCACGACGTCGCCGTCTTCCGGCAGCACCTGATAGGGCGACATGTCCAGCACGTCCTCGAGCGCGGTGCGCGCCCGTTCGGAGTCGCGCGTATAGCGGTTGACGACGAGGCGCAGCGTGTCGGATGCGTAGCCCAGCGAGCCGAGGATTTCGCGCAGCCGCCGCCCCGCGCGCACATGCGGCATGCTCGCCTGCAAGACCATATGGATCTCGTCGCTTCGATCGAGCGCGAGCATCGAGAGGGGATTGATCGATTGGCCCACATCGAACACGACGAAGTCGTAATGCGGCATGGCGACGCCGAGAATCCACTCGAGTCTGTCGTGGTCGATCTCGCCGGCCTTCACCGGGTCGCCCGCGCCCGCCAGCACGTGAAACGTCTCGCTGACGTGTAGCAGGCTTGCGTCGAGGAAGCCAAAATCCATTCGCTCCACCTGCGCGCACATCTGCGGCAGAGTGGATGGCGGCGGATCCCCCGTCACGAGAAAAGCCGCATCG
Source organism: Trinickia sp. HAY1-2D (assembly GCF_056754935.1). Lineage (NCBI taxonomy): Bacteria > Pseudomonadati > Pseudomonadota > Betaproteobacteria > Burkholderiales > Burkholderiaceae > Trinickia > Trinickia sp. HAY1-2D. The sequence goes on from NZ_JBPGWX010000001.1 coordinate 436,408, forward strand.
CCATAGAGCTGGTTGAGATCGATCAGCAACACCCGATTCGGGCGTTGCAGAGAGATCTCGTGCGCGATGTTGCTCGCGATCAGCGTGGTGCCGGTGCCGCCCTTGCAGGAAACGAACGAGACGATCCGCGTGTTCCGCGCGCCGCTCAATGATCGCTTGCTCTCGGCGCGCAGCAACGCTTCGCTAAGCGCTTGTTGATCGAGCGGCCAGCTCAGTACGTCGCGAAACCCGGCGCGCATGGCGGCGATCAGCGTCTGAGGCGACGCGTCCGGCGTGAGCAAGATGCACGTGAGCCGCTCGTGGCGACGGTTCAGATCGGCGATGACGGCAAGCTCGGCGTCGTCGAGCGCGAGCGCATCGACGATCAGGACATCGAACGAATCGAGACCGTCGCCGCGCTGAGCGAGCTGAGAAGGGCTTCCGAGGGTGCGCGTCGTCCGATAGTTGCCGCATTCACCGATCGATCGCACGATCTGGGCAAGGCGCGAGCTGTCTTTGGAGATGCTGAGTATATCGATCATGATGGTATGGCCAGCGGTTCGAGTGTTATTGACAAACGGTGCCGCCCGTCGATGTCGCGAGGCTTTCGCGCGGCAACGTGGTTGTGAGCGGCGGCATGGCGAGCGTGAGCGGAACGAACGGGATCATCGTCTGCACGCTGACGTTCGTGACGCTGACTGTCACGAAAGTGCAAGTGTTGCGCGCCGTATCGGCATCCGAATCGCAGCCGGACGGCGAATAGCTGACGTCGACGTTCGATGCGGCGAGTAGCGGCATCAGACTCGTGATGCGTGTCTTGATGACCGTCGCATCGGCATCGCAGACGACGGCAGTCCGCGCGCCGAGGCGGACGGCTTCGCTTGCGGTATTCCAGTAGTAGAGGATGCGCCCAAACTCGCAGATCCCGACTAGCAGCGTGCAGAAGACCGCGGCGACGATGGCGAATTCGACGATGGCGGCCCCATGCTGCCCGCGCCGGGATGCGCCCGAGCGCGATGCGCGCTGAGAGAGAGCGAAGCGTCTAGCGTGCACGTTCATGACACCTGTCTCATGATGGTGAAGATGTTGCCGAAATTGAACGCCGCGAGCGCGAGAAACGGCTCGATGGGGCTATACGGAAATCCCTTGATCTTCACTTCGACGAGATTGATGCTGCCCGATTGCGTGCCGCCCGCGGCACCGTTGTTCGTGTCATAGGTGGGCACGTTCGAGAACGTAGTGGGGTCCGTCGAATCGGTACATCCGGCCGAACTTCCAGCGTCGCAAATGATCACCATCGACGTCGTCAGGCCGCTGACGAGCGGCGTGCCCCTCGTGGGGCAGGTCGTGCTGCCGTAGACGACAAGACACTGCGCCGAGGCGGTGGGGTAGGCGGGATCGGATGGCAGATAGGTCGACAGATAGCGCGCGGCATCGCGCGTACCCTTCGTCAAAGCTTCGTACTGCCAGATCGCATGACCGAACTCGGCCACGCCCATCACCAGCACGATGAGCGGGATCAGAACGATGGCGAACTCGACCATCGCCGCGCCGCGCGCCTGCCGGCGGGTCTTAGGATATTGCCTGGGTGCTTTCATGGTCGCCTCCGCTCATTGAACGAGTACAGGAACGAGAGGGCCAACGGAGTTGCTGTTGCCCGGGACGCCGTGCGTGGCGCACGGCACGCTGGCGTCCGTGGATTTGCCTTCGTACTCCAGATGTACCGGAAGCGGATTCGTGGGCGTGCTTTGCTGCATCGGATCGAGCATCAGCACACAGTCCCATCGAATGACGGGCAACTGGTGGACCGTCGGGCTGGAGTTGCCGTTGTCGAGCAGGGAGCAGTCCACTTCCGGCGCCAGAGCGAGCCGCCGATCCGAGCCGGCCGCATAGTTGGTCCCCGCCGACGATCCTCTTACCGTCAGGTCGGAGGGGCTTTGGTAACCGGCGAAGCGCGAGCGCTGGCTGACGAAATCGCCATACGCATTCGAGCCTGGCGACCAGCTCAGGGCAGTGTACGCATACCCCGTGAAATCGGGTGTCGCGCTCGATTGGTCGTAGGGGTTCGCGTAAATCCCAAACCGCGTGTTATACGCTGCCGTATCGGCTGATTTGTTGCCTGCGGTACCGACGTTGAAACCTGTGGCCGGGATGCTGCAGAAATTGCCGCTCAGTTCTTGTTTGATCGCGTTCGCGCTGTTGGATCCGTCCAGCGCCGCCCAGCCGAACGAACCGGGACCGAATTGAGGCGTCGGGCCATCCTTGGAGCCGATCCATGTTCCGGGCGTATAGCTAGTGCTGTAGCCGGGTCCGCTGCCGGGCGAGCAGATAAACACCGGCAAGCCGCATGTCGTCTGAGCCGGGCTGATCGTGGCAACCGCGAAGGCGCTGACCGCGGCGTTGGCGACTGACACGCCGGGGATCATATCCAGCACCTGGATGAACCAGTTCGGAATATTCGTCAGCGAAGTTGTGCATTTCACGTACTTCATCGTGGCCGGCGCCGACACCGCGCTTTTCGTCAAGAACGGGTTGCTGAGCGAATCGCTGAATAGAACGTCGCTGTCCGTGGCGAGCTGCACCGGTGCGCTCTGGAAGAACGCGTAGTTGTAGTGACCGGCCGCGATGCCGGCGGCCTCGGGCACTGACAAGTCGATAGTGGCGCCCGTCAGGTCACGGGCGGCGGCGAGCGCGCACGAATCCGCGCTGTTTTGGAGTTCGCTCTTGACGACGTAGAGCTTGCCGAGATCGAGGGCAAGACCGACGAAGCCGATCAGCGCGACGATCGCCAAGGCGACCATGATCGCCACGGCGCCGCGCTCTTTTCGCCTGGACAGGACGCGCTTACCTCGTTGGCCGTTGTGATACATGATCGCCTCCCATACCCGCTATTTCACTGACCGCTGCTGGAACCCGAGCCGATGCCGATGACGAACGGGTTCGCCGTCGGCGCCGGTGTATCGAACGACTTGTCGTAGCGTTGCATTGCGGAGACGGCCGCGCTTCCATTGACGCCCTGCGTCGATGGGTGATGCTCGGCCGCCTGCGGATCGAGAATCTGCGCTTGCGTGGTCGCACGGACCGCCTCGCCGAAATGCGCGTCCCAGATCGGCGTGCTCGTCATGCACCCGCCGAGTGCCCCTACGATGGGTGCCAACGCGAGCGTGCGGCGCAAGAAATGGATGTGATCGAGTTTCATGAGGTTTCCCCTGTGCTGTCGCATTCAGTGCCGTGTCGCGGCTTTCGGCGTTCCCGACATCGCGAGCGCCTGCTTGTCGTGGGCGGCTATCCGGGCGGCTGTCGCTTCGATGCGGGCCGCGCGGACCGCTTGCTCGTCCCATGCCGTCGTCGTTGGCGTTTGCCGGGGCGGATCGCTCGCAATCGGGGCTGCCGTGATCGCTGCGGTCGAAACCGGTTTTGTCGAGACGGGCTCTGGCGCCGGTGCCGGGGCGTTATGCGCGGTATCGTGCGGCTGCGACTTGGTCTCGACAGGCGAGGCTGGCGCGCGCGGAGCCGGTACAGCAGCGGGCTCGGTCGTGTGCGGTGCCGGCGGGGCGGGTGGCACGCTCGGCTCGGCAGGCGCATTCGCGGCCGACGGCGTGTTCATTTGCGATGGCTTCGACGGCGTCGCGCCACGACCCTCCATGTTGCCGGTGGCATATACGTCGATTTCCTTCGGCTGCGTAAAGCTGTCCGTCGGCAGCGGATAACGCCCGACCGGCAGCGGCTTCACGAGGTGCGGCGTGATGATGAACACGAGCTCCGTGCGGTCCTGCTGAAACGAGGTGCTGCGCATGAGCGCGCCGATGACGGGCAGCTCGCCGAGCCCAGGGAACGCCTTGAGCGCTCCGGTGATGTTGTTGCTGATGAGCCCGCCGATCGCAAACGATTCGCCATCGTTCATCTGCACCGTCGTTGCCGCCCGTCGGGTCGTGATGAGCGGCAGGATCGCGGTGGTATTGACGCCCGTCGCGCTGATCGAAACGCCTGTGGGTGAGAGCTGCGAGACCTCGGGAGCCACCTTCAGGTTGATGCGTCCGTTGCCGAGAACGGTCGGCGTGAACTTGAGCCCTACGCCGAACTCCTCTTCCTGAAGTGTGATGGTATTCGCACCCGTGGAGCTGCTTTGCGCCACGGGGATGTAGACCTTGCCGCCCGCGAGGAACGAGGCTTCCTGGCCGCTGATCGTGACCATGTTAGGCTCGGCGAGGATCTTGGTGAGTTCGTCGGTCTTTTGCGCGTCGATGGCGGCTTTCAGTGGCAGGCGGTTTGCCTTGCTACCCGCGATGATGCTTTGCGCACCGGTGAGCAGGCTCGTCACCAGCGCACCGGTCCACGAACCGAAGCCGCCTTGCAGATTGAGCGAAGAACCGAGCTGGTCCAGCAGCGTTTTGGACACTTCGGCAACCTTGACTTCGAGCATGACCTGCTGCGGCGAGTCGACCGTCATCATGTTGATGATGTTGGTCGAGCCACCTGAGCTCGAGAACTGAGCGTTCGCTCCATTCATGCCATTGCCCGCGCCGTTCGAGGTCGACTGGGATTGCTGGGTCGGCTGCGCGTTGGCATACGCCCGCGCGATTTCCATCACCTGTTGTGCGGCGGCGGCGCTGGAGGCGTTGCCGGTCAGTACGAGGTTGCCTGCCGCGGTCGAGACGCGAACGTCATGTTCGGCCGGCAGCAATTGCGAGAGCGACTGCTGAAGTCCTGCCGAATCGACTCCGACCATCACGTCGATCATCTGGCATGCGCCGCTCGCGCCTTGCACTATCATGTTCGTCGTGCCGACGGACATGCCGACCAGGTACAGCGTGCGCGGCGAGACGAGCGTAGCCATCACGACCGTAGGGTTGCCAAGCGAGCGGTTGCGGGCCGGCTCGGCAAGTTGAACGAGCGTGGACTTGCCGACGGGCACCGCGACGTTCGTCACGTTTCCGATGTCACCCTTGCAGTTCGGCCCTCGCAACGGCTGCGCGATCGCGGCGGCAGCGGCTGCGGTGCCTGCAGCTCCAGCGGCCGGAACCGGCGTCATGCTGATCGTCATCTGCAGCGGCGCGCCGGGCGCGGGCCGCGCCACGGTGGCACCCTTACTCGGCTGCGCCATGCTGGGCTGCGCGGCCGCAAGGCCCGCGCCCAGGAATGCCGCCACGATTGCGCTGCTCATCTTGCAGCGCAGCGGCGCGTGGCACGCCGAGTGCTTCAGTTTCGTGTTCATTTGGTGGTACTCCCCCGGTTGTGATGCCTGTACCGCTTGAATTGCGTTTGTCGTGTCGCTTTCGGTCCGCTACGGCGTGTGCCGATCCTCACGCGCCGTACCCTTCGACACTAGAAACATTCGACGCCGCCCGAGATGCCCGAAAGCACGCCGACGCAGTCGCGCTTGACCGGCTCCCGCCGCGCCGCGTAATGCACGCGGGCCGGTTTGACCGGCGCGGCTGCCGATGCCGCAACGGGTGCTACCGGCGAGCCCAGCAAGGTGCTCTTCGTTGCCCCCTTCGTCTGCAGCGTGTCGCCGTCGACCTGCGAGCGCAGCACGAGCGACAGAGTGCCGACGCTGCGGGCGAGATCGAGCTTTTCCGCCTGATCCGGTGTCACCTCGAGCGTGACCGCGTTGACGACCTTCGGCTGCGTGTCGTCGCGGCTCACTTGCTGAGCGACCGCGAGCACAAGGATCTTTTCGAGCACGATCTTGGAAATGCTGTGTTGATCGTTGCTGCTGCCTGGCGCCTGGGTGTTCACGATGACGTCGACATAGTTGCCGGGCAGTGCGAAGCCGGCGACACCGATCACATCGTTTACGCGCACCGTGATTGCACGATCGCCCTTGTTGATGACCGCCGATAGGCCGCCTTTCGTGCCCATGGGCGAGAGCTTCGATTCGAGTACCGGCTCGCCGCGCGTCAGGCTCGAGCGAACGACACGCCCTTCGAGCGACTTGGTGTCCTTGAATGCGCCGGGCGGGACGCTGCCGCTCGGCCAGTTGACGATACGGATCAGGTTGGTGTTGAGCGGTTGGCCGAGGTTGATGTCGTCCATCGCGACGGCGACCGGTGTCAGAGCGCTCGAGGACGTGTGGATGAGCCAACGCGACGCGAACACAACGGCGGCCAGGCCTGCGAGCATGGCTGCCGCTAGCATGATGAGAGCGCGAGAGTTTTTCATGGAAGGACTCCTAACCAATCGTCAAAATGTCGGCTGCTGGGCCGGCGGCATGCCGTTTGCCCTGACACGCATCGTGTTCGCAGGCGAGGGCGGAAACTTTCTTTCGATCCCGGCGTTGGAGCCGAAATAGCTGTGCCAGGCTTCGTCTAGACCTTCGGTGGTCACTTCGCGCGGCGCACCGCGGTAGTCGGCCGAGGCGCTGACGAGAGACAGCAGATCGCGCGGATAGCAGGCGAGAAGCGGTTTGCCGCTTGCCGCGTGCAGCTCGCGCAACAGATAGTCGAAAGCAGACTGTGAAAGCGCCAGGCCGTGGAGGGCGCAGTAGTCCTCGAAGATGGCCCGGTAGTTCTCGGGCGACATCGGCCCCATATGCAGCTTCGAGCCGAGCCGCCGCAAGAACGCTTCGTCGCCGATATCGGCGGGATCGAGATTGGTCGAGAACACGGGCCATACTTCGAACGGTGCCGAGAAGCGCATGCCCGAGTGCAGCGTGAACAGATCGACCCCGCGATCGAGCGGCATGATCCAGCGGTTGAGCAGATCTTGAGCTGCGACGCGCTGGCGGCCCAAATCATCGACGACATACAGGCCCATATTCGCCTTCATGTGCGGCGGTGCCTGATAGAAACCGGCGGATGCGTCGTAACGCAAGTCGAGGCCGTCGAGCGTCAGTTCGCCGCCCGAGATCACGACAGGGCGCTGGCAGATGCGCCAGCGCCTGTCGCCGGGCGTAGCGTTGGTTTGCGGCGCAGCGTCGTGGTGCAGCAGTGGGTCGTACAGCTGAATGATCTCGCCGCTGACATAGATGGCGTAGGGGATAGGTACATCCCCCTGCAGCAGTTGACCGAGCCGCTCCGCAATATAGGTCTTGCCGCTGCCTGCCGGGCCATAGAGCATGAGCGGCCGGCCGGCATTGAACGAGGCACCCGCGGCATCCAGCAGCGTCGGCTCGACGCGAACGTTGGCGAACGCAGCACGCACCTGGTCCCGGCTGACACGCTGATTGCGGATGGCGTGGCCTCGCACCACCTCGACATAGTGTTCGTATGTGACGGGGGCGGGGCCGCAGTACGAGCAGCGAGCCAGTTCCTCTGTGGCGACCGTGCGTCCGGCTGCGGTGAGCCGGAAGTGGACATCGATATCGGTCGCACCGCGATGCGTAATTTCGGCCAGATGCTCGCGAACGAGAAACGCGAGAATGTCTTCGAGCACAGCGATAGGCAGCCGATGGCGTTGCGACAGGTCCGCGAAGCTGGAGCTGCCGTTCAACATCGTCGATTTGAGCACGAGCCTGCCGACGAAGATGGGTGGCAATCCGGTATCGGCAATCGAGCGCGGAGTGCGCAGCAGCGCATGCGAAGGATCGCTGGGCGCATCGCGAACTATCGGTGCATCCAGTGAGGCTTCGTCGAGGTTCGCTGCGCCTCGGTGCTCGATGTTGTATTCGCTCATGTTCTGTCTCCCTCCGATACCCTTTGTGCGAGGCCCGTGCGTCAAACCGCCGCGGTGAAAAGGACGCTCAGCGTTCCCGCTGCGATCGCGACCGCGTAAGGCAGCGACCCAATCGAGGCAATCTGTTGCGATGCGCCGGCGCCTGCGATGTGCGCGGGCCGCAATCCGCGCTGCAGCAGCGTTTGCATGTTGATGAGCAACTGCAGGGTGCGGCGGCGCAGTACCGCGAAGCCGATCGACCAGGCGCCGCCGATGACGAACGTCGCAAGCGTGATCGCCAGCACCAGCTCAGGACCGACCCAGGTACCGATCATCAACAACAGCTTCACGTCGCCGGCTGACGTGCCGCGAACGAGATAGAGCGGAATCAGCAATGCGAAGCCCGTCAGGCCGCCGGCGAGCCAGTTGCCGGCGCCGGCGGTAAGCCCATCGACCCAACCGTGAACGAGCAACGACGTGAGGAGGCCAAGCAGGACCAGCCGGTTCGGGACACGGCGCGCGACGATGTCGGTGCTCGCGGCCGCGACGACGAACAGCGCTACGAAAGCCGGAATCGGCTGAGAGGGGAGAGTCGGAAGCATCATGGTCGGCCTCGGATGATTTCAAATTGCCATTCACTGAATAGCCGCGGAGATTTCGTCGTGAACGAGCTCGAAGAGCGCCTGCAGCGGCTCGTCGCGGCAAAACCGCGAGAGATTCGTCAGTGACACGTTCATTTCTCACCCCGCATCGTTACTCGGCGCTGTACTTGGCAGCGCCTTTTTCCGGCACAACCCGGGCAAACGGATCGATATCGGCCAATACCCGTTGTCGCGTCAAAGCGCATTGCCGATATCGACGAACACCGAATTCAGATTCGTTCCGACGGTGGTGATGGCTGTGATGCAAACGATTGCAATCAGGGCGACCATCAGGCCGTACTCCACCATCGTTGCGCCGTCGTCCGCGCGTGAAAACTCACTGGCCTGTGCGGAAAAACATTGCAATATCGACCGAATTTGCGCAGTCATGATTAACTCCTGTTGGCTCGGTTCAAAAGGTTGCATGCCGCGCGCAGGGGCGGACGAGGCGACATGGCGAATCGCCCGCTCCCTCCGCGTCTTACGTCAAAGGTCGCTGCCGATCTCGACAAATATCGAGTTGAGCTTGTTGCCAACCGTGGTGATGGCGGTAATACAAACGATCGCGATCAGTGCGACCATGAGTCCGTATTCCACCATCGTCGCGCCTTCCTCTTCGCGTGCGAAACGTTTTGCTTGAGCAATGATCGTGTTCATATCGATCTCCGTTAGGATCACTAAACAAATTACCCCTGGCCGCCTGGCTTTGGGACTGAACTGCGGGTGCTGCGGGTGCTGCTGGAACTGCGGGTACTGCGGGTACTGCAAAGAACAAAAGCGCGCTTGCAACATGAGTGCTGCACTCCATACAGCCCACTAGAGATGCATTTGGTGCAGGCTCGAGAGTCGATAGGCTCTCGGGTGTACCCGCGCGAAGCGCGATGCCGTTTTTGAAATGGGAGCTCGAGGAAACCGCGTGGAATGAGCATGCCAGCAAGAGGCACGCTCGTTAGCCGGTCGCGAGACGGCGACCGGTCCTGCGTTGCGGCGACAGAGACGCCGCATCCATGTATCGTTTTTCATGCTTAAGCCCCCCGGCTTATCACTGCCTGGACAACGGCACGTGTGTGCCGTTACCACGGTGCGTCGACAGCTGTTGTCGTCCCCTCGCATGTGCCGCCGTGTGAACGCATCGCGGTGGCACATACTCGGGTTCCCTCCCCGTAGTCTGCCGGCCCTGCCTCTCACGCCCTCGTAGAGCGATGGGATGGGTCGCCTGGTGCTGGTCGACTTCCGTGCGGCGGTTTTTCGCAAGCCCTATGCCATCGGCGCGAGCGCCTTGCCCGCCAAGGGTTGTCCGATTTCGATGAAGCGGAAAAGAGGGCGGCGGCGCACCAGATGTCTCAGGCGTGAGACGGCCGGCGTGACCCCTGCCGGTGCTTGGTACTCGGCGAAAGGCACGCCGCATATCGCTATCGACGGATTGAAGAGGCGCCGGTGGCGTGCCGTGTCTGTCGCACATTTCGCGAAATGGGCGATCCTCGAGCGTCGATTCCGTTCGATCCGCGTTTCATTCTTGATACGCACGTCATGGTGCGTTCGAATGCCGAATCGACGAAGTGTTGGACGCCGTACATTGGCGCGCATATCGATGCGGTTTCGAGGTCAAGCACGACTTGTAAGTCGCGTCGATTTATCTCAACAATGGGCCTTACGCAGTGTGCGGTGGCTGTGGCATCGCGCGGACGCGCAGATAACAACGATTGTCGATATAGCCGACGGACCGAATGCCGAAACGGCTGATCAGAGGTGTGCTATGTATTTTTTGAGTCGGGGGATGAGCGGCTTTGCAGGCGGCTCAGTGAATTGGCTCACGCCGCGTCGGATGACGAGCATGAGCGCGGGGATGGTCACCGTCTATGTCGCATTCATCGCAACGTGGGGGTGGGTCAGCCATGGCTTCGCGATGACGCATGGTGCGCGCCCGGGGATCGATTTCTCGATTTTCTGGGCAGCCTCGCATCTGATGCTGCAGGGGGCGCCGGCACAAGTCTACGAGCACTTCGCGTTTACCAAGGCGCAAATGGACCTCTTCGGAGGCTTTGCCGACGCGTATGCGGTTGGGTGGGTTTATCCACCGTCCTTTTTGGCTGTAGTCACGCCATTTGCGCTATTGCCGCTGCCCATCGCCTATTTGCTTTTCATCGCCGGGGGCGTGTGGCTTTATACATCGGCGACGTTGCGCGCGTCGAACATCGCCCATGCGCTTGGCGGAAAACGTGCCGCCGCGCTCGTGATTGCCGCTGCGCCCGGCGTATTCGTGGCAGCCGTGATCGGCCAGAATTCACTCGTGACGGCCGCGTTGGCGGCGTTGGCCATGACGCGCATCGCCCAAAGGCCGGTGATGGCCGGCGTGTGTATCGGGTTGCTTGCCATCAAGCCGCAAATGGCCATCGTGTTTCCGTTCGTGTTGATCGCCGCGCGCGCGTGGAAGGTATTGGCGGTGGCCGCGTTGACCGCAATAGCCGTGACTGCCGCCGGCGTTGTCATCTGCGGGCCGCAGTCGCTTCCCTCGTTCTTCGTGAATGCCAACGTATTGCGCGATGCGTTACTCGATCATGGCGGCCAGGGCTTTTGGTTCGCATCGCCAACGGCGTTCTCGGCATTGCGTCTCGCGGGTTTGCCCGTCGTTGCGGCCTATGCCGGCCATGTACTGGTGGCTGCTGTCGCAATAGGCTCCGCTTGCCATGTCTGGCGGAACTGTCGCGATGTCCGACTGCGCGCTGCCATCTTGAGTATTGCCGCGTTGCTTGCGAGCCCCTATGTCTGGCATTACGAGCTCGCATGGTTGGGCATTGCGCTCGCCTGCATCGCGGCCATGGCGTTCGACACGGGATGGCTGCGCGGTGAAAAGACCGCTTGGCTGCTCGGCTGGTTGCTGCCGATCTACGAGCATTTCAATCGCTTGACGATGTTGCCTCAGCTTGGGCCGCTCATATTGCTGGTCCTGCTGTGGATGGTTCTGCAACGCGCGAGCGCCAGTGTCGGGAGCGAACAATGAGCGAAGTGGCGATGAATCTGAGAGCGAGGGTGCGCGCCATTGGCACGACGCTGCGCGAACACACGCATAGCCGGCGCGCCGCGCATTGGCTTACGCCGGAGCGCCTGCACTTTTATTCGATTGGCGCACTGACCTGCTATGCCTTCTTCGTATCGATCTATCTCGTGAGAGTCATCTGGACATCTCATGAGTACCTGAGTCCACTCGCGATGGACTTTGTCCCGTTCTGGAGTGCCTCGCATCTGAGTCTGCAGGGACATGCCGTCGATGCATACAACTTTGCGGTGCTGAACAAAGTGGAAAGTGCCGCGTTGGGGCATCCGGCGGGCATGCTGCCGTGGCTTTATCCGCCGAGCTTTCTGCTCGTGGTGTACCCGTTCGCTTTGCTGCCGTGGAAAATTGCCGCGATCTTGTTTCTCGGCACCACTTACCTGATGTTCGTCAAGGCGATCCGCGTCATTGTCGAACGTCAGGCGGCGGTGATCGTAGCCACGGCCTTCCCCGGTGCGCTGCTCGTTTCGTTGGCGGGGCAAAACGGACTTCTGACGGCTTCGCTCGTGGCGTTCGGCCTGGCGATGCTGCCGCGCCGGCAGATCCTTGCCGGCCTCTGTTTCGGAATACTGTGCGTGAAGCCGCAACTGGCCGTCCTGATCCCGTTTGCGCTGTTGTGCTCGAGGTCGTGGCGCGCCCTCGGCACACTCGTGGTGACGGCGCTCGCGATGTTGACGATGTCGGTCGCGTTGTTCGGCGCGCAAACGCTGACTGCCTTTCTACACAACATGGGCATGGCCGCTGGATACGTCGAAACCGGCCACGCGGCCCTCAACCGCATTCCGTCCGCCTATTCACTCGTCACGATGATCCATGGCCCGACGATGTTGGCGAACGCCGCACAAGCTGTCTCCATACTGCTGGCTACCGGTGCAGTGGTGTACGCGTGGTCCCGCCGTGCCCCGCATTCACTTCGCGCGGCAACGCTTGTATGCGCATCGTTGATGGTCAGCCCTTATCTCTATGACTATGACCTGGCGTGGCTCGGCGTTTTCATTGCGTGGTATGTGAAACACGCGATGCGATACGGATGGCGGCCGTTGGAGCGGGAGTGGCTGATCGTACTCTGGCTGATGCCGTTGTTTGGCATCTTGATCGTCGGCGATCTCCATTTTCAGTTCATGCCACTGATTCTTGCCGCGACGCTTTTCGTCGTGGTGCGCCGCATTGCTAGCGAGCGTCGCGCAGCGGGCGGGGCGCAACGTGCGACGGGCAATGGAAGCGTTGATGCGCGTCCGGCGGGCTCATCGAGCTGAACGGCTCGCAAGGCCACACAACGTACGACAACAAGATGCAAACGACGGGGGGAATCATGTCATTGCATATCGGTAAGCCACTGGTTTCGATGATTGTGCCGTTCTATAACGAAGAACCGGCTGTCGAAGTGTTTTTCGCTACGCTCGTTCCCGTGCTCGAAGCAATTCAGACGATCCGGTTCGAGATCGTCTGCATCAACGACGGCAGTAGTGACGGCACGCTGGATAAGCTCGTCGCGGTGAGCGCCCGCGATGCGCGCGTGCGCGTAATCGATCTCAGCCGCAACTTCGGCAAGGAAGCCGCGCTGACCGCTGGCCTGGACGAAGCGGCCGGCGATGCGGTCATTCCGATCGATGCGGATTTGCAGGACCCGCCGAGCCTGATCCCCGTCATGGTTGCTCACTGGTTCGAGGGAGCCGAGGTGGTGGCTGCCAAACGCAGCTCCCGCGCTTGCGACACGTTCGCCAAGCGCGTGACGGCCGGGCTCTATTATCGCGTTCATAACGCGCTGTCCGAGCTGAAGTTGCCCGAGAACGTCGGGGACTTTCGCCTGATGGACCGGGCCGTCGTCAATGCACTGCGCAGCCTGCCGGAACGCCGCCGTTTCATGAAGGGCTTGTTCGCCTGGGTGGGATTCAGGACCGTCATCGTCGAGTACGAGCGCGAAGCGCGTAGTGCGGGTCAATCGAAGTTCTCGGGATGGCGGCTTTGGAATTTCGCGCTGGAGGGCATTACGAGCTTCAGCACCGTGCCGCTGCGCAGCTGGACTTATATCGGTCTTGCGATCGCCTCGCTCTCGTTCGCCTATGGCGGGTTCGTCATCGGGCGTACGTTGTTGTTCGGCAATCCGGTCCCCGGTTATTCATCGTTGCTTTCGGTATTGCTGTTTCTAGGCGGAATCGAGTTGATCGGCGTGGGCGTGGTAGGCGAGTATGTCGGACGCATCTATCACGAAACGAAGGAGCGTCCTATCTATCTCGTGCGCCGGCGCTATCAGGCGCGCAAGAAGGTCAGCACACTGCCTGTGAATCGCCTTGCGTCGCGCCCGGTTCATCCGGCGCGGACCGATCAGGCGCGCCGGCCCGTTGCGCTGCGCGCTCGTTCAGTCGGCCGTTGATGCGACAGGCGTCGGCACCGACGAAACCGCCGAGGGCTCGCCTCGCGCCATCAAATGGCGCCGCACGATTACCGCGAGCATGGCGATCAGCACTGCTGGAGCCAGTTCGCACGGGAACTTGAAGAACACCGCGAGGATGGCCTGGACCGGCAGGAGCCACGCCGCCAGGATAACTGTCCATTCCACACGATCCAGGGCAGCGATCTTGCCGTCGCGAAGCAAAAAGACGATCGGCACGACGAGCCAGCACAGGTCGTAGAACATGAAATACGGTTGAACGAGCAGCGTCGTCACCACGAGCGCGGCGGCACGCAACGCGTATCGTGCGCCGCGGAGCCAAAGAAACGCCATGGCGGCGACCGCGGGCAACGCGACGAGCGCTTGAACCGTGTAGGCCGCCGCCACTGGCAGGCCCAGCACTCTCGACATGGCGAAAACGGTCGGCATGCCGGTCCACAGAGAGCCGCCGTGTTCGACTACGACGTGATTGAAGATTGGCAGGAAACCCGCGAACGCACTCCAGACGCCGCGGCCCAGCAGTACGACGCTGAGCGCGACGAATGCCGCGGTGCCCGCACCGGCAGCGATCATCGCCTTCCATTGGCGTGCGCATAACAGCGCCAGCGGAAACAGCACGCCCAGTTGCGGTTTGATCGCCAAAACGGCGATGCAAAGCCCGGCGGCTACCGCGCGGCGCGGCAAGAACACGAGAGCAAAGCCGGCCGCTGCCGTGGTCAGAAGCGAGTTCTGCCCGGCAATCAACGTGGCCAGGACGCCCGGGAACGCCGCCAAGAAGACGAGCTGCGGCCGTTCCAGACCGCGGGCCATGCTGCGCAGCATGAGCGCATAGATGGCAATGCCCGCAGCGGCAAAGAGCGCAAAGGCGATGCTGTAAGGCAGGAGTCCGAACGGGATGATCAGGAGGAGGAACGGCGGCGGGTAGGGCCAAGGCGCGGCGTTGTGCAGCCTGGAGACGGTCGATTCCACGGCGACTAACATCTGCGGGGAGAACACCGCGGCAGCCCCATGCTCCAGCGTCACGCGCGCAGCCGACCAAAAAACCTCGAAATCCCATGCCAGAATGGGCGCTTGTGGCTCGTTCAGCACGAAATAGCGCAGGTCCCAGATCCCGATGAGAAGCAGTTGTGCGATGAGCGCCGTTGCGGCGTAAAGCGTAATGCGGCTCGAGCCGCGATGGTTGTGCAATGTAGTAGCCATCCCATCCCCCGATACTGTTTGAAACGCCTTAGGTTGTTCTTGGGTTGAAATCGATTGTCTTTTAATGAGCCGGGTCCGTGAAACTACACCGGTCCTGAGCGCCGCAGCTATCAGAAGCCTATGACATCCGTTTGAGACAACTGTCCCGAGTGCTGGCGCCCAACCGGTTCATTTCGGGATTTGCATAAAAAGCATGGTCGTACGCTACCACTTCCGTCTTTCGACGTTCGGCCCGCCGATTTGCCACGATCGAGATTAAAAAGTCCGGCTAATTCAGTATGTCCGCTACCTAACACGTAGAAATTCCCGTCCGTATTTGACCTACCGGTAATTTTCCTATGGAAATTCCGTTCGCTCTCGTATATGTTGCAGTGCATGAGGGTTTGAAACGTGCGGTGTGCAGTGCGTCTCGAGACGTGACGGTTGCACTCCAAAGCACGAACGAGAGAAAGAACTCCGAGGATAAAAGGGTAGGCACAGGCATGAGTTCGGTCCCAATGGATCTTGGGGGGCCGCCTTTCGCTTCTGTGAAATCGGACGTCCCGACCAATCGAGGGGGGACGAAACAGGCAGGGTCGCTCAGACGACTCGCCGCAGCGATGACGAACGAATTCGGATATAGCGCAAGAGCGGCTGGTTACCGAAGTTGATCGTCGTCAATATTGAATCGATGCGAACCAATTAGCTTTGGGCTCGCAAGGCGCATGCGCATCGATACCGGGGAGCAGCACCATGCCTGACGTTTTGAATCCGCTGAAGGCGGAACGTACGGTTCTTTTCGTCTCGCTGAAGTCAGATCCGCTCAGCGTCGACGGCCTAGTGATGGCCGGCTGGCACGTCGTACATGCCAAGGCGGCACCTCAGGTCGAGCGGCTGCTCGAACGGGGTGCGGTCCGGGTGGGGGTGGTCTCGTTACCGCCCGACGTCACCGACGACCAACTGGCCGAGCTCGAAAGCTGCGTCTGTCATACCGAAGCGACGTGGGTTGCGCTCGTACGACGAGGGCAGGCCGATCTACCGTCGGTCAGACGGTTCATCGTCGATTACTGCTTCGACTTCGTGACGATGCCGTGCGGCGACGAGCGGCTCGCCATCGTGCTGGGGCATGCGCATGGGTTGTCCACGCTGCGCCTCAAAGCGACGGAGGCGCCGCCCGCGGCCGGTTGCTGCACGATGGTCGGAAGCAGCGCACCGATGCAGCAGCTTTATCGCGGCGTCGAAAAGTGCGCGCGCAACGATGCTCCGGTGTTCATCGCCGGCGAATCCGGTACCGGCAAGGAGTTGACGGCCCACGCTATTCACGAGCGCTCGGCCCGTGCGGGCAAACCGTTCGTGGCAATCAATTGCGCGGCGATTCCTCCGTCGCTGCTGCAATCCGAACTGTTCGGCCATGAGCGTGGTGCATTCACGGGCGCATTGCAACGGAAAATCGGCCGCATCGAAGCGGCTGACGGCGGCACGCTTTTCCTCGATGAAATCGGCGACATGCCGCACGAGTGCCAGGCCGTGCTGCTGCGCTTTCTCCAGGAAGGGACGATCGAGCGGCTCGGTGGCAATGGCTCTGTCCATGTCGATGCGCGGATCATCTCGGCGACGCACGTCGATCTCAATCAGGCCATGGAGGAGGGTCGGTTCCGCACGGACCTCTTTCACCGGTTGTGCGTGTTGCGGCTCGACGAGCCACCGTTGCGCGAGCGCGGGCACGACATCAAACTGCTCGCTTACCATGCGCTCGCGCTGCACAAGCGCGACGGCGCACGCAAGATTCGCGGTTTTTCGAGCGATGCCGTGGCCGCGATGTTCAATTATGCGTGGCCCGGCAACGTGCGTGAGTTGATCAATTGCGTGCGGCGGGCAGTGGTCATGGCCGAGGGACGGTTCATCACCGCTGCAGATCTCGGGCTCCCGGACGCCGGGCCGAGGGCAGGGCGTACGCTTGCCGAAGTGCGCTGCGAAGCGGAGCGTGCAGCGATACGCGAAGCGCTCGCGCGCCACGCCTACAGCCTATCCAGTGCGGCGGCCGAGTTGGGTGTTTCACGCGCCACGCTGTACCGGTTGCTCAACGCGATGGGGCTGCGCTCCGAAGGCCCTCTCATTCGTCCTCTCAGCGTATTCGGCGCGGTTCACACCGAGGAAGGCGACGCAGCGCACAGCCAGCAGGTCGCCTAACACGCGGGGCTTTCTCACGGCCCCGCCTTTTACATTTTCTTTCGGTCTTTACCGCTTCAGGAACGCGCGGCGCTTGGAAAACTCCGGCGCACCGCATATCCTGTCCAACAACGCGGGCAGCGACGCCCGCTTTTTCATTTGCTCGATCGAAGAAGGAGAAGGTATTCATGACGCGTCCCGTCGATTCCGGCGTCATTTTCATCGCTCGTCTCGCACTTGCCGTGCTGTTCCTGTGGGGCGGGGTGATGAAATTGCTCGGCTATGCCGGCTTCGTGGGCTACCTGCACACCAAAGGCGTTCCTTTCGTCCAGATCGCGGCGCCGATCGCGACGGCGGTCGAAGCGCTCGGTGGGCTGATGCTCGTGCTCGGACTCTGGACGCGGCCCCTCGCGCTCGGTATGGCTGTGTACACGATTTTGACGGCCGTGCTGGGACACGATTTCTGGAACGTCGTCGATCCGACGATTCAGCACGATATGGTCATCCACTTCTGGAAAAACGTCTGCATCGCGGGCGGCTTCCTCTTGCTGTTCGTGACCGGGGCGGGCGGCATCAGCGTCGATGCGGCCCGCGCGCCCAAACGGCATTTGCTCTGACGTTCGGGCGTCGCCGGTCCGGTACCTCCATTGGCGTACGGTGTTCACGCACGGAAATTGCTCGGTAGAACATAACGTCCGCTGTGGCGCCATGAGGAGGGCATTGCGATGATCGAAAACTTCGAGCAGATGATCGACGGCCAGCCGATGCGGTTCTGCGCGAGCCTCGGCGAGGACGATGGGGCTCACCACCGAGTAATCATCAGCCGCGACGATTCCGCCGAAACGCTGGTCATATTCGATGCCGAGGGCATGCTGGGCGCGCTGAAGGCCGATATCGCTCCGCCGGATAAGTTGATCGCCCATGCTATTCGCAAGGCGCTCGACGAAGGTCTCATCGAGCGAGCACTCGACACCGGCACGATCCAGAACGCTTCACTTTGATGGAGCCCCGGCCGCTGGGATCAGCGGCCGCCCTGAACGCCGGCCTCGTCCGTTGCGCGAGCAACCGAACGTTCGCGCGCATGTGCGTCGGGGTGGATGAAGCGGCTGAGCATCACCCCGGCGACAAGCAAGCCTGTCGCGATCGCAGCCGATACCTGCAAACCGTGCATGACACCGTCTGATCCCGCCCCTCCGGCAAGCGCACCGAATGCCGCCACCCCGAGTGCGCCGCCCGCCTGGCGCGCGGTATTGAGCAGCGCCGATGCGGTTGCGGCCCGTTTCGGATCGACGGAAGCGAGAATGGCCGTCGTCATGGCCGGAACGGCCAAGCCCATTCCGCCGGGAATCAGCAAGAACGGTACAAGAAGCAGCGGAAACGGCGTGTTGGCCTGCGTGGCATGGAGCAGTGCATAGCCTAGCGCACCCAGCGCGGCCCCGAGCATCATCGGAAAGCGGGGGCCACGCTTGGCGACGATCCAGCCGCTCGCGACGTTCGAGAACAGAAACCCACCGGTCAACGGCAAAAACGCCAGCCCCGCCTCGAGCGGCGTATCGCCTCGCACGCGCTGCAGATAGAGGCTCAGCACGAACACCATGCCGTAGTACGCCATATTGACGCAAATGCCGAAAACGACTGCGGCACTGAACGTCGCATCGCGAAACAGGAAAAGCGGCAGCATCGGTGCGGCGGTCCGTGCTTCCACGAAGAGCAGTGCCAGGGCGGCGAGTACTGCCGTCGCGAAGCCGGCGATGACGAGCGGATGCGCGAGGCCCAACGGACGCAACTCGATCACCGCGGCGGTGAAAGCCGTCAGCGCGACGACCGAGAGCAGTTGCCCGGGCAGATCGATGCCGATTTTTTCGCCCTTGTGCCGACGCGCGGCGGCATCGAAGCTGCGCGGTATCCAGAAACGGATGGCCAGCAAGCCCGCGGCGCAGACGGGCAGATTCACGAGAAAGATGCTGCGCCATCCCCATGCCGCGATCAACATGCCGCCGAGTACCGGCCCGGCTGCGATCGAAATCGCGCCCGATGCGGTCCAAAGGCCGACCGCCCGTGCGCGCAGGTCCGGGTCGTGACTGCAAGCCCGGTTGAGCAATGCCAGGGAATTGGGCAGCATGGCCGCCGCACTGACGCCTTGCACCGCGCGCGCCGCAATCAGCGCTCCCGCGCCGGGGGCGAGCCCACAGGCGGCCGACGAAAGCGCGAAAAGCGCCAGTCCCCAGGCGAACAGCCGCCGCGGACCGAAGCGGTCGCCGAACACGCCTGCCGAAAGCATCAGTACGGCGAAGGCCAGCGTATAGGCATCGACGATCCATTGCAGCTCCGAAACGGGCGCATGCAGCCGGCTGCCGATGTTCGGCAAGGCGACGTTGACGATCGTCACGTCGAGTTGCGTGACGACGAAGGCGACGCTGACCGTGGCCAAAACGAGCGCGATCGTCTTCGTGAAGGAAGGGGAAGTAGTGGTCGTGTCCATGAGGCCGATGTTAGCGAAGCGATCCGGGCGACGTTTCGGTGTTGCCTGAAACGTCGGATGCACGCCACCCGCCTCGATGCCGCGCTTCGCGCCGGCGGCCGGCGCCGGGCGAAGTACGCGACAGCCGGCTGTCGCCGGTTCCCGTCGATCAGAAGGCGGGCAGTTGCGGCCGCGTTTCGAGCGACTTGCGGATCAGAGCTTCGACACTGGCCCGCTCGTCGCCGGCGAGCGGCAACCGCGGCGGGCGCACGGGCTCGGTCCCGAGCCCTACGATCGTTTCGGCCAATTTGATGTTTTGCACGAGCTTGACCGAGACGTCGAGCGCGAGCAACGGGGCGAACCAGCGATAAATCTTGATGGCTTCTTCGATACGCCCTTGCTGAACGAGGCGATAAATCGCCACCGTTTCATGCGGAAAGGCACAGACGAGTCCGGCTACCCAGCCATGCGCGCCCATCAGCATCGCTTCGACAGCCAGATTGTCGACACCGCACAGAATCGAGTAGCGCTGGCCCACTTCGTTGATGAGATCTGTCACGCGCCGCACGTCGCCGCACGATTCCTTGATCGCCACGATCTTTGGCTCGTCGGCGATTTCGGCGAACATTTCGGGGGTCATGTCGACGCCGTAGGCGAGCGGGTTGTTGTAGATCATCAGGGGCAAAGGGCTCGCCTTCGCGATGCTGCGGAAATGATGCAGCGTCTCCCGCCGGTCGGAGAGGTAACGCAGGCCGGGCAAGACCATATAGCCGGCAGCGCCGTGCGCGGCGGCCCGCTCGACCTGACGGCAGCCGTCGAGCGTGCTGTTTTCGGCGATCGTCAGCAAGACGGGCACGCGGCCGCGTGCGGCCTGAACCGCGATATCGAGCACTTCGAGCTTCTCGTCAAGCGAGAGCGTCGAGGCTTCGCCGAGCGAGCCGCAGACGATGATGCCGTCGACACCGGCGTCGATCTGCGCCTCGATATTCTTCGCCGTCCACGCGCGGTCTATGCTGAAATCCTCGTGAAACTTGGTCGTCACCGCGGGTAATACACCCTTCCATCCTTGTGCCATCTTTTCTCTCCAGAGCGAGGCCGATACAGGGAAACCATTTCGGCAGTGTAAGCAGCGCTCGCCGCCGAGTCTTGCGCGGATCGCGCATTCGCGATGCCGATTTCGGCACAAGGTCCCCAGAGCGCAGGGTATGCCGAAATCGGCATCCGGCACGCGCAACGGTACCAAGACGGACTGCCGCGCAGGTTCCTACCATTTGCCACATGAAGACACTACATATCATCGATTCGCATACCGGTGGCGAGCCCACGCGCCTCGTCGTATCGGACGGCCCGGATCTCGGCAACGGCCCGCTTCACGAGCGGCTCGAGCGGCTGCGCACCCACCACGACGGCTGGCGCGCGAGCATCGTGACGGAACCGCGCGGGTCCGACGTCGTCGTCGGCGCACTGCTATGCGAGCCCCACGACCCGAGTTGTACGGCTGGCGTCATCTTTTTCGACAACGTCGGCTATCTCGGCATGTGCGGCCACGGCACGATCGGGCTCGTTGCATCGCTCGCCTATATGAAGCGGATCGCACCGGGCGCGCATCGCATCGAGACGCCGGTCGGAATCGTGGAGGCGACGCTCAACGCCGATCGCAGCGTCTCGGTGCGCAATGTGCCCGCATACCGGTACCGCCATGCGGTAAGCGTGGACGTGCCCGGCTACGGCCAGTTGACCGGGGATATCGCGTGGGGCGGCAATTGGTTTTTCCTCGTGTCGGATCACGGCCATGAACTTGAACCGGCACGTATCGCGGAGCTGACGGCATTCACGCACGAGGTTCGCGAAGCGCTCGCCGCCGCGGGCATCACCGGCGCGAACGGCGCGTATATCGACCACATCGAGCTTTTCGGACCGGGCTCGCGCGAAGGTATCGATAGCCGGAACTTCGTGCTCTGTCCGGGCGACGCCTATGACCGTTCGCCCTGCGGCACGGGTACGAGTGCCAAACTCGCGTGCCTTGCAGCGGACGGCAAGCTCGCGCCCGGTGCGCGCTGGCGACAGGAAAGCATTATCGGCAGCGTGTTCGAGGGGTCCTATGCGCTCGACGCGAATGACGAAAGTCAGGGCGAAAGCGGCAGCCGCGAGGCGCCCGGCTCGATCGTGCCGACGATCACCGGACGCGCGCACATCATGGCGGACGGCAAACTCTGTTTCGAAGACGACGATCCCTTCGCGGCCGGCATTGCGTTGACTCGGGGCGTATGAGCGCCGATGCGATCGTCATCGGCGCGGGGATCGTCGGCGCCGCGTGTGCCGCGGAGCTGGCGGCGCGAGGAATGACCGTACAGGTGCTCGACGCGGCCGGCATCGGTGGCGGCGCGACCGCAGCCGGCATGGGGCATATCGTCGTCATGAACGATTCCGCGGAGGAGCTTGCGCTTTCGCGCTATTCGCGGGATTTGTGGCTCGAGCTCGCACCGCAGCTGCGCGAGCTCGACGCGTTTCGCCGCTGCGGCACCCTCTGGGTCGCGGCCGACGAGCACGAGTGGCAAGCCGCATGCGCGCTGCAGGCGACGTTCGCGCAGCGCGGCGTGAGCGCCGAACTGCTCGATCGCCATGCGTTGCGCAAGTGCGAGCCCGCCTTATCGCCGGAAATGGCGGGTGGCTTGCTCGTAGCGGACGACAGCATCGTCTATGCGCCACGCGCGGCTCAGTGGTTGCTGACGCAATCGTCAGGAGCACGAACTATCGGCGTGCGCACGGGCGCGGAAGCGATCGGCGTCAGCGCCCAAACGGTCACGCTCGCGAATGGCGAGCGCTTGAGCGCGGCCTGCGTTGTCGTGGCCAATGGCATGCAGGCGCGGCGCCTCGTCCCGTCGTTGCCGATGGAACCGAAGAAAGGGCACTTGCTTGTCACGGATCGCTATCCGGGATTCATCGCACATCAGTTACTCGAGCTCGGCTATATCGACAGTGCGCATCAGGCCAGCGGTACCTCGGTCGCATTCAACGCGCAGCCTCGGCCCACCGGGCAATTGCTGCTGGGCTCGTCGCGTCAGTTTTCGACAACGAGTCCCGAGGTCGAGTTGGACGTGCTCGCGCAGATGCTTGCCCGATGCGCGCGCTATCTGCCCGGGCTGACGCAATTGAACGGGTTACGCGCGTGGACCGGTTTTCGGGCAGCCACGCCCGACGGACTGCCGCTCATTGGAAACGCGGGCCCGGGTGCACCCGGTGTGTGGATCGCGGCGGGGCACGAAGGGTTGGGTGTGACGACTTCGCTTGCCACGGCCAAACTCCTGGCTGCGCAAATACTCGGTACGGAGCCCGCGATCGATTCGTACCCGTACCGCCCCGAACGCTTTAGGGGGAGTGCACATGTTCACGCGTGACAAGCTATCCCCTGCCGCGCATGCACGCGACGACGCGATGGCCGAGTTGAACGTCACGATCGATGGCGTGAACGTCGGCGTCGCACGCTACACGACGGTCGCGGCGGCGCTCGCCATGGCGCAAGGCATCGGAGCCACGCGTGTGTCGGTCGGCGGGATGGCGCGTGCACCGTTTTGCGGGATGGGCGTGTGTCAGGAGTGCCGCGTCACGGTCGATGGGCGCGCCTACGTGCTGGCATGCCAGACGGTTTGCCGCGACGGCATGCGGGTCGAGACGGAGCACGCGCCTCGATGAAATTGGACTTCGATATCGTCGTGGTTGGCGCGGGACCCGCGGGGCTCGCGGCGGCCTGCGAAGCGCTCCGGCTGGGCAAGCGGGTAGCCATCGTCGACGACAACCCCCGCCCAGGCGGCCAGATTTGGCGTCAGGGACCGCACACGCAAGCTTCGCCGCCCATGCGTCGAATGTCGGGCGCGTTGGAGACGGCCCAGAACGCGACGATACTCGCGGCGACGCGTGTCGTTGCGGCGCCGGTACCCCAGGCGCTGCTATTGGAGTCCGACGACGGTACCGCGCGGTATGTTTCATACTCCGACCTGATATTGGCCACGGGCGCACGCGAGCGGTTGCTGCCTTGCGCGGGCTGGACGCTGCCGGGCGTCACGGGGGCGGGTGGCCTGCAGGCGCTCGTCAAAGGTGGGATGCCGGTGCGGGGAGAACGCGTCGTGATCGCCGGCACGGGGCCGCTTCTCATGGCTGCCCTCGCAACGGCGCGCGCGGCCGGTGCGAACGTCGTCGCCGTGGTCGAACAGGCACCGCTCGCTTCGGTTCTGCGCTTTGGGCTGTCGCTCGCCGCAACGCCTTCCAAACTTTGGCAGGCCGTGCGATTGACGCGCGGCTTTGCGGGCCTCGCCTATTGGCCGGGTAGTGTGGTCCGCGAAGTACGCGGAGAAGGCCGCGTCGAAAGCGTCGTCGTGCGCCGGGGCATGCGCGATGTCGTGCTCGAGTGCGATCGGCTTGCTTATGGCTATGGGCTCGTGCCGAATCTGACTTTGGCATTGGCGCTCGAGTGCGATATTCGAGCCGGCGCGATCGCCGTCGACGAGCGTCAGCGCACCAGCATGGCGCACATCTGGGCTGCCGGCGAATGCACGGGTATCGGCGGCGCCGAGCTTGCCTGCGTGGAAGGGCGCATCGCGGGCCTGGCCGCGAGCGGCGTGCCCATACCGCCCGCACTCGTTCGGACGCGCGAGCGATGGCGCCGCTTCGCGGCACGTCTCGACGAAGCATTCGCACTCGGCGAAGCGGCGCGCGAGCAGCCCGCGAACGATACGCTCTTGTGCCGTTGCGAGGATGTGCCGATCGGCGCCGTTGCCGGGTATGCGAATTGGCGCGATGCCAAGTTGCATACCCGGTGCGGGATGGGGCCATGCCAAGGACGCATTTGCGGCACGGCGGCTCAAGTCTATTTCGGCTGGGACAGCGCGCCGCCGAGACCGCCGTTCATACCGGCGCGCATCGGCACGCTGCTCCAGGCCGCGCCGGCGGATCGCGCGCGCACCCTATAATCGGGCGATCTTCGATTGCCGCACGCGACGCGTAAGCGATTCGCCCGAAATGGACGTTGCCGCCGATGCTTTCCCTTCCCGAGATGCCCGCCGCCGCGACGCTAGCGGACATGTTGCCGTTCTTCGCGCAATTGGAGCCTGTCTTCGATGCACTTCCCGATGTCGTGTTCTTCGTCAAGGACGAGCGAACCCGCTATGCGCTCGTGAATCGGACCCTGGCCTCCCGTTGCGGCTGCAAGGAAAAGGGCTCGCTGATCGGAAAGACGACGGAAGAGGTGTTCCCGAGCCGCTTCGCCAGCACTTATATGGCTCAGGATCGTGCGGTCCTCGAAGGTGGGCCGCCAATGATGGATCAGCTCGAACTGCATCTCTATCCGGGCCGTCAACCGGGTTGGTGTCTGAGTTCGAAGGTTCCATTGCGCAACAGCGCCGGCGCGATCGTCGGCCTGGCCGGCATATCGCGGGACCTGAAGGCAAACGAGAAAACGCATCCGGCTTATTCGCGCCTGGCGGCGGTCGTTCAACATATTCAGGAGAACTACGTTCGGCCGTTGAACCTGACGTATCTTGCCGAAATGGCCGGCATGTCGGTGGCGCAACTGGAGCGCTACTTTCACAAGGTGTTTCATCTCACGCCGCGGCAGGTGCTGCTGAAGACCCGGCTCGACGCGGCTACCGCGTTGCTGGTGTCCAACGACAAAGTGACCGACGTGGCCGCGCTGTGCGGCTATACGGACCACAGTGCGTTCACGCGACAGTTCAAGGCTACCGTGGGCGTCACGCCCAGCGAATATCGGACATTGCTCATCAGCGGTGGCGCACGTTGACCGATACAGCCGGCGCGGCTGCCCTTTCATGCAATATTTGCACCGTAATGTGGAAAAACAAAAGGAGTCTGATCCGAATTGCGGCGAGCCGCTAACTTCTGACGGATTCGCGCTGATGCTATTCGGCACCGTCTCTTGACGCTGGCCCGGCCGCTGCCCGATAGTGGGCTATTCCCAGCTTCACGAACTCGGAAAAGATGCCCCTGGTAGCCACCTCGAATTGTTGTCCGGCGCTGATTCAAGAGCGCGTCTTCGAGCCTGAACGTTCGTTGCTCGTTGTAAGGAGTAGGAGTTGACGATGTTGATGAGCGAGACTGCCGCTGAGATTCAATTTCCCGCGACCTGCGCGCGGTGCGGAGTCCGCGTCGCGGAGCGCGTATCGTTCTGCCCGCATTGCGGAACGCACGCTCGACTCGCGTTCGGCAAGAGCGCGCGCGCGCCGCAAAGCTCGCGTGCGCCAGCCCAAGGCGTGCCAGCCCAAGGCGCGCCCGCCCAAGGCGCGCCCGCCCAAGAACGGAAAGAGCCTACGGCGGCGCGGGAAGGCGGCGTTCCACCGTGGACCGCGCGTCCGCAACCGCTGTTCGCAGCAGCCGGGGAGGCCGAGCCGTTTGCAGGCATCGCGGCACCCATTCGAGACTTCGGCGCCGCAGGCGGCCGTCAATGGGGCGTGAAAGCGAGCACGGCAATCACGCTGGCCGCGTTTGTCGCGCTCTTCGGGTCCATCGTGTTGTTGCATCGTCACGACGATGCTTCGCCACACGACGAGCAAGCGCCTGTGCGGACGGTCGAAGGCAGCGTGCAGCCCGGGGCGTCGGTGGCCGGCAAACCTTCGGGTCATGCCAATGACGCGCCGGCCGCGGTGGCAACGCCGCCCGCGGTAGCCGCCGCGCGCGTGCCGCCCAAGCCGGTGCCCGCTGCGCCGCCCCCTGCACCTGCGCGGGCGCCTGCGCAGGAGCAATCCGTGGCGGCCGTGAACGTTCGTCCCGATCCGGCTCAAGCCCCCGTCGCCCCCGCGCCGCCCGCCAAGGGCAATGCGCAGAGCGCTTCGTCGAAAGTCGATGCGGCACCCGAGCGCGGACAATCGAAAGAGGCGCCTGCCGTTGCGCGACGCCAGGAGCGCAACCGCTATGCGTCGAGTGCGCCGAAGGAGGAGGCGGCGCGCCGCAGCGCGAACGCGTATACCGATGCTGCGATACCTCCGCAGCCCGCGGTACCGATGCTGCCCGGTACCGCCCCGCCCAGCGATACGCCTCGGCCCAGCATAGGCAGCTCGTCGTATTCTCTCAACGACACCCCCGCGATCCGAAGCGCAAACGCACAGCGCGAGCCGCACCAGGCCTCGGTCGAGCGCTCGATCGCGCTCGCACAGGCGAGTCTTGCAAAGGCCAATCTCGCGGCGGCGCGCCGCGCGCTCGACGCGGCACGGGCTGCCCAGCCGGGCAACAGCGAGGCGTTCATCCTTCAGCAAGACCTCGTTTCACGCGAAAGGGCGCGCGACTCCGCTTTGAATTCGGCGCGCGTCTGCGCGGTGCAGCAGCAATGGAACTGCGCGTGGCACCAAGCCGGCAGCGCGTTGTCGATCGATGCGGGCAGTGTCGAAGCGAAGGCGCTCGTGCAACGCGCAATGATCGAATCGGGTGCGGCGTTCCGCCCGCCGGGTCCGGGGGCCGATGGCCCCGACGTTCCGCTACTGGCGCAATGACGCGAGCACCGCGCGCTCGACGGCGCGGACTCAGCGTGCGTGCCTGCCCATGCGCAAGCGCGCGACGTGCTCGGCCGCCACGTCGATGCCGATCTTCGCGAGATAGTGGAGTTCCGCGGCGGCCAGGCCGAGCCGGCCGTACGTAGGAACGAGTCCGAACCGCGCGAACGCCGGTGCAATGGCCTCGCGGTTGGCGATAGCGGCCGCGAGTAGTTCGCCGGCGACCGTAGTCGGCGCGACACCGTGGCCGCCGAACCCTATCGCATGCCAGATTCCGTCGGGCGTCCGCCCGATCTGCGGCATCTTGTGCCGCGCATAACTCATCAAGCCGCTCCAGGCGTATTCGATCTCGACTCCACTCAATTGCGGATAGACGCGCAGCATATCGCGTTGCAGTAGCTGCGCGATCCTTCTGGGCGAACGCTCCAAGACGGAGATGCGGCCGCCCCAGAGGAGTCTCGTGTCGGGCAGCGGGCGGTAATAGTCGAAAGCGAAACGCGTGTCGTAGACCGCAGACGCACATTCGATCGCCGTTTTGAGTCGTTCGCCGAGCGGCTCCGTGGCAACGACATAGGTAGCGATCGGTAACATGGCGCGCTCGACCGCGCGGGAGATGCCGCTCGAATAGCCGCCTGCCGCGATGACGACCTCGCGTGCCTCGATCGACCCTACGGGCGTGTCGACGCGCAGGCCCTCCTTTCGATGCTGGATCGAGACGGCGGGGCTGCCTTCATAAATCCGGACACCGGCGGCGGTGAGCGCGCGAACGAGACCCAGCAAATATTTGAGCGGATGAAAATGAAATCCGTGCGGTTCGAGCAGCCCTCCGTGATAGCGCTCCGACTTGAGCCGCTGCCGCAGTTCGATCGCACCGATCGGTAGCCAGTCGACCCCGAAATGCTCGCGCATCGTTTCGCGCAACGCCGCGAGCCGCGCGGGCCGGCCGAACCAGTCGGCCAGGATGACACCCGCATGCACGGCGTCGCAATCGATGTCGTATCGGGTAATGCGTCTTCGAATCAGATCGACGGCGGCCGTCGTCAGTGCGTAGAGCGCATTCGCATCGCGCTCGCCGAGGAGCCGCAACAGTTCGGCGTTCTCGAGGCTGTAGCCGCCGAAGACGAAACCACCGTTGCGGCCCGACGCGCCGAAACCGACTCGTTCGGCTTCGAGGACGACGATATCGCGAAGGCCTCTTTCGACGAGGCCGAGCGCCGTGGCAAGGCCGGCAAAGCCGCCGCCGACGATACATACCTCGGCTTGCTCGGTTCGCGCACCGAGCCGCGGCAACGCGGGGCGCGTGACCGTCGCTTCGTAATAGCTCGATGGGAGCGGGTGTGCGGTATCGGTCCGTTGCATCAGGGTCTGTTTTCGGCGGTCATCCATACGGCCGCAGTCCTTATCCGACGATCGACGCCGCGAGCCGGCCTACCTCGGCGAGCGCCGCGTTGCGTTGTGCCGCCGCGGCCGTCGTCGCCGTCAAATAGGCGGTCACGATGATCGGTCCGCGCCCGGGCGGCCAAACGATGGCGATGTCGTTCGCCGTACCGCGCTCGCCCGTACCGGTTTTATCGCCCACGCGCCAACCTTTCGGCAATCCTGCGCGAATGCGCTCGCCGCCCGTTTGGTTCGCTTCCAGCCACGCGAGCCATCGATCGCGCGAGCTCGGCGAAAGGCGGTTGCCGAGCAACAAAGTCCGTAATGTCGCCCGCATGGCCGCGGGCGAGGTCGTATCGCGCGGATCTCCAGGTAGCGCTTCATTGAGCGTCGGTTCGTTGCGATCGAGACGCGTGACAGTATCGCCCAGGCGCCGCGCGAATGCAGTGAGCCCGGCAGGTCCCCCGATGCTGGCCAGCAGCAAATTGCCGGCGGTGTTGTCGCTGAGCGTGACGGCCGCTTCGCAGAGCTCGGATAGTGTCATGCCTTTGCCGCCCGTGTGCTTGCCGGTTTCGGGCGAATAAGGCACGAGGTCCTCACGGCTGAACACGATGCGCCGCGACAGGTCGTCGAGCTGCTGATCGACGCGTTCCAGCACCGCTGCCGCAGCCAGCGCCTTGAAAGTGCTGCACATGGGGAAGCGCTCGTTTTCGCGATGGCCTGCCGCGAATCCGGAATTCGTATCGAGGATCGATACGCCGAGCCGGCCGGCTACGCGCGTCTCGATTGCCGCGAGCTGCGCTTCGATCGATCGCGCGAGTTCGTTCGGCGAATGCTCTCCGCCTCGAGCCGTCGATTTCGCGTCTGACGCGCGCGCCCCTCCGGGTACAGTCACAAGCCCAGCTATCAGGCCGCTCGCCACCGTGCCGATAAACTGTCGTCTTTGCATTGCCTTGCCTCCTTGGGTTGGAGACGAGAATATCGCCGATGAGGCAGGCTGCCACAATCGACGTTATTTTTTTCCAGACGATAGAAATACTTGTGGGTCGATCCAAATGGGACGTTATTTGCCGTTGAATGCGCTGCGTGCTTTCGAGTCGTCGGCGCGTCATCAGAGCTTCACGCGCGCGGCGCGCGAGCTCAATGTCACGCAGGCTGCCGTGAGCCAGCAAGTCCGTATGCTCGAGGCGCGGCTCGGCACCGCATTGTTCAAGCGGCTGCCGCGCGGCCTCGGGATGACCGATGAGGGCCTGGCGCTGCTGCCCGTGCTCAGCGATGCATTCGATCGCATCGATGCCGTGCTCAGGCAGTTCGAGGGGGGGCATTTCCACGAGGTGCTGACCGTGGGGGTGGTCGGCACATTCGCGGTCGGTTGGCTCATGCCGCGTCTGACGCACTTTCGCGCGGCGCATCCGTTCGTCGAGTTGCGGTTATTGACGCACAACAATCTGGTCGACGTGGCCGCGGAGGGCTTCGATTGCGCGATTCGTTTCGGCGATGGCACCTGGCCGGGCATGCAGACCACCGAGCTGGTGCCGGCGCCGCTGGGTGTGCTTTGCACGCCGGAACTCGCGGCCCGGCTGCGCTCGCCGGAAGACCTCGCCAACGAGACGTTGCTGCGCTCGTACCGGGCCGACGAGTGGGCACGGTGGTTCGAAGCAGCGGGTATGGAGACGCGGGCGCTCCGCGGTCCGGTATTCGACTCCTCGCGGCTGATGGTCGAAGCCGCGATGCAGGGTGCGGGCGTCGCGCTCGCACCCGTGCGGATGTTCGAGCACGAGTTGCACTCCGGCCGCCTCGTGCGCGCGTTCGATATCGAGGTCGACACCGGCAGCTATTGGCTCACCTGGCTGAAATCCAAACGCGTGACGCCGGCCATGCAGGCCTTCACGAATTGGATCGTCGAACGATCGGCGTCTTGATGGTGAGCGCAATGGGGGGCGTGGGCAGCCCTGAAGCACCCTTAATCGCGGCCGAGCCGCTTCGACAAATCGGCGACGAGAATGGCCAGCCGAGCGGGCTTCTCGTAGCAGGCTACGTCGAAACGGCGAATGACCTCGCTGATCTCGCTTTCGCTGGCTTTCCCCGTCAGCAAGTCCCCGGTAAGCAGGAAGATGGGCACGTCGGGTTTTGGCGAGCGGCGGATCGCTTCGATCGTCAGCGCGGCCGACTGATGCCCGAAGCGCCAATCGGTGATGACGGCGTCAAACGTTTGCGCGCGCAGGGCGATTTCGAGCATTTCCAGCCGATCGAGCACAGCCACTGCGAAGCCGTTCTGCTCGAGATAGCCGCGCAGCGCTTCGGCCGCCGCATTATCGCTGTCGACGACGGCGACGGTGGGTCGGATGAGCTCGGCACGCTGCGGGCGAATCTCGATCTTGACGACTTCGCAAGCGTGCGGCTCCGGGGTGCCCTCGCAGTGCACTACGCGCCAGCGGTTGCCTTCGGGATACGCGACGAATTCGCTGCGCCGATGAGCATTGAGCGGGCCGGCGATCCAGGCGGTGCAAGGCCATTGGGCCGCACCGACGCTGAAGACCGCTTCGCGGGGGTGGGCGTCGCCAAGCCCGCTGCCGTCCGCCGCCACGCCGACGAGCTGGGCGGCCGGCTCGTCGAACGCATCGGCGACCTTTCGAATCTGCGCAAGCGTCCAGGGGCTGCTGCCGCGCAACTTGCGGTGCCCTTGGGAAAAGCTCAGCGCAAGGATGCGGCACAGCTCCGTCGTCTGCTGCCGTTTCGCGATGCCGTGCCGGCTCATCAATGCGCGTACGCGCTCAGCGACGGCCAGGGAGTCCGTTGAAGTTGCGTCGTTCGTCATGCTGCTGGGGCGCTGGGTCGTCCGATGGCGATAACGGGGCCAATGGGCCAATGGGTGCCACCGCAGACGAAGGCTGCGTGGCGGCGAAGATGCACTAGGCGGGCCGTATTTTAACGGGCAACGCGCCCCGTTTTTTCGTCAAATGTGTTTCTACAGGTTACGTCTGCAACCATCGGCTGCAAAGCACTTATGTAGTAATCCGAAGTTTTTCCGTTCGATCCGCGCCAGGCGCGTTTCCAGCTTGCCCTGCAGGCTGCAACGCGGCGGGCCGCACCGGTCCTCGCACTGCAATTCGATACATTTGCGGGATTTTTCTTGCGCAATGCGGCGTGACTTTGTGCGCCGCATCGCGGTAGGCGCGCGGGCGCGAAGGTCAGTGCGTGACCGAGAGAAAGAGATATGCGGCGAACAGCACGAGATGGACCGCGCCCTGAAGGATCGTCGTTCGCCCGGTCGCGAGCGTCAACGTACTCACCAGGAGCGTGAGGCTCAGCAGCACCGTCTCCATACCGCCGATGCCAAGCGCCAGCGGCATGCCGTTCAAGACGAACACCGCGGCCACGGTCGGAATGGTCAGGCCAATGCTCGCCAGCGCGGAGCCCAGGGCGAGGTTGAGACTCGTTTGCAATCGATTGGCGTGCGCCGCTCGCGTGGCAGCCACGCCCTCGGGCAGCAGTACGAGGGCGGCGATCACGATCCCGACGACGGCTTCCGGCGCACCTGCCGCCTCGACGGCACGTTCCACAGCGGGAGACAGCCGCTTCGCGAGCAGCACCACAGCAACGAGACAGACGACGAGCGCGATCGCGCTCGTGAGCGTCGTGCGCGTGCTGGGCACCTCCGCATGGACCGATTCGTCTTGCGGCCCCTGGCCGCTCAGAAAGTAATCACGATGCCGGACGGTCTGTATAAAGACGAACACCCCATAGAGCGCCAGCGATGCGACCCCTGCAAAGGCGAGTTGCGATGTCGACAGGACAGGCCCCGGCGCGGCGCTGAGATAGTTCGGCATGACGAGCGTGAGAATGGCGAGCGCGGCGAGTACCGTCAGCGCGGTATTCGCACCGCTCACGCGGAAATCCTGCTCCCCATGGCGCAGGCCGCCAACGAGCAGACAGGTTCCGACGATACCGTTGCAGACGATCATGACGGCCGCGAAGACCGTGTCGCGGGCGAGCCCCGATTTTTCGGCGCCGGCTGAAAGCATGACCGAAACGATCAGGGCGACCTCGATGATCGTGACGGCGATGGCCAGCACGAGCGTGCCGAACGGTTCGCCGATCCGGTGAGCGACCACCTCGGCGTGATGCACCGCGGCGAACACGGCACCGGCGAGCGACAGCGCGACGATGGCGAGCACGAGCGGGTGTCCGCCGGTGAAGGCCGAGACGCCGAGTACGAGCCATGCGAGTGGCGGCAGAATCAAGGTCCAATACGGCAAGGCGTTAGGCGAACGCGACATCGTCATTCCTTTCTTGTCGAGGGCTGGGCACGGTGCACGTCCGTTTATACATGAACTAACATGCCTCATCCGCAGATACCCCCGAATATGCCAACGAACGATCGTTTCCTGGACGCCCCACAGCGCTCACATGATGTATGCGGCCCGTCAGCGGCGGTTGCAGCGCTCACACGGCTCGCGCGCGAGGAACTGCCCGTCGATACGGTGACGCTGGCCCGCTTCATGGTCGGCAAGTATCTCGTGCACGATTCGCCGGAGGGGCGCGTGAGCGGCCGGATCGTCGAAACCGAGGCCTATCCCGTCGGCGACTCCACGAGCCACGCCTACCGGGGGCTGCGGCCCTACAACGGCGCGCTCTTTCGCGCGCCTGGGCACGCGTATGTGCGGCTCGTTTATGGTGCGTCGTACATGATCAATATGTCGAGCGAAGTCGAGGGGGTGGGCGCAGCAGTGCTCCTTCGCGCGGTCGAACCCATCGAGGGCATCGCGCTCATGCAGGCGCGTCGCGCCGGTGCCCGGCATGTGGACCTTGCACGCGGGCCGGGGCGGCTTACCGCTGCGTTCGCGATCGGGCCGGAATGGGATGGAGCCGATCTTTGCGGTGGCGCCGCGCTATGGATTGGCCGCGATGCCGGGGCGGCGGTTGACGACGCCGGCGGCGCGCGCCTCGCCGCGACGAAACGAATCGGACTTTCTCGGGAGATGCACGCGCTGCTGCGGTTTTACGAGTGCGGCAGTCCGTTCGTCAGCGGACCGAAACGATTGCTGGCAACGTGAAGTGATTCCAGCGTTGCCAGCAATCTTTCAGGCGGCTTCGGCGCAGTGCTCGAAGAGCGCATGATGCGTTTGCTCTCCGAGCTCGATCGTGAGCCCGACTGCGTTTTCGACACCGATTCTCATCGGCGGTCCGAAGCGACGCGTCTCGACGCCGGTTTTCCGCAGCAACCGTTCGATCGCCGTCGTCGTGACCGTGACATAGCTGGAAATACCCATCCGATCTGCGAACTTCACGACTTCGCGCATGGCATCCAGGGCGAGGCCCGCGAAGCCGAACCCGGGTGTTTCCGGTGCGACGATCGCAAAGCGGCTCAACTCCCAGACGTCATGCGAGGACGGTGCGGGCTGACCGTGAAGCAACTGCCCGAACGTGTCGCGCAGCATGTAAGGTCCGACAGTCGGCATGATCCGCCAGCAACCGCATAACGTATCGTTCTCGTCCTGCACGAACATGTAATGTGGCGAGAGCGCATCGTAGCCGTCGATCTCCATGCCCGAGAGGATGGCGACTTCCCATCCCATTCGTTCGCCGAACACCTTGGCGCGTAGGCGGTACATCTGCGCGAGCGCATCGAGACCAAAGCTCTGTTGCGACCCAATCGTGATTTTTGCGTTCATGTCGTCTCCATGGGTTGGCCCTACCTAATGCGCATAGACGATATGCACTTTGCGTGCGGTGCGTAACTGTCAAGCAAGATAGGTACAAATGCGCGCCGATAATTGGGATGATTCGCGCACCACGTACGGACCCAGGTGAAACCCATGACGACGATTGGCAGCTATCCAATGGAATCGGACGAATTTGCGCGACCCGTTCGCACCGAAATCGACAGCAACTTTATTCAGGCATATCGACGAAAAATCCGCGAGAGCCAGAAGGTTTTCTGGTCTCGTTTCGGTGTAACGCAATCGAGAGGCAGTCGCTTCGAGCTCGGTGCGAATATTCCGAAGCCCGTCATGATGTTATTGAGGCTTTACTTCGAGGGGCGCATCACGGACGACGATATCGCGAGCGTCAACCTTCGTCGCCCAGCGGCGCATCGTCCGCCGATGTTCAATCGGGATCTATCAAACCCATTCGGGTCGCTTTGACTGCGGCTGCGCTTCGCGAACTCACACCGAACTTCGTTCGGATGTTCGCCATGTGGAAGTTGACGGTGGCTTCCGAGCAGCCGAAGATCTTCGCGATCTCCCAGGTCGATTTGCCTTGCGCGGTCCATTGCAGGCATTCGTATTCACGCGGCGTCAGTTTCGGTATCAAGGACGCCGTGTGGCTTGCGACGAACCGTTGAGCGGTATCGAACGCCACATCGCGCAGCAACGTGAGCATCGGCAGATACCGCCGCACTTGGTTGTCGAGCTCGCGGGCCGACTGGTCGCCGCATACGAAGCACAGCATGCCGACTTCCTGCTTGGGCCCGTGAATCGGCAACGAGATGCCGGTGCATAGCCCGTGGCGTCGCGCTTCTTCGTACATTTCCTGTTGCCCGCGGTCAGTGAAGAGCGACGACGACCAGATCAGCGGCGCCGTCTGAGTCATGCAGTGCGAAACCGTGGGATCGATCCGCACGAAGGCTCGTTCGTCGTAGGTGTCACGCCAGGCGGAGGCGTAATCGCTGCGTAGGTAAACATCGCTGAAGCGCATGCCGGGCCGCGGTATGACGGCGAACAACGTCTGGTCGAAGCCGCATCGCTTGCCCAGGACCGCGAGCGCATCAAACCAGGATTGCTCGTTGGTTGCCCGCCATAACGGCGCCATGGGCTCGATAAATTGACGCGGCATATGTCCTCGATGACGAAAATGTTACTGCTGTTTCACCCGCATAGGTCGGCATTTTATTCTCCGTCCGTCAAGTATTTTCGCTTGCCGGGAAATCAGGATGGCTATCGCCTTATTGATGAGATGCAAGGGTATATCAAAAATAGCGTGTTTGAGTAGGGGCTCGACGCAGGGATACGCGGTATCGATTTCAAATTGAATCACTTCATTTCCGGTGTTTCGTAGTAATTAATTTTATGTAGTCTGTGAATTAGATTTTCGACTAAAGAGCGAATCGCAAATGCGGCAATTGGAATTGCGGCCGGGAGAGCACGGGCGCGGGGTCGCAAAGCGGGTTGGAATCGGTCATGGATGGCTGGTGGCGGCGAGCGGAAAGAGTCGCGCTGCGCTGTCCGCATTGGCGTAGCGCAGCCGTCGGCACGACCTGCCGGTCGGGTTTGCCGCGGTTCGCGAGCGCGTGACGGCGCGTCGCGTTCGGCGCTCAGGTATGGACGCCGGTGATGTAGTGTTCGAGTTGCTGAATGGTGAATTGCTGATCCGAGATAATTGTTTTCACGAGGTCTCCGATCGAAATCATGCCGATCAGTTGCTCGTCGTCGAGCACGGGCAGGTGACGCATGCGATGCGTCGTCATCAGCGCCATGCACTGCTCCGCGGAATCGGCTGGCGTGACGTAGCGGACCTGGCGGGTCATGATGTCGCGCACCGGCGTGGTCTTCGACGAACGGTCCATCAGGACGATTTTCCGGGCGTAATCGCGTTCGGTGACGATGCCTGCGATCTCGTTGCCGTCGAGGACGACGAGCGCACCGATGTGATGCGCGGCCATCATCTTGACCGCTTCGTAGACCGAAGCATCGGCGGTGATCGTGACGACGGACCGATTTTCGCCGGGTTGGGGCTCGGTTTTCGATTTGAGGATTTGCGCAACGCTCGTCATGGCCGGGGTCTCCGCTCTCGTTCAATGGCAGCCGGGCCCCGTTGGCGGATCGAGCGCCCACGGACGCGGCTGACAGAGTGCAGTATAGGCGGTGGAGGCGGCGACCGCCCGAATCGGCCGCCCGCCGGGCCGCGGCGGGCGAATAGCGGTACACTCGCGTTTTGTGCGCGCCATTGTCGGCGCCGGACGTTTTGTCGCATTCCACCCGATTCGAAAGTCATGCCCACGCATTCTGAGCCGCTGCCCGAGGGCGACGGCAGTGAACAACGATGTGTCACGCTCGCCGCCACGGCGACGCTTCCGACCCGCTATGGGACCTTCACGTCATACGCATTCCGTGCGGACGCGGAAAATGCCGAACACCTGGCCCTGGTCATGGGCGATGTGGCGAACCGGCAATCCGTGCTGACGCGGCTTCATTCCGAGTGCCTGACGGGCGACGTGCTCGGCTCCTACCGCTGCGATTGCGGCGAGCAGCTCGACCTGGCGCTACGCTACATCGCGGCGGAGGGGCATGGTGTCCTGCTTTATCTCCGAGGGCACGAAGGGCGGGGTATAGGCTTGTCGAACAAGATTCGGGCGTATGCGCTGCAGGAGCAGGGCCTCGATACCGTCGAAGCCAATCTGGAGCTCGGATTGCCCGACGATGCGCGCGAGTACGATTCAGCCGCTGCGATTTTGCGGATGCTCAAAGTCACTTCCGTGAGGCTCATGAGCAACAACCCGAAGAAGTTCGATACGCTCGCGAAGCACGGCATTCCGGTTTGCGAGCGCGTCGCGCTCGCGATCCCGGCGCGCGACGAAAACGAGCGCTATATCCGGACGAAGCAGGTCAAGTTCGGGCATTACTTCGAAGAGAACGAGTAGCGCGGGATTGGGGCATGTAGAACGTGCCCTGAAGGTAGTTCGTCTTACTGTGTTGACTCTTCACGCTCGCCGGAACCGTATATAACCGTACGACCGAAGAGGAATGGGAAGTCAGTCAAGTTTTCGATCATGCCTGCGCTGATCTCGTCAAAGTCAGTATCGCCGCCGAGGTCGACCCGAAGCGAGCCGGATTCCCGCAAGCGTAAATACGGTGGCGCCGGATTGCGCCGCACGTGCAAGCAACCATTTACGTGATCGGGTTGCGCCATCCCGGTCTGCGCAGAACGTCGAACTCCAGTTCGGGCGGTACGCCTGAATCGGGTGGTGCCAGATGTCGCCGGTAAACAGCGCGCGCTCGCCTGCCGACTCGATTTCGATCGACATGTGCCCAACGCAGTGGCCAGGTGTCGGATGGAATTTGGTTCTCGACAAAACCAATCCGTAGGCTGCCTTCAAGGCCTTCGGAAACACGCCTTGCGGCGCGAGTCGCGGCCGCGAGCGTCGCGAGCACCGCTCGGACCTCCCGTAGAAACAGTTCTCCGGCCGGCGTCAGCGTCACGCCACTCGTTGTGCGCTGAAAAAGTGCGACCCCGGCTTCGGCCTCCAGGTCCTGGATCTGGCGCGTGATAGCCGGTTGCGTCACGTGAATCCGTTCCGCAGCCACGCGGAAACTGCGCCCCTCGGCGACAGCGACGAAATAGCGCAGGTGACGCAATTCCCTTTTTTGCATCCGCTGATGAAGTGAGTGGAATGACGTTACATACTACCGCTGCGCCCTGGCCGCCCTCGCGCGTCGCCCGCTCCGGCAAGGTCATCCTGCAATCGGGCAATGCCCGTTCGCACATCGCCATTGCCATTGCCATCGAACAGCAGCCGTTCGAGATGGCTGCCGAGCACCTCGATCAGATCGTGATAGCGCGGACCCCGCGCGGAGGGAAACGACGCAACCTGTCTTGTCCTTGCGAGTTCATCCATCACTGCGATTACGCGGTTGCGCTGAAGAACGTAACGGTCTTCTGCAACGGAATGGCGTGCGTTTCCGGCTGCGCCGTGCAGCACGAAGTACTTCATGAGTTCGGGCGAGGTCAGCGTCTCGATCGCCCGCCAGGCACGGGTGGTAGCGCGCGCTCCGTTGCGCGAAGGGATCGCGAGCAGCGCTCCGCCAAGCGGCGATATCGGCGTCATGTTCGGCGTTATCGTCGGATGGAACTGCAGTCCGATACGGCCGCCTTTGTGCAACAGCATATGGCTGTCGAGCAGGCCGTAGCGATTCGACCAGTGATAACACATCGCCGCCTTGCCGCCGCCGAACATCTGCGCATTGCGCGTCCAGTCCATGCTGCGCAGATTGGGCGGTGACCAGGGAATCAGCGCGCGCAGATACTCGATCACATTTCGCCCGCTTTCATTGTCGACGAGCAGCACGCCTCGTTCGTCGTAAGTCATCTGTCCTTGCGCGCCGAG
The DNA here is from genome assembly GCF_056754935.1 of Trinickia sp. HAY1-2D. Lineage (NCBI taxonomy): Bacteria > Pseudomonadati > Pseudomonadota > Betaproteobacteria > Burkholderiales > Burkholderiaceae > Trinickia > Trinickia sp. HAY1-2D. The sequence goes on from NZ_JBPGWX010000001.1 coordinate 474,855, forward strand.
AATCTGCAGGAACGATTCGGCAAGCGGTAGGCCCGGCGCTGCATTCCATGTGATGCCCGCGCGTTCGAGGCTTGGGCGGTGCAAACGGCTCGCACAGCGGATCACGTCGTCGAAAGTGCTCGGCGGGTCGAGGCCTTCCGCTTCAAAAAGATCGCGGCGATACCAGAGAAAGTCGAGCGTTGGCTGCAGGGGGATCGCGTACAGCTCCCCGCCGACCCATCCTGCCTGCCAGACGGCATCGTAGAAATCGGCACCTGAGAAGCTTCCTTCCGCCTGTAACGCCTGCAGCTCGCACAGACGGTCGTCTCTGCAAAGCTCCGCTAGCCACGGAAACGGAACCGCGACGAGCATCGGCGCGTTGGCGTCCAACCGGCTAGGGTCGTCGAGCGTGAGATCGAGTGTCCTGCGATAGGCGTGCTGCGGCCAGGTGAGCACCCGAAGGCGATGGCCGAGAAAACGCTCGATATCAGGCCGGTTGCGCTTGATGATCTCGAACACCGGGTCTTCATAAGCGACGAGCGTCAGGTCTATCGCGTCGTTGAAACCCTCCGCGGCGGCACGCGGCCATGCGATTTCCGATGCAGGGGCGAGTGCCGCGGCATCGAAGCGATCGAATGATGAAGAGTCGCTGGCGTCGATGATGAGCCGCACAGTCTGCTCGGTGATTCTATCGAGACATTCGAGAAGCATCGCCGACGGTGTGATGCACGCGCGATTGCCGCTTCCCGGTAGCGCGCGGAATTGCAGCCAGCCTTTGGCCTTCAGCGCGAATACGATCCGGCGCGCGCTCGTGCGTGGCAACCCCGACCGATCGGCGAGCGCCGTGATCGCCGTGTCCTTGCCGTCCAGGTGGTTCTGAAGCAAGGTCGCAAGAACCGGCCACAGCGTTGGGGCGTCCGTCCCGAACTCGGCGCGCAGGATGTCAGCCAGCGTGTTCACGACTGCGAGAGTCGCACGACGGTCACGTGCATGCATGAGAGCCCCTTTCTATCGGCGTCAGTGTAGCAGTGACGGCCGCCGGCACGCGTGCCAATCAAGATGCAAATAATTGATTGAATTGAAAATAACCAGAATGGACATTGAGCGCTGCGGGCGTTTTCCCGGTGCCGGCATACGATGCAGGCACGCTATGCCGTGACGGCGGGCGACGACACCAAAGACAGGAGACATCAATGAAACGACTGTTTCGCCGGATGGCCGCGGCGGCATGGCTGCTGTGCAGTTTCCACGCGCTGGCCGCCGGCCCAAGGTTTGTGGTGGTGACCCATGCCCCCGACGCCGATCCGTTCTGGAACGTCGTGAAGAATGGCATCGCCGACGCGCAGCAGGATTTCGGCGTGACGGTCGATTACCGCAACCCGTCCAACGGCGATCTCGCCGACATGACACGTTTGCTCGAGCAGGCCGGAGCACGTCACTATGACGGCGTCGCGACCACGATCGCCGACTTCGACGTAATCCAGCGGCCAGTAAAAACGATCGTGGAGAAAGGCGATCCCGTCATCACGTTCAATTCCGGAACAGGCGAGCAGAGCCGCCGGCTCGGTGCGCTGCTGCATGTCGGGCAGCCCGAATATGAAGCCGGCAAGGAGGCTGGCGAGCGCGCCAAGGCCGCGGGTGTGAAGACCTTCCTTTGCGTCAACAACAACGCGACCAATCCGGTTTCCTTCGAACGGTGTCGCGGCTTCGCCGACGCAATCGGTGTGGACTTCAAAAAAGCCACGCTCGATTCCGGCAACGATCCGACCGAGGTCGAAAACAAGGTGTTCGCTGCGCTTCATGCGCACCCGGAAACGCAGGCCGTGCTCGCGCTCGGCCCGACGTCGGCGGTGCCTTCGCTGCGCGCGATCCGCAAGCTCGGCCTCGCGGGCAAGGTCTACTTCGCGACGTTCGACCTGACGCCGGAAGTCGATAAAGCGATCGAAGCGGGCACCGCCGCCTTCGCGATCGACCAGCAGCCCTATCTGCAGGGCTATATCCCGGTAGCGCTTCTCGCAATCATGACGCGCGAGCACACGCGCGATGTCGCCAAAGCATGCGCCGCTCTCAAGGCCGACCCGAAATTCGTGCAACGCGTGCGTATGTATGGACTCGCGCCGCATTTTGTCAGCAACGGCGTGGACACGGGCCCGGGATTCGTGACCCGCACGAACGTTGCGCTCGTTGAAAAATACGCCGGCAAGTATCGTTGATCGAATTGCCACCGCGGCCCTCAGCAGGGGACCCGCGCAGTCCTCGCCCTCCATACCGTTTTTCCAAAGGACGTTTTATGTTCCAACTAGCCGTATGCGCCGAAATGGTGTTTCGCGACCTCCCATTTGTCGAGCGCGTTCGCGCAATTGCCGGCCTGGGTTTTCACGTCGAGATTTGGGACTGGACGAAGCACGACATCGACGCGCTCGTCGCGACGGGCGCTGCGTTCTCGTCGATGACAGGCTATGTCAGCGGCGACCTGGTCACGAAGCAGGGCGCGGCGGCATTGCTCGAGACCGCACGGCAGTCGATCGAGGTCGCGAAGCGCTTGCGCTGCCCGCGCCTGAATCTGCATGGCACCGGCCTCGGGCCGCAAGGATTGCCCGTTACGCCGGCCGCGGCAACAACTGGCGAAATGTGGATGGCGGCATACCGCACACTGACTGACGTTGCGCAGCTCGGCCGGCATGCTGGCGTCACGTTTTGCTTTGAGAATCTGAATACGGACCTCGATCATCCGGGGGTGCCGTTCGCCCGCGCCGCGGATACGCTCGCGCTCGTCGCAGCGGTGAACGACCCGCATTTGCGCCTGAACCTCGATCTGTATCACGCGCAGATCGGGGAGGGCAATCTGATCGAACTGGTACGGCGCGCGTTGCCGTATGTCGGCGAAATCCAAGTCGCGGACGTGCCCGGACGCTGCGAGCCCGGGACGGGCGAAATCCATTATCCGGCGATCGCGCGCGCGCTCGACGAAGCCGGCTATCGAGGCACCGTCGCGCTCGAGGCCTGGGCAAGCGGTAGCGACGAGGTTGCGCTACGGCGGTTCAGGGATGCGTTCGCCGTGTGAGGCGCAAGGCGCCGCGCGCGCATGTCGTTCGATGCTGACATTTAGCGCTACTAATCAATCATTCCGGGGCATCGCGACGCCGGTATTTCACAATCATCACCGAGGTTACTCATATGCTGAACACTGCGCTGTTGGGCGCGGGCCGGATCGGCCAGGTTCACGCCCGATCGATCGCTGCCCATCGGGACAGCCAACTCGTTGCCGTAGCCGATGTCGTTGCCGACGCGGCGCTAAAACTTGCCGCCGAATACGGCGCCCAGGCTCGCTCGGTCGACGATATCCTTGCGGATCCCACGATCGACGCCGTGCTGATCGCAACGTCGACGGACACCCATGCCGGTCTAATCGAGCGCGCGTCGGCAGCCGGAAAGGCCGTGCTGTGCGAGAAACCCGTCGACTTGTCGCTCGAGCGCGCGCGCGCGTGCGAGGCGAGCGTGAACCGCACCGGCGCAACAGTCATGATCGGTTTCAATCGACGTTTCGATTCCAACTTCAGTGCGTTGAAAGCCGCGCTCGATGCCGGGGAGATAGGCAAGGCCGAGCTGTTGACGATTACGTCCTTCGATCCGGCGCCGCCACCGCTGTCGTACATCGAGGTATCGGGGGGCCTGTATCGGGACATGATGATCCACGATTTCGACACTGCCTGTTGGCTGATGGGCGGTGCACCCGCGCGAATTTTTGCCAGCGGGGCATCGCTCGTCGATCCGCGGATCGGTTCGGCGGGTGATGTAGATACCGCGGTTGCGACGTTGTTCTGGGCGGACGGGCGGCTCGCCGTGATCAAGAATTCGCGCCGAGCGGGCTACGGCTACGACCAGCGCGTCGAACTGCTCGGCTCGGGCGGGTTACTCGCAGCGCAGAACGTGCTTGAAAATACCGTCGAAAGGATCAGCGACGCGGGGACGTTCTCGGCCAAGCCGGTCTACTTCTTCCTCGAGCGTTATCGGCGTGCATATGAAGCGGAGTGGAATGCTTTCGTCGACGCGGTGCGGGAGGGATCGCGCGCCGCCGTGACTCTGGCGGATGGCGTACTGGCTCTCGCTTGCGCGGAAGCTGCCGCGCGATCGGCGCGGAGCGGCAAAACTGAGCCGATTGCACCGGACTTGCGTGGCGGGTGACATCGCGCGCGTCATTGCCCTCGATCGAACTACGACGCAAGCGTCGTGCGCCGCTGACGGTAGCTCATGGCACTGGCCTGCTGGCGCGTATCCGCGACTTCATAGCGAATGGCGAGGCCGAACAGGCGCTCGAGTTCGGCCGCGACCCATGCGCACGTCTCGCGCGTGGCCGCGTGTGCGGCTTTTCCGTTGAAACGATATTCGAAGCAGACGATCACGTCGGCATTCTCGGTTCGACATGCCATATCGCGGAGTTCCGCGGGCGTCGACGCTGCCCGGGTGCGCGCGACGGCTTCGGCGAAGTGATATTCGAGCCACGCCGCAAAAAAAGCCGCGTCGCCTGCATCGGACAGCACGAATATCGCCTCTCCATCGGCCAGCGCCCGACTCGAGGCAGCCTGCAGCGCGTCGTAGCGCTCATTGCCGAGCGAGTCTCGGCGGGCAATCGGCCCGCCTGCAGCGCTGCGCTGCCGCAGTCGATGAGCATAAAGCGCTTGCCAGAATGCAATGTCGTCATCGCTTCGCGAAGGTTGCAGGACCGTTTCGCGCACGGGGGTTTTCCCTTGCACGGGACAGCGCGCCACGAGACGCGCTTCGCAAAGGGTCTCGCCGCCATACGTGACGCGGGCCTGGCGCGGCAGTCCCTGCGGCGGCAATTGCGCGTCGTCCGTCACGCCGACGGTGAAGCCGCGCCGGTCGATTGCGGCGAGCCGCATACGCTCGTCGGAACCCGCGAATTCGATGGACAACCCGGCTCTCGCGACGAAGGCCTGTATGGAGGATGAACTGGGCGAGGTGCACTGGGGTTGCAAGATGACTCTCCTTCAGGCGGCATGGCTATGAGAGGCGCGACTCAAACCGCGGCCTGCTGCGGCAGCAACGCCGGATCGAGACCGAGGGCCGCGAGCGTTTGCGAATCGATGTCGATCCAGCACGCCACGACCATGCGACCGTCGATGCGTTGAGCGGGCCCGGCCCGGTGAGCATGTACGCCGATGCGGCGGAAAAGCCGCTCCATACTCAGGAAGGTGACGCCGATCAGTTGGCGGGCCCCCAGCTTGGCGGCGCACTCGACGACGGAAGCCAGCATCGGCCGCACGGCCCACGACGTGTTTTCGTCACCCAGCGCGGCGGGATCGACATTTGCCGCACTGGCCGCGAAACGGGATAATTCCCAGACGTCGTCGGATACGGGCGCGGGCATGTCCGTGGCCAGCAGGAATGGGAAGAGATCGCGAAGCAGGTAGGGGCGGGTGGTGGGCAAGAGCCGCGCACAGCCGCAAATCGATCCGGATTCGTCGTGCGCGACGATGTAGATGGTGTCCTGCCGGTCGTACTGGTCACGCTCGAAGCGGTCTTCAACGCACGGCAGCTTCCAGCCGAGCTGCTCGACGAAGACCTGGTGGCGATACCGCGCGAGTGCGTTGTCGAGGTCTTCGGGGAGGCGCCCTTCGCCGTGAACGGAAGTCCGCATGGAGTCCTCGCATATGCTTTTTTGATGGACGCATTACAGCGCGCACCCCGAGGACCGGTAACTGTCAACGTTGACAGGGTTTTTCAGGCAATACGTCTCCCGCGCGGGGGTGGCGGATTCCCCACGCTGGCTGGTGAAAATTCATATCGAGATTGAAAAGAGGGCGTAATTTCCTTATAAATGAGTCCTGTAGAGGAATGATGAGATGATTGCGGGCGGGCTCACGGGCCGCTCGCGTTCCTTTTGTCGCTTATTGCAGTGCGGGCCCGGGTGCGTCGACGCCGGGAGGCGGTGACAGCGCGATGCGTGCAACGGCGTTCGGCCAATTGAGCTGGGCGAGACGGCGCATCAGCAGTTGCGCGGTTCGGGCCATACCGATATCGGTGCCGCGGGTGTCGACGCACATCACGTTGCTGCGCACATCGCCCCAGGCGATGACGAGCGCGCCGGAAGCGCGGTCGACATACCAGTCCCAGCCGACCGTCACATGGGCGCGCCCGGGGGCGCGCGCACGCTGCCATTCGGTGTAGCCGGCGCTCACGGCATCGACGGCGTCGGCACGCAATTCCTGCAACAGGCCTTCGTCGAGGCCGGAATCGACATGGACGAGCTGCAGGTGATCCAGCGCCTGTTCGGGAAGGCGCACGTAGCCGTCACGGGATGGGCCGGCGAGCAGGGTATTAGTTTGTCTCATGGGCCGGACTGTAGCAGTCCGACCCGGCCATGAGACCTGCTAACTATGACAGCATCGGGTGGGTATCGTAGGAACCGCGAGGTACAGGATGGAGTTGCTGCGCTGGCATGATGGCTACGAGAAGCTGAACGAAGCCAAGGACGAACGTCAGCTGTTCGAGCGGATGTCCGCGGTCGCCAAGGAACTGGGGTTCGAGTACTGCTGTTATGGCATCCGGGTCCCGTTGCCGGTATCGAACCCATCGGTCGCGATTTTCGACACCTACCCCGCGGGCTGGATGAAGCACTATCAGGAAAACAACTTCATCGCGATCGATCCCACCGTGCGCGAGGGCATGACGAAGAGCAGCCTGATCGTCTGGCCCGAGGCCACGGTCAGTGCCCCGCGCCTTTGGCAAGACGCGCACGATTTCGGCCTGAAGGTCGGCGTGGCGCATTCGAGCTGGGCGGCGCACGGCGTCTATGGGCTGTTGACGATGGCGCGGCCCGCCGAGATACTCACCCCTGCCGAAACCGATCGGCTGACGCTGCAGGCGAGCTGGTTCGCCAATCTTTCGCACGCTTTGATGAGCGAGTTTCTCGTGCCGAAGCTCGCCCCCGAGGCGAGCGTCGAGCTGACTCCGCGCGAATGCGAGGTGCTCTGCTGGACAGGGGAAGGCAAGACGGCGAACGAGATCGGACAAATCCTCAATATTTCCGAGCGCACGGTCAATTTCCACGTCAATAACGTGCTGTTGAAATTGAACGCGACGAACAAGATTCAGGCGGTCGTCAAGGCAATCGCAATCGGTTTGATCTCGACCGGATAGAGCCGCCCGCCCACCTCGGGCTCGCGCCGGCCGAGCGATGCGATTGCCGCAAGCGCTCAGTTCAGCTCGGGGAAATCCTCTTCCCGATACTCGTTAGGCAGTCGATCGGCCGCGTCGCCTCGCGCCTCTTCCCGGCGGCGCAATTCGACGCGGCGGATCTTGCCGGAAATCGTCTTCGGCAGCTCGAAGAGCTCGAGGCGGCGAATGCGCTTGTAGGGCGACAGCCGCTCGCGCGAGAAGCGAAAGACGCTTTGAGCCAGTTCGGGGCCATACGTGAAGCCGTGACGCAGCGTGACGTAGGCCTTCGGCACGGACAGGCGCAAAGGATCGGGGCTCGGCACGACGGCGGCTTCGGCGATGGCTTCGTGCTCGATCAGCGCGCTCTCGAGTTCGAACGGGCTCAGGCGGTAATCGGCCGATTTGAAGACATCGTCGGCGCGTCCGATATAGATGTAATAGCCATCGGGCCGCCGCAGCGCGATGTCGGACGTGTGGTAGAGCCCCTCGCGCATCACGTGGCGCGTAGCATCGGGGTTGTTCGCATAGCCGGTCATGAGCCCGAGCGGCCCGGCAGGTGCGCGGGCGCCGCCTGGGTCCGCCGCGGCGCCAAGTTCGAGCGCGACCTCGCCTTCGTCACAAACGATGCCGTCGGCATCGACGAGCGTGATCCGGTAGCCCGGCATCGGCCGGCCCATCGATCCGGGAACCACGGACTGGCCCGGCGAGTTGCCGATCACGCAGGTGGTCTCGGTCTGACCGTAGCCGTCGCGTATCGTTATGCCCCAGGCCTGTTTTACCCGTTCGATGATCTCGGGGTTCAGCGGCTCGCCGGCGCCGACGATCTCTCGCAACGAAACGGCGTAGGAGGTCAGCGGTTCTTGAACGAGCATGCGCCAGACCGTCGGCGGTGCGCATAAGGTCGTTACGCGATGCTTGACCACTGCTTCGAGCACCGCGCGGGGATCGAAGCGGGTGTACTGCATTGCGAAGATGCACGCGCCCGCATTCCATGGCGCAAACAAACAGCTCCACGCATGTTTGGCCCAGCCCGGCGAGCTGATGTTCCAGTGCATATCGCCGGGTTGTAGGCCGATCCAGTACATCGTCGACAGGCTGCCGACGGGATAGCTCTCGTGGGTGTGCTCGACGAGCTTCGGTTTCGACGTCGTGCCGGACGTGAAGTAGAGCAGCAGCGGATCGGCGGCCCGCGTCACCCCGTCGGCCGTGAACTCGGCGCTGGAGGTATAGCCTTGCGAGAAATCGAGCCATCCTTCCCCAGCGCTCGTATGAGAAGCCGGCCCGACTGAGATCTTCACGAGCGGTCTGCCGCCGTTTTCGAGCCCGTCGAATTTCGCGCGCTCGGCGGCGTCGACGATGGCGAACGTCGGCTGCGCGATCTGTATGCGCTCGCGCACGTCGGCCGGTGAGAGTTGTGTCGTCGCCGGCAGCAGTACGGCGCCGAGTTTCATGACCGCCAGCATGGCGTCCCAGAGCTCGACGCAATTGGGGAGCATCAGCAGCACGCGATCGCCGCGCGCTACCCCGGCGGCCCGCAGGAAGTTGGCGATGCGCGAGGATCGCTCCGACATTTCGGCGAAGGAGAGCCGGATGTCGAGTTGGGCGCCGTCGACGATCCGCAACGCTGCGGCGCTGTTGCCGCGTGCCATGACGTCGAAGTAATCGAGCGCCCAATTGAATTCATTGAGCACGGGCCACGCAAACTCATCGTAGGCGCGCTGATAGTCGGTTCGATGGCGCAGCAGAAAATCGCGCGCGGCCAAAAAGCGTTGCGATGCTGTCATTGCTGTCTCCTGCGGAGCGCGGGCTCCGATCGGTGCAAAGCGGCGGTTGCCGTCCGGGTCTCTTCGTTTATGGGCGAGCCCGGCGCGCTGCGAGTATCTCGTGCATGGAGACATCGCTGTACGACGGGGCGGCCGAAGCTCGACTGGCTATGATTGGCTTTCCTATTTTGTTCGTTCGAGCCTCCCAACGCCATCTCGGAACATCCCTGCGGCCACCGCAATGCCGGCACTGGGAGAGGATCGCCGCTATGAAAAAAGCTGTCTACGGTTAACTGACGGCGCACAATCCTGGCGTCGTTGCTTGCAAGGATAGGCGCAACGGATCGTGGCTCGGCACGACAGCAGCTTCGGCGATGGCTTCGTGCTCGATCAGCACGCTCTCGAGCACGAACGGACTGAGGTGGTAATCGGACGATTTGAGGACGTCGTCGGCGCGTCGGATGTAGGTGTAATGGCGCCCCGACGCTTCGCGTGTGGCGCGAATGCCTCGCGTCACGATGTGGTGGCCAGCACTCGAGTGGCTATTCTTTTCTTGCCGATTTTGTCGGCTCGGCACCATCTTGCTTCGTCGTCGGTAACGGCCATAGACGCGTCGCCTCAGGAGACACCGAGCCCCCGCAAGACAGCGTTACCATCCTCCGTCAATTGAAAGCGCGTGTCGCCTTGCTCGGTATTGACTTGCTCGATCAGCCCTGCTTCCCTGAGTAACGGGATCTCCGGCTTTGCCGCGAGGTCGACCGGCGCATGCAGCAACAACAGGAGCGTTGCGATCTCATGGTGGCTCAGGATGCGCCGCAGCATGGTGCGTGGCTTTGGCATGGCGCGCTCGGTCGTGTCGTGCATGGCAGGGCCCTTATCCCAAAATTCAGCCGAATCGATGGTGCTCAACTCGGCTTAAGTGACGCTTAAAATCGCGGCCCTGGTTTTGCAACAAGGCATTACGTCGTAATAATCCCGGGCGGCCCGACGAACCGTTCCATTACTCTTGCATCCACGCGTTGAATGAATCGACCAGCACGTTCGCTCCGCAGAGGACCACGGCCACCCGTTTACCTCGATATCGCGAGGGGTCTTCGAGGATTGCCGCGATGCCGAGAGCGGCAGAGGGTTCGACAACGAGGCGAGCGTGCCGGTAGAGCATGCGCATCGCCGTTACGATGCTCGTCTCTTCGACCAGCGGGACGTGGTCGGCAACGGCCAGCAGGTCATGGAGAACCGCTGGAATGGGAAACCTGCCCGCGACGCCGTCTGCGATGGTATCGGTGCGCTCGGTGGTGACGATCGATCCTGCGCGCCATGACATGGCCATCGCGGGGGCGCCTTTGGGCTGGATGCAGACGACGTCCGTCGCCGGCGACAAGGTTTTGAAGACATGGCCCACGCCTGTCGCCAGTGCGCCTCCGCCGAGCGCTAGCGCAATGACATCGATGCGATCGAATCCTTCCACCAGCTCCAGACCGATGGTGCCGGCACCTTCACAGGTATCGAGGTTCTCGCTGTCCTCAACGAGAAATGCATCGCCGTTGGCGGCGATTTCCCGGGCCCGCTCGCGCGCATTCTCGATATCTCCGTCCACGAGTTCGACAGCGGCGCCCAGCCGACGGATTCGATCGATCTTTGCGGCATTGGCACTTGTGCCTGCGATCACCGTAACCGGAATACCGCGCGCCCGGCCGCTATAGGCGAGTGCTTGCCCCAGATTGCCAGCACTGGCGCACACCGCGGCATTCGGCCCTTGGCTCGATGCGAGGCGTGACATGACGACCTCGCTCCCGCGCCCCTTGAAGCACCCTATCGGGTTGGCGGTCTCCAGCTTGACGATCAGCTCGCAGTCCAACAGCTCGCCGAGAGCGGGACATTCGAAGTGGGGCGTGTCGCGAAACACCTTTGAAATTTGGTGTCTGGCGTGCACGATGCGTCGGAAATCCAGCCGCGTGTCTGGCTCCGCGCCTTCGTAGCGTTCTGTGGGCTTTCCACTGATGACCTGCATAGACGACCTCCGAAACGATGGGAAATCATACCAGCGTGTCGGAGTGCCCCCCGTCCTCGTGCGCAATCACGAACCGCTCTGGAGGGCGCCATCTGCCTGGCTAACGCCGCGTCCGCGCTTGCGCGGCAAACCTGACAGCGGCATTGGCCGCGCCATAGCCATCGTACCCGCCGCGCCGCTCGGCGATTTCGATCGAGAAGCGCCCACCGATCTGTTCCGTGTATGCGTGCAAGAACTCGCCGCCGCGCTCGTCGCGGTCGTACAGAATGTGTTGCTCGCGCAGCGTTTCGATGAATTCGTCGGCTAGCGCATAGCGGGCCGAAAGGTCGTCGTAATAGTTGCCCGGTATCCGCAGCATGGGCACGCCGCTCGCGCGGAAGGCGGCCAGCGCGCCGAAGATGTCCGGCGTTTTGAACGCAACGTGGTCCAGCCCGGAGCCGCGATAGGTTTCCAATGCTCTAGCCGCTGCCGTATGCCGGTCGAGCGACGCATTCAGCGCGATGCGCACCGATCCGTCGCGGCTGCGCATCGCCTTGCTGCGCACGAGGCCATAGGGATCGGGAACGAGCCACGCCGGTTCCGCTTCAAAACCGAACGCGGTCCTGAAAAATAAAATCCAGGTATCGAGCGAATCGCCCGGTAGCGAGAGGCTGACGTGATCGATGCCGGTGATCTTCGATTCGTGCGGCGTCGGGCTCGGCGTGAGGACGAAATCGGATTCGAACAGCGTGGGTGCACCCGGCGTCTCGTCGACGAAATATTGAAGGCTGCCATCCGGCGCGAGCACGCTCGGCAGGACGCGCTCGTTCGGGCCCACTCGTCCCGAGAACGGCTTGTAACCGAAGCTTGCCGCGTGCTCGAACGCAGCGCCGGCATCGTCCACGCGAAACGCCGACGCGCAAAGCGACAGGCCATGCCGCGCGTGAAATGCACCGGCGAACGAATCGCGCTCGGCATTGAGCACGAGTGCGGCCGAGCCCTGCTGAAACAGCGTGACGTCCTTCGAGCGGTGCTGGCCGGTACGCGCAAAGCCAAGCTTGCCTAACCAGTCCGTTAATTGTGCAACCGCCGCATCGTCGACGGCGAATTCGAGGAACTGGAACCCGACGTGCGCAGGCGCTGCCGGCGGCGCGAACAGGGCAACACCGGGCGCAGCAGGCGTGTGCGTTTTTTCGAGCAGCGTGCGTGCGCAGTCTTCGAGATAAAGCAGCGAGCGATAGCCGTCCATCGCCGTACTGGCCGGCGGTGCAGCGCGAAATCCATCGTTGAATATCTCGAGCGAAAGCGGCCCCGCATAGCCCGATTCGACGACGCGCGCGGTAAAGCCTGCCACATCGAAGTCCCCCTGGCCGGGAAAGCAGCGGTAATGGCGGCTCCATTCGAGCACGTCCATCGCGAGCTTCGGCGCATCGGCAATTTGCACGAAGGCTATCCGGTGCCCCGGGATCGAGGCGATGCCGTCGATCGGATCGCCGAGCGACAACGTGTGGAAGCTGTCGAGGGCGAGCCCCAGATTCGGATGATCGACCGCATCGACCATCGTCCAGGCTTGTCCGTAGGTCTTGACGTGGCGGCCCCAGGCGAGCGCTTCGTATGCCACCACGATGCCAGCGCTTTGCGCGGCGCATGCCAGCGCGCCCAACTGATCGACGATGAGCGCTTCGTCGCCGATCGCATCGGGCGACACGTTGCTGCAAACGAGCAGACGATCCGAACCGAGCGCATGCATCAGTTCGAACTTGCGCCGCGCACGTTCGAGATTGCGTGCGAAGCGCTCTTCGCTCACGCCCTCGAAGTCGCGAAACGGCTGAAACAGCACGATTTCGAGCCCCAGGTCATTCGCCACGCGTCGGACATCGCCGGGCGTTCCGTCGAAATAGAGCAGATCGTTCTCGAAGATCTCGACGCCGTCGAAACCTGCCTGGCGAATGGCTTGCAGTTTTTCGAGCAGCGTTCCGCTGACGGAGACGGTTGCAATGGAGCGTTTCATGAATGACTCCCGAGCGCGCGGTTTGCGTGCCTGCCGCAGCGGTCGATCAAGGAAAAATGTACGAGTTGATCACAGATTGATGCGCAGGAATGCCCATGCCGCACGTGTTCGATCGATTGTATTCTAGGAACTAACTAGATGGTACAAATTCGTACAAACCCCAACCGACAAGCGCGGGAAAAAGCGCGACACTTGCGTCCGACAGGAATCAGGATCCAGGAGTCAGTCGTGACAAGGACAATCGAACGCTCGTTTCTGGTTGGTTTGATCGGCTCGGGCATAGGCGGATCGCTATCCCCGGCAATGCACGAGGAGGAGGGCCGCCGCCTCGGGCTTACGTACGTGTATCGCCGTATCGACCTCGAAATGCTGCGCCGCGATGTATCCGCATTGCCGAATCTGCTCGAAGCTGCCGAATCGATGGGATTCGATGGCGTGAACGTGACGTATCCGTGCAAGCAGGCCGTCATCGAGCTACTCGATGAGCTTTCCGACGACGCACGCGCGCTCGGGGCCGTCAACACCGTGCAGTTCAAAGACGGGCGCCGCATCGGCCACAACACGGACTGGTCCGGATTTCGCCGCGCCTTCGAGCGCGGCCTACCCGGCGCATCGTGCGAGCGCGTCGTTCAGCTCGGGGCGGGCGGAGCGGGTGCGGCGGTGGCGCACGCTGCGATGACGATGGGCGCGCGCGAGCTCGCGCTCGTCGATGTCGACCCTTCTCGGGCGCGGGCGCTTGCGGCCGAGCTGCAAGTGCGTTTTCCGCAAGCGCGGGTTCATGCGATCGACGGCTCGCCGGCGATGCTGGGGGATGCGCTTGCGGCGGCCGACGGCCTCGTCCACGCGACACCTACCGGAATGGCGAAGCATCCCGGGCTCCCGCTTCCATCGGAATTGCTGCACCCGCGCCTGTGGGTGGCCGATGTCGTCTATTTCCCGATCAAGACCGAGTTGCTGAACGCGGCAGAAGCGCTGGGGTGCCGCACGTTGACCGGCGGCGGCATGGCTGTCTATCAGGCTGTCGAGGCATTCGAGATTTTTACGGGCATCGCGCCGAATGCCGAACGGATGTTCGAGCACTTCCAAACCTTGCTGCGCTGAACATCGGATCCTGGCGCCGCCGCTTTACCGCACTCCCACCACACTTATTCGATCGATACTGACAGGAGACATCAACCATGCGACAGCAGATTCCTTCCGGCGTGCCGGGGCAGCCGCCAGCCGCCGAACGTACGGCCTCGAGCACCATGCGCCGTTCGTCCGCGCGCTACGAGATCCTCGCGCTGCTCGCAATCGGTACGATGATCAACTATCTCGATCGGACGGTGCTGGGCATTGCGGCGCCGCAGCTCACCAAGGAGCTCGGCATCGGCGCCGCGGTGATGGGCATCATGTTTTCCGCTTTTTCGTGGACCTATGCCGCCTCGCAGATCCCGGGCGGGATCTTTCTCGACCGGTTCGGCAGCAAGCTCACGTATTACATCGCGATGACGTTCTGGTCGGTCTTCACCCTTGCGCAAGGTCTTGTACACGGCGTGGGATCGCTGCTCGCGTGCCGGCTCGGACTCGGCGTTTCGGAATCGCCTTGCTTTCCGACCAACAGCCGCGTCGTGGCAACCTGGTTTCCCCAGCGCGAGCGGGCATTGGCCACCGGGACTTATACGGTCGGCGAATACATCGGTCTTGCCTGCTTCAGTCCGTTGCTGTTCGCGTTGATGGGCGCTTACGGATGGCGCTCGTTGTTCTTCGTGGTGGGCGCGGCCGGTATCGTCTTCGGTCTCGTCTGGTGGCTCTTTTATCGCGAACCGCACGAACACCCGCGTGCCAATGCGGCCGAGATCGAATACATCGAGGCGGGCGGTGGTCTCACGCGCGACGAGCGCAACCGTGCACGCGCATCGAGCAGCTTTTCGTGGAGCACGATCGGTGAGTTGCTCAAGCATCGCCAGCTCACGGGGATTTGCCTTGGCCAGTTCGCCGGCAATTCGACGCTGGTCTTCTTCCTGACCTGGTTCCCCACCTATCTGGCCACTGAACGGCATATGGGTTGGCTCAAGATCGGCTTCTTCGCCATTTTGCCGTTCATTGCGGCTTCGATCGGCGTGATGTTCGGAGGGTGGTTGTCCGACTCGCTGCTGCGGCGCGGGAAGTCGGCGAACGTCGCGCGCAAGCTGCCGATCATCACCGGGCTCCTGCTCGCGTCCACGATCGTGCTGGCCAACTATGTGAAGAGCGACACGGTCGTCATTGCGATCATGTCGGTTGCGTTCTTTGCGCAGGGCATGGCCGCGCTGGGCTGGACGCTCGTTTCCGACATCGCGCCCGAGGGCTTGCTCGGTTTGACCGGCGGCATCTTCAACTTCGCGGCGAACCTCGCGGGCATCGTCACGCCACTCGTGATCGGCTTCATCGTCGCGGCAACGGGATCGTTCGTCGGCGCGCTCGTTTTCATCGGCGTAGTCGCGCTGATCGGGGCGCTCTCGTACGTATTCGTCGTCGGCGATATCAAGCGGATTTCGCTGGCGTCATAACCGCCCCCGCTCACCGCGGGACCGGGCCATCTTACGGCGGCGCAATGCCGCCGTAGTCGCTGGTGCGTCTACGCTGATTGCATCACGGTTCGCGAACGAAGCGCAGCACGGCATCGACGATCATGTCCCGATGCCGTGTCCGCAACCGCGGATGCGAGGGGTCGCGGCCGAACGCCGCGCCGAACGTATAACGGTTCGAGATGCGGTGAAAGCAGAACGAACTGATGAGCAGGTGCAGATCGATCGGATCGATATCGGGCCGAAAGCGTCCTTCGGCGGCCCCGCGCGCGAGCAAATCTTCGATCGTATTGACGATGCTGACGTTGCGGCTTTTGAATGCCTTCAGCTGCGTGATGTATTTCGCGCTATGGACGTTCTCGATTGCGATGAGCCGAACGAAATCGCGGTGCTTGTCGTGATAGTCGAACGTGAATTCGACCAGGCGGCGCATGCCTTCCTCGGGCTCCAGTTCTTCGACGTTGAGCGCTTGCTCCAGCGTGCGAATATCGCCGTAGACTTTCTCGAGCACGGCTTCGTAAAGCCCTTCCTTGCTCTCGAAGTAGTAATAGAGCATGCGCTTCGTCGTATTGGTTCGCTCCGCAATCGCGTCGACGCGCGCACCCGAAAGCCCCATCGCGGAGAACTCCTGCGTGGCGACTTCGAGGATATTGCGCTTCGTTTCTTCGGGATCGTATTTGCGGCGGGCTTCGGCGGGTAGCTCATTACCGTTGGACACGGTTGCCTTGACGGGGGCCTTTTTCATTTTGCGCGGGTGCGGCTATGACGGCGCATTCTAGCATGCGCCCGATCACCGGCCGCGCCGCGTCGGCAGGCCTTAGCCCGCCGCGCGGGCATGTTCGAGCGCTTGCAGATTGCCTTCGCCGAAACCATGATGACCGCGCCGCTCGACGACCTCGAAGAAGATTTCGGTGGGCCCGCGCCTGACGAACGTTTGCAGGAAAAGCCGTGGCGCGCCATTTTCCTCGATCGCGCCGTCGACCAGAACGTTACGGCTGCGCAGCGCCTCGATATCGAGGCCATGCCCCGGCAATCGGGCGTCGATTTCCGCGTAGTAGCGCGGCGGCGGTTCGAGAAACTCGAGTCCGTTCGCACGTAGCTTATCCACGCAGCTCAGGATGTCGTTCGTCGCAAGGGCGATGTGCTGCACGCCTTCGCCGGGATGATCGGGCAGATACTCGTGCAAGAGCCGCGTGCGCTGCGTGCCTTCTTCGTAAAGCGGGATCGTGATGCCACCGCAAGGCGACTGCATGACGCGCGAATCTGACGAAACATGCCAGTCGGCGTGCAACTCGTGAATCTCGCGAAAGTCGAGCATCTCCCGATAAAAGTCCAGCCACTCGGAGATTCGCCCCGCACCGACCATCTGCGTGAAGTGATCGACCTGCGACAGGCCGGCGTCGCTGCCGGTTGTTGCGCTGCCGGTCGCAGCGGGGAGCGGGCGAAAGTCGATATCGAAGATGGTCTGGTCGCCGGTCGCGCCGCCGCGGCCGTGCCACCGATCCACGAAGTAGATGTGCGAATTGCCGATGCCTTGAATCGCGGGAATCACGAGTTCCGACTGACCGACGCTTTCGCCTTCGAAGGCCCATGCGCCACGCTCCGTTGCGCGCTCGAACGCGCGTTGCGCATCGTTCACGCGCACCCCGATCGCGCAAATGCCCGCTCCATACTCCTCGGCGTAGCGGGCCGCGAACGAGTCCGGCTCGGCATTGATCAGGAAGTTCATCGTGCCCTGGCGGTAGAGCGTGACGGCCTTGCTGACATGTCGCGCGCGCGCCGTAAAGCCTAGCTGCTCGAAACGCCGCGCAAGCGCGTCGGGCGCGGGCGCCGCGAACTCCACGAATTCGAGTCCGGCGATGCCAAGCGGATTGGATGGCGCGCTGTCACCGACGAGCGGCTTTGCGGACGAATCGGGAAAGTCGGTGATCATTGGGACAGCCTCCTCGGGCTCATGCAGCGCTTGCCGCGACGTGTAATTTTAACCATTCAGTACATCTATCTGCGAGCCTGCCCGCGCGCACAGCGTTTTTCGATCGGTCGGCCGGTCGGTGCAAACCCCGAAAGCGTGCGATCATCGCACGGAACATTGCGATCATCGCACGCCGCCCGCCGGAAATCCGTTGTCTGCGCAAGCTCGCCCGCTTATGCTCCGAGCAACTGTCGCACAGCGCGGTGCTTTGCGGTACCGCAGCCTCGCACGAACAGGCCAGGCGCGTTCGCGTCGATTCGAACAATCCGGAGACATCGTCATGATTCCAGCAGCTCACGCACTCGACAAGGCCGCGATCGATCCGTCGCGAAGCCGCGCGCGAAAAGCCGCGCTCGGCAGCTTCGTCGGCGCCGTCGTCGATTGGTACGATTTTTTGCTTTACGGCATCGTCGCGGCCCTCGTGTTCAATTCGGCGTTTTTCCCGAGCGTGGGACCTGCGATGGGCATGATCGCCGCGTTCGCGACGTTCGGCGTGGGTTTTCTGTTCCGGCCATTGGGCGGTGTCGTTTTCGGACATTTCGGAGACCGTCTCGGCCGCAAGCGCATGCTCGTGTTGACCGTCATGCTGATGGGGCTGTCCACCGCATCGATCGGGCTGTTGCCGACATTTGCCAGCATCGGCTGGTGGGCGCCCGTGCTGCTCGTCGCGCTGCGGGCCATCCAGGGCTTTGCCGTGGGCGGGGAGTGGGGCGGCGCCGCGTTGATGGCCGTTGAAAGCGCGCCGGAAGGCAAGAAAGCGTTCTATAGCAGCGGTGTGCAAGTGGGTTATGGCGTCGGCCTGATTCTTTCGACGGGGATCGTTTCGATCATCAGCCAATCGATCGACAATGCGGCGTTCAAATCCTGGGGATGGCGCCTGCCGTTTCTGTTCAGCGTCGTGCTTGTCGGTGTGGCGCTTTGGATTCGCTCGAGCATGGAAGAGTCGCAGGAGTTCGTCAAGGAAGTCGAGATCGGGCACCACAAGGCGCGCCTGCCGGTGCTCGAAGCGCTGCGCAACCATCCCGGCGGCTTCGCGCTCATCATTGCACTGCGGCTGGCCGAGTTGTTCACGATGTACATCGTGACGACATTCGCGCTCAGTTACTCGACGGCAAACCTCGGTATGTCGCGCGATCTTTTCCTGCATATCGGCTTGATCGTGGGCTCGGTCAGCTGCGTCACGATCCCGTGCTTCGCGTGGCTGGCCGACCGTTTCGGACGGCGGCGCGTTTATTTGACCGGCGCCTTGATCGGCGCGTTGGCGGCCGTGCCGTTTTTCCTCGCGCTCGAATCGCGTGCAACGCTGCCGATCGTCGTCTTCGCGGTGTTGCTTGCCAACATCTCGCACGATATGGTCGTGAGCGTGCAACAGCCGATGTTCACCGAGTTTTTTGGCGCGTCCTATCGCTATAGCGGTGCCGGAGTGGGCTATCAGGTCGCGAGCGTCGTAGGTGGGGGCTTTACGCCATTCATCGCGGCGGCACTCGTTGCCTTTGCCGGCGGTTCGTGGCATCCGGTTGCCGCCTATCTCGTCATCGGCTGTCTGCTTTCGTTCGTCGTGGCATGGCTCATGGGCAAGCGCTGAGCGCGGTGTTGGGCAAAGCCGGGATCGCGGTCGTGCCGAGGGCCCGCTCGTATTCATACTGTCTGCGAGCCGCTCGATGAAGCGGCCGCCGGCCCTCGACAAGCGCGACTGGATCGCCGGGCTCGAGAAGGGGCTCGCCATTCTCGAAGCGTTCGACGACAAACACGCGCGCATGACGGCGACCGAAGCCGGGGTGCGTACCGGCCTCTCCCGTACCGCCGCGCGCCGCTATCTGCTGACGCTCGAGCATCTCGGCTATGTCTATACCGACGGCAAGCTCTACGGCCTGACACCGCGCGTGCTGCGAGTCGGCTGGTCGTATTTCGATTCGGCCCGTCTGCCTCGTCTCGTGCAGCCGTATTTGCAGCAGTTGAGCGCGACGCTGAAGGAATCGGTCTACGTGAGCGTGCTGGACGAATGGGAACTGGTGTTCATCGCGCGTAACGGCGCGTCGCGCGTCATGACCACGGGTTTCGTGCTGGGCGCGCGCGTGCCGGCGCCGCTTGCTTCGCCTGGCGTGGTGCTGCTCGCGCATGAGCCGAATCAGGACGCCATGAACGAATGGCTCGATACGACGGAGCTCGCGCCGTTCACCCCGTTCACGATAACGGACAAGGCGCAGTTGCGCGAGGCGATCCGGCGCTCGCGCGCGGAAGGCTTTGCCGTCGTCGAACAGCAATTGCAGGTCGGCGTGCGAGGTATCGCCGTTGCGCTCAAGAACCGGCAGGGCGTTGCGGTTGCCGCGCTCAGTACCAACATGCCGATCGGCAAGGAAACGACTGAAGCGGCGCTGCAGCGCGTGCTGCCTTATTTGCAGGAAACCGCGCTGGCGATGATGAACGTGCTTTAGGGCGTTTGCGCGCCTGCCGCCTATTGGGCCGGGAGGTGGCGGGGCGCGGCATGGATTGGCTGCGGCGCTCTCAAAGCGCTTCGCGCACCGCGCGCAAAAACTGCTGCGTCCGTTCGTGCTTCGGTGCGGAGAAGAATTCCCTCGGCGGCCCTTGTTCGACGATCTTTCCCTGCGAAAAGAAACAGACGCGGTCCGCGAAGTCCTTCGCGAATCCCATCTGATGCGTGACCATCAGCATCGTCAGGTTGTGCTCCTCGCCGAGCCGGCGAATCACATTGAGTACCTCGCCGCAAAGCTCGGGATCGAGCGCGGACGTGACCTCGTCGAACAGCATGACTTTCGGCCGCATTGCCAGTGCGCGCGCGATCGCGACGCGCTGCTGCTGTCCGCCCGAGAGTTGCGACGGATAGTGATTGCATTTGTCGGCCAGACCGACGAGCGATAGCAGCTCGCGCGCACGTTCGACGGCTTCGTTGCGGGCGAGCCCCAGCGAGTGGATCGGCGCTTCGATCGTGTTTTGCAGCGCGGTCATGTGCGGAAACAGATTGAAGCTCTGAAAGACCATGCCGATCTTGCTGCGTACAGCGCGCAGGTGGCGCGGCGAGGCCGGCACGAGCTTGCCGCCGCTGCGCATGTGTGTGAGGGGTTCTCCGTCGACTTCGATCATGCCGCTCGTCAGCGGATCCAGCGTCATGAGCACACGCAGCAGAGTCGATTTGCCCGAGCCGCTGGGCCCGATGATCGCAACTTTTTCGTTCGGTGCGACATCGAGATCGAGTTCGTCGAGCACCGTCAGGGCGCCATAGCGTTTGGTGACACCGAGAAAGCGCACCATGGGTGCGGCTTGCGCTCGTTGCGGTGTTTGCGCGGCATCCTCGCCGCGCTGGGCGAGGGTGCGTTCGTCGTCTCGCTTCATCGGTTGCTCCATGACGGGCGTTGCGGGAGAGGCGGTTGGATTGGTCGGCGCGTCGGACGAGGTCTTCATCATGGCAGCCTTACCGCGCGTTCGACGCGACGCACGAGTGCGGCGAAGCTCACGCTGATGATCAGAAAGAAAACGCCGGCGAGCGTGATGGGCTCGAGATAGCGGAACGTTTCGGAACCGATATTCTTCGCCTGCTGCATCAACTCGACAACGGTAATCGCCGACAACACAGGCGTGTCCTTGAACATGGCCACGAGATAGTTGCCGAGCGCCGGGATGACGGGACGAATGGCCTGCGGCAGCACGATGCTGCGGTATGTGCGCCAAGGCGATAGCGAAAGCGCGCACGCGGCTTCCCATTGCCCGCGCGCGACGCAGTTCAATCCCGCGCGATAGACCTCGGACGTGTAGCACGCATAGTGCAGCGCAATTCCGATCGTACCGGCCGTCAATGCGGACATCGTGATGCCGTAGACGGGCAGCACGTAGAAGATGACATAAACCTGAATCAGCAACGGTGTGCTGCGGATGAATTCGACGATGAACGTCACCGTATAGGAAACAGGCTTGATGGTGCTGCGTCGCAGTACGGCGAAAACGAGCCCCAGCGCCAGCGCAATGGCGAAACCGACGAGCGTGATGAGGATCGTATAGACCGACGCGTGAAGCAAGGCCGGCAGAATGCGCTCGGCATAGCCGAGATCGAAAAGGCGGTCCGTGCCGTTCATTTGGCGCCTCCCCGCGCGACACCGTAGCCATGGCTGACGCGGCGCTCGAAATAACGCATGACGGTGGCGAGCAATTGAGCGAGCACGAAGTAGATCACGAGTGTCAGCGTGAAGATCTCGGCGGTTTCGAACGTCGCCTGGTCCAGCTGGCGTGCTCTGAACGAGAGATCCGAGAGCGTGATGAGCGAAACGAGCGAGGTGCCTTTGAGCAACTCGATCATCAGGTTGGTGGCGGGCGGCAGCGCGTTGATCATCGCTTGGGGGGCAATGATGCGCCGCAGCCGGGTCAGTGCGGGCAGGTTGAGGGCAAGAGCCGCTTCGTATTGTCCGCCGGGCACGGAGCGCAGCGCGCCGCGCAGGATCTCGGATCCATAAGCACCATAGTGCAGCCCGAGGCCGATGATTGCCACCTGGAACGGCGTCATGCTGATGGAGATCGGCGGCAACGGCAGGACGAAAAAGAACCAGAAAAGTTGCACGAGCAACGAGGTGCCGCGAAACACCTCGACGTACACGTTGCCGATCCAGCGCAGCGGCGCGAACGGCGAGAGTTTCGCCGCAGTCGCGACGCAGGCCATGACGATCGCGAGGAGTGTGCCGAGCGCGGCGATCTGCACCGTGACGAGTGTGCCGCGCAACAGCAAGGGAAGCAATTCCGACATTGGACGTTTCCTCGTGTCCGGATGTTTCGGGAGCGGGCGGCGTTAGCTCGCGGGAATCGGCGGCACGCCGCCGCTCAGCTACCGCTGCAGACCTCGGCCGCGGTTTTGGTCGTCAGATTCGACTTGTCGAAGCCGAACGGTCCAACCGTTTGCAGATGATCGGGGGTGCCGAGCCAGCTGTGCAGCACCTTGTCGACGGCGTCGCGCAAGTCCGTATCCTCCTGGCGAAACGCCAGCGCGCCGTAACCGGTGTGTTTCGGGTCGTCGGTAAAGCTGGTGACGACTTCGACCTGCCCCGGGTCCTTCTTCGCAAGCGCCTTCATCGTGAGACCGGTGCCGACGGCGGCATCGACGCGGCGGGCGCGCACGGCCTGCAGTTGAGCGGTCGTATCGGGTACCTGCAGGAGTTGGTCCGTTTTCACGCCTTCTTGCTGCGAGTAGCCGACCTCGACGGTACCGGACATGACCGCAAGCTTCGCGTCGGGCAGTTTCGCGATGTCCTTGTAGCTTTGCAGCTTCTTCGGGTTGCCTTTTTGCACGAGCAGCGTGTCCTGGATCTGGTATTGCGGATCGGCGAACGCAACCTGCTTGCACCGTTCCGGGGTGATGTACATACCCGCGGCGATGACGTCGAAGCGGCCCGCCTTGAGGCCCGGAATCAGCGAGCCCCATTCCGTCAGCACGGCATCGACTTTCTTGACGCCAAGCTTGGCAAAGACCTTCTTGGCAATCTCAGGAGATTCGCCGGTGACGGTACCGTCGGGGGCAGTGTAGGCGAACGGGGCTTCGTTCGCATAGCCGATGCGGACTTCGCCGGTACGCTGAATGCGTTGCAACGTCGTTTCCGCGAACGCGCTCGGTACGAGCATGACGAAGCCGGCTGCGACAAGGCAACCGGCGATGAGCAATCCTGACAACTGGCTGAATCGATTGGCTTTCATGACATTCCCGAGCGTAGTGGGTGAGTCCGTTCGGCGACGAGCGCGCCGGCCTGATCAGACAAGGCCCGCGATCGGGCCGGCGAGATCGATGCCAAAGCCGTGAAACCTTGTCCTGAGCGCAGGATACAAAGCCATTTTTTTGTTCTCGATTGCTCTAGGACAATAATTCTCCCTGTGGGTTTTGTCACACCATGCGAAATGGGACGAGCGGAGGCAGATAGTGATCCAAGATTGGCGCGATGCGGTACGGGCGGTCCACGGCGTGGAATCGAAGTACAAACGGCTCGTCAAGGCCATCGCGGCGGACATCGAAGCCTCGGTGCTGACGGCCGGCACGCGGCTGCCGCCGCAGCGAGACGTGGCCGGCGAACTGCAAATCAGCGTGCAGACCGTCACCAACGCGTACAAGGAGCTCGAGCGCCAGGGGCTCATTCGCTGCGAGGTCGGGCGGGGCAGCTTCGTCGCCCCGCGCGTCACGGAAAAGATGGCCAACTACATGCTCGATACGGCCGAGCGCTCCGTCATCGATTTTTCGATCGCACGCATCATCCACACGCCGGAGCACGATGCGATGTGGCGCAAGATCTGCGCCAAACTCGCAAAAATCGAAGATCAGCCCTGGATTCGCGCGTTTCGGCCGATCGCCGGTTTCGAGCATCATCGACGCGCGGGTGTGGCCTGGCTCGACGCGCTTCGCATGCCGGCGTCGACCGATACGCTGCTCGTCACGAATGGCGCTGCGCACGGCATTTTTCTCGCGCTCGCATCGCTCGTGCGGCCCGGCGATACCGTTGTCTGCGAGAGCCTGACCGATCACGGCGTGATCGGATCGGCCAACGTACTTGGGTTTACCCTCAAAGGTCTCGAGATCGACGAGTTCGGCATCCACCCCGAGCATTTCGAGGAGCTTTGCGACAGCGAACGCGTGACGGCATTGGTCTGTACGCCCAATCTGAACAATCCGACCGTGGCGCTCATGCCTGAATCCCGGCGGCGCGCGATCGCGAGGATCGCGGAGCGCTATGGTGTTTATGTCATCGAAGACGATGTTTACGGTCCGCTGCTCACGAAGCCCCTGCCGCCGATTTCGAGCCTGATTCCCGAGCTCTCGTTCTATTGCACGAGCATGACGAAATCGGTGCTTGCGGGGCTGCGCATCGGTTATCTGAGCACGCCGCGCCGGCTCGCGTTGCGCACCGAGAGTACGCTGCGCGTTTCGAGCTGGATGGCGACTTCGCCGATGGCGGAGATCGCCACGCGCTGGATCGACGACGGTACGGCTACCCGCCTCGTGCAGATACAGCGCGAGCGCCTCGCGCGCAGGCAGGCGCTCGTCGCGCAGATGCTCGGCAGCTACGTGCAGGGCAGCCATCCCCACGCACTCTCTGTCTGGCTGCGCGTGCCGGAGCACTGGCAGGCCGATCATCTCGTGCGGGCACTGCGCAAGCGCCATATCGCCGTGACATCGCCCGATCCGTTTCTCGTGCGCGGTGTCGAAAGCCGGCCGAATGCGGTGCGGCTGTGCGTGGGGGCGGAAGTGAGCGACGACGTCTTCGCCGAGGCGCTGCAGACCGTACGCGAGGTGTTCGAACAATATCCGCAGGTCCACGCGGTCGATTGACGGTATCGATCGAACGCGTGCGCCGAATCCGAAATGAACTAGGACAATCGAATTCGTTTTTCAGGACATTAGACTGGGCAACACTGATGAGCCGCATGCCCTTGGGGCCGCGCTCGACTTTTATCGGTGTACCCGTCTATGTCAGTCATTTCGCTTGCCGATGTCTACCGTGCGCGGCGTCGCCTTATGGGCCGTGTCGTCCCTACGCCGCTCGTCGAATCCGCGAGCCTTTCCGAGCTCGCCGGTACCCGCGTCTACCTGAAGCTCGAAACCGTGCAGCCGACGGGCAGCTTCAAGATCCGCGGCGCGACGAACGCGCTCGCGCAATTGGCCGAGCGCGGTGTGACGCGCGTCGTTACCGCATCGACGGGCAATCACGGCCGGGCGGTCGCGCATGCCGCGCACGCGCTGGGTCTCGAGGCCACGGTCTGCCTTTCGTCGCGGGTTCCTCAGAACAAGGTGCAAGCCGTGCGGGCGCTCGGCGCGAAGGTATGTCTGGCCGGCAACAGCCAGGACGACGCCGAACGGGAAGCGGCGCGGCTCGCGGTGCAAGAAGGGCTCGCGTATGTGCCGCCCTTCGACGACCTCGATGTCATCGCCGGGCAGGCGACGATCGGGCTCGAAATCATCGAAGCGCTGCCCGCCGCCGCGCAGATCGTGGTGCCGCTGTCAGGCGGCGGCCTTTTTTCCGGTGTTGCATTCGCGGCCCGGCAGTGCTGTCCCGACGTCAAGCTCACGGGCGTCACGATGCGCAGCGGCGCGGCCATGCACGCCAGCCTTGCAGCCGGCAAACCCGTATGCGTCGACGAAATCGCGACATTGGCCGATTCGCTGGGCGGCGGCATCGGTCTTGCGAATCGATACACCTTTTCGATGACGCGATCGTTGATCGACGATGCGCTTTTGGTCGATGAGGAAGCGATCGCACGTGCCATCGTCCATGCGTATCGGCACGAGCGGCTGATCCTGGAGGGCGCCGCCGCGGTCGGCATAGCCGCCGTGCTCGGCGGTGCGGTGTCGGCTTCGACGCGGGCGCGCCGCGGTCCGATCGTTCTCATCGCAAGCGGCGCGAACATCGATATGGATCTGCATCGACGCTTGCTGCTCGAAGCGCCAGACGTCGAACCGGAGCACGTCTTCTCATGAGCGACATTCTCATTGCCGGCGAAGCAACGCTTCGCGAACTCGTGCCGCTCGACCGCGCGGCCATCGATCAAGTGGAGGCGGCGTTCGTCTCTCTGGCGACGGAAGCGATCGCCATGCCGCCGGTTCTTCGATTGGATGTGCCCGCGCATCGCGGCGAGGTCGACGTGAAGACAGCCTATCTGCCGCGTTTCGAGAGCTTCGCGATCAAGGTGAGTCCCGGCTTTTTCGACAATCCGGCGCTCGGGCTACCGAGTCTGAATGGGCTCATGCTCGTGCTGTCGGCGAAGACGGGCCTCACGCAGGCGGTGCTGCTCGACAACGGCTATCTGACCGCGGTGCGAACGGCCGCAGCCGGCGCCGTTGCGGCGCGCTGGCTCGCGCGACCGGATGCGAAGCGGGCAGCGGTCATCGGCGCGGGAGAGCAGGCACGCCTGCAACTCCAGGCACTGATGCTCATTCGCGATATCGAGGCCGTGACCGTCTGGGCGCGCAAGCGGGCCTCGGCCGAGCGGTTGGCGGCCGATGTGCGCGGGACGCTCGGCTTGCCTTGCGAGGTGATGTCGGACGTCGGTGCGGCATTGCGTTGCGCCGATATTGCCATCACGACGACGCCCAGCCGCGAGCCGCTCGTCGGTCCGGGCGATTTGCACCCCGGGCTCCATATCACGGCGATGGGATCGGACGCCGAGCACAAGAACGAGATCGCGCCCGCTGTGTTGGCGCAGGCGCGCTATATCTGCGACCGCCTCAGTCAGACGCGCGTGTTGGGTGAGCTTCGCCACGCGATCGAATCCGGGGTGTGCGAACGGGATGCGGTATTCCCCGAGCTCGGGGCAATCGTTGCGGGCCGTGCCGCGGGACGCACGAGCGCCGACGACGTGACGATATGCGATCTGACAGGCACCGGTGCGCAGGACACGGCGATCGCGGCACTCGCGCTCGAGCGCGTGCGCGCGGCCGGGGCGGGTACCGCGTTTCGTAACGTATGAGAGTTGGAATGCGGTCTGTCGCGGTGCGGAGCAGACCGGGATCGATGCGAGAGGAGCATATGGCGGAAGACATCCGGCAACAATTGAAGGGCGAACCTGTGGCGGCGGCCGTACGTCTGCCGTTCGAGCGGAGCGAATACGACGCGCGTATAGCCAAGGCGCGCCGCGCGATGGCGAACTCGGGAATCGATTTGCTGATCGTCACGGACCCGAGCAATATGGCCTGGCTCACGGGGTACGACGGCTGGTCGTTCTACGTGCATCAATGCGTCGTGCTGGCCCACGACGGAGAGCCGATCTGGTTCGGGCGCGGACAGGACGCGAACGGTGCCAAGCGCACGGTCTTCATGGACCATGCGCAGATCGTCGGCTATCCCGACCACTACGTCCAGTCGCGCGAGCGCCATCCGATGGACTACCTCTCGCGCGAGGTGATCGAGGCGCGCGGGTGGGGTGGGTTGCGCATCGGCGTCGAGCTCGACAACTACTACTTCAGCGCGGCGGCCTTCGCGTCGCTCGCGCGCAACCTGCCCAACGCGAAGTGGGTCGATGCGACAGGGCTCGTCAATTGGCAACGGGCCGTCAAGTCGCCGCGCGAAATCGAATACATGCGGATCGCGGCGCGCATTGTCGAGAAGATGCACGCGCACATCGTCGAGCGTATCGAACCCGGTATGCGCAAAAACGATCTCGTGGCCGAAATTTTTGCAGCGGGCGTGACCGGTGTGGGAGAACACGGCGGCGACTATCCGGCCATCGTGCCGCTTTTGCCGACGGGCGCCGATGCGGCCGCACCGCATCTGACATGGGACGACACCCCGTTCGCCCGCGATGCGGGGACGTTCTTCGAGATTGCCGGATGCTACCGGCGCTACCACTGCCCGCAATCGCGCACCGTCTATCTCGGCAAGCCGCCGAAGCATTTCGTGGAGGGCGAGCGTGCTGTCGTCGAAGGCATCGAAGCGGGCCTGCAGGCCGCGAAACCGGGCAATACCTGCGAGGACATCGCCAACGCATTCTTCGCCGTACTCAGGAAATTCGGCATCGAGAAGAACAGCCGCTGCGGTTATCCGATCGGTGCAAGCTACCCGCCCGATTGGGGCGAGCGCACGATGAGCTTGCGCCCTGGCGACAAGACTGTACTGGAGCCCGGTATGACGTTCCACTTCATGCCGGGGCTGTGGCTCGACGATTGGGGGCTGGAGATCACGGAGAGCATTCTCATCACGGCGAACGGGGTCGAGACGTTTTGCAACACGCCGCGACGGCTCTTCGTGAAGGAGTGAGGGACGATGCGCGCTTCCCCGATTCAACCGACGATCGACTTCGAAGCCGAAGGCGAACAGCACGGTTTTTTGAAGCTGCCCCACTCGCACGATGCCTCCGCGTGGGGGGCGGTCATGATCCCGATCACGGTGATCAAGCGCGGCGCGGGGCCGACGGCGCTCATTACCGGCGGCAATCATGGCGACGAGTATGAAGGACCGATTGCACTGTCGAAGCTGGCTTCGACACTCAAGGCGAGCGAGATCGCCGGGCGCGTGATCGTCGTGCCGTTCATGAACTACCCTGCGTTTCGCGCGGGCACCCGTACCTCGCCGATCGACAAGGGCAACCTCAATCGCAGCTTTCCGGGGCGTCCCGACGGTACGGTGACCGAGAAAATCGCCGACTTTTTTCAGCGCCATCTGCTGCCGCTCGCCGATTACGTGCTCGATATTCACGCGGGCGGCAAGACACTCGACTTCGTACCGTTTGCGGCGGTTCACGTATTGCCGGATGCGCAACAGCAGGCCCGTGCCGACGCCGCGATGCGCGCATTCGGTGCGCCCTATTCGATGCGTATGCTCGAACTCGACAGCGTGGGACTCTTCGATACGGCGGCGGAAGAGGCGGGCAAAGTCTTCGTGACGACCGAACTCGGCGGCGGTGGAAGCGCAAGCGCGTCGAGCGTTCGCATTGCCGAGCGCGGCGTGCGTGGATTTCTGGCTCACGCCGGCATCTGCGATGCCGATGCCGGCACTCGCGCGGCACCGCGCACGACGACGTTGCTCGATATGCCTGATGGGGATTGCTACACGACGAGCGAGCACGATGGCTTGATCGAGATGTGCAAAGACCTCGGCGATACCGTCGAAGCAGGGGAGGTGCTGGCGCGCGTGCACGACATCACACGTACGGGCGCGCGGCCCCGCGAGTACCGCGCGCGCCGCGGCGGCATCTTCGCGGCGCGTCACTTTCCAGGTCTGGTCCGGGTGGGCGATACCGTCGCGGTGGTGGCCGAGGTCGTCGAACGCGGCATCGCGACGCACTGAGCGGCCGGTCGAATTCACGACGAAGAGCACGCGATGAACGGGAACGGATACAAGCTCGACCGCTACGATCTCGCCATCCTGCGCGTGCTGGCGCGCGACGGCCGGATCACCAAGTCGCGTCTCGCGGAGGAAGTGAATCTCTCGATCTCGCCGGTGTGGGAGCGCGTGCGCCGATTGGAGGACATCGGACTCATCCGCGGCTATCGTGCCGAGATCGATTGGGTGGGAGCGTTCAAGGGAAGCCGCATCGTCGTCGAAGTCACGCTCGCGCGCCACACGGCTCACGATATGCGGCGCTTCGAGGAGCGCATCGCGGCGGCGTCCGAGGTCGAGCAGTGCTATGCGACCGGAGGCGGGGTCGACTATGTCATGCATGTCGCTTCGCGCGATATCGATCATTACCAGCGTTTCATCGATTCGCTGCTCACTGACGAGCTCGGAATCGAGCGCTATTTCACCTACATCGTGACCAAGGTCGTCAAGGCTTCGCCAAGCGACGCGCCGCGGTGGGTCGTGGCGGCGGGCGCCGAGTCCCCCGGCAATTGATCCGGTTTTGCTGCGCTCGGAAAAATTCGTGCAACCGGCCGTTCAAACGAAAAAAAGTGCTTGTGCAGCGGCACAAAACCAAAAATGTCGCGGAGCGTCGGCCGATACAGTGAGAGACATGGATCGATCGACGAAGGAGTCTTCCATGTTGCTGGGTCATCCCGTACTAATGAAGTCGCTTTGCTACATCGACGGACGTTGGGTGCATAGTGACGATGCCAAAACGGTCGCCGTGCTGAATCCGGCGGATCAAAGCCTGCTCGGTCATGTGCCGATGCTGACGCACTCGCAGATCGAAAGCGCGATCGCGGCGGCGCAACGCGCATTCGAGCGTTGGCGCTGGACGCCAGTCAACGAACGCGCGGCGGCGCTTTCGCGTTGGCATGAGCTCGTTGCGCGGCATCGCGACGATCTGGCAGCGATCGTTTCTCTCGAGCAGGGCAAGCCGCTCAAAGAGGCGCGTGGCGAAATCGCCTACGCGGCGAGTTTCATCGACTGGTTCGCTCACGAGGCCAAACGCCTGGCCGGACGCAATATCGCCGCACACATCGACGATGCGCACCCCGGCACGGTCATCGAGCCGGTTGGCGTGGCTGCGCTCATCACGCCCTGGAACTTTCCGGTCGCCATGATCACGCGCAAGGCCGCCGCTGCCCTTGGCGCCGGGTGCACCGTCGTGATCAAGCCGGCCCACGAGACACCGTTCTCGGCCCTGGCGCTTGCGCAGCTCGCGGAAGAGGCCGGATTTGCTCCGGGCGTATTCAACGTGGTGCTCGGCGATCCTCAAATGGCAATGGAGACGCTCGTTCGCGACGCGCGCGTGCGAGCCGTGAGCTTCACGGGATCGACACGCGTCGGTGCGCTCGTGACCCGCGCCGCCGCGCGGGCCGGCATCAAAAAGATCGCGCTCGAGCTGGGCGGCAATGCTCCATTCGTCGTCGCGGCAGATGCGAATCTCGAGCAAGCCGTCACGGTCGCCGTTGCGGCGAAGTTTCAGACCTCGGGCCAGGATTGCTGCGCGGCGAACCGGATCCTCGTCGCGCGCGAGCTCTACGACGCATTCGTCGAACGTTATACGCAGGCGGTTCGCGCATTGAAAGTCGGTCCGTCATTCGAAGCCGATGTCGATATCGGTCCGCTCATGCATCAGGCGGCATTTGATGCGACGCTGGCACGCGTGGCCGACGCACGCCACCGCGGCGCGCGCATTACGACGGGCGGCGCGCCGCATCCGTTGGGCGGCTGGTTCTTCGAGCCGACGGTGATCGCCGATGCGGCGCCCGGCATGCGTGTCTACGACGAGGAAAACTTCGCGCCGATCTCGGCCGTCTCTTCGTTCGATTCGCTCGACGAAGCGATACGACGGGCGAACGACACCGACTATGGCCTCGCCGCCTATGTCTGTTCGACGAATGTGAACACCATTTTTCAGCTCATTCGCCGGCTCGACTTCGCCATGGTGTCGGTCAACGGCGCGCGATTCACGGGGGCGCCGATTCCGTTCGGCGGCATGAAGGCTTCGGGCCTCGGCCGGGAAGGCGGGAGCGAGGGCTTCGAACCGTTCGTCGAGACCAAATATTTCTGCCTGGGCCAGCTCGGCCTCCCGGCGAGCGAAGCCGCCGCATTCTGAAAACCTGATGCAGCCCGAACTTTTTTGGAGAATCCCATGACTGAATTCGAACGTCTCTTTGCGGCGGACCGCGCCCACTTCATGCACCCGTCGACGCATGCCCACGATCACGCCGCCGGCGTGCTGCCGGGGCGCATCGTCACCGGGGCAAAGGGAATACGTATCGAGGACCACGAGGGGCGCTCGTATATCGACGCCTTCGCGGGCCTGTATTGCGTCAACATCGGCTACGGGCGCACGGAGGTGGCCGAGGCGATTTACGAACAGGCTAAAAAGCTTGCTTATTACCATACGTACGTCGGCCACTCGACCGACACGGTGATCGAACTGTCCGCACGCATCATCGACTGGGCGCCCCAGGGCATGAAGAAGGTCTATTACGGCATGTCCGGCTCGGACGCGAACGAAACACAGATCAAGCTCGTCTGGTACTACAACAATGTGCTCGGACGCCCCAACAAGAAGAAGATCATTTCTCGCGATCGCGGGTACCACGGTTCCGGCATCGTGACAGGTAGCCTGACCGGTCTGGCGAGCTTTCATCAATGCTTCGATCTGCCGATCGACCGCGTCAAGCATACCGTTTGCCCGCATTGGTACCGCAAGGCGCCGGCCGGCATGAACGAAGCTCAATTCGTCGCCTACTGTGTGGACGAACTCGAAAAACTCATCGCCCGCGAAGGTGCCGATACCATCGCCGCATTCATCGGCGAACCCGTAATGGGTACGGGCGGCATCGTGCCGCCGCCGGCCGGCTATTGGCCCGCCATCCAGCAAGTCTTGAAAAAGCATGACATTTTGCTGATTGCCGACGAGGTGGTATGCGGTTTCGGGCGACTCGGCTCGAAAATGGGCTCCCAGCATTACGGCATTCAGCCCGATCTGATCACGGTCGCGAAAGGACTGACGAGTGCCTATGCACCGCTTTCCGGCGTGATCGTCGGCGAACGTGTCTGGGACGTCATCGACAAAGCCTCTAGCGAGTTCGGCGCGATGGGGCACGGGTGGACCTACTCGGGTCACCCGATTTGCGCGGCGGCGGCGCTCGCCAATCTAGATATTCTCGAGCGCGAGCGCATTGCCGAAAATGCGGCATCGAGCGGAGCCTACCTGCTCGAACGGCTGCATGCGGCGTTCGACGCTCATCCTCTCGTCGGCGAGGTGCGTGGTGCGGGCATGTTGGCCGCGCTCGAGTTCATGGCCGACAAGGACGAGCGGCGTGCGTTCGATGCGGGGCTCAAAGTCGGCCCGCGAGTATCGGCCGCGGCGCTGCGGCGCGGACTCATCGCCCGCGCCATGCCGCACGGCGACATTCTCGGCTTCGCACCGCCGCTCATTACGACGCGTGCCGACGTCGACGAGATCGTGCGCCTCGCGCGTGAAGCGGTTGACGAGGTGGCGTCGGAAGTCGCCGCTGCCGCGGCATCGGCGTAAGGCTGCGCGAGCGCCGTATCCCCGATCTGCCGAGCCCCCTTTTTTGCGCGCCTTTGCGGTCGCGAAGAGGGGGTTTGTCTTTTCTTTTGCTTTTTTT
Source organism: Trinickia sp. HAY1-2D (assembly GCF_056754935.1). Taxonomy (NCBI): domain Bacteria; kingdom Pseudomonadati; phylum Pseudomonadota; class Betaproteobacteria; order Burkholderiales; family Burkholderiaceae; genus Trinickia; species Trinickia sp. HAY1-2D. The sequence continues at coordinate 507,767 of NZ_JBPGWX010000001.1, forward strand.
TCCTATATCGACGAACGATTCGCAATAATCGCCGCGGCAATGTGCGAATGAGCGGGCGCGAGCATTGCTAGTGCGCGTGTCGAGCGCAATAACGCATATTCGAACCTGGCCGAATGGATGAATATTTCACCGCGCCATTCCACAATTGCCGCAAGCACCGCTAGAATGCGTTCCGTTTGGCTTCTGATATTGGAGGAAAGAGTCCGTGTCGACCTACAAAGAACTACTTGCGAAAAAGCAGGAATTGGATGCGCAAATCGAAGATGCGCGCCGCGCCGAAGCACAGCATGCGCTGCAACAGATTCGCGAAACGATTGCCGCATTCGGCTTTACGCCCGAAGACGTTTTCGGTACGCGCCGTAAGGCCAAACCAACCAATCGCGTGCCGCAATTTCGCGATCCGGAAACCGGCGAGACCTGGGGCGGCCGGGGACCGCGGCCCCGCTGGCTGAAAGGGAAGGACCCCGAGCAATTCCGCGTCGCGCGCTAAAGCCCGCTCTCGCCGGGGCCGCTCAGACGATGGCGCCGGGCAGGAATGCCTCGAGTTTGTCGATCAGCGTCGAGCGGCAAAACGGCTTCACCATGAAATCGGCTGCGCCTGCTCGAACGCTTTCCAGGACCACGGTGCGCCGGCTTTCGCCGGTCACCATGATGATCGGAATCTGCGCCAGAGGCTCGACGGATTTGAGGCGGCGGGTCAGCTCCATTCCGCTCAGGTCGGGCAAGTCCACGTCCATGAGCACGAGATCCGGGCGGCGAGCCCGGATCGCGCGAAAGGCCTGTGCGCCGCTCGCGGCGCAAGTCAGATCGACGCGCGTACCGGCGAGCAACCGTTCGAGCGTGCAGCGCTGCAGGCCATCGTCGTCGACGGCGAGCACATGCGGGCGCAGGTGGCCCGTGATGGCGTTCATCGCGTGCGCCGCGCGCAATTGCGGCCCGAGCGCACTCGCCAACGCCTGGGCCGCGCGGCAAAGCGCGTCCACCGATTCCCCCAGCCGATCGAAGTGGCTGCGCAACGCGTCGCCGTTGCCCTCGAGGCAAGGCGTTGCCGCGGCCACCGTGTGCGTCACGTCGACTTGCGCGGCGAACGAGCGGGCGTAGCGTTCCAACGCGGGCTCGAGGCTTGCCAGGTGACGCGCATACGCAGCCAGCCGGCCTGCGGCCGGCGCGTCCGATTGGCCGTTCGACAGCAGGTGCAGCGCATGGTCGATGGCCAGCGCGAGGCGCGGGCCGTCATGGGTCGCGGGCCAGAAGACGACGTAGTCGTCGAATGTGCCTTCCTTGCACGCGTCGTAGACCCGCCGAACATCGTCGGGGCCGCACAGCACGATCGTTTTGTGAGCGGTCTCGTGAACGAGCGTGCTTTCGCCGTAAAGCCGATCGCAGCAACGCTTCGCGCCATCGAGCGTATCGAAGGCCAGCACGAGCACGTTCGGGCCATAGGCTTCGAAGTCCGAAGCGATGTCGGCGGGGTTCGTCGAGACGCGCACTGCGGCGAATGTGTCGGCCAGCCTCCGGGCGACGGGCACGGCGTGGTGCACGGTATCGGCTGCAACGAGAATACGCGGATCGTCTCTCAACGGGCTCACCCCTCGGCGCGTCGAGCGCGGGTGCGGCCCCAATGCCTGCCAGCCAACCCTCGTGGCTACGACGGCAAGGCTTGCGAGAGCGCGCGTGCGGCTTCGACGACCTTACTGTAGGCCGCGCCGAATCGAGTGCTCAGTTCGGTAAAAGACATATCCACCGCTTCCCTTGCATCGCTTTCGATGCGCGCGCAGAGCTCGCCGAGGGCGAGCGCGCCGATCGAACGCGATGAAGATTTCAGCTTATGAGCGACGGCAGCAGCCTCAGGGGCGCGTCGCGCGCTCAGATGCTCGAGCAGTTGCTGCGCGAGCCCGGCGGAGCATTCGACGTACTCCGAGAGCAACGCCTGCACCGTTTCGTTGTCGTCGCCGACGATTCCACGCAGGATGCTCAAATCGACGACGGACGAGAAATCGCAGGCTTGCGCCGATTCGACGACGGCGGTCTCTTGCGGCGCGCCGGCTGGCTCGGCGGTGAGGTTATCGGGCGGCGCAGTGTGTTGCGAGGGTGCAAGCCATTGTTCGATAGCCTGCTGCAGGAGTACGAGCTTGAGCGGCTTCGTCAGATAGTCGTCTATGCCGAGCGCTTTTGCGCGGCTCGCCTCCCCATGAATCGCATTGGCCGTCAGTGCCACGATCGGCACGCGCTTGCGTGCAACGCTTGCCTCCTGGGCGCGGATGGTCTGCGCCAGTTCATAGCCGTCGCGATTCGGCATGTGCAAGTCGGTGAGAATGAGGCCATACGGTGCCGCAAGCCACATTTGCAGCGCTTCTTCTCCATCGGTTGCCATATCGGCCGTGTAGCCGAGCAATTCGAGCTGTCGCCCGATGACCTTGCGATTGATCTGGTCGTCTTCCGCGACGAGTATCTTGGGCGCGTTCGGCGCCGCCCTCGCGTGCTGACCTTCGGCAACCGCGGCGTCGCCGCTGGCGCTGCAGTGCGGTGCGCCGCGCCCGGCTGCCAGCGCCAGCGCATCCACGAGTGCGCGTCGGCGCAACGCCTGCGCGCCCGCCACCACGGTGCCGTCGGGTTCCGACTGCAGCACGAGGCTGCGTCCGGAGGAGATCAGGACGCGGCCCTTCGCCGAGATGGCTGCGCTCGGCCGCATCGCTTCGCCGCAGACGAGGAGTGCGGCGCCGCCGGCGATGGCGAGGCGGTGCTGAGCGTCCTCGACATCCTCGGCGAGTTGCACGTTGGCCCCGGCGCTGCGCAGGTAGGCGGCAATATCGTCGGCATTGAATTCGGTTGAGGGCGCAACGATGCAGGCGAGTCCGGACAGATCCTGCTGTACGCGCGCCGGTGCATCGGGAACGCGTTCGAGCGGCAGTCTGACGATGAACGTCGATCCCGCGCCGAGTTCGCTCGTCACCGTGATGTCGCCGCCCATCAGTGCGGCGAGCCGGCGACAGATCGCGAGTCCAAGTCCTGTTCCGCCAAAGCGGCGCGTCGTCGAAGTCTCGGCCTGACTGAAGGGGCGGAACAGTTGGGCTTGCATGTCCTGCGACATGCCGATGCCGTTGTCCGAGATCGCAAAGCGAACCGTCGCGCCATCCGGAGCCTCGGGCTCCACCCGCAGCGATACATGCCCAGCGATACCTTCCCGGCCGCCGGAGAATTTGATTGCGTTGCCAACCAGGTTGTAGAGGATTTCCCGCAGGCGGGTATCGTCGGAGAGCACGAGCGCGGGCAGCGCGGGCGACACATAGGTGCGCAGCGCAACGCCGCGCGCATCGGCCACTGTGGCAAGCGAGGCAGCCAGCCCATCGACGACATCCTCGATCGCAACGGGCACCGACTCGATCTGGAGCTTGCCGGCTTCGATCTTCGAAAAGTCGAGAATGTCGTCGATGATCTGCAAAAGCGCGGACGCGCAATCGCGGATCGTGAATACCATTTCCTTTTGATCGGCTGTCAGCGGCGAGCGCGCGAGCACTTCGGTCATGCCGATGACACCGTTCATCGGCGTGCGAATCTCATGACTCATCGTTGCAAGGAACGCGCTTTTCGCGCGCGAGGCGGCTTCCGCGTCCGAGCGGGCCTGGTCGAGCTGTTCGGCTTTGGCTATCTCGCGCTGATGTGCGGCGGCGAGACTGCGCACGAGACCGCGAGTGCGACGATCGGCGAGAACGATCAAGAGCGACAACAACACTGCCGCGATCAGCAGGAACATGCTGCGCAAACGCCATGGCGCGAGAAATTCCTGGGTGGAGTAGCCGACTGCCACGGCAAGCGGGTAGTCGGCAAGCTTCCGATAGCTGACGATGCGGTCCTGGTCGTCCATGTACGACGGCATGCGCAAGTCGCCGGAACGGTGTTGTTCGAGCGCGCGCCGTAGCAGATTGCCGGGCGGCAAGGTTGCGCCGATCGACTTGGACTGGCCCGTCCGGAGCGCGCGGATCACGTAGTCGCGCGTTCCCACGACCGTCACGATGCCGTCCTTGCCGATGCGCAGACCGTTGTAGAGCTCCGTGAAGTACGAGGGATCCACCGATACGACGACGACACCGAGAAAATGCCCGTCGTGGCTGTTGATTCGCTGCGACAACTGCAATGAAGGTTTGCCGCTTGCACGCCCGACGATGGGCTTGCCGATCACCAGTTCGGTGCTCGCGTTGTGCAGATGGACCTTGAAATGCTCTCGATCGGAAAGATCGATTGGCTTGAAGCCGGGAATCGTCGACGCACGCAGGAAGCCCTGCGAATCGATGACGGCCACTTGCACGAATACGTCGAGCTTCAGCAAGCCCGAATCCACGTAATAGGCAAGGGGGATCGAAACGCCGTCATTTTGAACTTGCCACGAAACGAGCGCGGCGACCTGTTCGGCTTCCCGCATGACGCGCACGGTGTGAGCGGCAAGCGCGTCGGAAAGCGCGGTCGCGCCTGCGCGAGCGTTGCTCATTTCGACATGCTCGTCCCATGCGGTCAAGATGCCGAGCGCAAGCCAGAGCGCTGCAATAAGCAGGTAACTTTGCAGCCGCAGGCTGCGGGTGCGCAAACCGCCCCTGGCATTTGCGCGGCGACGCGGTCGTGCCTGCGGCGTTTCGATATGCGGACCGGTTGTGGCATCCACCATTTGATCGACAATCCCCCGGAAAACCGTCGGCCCGGTGCCAAACGGGCGCGACTATCTCCAATAACGGCGCGACGCCGCAAAAGTTGATACGGGATTGCCGCGGGGGTTGAAGACGGCCCTACACGGCGGGCTTGTCGCCTGTCAGCGGTGCCACGATGTCGAGCCGATAGCCATGCCCATAAACGGGGGTGAGTCGGAACCCATTTTCGGGGCGGAGCTGAAGTTTCGAACGAACTCTGGACATGTGAGTGTCCAGCGTGCGCGAGATGGCATCGGGGGGCTGCCCCCAGACTACGCCGCCGATATGTTCCCGCGACAGGATGCGTCCGATGTACTGAAACATGAGCAGTGCGAGGTCGAACTCACGGCTCGTCAGTTCGATCGGCACGCCTGCGAGAAAACACGTCCGGGTTGCCGCATCGATCCGATAACGACCGACTTCGATGGGTGCGGGCGTCGATGCGGTATGAGGGCGCGCGCGGCGCGCAAGCGCGTCGATGCGCGCGATGAATTCGCCCTCGCGGATGGGCTTGATGATGTAATCGTCGGCGCCGGCACCCAGTGCCGACACGATGTCGCGTTCCTCCGAGCGGCTCGTCATGAATATCACCGGCACGCGCTCTGTCAGGTTTGAGCGTGCCCATTGCAAAACCTGATGTCCCGTTACTCCCGGCACCTGCCAATCGAGCAGCAGCATGTCGAAGGTTTCGCGCTTCAGTTGGCGAATCAGCTGGCTTCCATCGACGAATATCCGGCATTCATGGCCTTTGTCAGACAAAATCTCGCTAACACGTTCAATCTGGCTTTCATCGTCTTCCAGATACGCAATCTTCACTGTCCACTCCCGGTGATCGGGCCAACGGGTTCTCGTCGAAATGTCTTTTTGCAGGGCTCGCGCATTTTAGCGCCGGATGCCGCGACGAGCACTACGCTTCGCCGCGCTCGAGCGAAAAATGGATCGCAGTTAACATTTGTTAAGAGTTCGTGGCATGGGAGGCAAACGTTTGTAGTCGATGCGAGCAGTTACGATCGTCGGAAATCGGCGATGAACGGGATTACCCGTGCCGCAAATGGGGCTAATGGATTGGCTTGTAACACGCAAATCGTTGAAAAAATGAATAGGTCTGCGTAATATCTGGAGACTCCTACTTTTTCCGTCTGATGCCACCGCAACCTCGTCAATATCTGCGTCGCGTAAAATACAGGCCGGCGGCCCATTCAATCGAGCCGTTTGCAGCTCGCATGATGGCGTTGACGGTCTTATTCGCGTGCCTTTCATGTGGGCCGCCCGACGTTTTCGCGCAAGCGCCGGCAAATCAATCGGCGATGATTTCTTATGCGGCGCAGCGCGGCGATACGCTATATACCGTTGCGCAAAGGTACCTGCAAGAAATCGATGATTGGCGCGTAATTGCGCGCATCAATCGGGTGCCGGCTCCCCGGCAACTGAAGCCCGGCACCACGCTGCGCCTTCCCGTCGCGTTGTTGCGGCGCGAGCCGCTCGCTGCGCGTGTCGTTGCCACGAGCGGGAATGCGACTTACGCAATCGGCAACGCCCCGCCGTTGCCGCTCGTGCCGGGCGTCTCGCTGAGCGAGGGCGATTCGATCGCGACGGGTAAAAACGGGTTTGCGACGATCGAGTTCGACGACGGCTCGCATGTCAGTCTCGCCCACGAAACGGTGGTGACGCTCGCGACAATGACTCGCACGCTGCTCGGCGAGGCGAGCGAACGCCGGCTCGAGTTGCGGCGCGGCGAAGTCGAAAGCGAAGTGACGCACGCGAAGAAGCCGCGCGACCGGTTCGAGATACGCGCGGCGCCGATTGTGGCGGGCGTGCGCGGAACCCATTTTCGCGTGAACGGCGGTGAGCAGACGTCGGCGGTCGAAGTGCTCGATGGCGCAGTTGCGGTCGCCCCGGCTGCGGCTGCAGCACCCGCTACCTCGTCGCAAGGCGACGGCACGCTGGGCGTGCCGTCCGCGGGCGCCCAACTGGTGCCGGCCGGCTTCGGCAGCCTGACCCGCGCGGGGCGCGCGGTAGGGACACCGGTCGCGCTGTTGCCTGCACCTGAACTCATGCATCCGGGGCGCATACAGGACGGCGCGGAAGTGGACTTCGAACTCGTGGCGCTCGAGGGGGCGCGCCAATACCGGGTCGAGATCGCACGGGACGCCGGCATGTTGGACCGGTTGAAGGAGGCACGGATCGAAGCAAGCGGCGAAGCACCGCATGCGAGTCTGGGCGAGCTACCGGACGGCAACTATTTCGTTCGCGTTTCCGCCATCGATGACGCCGGCTTGGAGGGAATCGCGCGCGTATACGCACTCGAGCGCCGCCGTATGCAGCTCGCTGCTTCGGCGATGCGTTCGCCGGGCTCGCGCGAATACACTTTTCGCTGGTTCGCGAGCCGCACTGGCGTGCCAACGCGATATCGTTTCATCTTGTCGCGCGACGAAGATCTGCGCGAGCCGCTGGTCGACGAAGTCGACATATCGACGGACCACATCGTCGTTGCGGGGCTGCGCGCGGGCGTTTATTACTGGACCGTCGTAGCTGAACAATTCGAGAACGGCCAATTCTACGAGACGGCATCGCGCGTGCGTTCATTTACGCTCGCCAAGTAAACGAGTTCTCAAATGAGCCATGACTCGGTGCGCGGATCCCCGGCGAGCTCGAGCAATGATGAATCCTCTCGCCGATGGGGCCCGGAGGCGAAACGTTATCTGATCGAGTGGTTGACGATAGGCTTTTTCACGATCCTGATCGTCGTGCTGGCCGTCATGAGGCAGGCGACGGCCGGGCTCGATCGCATGGTGTACGACCACATGCTGTCGTTTTCTTCACGGCCGGTGGTGCCCGACATCGCGATCGTGGAAATGGACGACGAAAGCATTGCCAAATTCGGGCGCTGGCCGTGGCCGCGCGACCTGCAAGCGCGCGTTCTCGACGCCGTGGGAAAAAGCGGCGCGGCGGCTGTGGTCTACGATGTGCTGCTCACGGAGCCGACGCCGAACGACCGGGTCCTGGCCGATGCCATCCGTGCCGTACCGACGTATCTTCCGGTGTTGCTCGCCCATGCGGAAGACCGCGCGTCGGACATCGCCGTCGTGCCCGTCGGGCCGATCGCGAGGGCAGCGGCGGGAATGGGGCATATCGACCTGGACGCCGATCCGGACAGCGTTGTGCGCTCGATCGATCCGGACGAGGGCGGGGATGCGTCGCGCTGGCCATATATCGATATGCTCGTCTACGACGCCATTCGAAGCGGCAAACTTCCGCTGGCGCACGGGCGCTACATTGCGCGCGACGCTGCCGTGGGCATGCTGCCGACGCACCCCGTATTGATCCCGTTCGGTTCGAACGCGTCCGCACGTCTGCGCATCTCGGCAGCCAGACTGTTGAGCGGTGCCGTGGCCCCCGGGGCCTTGCGCGGCAAGGTCGTTTTTGTCGGCGTGACCGCGGAGGGCCTGTCGGGCAACTACGCGACGCCCGTTTCGGGGAGGATCGGCACGTTGTCCGATGTCGAAGTCCACGCTGAAGTGCTGGACGCATTGCTGTCGGACCGCATCATCTCGCCCGTGACGGCCGGCTGGGTCGTGGCGGCCTCGCTGATTCCTTTGGTGGTGCTGCTCGCGGGCGTGTTCGTGCTTTCGCCATGGCGCTCGCTCGTACTGACCCTCGCGCTGGGTGCAGCATCGCTCGCGATGAGCGCGCTGCTGCTGCATGGGGCGCGCGCGTGGATTTCGCCCGTGCCCGCCTTGCTCGGATTGAGCGTGCTCTACCCGTTGTGGAGCTGGCGCCGGCTCGAAATGACGATGTCCCGCTTGCGCCGCGAGCTCAGGCAGCTCGACGCCGAACCACACCTGTTACCGGAGCCGCCGGCGCCGTCGCAACGCTTCGGCGGCGATGTGCTCGAGCGCCAGATCGCGCTCGTCGAACGTGCCGCCCACCGCCTGCAAGATATGAAGCGTTTCGTGTGGGACAGTCTGAACAGCGTGCCCGAACCCGTGATCGTAGCGGATAGACAGGGCATCGTCGTACTTTCCAACAAGGCCGCGCGCTCGCATTTCGTACGTATTGCCAGCCCTGACCCGCGAGGCCGTCCGCTTACCGATGTGCTCGGCAAGTTCACGCTGATCAAGGCGATCGGAACGGGGCTCGAAGAAGAGGCCGAACTGCGCGCGCGTTGGCCGGCGGTGCTTGATCCGAGAGGGCCTCGCGTCGGTATCGTGAAGCGTGGACTCGAGGTGCGCGATCCGTCCGGGCACGACTATCTGCTGCGTTACGCCCGTTGCAGAAGCGAGCAAGGCGAAGAGTCGGGCAGCTGGGTGGCCGGGCTCGTCGAAGTGACGGCGCTTCACGCGGCAGAGCGGGGGCGCGAAGATGCGCTGCGCCTGTTGTCGCACGATATGCGCTCGCGGCATGCATCGATCCTCGCGCTCGTCGAGCTCGAGCGCACGAGCAGCGACTCGGAGCGTACACGCATGTTGCTGGAACGCATCGAACGCCACGCGCACCGCGCACTGAAACTCGCGGACGATTTCGTTCAGCTCGCGCGTGCCGAATCGCAGACCTATTCGCTCGAGCCGACGAATCTCGCCGATATCGTCGCCGACGCCGGCGACGAGTTGTGGCCGCAGGCGCGCACCAAGAGCATAGGCGTCGATATGAATCTCGGTGACAGGGAATACTGGGTAGCGGCCGATCGATCGCTCATGACGCGTGCTATCGCAAACGTCATCGACAACGCGATCAAGTACAGCCCGAACGATACAGTGGTCAAGGTATCCGTGGCCGCCGCGCCGCCGCACCGCGTCCAATGCACGGTTGCCGATGAGGGCTATGGCATCCCGTTGGCGATGCAGCGTCATTTGTTCGAACCGTTTCGGCGGTTCCAGGCACCGGGGCAGCCGGCCTCCGGTGGAGCGGGGCTCGGCATGGCATTCATCAAGACGGTGGTGATGCGGCATGGCGGCGAGGTACGCGTCGAAAGCGAGCCGGGACGCGGCACGACCGTCACGATATGGCTGCCGGCAGCGGACGAGCCGGCTGCCGAATAGCGGTCGGCGGATGGCCAGGGACGCTGACTGCAGCGCCAACAGAAAAGAGGAGATTGAATTTTGAAAGCGGGATGGTTCGCAATGGGGTTTGCCGTGGCGATGCTGGCGGGATGTGCCGGCATCGAATCGGATGTGAGGGCGACGTTACCTGATGCGTCGGCCCTGGACGCGGGGCCGCGCACTTATGTGTTTGCCGATTCGCCCGTGACGCCGGCCAGCGCGGATACCGCTCGGTACGAGTCGGCCATTGCCGATGCGCTTGCGGCGCACGGCTTCGACGCGGCGCCGGCGGCTCGCGCGCGTTTGCGTGTTTCGTTTGCCTATGACACGCATGCTCAGTCGGTGTCGATAGTCGATGACGCCTGCGCGGCGCAAGCGCCATGCGAGCCGCGGCCGCCCGCATGGTCGTTTCGATGGCCTGGCCGCGAACGCTTCGTCCACTCGCTGACGTTGCGCTTTTTCGATCGTGCGTCCGGCCGGGAAGTCTATAAGGTCAGCGCATCGAGCCGCGATGGCGAGGCCGAATCGCCTTCGACCATCACGTACCTCGTGCAAAGCGCATTCGCTCGGATGCCTTATAACGGCAGTTCCCGTTGGCATGTTCGATTGCGCCCCGGCGAGAGCGGAAATATGCCGTCGATCGTATCTATCGCACCCGATTCACGCTGACGCGCATTCGAGGCGGATTCAGACAGAAGGGTTCGAATATCGCGGAACCGGTTTTCAAACGTTTGCGAAATGTCGATTGAAAGAATGCGGCGACGCGAAACCGAATAATCGGCCAAAGGGACCGCAATCTTCCGTAGAATGCAAAAGCGCCGCTGCGAGGCCGTCGTGGTGGCGTCCATTGCCGACTGAGAGACAACGAGAGAGCGGGCCAATACTATGAGCGAAACGACAGGGCTCACGAACGAACGCGACGCACCCGAGCAGCTCGTCCGTGGCGTCACGCGTTGGTACGCCGGTTTCCTGGTGATTGCATTCGCCTTGTTACCGGCTTATTTGATTGCCTACCTGCATTTTTTTCAGGATCCCCGGCTTTTATTCGAAGACCACACGTTCCACGAGATTGCGATTGCACTCGCCACGTTGGAAGGGGTTTTCGTCTGCTACGTGACATGGCAGTGTTACCGGCGCTCGGGCGATCCGATCTTGCGCTGGTTGACACTGGGTTTTGCGGGGTTTGCCATCGTCTATGCGCCGCATGGCGCATTCACTCCGCTCGCACACCACGACATGTGGCTGTTCCTGTTGTATGGCCCGGTTTCACGGCTCGTGATGGCGGTTCTGTTGTTTATCGGCTTGCTTTCGTACCGTGCGGACTCCGAGCCCGATCCGGCCGCGCGACGGCATGACCGCATGTTCTGGGCCGCATGGCTCGTGGGCTTCGTCGTCGTCGATTTGCTCGTTGCGGTGCTCGCCAATACGCCGTTCGCCGGTACGCTTGCGACCCGGCTCATCCTCGAAGGCGGCGCGATGCTCGTATCGCTCGTGAACGTCGGCTGTCTTCTTGCCCGGAGGATCCGCTCGCCGCTGATGCAGATATTTGGAATCTCGGTGATGGCTTTCGCGTTGTCGTCGCTGGCATTCCTGCTTGGCAAGCCCTGGAATCACATGTGGTGGCTTGCCCATGCAATCTTCGCCGGCGGTTTCTTTCTGCTCAGTTATGGAATCGTTCAGGCATTCCATGCGGCCGGCTCGTTTTCCGCCATCTACAGTCGCGAGGAATTGATGGCGCGTTTGCAAGAGTCGATGGCGCGAACGGAAATCGCGCTGCGCGAGCTGCAGCGCAGCAACGTGAAGCTGGAGCAACTCGCCGTGGCGGATCCGCTCACCGGTGCCGTCAACCGCAAGGCGTTCATCAATCGGATCGAACGGGAAATAGAACGGGCCAAGCTGGGCAGCGCGCCGTTTTCGATGCTGGCGCTCGACCTCGACAATTTTCGACGCATCAACGATCGGTTCGGCCGGGATATGGGCGATCAGGTGCTGCGTAACGTGGTCGACATCTGTCTCGATGCGATCCGTCCATTCGAAGGCGTCGCCCGTGTCGCCGGCGAGGAGTTCATGGTGCTGATTCCGCGCGGCGCGCTCGATACCGCGCTGATGGCCGGCGAGCGAATTCGCGCGGCGGTGCAGGCAACGCCGTTCGCGAGCGGTAACGATCGCTTTTCCGTCACGGTCAGCATTGGCATTGCCCAGTTCCCGCACGACGGCACGACGAGCGAGGCGCTCATGCGTGCAGCGGATGAACGGTTGAGTCGCGCAAAGGATCACGGCCGCAATTGCGTGATCGCGGTCTAGCACGGCGGACGCGGCCGCCTCGATGGATCCTCTCGAACCGCTGCGCGCTCGTTGAGCTGTCTCAACGGCGAGGTTCCCCGGCGCGCGCGGCGGGTGCGAAAGCGCACATCGCGAGAGGCGCCGCGGCAAGCGCGGCGCTTGCCCAAAACGTAGCGGGCGCGCCGTATCGTTCCCAAAGCCAGCCGGCCAGTATGCTCGAGAGCAGCATCGATGCGCCGCTGACCAGATTGAAGATGCCGAATGCCGTGCCCCGTAGCGCGGCCGGCGATGCGTCGGCTACCATCGCGGCGAAAATACCTTGGGTAAAACCCATATGCAGCCCCCATAGCGCCACACCGGCAAAGACGAACGGTGCGGACGCTGCGTGGCCCAGCGTCAGGTCCGCGACCATCAGCAACGCAAGGCCGGCAGCCAGGAGGACGCGGCGGTCGAGCCGGTCCGAAAGCTTACCCACAGGGTAGGCCGACAGTGCATAGGTCAGGCTCATGATCGCCATCACAGCAGGCACCCAGGCGAGATCGAAGCCTGCCTGTTGCGCACGCAATACGAGAAATGCCTCGCTGAACCTCGCAAGCGTGAATGCCGCGCCAACGACGACGACGAACCAATAGCGGCCCGGGAACTCCCGCACAGCGCGCCACTCGAGCGGCGAGCGAAACGTCCGGGCGCCGGCCGGGAGCTCGGGTTCTTCGACGCCGAAGAACAGCAGTCCCACGCAAATGAAGGCGGGAGCAACGGCGAACCACAGCACGGTGCGAATACGGTCATCGAAGGCGAACATCAATGCCATGGCCAGCAGCGGGCCCGCAACCGCGCCAACCGTGTCCATCGATTGGCGCAGCCCGAAGCAGGCGCCGCGAATATCGGGTGGCGCCACGTCGGCCACCAGCGCGTCGCGAGGGGCGCCGCGTATGCCTTTGCCCAGCCGATCGACGAGACGCGCAACGGCGACGACGAATGGCGTGGTTGCCAGCGGGAAAAGCGGCTTGGTCAACGCGGCGAGCCCATACCCCACCAGCAGCAAGCCTTTGCGTTTTCCCAGCCAGTCGCTCAATGGCCCGGAAAACACCTTGACGATCATCGTCGTTGCTTCCGCGGCGCCCTCGAGCGCACCGAGGGCAACCACGCTCATGCCCATCGTCGATACCAGAAAGATCGGCAACAAGGCGTGGATCAATTCCGATGACAGGTCCATGAACAGGCTGACGAATCCGAGCGCCCAGACGGTGCGGGGTATGCGGGGGCGGCTCAGTGAAGATCGCGGTGCATTCATCGGCAAGTGTGCTTTCGGTGGGTGGCGTAGGCGCTCGGCCACGGGCAGGTGGACGAGGAACCGATTGTGTCATGAACCCTTCATTCGATAGATGCGAGGCCTGTCATCGCGTGGCTGACGTCGCTTCGCTTTGCTTCGCGTCGCGTTGCGTTTCTTCGCTTCATTGCTTCGGTGTCCCAAACAACCGGGTAGCGTTTCGGAGCGAAGCTGCCGGCGAAAGCTGTTGCGGCAACACCGACGAAGCCAGAATGGAGCACCCGGATGGACGACGACGATATCGTGCTGCTATCGACTGGGGCAGGCGAAAGTGCGGGAGGCCCGCAAGCGGCGTTCTCGTACCATGCGGCCGCGGGACACATGAAGCGCCCGGGTGCATTGTTCATGTACATGGCGGTCATTCAGCCTGGCGAGAACATTCCGGCTCACGCGCACCCCGAAGGAACCGAGACGATCCTCTATGTGCTGGGCGGCAACGTCGAGCATCGGTATGGCCGCCGTATGAACAAATCGATGCTGAATCGGCCGGGCGATTTTGTCTATATACCCGGTGGCGTGCCGCACCAACCCGTCAATCTCAGTTCGTCCGAGCCGGTGAGGGCAATCGTGGCTTGCAATTTCGACCTGGGTATAGAGGGCAATTCGATTCCCTATTCGAACGAAGAATAAACGAAGGGATAAACACGGATTTTTCGGCGGCTGACATGGAAGGGGCGCGCGGATCGATTCGCCCACGGGCGAGTGTTTTCGCCGCGCCATGCGATGTGAATCGCGCAGGCACCGACACAATGCGACGAAGCGCTCACGCTGCGTCCATGTGTCAAGTAGTCAGGTGTCTTGCCGATGAAGAATCCGATTTCCAGCTTTCGCGCCTGGCTCGGCACGTCGACCGTGCCCTCCCATGCGGGCGAGTCCCAACACGCACAGCAGGAACGCGCGGGCTCGAGCCGCAAAATGACTGTCGCGCCGGCACTCGGCGCACTGAAGCGGCAGAACGCGCGGCGGGTGATGCCGGATGCGACTCCGTCTTCATCGCATCGCCCCCCGCCGAGTTCGTCGTCCGACGACGAAGAACTCCGGGAGGCGGTCGCGGCAATCCGCGCGGCGGCGGTCTGGACACCACCGTCCAGCAGAGCCGAGTCGCCGCGTGTCTCGCTGAGCGATCGGTCGCGCTCGTCATCGGCTCGAATCGATGCGTCGCCGGGCCGCGACACGCACAGCCTGCGCACGGAAGGCAGTAGCGGCCATCACCGGGCCGGTTCCCAACCAATCGACGAGGATCGCGAAGCACTGCTCGACATGGCGTGGGACGTCGACTTCCCTTCCGCGCGGATGAACGAGATCCTCGCGCGCTCGCCCGAGCTCGTGGATGCACCTGATCACAGCGGTGCCACGCTGTTGATGAATGCACTGACGGGCGGCAACGTCGAATTTGCGAAAACGTTGATCGACCACGGCGCGGACCCGAATGTGCGCGACGAGCTGGGTAACACGCCACTGCATCTGGCCGCCGGGCGCGGCACGGAAATCATGTCGCAGTTGCTTGCCGCTGGCGCGGATCCGAGTGCAACGAATAATCGTGGTGCGACGGCGTTGTTCGATGCGCGCTCGCCCGACGTCGTCCACCTGCTGCTGCGTGCCGGCACGCCTATCGACGCCCGCGACGAGAGCGGCAATACGGCCATCATGCGGCTTGCGCAGTCGGGTACGCGCCCGACAGTGCTCGCTCTACTCGAACACGATCCGGACATCAGTCTTCGCAACAGGTCGAATCGCACGTTCGCGCAGCTTCTGACAGCGCGCCTGGGCGGCACGGCGGAAGTCATCCCGAAAACGGCGGCTGGGGCCAAGGCGGTTCTCGAGCTGGGCGCACGCGAAACGCCGTTTCTGGGCGATCTGCGCGACCGCAAGCCGGCGTTAGCCGGTACGTTGCGCCCAAGCGCACGGGTGGCTCCGGAGGAAGAGCTTCGTATCCAGCCCGAGCTCAAGATGGCGGCTTCGCCAAACGCGAAGGGGCCAGCGATCAACTCTCTGAAGTCCGGTCCGAAGCTCAGTTTCGTCAACGATCCGAAGCGAGCGTTCGATGAGCTCAGCCATGGTGATGTCGAGGCCTTATCGGAGGCACTCGGCTTCGGCAAGCTGTCGTCGGACCCTGACAAGTACATGCAGAAAAAGGCGGCGGTCCGCGCGACATTCGCGCGATTCAGGGCGGACATCGAACGATTTCTCGCCGACTACGATAACGCCGCACTCGATCATGAAGCGCTGAACGCCCCCCTATCGCGGGAAGAGCGCACCGAGCTCAGGAGCGTAATGGACATCGCCCATTTGCGCGTCGCCGCGGAGCGCGGACCGGGTGGGGGACTTCTGGAGCCGTTGCGTCTGCGCGTTTTCTTCGGCGGTACCCAAAACATGCGGGACTTCAAGCAGGACATCGGTAGTGCGTTCGGCCGGATCGGGGAAGTCGACCGCGCGGCCAAGCGAGCGGGCGAACTGTTCGCGAAGATCCTGTCGCACCCGGACCATGTGCAGCTCGACTTCGTTGGCGGGCATTCGATGGGCGGTGCGATGGCACAAACGTTTCTCGCGACCGTTGAAAGCCGGGTTCTGCTGCCGAAGCAGCCTTCGATGATCCTGATGGACCCGCAACTGCTGAACAATAACCAGGCTCGCCGTGCAACGAAGGGCGGCACGCTCGAAGTCGACTATGCGCAGCCGCGCGGCGTGGCGATCACGCTCGATTACGCGAACGATCCCCGGCGCGGGCTGATGGGAATCATGAAGGGGCCGGGCGGCTATCGTTACCCGGGGCTCGTCCAGCTCAAGCTCGGTCTCACCGATACGGACGGCTACCGCGGTAGCCGTCCCGAGACGAGCGGCCCGCCTGGAATGGGCTATCACGTCGATCCGCAACAGTTTGCGAATGCGCTCTCGCGTTTTTGCGCGGATCGGGAACACGAGATTCTCGACGACCCCGCCCTCGACCATCTGCGCGCACCGAACTGGACGCGGCCTGCGGGACCGGTGCGGACCTCCGATACGCTGCCTGCGATTGCGCGACGCGCACGCAGACCGATGGAGCCGATCGTCGAAGACGAGGAATCGGCACGGGAGACTTAGGGCCGGTGAACGGGCCCTTAGGCAGTGCGCGAATTCGGCGGCATGCGTTTGCATCAATTCGCTGAATTCCTCGCAGTTTCGTTACTCGAACCGAGCCATACCGCGAGGCTCGTTCATTGTTCCGCGATTAGGAAATGGAGCTTGTGAATGGTAACGAGAACTTCGCGGCAGGACATTTCTCAGGCGCCCGCCGAACGCGCTACCGATGGCGCGCAAGGAGATCCGCTGACCGCCCCTCGTGACAGTAATGCCGCTTCTTCGTCGCGCTCGTTGAGCGCGACGGCGTCCGCGGTACTGCGCCATTTTGCTTTGAGAAACAGCGCGGGGTTGTCGAGCGCGGCGCCTGCGCCGCGAGCGCCGGTGCCGCCTCGGGAGACGAGTGCCGCCGAGGCTGGCGATCGAGCCGAACCCGAACCGGTGCCGCGCGAATCGAGCGAAGCCGCCGGAGCGTTTGGAAGCCGCCGCTGGTTCTCCCGCAGGCGCGGCCCCCGGATGCTCACCCCAGGCTGGGTACCGCCCGGGGCAGCCGCGCCCGAACGCGCATCGCCCGAGCTCGTTCGAACCCGAGCGGCTCATCATCGACGAAGCATGTCGGAGGCCGACACGTTGCCGCTGGCCGGAGCCCAAGTCCCGCACTTTCCCGCCGCCGCCTGGGAGGAGGCGTTGCTTCACAACGGGCAAACGGCTCGTTGGGCCATGCGCTCAGTCAACGCACACCTGCGCCGCGCCGCCGAGGCACCGTTGGAAATCCGCTGCAGCGAGGACCTCGCGAGGCTGAAGCGCACGGAGCTGCGGCCGCAAAGCGTGCGCCTGAGCGGCATGTTTTCGGTCGACGATTTGGAGGGGCTACCGCCGTCATTGCGCCATGTCGATCTGAGAGAGTGTCGGGGCAGCGCGATATCGAAGGCCGGACTGGAACATTTGGCCGAGCTGCCGCTGTCATCGCTCAACGCGGCTGGTGCGGGAATCGACGACGAGGGTGCACGAATCCTTGCGAATATGCCGACACTCATCGCGCTCGACTTGAGCGGGAACCGGATCGGCGACAGGGGTGCTCGCGCATTGGCGGCCAACCGCTCGCTCGTCTCGCTCGACGTGAGTCGCAACCGGCTGGGCAGCGAAGGGACGCGTGCGCTGGCGGCGAGTCGAACGCTGAGCGCATTGAACGTCAGCCGTAACGAAATCGGCAGGGACGGTGTGCGGGCGCTCGCGGCGAACCGCTTGCTGAGATCGCTCGATGTGAGCGGCAACCTGATTGGAGATGACGGCGCACATCTGCTGGCAGACAGTTCGTCGCTCACTTCTCTCAACGTGAGCGAGAACGGGCTGAGCGACGCGGCGGCACAGTCGCTTTCGCGAAGCCGCTTGCTGAAGTCCCTCAACGTCAGCCACAACCAGATTGGCGAGCCCGGCGCTCGAGCGCTCGCGCAGAGCGCCTCGCTGATTTCGCTCGATATAGGCTCGAATGCGATGGGTGACGAGGGCGCGCGTGCATTGGCGCACAGTACGTCGCTGGTGTCCGTGGACGCAAGTCATAACGACATCGGTGCGCCCGGTGCGCGTGCATTGGCGGCCGTCGGTTCGCTCGCCACGCTGAGCGTGAGCGGCAACCGAATCGGCGACGAAGGCGCCGAAGCGCTCGCGGCGAGCCGCTCGCTCGCCGCGCTCGACGCGAGCTTGAACGGCATCGGCAGCTCGGGTGCACAGGCACTCGCACTGTGCCGCTCGCTCAGATCGCTCGACGTGAGCGGCAACCGGATCGGCGAGGGTGGCGCCCGCGCATTGGCAGGCAGCGGCACGCTGAGTTCGCTCAGCGCCAGCGGCAACGAACTCGACGACGCGGCCGCGCGCGCATTCGCGGCAAGCGGTTCGCTCACTGCACTCGACGTGCGACTCAACGAATTCGGCGGGCCGGGTGTGCACGCGCTACGAGCCAATGCGCGTCTGACGACGCTTTTGATCTGATTCACGGATGCTCACTACGAATTACCGTAAAACCCAAACTAAGAGCGCACTTGCGTACCGGAATGCCTTTCTCTCGCATATCAAAATTCCGTTGACAGGCGTTGCGCGTCCATGGAAACTCACTGACATGCTTACGCCGACCCATTTCGCCATTTTCATTAACCACCCGATGAACGCCCGCTGGGGCGCATCATCGGGGGCGTACGCGCATTAGCTTTATATCGAATGCACGACAAGGCCCCCCGGAAACGGATGGGGCCTTTTTCTTTTGGTGGCTTCCTCCGTCTGCCGGCTTAATCGACGGAGAGAAAGATGACCGAAAGTACCCCGCAGTTCGATTGCCGCGTTTTACCCGTTGGGCGCTCGCTCGACGCCGCCTGCGAATGGATGGTCGTCGTCCATGCCGCGCTCGCACCCGCCAGCGCCGTATCGTGGCGCATGACGGTCGACACCGAGCTGCGGGCGCAAGGCGCACCGGTCTGGCTCACGCGAGCGGGCCATCTCGACGACTATTGGCTGCGCCCCGGAGACGTCATCCGTCTGTTGCGCGGCGAGCGGGTCTGGCTCAGCGTGGAAGGCGATTCGGCTGCACATGTCACGCTGACGAGCGAATGGCGCGAACGGCGCCCGTTGTTGCAGCGCTGGCTAAGGCGGCTTCAGCTCTTACTGGCGGGTGGGATGCCTCAACGTGCCTGAGTCATGATGGATGGGGGTGGACGAGCTCCGGGCATGAATGGTGGATCGTGAATGAGCGCGAATGGCAGGTGACATCGAGGCTCGCGGCTGAATGCGCTCGTTCGCCGCGTACAATGCCGCTTCGACAACCCTGATTCGCGGAATTCAAAAGCATGGCCATGAAGAAAACCGACCTTGAGAAAAACAAGGCACTGAAG
The DNA here is from genome assembly GCF_056754935.1 of Trinickia sp. HAY1-2D. Taxonomy (NCBI): domain Bacteria; kingdom Pseudomonadati; phylum Pseudomonadota; class Betaproteobacteria; order Burkholderiales; family Burkholderiaceae; genus Trinickia; species Trinickia sp. HAY1-2D. The sequence goes on from NZ_JBPGWX010000001.1 coordinate 527,037, forward strand.
CTCACGCACTCGATGAAACAAGCCCATTCCGAGCGTTTCGGCAAAGCCGCGGCCGATGCGCCGCTCAATCGGCGCGAGCAGCGCAAACTGGATCAAGCCAAAGGGCTCGTCCCGTTTGCATGCAAGCTCGATGGCGAATTGGTCGGCCGTCTCAAGGAGATGGCCGCCACGCATCCGGAAGGAATATCGGGTGTCGTCGACGAGCTGTTGCGGCGTGCGTTGAACGAAAGCCGCGCTTGACGAACGTCGCAGTGAGCGCCGGACCTACCGTACCGGCGCACCATCGCGCGTGACCTCGAGCGCAGTGCCTTCGATGTAATCGACACGGATGTTTTCGCCGACTTGTAGCCCGTCGAGAAAACGATCCGTTGCTGCCTGCAGTGTCATGGGGCCGCTCGGACCGCGCAGCGTCAACAGCCGCCGGCCCCGATCGATGGCGAGCACGGTCGCCACGGCCTGTACGCGATGAACCGTTTTCGTCATGCCCCCCGAGGCGGGAGTGACGGTCTGCGTGTCGAGGCGTTCGCGTATTGCTCCTTCGGCCGCGCGCTCGGCGCTCAGAATCAGGGCACGCGTATAGGTGATCGCAACGTGATCGCCGATGTGCAGTCTGCTGACGTTGCCGACCGTCTTATCGACCACGACGTCGACTAGCGAGCCGTCCTGTTTGCGGAGCGTCAGCGTATTGGTGTCCATGTCGATCTTTTCTATCACAGCGTCCGTGTGGGTTGCGGTGGTGCCAGAAAAGAGGCCGGGCTGCCCCGGCACGCTGGTTTCCTGCGCGCATGCCGTGCCCGCGGAAAACGTCATGGCGGCCGGCAGGATAACGAGGCCAATTAAACCGATACACCGCACTTGCCTTGACACTTCAACCCTCCCATCACTCGAATGCGCTCGACCGCGCTCGACGATCCGTTTGATCGATGCGAGCCGGACGCGTCAGTCTACTCGCGACAAAACTGGCGAAACCGCCATTGATCCGGCACGCAGGCGACACCTCGTTTTATTCATACGAAAGCGCGCGGCGGTGCGGATGCGTTGACGGACAACGCGATGGACATCGATTGCAACAAGTCGTTCCGCGCTGGTCCGGTATCATTTGGCGAAGCCCGTTGCATGGGTATATCGACACTTCCACTGTCCATCGAGGAGTCCTCCATGGTTCCTACCGTCGCGCAAAAGCGCGCTGCGTTTCGTGCCTTACATGCTTCGGGTTGCTTCGTGCTGCCGAATGCCTGGGATATCGGCAGTACGCGATATCTGCAGAGCCTCGGTTTCAAAGCCATTGCAACGACGAGTTCGGGATTCGCCTGGTCCGTCGGTCACGCGGACAATACATTGGCGCTCGAGCGCGTACTCGAGCATCTTCGTAACGTCGTGGCGGCCACCACTCTGCCCGTCAATGCCGATTTCGAAAACGGTTTTGCCGAGGATGCCGCCGGCGTCGCGCGAAACGTCAGGCTCGCACTGGATACAGGCGTGGCGGGCCTGTCGATCGAAGACTCGACGCGAGACCCCAACGCGCCGCTGTTGCCGTTGCCGGTGGCGGTCGAGCGCATGCAAGCTGCACGCCGCGCAATCGACGAGGCGGGTGGCGATGCCCTGCTGATCGGCCGTGCCGAAAACTTCATTGCAGGCGTGCCGAACCTCGATGATGCGATCGCGCGGCTGCGCGCCTATGCCGAGGCCGGCGCGGACTGTCTTTATGCGCCCGGTATCAAGACCCGGGAGCAGATTGCAGCGGTCGTGGCGGCCGTCGCACCGAAACCGGTGAATGTGCTGATTGGTTCAACGTCCGAATTCACGCTCGACGATCTCGCGGCGCTCGGTGTGCGGCGCGTCAGCGTGGGCGGCGCGCTGGCGCGCGCGGCGTGGGGAGGGTTCATGCGGGCGGCGAACTCGTTGGCCGAGGGACGCTTCGATGGGTTCGCCGATGCGGCGTCCGGTGCGCAGCTCGATAGCTTGTTTCGCGATGGTGTTTGAACGCTGTGCACGGTCTATCTTCAACGAGATGTACAGTGCGGCATTCGACGCTGGCTTTAAACCGATATTAGGCGCAAACGATGACTCTTTCCCCGTTTCATTTGGCAATTCCCGTCTACGATCTGCCCGCCGCGCGCGCGTTCTACGGCAAAGTCTTCGGACTCGAGGAGGGGCGCTCGAGCGAGCGATGGGTGGACTTCAACTTCTTCGGCCATCAGTTGGTCATTCACGAACATCCGAAGACGCCGTCGCAGCAGCACGCCCATACCAACCCGGTCGATGGCCACGAGGTGCCGGTCCCTCACTTTGGCGTCGTGCTCGGTTGGGAGGACTGGGAAGCGCTTGCCGAGCGGCTGAAGTCGTTCGGCACCCGTTTCGTGATCGAGCCGTATGTTCGTTTCGAGGGGCAGGTCGGCGAACAGGCAACGATGTTCCTGCTCGATCCCTGCGGCAATGCGTTGGAATTCAAGGCGTTCAAGGACATCGGGCAACTGTTTGCGAAGTAGGCGGGTTGTTTCGCCTTCCGTGTCATACGGGCTTGCGCAGCGGCGAGTGACCGGCCCAAGGCTTCCCTGACGCGGCACCGCCGGCTCGCGAGGGTTTACCTGCATTCATTGTCCGGCGAAGGTGCCCGATAGACGAATAGGGCAACGCCAGCCGCAGGCGATGAAAAATGATGCGCAACAACGGGTCGTGGAAGGCAATATCCGAGAGAAGGCACTGGGTGGCGGTCGGCGTGGGCGTGCCGGCGCTGGCGGCCATGGTCGTCTTCGTTTGCGGGCGCGGCGGCTGGCTGCAGGGGCGAGCGGTCGGCGTCGTGCTGGCCGTATTGCCGGTGGCCTGCGCGGCTCTCGGCGGCTGGTTGCTCGCACGCATCGACATGAAGCGTCATTTGGACCGGCTCGCGGATGCAACCACGAGGCTGCGTACGCGGCAATTCGGTACGTCCGTCTCGGCTCAGGTGCGCGAGGCGCCTTTTGGCCGGATTGCCATCGAATTGGACGAGCTCGGCTCCGAGCTCGCGCGCCATGAACGGCAGTGGCAGGCCTCGTTCCGGCGTGAAGCGGGCCAGATCGAGGTATTGCGGCGAATTGCGCAGAACGATCCTCTCGATGACGCCCTCGTGCTGCTGACTCGCTTTGCCGAACATCAGATAGAGGGGGCGCTCGCCTCCGTCGTCATCGTCGATCCGGCGACACTGCGCGTCACATCGTGCATCGCGCCGAGCTTGCCCGCGTCGTACACCGACGCGCTCGTCGGCTTGCAATGCGCATCGGGCGTGGGGTCATGCGGGACGGCCATTGCGGAGCGGCGCATCGTGGTGGTCGACGACATTGCCGCGGATCCGCTCTGGAAGGACTATCGGGCGCTCGCTTGCGCACACGGATTGGGTGCATGCTGGTCTTATCCGATTATCTCGACAGGCCACCGCGTGCTCGGCTCGTTCGCGCTGTATGCACGCACGGCGCGCGCGCCCTCGACGGAGGATATTCAAATCGGGCAACTGAGCGCGGAGATCGCCGCCCTCAGCATGGAGCGCAACCGCACTGCCCAGGCGCTGATGCAATCGGAAGCCGAGTACCGCTCGCTTTTCGAGCGCAACCCGAATCCTATGTGGGTTTGCGATGCCCGCACGCGCAGATTCCTGGCGGTCAACGACCGTGCAATTGCACACTACGGCTTCACGCGCGAACGTTTCCTTGGAATGTGCGAAGCGGATCTCGAGCTGCACCCGCATGGCCCGTCGCGCGTGCGCGAGCAGGGGGGCGAGCTACCCGATGGCGCCGCACGGCTGCATCGAAATTCGAGCGGCCAGGAGCTCCTGGTCGAAATCGCCTACTTCCCATTGAGCTTTTCGGGCAACGATGCGTCCCTCGCCCTCATCACGGATGTGACGTATCGCCGTTCTCTCTCTCGCACGATCCGCGAACAAAACGAGCTCTTTGCTTCGCTGATGGATTCGACGGTGGAGGCCATCTACGGCCTCGATAGCGAAGGGCGATGCACGTTCGCCAACGGCGCCTGCGAACGTTTGCTCGGGTATCGCGCGGACGAGCTCGTCGGTATGCACATGCATACGCTGATTCATCGTTCGCAGTACGAAGCAAGCGTTCACGGCGCGCGGGAATGCAAGCTGCACGCGCTACAGCAGCCCGGCACACACACCCATCTCGACGACCAGGTCTTCATGACGAAGGCCGGCGCGGTACTGCCGGTCGAATGCTGGGCGTACCCGATGATGAAAGGAGGCGCGGTATGCGGCACCATCGTGACGTTCCTCGATACCACCGAAAGGCGCTTGCAGCAGGATGCGCTGCGTTGTCAGGCCACGCTCGATATGCTCACGGGGCTGCTCAATCGAACGAGTTTCGTCGATTTGCTCGAGCAGCGTGTGCAGAGTTGTTTGCTGAGCGGCGCGCGCCTGTTCGTCGGACTGGTCGATCTCGACGGTTTCAAGGAGATCAACGATTCGCTCGGCCACGAGGCGGGCGACCAATTATTGCGTGAGGTCGGAAGCCGGCTGCTGCTCGAATTGCCCGACGGCGCGGCGCTCGGCAGGCTGGGCGGCGACGAATTCGCGTTCGTGGTCGATACGGGCGACCATGCGGAGTTCGGCGAACTGTTGAAACGCCTCGTGCAGGTCATGCGCGAACCCTTTACGATCGTCGGCATGGACGTGCAGATCAGCGGCAGCATCGGAGCGGCCGCGTTGCCCGACACCGGTAGAGACGTCAAGTCGCTGATGCACAACGCCGATGCGGCCATGTACAGGGCTAAGCGCGAAAGCAGCGGATTCGTCGTCGGCACCGAAATCGAATCGGGCAACGAGCGCAGGCTGCTGATGAGCCGGCTTCGCCATGCGTTGCACAAGCAGGAGTTCGTGCTGTACTTCCAGCCGAAGGTCTCGCTGCGCGGTGCGGCACATTGCGAGATCGAGGCACTGATTCGCTGGATGACGCCCGATCGCGGCATGGTCGCGCCATCCGAATTCATGCCCATCCTGGAGCTGAGCGACCTGATTCATCCGCTCACCCAGTGGGTCATCGAAACCGCTATCGAGGAAGTCCTCGCACTCAGCCGGCACGCGCCCGATCTCACCGTGGCCATCAACATTTCGACTCGAAATTTGCTCGATGTCCGGTTCCCGGAGAAGGTCAAGGATCTGCTCGACAAGCACGGTTTCCCGCCGGAAAAGTTGAAGCTCGAGGTGACGGAGAGCGCGGTGATGGCCGATCCGAACCGATCGCTGAAGGCGCTCACGGAGATTCATGAGCTTGGCGTCGGCCTCGCGATCGACGATTTCGGAACAGGTTATTCGTCGCTGTCGTATCTGCAGCGTTTGCCGGTGGACGAACTGAAGATCGATAGATCGTTCGTGGTGGAAATGGCTGGCAACGATGCGGCTCGAACGATCGTGCAATCGATCGTCGGGCTCGCCCACAGTCTCGGCATTCAGGTGACGGCGGAGGGCATGGAGACAGGCAGCGTGCTCGACCAGCTGCGCAGCCTGGAGTGCGATTACGCGCAGGGTTATTTCATTGCGCGTCCCATGCCGCGCGCCGCGCTGAGCGAATGGCTCGGCCATTCGCCCTGGGCGGCCCCGGCGCGGGCGGCCAGGACGCCGCTCGGCGCGTCGATCCCCTGACGGCACCGATGTTGTAATGCTGCAACGCGGAAAGCGCTTCAACCGCTTCCGGCAAGGGCACCCGAAAAATATTTGTGCGGCGCACTAGACGAAGCTAGGGAAAATACCTAGAATTCTGTCTAGGGAAAACCCTTATTCGATCGGGAGTCGCCATGAGCTTCATTTTTGCCCTGTTCCAAAAGGTCAGCGATTTGTTCGCGTCGCCGCACCTGCCGCTCGACGCCGATTATTCGTTCCAGGCCCGCCACCGCGAGGCCGAGCGCGTGCGTCGTTCCCGCGCGACGTTCCTCGGCGTTCGCCTCGTCGACTGACCCGCGCCTCGCACCGGGCGCGCAAGACGCTGCCCGGTTCGGCCCGTTCCAAGTGATTCGTTCGCACCCGCTGCGCTAGCGGGTGCCGGCGTTGGTTCGACAGCACCGCTCCCGGGGAATACGCGATCGCACCGTAATCGGTACAATCGCCGACTTCCCGCCGACGTATCCCCGAACGATGTCATGCAAATCCAGACCCACATCGAGTCTCGACCTCACGCAGTAAAACATGTCGGGCTGGTGTTGCTCGCGCTCGCGGTAGGTGGATTCGCCATCGGCACGACCGAATTCGCGACGATGAGCCTCTTGCCGCTTTTCGCCGACGGCCTTGGCATCGACGCCCCGACGGCCGGCCATGTGATCAGCGCCTATGCGCTCGGTGTCGTCGTCGGCGCACCCGCGCTGGCCGTACTCGGCGCGCGACTCGACCGACGCCTGCTGCTCATCGTGCTGATGGGAATGTTCGCCCTCGGAAACGGCTTGTCCGCCATCGCACCGAACTACCACTGGATGCTCGTATTCCGCTTCCTGAGCGGCTTGCCCCACGGCGCCTATTTCGGTGCCGCGGCCCTGGTTGCCACGTCGCTCGTGCCCGAAGATCGTCGCACCGTGGCGGTCGGCCGCATGTTTCTTGGGCTGACGTCGGCCACGATCGTCGGTGTTCCGCTATCGAATTGGCTGGGCCATGCAATCGGCTGGCGATGGAGCTTTGCGTTCGCGGGCCTGCTCGGCGTGCTCACGATGACGTGCGTGCGCTTGTTGGCGCCCAAGGCGCCGCCTGCGCCTGGCGCGGGTCCGCTGCGCGAACTGGGCGCGCTCGGGCGTTCGCAGGTATGGCTCACGCTCGGTATCGGGGCGATCGGGTTCGGCGGGCTCTTCGCGGTCTACACCTATCTGGCCGATGTGCTCCATCGCGTGACGCACGTGTCGGTGGCAAGCGCCTCGCTCGTGCTGAGCGTGTTCGGCGTCGGTCTGACCGTCGGTAATCTGGTCATTCCCGTCTTCGCGGATCGCGCATTGATGCGCACGGTGGGGTGGTTGCTCGCCTGGAGCGCGGCGATGCTGCTGTTGTTTCCGTTTGCCGCGTCGAACGTCTGGCTGCTGACCCTCGACGTATTCCTGATCGGCATCGGCGGCGCACTCGGCACGGTACTGCAGACCCGGCTCATGGATGTCGCCGAAGACGCGCAAGGTCTCGCTGCCGCGCTCAATCACTCAGCGTTCAATACCGCGAATGCGCTGGGCCCGTTTCTCGGCGGGCTCGCGATCGCGGCCGGCTTTGGCTGGACCTCTCCGGGGCCGGTAGGCGCGCTGCTCGCCCTGGGCGGCCTCGGCGTTTGGGCGCTGTCCGGTTTCATCGAGCGGCGCACCCTCGCTCGCGCGGTCCCGACGTCGTGCCGTGTATGCGTCGAGTCGGACGCCTGATCGCTCGAAACATTCCGCAGCGCCAGCGGGCAATGACTTCAGCAGTCCGAAGTTCCGTTCGCTCGCGCGCTTGCCGTTACCCGACTCGACCGCGTGCCGCATCGGTTTTCGAGAACGAAGCGTTCGGAATTTGTCACTTGTCCACGGTTTAATGGCTTTTTAGGATCGGCTAGACCCATCGCGAAGCGGGTCACCGGCACCGCCGGTCCGCGCGCGTCGGCCTTTCACGTATTCTTCGGGCTAACACCATGCATGACGTGAACGCGCAGCGGCAGGCGCGCATCTGGGTTTTTGCGCTCCTCTATATCGGCTTTTGCATTTCCTATATCGACCGGGTCGCGATCTCGCTCTCGCTCGTTCATATCGGCAAGGAATTTCATCTGAGCCCGGCCGCGCTCGGCATAGTGCTCAGCGTGTTTTATCTCAGCTACGCGGCGATGCAAATCCCCGGCGGCTGGATCGCCGATCGGTGGGGCAGCAAATTGGTGGTGGTCACATCGATTGCCTTTTGGTCCTTGTTCACGTTGTTGACCGGACTGGCCTGGTCGCTCGCCTCGCTGATCGCCATCCGGCTTCTGTTCGGCTTGTGCGAGGGCGGTTATCCGTCCGCTTCGATCAAAGGCATCGCGGAGATCTACCCGCGCGTGGAACGGCCCAAAATGTCGGCGATGCTAGTCTCGTCGAACTATGTCGGCAGTTTCGTTGCACCGCTCGTCGTAGCGCCCCTGATTCTGACGCTCGGCTGGCGGCACGCGTTCTCGGCGATCGGCATCGCGGGCATTGTCTTCGCGCTGATTTACCTTTTCTTTGTGAAGGCCGTGAAGCCGTCGCGCGAGACGCCGTCCGGCCAACCGCCCACGCAGGCGCTCGCCGCCCGCGACGCGGCCGGCTCCCGTGCATTGCTCAGAATGCCGTTGATGTGGAAGGTACTGACGGTGTGGTTCGGTATGGGTATCGTCAACAAAGGGCTCGATGCGTGGATGCCCGCCTACTTGTTGACGGCTCGACATCTCGATCTCAAAGCCGTCGGCTTGCTGACGCCGTTGCCGTTCATCGCGGCAAGCATTTCGACCGCAATGGGCGGCTGGGTCATGACGCGTTTTTTCGATGGCAAGGAAAAGCGGCTCATGACGGCCTGCTGTGCGGTTACGGGCTTTTTCCTCTACCAAATGTATACGGCACAGACCATCGCCGGCGTTATCGCTTTTCAGGCGATCGTCTATTTTTTCAAATCGTTCGTGTTGGCGGTGGTCATTGCGTTGCCGACCAAGATCCTGCCTCAGCGGCTCGTCGGAACCGGCATCGGCATGGTGAATTTCGGTGGACAGATAGCCGGGTTCGTCGCGCCGGCCGTCATCGGCTTTCTCGTTTCCTACTACGGCACCTATGACGCGGCCTTCGGCTTTCTCATCGCTTCCACCGCGGTCGCGACGCTCGTCAGCCTGACGATCAGCGCAGCCAAAATACGCGGTGTACAGGCGGCCAACGCGCAGGAAGCGTAAGCGCCGCGGAAAATTGGACCGTGGTGTATGGCGCTATGATGTCGCGACTTACTCCGTCGCGCGCTTCGCACCATGAATGCCAGAATTCTGCAGGAGGCGGCCGTCCGCTATTTCCTCGAAGTCGTCAACACGGGTTCGATCAGCGACGCCGCAAGCCGGCTTCACGTTGTGCCGTCGGCAATCAGCCGGCAGATTGGCCGGCTGGAGAGCGAACTCAACGTGACGCTGTTCGAGCGGTGCTCGCGCGGCATGGTGCCGAGCAAGGCGGGTGCGGTGCTCGCCGCGTACGCGCGCCGCTCGCTGCTCGACGCCGAACAGGTCAGCGCGGAGATCGAGGCGTTGCGCTGCGATGCGGCCTTCACGATCCGCATTGCCTGCACGGAGGGTTTCGTAGCCGACTTCCTGCCGCAAGCCATGGCCGATTTCAGATGCCATGAGCCGCGAGTCCAATTCGAGTTGAGCGTCGATTCCGCCGCTGGCGTGACACAACGCGTGCGCCAGGCCGATGCCGACATCGGTTTCACGTTCAGCCTGGGCCCCAGCGCCGATATCGAGGCGGTGTATTCGATGCCCTCGCCGGTGCTCGCGGTGGTTGGTTCGGCGCATCCGCTGGCGAGCGCCGAGCGCGTCTCGTTTCGCGAATTGCTCGCCTATCCGCTTGCCATTCCAGCCGCGAATTCGACGTTGCGCAAGCTCATCGATATCTATTGCTCCCGCGAGGGTGTCGCTTGTAAAAGCGTGCTCATGAGCGAGACGCTCGAAGCGCTGTTGCGCTTCACGGCAGCAAGCGACGCCATCACCTTTTGCGGCGAACTCGTCATTCGCACGCGGCTCGCCGAGGGCAGACTCATCGCGCTGCCGGTGCCGGAACTCAACGTCAGCGATCGATCGATCGAGGTGCAAACACTCGCGCGTCGTCAGATCCCGCCACTGATGCGCGGCTTTCTGGATTTGATCTGCCGCGCGTTGCCGCCGTCGGGCGCGCTTGTCCAAAAGTGACGGGTGCGTTCGATATTCGTCACTGGCCCGGGTTCGGCGCTTGCGCTACATTCGCAACGAATGCCGAAATTTGTCAGGACGTCAGTGCTCATGTCGAATCGAAACGAATGGACCCGTTATAGCGCAGTGGCGCTTGCCGCGTTATTGGACGCGCGCGAGGTATCCGCTCTCGAGTTGCTCGAGGCATGTCTCGAGCGCATCGAGATGTTCAATCCCAAGGTGAACGCTTTTACCGCGACTTCGTTCGATCGTGCGCGGCGTGAAGCGCGCGAGGCCGACGCCGCTTTCGCCAGGGGAGAGCGCAAGGGCATCCTCCAGGGCTTGCCGATCGGCATCAAGGATCTGGAAGAAACCGAGGGGCTTCTGACGACCTATGGCTCGCCGCGTTTTCGCAACTACATTCCCGATGCCGATAATGTGCTCGTGAGACGGTTGAGGCAGGCCGGCGCGATTGTAGTGGGCAAGACCAATGTGCCGGAGCTCGGTGCCGGTGCCAACACGTTCAATCCGGTATGGGGCGCGACCGGCAACCCGTTCAACCCGTTGCTGAACGCGGGGGGCTCGTCGGGCGGGTCGGCGGCCGCGCTGGCGCTCGACATGGTGCCGCTCGCGAGCGGCTCGGATACGGGCGGCTCGCTGCGTATACCCGCGGCCAAGTGCGGCGTGGTCGGTTTGCGTACCTCGCCTGGACTCGTGCCGAGCGATCGAAAGCCGCTTGGATGGACGCCGCTTTCGGTGGTCGGACCGATGGGGCGAACAGTCGAAGATGCTCGTCTGCAATTGCTGGCCACATTGGGCGCCTCCGATACGGATCCGCTCAGCTACGCGATGCCGGCCGCGGCGGGAGCTCGGCAGTGGGCCGATCTGTCCCGGCTGCGAGTGGGTTACACCGAGGACTTCGGCGCGTGCGAGGTGGACCCCGGAATTCGCGCGGTGTTTCGCGAGCGCGTTGCGGCGCTGAAGCACAATTTTGCCTTGTGCGAGCCGCTCGATTTCGATTTTGCGGACGCGCACCGGTGCTTCGATGTATTGCGGGCTGAAGCCTTCGTCGCCGGACTTCAAGAGGCCTACGAAAGCGACCCCGATTCGCTCGGTCCCAACCCGCGCGCCAATTACGAAATGGGCATGCGCCTCTCGCTCACGGATTGTGTCTGGGCGCATGCCGTTCAAACGCGGCTGTTTCGGGCTTTCCAGCGTCTTTTCGATCGATACGATGTGATTCTCGCGCCGACTACCCCCGTGTCGCCATTCCCTTGGCGCGAGCCTTATGCGGCATCGATCAACGGCGTTGCGCTGGACCATTACTATCGTTGGCTGGCGCTGACTTACGTCGTCACGCTGGTCACGAATCCGGCGCTCGCTTTGCCGTGCGGCGTCGATCACGCAGGCATGCCGTTCGGCCTTCAGGTAATCGGGCCGTTCCGCGGCGACTTCGAATTGCTGGACATGGCTCGCGCGTTGGAAGCGGTCTGTCAATCGTCCCCATTGACGCGCCGGCCGGTGCCCGATGTCGCGCGGCTTTGCGAGACCAGCGTCGATCTCAAAGCGATCGTGACGCATCCCCCTTTGATCGATTCCGATCCCGTTCCGAATTCGGCGGTCGCGCGTCCAGCGGTCTGATATTCCCCCGGAAACAGGGCGGCGCGACAACGTTCCATCGCGCTCGAGGCGGCAGACATCGTGAACGGCTTGAAAACAATTACATGCCTAAAATCAGCGCCGGTTACCGCTTAAAACGCCTGTTTATGGCAAATCGGGAATTCTTAAAAATTGTTAAATTAGAAGCCGCCGGATTTTATCCGCTTTAAACGGGGTGGGACCGAGCGATCAGTCGCAAACGGCGTGCACTGGTTGGATTTTAGAAATATTTTGGAATTTACGAGCCATCGGCTTTTCTATCTCCGCATTTATTACATGTTCATCGCTTGACACGGATTGACCTGTTCATTAGATTATGCGTGACGCTCGATTAAACACTCACTCCCTGACTTGCGTCAGGGATGCGTCTCGATTTAATTTTGCGTTCAACATAAAAAAATCCGAGGGCCATTGCCGTGACGACCGTTTGGGACGTCAAAGGGCGGGCCGGTTTTAGAGGTACCCGTGACAGCACACCGCTATCGGACGCACTCGATGCGGCGCGAAGCTGTCCATCCGCTTGGAGACTTCTCATGCACACGCCGCTCCGTCATATCCGACATCACGATCCGTAAGCCGTTCGGCTCCTTGTCCATCGATAGATTGCACACGAACCATTCGCTTGCCGAAGTCGTCGCAGGACTGTCCTGTGCGACGTGTCGGTCAAGGCGGCGGAGCGCTCGTGCATGCGGTCGGAAACGTCCGGCGTCGAGCAGTCACGCCGGAGGCGCAAACTCGCTGCGTTGAAACCATCGGTTTGCCGAAATTAAAATGCTTCAGGCACTAAATGGAGCTGAAATGGATATCGTTTTTTCGCGCGGGGACGCGACGCGGATAATCGAAACAGAAAAAGACGAGACGGTCCGCTATGGCGACCCTGTCGTGTTCCGGAGTTGCGCGAGCCCTACGCCGGTATTTTTAGCGGTCATTCGTCAACCGGACAGCAAGCGCCGTCCGGCTATCCTGCACACGGAGATAGCAGCACCCGGAAAACACGAGGACGCCGACTATATTTGGAGCTTCGTACCTACAGCCGGATCGAAAAAACGATGTGGGGATCCGGTGTCGTTTGCCGACCGCGTCCGAATTCAACTATTCGATTATGTCGGCCAGTATCGTGTTCTTGCAACGAGCGATGCCGCGGAACAGTTCGTGAGAGCGGAAAGGACGCCGGTTGGGCACGACGTGTCGACCTGGTCGGTCGCCTGTGCGGCGCGCTTGAGGCTCGAACCGGGTGGACGGGCGCTGCCGGACGGCGAGTTCCAACCTGTCATGGCGTACGGGACCAACGCCTACACGTCGTTTCTCAACGCAGGTCATTACCTGTGCGGCAGGCACGATCCACGGGGCGGAACGGGAATCGTGACGGGAGTGGCTCCCGATCTTCCTGCTACCGGCATGAGCGTGTGGTGGCGCGTTTATCGGAGCGTGTCCGATGTTCCCATCGTAACTTGATGTCGCATGGGAGAACGGAACTTCCTTGCATCGTCGCGGCGAAGCGCCGGTTGCCGCGAAACGTCTTATTGGGCCGTCGACCGGCGGCACCCGAGAAGGTGCCGGTCGGTCCGTTTCCTCGAGACGCCTCTAGCTGATCGTTAGATGGTGTAGGTCGTGTCAGCTTACGTTGAAATGCACTCGCACGTCGCGCTGACTATCGACTGGATGGCCGTTTTCCATCGCTGGAAAGAAGCGCCATTCGTGAAGCGCTTCGAGCAGGATTTGATTGAGGCGCGGATTCGACGTCGGCTTCACCAGCTGGACTTCCGTGGTGCCGTCCGCGTGAATGGCGAAGCGCGCTACCGCTTCGGCGCGGTAAGCGTCCGCGCGCAGATCGTCAGGCAGCAACGGCAGCGGCTGGGAAAGCAGCCGCGCCTGCGCGGCGCCAACCGATGAGGAAGCCGGCGAGGCGTTCGCGGCACTCGGTCGCACGGATTCAGGCCGAACGGCGCCCCCATCGGCGGAGGGTGCCTCGCGGGCCGGCTCGGCGGACGGCTCGACGCGGGGCGGCGGTGCGCTTCGTTGCTGCTCGCTCTGTCGCTGCGTGGGCTTGGCCGCTTCATGGCGGATAAGCGGCTGCGCTGCACGGCTTCGCCGTTCCGATACTGCATGCCGCATCGGCTCCGGTTGAGTTCGTGCGGCAATCTGAGCTGCAGGCACGCGCGGCGTAATCTCGACCAGCTTCATATCGATCGTTTCCGGCACGGGCCGCGGCCGGTCGTCCTGGGCGAAAAGCCGTGCGAAATGCGCGAGAACCCCTGCCCATGCCATCGTTGCGACCACGCACGCGAACGCGAGGCGAACTTTCGGAGCATCCGCCGCAGTCAACAGGCGCTGCCAACCGCTACTCACGATGTACAGCCACCAGGAAGTGCGCGGCACCCGCGCGCCGAGCCGCGAGCATCGCCTGCACGACGACGCCGTGTGCGGCGCCGTCATCGGCGGCTACGAGGATGTTCCCGTCGCGCGGCAAGTGACGCGCTACCGCTTGCGTCACTTGATCGAGCCGCACGGACTGCCGGTCGATGAAAATCTGATTCGTGCGCGTGACGCTGAGCGTCAACGGTTCGTCGCGGTCCACGCGTTCGGCCATGCCTTGGGGCAGACTCACACGCACCGCGTCGAGCCGCTGCATCGCAAGCGACGTCAGCATGAATGTCGCGAGCAGGAAGAACATCACGTCGATCATGGGGATGATTTCGATGCGGCCACGCCGGGCCGGGCGAGCACGGCGAAGCTTCATGATGCGGTGCCGTCCCGCTCGATGCGTAGGTCTGCCAGCCACCCGTTCGCGAACGATTCGAGTTCGTCCATCAGCGCATCGATACGACGCGAGAAGAAGTTGAACGCGAACAACGCGACGAGGGCGATCACGATTCCGATCGCCGTCGCGATGAGCGCTTGCGCGACGCCACCGGTGATGCCGGCCGGATTCACGAGCCCGGTGCCGATCAGCTTGAACGACTGCATCATTCCGACGATCGTGCCGAGGAGTCCGACGAGCGGAGCCGCCGTTACGATCGTTTCGAGGAGCCACAGTCCGCGGCCGATGTCGCGCTGGATTTGCACGGCCACGGCATCGATCTTCGTTTCGATCCGCCACAGCGGCGCGCTGCGCTCGTCGAATAGGCGCCCCACGCGGTGGAACGCGTGTTGCGACGGCAATCGCTCGAGCGCCGCAAAGCGTTCCTGCGCCGCGACTTCACCGGCGTCATACCCGGCTTGCCCGATCGCATCGGCCAATCCCACCGGCACGCGAGCGAAGCGCCAGAAGGCGTATGCGCGATCGAGCACGATTGCCAGCGCCGCAACGGCCAACACCGTCAGCGGATACACGGCCCAGCCGCACAGCCGTACGGCCTCGGCCAAGTTGATCCATTCGCTCAAGCTGTTCTCCTTTCCATCGATGTGCGCGGAGCGTCAAAACATCTTCGACAGGCCTGCGTAGATCGCGCGCTGCGGGCCGAACTGCGGCGCCTGCACTCCGATGCCCGAGCCGCTGCGCAATTGATAGACACGATTGAACGCATTGACGAGTACAAGACGCGCCGAGAATTTGCCGATGTACGGCTCGTTGAAGCGCTCGATCGCGCCGAGATCGAGCTGTGCGTAAAACGGCTCTTTGTCCGTGTTCGCGAAGCCGCTGCGCAAGCCGCTGCCGACGATCCCGTCGGCGCTCAGCGTTGTGTTGCCGAACGTGTAAGCGCCGCCGAACGAGGCCGTCAAGCGCTGATCGTGGTCGAGAAACACCCAGTTGCCGGCGATATAACCGAGCTCGTCGGGCCCGAAATTGAACTGCGCCGATTGAACATTCTTGCCCTGCGCGCGGCTGTAGGCGATGTTCAGATAGGCCGAGACGTTGTCCTTCTTGTAGCTCGCCGTGACTTCGGCGCCGTACACGCGGCCGTACCGATAATTGAACGGCGTGAAGATCAGTGCGGTACCGAACTGACCCTCGTCGAGCAAGTCATGTGCGATCTTGTAGTACGCATCGAGACCGATCGTCAGGTTTTGGGTGAGCTTCTGCTCGATACCGGCGTCGAAATAGTGAGCGCGCTCGGGTTTCACCGGATCGTTTTGCGTCCCGGCGCTCTGATTGGTCGTGCCGTTGAAGAGGTCGATCGTCGATGGCGACACCAGCTCGAACGACGGCGGCGTGAAGTAGCGTGCGTAGCCGGCGTGCAGCGTCGTCGCGTTGGTGGGTTGATAGACCAGGCCGATGCGCGGGCTCAATTGGCTCGCGTCAACGTACTGGTTCAGCTTGTCGTAGCGCATGCCGTAATTCAGCGTCAGCTTGTCGGTGAGCTTCCACTCGTCTTGCAGATAAGCGCTATACAGGTATCCGCTTTTGCTGCTCGAATCGTTGATGCCGAACGGTACATCCGAGGTCTGGTTGCCGTTCGCGTCGACCGGAAAGACCGATACGCTGTGGTTGAAGTCCGCATGCTCCTGCTGGACCATCACGCCCGCGCGCACAGTATGTTTGTCGTTGAGCCGATAGACGAAATCGGTCTGCAGGCCGTTCGTCTGATCGCTATGGAAGTCCGATGACGCCACGCCGTTGAACGACAGGTCGCCGATCGGATCGGGGTTGAACTGCGTGCGCGAATAGCGCGTGGATAGGGCGATCTGATAGTCGAGCTTGCCGCCATTCGTGCCCTGCAACGCTATTACCGCGAAGTTGTTGAGCTCCGACTGCGTCTCGTTCAGGTTCGTGGAGTCAAACGACGAGACACCTTGCAGCGAGTACTGAATCGGCAGGCCAGCCGTGTTCGGCAGTTGGAACCAGTTGGTCGACGTGCCGAACATCACGCTCACGCGTGTGAGCGGATTGACGATGTAAGACATGTACCCGAAACCGTTGCTTCGTTGCGTGTGATCGAGTGGCGGACTGCCGCTCGCGGTCGGCGACTCGATGCCGAGGTTATTCACGCCGTGCGAGCCGGAAAAGTAGTAGGTGAGCGGTCCCTGCGAGCCGAACACGTCGGCGCTTTGCTGGAGCGTCTGGTGGCTGCCGCCATAGACGTCGATCGATCCCCCTTGCCCGAGGTCGCCCGCCTTCGTCTTGATGTCGACGATACCCGCCGTTCGATAGCCGTACTCCGCGGGCAACGCGCCCGTCACCAGATTGAGTTGGCCGACGATGCGCGAATCGAACGACTGGCCGAAGCCGCTGATCGGCTCCGGAATGAGGATGCCGTTGATACGGTACTGCAGATCCGCGTGATCGCCGCGCACGTGAAGCTGCCCGTAGGAATCGTTGGCGACACCGGGCATTTGCAGCAGAACCTCATTGAGTGGCGTGTTCTGGCCTTGCGGCATGGCGTCGATGTCTGCCTGCGTCACGCGGTAGACGCTCGCGCCGATATCGGGCTGAAAGCCGTTGCGCGCGCGATCGAGCCGCTGCGCATCGATATTCACGTCGAGCGCGCCGCCCTTTTCGAGCGCGATATCGATCTCGAGCGGCTTGCCCGCTTCGATCGTTTCGATGCGCGTGTTGCTGCTGAAATTTTTCGCATCGATGCTCAGCGCGTACGTACCGGACGCGAGGCGACCCACTTCGAACCCCCCGTCAGGACCTGTTTGAGCGTGAGCGATGGTGTTGCCGGCGGCGTCCTGAACAAGCACGTCGGCATGTTCCAGCGCGTGGCCGTGCCGGTCTGTGACGACGCCGTGCAAAGCCGGAGCATTGGGGACGGCAAGTGCGGAGAGCGGAATGCTCAAGGCAATGTGCAGACAGCCCGCACGCCCGATCAGTTTTCTGTGTTTCGTCATTTTTTTCGTTCGAAAGCGGAATCCGCTTGCCGGAAGCGTCTTCACACGGATCAGCACGGAACAGCGGCGAATTGACGGTGTTCCTCGTAAGCTGCCAGCGCCCATCGTTAAGTGGTGAAACGATATAACGTATCACCACGGAATGAGATGATATAACGTATCACACTCGGTTCGCAAGATGCGATCCAGTTGGCGATACGCACCTCTAAGCCCCGGCTAAGGTCCGCTTGGCAAGATGCATTCGTTCCAGGCCTTTCAAGGGGTAACGATGTCCGCCATCGAGCAACATGCCGACGAGACTTACGGGTTCGTCGCGCGCCTTCTTCACTGGCTGGTGGTCGCTCTGGTCGCCGCGCAATTCGTTCTTGGCTGGACGATGCCCGAAGTGCACCGGGATACGCAACCGGTCGGCCTCATTGCGTGGCATCTCGCGCTCGGTGCGGCATTGATCGCAGCCATGGCGGTGCGCATTCTCTGGCGGCTGACGCACCGGCCGCCCCCGAGCGACCTGCCACCGCTGCTCAGTACCGTTTCGCGCGTCACACACTTCGTGCTTTACGCGGCGCTGATCGCAGTTCCCGTGCTTGGCTGGGCCAACGCGTCGTCGCGAGGCTGGTCCGTGAAGCTCCTCGGGGCGCTGCCATTGCCGGCGCTCGCAGCTTCGGGTTCGACCGTGGGGCATGCGATGGGCGACATCCACAGCGCGCTCGCCTGGGTGTTGCTCGTGCTTATCGGCATGCACGTCGGCGCCGCGCTCTTGCATCGCTTCGTGTTCAAGGACAACGTATTGCGACGGATGATGTGATGCTCGGCCAGCCGGCCGGAGCACCAGCTTCGTTCGACCAGGGCGCCGAACCTATCCGGGGCAGAAACAGGAATTACAGATCATTACAAAGCGGCGGAGTTTCGGATCGCGCGGTAAAAAAACGGGCGTTTGCCGCGCCCGTTTTCGTCCGATCGTTGCCGATCAGCAATTGCCTTTCTTCGCCTGGCCCGGTGGGCAGAAACCATTGCCGGGGCCGCCTTGCGGGCGCACTACGACGCCGGGCTGATCGGGTACATAGACAGCGCATCCGCTGAGTACGCCGGCAGCAATAGTCAGGACCACCATCATTTTTTTCATCCGAGAATCCCCGCTATGAGCATAGGGAGGGGCATTCGCCCCTCCGGTGTTTGAATGCAATGTGTCAGAAGCTGAAATTGACGGTCTGGCTGCCGCTCGAGACATTGACGGCGCTCGACTGCGTCGCACCCGAGGCAGCATCCGCCTCGATCGTATATTGACCGGCCGACGTAGTCGCGGCAGTCAGGGAGATCGGCAACGTATTGCTGTAAGCGCCGACCAACGGCGGATTGACCGGCAACGTCATGGTGTACGCTCCCGTCGTCAGATTGGCGTTGGCCGAGGCGATTTCGTAAGTGCCGGAGGTCGTCGTTTGCAGCGCGCGCAGGCTCGCGTCCGCGGACGCGGTGACCGTGCCGCTGACCGTGTTCATCGTGGACGCCGGCAACGAGATGGGCTGAGCGGCAGTCGATACGTGCGTCGTCGCGCCAACGACGACCGGCACCGACGTAATGACGCCGCTCGACACGCCGCTTTGCGCGATCACGACGTCGTAGCTGCCGTTGCTTGCGCTCGCGACGAGCGGGGCGAAAGTGAAATGCCCGGTGCTGTCGGCAACGGTACCGCTGATGACTTTGCCGTTTTGCTCCGCATAGACAGTCGCGCCGGCTTCGGCCGGTGCGACGAAGCCGTCGATCGTACCGCTTACCGTCGTGGGGGTGGCTGTAATGACCGGCTTGAGCGCATAGCCGCCGTTGCCCTGCTGGACCACGGACTTGCACGCGTTGAAGTCGAGCACGAGGTCCACCGTGCTGTTGGGGTCAACGGTAAACGGGCGAATGATTTTCAACCCGCTTTGCGTCGCGCTCGGTGTGGCGAGCGCGACTTCGGTCGTCGTGCCCGAAACGACAACCGAGTTGGCCAATGCGTTGCCCTGGTTCGAAGCGAGCACGAGGCGCACCTGCTGATATTGGCCAGCCGGCAACGTGGTTTGGCCTAGCGTCGTCAACACGCCGTTCGTGAGCGTCAGCAGATCGATCTTCTGCGGCGTCGCAAGCGTGATGTCGCTCCAGCCCCCGTCGTTATCGCCCGCCGCCGAACTCATGTTGACGCGGACCTGATTCACGGTCACATAGACATGATCGAAGCCGCATGCCGGTGCATCGGTCATGTGAACGGCCAAGGTACCCGTTGGCGTGCCGCCGCCTCCTCCGCCGCCGCAGGCGCCAAGTAGGATCGCCGTGCAGGCAAGCGCCGCACCTGAGAGCAGTTTTTGTAGATTAGGGCTCATGGTCACCACCTCTTCTTCGTCACTGGTGCGCGAAGCATATGCGTGAGGTGGTGCAAACTCTTTCTCTATTTGCAACAAACGGTAACTTCTCTCCTCAATTCAGGCGTGCCTGGACAGGCGGGTGTCCGAATCGGCGCGTGTACGCGCGGGAAAACGCGGCTGCGCTGCCAAACCCCACATGCGCGGCAATCGATTTGACACGGTCGCCACGGACGAGCGCCCGGCGCGCAAGCGCAAGGCGCCATTCCGTCAAGTAACTGCTAGGTGTGGTTCCCACGACTTCGCGGAACAGCTCCATGAACCGACTGCGCGAAACGCCGGCAATCGCGGCGAGATCCTCGATTCGCCATGCGTGCGAAGGTTGGTCGTGCATCGCAGCGAGCGCGCGATGCAGGGCGGGGTGGGACAGGCCGGCGAGCAGCCCCGGCTGCGTCGCACCAGCGTCGATCGTGCGCCGCAGCACCATGAGGACGATGACCTCGGCAAGCCGCTCCAGCGCCGTCTGCTTTCCGCACCGCACATCGAGCGCCTCGGCGGTGAATACGCTAGCGAGCGCGCGCAGATCGAGCGCGTCTTCGAGACCGATCTCGATACGCTCGGGCAGCGCGCTCAAAAGCGGGTTCAGCGGACCGCCGAAGCATAACGAAACAGCGGCGAGTACCTCGCTATCGGCCGCGGCGACGGGCGGACCGATCGTCAGAACGAGGCTGCGCGCCGCTTTCGCGGATCCTTTGACCATCAGCGTCGCGTCGCTTGCGCGGTCGTCGGGCGAGAACGCCCTCGCGGTGAAGTCGAAGGCGCGAAAAAACGCGGAAAGTCGGTCTGGCTTCGGGGATATCGGATTTTTAATCATGCAATTCGGACTCCTCATGATCGAGAGTATGGGAATCTTCACGCGTGCCGTCAATCACGGGTTGCCCGGCACATCGATGACCACGGAGGAAAGACAGATGTTGATACCCAGACAGGCCGCACCGGAACTCAGTGTCGCCACGCTCGGCGGCGGCAGATTCGATCTCGCGCACCAAACGCCCGATTATCTGACCTTGATTTGCTTTTATCGGGGCTTGCATTGCCCGATTTGCGCGATGTATCTCCGGGAGCTCGAGCGGCTGACACCCGAATTCGCTCAGCGCGGGGTGACGACTATCGCCATCAGCTCGGACGACGAAGCACGGGCACGAGAGATGGCGGTGAAGATCGGCGCCGATCGATTGACCGTGGGATATGGCTTGCCGCTCGAAAAAGCGCGCGAATGGGGCCTCTACATTTCCTCATCGCGCGGAAAGACGTCGATCGGCATCGAAGAGCCTGCGCTCTTTTCCGAGCCGGGCGTGTTTCTGATCAAGCCCAACAGGACGATTTACTACGCGTCGGTTCAATCGATGCCGTTCGTCCGGCCAAGCTTCGCCGAATTGCTGAAAGCCGTCGATTTCACGATCGAGCATGCATATCCGGCGCGCGGCGAGTACACGGGAGAGGTTTGACGAGCTTGTGTCAGGCGCGCTTGCCGTCCTCGGTGTCCGGTACGGTATCGAGGTCGGTCAGCCATGCGTTTGCGCTCGCGTCGCTCGGCGCGCGGTAGTCGCCGCGCGGCGAAAGCGAACCGCCCGAACCGACCTTCGGTCCGTTCGGCAGGCAACTGCGCTTGAACTGCTGTTGCTCGAAAAAGCGCCGCAGGAATACGGCCAGCCAGCGCTTGATGTCCGCGATGCCGTACTCGTGCCGCTTTTCGTCCGGCAGGTCCGGCCATGCCCCTTGCGTACGGTCGCGCCATGCGGTCCAGGCGAGAAACGCCACTTTCGAAGGGCGGTAGCCGAAACGCAGCAGATAGTAGAGGTTGAAGTCCTGCAACTCGTACGGGCCGACCGCTGCTTCGGTGAGCTGAATCGTCCCGTCCTCGCCCGGCGGAATCAGTTCGGGGCTGATATCGGTCTCGAGCACATCGCGCAAGACCGCGGCGGCGGGCGCATCGAGTCCGCTTTCATCTGCAGTCCACCGAATCAGATATTGGATCAGCGTTTTCGGCACGCTCGCGTTGACGCCATAGTGCGACATGTGATCGCCGACACCGTAGGTGCACCAGCCCAGCGCGAGTTCGCTGAGATCGCCCGTGCCGACTACGAGACCGCCATGCATGTTGGCGATGCGAAAGAGGTGACTCGTCCGCTCGCCCGCCTGCACGTTCTCGAACGTAATGTCATGAACCGCTTCGCCGCGAGCGAATGGGTGCCCCAGGTCTTGAAGCATCTGCATGCAGCTCGGGCGAATATCGATTTCGTTCGTTCGGCAGCCGAACGCGGCGACGAGGCGACGAGCCTGGCCGAGCGTACGTTCGCCGGTGCCGAAGCCGGGAAGAATACAGGCGATGATCGCGCTGCGCGGCAACTGCAGCCGATCGACGGCACGCACGCACACGAGCAACGCGAGTGTCGAATCGAGGCCTCCCGATATGCCGATGACGAGTGTCTTCGTTTTGGCGGCACGCATGCGCGTGACGAGACCTTGCACCTGGATATCGTAGATCTCGCGGCACCGTTCGCCGCGTCGTGCCGGATCCGCCGGCACATACGGGAAACGTTCGTAGCGGCGAGCGAGCGGCAGATGGATGCCGGTCGGCACGGCAGCCGGTACGTCGACAGTGCGGAACCGTGCTGTGGTGTCGCGGTGCAGACGGACCGAATCGCCGAACGTCGTTTGCCGCATCCGTTCCTCGACGAGTCGATCGAGGTCGATATCGGCGCAGATCAGTTGTGCCTTGTCGGCGAAGCGCTCGGTTTCGGCCAGTGCGTTGCCGTTTTCGTAGATCATTCCGTGGCCGTCCCACGCAAGATCCGTCGTGGATTCGCCGACGCCCGCGGCGCTATAGGCGTACGCTGCCAGGCAGCGAGCCGATTGACCGCTCGCGAGCAAGCGCCGGTAATCGGCCTTGCCGACCGTCACGTTCGACGCCGAAAGATTGAGCAGTACCGTTGCACCTGCCAGCGCGGCGAACGAGGAGGGCGGGATCGGTACCCAGAGGTCCTCGCAGATTTCGATGTGAAACGTGAAAAGCGGCTGCCCTTCGATCCGGAAGAGCAGATCGGGCGAGCAAGGAATACCGGTTTGTCCGACGAGATCGATCGACTCGCGGTGCAGGCAGGAGGCCTCGGCGAACTGCCGTCCTTCGTAGAATTCGCGGTAATTCGGCAGGTAGTTTTTCGGTACGATGCCGAGCAGACGGCCCCGATGCACGACGGCGCCGCAGTTGAACAGAAGGCCATCGATCACGAGCGGCAGACCGACGATCGCCGTCGTCGATAATTGACGCGACGCGGCGACGATATCGCTCAGCGCGCTCAGGCAGGCTTCGAGCAGCGCCTGTTGGTGAAACAGGTCGTCGCAGGCGTAACCGGACAAGCCGAGTTCGGGGAACAGCGTGACGAGCGCATGGCGGGCATCGGCCTCTTGCATCAGTGCGATCGTCTCGCGCGCGTTGACGGCAGGGTCCGCGACGCGCACGGGCGGAACGGCGACCGCGAGCCGCGCGAAGTTGTGTCGATAGAGGTTGAAAAAGGCCGGTACTTCGGTCATGGCGAATTCGTTCCTTACGGCGGCGGTATCGGCTGCTTGGCGGGTTCGCCGATATCGGATCGGGAATGGGGCTTCATCGAGCTCAATGTGCAATGTTACGCGATTCTGTCTGCTTGGCTCGGGCACTGCCGAAGCGGGAATCGCCCGCGGTAGGGGTTTGCGCGACGGCGGAGGGCATTTCAGGCCTGCGCCGTATTCGCGTAATATCGCATCGGCGTGAGAGGCCCGTCAGGACAAAGATATCGTCGAATCTATGGAAAAGAACCGGCTCGAAGCATTCAGCGATGGCGTGCTCGCCATCATCATCACGATCATGGTGCTCGAGCTCAAGGTACCGCATAGCGCCGAGCTTGCCGCGCTGGCTCCGCTATGGCCGACGGTGGCAAGCTACGTCCTCAGCTTCATCTACGTCGGCATTTACTGGAATAACCACCACCATATGTTTCAGGCCAGCCGCAGCGTCGATGCCAGCGTGCTCTGGTCGAATCTGCATCTGCTGTTCTGGCTGTCGCTGCTGCCCTTCGCAACCGGCTGGATGGGAGAGAACCACTTCGCCCGTTGGCCGACCGTCTGCTACGGGGTCGACCTTTTTGCCTGCGCGTCGGCGTATCACATCCTGCAAACGCGGCTCGTGCGGCACCACGGCGCCGAGAGCCGATTGGCGCAGGTGATCGGGCGGGACATGAAGGGCAAGGCGTCGGTTGTGCTCTACGCGCTCGGAATCGCGTTGGCGGCGGCCGATTTTCCGCGCGTGGGGGCACTTCTCTATGTCGCGGTCGCGCTCATGTGGTTCATTCCCGACCGACGCATGGAGCGGGCGATTCGGGCGCGCGAGAGCTGACGACTCGCCGCGCGCCGCACCGTGCGCTTAACGCACGCGCCGCGTACGGCGGTAGTGGTCGAACAGCACGGCAAGCAGCAGGATACCGCCGCGAATCAGATACTGGTAGAACGTCGGCACGTTCATGAGGCTCATCGCGTTTTGCACCGAGCCCATGATCAATACGCCGACCAGCACACCGGAGATCGTCGCCACGCCGCCCGTCAGCGAAACGCCGCCGAGCACGCAAGCGGAGATGACACCGAGTTCGAGACCCACCGAAGTCTTCGGATCGCCAAGACTCATCCGGGAGGCCAGCATGACACCGGCAAAGCCCGTGACGAGTCCTTGCAGCACGAACACCGCGACCTTGATGCGCGTGACGGGCAGGCCCGCGAGCGCCGCCGCCTCTGAGTTGCCGCCCACGGCCAGCACGTTCTTGCCGAATACCGTCTTTCTCAGCAAAAAGCCGAACACGATGAAGCCGACGATATTGCTCCAGATCGGATAGGAAATGCCCAGAAACGAGCCGCCGCCAAGATCGAAGAAGCTTTCTTCGGAAATCATGACCGCATCGCCGTTCGAAACGATATAAGCCAACCCGCGCACGACTTCCATCATGGCCAGCGTGACGATGAGCGAATTGATCTTGTAGCGCGCCACGAGCACGCCGTTGACGAGACCGACCGCGCCGCCCGCCAGCACGCCGACCGTGACGCCGAATACGACACTATGCGTGGCCGTGATCAGCATCGAGGCGACGACCCCGGAGAACGCGACGATCGAGGCGACTGAAAGGTCCACTTCGCCGAGCGCCAGTACGAACATCATCGTGACGGCGATGGAGCCGATGAGGGTGACCGAAAGCAGCAGCCCCTGCATGTTGCGGCTCGTCAGGAAGTCCGGTACCGCCAACGCCAGTACCGCGAACAGGATGACGAAGACCATGACGATGCCGGACTTGTTGGCCAGACGCCAGGCTCTCGTCCCGAAAGAAGGCGACTCGTGCGGGGCGGCTTGCGACGACAGGCCCGGCTCGGCGGCGGGGCGGATGCTCGGTGGTTGTTGCATGATGTCTCTCATTCGTGGGTGCCGCCCGGGCTGGATGCTCGGGCGCACGCCGGTTCGAAGCGATTGCTGTACGGTTATTGCGGGTTATTGCGGCAAAGCGAGCTTGATCAACTGATCGGGGGTAGCGTCCGCCTTAGGCAGATCGCCGACCACGCGGCCTTCCTTCATTACGATCACGCGATCGGCCACACCGATGACCTCGGCCAGGTCGCTCGAAACCATGAGCACCGTGCGGCCGGTCTCGGCCAGTTCATAGAGCAACTCGTAGATCTGCGCGCGGGCACCGACGTCGATACCGCGCGTCGGCTCGTCCATGACGAACACGTCGATCTTCTCGGCCAGCCAGCGCGACAGGATGACCTTTTGCTGATTGCCGCCCGAGAGCTTGCCGATCGGGGTATCGCCGTTACGTGTCTTGATCGACAGTTTGGCGATGTAATCGTCGGTGAGCTCGCGCTCGCGCCGCTCGTTCAGCATGAACCGGGCGATGTTGAAGTGCCGGCGCGCGCTGATGTTCAGGTTGTCCGCCACGGAGGCGATCGCCACGATCCCTTCTTGCTTGCGATCCTCGGGGCACAGCGCAATGCCCGCGCGCACCGCATCGCGCGGCGTCGAAAACGAAACGGGCTTGCCATTCAATTCGACATGACCGCCGCTCGGCTTGACGGCCCCGCACACGAGCTTCATGAGTTCGGAGCGTCCGGCGCCGACGAGACCGAAAAAGCCGACGATCTCGCCGCGGCGCGCCGAGAACGAAGCCGGCTCGGAAAGACCTGGCCCCATCAACCCCTTGGCCTCGATCATCACGTCGCCGCTCGGGCGCGGCCGGTAGCCGTAGACGTCGCGAATCGAGCGGCCGATCATGCAGCTGATCAGCCGATCGCGGTCGAGGCCTTCGACGGCATCGAATGTCTCGATCGAATGGCCGTCGCGGAAAACGGTGACGCGATCGCACAGCTCGTAGACTTCGTCCATGCGATGCGTCACATAGATGATGGCGCGACCCTCCGCGCGCAGCCCGTCGATGATCTGAAAGAGCTGTTTGGTTTCGCGCGAAGAAAGCGAGCTCGTCGGTTCGTCGAACGCGATCACGCGAGCGTCGCGCATCAGCGCCTTGCCGATCTCGATCATCTGACGCTGACCGATCGACAGATGCTTGACCTGCGTGTTCGGATCGATCCGTTCGCCGAGCCGCGCGAGCGTGTCGGTGGCGCGTGCCATGAGCGCACGCTCGTCGAGCACGCCCAGCCGGCTCGGCAACTGCCCGAGCATCAGGTTTTCCGCCACCGTCAATTCGGGCACCAGATGCAGTTCCTGGTAGATGATGGCGATGCCGGCATCGATGGCCGCCTTCGTGCCCGAGAAACGCTGCTCGACACCGCCCAAGCGTAACGTCCCGGCCTGCGGATCGTTCACACCCGAAAGAACCTTGAGCAGAGTCGATTTGCCCGCGCCGTTTTCCCCCATGAGCCCGTGAACTTCGCCCGAGCGCACGTTCAACGAAACGCGGTCGAGCGCGAGTACGCCAGGGAAGCTGACCGTGATGCCGTCGAGCTCCAGATAAGGGGAGGCGGCGTCGCCGGGCGCCCTTGCGGGCGCCGCGGCTTCGGCGATGTCGTTCGCGTTATGCATGCCTTTAGATCCCGAGTTCCTTGCGCACGTCTTGCCAGTTATCGCGCGTCATCAGCTTGCCCGTCGTCTGGGTGTCGGCCGGCGGCTGCTTGCCGTTCTTGATCCAGTTCACGAGGTTTTCGGTGCTGTCCTTGCCGTGGTTCGTCGAGCTGACGGCAATCGTGCCGTAAAAGCCCGTCGGTTCCTTCTTCTGGAACTCGGCGAACGCTTCGCCCGCACCGTTGATGCCCACGCCGATCACGTCCTTCGACGGAATATGCACCTGCTCGGTGGCGCGCACGCCGCCCAGCACCGTCTCTTCGTTCAGCGCGTAGATGACCCACTTCTTGATATTCGGATGCTTGGACAGCACCGGCGATGCCGCGTTGAAGCCGCCTTCGTCGTCGGTCGTCTTTTGCGGGGCGTCGAAGATGTTTTCCTTCTTGAAGCCGTTGTCGAGCAGCGTCTTCGTCGCGCCATCCGTGCGCAGCTTAGCCGTCGGCAGTTCATAGTCGGTGATGCGAATCGCGCCGACTTCCTCGGGTTTCCAGCCGCGCTTTTTCATCTCGTCCGAAATCGCCTGGCCGACCTGATTGCCGATCTTGAACGCCGACATGCCGAGGTGGGGCACATCCGCGAGCGGCTTGCCGGCCGAGTCGACGAGCTGATCGTCGACGGTCACGAACTTCATGCCGTACTTCTTGGCGCGGGCCTTGATGGCCGTGCCGAGGCGAACGTCCGGCGCGCAGATCACGAAACCCTTCGCGCCTTGTGCGCCGAGGTTGTCGATGGCGGCCAGTACTTTTTCACCATCGGGCGTGCCGATGTTCACCACCGAAAAGCCGTCTTGCTTGCCGAGCGCCGTGGCAGCCTTTTGTTCGTTGATGAACCATGCCTGCTCGGGCATCTTCACGAGAAAACCGATCTTGAGCGGCTCTTCCGCCTTGACTGCGCTTTGCATGGCGAACGGTGCGGCGAACGTCATCGCCACGGCGGCGCACAACGTGAAGCGGCGAAGCT
This sequence comes from Trinickia sp. HAY1-2D, assembly GCF_056754935.1. Lineage (NCBI taxonomy): Bacteria > Pseudomonadati > Pseudomonadota > Betaproteobacteria > Burkholderiales > Burkholderiaceae > Trinickia > Trinickia sp. HAY1-2D. The sequence goes on from NZ_JBPGWX010000001.1 coordinate 554,762, forward strand.
TGCTGGTCATACTTGTCTCCTTGGTGTCGGTCTCGATAGACCGGTGGTGTGGTAATACGTCGATCAACGCCGCTTGTTGCGGCTTTCCTCAACTCGGTTCGTTGGTTTGGGATTCGGGTTGGCGTTCGTTTATTCAGTCGACGAACGGTTCGACCTCGCGACGCGTGCCGAGCAAGAACGCGTCGGCGACATGGCGTAGCGGACGCACATCGACATCCTCTTCGCCACGCTCGATCAATTGCCGCCAATGTGCGTAAAGCGACGGGTATTCGCGTTCGGGTCCGACGTCGACAGGCTTGCCGTCGATCTCGAGCGTTTTGCCGCCCGCGTCGATGCGCAATCGGCTGACGTTCGTGGTCACCGCAATCTGCCATTGCTCGGTCGCGCCATAGCGCCAGTCGAACTCAGCACGCACGGGCGCACCGTGCTCGTCGGCGAAGAGAAGGCTCGCCGCGATGGGCGTTTGCGTGTTTGACGGAAAGTGCAGCGTCGCGGCGTTGAGCACGATTTCGCGCGGCAAGATGCGCGTTACGATCGACAACGCGTTGATGCCCGGGTCGAATACGCCGAGGCCGCCGGGTTGCCAGATCCATTTTTGTCCAGGGTGCCATTTGCGTACGTCCTCTTTCCAGTTCACAACGACAGCCTGGATCTCGCGCGAGGCGAGCCACGCGCGCGCAGGCTCCACGGCCGGCGCGTGGCGCGAATGCCAGCTCGCGAACAGCGTGCGGCGGGCCTTGCGCGCCAGCTGGCGCAGCACCTCGATCTCGTGCAGGCTCGCGCCGGGCGGCTTTTCGAGCATGACGTGCTTGCCGGCTTCGAGCGCCGCGCGTGCCTGCGCAAAGCGCACCTGCGGCGGCGCGCACAGTGAAACCGCATCGAGATGCGGCTCGTGGGCCAGCATGTCCTCGATGGTCGAATAGTTGTGTACGCCTTCGACTTCGGCATGGCGGCTCGCGCAGGCCACGAGCTCGAAGCCGGCATCCGCGGCAATCGCCGGCAGATGCTGGTCGCGCGCGATCTTTCCGATGCCGACGAGGCCCAACTTCAGTGTGTGACTCATGAATCGTCTCGCCTGTTTGCTTCTTACCGGCCCCAGCGCAGCGCAAGCGGGTTCGCTTCGCGCGCCAGCTCGAGCAGCTCGGCGCGTGTCGCGCCCGCCAACGCTTCGAGCGGATGGCGCACGGCGTCGCTCTTGATCACGCCGCCTTCCATCATCACGGTTTTGGTGGCGCGCAAGCCGCACTGGCGGTTTTCGTAATTGATGAGCGGCAGGATGCGCGCATAGCCTTGACGCGCTTCTTCGCGTCGCCCGGCCCGGAAATCGTCGAAGACTTGCCGGATCAGGTCGGGCAGCAACGCGCTCGACATCGTGCCGGTTGCGCCGGCATCGAGGTCGGGCATCAGCGTGATGGCCTCTTCGCCGTCGAACGGCCCTTCGATGGTATTGCCGCCCGCGGCGATCAATGCGCGCAGCTTGGCCGCCGCTTGCGGCACTTCGATCTTGAAGTAGCGCACGAGCGGCAGCTCGCGTGCGATACGCGCGAGGAACGGCACGCTGAGCGCCACGCCCGAGAGCGGCGCGTCCTGAATCATGACCGGCACGCCTGCCGCTTCGGCGACACGCGCGAAATGCTCAAACATCGCCGCTTCGTCCACGCGCATCGTCGCGCCATGGTAGGGCGGCATGACCATGATGAGGCTCGCGCCCGCCGCTGCGGCACGTCGCGCACGGTCGGCCGCGATGCGCGTCGTGAAGTGGCTGCAGGTGACCATCACGGGCACGCGGTCAGCCGTCTGCTCGAGACAGACGTCGATCAACGTATCGCGCTCGGCGTCGGTCAGCGCATATTGCTCGGAGTAGTTGGCCAGAATGCAGATGCCGTCGACACGCTGGTCGACCATGCAGTCGATCACACGGCGCTGGCCGTCGAGATCGAGGTCGCCCGATTCGGTGAACGGCGTCGGTGCGACAGGAAAGAGACCCGAGAACGGTCGGGAAAAGGTCACCACAATTCGACTCCTGGTTGAAAGCTATCGGATGTTCGCCTGAGCGGGTAGCGCGCGCTCGTTCAGACTCAAGGGCAGGGCGCCTTCGTCCGAGGGGCGTGTTTCGTCGACGGCGGCCGCGTGGCCGCCCAATCCCGAGCCGTTTGCCTTGCGGCGCGCGGCCTGCCGCTCGATGACGCGCTGCAGCAGGCAGAACACGCAAAGCAGCGCGCCGATGACGATGCGGGTCCACCACGAACTGAGCGTACCGTCGAACGTGATCAGCGTTTGAATGGTGCCGAGCACGCCGACACCGAACACCGAACCGATGACATAGCCGACGCCGCCGGTAAGCAGCGTGCCGCCGATGACGGCCGCGGCAATGGCGTCGAGTTCCATGCCTTGCGCCTGCAGGCCGTAGCCCGACAGCACGTAAAGCGTGAAGACGAGACCGCCGAGCGCGGAACACAGTCCGCCGAAAGCGTAGACGCCGATCTTCGTGCGCGCGACGGGCAAACCCATCAGCAGTGCGGACTTTTCGTTGCCGCCGATCGCATAGACGTTGCGGCCGAAGCGAGTGAAGTGCGCCACGTAGATCGCCACTGCCAGCATGGCGAGCGCGATCAACGCACCCGCGTTGAGATCGCCGCTGCCGACCGGTACATGAAAGCTCGCCAACGCATGAAACGATGCTTCATGGATTTCGATCGACTGTGTGGTGATCAGAAAGCACGCGCCGCGGGCGAGGAACATGCCCGCCAGCGTAACGATGAACGCTTGCAGCTTGAAAAAATGGATCAACGCGCCCATCGCGGCACCGTATGCGGCACCGAGCAGGAGCACGAGCGGCGCAATGGCCCAGACGGGCCAATGCAGCCGTTCGGAGAGGATCGCGCAAAGAATCGTCGTGAAGGCCACCACGGCCCCGACGGACAAGTCGATGCCGCCCGAGACGATGACGAACGTCGTGCCGATCGCCACGATCAGCAGGAACGCGTTGTCGACGAGCAGTCCGACGAGGACCTGTAGCGAACCGAAGCCGGTGTACATCGCCGAGCCAAAGCCGAACAGCGCGGCAAAGAGGATGACGGTAACGGCGATCGGCAGCGTGCGCGGATCGATGAGTCGCTGCAATACGGCTCTCATTTGGCCGCCTCGTTGACAGGTTTGACGCGCGCCAGCACGACCGCACGTCCGATGAGCCGGACGATCGTTTCGCGCGCGCTTGCCGATTGAATGATGCTCACGAGCAGCACGACGATCGCCTTGACGACGAGCGTCGCTTCGGGCGGCACGCCGATGGAATAGGTCGTGTAGGTGAGCGTTTGAATGATGAGCGCGCCGAGCACGGTGCCGGCAAGCGAGAATCGGCCGCCGAGCAGCGAGGTTCCGCCCAGCGTGACGGCGAGGATCGCATCGAGTTCGAGCAACAGGCCCGCGTTGTTGCCGTCAGCGCTGCGCACGTTCGAACTCGTGATGACGCCGGCGAGCGCGGCGGCCAGTCCGCAAAACACATAGACGCCGAAGACGATCGCGCTCGCGCGCAATCCGACGAGGCGCGTTGCCACCGGATTGATGCCGATCGCACGAATGAAGAGCCCCAACGCCGTGCGATTGATGAGCAGTGCGGTGGCCGCCGTCGCGCCGGCCGCGATCCACACGGAGCAGGGCACCGCGGCGAGATAGCCGCCGCCGAGCGTCAGATAGCTGTGCGCCGAGATCGGAATGATCTGCCCGCCGGTCAACAACTGGGCGATGCCGCGGCCCGCGACCATGAGGATCAGCGTCGCGATGATCGGCTGCATGCCGACGAACGCGACGAGCAAGCCGTTCCATGCGCCGGCCACGAGCCCGACGCCCAGGGCGGCCGCCACGGCACGGCCGACATGCGTCGGATCGTCGGCCAGCAACATGGCCGCTGTGGCGCCGGCGATGGCGACGACGGTCCCCACGGAAATGTCGACGCCGCGTGTGGCGATGACGAGTGTCATCCCGAGCGACACGATGGCCAACGGGGCCGCACGGTTGAGAATGTCGATGGGTGCGCCGAACAGATGTCCGTCGAGCATCGTGATCGCGAGGAAATCGGCGCGATGCGCGACGTCGAGTGCGAACAGCAGCACGAGCGTGAGCACGGGCCACAGTAGCGGGTGCCGCAAAGCGGCCCGAAGGGCAGTACCGATGCGTGCTGTCATGACGCGTTGCCTCCGGCGATGAGCCGATAGACTTCGTCTTCGTCGAGCTTTTCGCCCGCGAGCTCGGCGACCTTGCGCCGGTCGCGCAGCACGGCGACGCTATGGCTTACGCGCAACACTTCGCTGAGTTCGGATGAGATCAGCAGGATGCCGAGGCCTTTCGCGCACAGGGCAAGAACACGGTCCATGATGTCGAATTTGGCGGCGACGTCGATGCCGCGCGTGGGTTCGTCGAGAATCAGCATGCGCGGCTCGATGGCGAGCCACCGGGCCAGCAGCGCTTTTTGCTGGTTGCCGCCCGAGAGCAATTCGATCGGTTGTTCGGCATCGCGCGCACGGATCCCGAGCGACGCGATGTATTCATTGGCGATGCGCCGCTCTTTCGCGCGCCCGAGCGGGCGCCACCAGCCGCGCCGCGCCTGCAGCGCCAGCACGATGTTTTCGCGGATCGAGAGCGCGGCGACGATGCCTTCCTTCTTGCGATCCTCGGGGCAGTAGCCGATGCCGTGGCGCACCGCATGCCGCGGCGAACCCAGCTTGACGGGTTTGCCGTCGACAGTCACGGTGCCCGTATCGGCGCGCTCGGCGCCGAACAGCAATTGAGCCGTTTCGGTGCGACCCGAGCCGAGCAGGCCCGCGAGACCGACGATCCGTCCCGGCTCGATCGACAGATCGACGGGATGCAGCAGCCCGCGGCGTCCTACGCCCTTCATCTGGAAGCGCGCCACGTCGGCGCTGTCGGCGGGCGCCTGCGTTGCCTGGCGGGCGGCGGCGTTGGCCTGCCGCTCAGCCATGCGCGTGTCGCCGACCATCTTTTCGACGAGCGTATCGACGGGCAGATCCTTCGCCAGATATTCCCCTTCGCGCTCGCCGTTGCGCATGACGGTGATACGGTCCGACACGGCGTAGGTCTGTTCGAGAAAATGCGTGACGAACAGAATGGCCATGCCGGAACGCTTGAGCTTGCGTAGCACGTCGAACAGCCGTGCGACTTCGCTGTCGTCGAGGCTCGACGTCGGCTCGTCGAGAATCAGCACGCGCGCATCGACCGATACTGCGCGTGCGATCGCCACCATCTGTTGCACGGCGATCGGGTACGTGTCGAGCGACTTGGTGACGTCGAGCGACACGTTCAGCTGTGCCAGCGCCGCTTCGGCTCCTTTGCGAATCGCTTTCCAGTCGATGGCGCCGCGGCGCATCGGCTGGCGGCCCGCGAAGATGTTTTCCGCGACCGACAGATTCGGACAAAGGTTGACCTCCTGGTAGAGCGTCCGGATGCCGGCGGCCTCCGCTTCGAGCGGCGCCGCGAAGTCCACGGGACGCCCCTCGATGCGAATTTCACCGGCATCGTGCGGATGCACGCCCGTGAGCACGTTGATCAGCGTCGATTTGCCGGCGCCGTTCTGGCCCATCAGCGTATGAATCTCGCCTGCGTACAGATGCAGATCGACATTGCGCAACGCCTGTACGCCAGGAAACGACTTGGAAAGGCCGACGGTTTCGAGCACGAGAGGGCCGGTCATGGGCATTCGCTTGGGGCTTGGGTTCTCAGGGCCTTGCGGCGCGCCGGATCAGTATTTACGCTGCGGCAGGACCTGCGCCGCGACGTTCATCGGGAACACCGTTTCGTTCGTCACGATGCGCTTGGGCAGTTGCTTGCCCGCAACGATGTCTTTGACGGCCGACATCAACTGGGGTCCGAGCAGCGGGCTGCACTCCACGTCGACGTTGATCTTGCCGGCGATCATCGCCTGGAAGCCGCCCTTGGTGGCATCGAACGACACGACCTTCACGTCGCTGCCGGGTTTGATGCCGGCTTCCTCCATGGCCTGGATCGCGCCGAGCGCCATATCGTCGTTATGCGCATAGACGACGTTGATCTTCTTGCCGTAGGTCTTGGCGAACGCTTCCATCACCTGCTTGCCGCCCGCGAGCGTGAAGTCGCCGCTTTGCGATGCGATGATCTTGAACTTCGGATCCTTCTGGATGATTTCCATCAGGCCGGCGTGGCGATCGTTCGCGGGTGCGGAGCCCACCGTGCCTTGCAGCTCGGCGATGTTGATCGGGCCCGGGTTGTCCTTGTACGTTTCCTCGAGCCAACGGCCGGCGCGACGGCCTTCTTCGAGGAAGTCCGAACCGATCATCGTCACGTACAGATCCTTGTCCTTCACGTCGATGTTGCGGTCCGTGAGCACGACCGGGATATGGGCGCGCTTCGCTTCTTGCAGCACGGGCTCCCAGCCCGATTCGACGACCGGCGAAAACGCGATCACATCGACTTTCTGCGCAATATAGGAACGGATCGCCTTGATCTGGTTCTCCTGCTTTTGCTGCGCATCGGAGAACTTCAGATTGATGCCGGCATCCTTCGCGGCCTGCTTGACCGAGACGGTGTTCGCTGTGCGCCAGGCGCTTTCCGCGCCGACCTGCGCAAAGCCCAGCGTGATTTTCTTGTCTTCCGCATGGCCCGCAACGGCGGCCGTGAGAAGCGTGACGGTAAACAAGGCCTTAAGCGTCTGGCGTACGGTGCGTCTCATCTGTGTCTCCGGTTTCTCTTCGTTTGTCTTTGTTGCTTGCGCCTATCCCCGGCTCGCTTGCGCAGACCCGGAAATAGCCAAACTATAGGCATCGAGTCATGCGGGCGCGATTAGCGTTTTCCCCAGATCACGAAACCCAATAGTCATGCTATTTCTGTGTGGTTGTTGCGAGAGGTTGGCGCGCCAAACGGTGCATTCTCGCGTAAATCGCAGACCGAGGGGCATTGACGGCTCGACCAAAAGTTTGGGTTTCTCAAATAGTGGTCAGCGCTCGGCAGTCCCGATATAGTATTACTACTTACCGAATTTTATCGAACAAGCTATGACCGACAAACGCGCTAAGCTCCGTTCCGCCCAGTGGTTCGGCACGGCCGACAAGAACGGCTTCATGTACCGCAGCTGGATGAAGAACCAGGGCATTCCCGATCATGAATTCCAGGGCAAGCCGATCATCGGCATCTGCAACACGTGGTCGGAGCTGACGCCCTGCAACGCGCACTTTCGCAAGCTGGCGGAGCATGTGAAGCGCGGCGTCTTCGAGGCGGGCGGATTTCCGGTGGAATTTCCCGTCTTCTCGAACGGCGAGTCCAACCTTCGGCCCACGGCGATGTTCACGCGCAACCTGGCGAGCATGGATGTCGAAGAATCGATCCGCGGCAATCCGATCGACGCCGTCGTATTGCTTGCCGGCTGCGACAAGACTACACCGGCGCTGTTGATGGGGGCGGCGAGTTGCGATGTGCCCGCCATTCTCGTGAGCGGCGGCCCGATGCTCAACGGCAAGCACGAAGGGCGGGACATCGGTTCCGGTACGGTCGTTTGGCAATTGAGCGAGCAGGTCAAGGCCGGAAAGATCTCGCTTCACGAATTCATGTCGGCCGAGGCCGGCATGTCGCGTTCGGCCGGTACCTGCAACACGATGGGTACCGCCTCGACGATGGCCTGTATGGCCGAAGCGCTCGGAGTGACGTTGCCGCACAACGCAGCGATCCCGGCTGTCGACTCGCGCCGCTATGTCCTGGCCCATCTATCGGGCATGCGGATCGTCGAAATGGCGCTCGAAGATCTGCGCCTGTCCAAGCTGCTCACACGCGAGGCATTCGAAAACGCCGTGCGCGCGAACGCCGCGATCGGGGGCTCGACCAATGCCGCCATCCATCTGAAGGCCATTGCGGGGCGCATCGGCGTGCCGTTCGAGCTCGATGACTGGACGCGCATCGGGCGTGGCACGCCGACGATCGTCGATCTGCAACCGTCGGGGCGCTTTCTGATGGAGGAGTTCTATTACGCGGGCGGCTTGCCTGCCGTGCTGCGCCGGCTCGGCGATGCGGGCCTGCTGCCGCACCCGGATGCGCTGACGGCCAATGGCCGCTCGATCTGGGAGAACTGTCAGGAAGCGCCGCTCTACAACGCCGAGGTGATCCGGCCGCTCGACAATCCGCTCGTCGCGGACGGCGGTCTTTGTGTGCTGCGCGGCAACCTCGCTCCGCGCGGCGCGGTACTCAAGCCGTCCGCCGCCACGCCTTCACTGTTGAACCATCGCGGCCGCGCCGTCGTATTCGAGAACTTCGACGATTACAAGGCGCGCATCGCCGACCCCGATCTCGATGTCACGGCCGATTCGATTCTGGTGATGAAGAACTGCGGACCGAAGGGTTATCCCGGTATGGCGGAAGTCGGCAATATGGGGCTGCCGCCGAAGATCCTCGCGCAGGGTGTGACCGATATGGTGCGGATATCCGATGCGCGCATGAGCGGCACCGCCTATGGCACCGTAGTTTTGCACGTGGCGCCCGAGGCACGCGCGGGCGGCCCGCTCGCCATCGTACGCAACGGCGACTGGATCGAACTCGATTGCGACGCCGGCCGACTGCACCTCGATATCTCGGCGGCAGAGATGACGGCGCGTCTCGCCGAATGGAGCGAAACGCTTCGCGCGGCGCCTGCCGATGCGAGCGGTTATCGCAACCTCTATGTCGACCACGTATTGCAGGCGGATGAAGGATGCGACTTCGATTTCCTGGTTGGCTGCCGGGGTGCTGAAGTGCCGCCGCATTCGCATTGAAGTGCGGACGGTACGAGGGCAGGGTGTATGACTAAGACGCGGCTTTAAGAAGGCCGGCACGAACGACTGACGTTGTTCGTGCCGGCCTTTTTATCGTCACCGCGAGTTGCGAGCCGCCACTTCGAGAATCGTCTCGGCGTCAGCGCGAGCGTTCTCGAGTTGCACGAGGCTTGCCTGACGTGCGCCGAGCGGATCGCGGTTTTCTATTGCCGTCAAAATGGCCTTGTGACGCGGCAGCGACAGTGCATGCGTGTCCGGGTGGCGGCTCGTCAGCTTGATCGATTCGGAGAGCGCCAGCGACATCATGTTGCCGATGAAGGCAAGCATGTCGTTGTGCGTAGCCGCCATGATCGCGCGATGGAACTCCAGATCGGGATCGAGCAATGCCGACGCCGTTTCCGCGTTCGCCATTTGTTCGAAGGCCCGGCGAATGCGCGTCAGATCGGCTTCCGTGCTTTCGGAGGCCGCCAGCGCGGCCGCGGCCGGCTCGATGATGCGGCGCACTGTCAGCAGCGAGCGAAAGAAATCGCCCTCGGGCGTACTGCTGATGGTCCAGAACAGCACGTCGGGATCGAGCATGTGCCATTCTTCCCGTGGGCGCACGACGCTCCCCACGCGCGGCTTCGATACCACGAGCCCCTTGGCGACCAGCACACGGGTGGCTTCGCGCAGAACCGGCCGGCTCACGCCGTAGGCTTCGCAAAGGCTCGGCTCGGGGGCAGGCGTTCGCCGGGCGCAAATTTGCCGCTGACGATCTCGATGCCGAGTTCCTGCACGATCCGAGCGTGCATGCTCTTGCGATTCTTGAGATGCCGATAGTCCATGGTCTGTTCAATGCGGTGCGCTGACCGCGCGAAGCGAACTCACGCGGGCTGCGTAGCCGCGGAGGGTGTTCGCAGCATAGCATGGGCCAACGCACGAATTATCGAAAAAATGACGCCATCAGGGAATAATCGAGTACCCCAGCCCGTTAAGGAAAGGTGATCGAGTCGCATGGGTGCGGTGAACGCCGTCTCGGTCGCTTGCCGTTCGATGGCCGGGGCGCCGGTATCAGCCAGGCGCGGCCATTACTACCTCAACTGGAGCCCAAGATGAAAATCCGTCAATTTCTCCCCGCAGTCTTCACGATGCTCGTTCTGGCGCTGGCATCCTTGTCGGCCACCGCGTGCTCGACCACCGACGGTTCGATGGGCTCGACCGGCGCGTCGAGCTCGGGCGGCAGCGGTAGCGGCGGTTATTGATCGCCGGTGCACGCCATGAAGACCGCGCGAGACGCGGTGACGCACGCGTGAGCTTCGAAGCCGACGTCATCGGCAAGCTGCCGCAACTGCGCCGCTACGCGCGCGCGTTGACGGGCGATGCCGCATGGGCCGACGATCTGGTGCAAGACGCGGCCGAACGCGCGCTCCTTCGCCGCAAGGCGTTCGAGCCGGGCAGCAACTTGCGCGCGTGGCTCTTCACGATCCTTCGAAACCTGTACATCGACCAGTTGCGTGCGCGGCGCGAGATCGCGGTGGACGACGAAAGCGCGCCCTGGCGCAACCTCGAGGCGCCGCGCGGCGAGGTCGACGGTCTGGTCCTGCGCGATGTCCAGCAGGCGCTCTATCACCTGTCGATGGAGCAAAGAGAAGTGATCCTGCTCGTCGGTGTCGAAGAACTGACGTATCAGGAAGCGTCGAACGTATTGGATATACCGATCGGCACCGTCATGTCCCGGCTTTCGCGTGCGCGGGAGCACATGCGGATGCTGCTCGACGTGGGGCCGGCGCATAAGCCGGCGCCCCTCAAAGTTGTGAGAAACAAGCCATGAACGACGACCATCGCGACTCCGGGCCGGAAGCGGGCAAAGCGGACAAAGCAGGTGAAGCGGGCATCGATTCGCAGATGCTCGGCGCGTTCGTCGACGGGGAGCTGAACGAAACGCATCGTGCAGCGGTGCTGTCGGCACTCGAGCGCGATCCCGAAGCAAAGGCACGCGTGGCCGCATGGCGAGCCCAAAAAGCGGCGCTGCGCGCCCTGTGCAACGCGCCGGAAGAGGGCGCCGCTCCGGTAATCGTGCTGCGCGCGCGCACCGCGTGGCCGCGGCGCATGGCACTTGCCGCGGGCTGGCTGGCCGCAGGGATCGCCATCGGTGTCATGGCCAGTACATTGATGCCCGAGTTGCGACGGCATCAGGAGCCGGCGACGTTCGCGCGTCGTGCCGATATCGCGTATGCCGTCTATGCGCCGGAAGTCCGTCATCCGGTCGAAGTCGGGGCGGGCGACGAGGCGCATCTGATGAGCTGGCTGTCGAAACGGCTCGGCAAGCCGCTGTCCGTGCCGTCGCTCCGGGAGTACGGCTACTCGCTCGTCGGCGGACGTCTGTTGCCGGGCGAAGCGGGGCCGGCCGCACAGTTCATGTACGAGAGCACCTCGGGTGCGCGCCTCACGCTTTACGTCACGCGTATTCCCACTGACGAAACGGCGTTCCGGCTGCTGCGCGACGGCGATCGCCGCACGTTCTATTGGGTCAGCGATCACCTCGGGTACGCATTGTCCGGCCCGATATCCGAGGCGAAGCTGCGCGCGATCGCGATCGAAGTTTGCAGCGCGCTCGGCGGCAAGCCCGAATCGTGGCAATGACCAGGTAAATTGACGGCGCATGGAATAGCGGCGCTATCGAATCCGTTTATCGCATGGATTGCGAACATCGGATGCAGATGATATGCGGCCGGCATTCGCCGATTCCACTCATGAGCTTTGCAATCGAACGGAGAACAACATGATCAAATCCCTCGCCTGCGTTGCCGCCGTGGCATGCGCCATTCCCGTTGCAGCACTTGCCGAACAACCGAAAACAGCCAACGGCATGCTCGTGGACGAAGACGGCATGACGCTTTATACCTTCGACGCGGACGCGAAGGCGGCGGACGGTGCTAGCGCATGCAAAGACCAATGCGCGACCATCTGGCCCGTAGCGAAAGCGGACGACTACGACAAAGCGAGCGGCAACTGGACGCTCGTGAAGACTGCGGACGGCAAGCAACAATGGGCCTACAACGGGCACCGGCTGTATCGCTTCACGAAAGACGCCAAGCCCGGCGACAAGAACGGCGACGGCGTCAAAGGCGTCTGGCATATCGCCAAACCCTGACGCGCGCGTGCCGCCGGCACGCGGGACGGGTCGTCCTCAAAAAAATGGGAACGCGCCGATCGGATAGGACATCTATCGGCGCATGGACGGCGAATCGGCTCATCGAGCCGAATGTCGCTGCCCGCTCACCCGGAGACCCAAGATGAAGCACATCCCATGCGCCGTGGCACTCGCTGTTTTCTCGCTGCTGGCAATCGACGCGCACGCCCAGCAAGCCGCTGCCGCTCCGACGGATCCGCAAATCGCCGCGATCGTCGTGACGGCAAACCAGGTCGATATCGATGCCGGAAAGCTCGCCGGCGCACGAAGCCATAACAAGGACGTCAAAAGCTTTGCGCATCTGATGGTGACCGACCACAGCAGCGTCAATAAATCGGCGGTCGATCTCGTCCACCGGCTCAACGTGACGCCGGAGGACAATTCCACCAGCCGCGCGTTGAAGCAAGGCGGCGACGAAAACCTCACGAAGCTGAAGAAGCTCAAGGGCGCCGCATTCGACAAAGCTTATGTCGATCACGAGGTGGCCTATCACGAGGCGGTGCTCGACGCCATCGACAAGACACTGATTCCCGACGCGCAAAATGCCGACCTGAAGGCGTTGCTCGTCAAGGTTCGGCCAGCCTTCGTCGCTCATCTCGAGCACGCGCGGCAGCTTCAGACCGAGCTGGCGAACAACGGGGAATGACATGTCCTCGAATGCACGGCTCGCTCGCGCCGCAATGTGTGCCGCTGTTTCGGCGTGGGTGTTGCTCGGCGCGCACTCAGCCCTGGCAGCGGAACATATCGTGACGATCGAGGGGATGCAATTTTCGCCTGCGTCGGTCACCGCCGAGGCGGGCGACGAAATCGTATGGGTCAACAAGGATCTCGTCGCGCATACCGCCACCGCCACGGGCCGTTTCGATTCCCGAACGATCGAACCGGGCCATCGGTGGCGCTATGTCGCGCGGGCTCCTGGCACCTATTCTTACAGGTGCACACTTCATCCGACAATGAAAGCGACCCTCATCGTGGAGAAAGGACATGAACGGCGCAACACGAAGTGACGCCGAAACGGTATTGATGTCGGCGCTCGGGAGGCAGCACGATGCCGCGCTCGCGCGGCTGATCGCCGCCGGCGATCGCGCAGCGTTCGTTCAGATGATGCGACACCACAACCGGCGGCTCTACCGTCTCGCGCGAGCCGTCTTGCGCGACGACGCCGAGGCCGAGGATGCGTTGCAGGATGCCTATCTGGCTGCCTACAAGGCAATCGGCGGATATCGCGCGCAGGCGTCGCTTGCAACCTGGCTGTCGCGCCTCGTGCTCAACGAGTGCATGGGACGGCAACGGCGCCAGGCACGCCGGAACAACGTGGCGCCGATGTTCAGCATGACGGACAGCGACGGAACGGAGCATGACATGGCCGACACGGAGGGCGCGGATGCCCCTGACGAAGCATTGCAACGCAGTGAAATCCGCGCACTGCTCGAACGCAAGCTCGACGCGTTGCCACAGGCATATCGCGTCGTTTTCGTGCTGCGCTGCGTGGAGGAACTCAGCGTCGAGGAGACGGCCCAGTACCTGGATCTTCCCGAAGCGACGGTACGTTCGCGCCATTTCCGCGCACGCAGCATGCTGCGCGAATCGCTGGCGAGAGCGCTCGATCTTGCAGAGGGGGAGGTGTTTTCGTTCGGAGGGGCGCACTGCGACCGCGTCGTCGAAGCGGTGCTCGTGAAGATCGATCGCTAATGGGGCCACCAATCGCCGGTATCTCGAGCTCTCACGCGTGCCGCATACGAGACGCGTAGCGCCTTTGGGCCGTGAAGGCGCGACGGTCGCCGGCTTGAGCGATCCCGCCTTCAGACATGATCTATGACGCTGTTCCCGTCGTCTCGATACCGGTTGCCGCGCTCGTCGCGACCGGTGCATGTTCGGGATGAACGGCGGGAGGATCGCTTGCCGGAAAACTCTCCGCCCCTGCCTCATCGATCAGGGCTTCAATGTGATCTGCGCGCTGACGGGCCGCACGCTCAACTTCACGAGAGGTTTGCATGATGGAGCCTCAATGATGGTCTCGACTGCGATTAGGGTCTGAGGATGCGTCTTTCGATGCCCGACGCGTCGTCCTACTTAAGTCGGACAACTCAGCTCATCCGACACTACCCGCCCGGCCCCGGATCAACCTTTGCTGATCCTTGCCTTGTAGCCGGCGTCCTCGAACGCAACCAGGAATTCCTCGGCCATCATCCACGAGTCGATCTTTACGATTCTGGCATCAACGTCGACATCGACCTTCGCGTCAGGATCGACCGCTCCGATGGCCCGGGCGAGCGTCTGTGCGTCGCCATCCCCGGTCATCTTTTCCATTTCGAATTCCATACGTTCGAATTGCATGCGCTGCTCCCTCGGTTCTGATTATCGGCCTGCCCGCGGCTATTCAACCTTCTCTTTTGCATCATGAACTTCGGCAACTCAATTGAATTTAAACTATGTCACAACATGACCTATAGTGAAGCGCACAGGAGCATCAGGAAAATGTGCAGTTGAATGCACGGTAGCGCCGGGCGTCCTCAGGAGTGACAAGACCCAGCATATCGCCATGCACAAAGGTGGCGCGCTAAAAAAGATCGATTCCTGATCGACGTTGACTCCTACCGTACAGACGGGCTCCCGACGAATGTGCAACGTTGTTGCTGCACGCTGGCACGCTGCGCGCATCGACCCTCCAGGGATCGCTTCCAGCGTGGCCCAACGTTACGCCTTACAGCATGATTGGCGGCTTGAATGAAATACAGGGACTACTACGAGGTTCTCGGACTGCCACGCACCGCGACGCAGGACGAGGTCCGGCGCGCGTATCGCAAGCTCGCGCGCAAATATCATCCGGACGTCACCCAGCAGGCTGACGGCGAGGACCGTTTCAAGGAACTGGGCGAGGCCTATCAGGTCCTCAAGGATACGGAGAAGCGCGCAGCCTATGACCGTTTGGGCCGCCAGTGGCAGAACGGCCAGGATTTTCAGCCGCCGCCAGACTGGGACGAGGGCTTCGAGTTCAGCGGCGCAGGCAATGGGGCCAGCGCGAATGCGGATTTCAGCGAATTCTTCGAGGCGATGTTCGGCGGTGCGCGGGCAAGCGGCGAGTCGCGGCAAACGAAAAGGCATGGCGCAGCCCCCGATCGCGGCGCCGCCACCGCGGACGATCTGGAGGATGCCTATCGTGGCACGCAGCGCCCGATCCCCGGACAGGATCATCACGCCAAAGTCGCGATCGATCTGGTGGACACCTATCACGGCGCGCAGCGCTCCATTTCGCTGCAAATGCCTGTCCTCGATGCACAGGGTCATGTCATCCTGCAACAGCGTACGCTGCATGTCAGCATTCCCAAGGGCGTGCGGCCTGGGCAGCACCTGCGCCTTGCCGGTCAGGGCGGCGCCGGCCTGGGACATGGAGCAGCCGGTGACCTGTATCTGGAAATCGCCTTCCGCGAGGATCCGCGTTTTCGTGTCGACGGACGCGATGTTTCGCTCGATGTACCAGTGGCGCCCTGGGAGGCGGCACTCGGCGCCCAGGTAACCGTTCCTACTCCCGATGGCTCGGTCGAACTGACCGTGCCAGCGGGATCGGCCAGCGGCCGGCGGCTGCGGCTCAAGGGGAAGGGCATTCCGGCGAGGACGCCGGGCGACCTGTACGTGATATTGACGATCGTTCTGCCACCGGCCGACAGCGACAGCGCGCGGGCGGCCTACGAAGCGATGCGGCAGGCGTTCCACTTCGATCCGCGCGCGCATTTTACGGGTGGTCGACCATGAAAGAATCGGTGACGGTCTTCGTGGAAGGTGAAATTGTTGAGGAAGACGTCGAGTTCACGCTCGTTGAATTGTGCCGGGCGAGCGGCGCGTCCGAAGAACAGCTGACGTTATGGATCGCAGAAGGCGCCGTCGAGCCGCAAGGCACCGCGCCGCGCGAATGGCGCTTCAGTGGTGCCGCACTGCGCCGCGTGCGAACCGCACGACGGCTCGCACAGGATCTCGAGATCAACGCACCCGGCATTGCGCTCGCGCTCGACCTGCTCGATGAAATCAACGCGTTGCGGGCGCGTTCCAGGCGCTCGTCCGCTCGCTGAGCGTGTTTTTCGCGTTTCTCATCGGCTCAAAGGCGAGCCGGACATCGAGGCCCAGGTTATGCGGCCAAGCCATGGTTGGGCTGGCCGGCTAATCTGAATCACGGCGGTTGAGGCGCGACTGACGGAGCACGGGTTGCGGGACTGCAAGAAGGAGAGGGGATGTCACACATTCACCCGGCACCGCCACATGATCCGGTGGAGGTAAGTCTGAGTCCCGCGGACGACCGGGTTCGCCTGAATCACTGGCTACCGCCGCAAACGGGCGTGGTTCCCCGGATCCGAATCGGTCAGCGCTGGGTCAACGTGCTGTGGGCATTGCCGATTGCTTTCGTACTATCGGTTATCGGCGTGGCTATCGCACAGGCACTGCGGCAAGTCCCGGCGGTGCAGGAATTCCTCGTGCGCTACCCGGGTATCCCGCCATCCGCAGTGGCGGTCGTCACGGGATTCCCCGCCTGGCTCAGGCTGCAGCATTTCCTGAACCTGTTCTTCATGGCGTTCATTATTCGCGCCGGACTCCAGATTCTCGCCGATCATCCACGCTTGTACTGGAAACGCGACTGCACGCCCGGCACGGAATGGTTTCGCTTTCAGAAGGCCGTGCCCGCCGGCCGGGTGTGGACTGCGAAGGACGATTCGGTCACGCTTCCCGCGTGGCTCGGTATTCCTGGAATCCGTCACTCCATCGGCCTCGCCCGATGGTGGCATTTTTCGATCACGCTGTTGTGGATGATCAACGGCATCGTCTTCTACGCGCTGCTGTTCACGACCGGCCAGTGGCAGCGGCTGGTGCCGACAACATGGGAAGTGATTCCCAACGCAGCCTCGACCGCCCTTCAGTACCTGTCGCTCACGTTCCCCGCCGATCACAGCTGGCTGCGCTACAACAGCCTGCAACAAATCACCTATTTCATCACGGTATTCATCGCCGCGCCCACCTCCATCGTGACCGGCTTCATGCAGAGCCCGGCGATCTCCAACCGGCTCGGCTGGGTCGGCCGGGCGTTAAATCGGCAGCGGGCCCGTTCGATCCATTTCATCGCGCTGTGCTGGTTCCTGTTCTACATCCTCGCGCATGTGACGCTGGTGTTCATCACCGATGCCCGGGTTAATCTGAACATGATGTTCGCGGGCGTGAACGGCGACTCCTGGAGCGGCGTGCTGGTCTTCGTCCCGGCCATGGCGCTTGTCGCCGTCACCTGGTGGCTGGCGTCTCCGTTCACGCTCCGTCATGCGCGCCTCGTTCAGCGGATCGGAGCGTTCCTGGCCCGGCCGTTCAATAGCGTGACGCAGTGGTGGGATCCGACGAGCCAGCTTACCGAGCAGGACATTTCGGCGTACTTCTGGCCCAACGGGACGATGCCGGCGTCGTCCGAGTTCGACGAGCTCGTGAAGGACAGTTTTGCGCATTACCGGCTGAGAATCGATGGGCTGGTCGAACAGCCGGCAGAGTTCTCATACGCCGAGCTGAAGGCCATGCCGAAGCAGGAACAGATCACCACGCATTTCTGCATTCAGGGATGGTCCGGGGTCGCCAAGTGGGGCGGGGTTCCGATGCGTCATCTCCTCGATCTGGTGAAACCGACCACCGATGCCTGCTACGCGGTGTTTTATTCATTGGCCGATGGCGGCGACGGTGGACGCTACTACGACGTGCACAGCATCGCCAACATGCGGCACGAGTTGAGCATCCTCGCCTACGAGATGAACGGCGCGCCCCTTAGCGTGCTGCATGGCGCGCCGTTGCGGCTGCGCTGCGAGAACGAACTCGGCTTCAAGATGGTCAAGTGGATTGCAGCGATCGAGTTCGTGCATGATTTCGCCGACCTCGGTGCGGGTGAAGGCGGCTACAACGAGGATCACGAATTCTACGGCTACCGAGTACCGATCTGAGAAATCTGCGTGAACAAATCACATGCGCCGTCGCTTTCCATCGCTAACGGGGCAGCGCCAGCGCGCGTGCACAGACGTTGTCGGCGGTGAAACCATACTCGCGCAACAGGACATCGGCCGGAGCCGACGCGCCGAAACGCTCCATGCCGAGCACCTCGCCGCGTTCGCCGACATAGCGATGCCAACCTTGCGGCACGCCGGCCTCCACCGCCAGCCGCGCGCTTACCGAGGGCGGCAGCACTGCGTCCCGGTACGCTTGTGGCTGGGTATCGAACAGCGTCCAGCAGGGCAGCGAGACCACGCGCACCGCAATGTTCTGCGCCAACAAACGCTCGCGCGCGGCCATTGCAAGCGCGACTTCCGAGCCGGTGGCGATCAGGATCAACGCCGGCTTGCGGTCGGGCGCGTCGGCGAGGATGTAGCCGCCGCGTCGCAGGCCCTCAGCGGCCGTGAACTGGGCGCGGTCGAAAGTCGGCACGTTCTGGCGCGTCAAGACGAGCGCAGTCGGCCGATCTCGCGTTTCCAATGCTACGCGCCAGGCTACGGCCGTTTCGTTGGCGTCGGCGGGGCGAATCACGTTGAGATTCGGCACCGCCCGCAGGCTGGCGAGTTGCTCGACGGGCTGGTGCGTCGAGCCGTCTTCGCCGAGCGCCAGACTGTCGTGCGTGAACACATAGATCACGCGCAGATGCATGAGCGCGGCAAGCCGGATCGGCGGGCGCATGTAGTCCGAAAAAATCAGGAACGTCGCGCCGAACGGTATGGTCCCGCCGTGAGCCGCCAGACCGTTCAGGATCGCACCCATGCCGTGCTCGCGCACGCCGAAGTGCAGATTGCGGCCGGCACGACTCCAGCCGCCTCCCTCCGAACCTTGCCGGTCGCGGGCGCAGGCGCCGGGGGCTTCGAAGTCGCCGAGGCCGGACAGTGCGGTAAACGTGGACGGATCGAGATCCGCGGAGCCACCGATCAGCGACGGCAAATGCGACGCGATCGCGTTCATCACCTTGCCCGATGCGACCCGCGTGGAGATGCCTTTGGCGTCGGCGGGAAAGAGCGGAATGTCCCGGTCCCAGCCGGCCGGCAATTCACCGCGCGTCGCGTTCAGCAATTCTTCCGCGAGTTCGGGAAACGCTTGCGTGTAGGCGGAGAAACGGGTGTTCCACTCAGTCTCTTTGTGCAGTCCCTCTTCCAGCGCGCGACGAAAATGTGCCCGTGCGGGCTCGGGAATATAAAACGCCGGCTCGGTCGGCCAGCCAAGGTTCTGTTTGGTCAGCCGCACCTCTTCGTCGCCGAGAGGCGAGCCGTGTGCCTTGTAGGTGTCCTGCCGGTTCGGCGAACCGTAGCCGAGATGCGTGCGCACCAGGATCAGCGACGGGCGGCGCGTTTGTGCGCGTGCACTATCCAGCGCCTGCTCGATCGCGGCAAGATCGTTGCCGTCGTCGATGGCCTGGATATGCCAGCCATAAGCTTCGAAACGTCGCGCGCGGTCTTCGGAAAACGTGATATCCGTGCCCGCAGAAAGCGTGACCTGATTGTCGTCGTAGAGATAGATCAGCTTGCCGAGCTGCAAATGCCCGGCGAGCGAAGCCGCTTCGGATGCGACGCCTTCCATCAGATCGCCGTCGCTGACGATGCCGTAAGTGTAGTGGTCGACGATGTCGAAGCCCGGGCGATTGTAGCGTGCGGCGAGATGTGTCTCTGCCATCGCCATGCCGACTCCGTTGGCGAAGCCCTGACCGAGCGGCCCGGTGGTTGTTTCGACACCGGGTGTGAGGCCGCGCTCCGGGTGGCCGGGCGTGAGACTTCCCCATTGGCGAAACTGTTTGATCTGTTCGAGCGATAGATCGTAGCCGGTCATGTGCAGCAGGCTATATAGCAGCATCGAGCCGTGGCCAGCGGACAGCACAAAGCGATCGCGGTCGAGCCACGCCGGATTCGCCGGGTTGTGTTTGAGAAAGCGGGTCCATAGCACGTGGGCCATCGGCGCGGCGCCGAGCGGCAGACCGGGATGTCCGCTATCGGCATTCTGCACAGCATCGACGGACAGAAAACGCAGCGTGTCGACACACAGAGCGTCCAGCTTCGCAGCCGTGATTGGGGCGGAAACCGAGGGTCTCGTGCATGCTCTCCTGGTTGCTGGCGAAATGAGGCGCGGTCGGGGCTCATGACGGCTCCTCGCGCAAAGAGCGGTAGCGCCGGATCAGCGCGTTGGTCGAGCTGTCGTGCGCAAACCCGGACTCGTCCGGGCTCTGGAGCTCGGGAGCGATGCGTTGCGCCAGCGCCTTGCCCAGCTCCACACCCCACTGATCGAAAGAGTCGATATTCCATATTGTCCCTTGGGTGAAGACGCTGTGTTCATAAAGCGCGATGAGCTGCCCGAGCGATTCCGGGCTCAGGCGTTCGGCGAGAATAGTGCTGGTCGGGTGATTGCCCTCGAAGACGCGATGCGGCACCAGCCAGCGCGGCGTCCCTTCGGCTTCGACTTCGGCTTGCGTCTTGCCGAACGCCAATGCTTCGGTCTGCGCGAACAGATTCGCCATCAGCAGGTCATGCGTATCGCCGAGCGGGTTCAGGCTCTGGCAGAAGCCGATGAAGTCGCAGGGAATGAAGCGGGTCCCCTGGTGAATGAGCTGGTAGAACGAATGCTGGCCGTTGGTGCCCGGCTCCCCCCAGTAGATGGGGCCTGTCTGATACCTGGTGCGCGCGCCATCGAGCGTGACGTGCTTGCCGTTGCTCTCCATCGTCAACTGCTGCAGATAGGCGGGAAAGCGCTTCAGATATTGCTCGTAGGGCAACACCGCGACCGTCTGTGCGCCGAAGAAATTGATGTGCCAGATCGCAAGCAGCCCCATCAACACCGGCAGGTTGCGCTCGAACGGCGCGGTCCGGAAATGCTGGTCCATCGCATGAAAGCCAGCTAGCATGGCGCGAAAGTGCTGCGGTCCGATCGCGAGCATCGTCGACAGCCCCACCGCGGAATCCATCGAGTAGCGACCGCCCACCCAGTCCCAGAAGCCGAACATGTTGGCGGTGTCGATGCCGAAACTGGCGACGCCCTCGGCGTTCGTGGACACGGCGACGAAGTGCCGGCGTATCGCGCGCTCGTCACCCAGAGTGCGCAGGCTCCAGGCGCGGGCGAGGCGGGCATTGGTCAGCGTCTCCTGCGTCGTGAAGGTTTTCGAACAGACGACAAACAGTGTCTCCTCGGGATCGAGATCGCGCGTGGCTTCGACAAAGTCCGTGCCGTCGACGTTCGAGATGAAGCGCAATGTCATGTCGCGCTGGCTGTAATGACGCAGCGCTTCGTAAGCCATCGCCGGACCGAGGTCGGAGCCTCCGATGCCGATATTGACGACGTTGCGAATGGGCCGATCCGTGTGACCGCGCCAGCGGCCGCTCCTGACGTTTTCGCAGAAAGCGGCCATGCGGCCGAGAACCGCGTGTACGTCGGGCACCACATCGACGCCACCGACCAGAATATGCTCGTTTTCCGGCGCCCGTAGCGCGACATGGAGCGCAGCCCGTCGCTCGGTCACGTTGATCGGTGCGCCGCTGAACATGGCATCGATCCGCTGGGCAAGACCGCATTCGCCGGCCAACTGCACGAGGAGCGCGATCGTCTCGTCGGTCACCCGATTCTTCGAGTAGTCGAGGTAGAGACCGGCGGCTTCGACTTTCAGGCGCTCGCCCCGCAGGGGATCGCCCGCGAAGAGCTGCCGCAGATGGAGATGACGCACCTTCCGGTAATGCTCCGCCAGCGCCTTCCACGCTGGCCGCTCAGTCAACGGCTGAGGCACAGCGGCGCGTTTCGTGATCACGATCGTCCTGCACGCGTTGGATCGCCCTTTCCCAGCATGGTGCTCTTCGCGGCGATTCGGCCAATGAGATCTTTCCACGACTTATCGAACGCTTGCGCTCCTTCACACTGGAGTTGGGCGGCGAGCGCGGCATCGTCGACACCGGCCCGCGCGAATTCTGCGAGCACGTCCTCGGCGTCGCCGCCATCGATCGGCAATACGCTCTTCAGTTCGCCATGATCGGCGAAGGCGTGCAGGGTCTTGTCGGGCATGGTGTTGATCGTATCAGGAGCCGCGAGCGACTCGATATAGAGGGTGTCGACGGCGTCCGGATCCTTGGTGCCGGTACTGGCCCAGAGCAGGCGCTGCGGCCGGGCGCCGGCATTTTCGAGTCGCCGCCAGCGGGGCGAAGCCAGCAACTCGCGGTACGCTTGGTACGCGCGTTTGGCGATGGCAATCCCGAGGCGGTTGCGAAGTAGCGAAGGAATCTTGTCCTGCACCGCGACATCCCAGCGGCTGACGAAAATCGACGCGACGGAAGCGACGCGCGGATCGAGTCCCGCGGCGATCCGCCGCTCGATGCCGCGCATGTACGCATGCGCTGCGGCGACGTATTGTTCGCGCGAAAACAGCAGCGTGACATTCACCGGCACGCCGGCGAAGATCGACGCTTCGATCGCGGGAACGCCTTCGGGCGTGCCCGGAATCTTGATGAACAGATTGGGACGCTGCGCGGCTCGATGCAGTTGCGCTGCCGCGTCGATGGTGCCGGCCGTATCGTGTGCGAGCAAAGGAGACACCTCCAGCGACACCCAGCCGTCCACTCCATCGGTGCTGTCGTGAATGGGACGGAACAGGTCGGCGGCCTCGGTCAAATCCTCGAGCGCCAGTTCAAAAAACAGCGCCTCTCCTGATTTCCCTTCAGCCGTCCGTTGCCGGATGGCAGCGTCATAAAAATCCGCCTCCGTGATGGCTTTATCAAAAATCGTGGGGTTGGACGTCAACCCGGTCACTGAGAGCTCGCTGATATAGCGCTGCAGCGTGCCGTCCGTCAGCAGAGCGCGCGTGATGTTATCGAGCAAGGCTTTGGCCGAGGTCATGCAGTTGTCGGGTCGGCTTCATCGATGCCTCCGGTTATGCGTTGCCCGCAGTGCCGCTGCCGAACAGCGCGGCCAGATCAGCATCGGCCAGCTCGCCGATGCGCTCGATCGTGATGTCGGCCGGCGGATATGCGGCGAGATTCGCCGGGTCCAGCGCGTAACGTCCCTGGCGTGGGAAGACCGTTGTCAGGCGGTCTTTCCATGTCTTTTTCATCGCCGCCAGAATGCGCAATTTGTCGTCGATCATCACGTAGCGCCGGGCCGGATAACGCCGCTCAACCGCATCCAGTTGCATTTCTTTGTGGATATAAATCGACACGCGGCCATCGACAGCCGCCCATAGGCCGGAGCGCTCGATCTTGCGCGGCTGGAATACCACATCGCCGTCGGAAAGAATCACCGTCAACCCCCGGCTCCGAAGATGGCGGATGGCGTCAAGCGCGCCAGGGTAGAGCACACCTGCAAACGGGTAATCGATCAGGAACGAGGACATGAATAGCAGCCGCGTGTCGCTCAGATTTTCCAGCCGAAAGCGTTGCAGCGCGCCCAGGTAGTCCGCGTAACCCAACTCGGCGCGCAGGGTTTCGAAGATCTCCCAGTAACGGTTGCAGTTCACGGAACCAAATTCGTGCGTGAGATGCGCGCGGAGATCCTCCTGTACTCGATCGTTGTCGAGCAGGGTATTGTCACAATCAAATAGAAACACCACTTCATCCGGCGCGCTCATGGAGTCTTTTCCACGTGCCCGCCGAAATCATGCCGCATGGCAGACAACACCTTGTTGGCAAAAACCGCTGCGCCATGCGAACTGAAGCGCTGATAGAGCGCAGCGCTGAGGACCGGTGCCGGCACGCCTTCGTCAAGGGCAGCCGAGAGCGTCCAACGCCCCTCTCCGGAATCCGACACGCGCCCCTCGTAGTTCTTCAGTGCCGGGTCGTTTAGAAGTGTCGTGGCGATAAGATCCAGCAACCATGAGCCGATGACGCTGCCACGGCGCCAGACTTCCGTAATTTCGGACAGGTCCAGTTCGTACTGGTAGTGCTCGGGGCTGCGCAACGGCGTCGTCTCGGCGTCCGCGTCGCGCGCCCGCTTGCCAGCATCGGCATGGCCCAGGATGTTGAGTCCTTCGGCATACGCCGCCATCACGCCGTATTCGATGCCGTTGTGGACCATCTTCACGAAGTGGCCTGCGCCTTGCGGACCACAATGCAGATAGCCCTGCTCGGCAGTGCTGACGCCCTTCTGGCGTCCGGGCGTGGGCGGCGCCGCGTCGACGCCCGGAGCCAGCGTGGCAAAGATAGGCGCAAGATGCCGCACGACATCTACTTCGCCGCCGATCATCAGGCAATAGCCACGATCGAGCCCAGCGACACCGCCGCTCGTCCCGGCATCCACATAGTGAATCCGTTGCGGCGCCAATGCCGCTGCGCGCCGGATGTCGTCCTGGTACCACGAATTGCCGCCATCGATGATCACGTCCCCGGATTCGAGAAGCGGCGTCAATCCCGCTAGCGTCGAATCGACCACCGCCGCCGGCACCATCAACCAGACTGCGCGCGGCTTTGCCAGTCGCGCGGTCAGGTCTTCGAGTGAAGACGCACCGATGACCCCATGCTGCAGAAGCTTCTGGATGGCTGCCGGCTGGGCATCGTAGACGACGCATTCGTGGCCGCCCTTGATCAGGCGCCGCACCATAGCGGATCCCATGCGTCCCAATCCAATCATGCCGAGCTGCATGTTGCCCTCCTGAATGCGATACCTTCGTGAGACGGCGAACCGGGAAACGCCACGTGAAAAAGGCAGTTCGCGCACTCCATCTCGCTTAAATATAGACGACTATGAGCAATGATCATGCACTCTCGCAGATCAGCGTGGCGGTTGTTTCTTCGTTGAAATTTGCCCGTTGACGGCGCACGTCACACGGCTTCGCGGTGAAAGCTTGCGTTTTCCTTATTTAGCCCGCTAGTACGGTCGGCGCCGGCCGGTTTCGCCGATACATTCGGGATTGCTTAACAATGGCCAAAGAAATCGTGAATTCCCTATGAGCGCGTGGCTGTCTATGCTTGGTGGCGTTTATTCGGGCCGGGCCACGACAGGAGACGCACATGGACGCCTTGATTTTCGATGTCGACGGGACGCTTGCCGACACGGAGAACGCTCACCGGGATGCGTTCAATGCCGCGTTTGCCGAGGCTGGGCTCGATTGGTACTGGGACGACGCGCTTTATACGCGGCTGCTCGATGTGGCGGGCGGCAAGGAGCGCATCCTTCGTTATTGGCGCTGCATCGAGCCTGAAGAGGCGAACGGAGCCAAAGCAGCGGAAACCGTAGCAGCCTTGCATGCGCTCAAGACGAAGTACTACGCCGAGCGCGTCGGCCGGGGAGCATTGCCGCTGCGCCCTGGTATCGCGCGGCTGGTCGCTGAGGCGAATGTGGCGGGTGTGCCTGTCGCCATTGCTACGACCACGACGCCTGTGAATATCGATGCATTGCTCGTCGCGCCGTTCGGGGCGAATTGGCGCGAACGGTTTGCTGTCATTTGCGATGGGTCGACTACGCCGGTGAAAAAGCCCGCTCCCGATGTCTATCTCGGGGTGCTCGATGCGCTCGGATTCGATGGGGGCCGGTGTGTCGCGTTCGAGGATTCCGAAAACGGTGCCCGAGCGGCCGCCGCGGCTGGCATACCCACGGTGATCACACCGACAACCTACACTCGCCATCATCGTTTCGTAGACGCATTGGCGGTGGTTTCGCATCTCGGCGAACCAGACGACCCCGTGCCCGAGCCGCTGGCCGATGCGACGCAGCGATATGTCGACTTGGCTCTACTACGGCGATGGCACGAATGCCGGGCGCGGGTTGCGCTTTGAGACTTATTTCACGGCGCGACTGTAACCGCGGCGCATAGGCCGGCGAATTAACAAGCAAGCAGCGCAGTCAAGCCCATAACGCTAGCCGATCGTGGCTGGCGTGCATCTCCCAGAGCCCGAACGCTGCGGGTCGCAGTCCGATCGAAGGACCGCGATGATCCAAACATCATGTCGTCGTTACCACGACGACCGGAGTCCCACCATGAAACCTTCATTTCGCACTGCGTCGCTGCGTTCTGCGCTCGTCGCGCCTATGTTCGCGCTCGGTGCAGCCGTCTTCGCACTACCTGCCGTCGCCCAGAGTAACGACGCGTCGCACGCGCAGATTACCCGCGCGAACGTCAGAGCACAGCTCGAGGAGCTTGTCGGCGCGGGCTACAACCCGCGCGACTGGTACCACTATCCCGACAATTTGCAGGCGGCGCAGCGCGTCGTCGATCAGCGGCATACGACCCTCGCGCAGTCGGATGCTCCGATGAAAGCAATGAGCGGGGATACGCCGACAAACGCGGCAACGTCTGATCAGAGCAGCGACTCCATGGGCGGCGTTGCTGTCGGGAAATCGGAAGCGGGCGCGCCAGCGGATGCCGGCATGACCGCGCGGCGGGCTTGCGCCGTCGGACCGGAGTGCTCGGCCTTTTACGGGCGTTGAATTTCGAGTCGGGCGGATACGATCCGCCCCGGTCGCTTACCGCGCCTCCATGACCCGCAACACGGGGTGTCCGTCGACATTCTTGAGCGGGAAATAGGCGCGGTGGGTCGCCGGATCCACCGCGACGACATGTGCATTCGGTCCGACCCGGCCTTCGCCGATCTTTTTCACTTCGGCGCCTTTCACGCTGAACATCGAGACGACGCCTGCCTCTCCCGCGACGTACAACGTCCTCGATGCCGTGTCGAACGCCAGCACGTCTGGGGCGCTGCCGACGTCGAACGATTGGAGAACGCGCCTTAAACCCATGTCGAAGACCAAAAGCTTGTCGTTTCCCTCGCAAGCGATGAACGCGATGCGATCCTGGGCGTCGATCAATAATCCGTGGTTGCCTTTTGCGCCCGTCAGAGGGAAGCGGGAAATCACGCGATCGATCGCTGGATCGATTTCGACGAGCTCATTGCGTGTCTGTACATTGACGAAGATATGACGCGATATCGGGTCATATTGGCTGTTGCCGACTTCGCCACCGAGCGGGATCGTCGCCACACGCCGTTCGGTCTGAGTGTCGATCACCGTCTCCGTTTCGCCAGTCTCGTCCGACACGTAAAGCTTGTGCGCGTCAGTGGCATAGGCCATGCCGTCGGGGTAGCGACCGCCCGGTATACGCGCGACGATCTTTAGCGCGGCTTCGTCGATTGCGACGATTTCGTTCGTTCCGGTGGCCGAAGCGTACACGCGAGACTGCTCGGGAACGACAAGCACACCGTGTACCGACGAGACGTCGCCAACGCGTCCTTGTACTCGCGATGAAGCGACGTCGAAGACGATCACCTCTCCATCGCCGAGGTGCGCGATAAAAAGCAGGTGCCGGGTGGGATCGTAACTTTCATAATCGAGACGGGTCGTCCGGCCGGGTAGTCGAATGTCAACGACGTGCTCGAGCGGCAGATCGCCCATCGACGGTTTGTCTGCCGCGGCCGAGGTGCTCCCTGCGGGCAGGCCTGCGCCGACCAGCGTCACGCATAGGCCAAAAAGCAGTACGAGGCACCGACGCGCGCCAGCCAGCCAGTTCGTTCGCGCAAGGGGCGGCATCAGAAAGCGTGGGAATGAACGAGCGGATAAACCACAAGACCCAGGAGGGCGGCCGCACCGACCACGACCGGTTCCTGAAGTTTCTTGAAGCGCCATAGCAGGGCGATCGTCGCGAGGCCAATGAGGAGGGTAGGCACATCGACGATCGAACGTTTGGCAATCACGATCACGGAGCCCGTGATGGCGCCGACCGCCGCTGCCGTAATACCGTCCACGAACGCTTTCACGCCGGGCAGGTGGCCGTACTTCTTGAAGTACGGTGCCGGGATCACCGTGAACAGATAGCACGGCAGGAACGTGCCGAATGCCGCGACGAAAGCGCCGGGCAGGCCGGCGACGAGATAACCGATAAAGCCGACCGTGATGACGACCGGCCCCGGTGTGATCATCGCGACGGCGACTGCATCGACGAACTGCTTGTCGTTGAGCCAATGGTGCTCGGTCACGACACCACCGTAAAGGAACGGCACGATCGCAAGGCCCGATCCGAAGACGAACGCGCCGGCCTTCGTGAAAAAGCCCCCGAGCTGCGCAAGCAGTGGCCAATCGAAGCCGGAAACGGCGCTGGCCCCCGCAGGTAGATTCGCCGCTGCGATCGCATGGATACCGCCCTTATGCAACCATTTCGGCGGAGCGCGCCAGAGCCAACCAATCAGTCCGCCGGCGATGAACAGCCACGCGATCTCGGATTCCGTGACGAACGTGACGATGGCGAGCGTCAGAAAGATCGCCCACAGGAGCTTGTCTTTGCCGACCGTCTTCATCGTGAGCTTATAGGCGCTCATGGCGATGATGCCGACGACGGCGGCACCCACGCCATAGAACACCGCCTGCATCCACGATAGGCCGCCAAAGTGCGCGTAGGCCCAGCCCAGCGCCACCACCATCAAAAACGAGGGTAGGACGAATGCACACCCCACGAGCGTTGCGCCGAGAATTCGGTAATGCACATAACCGAGATAAATGGCCAGTTGCGCGGCGAGCGGCCCAGGCGCGAGCTGCGCGAGTGCCAGGCCCTCCTTGTAGTCCGATTCGGTGATCCAGCCGAACCGTTCGACGAGGTCGCGGCGCATGTAACCGGCCAGCGCCACCGGGCCGCCGAAGCCGAGCGTGCCGAGCCGCAACATGTATCTGACGAGTTGGACCAATGTATAGGTCGGTGCTGCAGTGGCCACCGTGCTCACGAACCTCTCCCAATGTCTTTGTCGGCGCTCGCCGCAAAATGCGTATAGAGCGCGTCCAATACCGCCCCCATCTGCTCGAGCAATTGATTGTCGTCGTCCACGCGCTGGCGGGTGCCCGACATCACCGCCTCGAATCCGACTGCTTCCGGGGCGGCCGGCCCGCCCACGTCGAGCGCATGCACGATTTCGCCCAGTCGCAGCAGGGCCGGGTCCTGGTCCAAGCCGAAACTCGCGAGCAGGACCTCGAAGGTGACCCGCTCGCCCACATGCGTGAACGCGGCGCCGTCGAAGTCGAAACCGAGTGCATCGGCCGGGCATTCGTCCGGCGATGTCAGCCATACGAAGCGCGCATCGGAATCGATGAAGCGCCGAATGAGCCAGGCACTGGCTACGCGATCCACCCACATTCGGCGGCGCGTGGCCCAGATGCGGCCCCGGTACTGATCGTGTGACAGGAGACGGATGGGGTGTTCGGCAGGATGCGGCTCACCGGGCGAGAGCACGGTATCGACGAGCGCGACGAGGTCCTGCCACGCCACTTCGGCGCGGGTGGCGGCATCGTCCGGGAAGTAATCGATTGCCCGAATGGTCTCGTAATCTTTGCGCATGCGTCGCAGCAAACGCGTCAATTCAGTAGCCGACTGACCCTCGATGGTTCTGCGCGCCTCCGCCAGCGACTGGATGAACGCGTCGTAGTCGCTTTCGCGGTCGAACAACGCGCGGAACGCCTGTTCCTGAGATGCATCGAGGCCCGGCGCGCGCAGCAGGTGGGCGGTGCCGCCACTCTCGGCGATGGCGTCGGCCAGCTCGCGCAACATGTCTTCGTGGGCATCGCTATAGGGTAAGAGATAGACGCCGTCCCGCAGGACGGCGCAGCCTTTTGCCTTGAGCGCGCGGTAAAAACGCATGCGCGCTGTCGCGTTCTCGGTGGGCAGCGTCAGTATGAGCAGAGACCACATCAGAGGTGTATCCATGTAGAGTATCCTACACAGACGTTAATATTGATACAAGTTAACTCGTGCCCCGGTCCGTAACCCTTGTCGATCCAGCGATCCCGATTCGTTAAACTGCGTGCATAGGCGCCGCGCGCGCCGATTCCAACCACCTCATTCCGATGAATTCAAGACTCAGCGCAGTGTTCGTCGCGCTCGCTGCCGCGGCGCTGTTCGGCGCCGCCACCCCGATCGCCAAAGCGCTTCTTGGTTCGATGTCACCCTTCATGGTGGCGGGTCTCTTTTACCTCGGCAGCGGCGTCGGGCTCGGCATGGGCATCGTCGCCCGCAGTGTCCGACGGTCCGATGCCCAGGCGCGCGCCAGCCATCGAATCCAGAAAGCCGAACTGCCCTGGCTCATGGGCGCGATCGTGACCGGCGGTGTCGCGGGACCCGCGCTGCTCATGCTCGGGCTCGCGAGCACGTCGGCAGCGACCAGTTCGTTGCTACTGAATCTCGAAAGCGTGCTCACCGCCGTCATCGCATGGGTCGTCTTTCGCGAGAACGTCGACATCCAAGTATTCCTCGGGATGGTGGCTATCGTCGCGGGAGGCGTGCTGCTGTCGTGGCACCCGGGTCAGGTAGCGGTTCCCGTCGGGGCGCTGCTCATCGTCGGTGCCTGTTTGTGCTGGGCGATCGACAACAACCTGACACGCAAGGTGTCCGCGAACGATGCGATGGTGATCGCCTGTCTGAAGGGCTTGATCGCGGGCTCCGTGAATCTCGCCATCGCCTTTGCGACGGGAGCGGCACTGCCGGCCGTGGGCATCGTCGGCGCTGCGATGCTCACGGGACTGGCCGGCTACGGCGTGAGCCTCGTCCTGTTCGTCGTTGCGCTCCGCCACCTCGGGACTGCGAGGACAGGAGCGTATTTCTCGGTTGCTCCGCTCTTCGGGGTTGCGCTTTCGCTCGTGCTATGGCCTGAGCTACCTTCCGTATCGTTCTGGCTAGCGGCAGCGCTAATGGCGCTTGGCGTTTGGCTGCACGTGCGCGAGCGCCATGAGCATGAGCATAGCCACGACTTCCTCGAGCACAGTCATCGGCACCGCCACGACGAACACCATCGGCACGAGCACGACTTCCCGTATGCGGGCGACGAACCGCATACCCATCCGCATGTTCATTTGCCCATTACGCACTCGCACGCGCATTTCCCGGACATTCATCACCGCCATCAGCACTAGGCGCTCTCGCGCGGCAGAAAAATCGTCGTCCGTGCGCACGCTCATCACGTCAAAGGGTTTATGGAAGCAGGCATATCGAAGTCGCACGCGAGCCGCGCGGGCTCCGCACTCGAGGTTCTGTCGGTTTTTCTGAGGCTGGGGCTGACCTCGTTCGGCGGCCCTGTCGCCCACATCGGATATTTCCGTCGGGAGTTCGTCGAGCGGCGCCGTTGGCTCGACGATGCGACGTTCGCCGACCTCGTCGGCCTTTGCCAATTTCTTCCGGGGCCCGCGAGCTCTCAGGTGGGATTCTCGATCGGTTTGCTCCGTGCGGGATGGCGCGGCGCCCTTGCCGCATGGTGCGGCTTCACGCTGCCCTCGATCGCGTTGTCGATCGCTTTCGCCCTCGTTGCCCCCTCACTGGGCGGCCCGCTCGGCAGCGGCCTGATCCATGGGCTCAAGCTCGTTGCGGTAGCCGTTGTGGCGCAAGCGGTATGGGACATGGCGCGCCGCCTATGCCCCGACCATCGCCGCGCTGCTGTCGCGTTGATCGCCATGGCGATTCTTGCTGTCCTGAGCACCGCCTATGCGCAGTTGATTGTGATCGTGCTCGGGGCGTGCCTTGGCATGGTGTTGTGCAGAGCTTCCGCCTCGCAGAGCATGGCGGGCATGGGTCGACACGCGCGCGAGTTCCACGTGTCGCGCACCGTAGGGGCGATCGCGCTGATACTGTTTTGTGCGCTTCTTTTCGGGATGCCGGCATGGGCGGCGGCCGATTCGACGCATACCATCCGCATATTCGACGCCTTTTACCGCTCCGGCGCGCTGGTCTTCGGTGGCGGCCACGTGGTGCTTCCGCTACTGCAACACGAAACAGTCGCGACGGGCTGGGTATCGTCGAACGACTTTCTGGCGGGCTATGGCGCCGCTCAGGCCGTCCCGGGCCCGCTCTTCACGTTCGCCGCCTTTCTCGGCTGGATCATGGCCGGCACGCCCGGTCATGGCTGGGGCGCGTTGTTGGCAACGGCCGGCATCTTCTTGCCGGGCTTGCTGCTGGTCCTTTCAGCGTTGCCCTACTGGCAAGCGCTTCGCGCGCATCCGTCGATGGCCGCAGCGCTCGCGGGTGTCAATGCCGCGGTCGTCGGGCTGCTGGCGACCGCGTTGTACTCGCCCGTCTGGACGAGTGCCGTTCATTCGGGGGCCGATTTCGCGATCGCCACGGTTGGCTTCTTTTTGCTGACACGCTGGAAAGTGCCGCCGCTCGTTGTCGTACTACTTTGCGCGGTAGCGGGCGTTATCGAAGTACTCCCGCATTGACGGACCCCGTGAGGTGCGTCACGAGCAACCGAGCTGGCTTGGGCAAGACAGCGAGGTCCCGCGCACAGATGAGCAGTGCACGGTGCGCCCAGTCTTCGGCAAGCTCGATTTTGCGTAACCCCATCGAGCGCAAATACGGCCGCACGGCCGCCGCGGGCAGCACGGCGACGCCGAGCCCGGCCGCGACCATCATGCACATGGCGTCGAAGCTGCGCACGCGAATGCGCAGCTTCAGCCGCCGGCCGATCGATTCGGTGGCGTGTTCGAGCCGTTTGGCCAACGAGGTACCCCGTGAAAGGCTGACGAAGTCGTACTCGAGTGCCTCGTCGAACGAGATCGATCGGTGGGCGGCAAGCGCATGGCCGTTCGGCACGACGAGCACCAACTGATCGCGCCGATAAGGGACGGTCTGCAGGCCCAGCATGGGCGTCGATTCCGCAAGAATGCCAAAGTCCGCTTCACCGTCGAAGACGGCCGTCGCCACGCGGTCGCTGTTCTGCTCTTCGAGTTCGATGCGGATTTGCGGATTGGCCGCCGTGAAAGCGGCGATCTCGGCCGGCAGGAACTGCGTGACCGCCGAGGTATTGGCCCAAAGCCGCACCACGCCGACGACGCCCGCGGCGTAGTCCGAGAGATCCGCGCTCAACACGTCCACATCGTTGAGAATGCGTTGCGCGTGCCGCTGTAACGCGGTGCCCGCCGCCGTCAGTACGATCCCGCGGGAATGACGCTCGAAGAGGGCGACACCCAGCGCGGCTTCGAGGTCCGCGATCCGCTTGCTTGCAGCGCCCACCGCGAGATGCGCCAGTGCCGCGCCCTTGCTGATGCTACCGCTGCGCACCACCAGGCTGAACAGCGAGAGCGAGACGAGATCCAGGCGGTGCAGATTCATGATCGGGCGTAAGTCGGTAACGATTTACCGTGCCGAGCATTATGCAATATCGCTCTTCATCCCCCGATAGCGGTTAGGGAAGACCCTGAATCGGCTTTCGCGTTTCGCGAAAGCTGGATGCGCGACTGTGACATTCCGCCGAGTTGGGCGGGCTCGCATAATCGCCTCCAATCGAAATAGCCAGGACTTCAGGGGAGATAGGCCAATGAGCGGTCAACCATCGACTTCCATTTCACCGGCAGCACTCGATGGCATCCGGGTCATCGAAATGGGACAGTTGATTGCGGGGCCATTCGCCGGCAAAACACTCGGTGAATTCGGCGCAGATGTCATCAAGATCGAACCGCCCGGCGCGGGCGATCCGTTGCGCAACTGGCGCCTCATGAAAGACGGTACGTCGGTCTGGTGGCAGGTGCAATCGCGTAACAAGCGCTCCATTGCACTCGATCTGCGCAGCGCGCAAGGGCAGGAAGTGGCACGCGCGCTGATCGCACAGGCCGACGTGCTCATCGAAAACTTCCGGCCCGGTACGCTCGAGGCCTGGGGCATGGGCTATGAAACGCTTTGCGAGATCAACCCGGGTCTCATCATGCTGCGCATCTCGGGGTACGGCCAAAGCGGACCCTACCGGGACTTGCCGGGCTTCGGCTCGATAGGCGAGGCGATGGGCGGACTGCGGCACCTCACCGGTGAGCCCGGGCGCGTGCCGGTGCGTTGCGGAATCTCGATCGGCGACACGC
This sequence comes from Trinickia sp. HAY1-2D, assembly GCF_056754935.1. NCBI lineage: Bacteria > Pseudomonadati > Pseudomonadota > Betaproteobacteria > Burkholderiales > Burkholderiaceae > Trinickia > Trinickia sp. HAY1-2D. The sequence continues at coordinate 588,482 of NZ_JBPGWX010000001.1, forward strand.
TGGCGGCATTGCACGGCGTGATCGGCGTTTTGATGGCGCTTTACCATCGCGACGCTCGCGGCGGAAAAGGGCAGGTGATCGACGTAGCGCTGCACGAAGCCGTATTCAACGTCATGGAGAGTCTGATTCCGGAATACAGCGCGTTCGGCGCCGTGCGCGAAGCGGCGGGTAGCGCGTTGCCCGGTATTGCACCATCGAACGCCTATCGGTGCACGGATGGTTATGTGCTCGTCGCCGGTAACGGCGACAGCATTTTTCGGCGCCTGATGAGCGTCATCGGCCGCGACGATCTGGCCGCCGATCCGTCGCTCGCCGACAACGCGGGGCGCGTTGCGCGTGTCGACGAACTCGACGAGGCGATCGGCGCATGGACAGCGTCGCGCACGTCGCAGGAGGTGCTCGATACGCTATCGGCCGCGCGCGTACCGGCCGGCAAAATCTATACGGCCAAGGACATCGCGGAGGATCCCCACTATCGGGCGCGGGAGATGATCCTGCGGCAAACGACGCGGGAAGGCTACGAACTCGCCGTGCCCGGCATCGTGCCGAAACTGACCGGCACGCCGGGCGTAATTCGTTCGGCCGCGCCGCGGCTCGGAGACGACACCGAGACTGTGTTGAGAGAGGCCGGCCTGACCGACGACATGATCCGCACGCTGCGTGAACAAGGGGCGATCGCATGAAGAGCTGGCAAGGGAATCATCGACGCATTCATCTGCACGAGGTCGCGCCGCGCGACGGCTTGCAGTCGGAACGCGCGTTCGTGACAACCGATCGGAAGATCGCGTTGGTCGACGCGCTCTCGCTCACGGGCGTCGCCAAGATCGAAGTCACGGCATTCGTCTCGCCTCGGGCGATTCCCTCGCTTCGCGACGCCGATGCCGTACTGCGGGGCATCGAGCGGCGTCCGGGCGTCGTGTACGTGGCGTTGGTGCCGAACGTGTACGGTGCCGAACGCGCCATCGAGGCGCGGGCCGACGAACTCAACCTCGTCATGTCGGCGAGCGAAAGCCACAACCTCTCGAATCTGCGGATGGCACGCGAGCAATCCTGGCAAGGATTGCTCCAGGTCGCGCGTCTCGCGCACGAGGCTGGGGTGGCCGTCAACGTTTCGCTGTCGTGCGCCTTTGGCTGCCCGATGGAGGGCGATGTGCCCGCGGATACGGTGCTCGAGTGGTCTGGACGCTTCGTCGAGGAAGCCCATGCGCGCAGTGTCACGCTGTGCGACACCACGGGCATGGCCTACCCGAGCCAGGTCGCGGCCTTGACGCAGACGTTCTGTACGCGCTGGCCGGCCACCGAGCTCACGCTGCATTTTCATAACACGCGCGGCATGGGGCTGGCCAACGTTCTTGCCGCCATCGATGCCGGGGCGACACGCTTCGACGCATCGTTGGGCGGAATCGGCGGCTGCCCCTACGCACCGGGCGCGAGCGGCAACGTGTGCAGCGAAGAGATCGTGCATGCGCTCGAACTGATGGGATACGACACCGGCGTCGATCTGGATGCGTTGCTCGCGATTTCGCGTCAACTGCCCGGAATGCTCGGGCATGACACGCCGAGCCAGCTCGTCAAGTCGGGGCAGCGGCTCGATCTGCATCCGCGACCCGCCGATTACGACGCGATCGTTCAGCGCGCGCTCGAACGCGGCACCGGCAGTTGACAGCGCGCTCTCATCGGCGCATCGCGAATGCAGGCGAAACCCTACCGGCGATCCGATCGAGGTCGCCGATGCCCATCCAAATCGGAGGAGACATGAAAAGAGAAGCCACGTTACCTGAGCAGAAGTCCGCGGAAATAGCCGCGCGCTTCGACCGCCTGCCACCTTCGCGTACCGTCTGGACGATGGTGATCCTGATCTCGCTTGGCGGGTTTTTCGAGTTCTACGACTTGTTCTTCACCGGCTATGTCGCGCCGGGGATGGCCCGCTCGGGACTCTTCACGCCCGAATCGCTCGGATTCTTCTCGGCGCTCGGCCCACTGAAGGTTGCCGGGTTCGGGACCTTCGTGTTTTCGACGTTCATGGGGCTCTGGGTCGGCGCGCTCGCGTTCGGACAAGTTGCCGACCGGTGCGGGCGACGGATGATCTTCACGTGGTCCCTCATCTGGTACGTCGTCTGCACGACGATCATGGCGTTCCAGACGACAGGGCTCTGGCTCAACGTCTGGCGCTTTGCCGCGGGTGTCGGACTCGGCATCGAGCTCGTCACCATCGACACCTACATCTCCGAGTTGATCCCGAGCCGGGAGCGCGGCCGCGCCTATGCCGTGAACCAGGTCGTTACGTTTTCCGCCGTGCCGGTGGTCGCGTTTCTCGCGTTCGCGTTGAAGGACATGCGGCCGTTCGGACTCGATTACTGGCGCGTGGTCGTGTTGATCGGCTCGCTCGGTGCGGTGGCGGTCTGGTTCTTGCGGCGCAACATCCCGGAAAGCCCGCGCTGGCTCGCGCGTCATCAGCGCGTCGAAGAAGCGGAGCGGATCGTCGCCGACATCGAACGTCGCGTGGCGGCTGAACGTGGCATCGCGCTAAGCGCCCCGCAACCGGCGCAGCCCGAGAAAGAAGGGCGCGGATCGCTCATGGAAGCGCTGCGGCCTCCCTATCGGAAACGCACGGTGATCATGTCGGTGTTCAACATGGCGCAGGTGATCGGTTTCTATGGATTCGCCGCCTGGGTGCCGACGCTGCTCGTGAGCCGCGGCGTGCACGTGACGTCGAGTCTTGCCTACGCGTTCGTGATCGCGATCGCCAATCCGTTTGGTCCCCTGCTAGGGGTATGGTTTGCAGACAAGTTCGAGCGCAAGACGCAAATCGTGGCGAGCCTTGCAGCGATGGGCGTCGTGATCGTGCTGTTCTCGCAGGCGTCGTCTCCGGCGCTGCTGATCGCGCTCGGCGTGCTGTTCACGCTGGCATCGAACGTCATGTCGTTTGCCTACCATGGCTACCAGGCAGAACTGTATCCGACGCGGATACGCGCGCGTGCGGTCGGCTTCGTCTACTCGTGGAGCCGTCTCGCCGCGGCATTCGCGGGGCTCGCGATCGGAATCCTGCTGCACGGCTACGGCGTGCCCGGCGTCGCGGCGTTCATCGGGACGTCGATGCTCGTCGGGATTGCCGCGATTTTGCTGGGACCTGCGACGCGCGGGCTCGCGCTCGAAAAGATCAGCCATTGACGATATGTCGGCGACGAGCCGCATACGATCTGTCGGTTCGTCGAACGCGAGGCCGAGAAGACGTCAGTTCATTCCCGTGAGCCGGTAGCCGACTCCTGTCTCCGTGATGATGTGCTGAGGTTGCGTCGGATCGCGCTCGAGCTTGTGCCGGAGGTTGCGCATATAAATACGCAAGTAGTGTGCGTTGTCGGTGCGCGCGGGCCCCCAGACTTCCCTCAGCAATTGCTGGTGCGTCAACACACGGCCTGCGTGCCGTATCAGCAAGAGCAGCAAGCGATACTCGATCGGCGTGAGATGCACGGCGGCGCCGTCGCGCTCGACGGTCCGCAACTCCAGATCGACCGTTACGTCGCCGAAGCGCGCTTTGGATGTTTCAGATGCACCATTGGCATTGCGATTATGCCGCCGCAGATGCGCGCGAATGCGCGCCAACAGCTCGGCGGCACCGAACGGCTTCGTCAGAAAATCGTCCGCGCCCGCATCGAGCGCGGCGACTTTCTCCTCCTCGCGCGTACGCGCCGATAACACGATGACCGGCATCGAGGACCATTCCCGCAGCCGCCGGATCACATCGACACCATCGATGTCCGGCAACCCCAGATCGACGATGGCAAGATCCGGCCGCGCGTTCGCCGCGAGCGACAACCCTCGGCGCCCGGACTCGGCGTCGAGCATGCGCATCGCCTCGCTTTCGAGGCACGCCTGTACGAAGCGACGGATGCGGCTGTCGTCTTCGATCAGCAGTACGGTGATGGCGGGTTCCGACATGAGTTATCCGTTCCTATCGCCGGGCGTAGCATCGAAACCTTCGATGGGCAAACTCGCCAGCGGCGTTTCGTTCGCAGGCAACATGAACCAGAACGTCGCACCGAGCACCGCACCGTCCGCCGCGATGCGATTCATGGCGCCGATCTTGCCTGCGTGGGCTTCCACGATCGCGCGGCAGATTGCAAGACCGAGGCCGATGCCCGGCTTCGCGGATTCCTTTTCGCCGCGCGTAAACTTCTCGAATATGCGCGACGCCATGGCCACAGGCAAGCCCGGACCCTCATCCTGGACTTCGACCTTGACGTAACGCCCGTCGCCTTCATGCAGCACCGACGCCACCACGCAGATCGGCGAGCCGGCCGGCGTGTACTTCGAGGCATTCTCGAAGAGGTTGGCGAAGAGCCGCTCCACGAGCACCGCATCGAGCTCGATGAGCGGCAGGTCCGCAGGCACACGCGTGCGGATCGGCCGGCCCGCGAGTATACGCCGGCACGTGGCGAGCGCGGAGCCGATGACTTCCTCGATCGACGACCACTGACGATTGATTTTCATGCTGCCTTCCTGCAGGCGAGCCATGTCGAGCAAATTGGTGACGACGCCCGTCATGCGCAGCGCCTCGTCGTGAATGGCCTCGGCAAGCTCGAACGAACGTGCCTCGCCGATCTTCGCTCTACCGGGCTCTGCGGCCAACATGGACGCAAAGCCGACGATGGACGTCAACGGCGTACGCAGGTCGTGCGAAATGGCCGACAAGAGGGAATTTCGCAATCTTTCGGACTCCATATTGACCAGCGCGTCCTGGGCGATTTCGACGTAGTGCACACGTTCGAGCGCAAGCGCAATTTGAGCGGCGAACGTCTCGATCATCCGCCGCTGCTCGGGGACCTGGAGATCCTCCATGCGCGGCGAAACCAGCGCCATGACGCCCCGCGTGCGCATCGGCGCCTTGAGCGGCAAGTAAAGCGCACTCGTGGCCGGAAGCGTGTCCGTGCCGTGCCCGGCTGGCTTTTGTTGATCGTAGACCCACTGCGCGATGTCCTTGTCGATCTCGGCCTCGGCGAGCGTGACGGCCGGGTCCGGGTTTTCGATCTTGGGCCGCACGCTCTCGTTGCTGTCCGGCAAAAGAATCGCGACGCGTGCCTGGAAGACTTCGGCCACGTGCCGGGAGCCGGTTTCGATGATCTGGACCGTAGCGAGCGCGGCACCGAGTTCCCGCGTCATGGCGAACATCGCGCCCGTGCGGCGCTCGCGCAGGTTCGCGATACGCGCCTGCCCGCGCAAGCTCGCCGTGAGATGACTGATCGTCAGCGAAGTGGCCAGCATGACCGCAAACGTCAGCAGGTATTGTGTATCCGATACGGTGAACGAAAGGCGCGGCGGCACGAAGAAGAAGTCGAACGAGGCGACGCCGAGAAACGAAATCAGCACGCCCGGTCCGCGCCCGAGCCGGGCCGCCGTGAAAATCGTGCCGAGCAGGTAAAGCATGACGAGGTTGGCGAGCGAGACCCGCCCGAGCGCCTGGCTGGCGATGACGGTGATGGCCGCACACAGACCGATCGCGTACAGATACGACGAGGGCTTCGAACGCTTTACCTCGGCATCCGGGCCCGCGAAACGTGCAGCCGACTCGCGACGCTCGGCTTGTTCGCGTACGGCGCCCGAGTTCACGAGTGTCACGTCGATGTCGCGTGCGGCACCGATCAGCCGCTCGCCGGTCGAGCGATGCAGCCATGCGGACCAGCCGGAAGCAGGCGATGCACCCACCACGAGCTTCGACACATTACGCATGCGCGCATAGGCGATCAGCGTTTTCGGCGGGTCTTCTCCCTGCAGCGTTACGGTTTCGGCGCCGAGCTCGGAAGCGAGCTTCAACGCATCGAGCGTTCGCTTGCGAATCGCATTGGGCAGACGCTGCAGTCTTGGCGTTTCGACATAGACGGCAAGCCAGTCCGCCTTGAGACTTGCTGCGAGCCGCGCGGCGGCGCGCACGAGCGTCGCGCTCTCGGGGCCCGCGCCGACACACACGATGATGCGCTCGCGCGCTTGCCAGATACGCTCGATCGATTGATCGGCGCGATATTCGCGCATCTGTGCGTCCACGCGGTCAGCCGTGCGCCGCAAGGCCAGTTCGCGCAGCGCGATCAGGTTGCCCTTGCGGAAGAAATTCCGGACCGCGTGCTCCGCCTGACGGGGCAGGTAGACCTTGCCCTCTTGCAGGCGTTCGAGCAATTCATCCGCCGGCAGATCGACGAGCGTCACGTCGTCGGCGAGATCGAACACGCGGTCCGGCACGGTTTCCCATACACGGATACCGGTGATCTGTCCGACGATATCGTTCAGGCTCTCGAGATGCTGAACATTGACGGTCGTATAGACGTCGATGCCGGCGTCCAGCAGCTCGTACACGTCCTGCCAGCGCTTCATGTGCCGCGAGCCCTGCACGTTGGAATGCGCGAGCTCGTCGACGAGAATCAGCCCGGGCTTGCGCGCGAGCGCCGCATCGAGATCGAACTCGGACAACTGGTGCCCGCGATACTCGATCGTTGCGGGAGGGATGACCTGGAGCCCTTCGATGAGGCCTACCGTTTCCTTGCGGCCGTGCGTCTCCACGACGCCGACGACCACGTCGACACCTTCGTCGCGGCGCCGCCTCGCCGCCTGCAGCATCGCATACGTTTTGCCGACGCCGGCGGAGGCGCCGAAGAATATCTTCAACCGGCCGCGACTGCGCTTTTCTTCGTCCCGCTGAATTTTTTCGAGCAGCGCGTCGGGATCGGGACGTTCCATAGTGCCTCGTTGCAGGAATGGGCCATATGCGAGCTTAGCCTAATCAATGCACGCGTTGAATTCGATCGAGTGCAAGATTCAGCCGTAGTACGTTCACGCGCGGCTCGCCCAGCACGAGGAACTGCCGGCCAGACGTATTCTGCTCGATCGTGCGATACACCTGATCGAGCGTCAGGCCGCGCGCCTTTGCCACCCGGGACGCCTGATATGCCGCGGCTGCCGGCGAGATATCGGGATCGAGACCACTGCCCGACGAGGTGACGAGATCGACGGGAATCGGTGCCGTATTCGTCGGATCGGCTGCATGCAACGCCAGGATCCGTCCCTCCACTTCGTCGGCGAGCGCGGGATTCGTCGGTCCCAGGTTCGAGCCGCCGGAGTTCTGAGCGTTGTAGGGGTTCGGCGTGGTGGCCGATAACCGTCCCCAGAAATAACCGGGTGCATCGAACTGCTGGCCGATCAATTCGGAGCCGACCGGCTTGCCGTTTATCTCGAGGATGCTGCCATTCGCCTGACGAGGAAATACCGCCTGGCCTATCGCCGTGACGATGACCGGATAGGCGATACCCGTGATCAGTGTCATCGCTGCAAATAGCACGAGCGTCGGTCGCAATAGGTTTTTCATGATCGATCGAATAAGAAAGGGATTCGGTTCAGGCCCAGCCCATCGCGGCCAGGAACATGTCGATCAGCTTGATGAACGGGAACGGCAGCATGATGCCGCCGAGCCCGTAGATCAGCAGATTGCGGCGCAGCAGTGCGGCTGCGCCAAGCGCGCGATACGTCACGCCTTTCAGCGCGAGCGGAATCAGGAAAACGATGATGAGCGCATTGAAGATGACGGCGGAGAGAATGGCCGACGCGGGCGACGTCAGATGCATCACGTCGAGCACGCGCAGCTGGGGGTAGGTCGTCGCAAACGCAGCCGGAATGATCGCAAAGTACTTCGCGATGTCGTTCGCGATCGAGAACGTCGTCAGCGAACCGCGGGTCATCAGCATTTGCTTGCCGATTTCGACGATCTCGATCAGCTTCGTCGGATTCGAATCGAGATCGACCATGTTGCCGGCTTCCTTGGCCGCTTGCGTGCCGGTGTTCATCGCCACTGCCACGTCGGCCTGGGCGAGCGCCGGAGCGTCGTTGGTCCCGTCGCCCGTCATCGCGACGAGCCGGCCTTCGGTCTGGTGCGCGCGGATCGTCGCGAGCTTCGTCTCGGGCGTCGCCTCGGCGAGAAAATCGTCGACTCCGGCTTCGGCCGCGATCGCCGCGGCAGTCAACCGGTTGTCGCCGGTCACCATCACGGTCTTGATGCCCATTTTGCGCAATTCGGCAAAACGCTCCTTGATACCGCCTTTGACGATGTCCTTCAACTCGATGACACCGAGCACGCGGGCGGCTCCGCTGGCATCCTCGCCGCCGGTCTTTTCGGCGACCACGAGCGGCGTGCTGCCGCGCCGTGCAATATCGTCGACTGCCTTGCTCACTTCCTGGGCAAACCGGCCGCCGCTTTCCTCCACGTACTTGCGCACCGCATCTGCCGCGCCTTTGCGAATTTCGCGACTGGGCGCCCCGAAGGAAGTCCCATCGGGGGACGCCCCGGCGCGCGTTGTCTTCGGATGCAGATCGACGCCGCTCATCCGCGTTTGCGCCGTGAAGCCGAGAAAGGTCGCCTGCAGTTGGGCCATGTCGCGCTCGCGGATATTGAACCGCTGCTTCGCGAGCACGACGATGCTGCGGCCTTCCGGCGTTTCATCGGCGAGCGATGCAAGCTGTGCCGCATCGGCGAGCTCGTGCTCGGTGATACCCGGCGCCGGCACGAATGCCGATGCTTGCCGGTTGCCGAGTGTGATCGTGCCTGTCTTGTCGAGCAAGAGCACATCGACGTCGCCCGCGGCTTCGACCGCCCGGCCTGACGTCGCGATGACGTTGGCCTGCATCATGCGGCTCATGCCGGCCACGCCAATGGCGGAGAGCAACCCGCCGATCGTCGTCGGAATCAGGCAGACGAGGAGGGCAACGAGCGCAGTGATCGTCACGACGCTGCCCGAGTTCATCGTCGCGACCGAAAAGAGCGAGAACGGCAGGAGCGTCGCCGTGGCAAGCAGCAGCACGAGCGTCAACGCGACGAGCAGAATCGCGAGCGCGATCTCGTTCGGCGTTTTTTGCCGCTTCGCGCCTTCGACCATGGCGATCATCCGGTCGAGGAACGCCTCGCCGGGATTGACGCTGACCCGCACGACGATCCAGTCGGACAGCACGCGCGTGCCGCCCGTCACGGACGAGAAATCGCCACCCGACTCGCGGATGACAGGGGCGGACTCGCCCGTGATCGCGGATTCGTCGACGGAAGCCACGCCGTCGAGGACTTCGCCGTCGGCCGGAATCGTATCGCCGGCCTCGACGAGCACGACGTCGCCCTTACGAAGATCGGTCGACGTCACGATGCGAATGGGCGACTTCGGATGCGGCTCGTTGAGCTTCTTCGCCGTGACGTTGTGCTTCGCGCTACGCAATGACGCGGCTTGCGCCTTCGAGCGTCCCTCCGCGAGCGCTTCGGCGAAGTTGGCGAACAGCACCGTGAACCAGAGCCAGAGTGCGACGGCCAGTATGAAGCCGGCGGGCGCTTCGGCCTGCCCGCCCAGAGCCGCGATCCACAGCACGGTCGTCAGAATGCTACCGACATAGACGCAGAACATCACGGGGTTGCGCAACTGCGTGTGCGGCCCGAGTTTCCTGAACGAATCGACGATGGCCGGCTTGAGTAGCGCGGGATCGAACATCGCGCGCGCGGCCGTGCGCGTTTGCCCCTGATTATCCGGGCGATGCGCAGGCGTTGGATTGATTGTTGTCATGCTTTTCCTCGAGATCAATGGCCCGAAATCATCATCAGATGTTCGACGATAGGGCCCAGCGCCAGCGCGGGCACATAGGTCAGCGCACCGACGAGGACGAGCGTGCCGAGCAACAACACGACGAAGAGCGGCCCATGCGTCGGCAGCGTGCCGGGCGTGACGGCGATGCGTTTCTTGTTGGCGAGGGATCCTGCGATGGCGAGCACGGGCACGATGGTGCCGAAGCGGCCAAACCACATCGAGATCCCGAGCAGCACGTTGTAGAACGGGGTATTGACCGTCAAACCGGCAAACGCGCTGCCATTGTTATTTGCGGCGGAGCTGAACGCGTAGAGCACTTCCGAGAAGCCGTGGGGGCCCGGATTGGCAATCCCGGCCGTACCGAGCGGCGAGAGTATGCCGATGGAAGTGCCGACGAGCACGAGCAACGGGGTGAGCAGGATCGCGATCGCGACCATCTTCATCTCGTACGATTCGATTTTTTTGCCGACGTATTCGGGGGTACGGCCGATCATCAGGCCCGCGACGAATACCGCGAGCAAGGCGAAGACGAGCATGCCGTAGAGCCCGGAGCCGACGCCGCCGTAGACCACTTCGCCAAGGTCGATCAACAGCAGCGGCACGAAGCCGCCGATCGGCGTCAACGAATCGTGGGTGTTGTCGACGGCGCCGCACGACGCGGCGGTCGTCGCCACCGTGAAAATGCCGGATTGAGCGATGCCGAATCGCACCTCCTTGCCTTCCCCGTTGCCGCCTGCCTGGCCATCCGAAGCACGTTGGTCGACCGATAACGTCGAGAAAAGCGGATTGCCGGCCTGCTCCGCACTGATCTCACCCCAGCAGGCGAGCGCGAACGCAATCGTCATGGCCGCGAGCACCGCGACGCCCTGACGGCGATCGCCGATCATCCGGCCGAACACGATAGGCAGTGCGGCGGGAATCACGAGCATTGCGATCAGCTGCACGAAGTTCGATAACGGCGTCGGGTTCTCGTACGGGTGCGCGGAGTTGGCGTTGAAGAATCCACCGCCGTTCGTGCCCAGCATCTTGATCGCTTCTTGCGACGCGGCCGGGCCCATGGCGAGAGTCTGCTTGTCCGCCTGCCGGTCCTGCATGATCGGGTTGCCCTTCGCATCCTTCAGGGCGTTGCCTTGCGCGTCGGTCTTCGGCGCCTGGTAGGTCGTCACCTGCAGGGTCGACACCTCCTCATAGGGCTTGAAGTTCTGTATCGCGCCCTGGCTCACGAATACCAGCGAGACGACGATCGCAAGCGGCGCAAGGATGAAGAGCGTGACGCGCGTGAGGTCGACCCAGAAGTTACCGATGGTCTGCGCCGTGTGCCGTGCAAAACCGCGGATCAGCGCGACCACGACAGCGATGCCGGTTGCCGCCGACAGGAAGTTCTGGACCGTGAGCGCCGCCATCTGGGTCAAGTAACTGGCTGTGGCCTCCGGCGTGTAGTTCTGCCAGTTCGTGTTCGTCACGAAGCTCACGGCCGTATTGAATGCCGCATCGGGCGTCATCGGGCCAAAACCCTGCGGATTTGCGGGCAGCCATGACTGCAACCGCAGGAACGCGTAGACGGCGAGCGCGCCCAGCGCGTTGAAAAGCAGCACGGCCAGCGCATAGCGCTTCCATGACATTTCGGCATCGGCATCGACGCCGGCGAGCTTGAACAACAGGCGTTCGATGGGACGACCGATACGGCGAACGACGATGGACGAACCGTCGAGCACGCCTGTCATGTACCGGCCAAGTGGAAAGGCCAGGGCGATCAGCGTGACGATGAAGAGCGCGGTCTGCAACAGGTCGTTCGCATTCATTCGAGTTCCTCCGCCCTGAGGAGCGCGTACACGAGGTAGGCGAACAACAACGCTGTCGCGGCTGCCGCGAGCCAGATCATCCAGGTCATCATGGCCGGCCTCCCGGTGCGCGGTTACCGAGGCTCTCGCATCCGGCCACGAATCCAACGGTCATTGCCAGAAAAAGGGCAATCCCCGCGATATAGATCAAGTCCATTCTTCTCGTCTCGCTTACGAACCATGACAGCCTTGAAGCGTAGAGGAGGGGGCGTAAAGGCAGGGACAAGACTGGGGGCGGGGACGTAAAAAACGCGTAAAGACGATTCTCCCCTCGCCGAAGAGACCGGCCGGACGTTCGGGCATTTCCGTAGCGAAACCTCGCGGCCTGTTCGAGGGCGTCGATGCATAGCCCGACATCACCGGTTCTGATCGTCGGCGCAGGTCCTGTCGGGCTGACCACCGCATTGCTGCTGGCAAGACAAGGGATCCGTTCGACGGTCCTGCAACGTGGCTCCGACATCCTGCGAACCGCGGGGCACGCGGCATTTCGCATTCTGCCGTCGATACGTCGACTCCGGCCCGTACGCGGTGTCCCAACGTCCGACCACGCAAATCGAATGAAAGGTCGGCCGATGCATATCGCCTAGGCGCTTAGGCGCTTACGCAAGCCCCACGCCAAACGAACAAAAACGGGCGGCTTCTGTATAGCCGCCTCGGTGGAGAGACGATCGGCAGCGATGCCGTTATTGAAGATTGCCCTGGCAGAGGTACTTGATCGACAGATAGTCGTCGAGGCCGTACTTCGAGCCCTCCCGGCCGTATCCCGACTCCTTGATCCCGCCGAACGGCGCCGCTTCGCTCGATAGGGCGCCCTCGTTGATGCCGACGATGCCGGCTTCGAGCGCCCCCGACACGCGCTCGATCCGCTTGATGTCGTTGCTGTAGAAGTAGGCCGCCAGGCCGTAGGGCGTCGCATTGGCGGCTTGCACCGCCTCGCTTTCCGTCTCGAAGCGGAAGAGCGGCACGACCGGCCCGAACGTTTCTTCGCAATAGAGCTGCATACTCGGATCGGCGTCAGCGAGCACCGTCGGCGCGTAGTAGTGGGACCCGAGGCCAGTCAGACGTTTGCCGCCCGTGACGATGCGCGCGCCGCGCGTCAGTGCATCGTCGACATGACGCGCAATCTTGTCGACCGCGCGCGCATTGATCATCGGGCCGATCTGCGAATGCTCGTCGCTTGCCGGGCCAATCTTCAATGCACCGACGCGCTCGCCCAGCAGCGCCGCGAACCGCTCGAACACGCCCGACTGAACATAAACGCGGTTCGGGCATACGCACGTCTGCCCGCCGTTGCGGAACTTGGAGACCATGAGGCCTGCCACCGCAGCTTCGAGATCGGCATCGTCGAACACGATGAACGGTGCGTTGCCGCCGAGTTCGAGCGAAAGCTTCTTGAGCGTATCGGCCGATTCGCGGGCCAGATACTTGCCGACTGCCGTCGAGCCCGTAAACGTGATCTTGCGGACACGCGCATCGTGCAACCAGTCGGCAACGGCCGGCACCGCGCGCTCGCGCGAGGTCGTAATCAGATTGAGCACGCCGGCAGGCACGCCAGCCTCGTGCGCGAGCATGACGAGCGCGCTGGCGGTCAGCGGTGTGTCCTCGGCCGGCTTGCCGACCACGGTACAACCTGCTGCCAGCGCGGGCGCGATCTTGCGCGCGATCATCGCAAGTGGAAAATTCCATGGCGTGATCGCGGCGACGATGCCGATCGGCTCTTTGACGGCGCTCATGCGTTTGCCGCGTTGCTGCTGCGGAATCAGATCGCCGTAGATGCGCGTCGCCTCTTCGGCGAACCAGGCAACATAGGAAGCGCCATAGGCGACCTCGCCACGTCCTTCGGCAAGCGGCTTGCCCTGTTCGCGCGAAATCAATGCGCCGAGCGCATCCTGATTCGCGACGATCAGCGCGTGCCAGCGTCGCAGAATTTCCGCGCGGGTCTTCGGCAACGTCTCGCGCCAGGCGGGTAGGGCGGCCGCGGCGGCATCGGTGGCCGCACGCGCATCGGCGGCCCCGCTATCGGCCACCTGGGCGATGAGTTCGTCCGTGGCAGGATCGGTGACAGCGAAACGCGCGCCGTCCGACGCCGGGACCCAGCGTCCGCCGATGAAGTTGTCCGTGCGAATCAGCTCGGACGGTTCGAATATGCGTGTCATCCGTTGCTCCTTGTCAAACCTGTTCGATGCGCGCGGCAATGGCCGCACCCACGTCGCGCGTGGTGGCGTTGCCGCCGAGGTCGCCCGTGCGCGGCCCTTCCTTGAGCGTCGCTTCGATGGCGGCGAGCATTGCGTCGTGAGCCTGCCTTTCCTTGCCGGCATGCCCGCCGACGAAATCGATCATCATGGCCGCCGACCAGATCATGGCGATCGGATTGGCAATGCCCTTGCCCGCGATGTCGGGCGCGGAACCATGCACCGGCTCGAACAGCGACGGGAACGCACGCTCGGGATTGAGGTTGGCGGACGGCGCAAGGCCGATGGTGCCCGTGCATGCGGGGCCGAGGTCGGAGAGGATGTCGCCGAAGAGATTCGTCGCGACGACAACGTCGAAGCGATCGGGGTTCAGTACGAAGCGGGCACAGAGAATATCGATGTGCTGCTTGTCCCACGCGACGCTCGGGTACTGCGCGGCAACTTCCTCGGCACGCTTGTCCCACCAGGGCATGCTGATCGCGATGCCATTGCTCTTCGTCGCGACGGTGAGCTTCTTGCGCGCGCGCCGCGCGGCCAGATCGAATGCGAACTTGAGCACACGCTCGCTGCCATGCCGCGTGAACACGGCTTGCTGCACGACGAATTCGCGCTCGGTCCCTTCGAACATCACGCCGCCAACCGACGAATACTCGCCTTCGGTATTCTCGCGCACGATCCAGCAATCGATGTCGCCGGCCCGGCGACCCGCGAGCGGAGAGGGGACGCCCTCGAAAAGACGTGCCGGACGCAGGTTGATGTATTGGTCGAATTCACGGCGGAACTTGAGCAGCGAGCCCCACAACGAGATGTGGTCGGGGACTTTCTCAGGCCAGCCGACCGCACCGAACAGAATGGCATCGCAGTGCGACAACTGCGCTTTCCAGTCGTCCGGCATCATCTGGCCGTGCTTTTGGTAGTAGTCGCAGCTCGCCCAGTCGATGTGCTCGTACTCGATCGCTATGTCGAAGCGGCGGCATGCCGCGTCGAGCGCGCGCAGCCCCTCGGGCATGACTTCGGTGCCGATGCCGTCGCCGGGAATGACGGCGATCCGATATGTACGGGCCATGGCGGAGTTCTTCCATGAAAGTTGAATTACAGTCATTTTATTTCGCTCCGTTCGATTTAGAATCGGGGTTTTGGTTAATCGACTGTTCACGAATCGTGTATAAATCAGGCCCCCTATGGATTCCGCCCGTGCGCCGGAGCTGAGCGACCTGCGTGTCTTTTGCACCGTCGCGCGCTGCTCGAGCTTCAGCGCCGCGGCCGACGCGCTCTCCGTTTCCGCGGCCTATGTCAGCAAACGTGTGAGCATTCTCGAGGCGACCCTCGGCACGCGGCTCCTGCATCGTTCGACACGGCGCGTGACGATCACCGAGGCTGGCGAACGGGTCTATGCCTGGGCGGAAAAGATTCTCGACAACGTGGAGCAACTGGTCGAAGACGTCTCCACGACGCGGCGCATCCCGCGCGGCACGCTGCGCATTTCGAGCAGCTTCGGCTTCGGCCGCCACATCCTCGCACCGGCGCTGGCTCGGTTTTCCGAGCGCTATCCCCAGTTGAGCGTACGTCTCGATCTATTTGACCGGCTCGTCGATGTCACGGGCGAAGGATTCGATCTCGACATCCGCATCGGCGACGAGATCGCGCCGCATATGATCGCGAAGCGGTTGGCTTCGAATCATCGCGTGTTGTGCGCATCGCCCGCCTACCTGGAGCGCTATGGCGCGCCGAAGCAACTGAGCGAACTGGCGTCCCACGCTTGCCTGGCGATCAAGGAGCGCGACCATCCATTCGGGGTGTGGCGGCTCGACGTTCGGGGCGAGCGCGTTTCAGTGAAAGTGACCGGGCCGTTGTCGACGAACCATGGCGAAGTGGCTGTGCAATGGGCGTTGGCCGGACGCGGCATCGTGCTGCGCTCCATGTGGGACGTGGGACGTCTCATCGAAGCGGGTTTGCTGCGGCGGGTGCTTCCCGAGGTGACGCAGCCGGCCGACATATGGGCCGTGTATCCCGCACGTCTGACGCAGTCCGCCAAGGTGCGCGCATGTGTCGATTACCTTGCCCAGACCCTTGCGCAGCCGGGTGCCGAGGTGGCCGGGGACGAGGTACGGGGCGGACCCGAATCGCCGGTTTAGCTGTGCGGAAACAAGACTTCGAGCGGATAACTGTTCTTCACGAACGGCGACTTGATGATCACGTAGCTGAAATACTTTTCGATGCCGATATTGCGTTCGAGTAAACCCTCGATCACGCTTTGATAATGGCTGACGCTGCGCGTGACGAACTTGAGCAGGTAGTCATAGCCGCCGCTTGCCAGGTGGCATTCGATGATTTCGTCGACATTGCGAATCGCGGCGACGAAGCGGTCGAAATCTTCACGGCGATGATCGGCGAGCGTCACTTCCGTGAAGACGATCTGCACGTCGCCCAGTTTTTCGAGCTGGATCTGCGCTCCGTAGCCGGCGATGTAGCCGGCTTTTTCGAGGCGCTTGACGCGGATGAGACACGGACTTGGCGAAAGCCCAACCGCATCGGCGAGTTCGACGTTCGTAATGCGCCCTCGCTTCTGGAGTTGAGACAGAATACGCAGATCGATTCGATCCAGCTTGCAATCCCCGGTCATCGTCAGTGGTCGCCTGAAAGCCCGTCGAAAACGTGACGGCTACTTTAGCATGCGCGCGCGCCGAATCCGCAATCGGAAATCGGCAAACGCCGTTTCATGAGGATCGAAGCTCAATAACCACGTTCCCGATCGATCTCACCGATCATGGGCAGACCGGCGCGATAGCGAGCGAGATTCTCGAGGACGGCTTCGACCGCTGTCTCCGGACGCGTCGCGCTCGCGATATGCGGCGTGATGCGCACACGCGGGTGAGCCCAAAGCGGATGACCCGCCGGCAACGGTTCGGGCTCCGTTACATCGAGGAGCGCATAACGCAGGTGGCCTTCGTCGAGCAGCCGCAGCAAATCGTCTTGCCGCAGGTGCGCGCCGCGCCCGGTCTGAATCAGCGACGCCCCGCGCGGCAGTTTGCGAAGCAGATCGGCGTCGAGCAAGCCGTGCGTGGCCGCCGTCAACGGCAGCAGGCATACGAGAATGTCAGTGCGTGCCAGAAAGGCGTCGAGCTGTGCCGCGCCGGCGTAGCAGGCGACGCCCTCCATCGTGTGCTGCGAGCGGCTCCAGCCCGCGCAGTCATAGCCGAACAAGCGCAGACGCTCGAGCACCGAGGTGCCGAGCATGCCGAGCCCGAGCACACCGACGCGGCAGGTCGAGGCGGGCCGCAAAGGGATTTCGCGCCAGACCTGCTGTTGCTGCTGCCGCGCATAGTCGAAAAGATCGCGATGCAGGCTCAACACGCCCTGGCAAACATACTCGATCATTCCCTCGACGATACCGGGCTCCACCATGCGGACGACAGGAACGTGCCGCGGAATGCCGCCCAGATCGAACTGGTCGACTCCCGCGCCCACGGAAAAGACGATTTCGAGGTTCGGCAGGGTACGGGCGGGGTCCTCGGGAGGCTGCCACGCAGCGAGGTAGCGAATCGAGGCCGGGTCCCCGACATCGGGCCATAGACGAAAAGCGAGTTCGGGCGCGCGCTGCGCGAACAGTCGCGCCCAGATTTGGCCTCGAGCCGGATCGGCTTTATAGAGAAATGTCACTGCCGCCCTCAGCCGATTGCCTGATTGATGATGCCGTACTGTGCAAAGCGCTCGTCGCGTGGCCATGCCGAGCCGGCGCCGCGCGCCATCTTGACGACCGTGTCGACACGCGCGAGGCCGAGCGCTTCGAGCCAATCGGTCAGCCCGCTATCGGCAGGGACGTCGATCCGCACGAAGGCACCCGGGCTCGATGCGAGCCAATGACCGATCAGCGCTTGTGCGCGCAACGGATCCGCCGCGTAGGGTGTCACCACAGGGCCGATCGCCTGCCCGCGCCCGAAGCGGCGAAAGAGCGCGAAGCCGATCAACTCCCCGTCGCGCTCGAGCCCGATGCCGTCGGCAGACTCGAGCAGCGCGGGCAGTACGGCCGTCCGATCGAGACCGCTCGCACGCGAAGCAAGCTCGACGAGACGCGGGGTATCGCGCTCGCCGATGGGCCGCAGCCGCTCGTTCGGGGGCAAGCTCGGCAGCGCGGGCACACCGGCATTGCCCTGGTGCTGATCGAGCGCGCCGATCGCCACGAAGCCCAGTTTTTCGTACAACGGACGGCCTGCGGGTGTCGCATGCAGCATAGCTCGCCGCGAGCCGAGCTCCTCGAGCGCGAGCTCGGTCAGGCCCCGGCCGATCCCCATGCCCTGATGCGCGGGCGACACGATGATCATGCCGACGGAGCCTGCCTGAGCACCATACTTCCAACTGAACGCGGTGCCCACCACGCGTCCGTCGCACTCGGCCACGAAGCCGTTGCCGAGTCCGGCGACGAACCGCCAGTCGTCCTCGCGGTGCGGCCATTTGAGTTCTGTCGTCAGAGCGTGAGCGGCGCCGATGTCCGCCATAGCAAAGGGCCGGTAATGGATCCGAGTCGACACGCTTTCCCCTTCGTTGCCTGTAATGATCCGCCCACTTTGGCATGCGCTCGCGCGGGTGACTAGGACGATCTTTTCATGCGCGAAACGCGCTGCTCCGGTCAGTCTGCTCCGGTCAGTTCGCCTGGTTGCGTTCGGACCCTCGGCCCCGGCGCGTCCCCACAAGGCACGCGCATTGCTCGCCTACCTAATAAGCGTCTGGCAACACCGTCTCTGACACCGAATCGAGAGGGAGCGAACATGACTGATCGACCACAGCCGCCACTGCCCGAGCAGCAGCAAAACGAGGTTCCGGGCAGGACAGCGCCGATGCACCCCCAACCCGACCATGGTGAGCAAAGCTACCGCGGACATGGGCGTCTTGCCGGGAAAGCCACACTCGTGACGGGCGGCGACAGCGGGATTGGCCGGGCGGTCGCCATCGCCTTCGCCCGGGAAGGCGCCGACGTTGCGATCGCCTATTTCGACGAACACGACGACGCGCGCGAGACCGCCCGCTGGGTCGAGCAGGCGGGGCGCAAAGCCGTGCTGATCGACGGCGATCTCGCGAACCCCGCCCATTGCCGCGAGGTCGTTTCGCGCACCATTGCGGCGTTCGGGCGCATCGACGTACTCGTGAACAACGCGGCCTATCAGATGGACTACGACTCGATCGAGGAGATCACCGACGACGAGTGGGACCGTACCTTCGATGTGAACATCGGCGCGATGTTTCGCCTCGTGAAGGCCGCGCTGCCGCATATGAAGCGCGGCAGCGCGATCGTCAATACGACGTCCGTGAATGCCGACAAGCCGCGGCCCACGCTGCTGCCGTATGCCACGACGAAGGGCGCGATCCAGAATTTCACGGGCGGCTTGGCCCAATGGCTGGCCGAGCGGGGGATTCGCGCGAACTGCGTCGCCCCGGGCCCGATCTGGACGCCGTTGATTCCCGCGACGATGCCGCCCGAGAACGTCGAATCGTTCGGCAAGCAAACGCCGATGAAGCGTCCCGGGCAGCCGGCGGAGCTGGCGCCGGTTTACGTGATGTTGGCGAGCGACGAGGCGAGCTACGTGTCCGGCGCGACCGTCGCGGTGACGGGCGGCGTGCCGATCATTTGACGAGCCGGTCATGCCGATGACGAGCGATATCGCCGGCAGCAGTGCTCCGGCAATCGATGCGCGCGCACGCGAAATGGACGCGCAGGTGCATGCTGCCACGGCGCCGCACTGCGCGCGGCATGGCCTGCTCGAAGCGGGCCGCAACTGCGCCACGATCCGCCGGGCCGATCGTTTCGCAGTCCTGATCGATGGCGAAGCCTACTTTTCCGTCCTGCGCGAGGCTTTGAAGCGTGCGCGGCATACGATCTTCATCGTGGGCTGGGACATCAACAGCCGCATCAGACTCGTGCCGGACGGGGCCAACGACGGATTTCCAGAGCCGCTTGCGGAATTTCTGCAAACCCTCGGGGCACTCAGGCGCCATTTGCGCATCTACATCCTCGCCTGGGACTTTGCCATGATCTACGCGTTCGAGCGCGAATGGCTGCCCGTCTATCAAACCAGTTGGCGCTCGCATCATGCGCTGTCGTTCAGGCTCGACGGCACGCATCCGCGCGGCGCATCCCATCACCAGAAATACGTCGTGATCGACGACCGTCTGGCATTCGTCGGTGGCATGGATCTGACGCGTTCCCGCTGGGATACGCGGGCTCATGCGGTCGACGATCCCCGCCGGCGCGATCCGAACGGCAAGACGTATGGGCCGTTCCACGACGTCCAGACCATGTTCGACGGCGATGCCGCACGCGCGATCGGCGAGCTTGCGCGGCAGCGATGGCAGCGCGCTTGCGGACGTTCGATCCCGGTCCAGGCCGAGTCTGTGCACGGCGAGGAACCCGACCCTTGGCCGCCGGATGCAACCGTCGAGTTGCGCGACGTCATGCTCGGCATCTCGCTGACCGAGCCCCCGCATCTCGGCCGCGAGCCGCTGCAGCACGTGCGCAACCTGACCGCCGATCTCATCGCGGCGGCACGCGAGCATATCTATATCGAGAACCAGTACTTCACGGCAGCCGTGGTTCGCGAGTCGCTTGCATCGCGCCTTGCGGAACCGGACGGTCCGGACGTTGCGGTCGTCGTGCCGCGGATGCAAAGCGGCTGGCTCCAAGAGGCGACGATGGGCGTATTGCGCGCAAGGCTGCATCGCGCGCTCGTCGAAGCCGATGTTCACGGTCGCTATCGAATGTACTGCCCGCATATCGAGGGGCTCGGCACGCGCTGCCTGAACGTGCACAGCAAAGTCATGATCGTCGACGATCGCGCGATCACCATTGGCAGTGCCAACTTGAACAATCGCTCGATGGTGCTCGATACGGAATGCAACATCGCGATCGATGCCAACGGCGACCCGGCGGTGCGCGCGGCGATCGCGCGCTGGCGCAACCGTCTGCTCGGCGAGCATCTGGACGTTCCGGAAGCCGAATGCCAAAAGGCGCTCGAACGCACGGCGCGGCTTCATGACGCGATCGCGTCGCTCTCGCGCGACGAGGCGCGGACCCTGCAACCTTTCACGCCCGTCATCACGAGCGATCTCGATGCCGTCGTCCCGATCAACGCCTGGCTCGATCCGGAGCAGCCGATCGAGCCGGAAGCGCTGGTACGCGAGTTCGTTCCCGAAGAGCACGGCCGATCGCTGACCGCGCGCCTGTTACTGCTCGGCACACTCGTGCTGGCCATTGTCGCGCTGACGGTGATCTGGCGGTTTACGCCGCTCGGGCACGATATCAACCTCGCGTCGATCGTGCATTGGGGCCGGCGCATCGGGACACTGCCGCTCGCGCCATTGATCGTGCTGGGCGGATATATCGTCGCGGCGGTACTGTCGGTGCCGATCACCGTCCTGATCGCCGCAACCGGCCTCGCCTTCGGAGCTTGGCCGGGCTTGGGCTATGCGCTCGGCGGAACGCTGCTGGCGGCGGCCGCGACTTACGGGATCGGCGTCACGTTGGGGCGCGATGCGGTGCGCCGGCTGGCCGGGGCGCGTGCGAATCGGCTCAGCGAGCGTATCGGGCGCCGCGGAATAGTGACGATGATGATACTGCGTCTCTTACCGATCGCGCCGTTCACCGTCGTGAACCTCGTCGCCGGGGCATCGCATATCAGTCTGCGCGACTACTTGCTCGGGACGATGCTCGGAATGCTGCCCGGCACAGTGTTGACGGTCACGTTCGCTCACCAACTGGTGGCCACGATTCGCCATCCTGGCGGGGGAGCGTGGGCGACGCTCGTGGCGATCGGCGCAGCGCTCGTCGGCGCGTCCGTTCTGTTGCAACGGTGGTTGAGCCCGCGCCGATGATTGCACAAGCCAGCCCAGTCGAGGCGATGGAGCCCGACACGCTGCCCGAGCCAGCCGAAACGCCGGTCCGCGCGGATGTTGCATGCGCGCTGCGCATCGCCACCTACAACATTCACGGCGGCCTCGGTGCGTGGACGACGCATTCGGCGCACCGAATGGAGCAACGGGTCGCGCAAGTCATCGCGGAATTGGATGCGGACGTCGTCGCGTTGCAAGAAGTGCCGCTGGGCGGCAGCGATGCGCCCGATGTGCTGGCGCATCTGCGCGACACAACGGGGATGTACGCGGCAGCAGGGCCGACGCTGGACACGCCGCGGCGGCGCTACGGCAATGCCGTGCTCTCGCGTTTGCCGATCCGCGCGGCGCGCACGCTCGATCTGTCGTTTCACGGCCGCGAGCCGCGCGGCGCACTCGATGCGGATATCGCGTGCGGTTCGATGCTGCTGCGCATCGTCGCGACCCACCTCGGGTTGTCCGCGGGCGAACGCAGTACGCAGGTGCGAACGCTGCTGAACGCTTTCGACACGACCGAGTTGCCGGTGATCCTGCTCGGCGACATCAACGAATGGTTCGTACGCGGCAAGGCCTTGCGGACGCTCGTCACGCATTTCCGGCGGGCGCCGGCTCCGCGTACGTTCCCGACGTTTTGCCCGATCTTCGCGCTCGATCGCATCTGGGTCCACCCGGGCGAATGGCTGACGGGCGTCAGCGTGCATCGCAGTGCGCTCGCTCGCACAGCGTCGGATCACTTCCCGTTGATTGCCCAGATCGAAGTGCCGCCCCCTTCGCCCAAACCGGGAGCAACTTATGAAAACCGACGACTTGACTGACCGCGCGCTGGATTACTGGTGCGCCCGTGCGCTCGTCGACGACGACGAGGAAATCCGCTTCGTGGCGATCGAGCCCGAGCTCGTCGTCACGCTCGCGCACGGCGAACTGCGCCTGCTCGATCGGCGCTTTGCGCCGAGCGCGGACTGGGCCGATGCGGGCATCGTGCTGGAGTTGGCCCGCGAGCTGACACTCACGACACGGGACGACGGATCGGCGCGTTGCCGGGCGCGCTTCGCAGACTGCGAAGAAACGGGGGAGGCCGCCGGGACAACGCTTCGTACCGCGCTGCTGCGTGCATTCGTGCAGGCGCGCTGCGGCAGGGAAGTCGACGATCGACTCCCCGACGCGCCCCATGCGGTGCGCCGCGGCGCCATTGTGCCGATCGACGCCGGCGGGACGGCGCCCACCTATGCCGAAGACGGCCCACGCGAGAGCGACCCGACCGGCGATATCCGCTCGATACCGCGCACCTGATCGCCGCAGCGCGCCGCTTCGCGCGCGCCTGCACGGTCCGCATTCTTCGCAGCAATTGTCATCGATCGCTACGGGTTCGAGTAGCGAGCGGCCGGGGCCGCTTGCCTACGATGAAGCGACGGCGCACTGACGCTCGCGTGCGCGACCTGCGAAGGAGTTCATGGATGGGTGCGATTCAAGCGAAGAACATCGTGATCGTCGACGGATACTCGATGGGCCGGGAACTGGCGCATGATCTGAAGACGATGGGTGCCGAGCTCTTTCATTTATGCTCGACGCCCGAGCCGCCTTCCGTCTTTCGGGCGGGAATCGATGCCACGCCTTACCGCGCCGATCTCGGCTATCTCGGTGCCGAGGATGAAGCGGCCCGCATGCTGCTGGCGATGGACGTCGATCATGTACTCGCCGGCTCGGAGATGGGTGTGAGCTACGCTGAGCGGCTCGCCCATCTCGTCGGCGCACCTACGAATCTCTATCCGCTCGTTGCCGAGCGGCGCAACAAGTTCCGCATGATCGCGGCACTGCACCGCCGCGGCTTGCTGGCGGCCGAGCAGGCGCTCGTCGACAGCGAGAACGAGGCCGTTGCCTGGGCACAGCGCCAGGGCAATTGGCCGCTCGTGGTCAAGCCGCTCGACAGCGCCGGTTCGGACAACGTCACGATCTGCCGCAGCCTCGACGAGGTGCGCACGGCCTGTCGAAAGGCATTCGCGGCGCATACCGTGTTCGCGCAGCCCAATCGGCAGTTGATCGTTCAATCGTGGCTCGACGGCACGCAGTACATTGTCAATACCGTCAGCCGCGACGGGCGCCATTTCATGACGGACGCATGGCGCGTCAACATTCGCCTGCTTCCCGGCTATGCCATGGTCATGGAGGACTTCGAACTGCTGGCACCGGAATCGCGTACCGCCTCTTCGTTGTTGCGCTATACATTCGACGCGCTCGACGCGCTAGGCATCGTGAACGGCACAGCACACAGCGAGTTGAAATGGACGGCTCGCGGTCCAGCGATGATCGAAACGGGCGCGCGCCTGATGGGGGCGGCGATGGATCGCGACTCGTATGCCGCCGCCGGGCTGAAGACCCAGTCGATCTACCACGCCCTGGATTTGATGCAGCCGGAATGGATGAACGAGATGCGCCGGCGCAGCGACCGATATTTGCCCGGACGCCATCTGACGAAGGTGTTCTTCGCGTTCGCCGGCGATGGCGTCATCACGGGGGTCGACGGCCTCGAGCGGCTGCTCGAACTGCCGACGTTCCATGCCATCTACCGGACACTGCCTGTCGGTACGCGCGTTCATCTCACGACGGATTCGACAGGGTGGGGCGGCGCCATCTATCTCGTGCACGAGGATGCGGCGCTGATCAGGCGCGACCGCGAGCAGATTCGGGAATGGGACGCCGAGGGGCTGCTCTACGAGATCGACTACGAGACGGTCGAAGCCTCGGCTGCGGCCTGCTGAACGGAGTGTCCCATGAGCTTTTACGGACCTTTTCAGGCAATGGCCGCGATATGCCTGCAAGCGCTTGGGCAGGTGCTTTATACCTATTTTCTTTCCGGCATTCCCGAACCCGTATTCGTCTTCGGCAGTTTCTTGCTCACGACGCTCATATTGAATTTGAAAAACGGATTCAGCATGCCGCGGCGCGATTACGACCTGCTGATCCGCAACAACGTCTACACCGCCATCACCTATCTCTGCTTTTTCTTCGCCTTGCGCGAGCTCGATCCTTCGGTCGTCGTGGCGATCGACACCGGCGTTGCGCTGATCGTCGGAGCGCTGTCCGACAGCATCAAAAGGCGTGCGTGGCCCACACCTCGGAGATTGGTTATATGCACGGGCGTTCTCGTCGCCTGCCTGCTGCTCGGGGCGAGGCAGTTCGATGGCGCGGGGCATGCCGGGCTGAGTCGGCTGTCGATCTGGATCGCCATGGCGGCGACCGCAGTCACGGGGGCCTCGTCGGCGCTGACGATGTCGGTTTGCGCTGAGCTTGCCGAGCGCGGCTGGTCGCGTTCGCGAATCGTTTCCCAGCGTTTTTATTTGACCGTTTGCGCGACGCTCGTATGGTGTCTGGCGCTCCCTGATTCGCTACATATCGCGGTGGACGGCAGTACCGTCGGCATCGCGGTTGTCGTCACCTTGGCGGGAGTCATGCTCCCGACGCTGCTGCTGCAATCCGCCGTGCAACTGAGCGGACCGTTCGCCGTCCTCGTTTGCATGTCCGTTCAACCGTTCATCTCGCTTTTGTTGGCGACTTCCGCAAACCTGCAGACATTCGATTGGCGCACGGCCGTGGGCATTGCCATCGTTTCGTTGCTCGTCGTCTTCGACGTGGCGGCCGACCGGTCTGCACCGCGCCGCAAACGCGCGATCGCAAGCGCCCCGACGCAGCTCGCCTCGGGAACGACGACCTGATCGTAACCGTCCCGCCGCAACAGTGTGACGATTCGTTTTGGCGGCGCCCAATTCGCATCCGCAACGCTGCGCAGCATCGCCGCCGCTACATTGCGAGGAGGTATTGGAACGTCTTTGGGAGAGTCGAATGCAGATTCGTCGCGGTAATGCAGCAACGGACGCGGGACGGGCCGAAACGCAGGAGCGCCGCGCGGCTGGCACACCCGGACCTACGGCGATGCCGACCCGCTCGGCCAGGCTCTCGATATTCCCGACTTCGCGCGGCGAAGCTGGCTCGCGTGACTCAGAAGCGTCGTCGGCCGGGCGCCCTCGAATCCGAACATTGGCCAAGCTCGGGCTCGTCGCCGCCGGAGCGGGCGTCGGCGTCGCCATGATGGCAGGCTGCAGCAGCAGCGGCGTATCCGGACAGCCGACGGGCGCATCCTCGCCGTCCTCATCGGGGCAATCGACCGACCCGACGCCGACCGATTCGCCTACGGTGTCGAGCACCGTGCAGGATCCGAGCACGAGCGCCGCATCGCCCACGAGCGTGCCGTCACTGCCGCAACCCTCGACCTTGAGCGTTCCCGCAGCACAATTCGCGCTGGATCAGGCTTGTGAGAAAGAGGCATTGCTCGTTGCGGCTCAGGTGCCGCCCTCGAACCCTGATCTAGCCCGAGCCCAGCAATCCTTTGTGCAAAAGTACGAGACTCTGATTGGACAAGGGCGCGCGCTGAAGCCGGCCTTGGACGCATACATGATTGAGGAGGAGAGCGCCACAGGACCGGATGGCAAGGTGGTGCCGGAGCCGCCCGAAATTCGCTCGGCGCGCGATGCGCAAATGAACGCGGACATCGAGTTACTTCGCGCTGAAGTCCAGCAGGACCCAACTAATGGCGAGTTGCAAGACGAGCTGGAGCAAGAACAACTCTCGCTCCAGAGGGCGGACTCGACGATCCCGGCCGCGTCCCCCGATCAATCGGGCAGCGACCAACTTCCTTCGTGGCTTTCCCCCGGTTGAGCAGCGCGTGAGTCAAACCGTTCGAGGGGACTGAAAAGGCCCCGTGGAACCGCGGATCTCGAGTTTGGCCGCGATCTCGGTGCCGGGCCCCGGAGCGCAGCCCTTGAGCATATCGAGCAACGATTGCGCTGCTGCGCGCCCGATCTCGTTCGTGTCGACCCACATCGTCGTCAACGCGGGATCGAGTTCGCGGGCAAGCGCGATATCGTCGAAACCCGTGATCGACAATTGATCAGGCACGGCGATCCCCAGCGCTTGCGCTTCCAGCAACGCACCGATGGCCAGGTTGTCGTTACCGCATAAGATCGCACTGGGGCGCACATCCGGCGTAGCCCATATCTTGCGCAAGCTCGCGCGGCCGAATGCAATCGTCGAGGGCCCTTCACAAAAATGCACCGGCCGCACCGCAAGCCCATGCGCCGCCAGCGTTTCATGCACACCACGCAGGCGCGCTTGAACGCGGTCATTATCGACTGACGGTTGCATGATGACGGCGATATCGCGATGTCCGAGTTCGAGCAAATGCGCGGTCAGCCTCGCGAAGGCTGCGCGATTGTCGAAGCCGACGCAGCAATGCGGACTTCCCTCGCGATAAGCATAGGTGACGACATACGGCACACGGCGATCGATGAGGAGTTCGAACAATTCGGCAGGATAGGATTCGCCCACCACCGAAACCGCTTCGACGCCCCGTGCGAGCATCGCGCGCACTTGCGTGAGCGCCTGCGCCGGATCGTAATTCGAGCACCCGAGAAAGAGCGTGATGCCCTGCTCAGCCATCACGGACTGCATCCCGGAAACTTGCGACGCGAAAACGTGATTGTCGAGTGTCGGGATGATCGCGCCGGCGATATGCGAACGTGTCGAGGCAAGGGCGCGTCCGGCGGCGTTCGGAATCCAGTTCAAAGCCCGCGCAGCATCATGTACGCGCTGCTGCACTTCAGCCGATACCTTACCGGGCTCGTTATAGACGCGCGACACCGTTGCCGTCGATACGCCGGCGAGCTTGGCGACGTCGCCCAGCACGGAGCGTCCCGTCCCGCGCCGCGCGCGCGGGGCAGGGGATGCCGCGGCGGCGGGCGCTGCACGCGAGCGCGAAGGCGTTGTGCTCATGCACGGTTCACCAAAAAGGCCGGCGTGCGGCAACACTGAAACGAGCCACGTAAGCCGCGAATCGATTCATCGATCATCGTCGTTTACCCTCGAATTGCCGGGATGGGGTTGCATCTCATAGGTCGTCCATGCGAATGTAAGCGCTGACAGCCTATCTGTCCACCAATTATGCCAGCTGCCACGCCTGCCTAGCGCAATTTGTTCCATTCGTTTGCCGGCCAGCGGGTATAAATCGGATGAAAGTGTAAGCGGTTACACGACACGGCACCGAAAAGACATGGAGACATCCGCAATGAGCGAAACCTCGGCAGTCCCCGTCGCTCCGCCGCGCATCAAGCGTGCGCAGCAGATCGCACTCACGCTTCTGATGATCAGCGGCGTCGTCAATTACCTCGATCGCGGCACGCTCGCCGTAGCCAACGCCTCGATCCGGGCGGACCTCGGGTTGTCGCTGAGCCAGATGGGCGTGCTTCTTTCGGCGTTTTCGTGGAGTTACGCGCTGTGTCAGTTGCCGATCGGTGCGTTGGCCGACAGGATCGGACCGAGGCGTCTGCTCGGCCTGGGACTCATCGTCTGGTCGCTCGCGCAGGCGGCGGGGGGACTCGTGTCGACGTTCGGCTGGTTCATCCTCGCCCGCATCGCACTGGGCATCGGGGAAGCGCCCCAATTTCCCTCGGCGGCCAGAGTCGTCGGCAACTGGTTCCCGCTGCGAGCACGCGGCACGCCCACCGGAATCTTCAACTCCGCATCGCCGCTGGGCACGGCACTGGCACCGCTCCTGCTGTCGATTCTCGTCGTCTCCTTTCACTGGCGCTGGGCATTCATCGCGACGGGCGCTGTTGGACTCGCTGTCGCCGTGGTCTGGTTCATCCTCTATCGCGACCCGGTGCGTGCGCAACTTTCGCCCGACGAATGCCGCTACCTCGATGCCGACGCTCAGGAAGTCGTCACGCAATCGAACGTGACGTTTGCCGACTGGCGCAGCCTGTTCCAGCATGGCACCACCTGGGGCATGTTGATCGGCTTCTTCGGTTCCGTTTATCTGAACTGGGTCTACCTGACCTGGCTGCCCGGTTATCTGACGGCCGAGCGACACATGACTCTCATGCGTACGGGCGTTGCCGCATCCGTTCCGTTCTTTTGCGGCTTCCTGGGCGCATTGTCGGCCGGTTGGCTCTCCGATCTCGTCGCGCGCAAAAGCCGCTCGACCGTGATCGCACGCCGCAATGCGGTCGTCATCTGTATGCTCGGCATGGTGGTGTTCACGATTCCGGGTGCGCTCGCACAAAGCAATATCGTCGCGCTCGCCTGCATTTCGGTCGTGATTTTTCTGGCGAACGCCGCCTCGGCCTGTTCCTGGGCGCTCGCCACGGCGGCGGCGCCGCAAAGCCGCATTGCCTCGCTCGGCGCGATCCAGAACTTCGGCGGCTTCATTGGCGGCGCGCTGGCGCCGGTCCTCACGGGCGTCATCGCACAGAAGTGGTCGTTCGTTCCGGCGCTGCTGACCGCCGCGGTCATCGCCTTCGTCGGCGCGATGGCGTACCTGCTGCTCGTCAATAAGCCGATCCCCGAACACGAGTCCGGCGCCGCCAATGTGCCGCTGCCGGCCTGATCGGGCGACAAGCCCGCACTCAACCTCAAGGAGAATCACATGCAGAACGCTCGACGCGCCGACACGACGATAGAAGGGATCGTGCCGGTCATGTTGACTCCGTTCGACGAGTCCGGCGAAATCGACTACGGCGGACTCGAGCGGCTCATCGAGTGGTATTTGCAACATGGCGCCGATGCTTTTTTCGCGGTGGCGCAATCGAGCGAGATGCAGTTTCTGAGCCTCGCCGAGCGCGCGGATCTGGCGCGCTTCGTGGTCGATCGCGTTGCGGGGCGCGTGCCCGTCGCCGTCTCGGGGCACATCAGCCATGCACCGCAGGCGCAGTACGAAGAATTGAAGGCGGCAGCCGAATCGGGCGCGGACGCAGTGGTGCTCGTCACCAACCGGCTCGATCCCCATCGCCAAGGCGCACAGGCTTTCCGGGAGAACCTCGAGCGGCTACTGTCGCGTCTGCCGTCCGATTTGCCACTGGGGCTTTACGAATGCCCGGCGCCGTACCGCCGGCTACTGACCGACGAGGAACTGTCCGTTTGCATCGATTCGGGGCGGTTCGTGATGCTGAAAGATGTCAGTTGCGATCTGGGCGTCTTGAAGCGGCGCATTGCGCTGGCGAGCGGCTCGCCGCTCAAGATATTGAACGCCAATGCGGCCATTGCATGGGACGCAATGAAAGCGGGATCGGCCGGTTTTAACGGCGTTTTTACGAACTTTCATCCGGATCTTTACCGGTGGCTCAGAATGTCGGCGCACACGGCGCCCGAGCTGGCGCAGGAGTTGTCCACGTTCCTCGTCGTCTCCGCCGTATCGGAATCGCTCGGCTATCCTGCGCTCGCGAAGATTTATCACCAGCGCATCGGCACGTTCGGCTCGATTCGCTGCCGCGCGATCGACTACGACGTCCGCGAACGCTTCTGGGCGCTCGATGCCGTGCTCGACAGTATCGTTTCGGGCACGGAGCATTTTCGAGCGCGCATCGCTGCTCTGAAATAAGCAGCGAGGCCTGCACGCGCAGCGTTCAACGGCTGGGCGTAGCGCTCATACGCTGCGATAGGGCGACAAAAAGCCGGACTGAAGAGTCCGGCTTTTTGCTGTTCCCCCGCAACCGGTGGTCAGCCGGCCTCCGCCATGCACTTCTTGACCGACGACGTCTTGGCGGCGCCATGCAGCGGTTTGCCGTCCTTTCCGACTGCCTTGCTTTCACACTGGGCGCTCATGGACTTCTTGGCATCGCGCTCGCATTTCTTCATGAACGAGGCTTTGGCGGCGCCGCTGAGGGGCTTGCCGTCCTTGCTTACTGCCTTCGACTCGCAATCTCCGCCTTTCATCGTACTTGCGGCGGCAGCAGGGGCGGCCGGCGCCGAAGCAGCGGTTTGAGCCAGTGCGACACCTGTGGCGAATATG
The DNA here is from genome assembly GCF_056754935.1 of Trinickia sp. HAY1-2D. Classification (NCBI taxonomy): domain Bacteria; kingdom Pseudomonadati; phylum Pseudomonadota; class Betaproteobacteria; order Burkholderiales; family Burkholderiaceae; genus Trinickia; species Trinickia sp. HAY1-2D. Next base: position 618,828 of record NZ_JBPGWX010000001.1, read on the forward strand.
CTGACGATAGCTGCCGCGACAAACTTTTTGAACATGACCGTCTCCTCATCGAATAGCGCGAAGCCGATTGCTTCAATCCGTAAACGGCGCCGAAGCCAACCGGTTGACCGGAAAGCGCGACAAGTTAGCGTGGTGGAGTGGCGTCGCCTGCTTTCCTGCGCATCTCATCGAGCATCTGGTCGGTGACTTCCTCGTCGAGGCCCAATGCGTCCACAGCAAGATAGAAGTCGAAGGGAGAGACGAGCCCGGAATCTTTGGCCAATGAAAATATCGCCAAATCCAGTTTCTCCGCGCGGCCAGGTCCCGGGAAAAGCGTGCATGCGCCCTTCCACAGCAGCGTGCGCCCCATCGGATCGTGATCGTAGGCGACCTCGACGAGCGGGACGAGAGCACTGTTGAAATAGCGCGAATCCGGCACGGTCTGACCGGTCGAATCCAATTCCAGCTCCGGCAATTGCATACGTTCGAACGTGATGTCGGCCATCACCTGAGGCAGCCGGCGTGTATCGGCTCGTTGGGTCAACGCCGAAACGACTTGACGCAGGAGATCCGCGTCCTCGCGCGAATGGGCAGATTGTCCGATTGCGTCCAGCAGCCGCTCTCTCAGTGCGTCGATTTGAACGGTGCGCAGCCCCCCGCACATCGATTCGAGGGCTACGAGCTTGTCCCAAATCCCGCTCACTGGAGATTGCGGTTGCCCCGGTTTGGTCCCCACGAGCGAATCGACGGTCAGCTCATGCACGACCTCGTCAATTTCGCGCATTTGATCAGCGGAAAATACGGCATCGCTTGCGGCCGATCCGCCCCCCGAGGCTCGGCGTGGCGGCGCGCTGGCTCGAGACGTGGACCCGGACGAAGATATCTGTTGAAGGTCGCTCAAGCCGCCCGTCGCGGCGGGGCGCCGTGCCGCGACAGGCGGCGTCTCGGGCTGCGTTGAGCCGGAACCCGGTTGGTTCGGAGCGCGTTCGGGCCAACCCGAGCCGCTTGCATTCGTTCTGGGCAACCCATTCATGTTCACTTCCTTTTGGCTTCGGAGAGGCGGGAATGTGGACGCGGAAGTGGTTACCGCGAAACAACGCAGGCCTGAATGCCGCTCGCAATCGCCCCCGATAAGCGATCGATCGTCTCCGGGCGCGCGAGGCGCGCTTCCTCGTCGGGGTTGACGATGACCCCGGCTTCCACGAGGACCGCCGCAATGGGCGCCGTGCGCAGCACGACGAGGTCGTCGAACCGATGAATGCCGAGATGGGCGTCGATGAGGGGCCGGTTCTCCCCGCGTATTGGCTGCGCGTGATAAAGCGAGGGCATTTCGCCCGCGGCCAGCAATTGGCCAGCGATAGCCCGCGCGCAGTTCAAGCTTTTCGCATAGGCGGGATTGCGCTCGGAGACAAAAATCGCAAAGCCGCGGAATTCCCGTTGCCGTCCCGCGTCGATGAACGGCTGCTGAATCGAATCGTGATGGATCGAGACGAACAGGTCTGCGTCGGGGGCCTGCGTCGAACGTGCGCTTAGCGCGATCTCGCGGCCGTCGGCCGCCGTGCGCATGACGCGGTCGCCATCGGCGTGTAAGCGCTCCGCTACGGCCGCCGACAGATCGAGGTTGTAGCGGTATTCGACGCGCCCGCTCGCACCGGTTGCGCCGGGGCGGGCAGGCGTATGGCCGGTATCGATCACCACATAGGGCATCCGCGAAGCGCATAGCGCAACGGAACCGTGGAAGAACGCAAGGCAAACGAAGATCGTCTGCGCGGCTCGTAGGCGCGCACTGTTTTTGAAGTTCATGTGAATCGACACGGCAAGGCTAGGCCGAACGCATTGAGTCAAGGGTGACGTGGATTATCACATTCATATCGGACACCGTTCGAAACCCGCTTCGCCAAGGTCCCTCTAATTTCGCCCCGCGCGTAGCGTGCACGACTCGCCCGTTGGTTCAATGAACACGACGTTCATGAATTACACGAGGCATCGATGTCGAGATTGAGGCTGTCGCTACCCGTACTGCGCAGAACAAGCGCGCCCGCCGACGAAGCTGCTTCGAACGGGCGCACCTCAGCGCAGCAAAGTTCCCCGCCATTGGCGAACCCCGGGCAGCCGAATGCCGGTCGCAGCCGCGAGCGCAATCCCATGCTCGGCAGGATGTCTACGGCTGTGCGCGGTGCGCGGGTAGCGGCCGCACCGGCGCCGCGCAATGCACCGCCGTCTCAGCCGCTCGTCATTCGGGAACCCTCTTCGGAACCGGTTCCCTTACCGCGCGCGGTCTCGGGCAAGGGCAAGGCACCCATGTTCGATGAACATGGGCCGGAGCTCGCGGGCATCGAGCCAAACGTCGTCGACCGAGAGGGCGTTGCCAGCACATCGGCATCGGTCACCCCGGCCAAGCGCTATCAAGCCCATCCGGGCGGGGGATGGGGCATGTCGATACTGCTGGGCATCGAGCCGCTGGCTTCGCCGCGGATCGGCTCCGACGGTTTGCGGCTCGCGCTGACCCGATCCTCTCAGGCAGGCAGCGCAAAAGCCGATGCATTGTTGACGCAGCTTGCAGGCGTCGCATCCCACCCTGACGTGGGACCGGCGCAAGCGCCCAGCGCCAGCCCCGCCGAACTCGGTATGCGACTGGCACGCGGCGACATGGCCGCGCTCGCGCCACTCCTGACGCTGACCGCGCGCGTGCACAGCAGTGCGAGAGCCGCAACCGAGACATCGGCCGCCGGCGCGATGGCAGCTCTGGCTTTGAGTGGCAATGACGGCACTCGGACGCTGGGCGCCCGACTGCAAGAGGCCGTCGATCACCTCGATGAACTCGAGCTCGCGCTCGACTTCGCGCCCGACGACGGTGACGGGGTGGCCCGCGCACGCGCGCAACTGGAGGCCGCTCGCGCGGCCCTCGACGCCATTCAGGCGGACTCGGTCCATTGCACATTGCAGCGCGCCATCGACACGCACGAGCTCATGCCCGAAGCGTCGGTGATCGGCGAACTTGCGATGCTGGGCACGCTGCGCCCCGCGCTGCTGGACTCGAGCGACAGCGGCCGTGACCGCCTGGGGCAGGAGGCATCGCGACTCGCCGACGGTCTGCGTGCGATGATGGCCGCATCGGTCGACGGTGAGCATGCGCTGATCCGCGAAGCTGGCGGTGCGGCCCTCAGTGTGTCGTCCGTGTTGACGGGCGCCGCTGAGCGCGTGGCCGAACTCCGTGACGATATGCCGGTCGGCCCCGCTCGGCATGCGCTTGCCGGTTTGTCCGCGGAGCTTGCTTCGGCGCAGACATGGCTTGCCGATGGTCCCGCTCGGGAGCCCGTGCCGCGTCGCGCTGCGCAACTCGTACCTACGCTTGCTTCGCCGTTTCGGGCGACCGTCGCAACCGATGCTGCGGCAGTGGCCGAGCACAGGAGCGAACTGACACGACAAAGGACCGCGCTCGCTCAGTTGCCGAAGCTGGCCGCACGGCTGTCCGCACAGTTGCCTTCCGGCACTTCGCCTGCCGAGCGCGATCGGGCGCTCAACGATGCAATCGCGAATGAGATACGCCGCTCGCTCGGACCGCATACGCCGCTCGATACGCGCATTGAACTCGCTCGCGTCGCCATGCACTTTGCCGCGGGCGGCACCGTCGAGCAGCAGCGGCTCGCACGCATGCTCACGAGTGCCGCGTTGGACACGGAGCGGCCAAGCGTCGACCAGATCCAGCAAACAGTCGGCACATGGGGCCGCGCCGCGCGCGTTCACGCGCTGCACGATCGTCTAGGCGACATCGCGGCCGAGCTCACGCCTGCGGAAGGAGCGGCTTTCGTTGGGACGCTCGAGCGCACCTGGGTTCTCGATACCGCGCCTCGCCAGATGGTTTCCTTGCGAGATGTGGCGCGCGCCGTCATATCGCGGCAACGGCCCGCGGCATTCGCGCAAGACCGGGCGATCAATTGGCCCGCCGACCCGAAATGGCTGGCGAGCACCCGGCAGCGCTCGCGCATCGTCGATGACTACTTGAACCAATGCAGCGGGCCGCGCGGTGCCGACGCCCGCTCGGCGATCGAGGGGATCGTCGACAATCGCACGGCGTTCAAGCAAATCCTGGCCCTGGCGTCGGACATGGACGCATTGCGGGGACATCGTCATCATTTCGTCAGCTTTGCCAAGGCCCTCTTAGCGGGGGATGACGACCGCATCGAAAGCGGCAACCGGCCTGCCGTCGAGTCAGCGCAGCGCTACGAGATGCTGCATGCGTTGATTGCCCAGCTGCCGGCGTTCGGGACGGCATCGGGCGATCGCCAAACGGTGGCCGACGTCATGATGCTGGTGCTCCAGCAACTCGAAAAGCGCCATCTCCTACCACATCACAAAGCGCGGCTCGCGAAAGAACTGATCGAGGTCACCGGACATTTGGCCACGAGCCGCTACAGTGGGAGCGATGCCCATCAATCGCACGCGCTCGATGCGATCAAGGCAGGCCTGGCTCATTTGCGCGGCGGCGCACTCGCGTCGCTGCTGCAGGAGCTGCTCCTGTCCAGGGAAGGTTGGAGTGCCGAGCGCGGCGCACACAGTTTATTGCCGCGATCCCGCGGCCAAAAGCGCAGCATGGGATGGTCGGCCGTCTTGCCGCCGATCACCGTCGCCGCGGGCGCCACTGTTGCATGGCGAACCGCCGTCGGACGCAGCAGCCCCAAAAGCAAAGCGCTCGACGTGGCACTCGACGCACTCGAACGCGATGTCGCCTGGAACCTCCGAGAGCGTACGACGCAAAGCGCTGCATTCCTGCCCCTCTATCGCGAATTGCTGCGTTCGCTGTCGACTACGGCCGAGCAAGGCGATGCGAAATCGAAGACCCACCTTGCACGCGTGCTGGGCTGCATCGTACAAGGCACGTTGCCCACGGAAATCGACGTGCGGCAGCGCGATCAGCTCTTTTCGCAGGTGATGGGCGACGATCCCACATGGCGCGCGACGCTCGTGAAAACGCTGACCGCGGCTGTCAAGGAACGAAAAGGTGCGGCCAGTACACCGCTGGCGCGGATCCATGCGGCGCGCTATCTGCAAAATCTCCTGGCCTGCGGCACCGGGGGGCTCGGCGACGCCGAACGCAAAGCGGCGCAGGCCGCGATCGATCGGGCGGTGGCAAGCAAATCGGCCAACTGGACCGACGCCACACAACGCTCGGTCCTGTTGGCGATGATCCGCGAAGCACAACGCGACGGTATGCCGGTACGGCCCGAAGCCGCGAGTGTGGCCGCGGCCAATCTATTGCTCGGATTGCGCCCGCAAACGTTCATCGAAGACGCACGTGAAGCGGCGTCGACGGTGCCGCCGCTGTTGCAGCTCTACCCGCTGCTCGACGAGCGGTCGCGGGCCGGGTTCAGAACCGCGCTGCACAATATTGCGCCCGAGGTGCCGGCGCCGAGGGGGCCGGCTGCACGCAATCAACTGCCGCTGCTGAGTTTCGCCACGAGCCTTGCGCGCTTCAAGGGCAGCGCCCAGGCTGCCGAGGAACTCACCGGATTGCTTAAAGCGGTGTGGCCGCGCTTGAACGACACTAATCAGCAAGCCGCATTGCACGACATGTTCGAGGCGTACGACGAGGCGACGCCCGAGGCGCGCGACGCTTTGCTGTCGGTCGTCGCCCAGCTCGAGGACGAACGCCACTTCGTCAGCGGAGCAATTGCGCTCCTTGCGAACGCTCTGCCGTCGACCGCCTCCGAGACCACGTCACACGAGACACAAGCCCGCCGCGTCGTCGATACGGTGTTGAGCCGGATTCCTGATTTGTCGGACGAAGCGCTATCGGACCTCGCGAGTCATATCGTGCGCGACAGCGGCCCTGCGCGGCAACCGCTGATCGATGGTTTCCTCGCTACGGCGGGCCGCCTCGAACCTCGATCGCTTGCCGAAGTGCTAAGCGCGGAACTCGATCGTCTTGGCACGCTGTCGGCTACGGAAATTGCAGCCGCCGCAAACGGATGGCGCGCGATGGCCGACGCAATGGACGACAGCAAGGCCACTCAGCGCGATACGCTGCGGCTCTTTGCGAACGTTGCGACCGGGGCGCGCAGCGATGCCGAGGCGGATCGAGTGGTGGAGGGCGCCGCTATGGTCGTAGCGGTCCCGGCCGCGGCCGCGAGCCAACTGCTGGCCGTACTGCCCACGCTGCCGAGCCGGATGCAGGCCACTGCACTGCGCTACATCTCGGGCGAAGGCGCACCGGCCGACATCCGCGATTCGGTCGTCGATAATCTGTTCCGCGATTTTGCGACGGCCGATGCTGCACGCCGCACGCTCGCCATCGAACTCGGCGGCCCGACCGCCGTCGGCCGTGCGCTCGAGGCGTTGGCGACGGCATTCGGCGCGCCGCAGTTGCACAATGGCACCGCGGTGACGCGCCCCGATCTCGACCAGCCTTTCCTCGCCTCCGGCGGGCCCGACGGCTCGTTGCGGACGCTCCGCTCGGCGCTGATGGCCCCGCAACGCCGTCCGCAGGAGATCGCCGTTGCGCTCGAGGCGATGGCGGACCGGTTCCAGGCGCTGCCGCTCGCCTATCAGCGGCAATTCCGGGAGCTGTTCGAGGAGCGCGGCCGGCAACTGCCCGATGCGTTACGCGGGCGCGTGATCACCACGCTCGCGCTGGCGAATCCCTCGCTTGCTGAAAAAGACGAATTCTCCGCGATTGGCCGCGAGCTGCTCGACCGTCATCGTGCCGACGGCGTGCCCGGGGTTGCTGCCGTGCGTCTGGTCGGCGGCAGGATAAACAATGCCGATGCCGCACTCGCCGCTCTGCGGCGCACGCGCCTATCGTCGTTGAAGCCTGCTCAAGTCCAGTCGCGCAACCCCGATTCCACCGCTGCCGCGAGCCCGAGCGCCGGATAGACAGTATCGACGGCCGCGAGATCCGCTCGCATTTCGGCGATCAACCACTCGCGGACTTCGGCGACGATCGGCCGCAGCGGCTTGCCAGGGGCCCACGACAAACAGCACATTCGATTCGTCACGAGCAGTTCGTCCTCGGCGGGCACGAGGGCGTGCTGCGCGAGCCAGTGCATGACCACGCTGACCCACCCTAGCGCGATTCCCTGGCCGAGCAGTGCGGCCTGGAGGACGATGGCGTAGTCGTTGAAGCTCAACACGCCGCTCGCATGACGCGTCTCGTTCCTGAACGCTGCGAAACGCGTGTGCCAGCCGCGCTCTTCGTCGTCCATCACGATGACTGTATCGCCATGCGCATGCCATTCGTCGGTGCGCGCCATGTCGCGATAGCGCGGATTGCAAACGGGCAGCAATATCTCCGGCATGACCGGCACGCTGTTTTCGCGCATTTCACCCTGCTGCACGAAGCGCATGCCAAGGTCGACATCGCCGAGCGGCCCGCCGATGCGGCCCGAGATCAGCTGAAAACGCAGATCGACCGAGGGAAACGCCTGATTGAGCCGGCTCATCCGCGGCATCAGCCAGTGTGTCGTGAAGGCGGTGGAGACCGACAGCGTCACGGGCTCGACGCCGGTTGCACGCGCTTCGATCTCCCGAATGGCATCCTCGATTCCGTTCAATCCCTCCGAAATCTTCCGATACAGGATGCGGCCGTTTTCGGTCAGCTCAATTCCGCCATGCACGCGCTCGAACAGGCGCACGCCGATGTGGTCCTCCATGCGCGACAGCATACGGCTGACGGCCGGTTGGCTCACATACAGCTCTTGCGCCGCGCGCGTGAAATTCCCGCAGCGCGCGGCGGCTTCGAAGACGAATAGCGCATTCGCGCTGGGCAGTTTTCTGCGTAAGCTTGGCATGACCTGATGTTATGCCCAATCCAACAATTTGGGAATTGCCGCCAAAAAGACCGGCGCCTATATTTCCCACATCGCAGGCTGACATGAGCGGGAGACAACGATGGATGCACGAGCGAAAGCGGGCGTATCGATTCGATCCGCGGCGAAGCGTTATGGCCCTGTGGTAGCACTCGACGACGTCTCGCTCGATGTCTCTCAGGGTGAGTTCGTGTCGCTGTTGGGCCCGTCCGGCTCCGGCAAGACGACGCTGCTCGGCATACTCGGCGGGTTCGTGCAGCCCAGTTCCGGCAGTGTGTGGGTGGGCGAACGCGATATTACATTTGCGCCGCCGCACAAACGCAACATCGGGATGGTCTTCCAAAGCTACGCGCTCTTTCCTCATATGAGCGTCGGCGAAAACGTGGCGTTTCCGCTGCGTGCCCGCCGCGAGGCGAAGTCCGGCTGGGCGGCCAAGGTGGCCGAAGCGCTCGCGATGGTCGAGTTGCGCGGCTACGAGAACCGGCGCATCAGCGAACTTTCGGGCGGCCAGCGGCAGCGCGTCGCGCTCGCCCGCGCGATGGTGTTCGAGCCGCAATTGATTCTCATGGACGAACCGCTCTCGGCGCTCGACAAGCAATTGCGCGAGACCATGCAGCTCGAGCTGCGGCGGCTTCATCGCCGGCTCGGTGCGACGATCGTCTATGTCACGCACGACCAGCGCGAGGCGCTGACGATGAGCGACCGTGTCGCCGTATTGAAGGACGGCAGGCTCGTGCAAGTCGATACGCCCGAACGCCTCTACGACCGGCCTTGCAATGCCTTCGTCGCGAGCTTCATCGGCGAGGCGACGCTGTTGCCCGTCGCGCGTGCGGGCGCCGACGCGGTGACGCTCGGCGATACGGTGCTCCGTACCGCTTATCCGTTGCCGAGTGCGGGCGCGCTGCTGCTCGCCGTCCAGACGGAAAAACTCGTAATCGACACAGGCGATGCACCGCCCGACGCCAATCGACTCACCGCGCGCGTGACGGAGGTGCTGTACCAGGGCGAAAGCCTGCGCGTATTCGCGGCGCTCGCGGATGGCACGACGGTCAGCCTGCGCCAGCCGGGTAATCATGCCGCGCGGCAGCGTGTGCCGCCGCCGGGCGCATCGGTATCGGTGGTGCTGTCGCCGCGCGACACCATCGTCGTAGCTGCGTAAGCAGCCAGCGCGTACTCGCGTACGCCTTTTCATCTTCGATTTTGTCTTTCACCCAACCGCAACGCCATCAAGGGATGAACTCATGAAGCTCACTGATTTCAAGGTGCTGACATTCGATGTGGTCGGCACACTCATCGACTTCGAACGGGGTGTACTCACGTCGGTGCGTCGCCTCGGCGGTCCTGCCGCGAAAGATCTGACCGACGACCAGATCTTCGAGCCGTACATGCGCGGCCGCGCAGCGTTCCCCGGGCGCTCGAGCCATGCGATGGCGAATGTCTATCTGGGTCTCGCCAAGGAGTTGGGCCTGCCCGACGACGCACAATCCGCCGCGGCATTCCAGCGCGACGTGCTCGATTGGCCGGCATTCCCCGATTCCGTCGAGGCGCTCAAGCGGCTGCGCAAGCACTTCCGGCTCGTCGCGATGACGAATGCGGACCGCGTCGCGTTGTCGGCGTATGCGCATACGCTGGGCGATCCGTTCGACGATTCCGTCTGTTGCGACGAAACCGGCGTCGCGAAACCCGATCCGCAATTCTTCGCGTACAACCGGGGCCGCCAGGCGGCATTCGGGTATAAGTTCCGCGACATCCTGCATACCGCGCAAAGCCAGTACCACGATATCGGCATCGCGACGGAACTGGGCTACGCCACCTGCTGGATCGAACGCCGCCGCGATCAGAAGGGATTCGGCGCGACGCCCGTGCCGCGCAAGGTCACCACGCCGACGTTCTGCTTCCCGACGCTCGCCGCGCTGGCGGACGCGGTCGAATCCGAACTCGCCACGGCTTGATCATGCTCGCGCCGCTCGCTTCGACGTCGCCGCAGCCGGATTCGTTGTGGCGCCACCTCGCCGCACGCACCGGCACGCTCGATCTGCCGGTCGGAGCGGGGCAGCTCGCCAGCGACCTGCAGACCGAGGTCGCGATTGTCGGTGCCGGCTATTCCGGTCTCGCGGCCGCGTATGCCTTGAGCCGGCGCGGCGTACCGTGCGTCGTGCTCGACGCAAACCCCGTCGGCTGGGGAGCGAGCGGCCGTAACGGCGGTGTCGTGTCTTCGAAGTTCCGGTTGTCGTTCCCGTTCATCGCTACGCACTACGGGCTCGATGTCGCCAAGCGCATGCACCGGCTCGCACATGAGGGAGTGCGCGTCGTCGAGTCGTTCGTCGACGAGTTCGCCATCGCGGGTGCCGAATTCGAGCATACGGGCAGTCTGCGCTGCGCGCATACCGAGCGCGCGCTCGCGGCCTGCATTGCCGAGGCCGATTGGGTGCGCACGTCGCTCGGGGATCGGACGATGAAGCCGCTCACGCGCGCGCAGACCGAGGAGGAAACGGGTTCGAAGGGCTTCGTCGGCGGCGTATTGAGCGAGGACGCCGGTACGATCTTGCCGCTCGAGTATGTACTCGGCATCGCGCGCGGCCTGGCGGCCCGCGGGGTGGCGATCCACGAATCGACGCCCGTGGTCGCGATGGAGCGCACCCGGGGCGTGCCGGGTGTCGTATTGCGCACGCCGGCAGCGACGGTGCGCGCGAAGCAGATGATCGTCGCGACGAACGCCTATTCAGGCATCACGCAGGCGACGAGCGCGTATCAGCGCGAACTCGTGCCGTTTCGCAGCGCGATGATCGCCACGGAGCGGCTGCCGGCAGCGCTCGACGCGAAGCTGATGACGGCGCGGCGCAGTTATACCGAGACGCGCCGGATGATGAAGTGGTTTCGACGCGCCGACGGCCGCATGCTGTTCGGAGGCCGCGACGCATTCGGCAAGGAAGGGCAGAACACGGGCTTCGAGGCATTGCGGCGCGCCATGATCGCGCTCTTCCCGGATCTGGCGGGCGTGCCCATCTCGTTTCGTTGGTCGGGCTACGTCGGCATGACGTTCAATGCGCTGCCGCACGTCGGCCGCAGCGACGACGCGACTGTCTTCTGCCTCGGCTACAACGGCGCCGGCATCGCGATGGCGAGCCTCGTCGGCCAGCATGCGGCCGCGCTCGCGCTCGGCGAAACACCCGATCTCGCGCTCCTGGCGCAAGACGGGCTGCGGCCGGTCCCGCTCCATTCGCTGCGCGCGCCGGGTGTCAGGCTCGTCGCCGCGTGGTACCAGTTTCTCGATGCGGTGGGGGTATGATGACGACTGTCAGGGGAATCGTTTCGGAGGGCGAATTGATACGGCCGTCCGACGCCGATACAGCACAGCGCTATCAGCGGCGCGAAGACCGCGCAATGCTGTTCTTGATGGCACCCGCGCTGGCCATCGTCACGGTATTGCTCGTCGTGCCGCTCGCGTGGCTGTCGTGGCAGTCCATTCGTCAAGACGGCGGGTTCACGCTCGCGAACTACCGGCGCATTTTCAGCGGCACTTATCTCGACACTTTTGCGCTGACGTTCAAGCTGAGCATCATCGTGACGGGCGTGACGCTGCTGCTGGGCTATCCCGTGGCCTATCTGGCCGCATCGGTTCGACCGAGGCTGGCGGCGCTCATTCTAGGGATGGTGATCCTGCCGTTCTGGACGAGCGTGCTCGTGCGCACCTACGCATGGCTCGTGCTATTGCAACGCACCGGTCTCGTCAACAAGGCGTTGCTCGCATCCGGCCTCATCGATCATCCGGCCCGGCTCGCCTACAACCAGTTCGGCACGATCATCGCGATGGTCCATATTCTGTTGCCGTTCATGGTGCTGCCGCTTTACTCGGCGATGCAGAAAATCCCGACGAGCCTGTCTCAAGCGGCGTCGAGCCTGGGCGCTTCGCCCACCCATGCGTTCGTCCGCGTATTCCTGCCGCTATCGATGGGAGGCGTCGTTGCCGGTGTCACGCTCGTATTCGTGCTCTGTCTCGGCTTTTACATCACGCCGGAGCTGATGGGCGGCGGCAAGTCGATCATGGTGTCGATGGTCGTGAGCCGTAATGTCGAGATCTACAACAGTTGGGGGGCCGCAAGCTCGGTGAGCGTCGTGCTGCTGCTTTGCGTGTTCGCGATCTTCTATGCGGCGAGCCGTGTCATTCCGCTCGACAAGACCCTGGGGGCAAAATGAAACCCAATCCGCTCGCGCGCGGGATGCTGATCGCATCGGTTGTGCTGATCCTCGCGTTTCTGATGATTCCGGTGCTGATCGTCGTGCCGCTGTCTTTCTCCGATACACGGTTCATGACGTTTCCGCCGCCCGCGCTGTCCCTGCGGTGGTACGAGGCGTTTTTCGGCAATCCCGACTGGCTTGCGGCCGCACGCACCACGCTCGCGGCGTCGTTCTTCGCGACGGCCATCGCGACGCCGGTCGGCGTGGCGGCGGCGTACGCGATCGAGCACGGCACGCATGCCTGGATCCGGCGGCTGCGGACCGTGTTGATGTTGCCGCTGATGGTGCCGATCATCATCGTTGCCGTCGGCGTGTTCTTCGTTTATTCGAAGCTCGATTACGTCAATACGCTGGGCGGGTTGATCGTCGCCGACGCGATGCTCGGCTTGCCGTACGTGGTGATTTCGGTGGGTGCGGATCTGCGCTCCTTCGACCATGCGCAGGAAATGGCCGCGCGCAGTCTCGGCATGAACCGGCTGCGCAGTTTCCTGGCCGTCACGCTTCCGCAAATTCGCTCCAGCGTTGTGTCCGGTGCGGTTTTCGTCTTCATTCAGGCACTCGATGAAACGGTCGTCGCGTTGTTCGTCTCGGGCGGCCCGAACCAGACGCTCACCCGCCGGATGTTCGTGACGCTGCGCGACGAGATCGATCCGACGATTGCCGCGATCAGCACCATGCTGACCGCGCTTACGCTGACGCTCGTGCTGATCGTCGTCATCAGCCGCCGCGGCGGCGTCGCGCAAGCTGCCCGCGCCTGAGCATTCCCGACATAGCGAGATCCGACCGGAACCCTTATGAACAATGCATTGAAGTTCTATATCGACGGCGAGTGGGTGGCGCCGGCGGGCAACGCACGACTCCCCGTCATCGATCCGTGCACCGAGACACCATTCTCCGAGATCGCGCTTGGCGACGCGCGCGACGTCGATCGCGCTGTTGCCGCGGCCCGCCGGGCATTCACGACGTTCTCATTGACCGACCCGGCCGAACGGATCGCGCTCGTGCGCCGGATTCTCGATGCCTACCTCGCACGCTACGACGAGATCGCCGACACCATTTCCCGTGAGATCGGCGCGCCGCGACCGTTCGCGCACGAATGGCAGGCAGGGCTCGGCCGTCGTCATCTCGAGGAGTTGCTGCGCACCTGCGAGACATTCGCATGGCAGCGCAGCAAGGGAACGACGCTCGTGCGCTACGAGCCCGTCGGGGTCGCGGCGCTGATCACGCCATGGAACTGGCCGATGAATCAGATCGCCAGCAAGGTGGCACCCGCGCTCGTTGCCGGCTGCACGATGGTGCTCAAGCCAAGCGAGGTTTCTCCGCTGAATGCCGTGCTGTTTGCCGAGGTGCTCGATGCGGCCGGCGTGCCGCCCGGGGTGTTCAACCTCGTACAAGGCGACGGCCCGACGGTCGGTGCGGCGTTGTGTTCGCATCCGGGGATCGACATGGTCTCGTTTACCGGTTCGACGCGCGCCGGCGTGCAGATCGCGACGCTCGCGGCGCCGAGCGTCAAGCGCGTGCACCAGGAGCTTGGCGGCAAGTCGGCGAACCTCCTGCTCGACGACGTCGATTTCGAGACTGCCGTGACGAAGGGTGTGAACAGCTGCTTCAGCAACAGCGGGCAATCGTGCAACGCGCCGACGCGGATGCTCGTCCCCGCAGCGCGTCACGAAGAGGTGCTCGAGATCGCCTCGCGCGCGGCCGCCGCACATTGGGTCGGACCGGCCGACGCCGCCGGTACGACGATGGGCCCCGTCGTCAGCAATGTGCAGTTCGAACGCATCCAGCGCTTGATTGCGGCCGGCATCGAAGAAGGTGCAAAGCTGGTGACGGGTGGGCTGGGCCGCCCCACCGGCCTCGAGCGCGGCTATTACGTGCGGCCGACCCTGTTCGCCGATGTGCGGCCCGATATGACGATTGCCCGCGAAGAGATCTTCGGCCCCGTGCTGGCGATACTGCCGTACCGCGACGAAGAAGAGGCGATCTCGATCGCGAACGATACCCCGTACGGTCTTGCCGCCTACGTGCAGTCGCGCGACATCGAGCGTGCGCGTCGCGTCGCGTTCCGCATGCGTGCCGGCAGCGTCTATCTGAACTACCCCGCATGGGACCCAGGATCGCCGTTCGGCGGCTACAAGCAATCCGGCAATGGGCGCGAGTATGGGGAATGGGGGATTGAATCGTTCCTCGAGGTCAAGGGTATCGTCGGGTACGGCAGCCGAGACGCGGTGCTCGGCTAACGCACTGCCCGCAGCATATCCGCGATGCGCTCGGCAATCATGATCGTCGGCACGTTCGTGTTCGCGCATGGAATCGACGGCATCAACGACGCGTCGCAGACATAGAGCGCCTCGACGCCGTGCACTGCGCCGTCCGGGCCTGTCACCGAGAGCGGATCGTCGGCTGCGCCCATCCGGCAAGTGCCCGCCGGATGCCATGTGCCGCCGACCGACTGTTTGACGAAGGCGGTCAGCGCCGCATCGTCGGCAAGCAGCGCATCGAGCGCGATCCCTTGCGTAATGACTTGCTCGATCAACGTTGCCCGCAGCGGCCCCGCGATGTCGAGCAGCGCGCTCAGTGCGCCGCGCTGCACGGCATTCCATCCGCTGGGTCGCGCGAGCGCTGCGACGCGCGGCGAATAGCTCGTGGCAAAGCGCGGGCCGAGCCGTGCGGCGAGCAGGGCGTCTGCAAGCGTTGCCGCTCCGAACCGCATAGCGTCTTTGAGCCGCTCCAGATCGCGGGGATCCGACAGCATTGAAAAATCGACCGTTGGCTCGTCATCAGCCCGCGCGGACGCGAGCGTCACGCGGCCGCGCGAATACGACTTGTTGACCCAGAAGAACATCGTGCCGAGCCGATAGCCGACCGAGTGCCAGCCCGAGCGCGACAGGATCGCGCCGTGCATATCGCCCGCAGGCGTGCCGGACAGTCCCGACGAGTAGCGGACGATGGCCTGCTCGTGATGCTCGTCCGGAAAGGGCGTGCGCATCGTGCGCGGCAGGAAGGCCGATACCGCGATGGACGGATGTTCCATCAGATTGCCGCCCACGCCGGCACGCGCCGCAATGACCTCGATGCCCAGCCGCGCCAGATCGTCGGCCGGACCGATCCCGCTGCGCATCAGCAGCGCCGGGCTATGGATCGCGCCCGCGCAGACGATGACATGCCGTGCGCGTGGTGCCATGAGCGTGCCGTCGGCAAGGCGTATCTCGGCGCCGGTTGCGCGGCGCCCGTCGAATCGCACGCGCTCGACGAGCGCGTCGGTGTGCACTGTGAGGTTCGGCCGCGGGCGGGCGGCTGCATCAAGGTAGCAAATCGAAGTGGGGATCCGCTCGCCCGTCTCGCTGACGGCGATCACGCCGGCAAATACGCCGTCCTCCCATGGCCCGTTCTGATCGTCACGCAGGGGATAACCGCGGCGCGCGAGTGCGGCGACGACACCGTGCACGAACGGCGATAGCCGATCCGCGGTTGCGCGTCGGACTCGCAGCGGCCCGTTCGTACCGTGCAGCGGACCGGTGAAATCGCAGTCGGTTTCCAGCGCCCGAAAATACGGCAGGCAGTGTGCCCAATCCCAGCCCGATGCCCCCAATTCCGCCCATTCGTCGTAGTCGGCGGGCGCGCCGCGGTTGGCCATCAGCGCATTGATCGCGGAGCCTCCGCCCAGCAGCCGCGCCTGTTCGTAGCGGCGCCGGGCGGCCGGCGCGCTCATGCGAGCCTGTAACCGCCGCCAGATGTTGCGCGTGTCCAGATACGCCCGGCCCGGATACCGGCTGCGAATGTCGGCGGGCATCGACGCGTACGTGAGATCGCGGCCCGCCTCGACCAGGCATACCGTTTGGTTCGCGTTCTCGCTGAGCCGCGCGGCAAGCACGCAGCCGGCGGAGCCGCCTCCGAGTATCAGGTAGTCGAACACAATCGAAGAGCAGAAAAAAAGCGCCGCAAGCGGCGCAGTTGGAAAGGGAAAGCACTCGGCATCGGCGGTGCGCAGCCCGCACTGACGAGCGTTTCGGGTATTACTGCTGCATGAACTTGAGCCAGCGTGCCTTCGCCTGGACGCCGGCATCGGACGCCCACCATTCCTCCGACATCAGCGCCTGTTTGCTTGCGTTCTCGGGCGAACTGGGCAACTCGCTCGCGCGTTTCGCCGAAATCTTGCCCGTCTTGTATGCGGCGGGATTGCCTGGGCCGTAGTCGATATAGGTGGGCAGATTGGCCTGCAGCTCGGGAGACTCCGCGGCGTCGATAAAGCGTATCGCATTGGCCAGATTCGGCGCATTTTTGAGCACGCAGAGCTGTGTATTTTGGAGAATCCCGTCGTTGTAGGTGAAGGCGATATCGGGATTGTCCTTCGCGACGGTGCTCGCCCGGCCATTCCAGATCATTTCCATGTCGACCTCGCCGTCATGCAACAACTGCGCGGACTGGCCGCCCGAAGTCCACCAGACGGCGATGTCGGGCTTGATTTGCGCGAGTTTCTTGAATGCGCGATCGACATCGAGCGGATAGAGCTTATTCCGGGGCACACCGTCCGCCATGAGCGCCGCTTCGAGCACCGTCTGCGGATCGTTGCGCAGCGCGCGCGTGCCGGGGAAACCCTTGACGTTCCAGAAGTCGGCCCAGCTTTGCGGGACCTTCTTCACGGTCTTCTTGTTATAGCCGATCACGGTGGAATAGAACTCGTACGCGACCGAGTAGGGCGTCCGGTATTTCTCGGGAACCGCCGCCGCGTTCGGCATTTTCGAAAAGTCGAGCTTTTCGAGCAGCCCCTCGCGACCGCCGCGCAGGCAGTTGGATGTAGGCGTGTCCACGACATCCCAGATCGGCTTGCCCGTTGCGCCTTGCGCCTTGATTTGCGGCCATGCGTCGGGAATGCTGTCCTGCTTGATCGTGATGCCGAGCTCCTTCGCGGCCGGATCGAGGATCGCCTTGGTCTGGGCTTCCTGATAAGCGCCGCCTTGCGAGACGAAGGTTATCTGTCCCGCGGCGAACGCAGGTGCGGTGCCCGCGCACCCGATCGAGAGTGTTATGGCAACCGGGCACAAGGTCTTCAATTTGATCACGGCTCTTCCTCGACGCAGTAAGGGAAAACACTGTCCGTGGCGGGTTCGTCAACGTTTCCGCACGGCGGCCCGGAGCAGGTCCAACATCCGGTTGCTTCGAATATAGTGAGCCAATTTCGTGGCCACAACGCCGAAATTGTTTGAGTCGGTATGACTTGATGTAATGCCCGCTTGCGGGTCATGCAAATCGACGCGGGGCAGGCGACTCGTCGAATACGGCAGATGCGTCGGGACATCACTGTCGGCGAGGTTCTGCCGTAGACCCACGAATGACGAGCTGGGGTGCCGAAGTATGAACGACAGTCGAGTCCGTCGCGCGTCCGCTCATTAGATCGATGAGCAGACCGATTCCCTTTTCCGCAAGTTCGGCCGTGGGAATAGCCACGGTAGTCAGCCCGGGCCGCGATTGTCTGGCCGGAACGATGTCCGTAATACTGACGATCGAAAGATCGTCGGGTACCGAGTATCCCAAGTCCGCGGCCGCGTTCAACACACCCAACGCAGGAAGATCATTCGATACGAACAACGCCGTCAGGTCGGGGCGAGAAGACAGCAGTTCCGTGGCAACGCGATATCCGTCCTCGAAGGAGTCCTCCGTGAAACGTTCATCAGCCGCCACGCGACGAATCTTCGCTTCACGCATGACCTCTCGATAACCCGCATAGCGAGCCCGGTGAATGCCATTTTTACGGCTGCCGATGATGGCGCCAATGCGCCGGTGTCCCAGTTCGACGAGGTGGCTCGCCGCAAGCTTCGCGGCAGCTTTGGCGTCGAATGTCACGCACGGAATGCCGGGCGGCTCGTCAGGCAGTTCCCACACCGATATGGCAACCGGAATGCCGCGCCGCTGGAGCTTGCGCAGCTCCTCTATCGGCAGCTCCCCGAAGTTCGCGACGAGCACCCCGTCGGATAGAGAACCCGCGACCTGCTGCAGAAAGCTCATCCCGCGATCCGGCTCGTGATCGGTGTTGCACACGAGTAGATGGCGCTCATGCTTGAGCGCGGACAAATTCGCGGCAAGCGTGAATTCCGGATAGAACGGGTTCGTAATGCAACTCAGCATCAATGCGAGCGTCGGAGCTTTGCGCTCTACGAGCGCGCGCGCCGTCAAGTTGGGGCGGTAGCCTTGTCGTTCCACGGCCTCGAGTACGCGCTGTCGTGTCTCTTTCCCGACGCGCCCCCGTCCACGCAGCACATTCGATACCGTCATGACCGAGACGCCGGCGTCCTCCGCTACCTCTCTGATTGTGACGGCCGGGGTGAAATGTCTGCTGCTCATGGCGGGTGGTTTCGTAGCGGGCGCCGAAAATTGCGCGACGCCACATTCAATAGGCGCGGAGAAAGGTTGTCAACTCGCGCTGGGTAGAAAACCTATTGCGTCGAAAAAAAATCCCGCGTAGAGTCCGGTCGGACAACAGGTAAGGTTACATCCGGACGGCCTCGCGGCCTTTTTTAAACGCCCGATGATGTAACGTTAAATCATATTGGACGGAGACATGGCGGCCATCTCACTGAAAGGCGTGGCGAAGGCATACGGCGACCACGCGCCCGTACTGCGCGGAATCGATCTCGATATCGGCGAGAACGAGTTCTGCGTTTTCCTCGGTCCATCCGGCTGCGGCAAGTCGACACTGCTTCGCATCATTGCCGGCCTCGAAGATGCCACATCGGGCGACGTACAAATTGGCGGGCGCCTCGTCAACGCGATACCGCCGGCCAAGCGAGGCGTGGCGATGGTCTTCCAGAGCTACGCCCTGTTTCCTCATATGACGGTCGAAGAGAACATGGGGTTTGGTTTGAAGCTGTCCGGACTGCCCGCCGGCGAGATCGCAAGCAAGGTTCAAACGGCGGCCAAAACCCTGCAACTCGACGCGTTGCTGAAACGAAAGCCGGCCGCGCTCTCCGGCGGGCAGCGTCAGCGTGTTGCAATCGGTCGTGCCATCGTACGGGAGCCCGGTGTGTTCTTGTTCGACGAACCGCTTTCGAACCTCGACGCCATGCTCCGCAGCCAGACGCGCGTCGAAATCGCCAAACTTCATCGTCAGTTCGCACAAGCGAGCACAGTCTATGTGACACACGACCAGGTCGAGGCGATGACTCTCGGAGACAAGATCGTTCTACTGCGTGCCGGAAAAGATGCCGAGCGATTCGGGAGCATTGCCCAGGTCGGCTCCCCCCTCGACCTTTATCACCGTCCGAACAGTCGTTTCGTTGCCGAATTCATCGGCAGCCCCAAGATGAACTTCCTTGGCGCAACCGTCCATTCGTTGAGCAGCGACGGGATTGTCGCAAGGCTGGACAAGTCCGACGACGATGTGCTGGCCAAAGTGGACGCCTCTTTCCTGCGCGTCGGGCAACCGGTGCAACTCGGCATCCGCCCCGAGCACTTCGACTATGTGATCGATAGCGGCGACGAGAGTGAGGAAGGCTCGAACGGCACGATGCAAACACTTCGGCGCAAAGTCACACTGGTCGAGCGCCTGGGTGAACACAGCTATCTACATCTCGAGGACCCGGCCGCCGGGACCACCGTTGTCGTGAAGCAACCCGGCGACGCGAGCTATCAGCCCGGCACGCGTGTCGCGGCTCGCTTCGACTCGAGCGCTTGCCACGTATTTGCCGCCGACGGCAGTGCAGTACCGAAGCTTCAATAAAACAACCTCCGGAGACATCCATGAACCGAATCATTGCACTTTCAGTGCTGAGTGCCGCGCTGTCCATCGCTACCTCCGCCAGCGCTGGCACGCTCCAATTGAACATCGCTTTCAAGGGAGCGGAGACGCGTGCGGTCTGGGAAAACCTGATCAAGCAGTTCGAGCAGGCCAACCCAGGGGTGACGACCAAAGTCGCTTTCGTCGAAGAGGAAACATACAAGGTTCAACTTCCGGCATGGCTGACGTCGGTGTCTCCGGACGTGATCAATTGGCATGAGGGCGAGCGCATGGCCTACTACGCGAAACGCGGCCTGCTCGACGATCTGTCGGCCGACTGGCAAAAGAACGATTGGAATACACAGTTCGCGTCACTGAAGACTCCATCCTCGTACAACGGCAAGCAGTATGCGATGCCCACCCAGTACTTCGCGTGGGGCGTCTACTATCGAAAAGACCTGTTCGAGAAGGCCGGAATCAAAGGCGAACCCACGACCTGGCAAGCCTTTCTCGACGATTGCAAGAAGCTCAAAGCCGCCGGTATTGCGCCGATCGCGGTGGGCGGCCGCGATTCGTGGACGCTTGCTGCGTGGTTCGATTATCTCGACCTGCGCATGAACGGCTACGACTTCCACATGAAGTTGATGAACGGCGAGATTCCCTATACCGATGCGCGCGTAAAGAATGTGTATCTGGCCTGGAAGACCCTGATCGACAACAAGTACTTCATCGACAATCCGCTTTCCTATAGCCTCGACTCCGTCCAGCCGCTCTACAGCCAGGGCCAGGCGGCCATGATGCTCATGGGAACGTTCCTGTCCCCGGGGCTGCCTCCGGCTACGAAAGCCCAAACCGGCTTCTTCAGGTTCCCAACCGTAGATCCGAAAGTCACACCGGCGGAGGATGGGTCGGCCGAATGCCTGAACATTCCGATGCGGGCAGCCAACAAGGCCGATGCACGCAAGTTCCTTGCGTTCATCGGTCAACCGGATAACGATGCGGCGCTTGCCAAAGGAGTCGGTACGTTGCCCGCCAATAACAAGGCGGCGATGCCCGACGATCCCATCGCCAAGATCGGTTTTCAAATCCTGTCAGGAACGACAGGCGGTGTGGCTCAGTTTTACGACCGGGATATGACCAAGGAGATGGCCGACGAAGGAATGAAGGGGATGCAGCGATTCGTCAGCGATCCCTCGAAGCTCGACGAGATTCTCAGCCACCTCGAACAGACGCGCAAGCGCGTCTACAGCAAGTCCTGATCACGCGAGGGTTCAGATGGCCACAGCTGAAACGAGGAAGTCGGTGAATCGAAGTTCATCTGCGCAGCAACCCCGGGGCTTGCGCCGCACGTCAGTAGATCGAGTGCACGCACCACTCGCAACCCGACGCAAGCGAGCTGCGTTGTTGTTTCTGCTGCCCGCTTGCGCGATGTTCTGCCTCTATGTGATCTACCCGATCATCAGCAGCATCGTACTCAGTCTCTACAACTGGGACGGGATGAGTGACAAGGTCTTTGTCGGGCTTGCGAACTACCGTGAGCTGCTTCACACCGACACGTTCTATGTTGCATTGAAGAACAACGTCCTTTGGCTCGTGCTGTTTCTGCTGGCTCCTCCCATCGGACTCGTTTTTGCGCTCTATCTCAATCAGAGCGTGAAGGGTATGCGACTGATCAAGTCGCTGTTCTTTTCGCCGTTCGTGCTATCGGGGGTCGTGGTCGGACTGATCTTCAGCTGGTTCTACGATCCCGCGTTTGGATTGTTGAAGCTCATCGTGGGACATGGCATCCCGGTGCTGGGAGACGAGCGTTACGCCACGTTCGGTGTGATCGCGGCAGCGCTGTGGCCGCAAATCCCGTTCTGCATGCTGCTGTATCTCACCAACCTCACGAGCATTAATCCGGAAATCGTCGAGGCTGGCCGTATGGAGGGCGCAACGGGCTGGTCGCTTCTCTGGCATGTCGTACTGCCTCAACTGCGTCCCGCGACGTTCCTGTCCGTCGTGCTCACCCTTATCGGCGCGCTTCGAAGCTTCGACTTGATTGCGGTGATGACGGGAGGAGGGCCGTTCGACAGCTCGACTGTGCTGGCCTATTTCATGTACGACCAAGCCATCAAGTACTTCAGATTTGGCTATTCGGCGGCGATTGCGGTTGTGTTGTTCTTGATCATGCTGGTGTTCATCGTATACCAGCTGCGCCGGCTTCTTCACACCGACCGATAACAGAGGAAAAGGTTATGTATCCCACTCCGGTGAGCCGTTGGAGTCCGATGGGCCGCAGGGTTTATAAAACCTCGCTGCCCATCGCTCTCGTCATCTGGTTGCTTCCGTTGATTGCAGTCTTCATCACGTCGGTGCGCTCGACGGACGATCTGGTTCAAGGCAACTATTGGGGATGGCCCGAGCGGTTCGCGCTCGTAGAGAACTACCGGGCGGTACTGTTCAATTCGCCCATGCTGCATTACTTCATGAACAGTTGCCTGATCACCGTGCCTTCAGTTGTCGGATCCATTGCGCTTGCCGCAATGGCAGGTTTTGCGCTGGCGACGTATCTCTTCAAGGGTAACAGCAGCATCTTGGGAATCTTCGTGGCCGGCAACTTCGTTCCGATCCAGATTCTGATGATCCCCGTTCGTCAACTGACGCTTCACCTCGGATTATTCAACACGCTCGAAGGACTCGTGTTGTTTCACATTTCATTCCAGACGGGGTTTTGCACGTTGTTTCTACGAAACTTCATCAAGGAGCTTCCGTATGAGCTCGTCGAAGCAGCGCGCGTCGAAGGTGCCAACGAGTGGCAATTGTTTTACCGCATCATCCTGCCTCTGATCGCACCGGCTCTGGCGGCGCTTGCCATTCTCGTGTTCACGTTCGTATGGAACGACTACTTCTGGGCACTGTCCTTGACGCAAGGGGATGACGCAGCGCCGATCACGGTCGGGGTGGCCGCCCTCAAGGGGCAGTGGACCACCGCCTGGAATCTCGTCTCGGCGGGTTCGCTCCTCGCAGCTTTTCCGTCCATCGTTATTTTCTTCGCAATGCAGAAGCATTTCGTCGCCGGTCTGACATTCGGCGCCACGAAGGGCTGAGCGATCACACATTGACCATCGATGTGGGCATCGGGCCCGCAGGGCGCTGTGCGTCCCTAACGTTTACTCAATCAAAGGAATCTCTCCATGAAGGTGGGTGTCGATTATTACCCGGAGCATTGGGACGTTTCGCTGTGGGAGCAAGACGCGCGACAGATGCAGGAAGCCGGCATCACGATCGTTCGCCTGGCTGAGTTCGCATGGTCACGTCTCGAGCCCACGGAGGGCAAGTTCGATTTCGAATGGCTCGACCAGGCCATTGCCTTGCTGGCACGGCATGAAATAGACGTGGTGATCGGGACACCGACCGCGACGCCGCCGGTCTGGTTGACGCACAATTATCCCGACGTCCTTCCCGTGGATAACAAAGGAAATGCGGTTTTCGCAGGCGTACGCCTGCATCGCTGCTACAACAGCCCGTCGCTGCGCAAGTTTGGCGAGCGGATCATCGAGCAAATCACGCGGCGCTACGCATCGCATCCGGCCGTCATCGGTTGGCAAACCGACAACGAACTCGCGGCGAACGATTGCCATTGCGCGAACTGCACACGCTTGTTCCGTGGCTGGCTGCAGCGAAAATACGGCTCGTTGGATTCCCTGAATCGCGAGTGGGGAACCGTCGTCTGGAGCGGGGAATATAGCGACTGGGATCAGGTAACGACGCCGCTGGGTGGTTCGCCGTATCTCAACCCCTCGTTCCTGCTCGACTTTCGGCGGTTTTCTTCCGATGCGGTTGCCGAGTTCAACCGCTTTCAGGCAGCGCTGATCAGGAAGAACAGTCCTGGAAAGTTCGTGACGCACAATTTGTGGGGCTACCCGGTCACCGCCGACTACTACGATATGTTCGACAGCATGGACTTTGCGTCCGTCGACTACTATCCGGCGACAGACCTCCAGGACGACTCGAAGTCGAAGATGTATCACGGCGCACTGACGCTCGATCTGACGCGCGGCGTGAAACGCCAGAACTTCTGGGTCATGGAGCAGCTCAGCGGAACACCGGGATGCTGGTACCCGATGTCGCGTACGCCGTTTCCCGGCATGATCCGCGCTTACGCGTGGCAGAGCGTTTCCCGCGGTGCGGACACCATCGTCCAGTTTCGTTGGCGCTCGGCGCGTATTGGAGCAGAGCAATTCTGGCACGGGCTTCTGGATCACCACGGGCAGCCCGGGCGTCGCTTCGAAGAGTTCGTTCAATTCAGCACCGAGGCTGCAAAACTTGCCCCGCTGCTCGAGGGAACCGCGCTCAAGCACGATGTAGCCATGCTCTTTTCGCACGAGCAACTGAATGCCTTCCAGATACAACCGCAGGCCGATGGGTTCGACTACCTGGGAAATATCAAACGGCTTCATTCCGCATTGCTTCGAATGGGCGTTGGAACGGACGTCATCAACTGGCGAGAAGACTTCCAGGGTTACAAGTTCGTGATCGCGCCGATGCTGTATTTGATCGACGAGGAAATGGCCGGCAAGCTCAAGCGCTATGTCGAGAATGGAGGCACGCTCTTGCTGACCACGAGATCCGGGGTCAAGAACATGAACAACGTCTGCTTGCCGGACCGGCTGCCGAATCTGCTGACAGCACTCGCCGGCGCGTATGTCGACGAATACGATCCCGTGGGGAAGGACGCGCAGACGCTGAGTCTGGAGAGCGGCGAACGTCTCTCATGCGGTCAATGGTGCGACATCCTGACACCTGTCACAGCGGAAACAACGGCAACGTACTCGGGTGAATACTTTGCGGGGAAGGCGGCCGTGACGCGAAACGCGCACGGTAAGGGCGTGGTTTATTACATCGGTACGGTGCTGGACGAAAAAGCAAGCCAGGTCTTGATGCGTCGCATCGCGCGTGACGCAGGCATCGACTGCAGCCTCGAACTCCCTGATGGTGTGGAAGTCGCGATAAGACAGTCCGACGAGCGACGGTTGATCTTTGTACTGAATCTCTCGAAGGAGCCCAAGGAAGTGTCGATTCCGGTCCGCAATTGCGTAAGCGCGCTGTCGGGCGGCAGCTTTTCGAACGGCAACATGAAGCTCGCTCCGGGCGGCGTGGAAATACTCGTTCAAGTCCCCTCTTTGTGAGGGCCCTCGGCTCGCAACAGGGCTCGCATCGATGTCAATATCGAGCCGTGACGGTCAACGGCAATAAATATCACATTACGACATATATCGGGCATCTTGATCTAACGCAATGTTCCCCAACTCCGTCAAGGTAAGGTAAGGACACTCCCGCGGTTCAAATGCACGCGGTGACTCGGGACTCCGGGACGGAACGGGGAATCCGCATCGATACCTTTCCCGTTCGCCGCATCGCCATACGCGACGCGACACTGACATACCCATGTCATCGAACGAGAAAGGCGAGACCATGAAATTCAGAACATTGGAAAAACTCAGCGACGACGACATACCGAAAATTGCGCACGCAATCATTTCGGTCGATCCCGAGGCGAAGGTGGCGACAAATGTGCCGGGAAACACAGTGGACGTCGACTCGTGGCTGTTCGCCGAGGAATTCCTCGTTGCGTTCTACGATGCCGGGTATGACGTCCGAATAGCTCAACGCTAGCCAATGGTCCCGCTTCAACGAACCTTGCCGTCGGCTCTTCGATGCATAAGGTCGAGTCGAAGTCAGCATTAGCGCCCGCATAGCAGCGCCTTCATCCGTGATGCGACCAATTGACCCAGTTCGGTTCGGATATCGACCTCTGTGCTAAAACATACATATTTGATGAATGTTATCTTCCATTCCATTCTGGAGTATGAACATGTCTGCCTTCACAGCCCCTGCTGCCGTAATCGTCCTCGACGTCGGCACCGTTGATCCGAGCGAGCGCCATTCGATGGTGTTCGACACGTTTGCAAGACTGTCGCCCGGTCAGGCGCTCGAACTCGTATCGGACCACAATCCCGAACCGTTGCTCGAGGAGTTTGCTGCCGAGTTGCCGGACGGGTTCTGGTGGCAATGCGGAAAGGGACGCCCAGACCTGTGGCGCGTACTGATTGGCAAGCCGGCGACGGGGCTCGATTGATCGTGCCTATTCGCACGCCATGATGAACTCGATTAAAGCGCGCAGCGGACCTGGTCTCGATGCTCTTTGACGGGCGCTCACATCAGCCGTCGTACTTCTCCGCGAACGCGGCGGCATCGAGCGTGCGGAAGTCGGCCAATGCGGCATCGAGGCGCTCCCGGGGCCAGTCCCACCAGGCGATCCGCTGAAGGCGCTCCGCCGTGCGTTCGTCGACGCGCAGGCGCAACACGCGCGCCGGTACGCCAACGACGATCGCAAAGGGTGGAACGTCCTTTGTCACCACGGCACCGGAGCCGACGGCCGCTCCGTTGCCGATGCTCACTCCCGGCATGACGATCGCGCCGTGACCGAGCCACACATCATGGCCGATCTCGACGCGGTGCTGCGCGCGCCATTCGAAGATTTCGTCGTCGTCATCGAGCGAGAGTCCATACGATCGCGACCGATAGGTGAAATGATGAAGCGTGGCCCGCCACGTCGGGTGATTGGGCGGATTGATGCGCGCGCACGTGGCGATATTCACGAATTTGCCGATACGTGCATGCGCGATCTGGTTGTCTCCCATCGCGTAGCTGTAGTCGCCGAAGACCGCATCCGCCATTTGCGTGCGCGGGCCGAGATACGTATAGCAGCCGAACTCGCTCTTTCGAACGACTGCGGTCGGATCGATCCTGGGTTCATCGGACAATACCTCGCCGAGCGTCCAGGGGTCGACACCGCCCATTTTTTCGATGTACATGGCCTTGCCTCAGCAATGTTTCGAAGCGCGCCCTCTCAAGCGACCAGCGTTCGGAGATAGGCGGAAATCCGCTCGGCGCACGCGACGAGCACGAAAGTCACGATCAGCAGTAACGCGACCGTTTGATATTGAAACAGATTCATCGCCGTCAGCAACAGGAAACCGATACCACCGGCGCCGACAAAGCCCAATACGAGCGAGGATCGCAGGTTTTCATCGAAGCGGTACAGCGCGATGCCCAACAGCGAAGGAAGCACGCCCGGCACGACGGCGTGCGTGAACACCTGTATACGGCTCGCTCCCGTCAACGTCAGTGCTTCGACGGGACCCATATCCATATCCTCGATTACTTCCGCGAAGAGCCGTCCGAGCATGCCGACGGAATGGACCGCAAGCGCCAGCGCGCCCGGAAATGGCCCGAGGCCGACAGCGGTCACGAACAGCAACGCCCATACGAGGTCGGGCACGGCCCGCGCCACGCCAATGACCGCCCGCGCCGCGTAATAGAGCGGCTTGGCGGGCGTCAGATTCCGTGCTGCGAGAATAGCGAGCGGGAAGGCGAGCACGACGCCGAATACGGTGCCGAAAATCGCCAGATCGATCGTTTCCAGCACCGGAAGTAACGTCGGCTTGAACTGATCGAAGGCCGGGGGAAGGGCGCGCGAGATGATATCGGCCATCCCATGAGCACCCGTCACGAGGTCCTGGGGCCGCGCCTGCACGACGATCCACGCTTGAACGAAAAGCGCGGCGATCAGCACCACCGCGGCGATCGCACCGATCTGACGCGCCGGCGAGGGGCCGCCCGGCATCGGACCTTTGTATGTGGTGCTCATCATGCGTCCGCCTGGTAGAGCTCGGCAATCTCGCGCTGCGAGACCTCCGCCGCGGGCCGGTCGAACACCGTACGGCCACGACGCAGCCCGACGAGCCGGTCCGCGTAGCGCGTCGCAAGTTCGGGCTGATGCAGCACGCAGACCACGGCGAGGCCATCGTGGCTGGCTAGGCGACGCAGCAGCCGCATGACCTCGTCGGCGGCTTCAGGATCGAGACTCGCAACAGGCTCGTCCGCGAGCAGCACCTGCGGCGCCTGCGCAAGCGCCCGAGCAACGGCGACACGCTGAGCCTGACCGCCCGACAGCGTTCCAGCGCGCTGACCCGCAAGCTCGGCCAACCCCACCTCGGCGAGGTGACCCAGCGCCGGACCGACTTCTTCGCGGGGCACGCATCCAAGCGTCGTCGCAAGCGTGCGATGCCGGCCGAGCGTCCCGCAACAGACGTTGGCGAGCACGCTGCGGCGCCGCACCAGATTCGCATGCTGCGAGATCAGGGCAAGCGGCAGCCGCGCCTCGCGCAACGCCTTGCCCGAGAGCGACGTGAGATCGCGGCCCGCCACTTCGACGCTGCCGGCGCTAGGTCGGTTCATGCCAACCACGCACTTCATCAACGTCGACTTCCCGCTGCCGTTGCTGCCGAGCACGACGACCATCTCTCCCGCCTCGACCGACAGAGTCACGTCTCGAAGGACGACGTGCCCGTTCGGATACCGCATCGTCAGGTTGCGCACGGCCAGCGTCGCACCGCGGGCGCGTGCGCCCCCTCGCGGCGCCGTGCGATCGTGTGGCCGGCTGTGCGGCCCGAATGCCTCAGCGCCGGGCGCTCCGAGAATGGAGTTCACAGTTTTGCCAGGTCGACGTGCAGCGTCTTGACCAGATCGCGGATCTGATCGTAGGCGGCATCGTTTTGTACCGTGGTCCTGAGCGCCGGATTCTCGTTCGCCGCAAGGAACTTCTGATCGGCTTCCGGCAGTTCATGAAAATCGAGCGAACTCAGAATCTTCGCCAGACGCTGCTTGAACTCGGCGGGCAGGTTGCCGCGCACGGCGATGGGATCGAGCGGAATCGGCTCCGATTGCCAAAGCGTCACGTAGGCATTCTGGTCGAACTCGTTATGCAGCTTCGCGCTTGCGATTTCTTCGCTGTTGAGCTCGCCTGCCTGCACTTTGTGGTTGCGCAGCGCCTCGAACGACGCCGTATGGCTGCCCGCGTAAATCGCCTTGACGCCATGGTCCGGATCGATGCCGTTCTTGCTCAAGCCGTAGGCGGGGAAGAGGTGGCCCGACGTCGAGCTGGGATCCGAGTAGGCAAACGAGCGGCTCTTGATGTCAGCGAGGGACTTGATGCCCGAGCCCGGCCACGTCACGATCGACGCCGTATAGGTAGCCGGCTTGTTGTCCTCGCCCGCGAACGTTGCGACGGCTTCCGCGTGGGCGACCTGATGCGCGAGCACGTAACCGAGGGGGCCGAATTGACCGATTTCGAGCTTGTCGTTGCGCATCGCCTCGATTTCGGCGTTGTAGCTGGTCGCGACGAAAAGCTCTACTTTGCAGCCCAGTTTGTCGCCGATCAGCTTGGCAACGTCCTGATACACAGGCAGCAGGCGCTGCGAGGATTCGTACGGTTCGACGCCGAAACGCACGACGCCATTGTTGGGGCACGTTCCTTCGGCATGCGCATTGGCGGCAGCGAAGCTCGCGACGAGCGCGGCGGCAGCGGCAACTTTCAACAGCTTCATATCGTCCCTTTCCCCGAGTGGTGGTGTGTCGGTTGCGAATCGGTTAAACGCGGGCGGCACATCCATGCGTCGCGTCTGGCGCATTGTGGGATGGATAGATGATGAATTTGTGAAAAAGGTGTGCGCCGCTGCTGACCTGTCATCTTACGAATGGATATCCAGACGTCTAGACGTGTTTCAGGCGAGCGTGCCGCGCCGCACGCGAGCCGCAGGCCCTCTCATCGCGCCCCCTCGAAAGGAAAACGAGCGACGAGCACAAACGGCTGGGTAGGGCCGCACTCGGCGAAAACTGCCGCACCGTCGATCCGCAGGGGGCCTAGTTGCGGAATCTGTGCGTTCCACCAGTCAATCAGCATCTGCTGCTCGTTGGCATCTATCGGATCGCTGAGCGTCATATGAAAGCGAAATTCGTCGAGCACGAACGGATAGCCCCAGCGATCCAATAATTCGCGCTGCCGCTCCGTCAATCGACCGTTGAGCCGGCGTCGCCGCTCATTTTCGTTCGGCATCGCGCGTAAAGGCGCGAACTCGTGCAAGGCGTCAGCCGCAAGCGCCCGCATGGCGGCGCTGCCGTCAGCCGTTGCCGGACGGATGGCGACGAATCGTTCGAGCGCCGCCGCCTCCACGTGCAAATCAAACGGTTCCTGGCGGCGTGCCCACCCGTGCGCCACCCGAAAGACGTCCTCGAGCGCCGCACCGGCCACACACCGGGCCGGCGCCACCCACGTCCCATGCCAACCGTAGCGCTGCGGCGCCCGCGCGAGGCCGGGCACATCGCGCGAACGCGCGGCGAGCGCCGGCAGCACCGGTGGAACGAGCCTTTGTCCTGATTCGGGATCGCGTCCAAGCCAGCTGCAACCGATATCCCACCATGCCGAGCCGCGCGCTGGCGCGTAGTAAATCGCGAATCGGCTTTGCTCGGTCCACTCGCAAACCGTCTTCGAGCCATCGCTCATACGTTTTGCTCCACCAGAAGCTGTACCCGGTCCGCGGCGAAATAGGTAAAGCCGTACTTGATCGGCGTACCGTCTGCGTCGACATCGACGTTCTCGACCCACAGCACGGGCTGCTGCCTGTTGATATTGAGGCGGCGCGCCACTTCCGCGTCGGGCAGCGTACTGCCGATCCTGCTCCAGCGCCGAGCGTAGTCGATGACGTCGTATTCGGCGAGCGCGGCCGAGAAGCCGCCATTCGTTCGCTCCAGCGCCTGCGGCAATCCCGCGAAGCGCGCGGCCGGATACCAGGCAAGCGCGTACGTCAGCGGTACGCCATCCGCCGCATGCAGCGATTCGATCCGATACACGAGCGTTCCCGTGCGCAACCCCAGCGCCTTGGCAATCCTCGGCTCGGCTTTCACGGACGCGGACGAAAGCACCGTACCGCATGCCGAATGGCCCTGCTCGCGCAGATTTTCAGTGAACCGCGTGCGGCGCCCGATCGTATAGTCGATTGCGCCCGGTTGGACGAACGTACCGCGGCCCTGTTCGACGCTGACCAGCCCTTGCGCCGCCAACCCGAGCATTGCGCGCCGCACAGTATGGCGATTGACGCCGAAGCGCTTCGCGAGCTCGCCCTCGCTCGGCAAGCGCCCGTCTTCACCGAATCCGCTCGCGGCGATTTCCGAGGCCAGCGTCTGTTCGATCTGCCGCCATACCGCCACGCCGGCGCCGCGTTCCACCGCGCTTGCTGCAAAGGGCATGCCGCCCGGCTCGGTGACGCGTCCGTTGTTGCTGCGTTTCATCGTTGTGTCATTCCGATCGGTTCGAATGCTTTCGTGGCGATATGCTAGCATGCAGTTTATTGATCTAGTCGTCTAGACGACTAGATGTCATGAAGGCACGGGAATCGAGGATATGAAGGCATTATCTGCGGAAATCGCGCCGGAGCGTCGGTGCTGGCTGGCCGAGCTTGCCCGGGCACCGCGCGCCACGCTCGAATCGGCGCTCGTTGGGGTCTGCGGCGGGACTGGGCTACCGGCCTTCGATTGGCTGCGTGCTCCGCAAACGGGGCTTGCGATGGTGCGTGGGCGCATCGGCGGAACAGGCGATCCGTTCAACGTCGGCGAGACCACCGTCACGCGCGCCGTGCTGCGGCTGAAATCGCCCGATGGCGCCGTCGGCATTGCTTATCAATTGGGACGCGACAAACGTCGGGCGGAGCTCGCCGCGCTCGCCGATGCCATGCTGCAAACGCCGCACTGGCACGACGCGCTGCATTTGCGGCTGATCGAGCCGCTCGCTCGATCGCGTGACGACGCACGGCGTGAACGTGCCGCGAGCACGGCGTCGACCCGGGTCGACTTCTATACGATGGTGCGAGGGGAATGATGGCCGATAATCTTGCGTCGCTAGATACGCTCGTGCGTGGTTTTTCCGATCCCGTCCATCATGCGCAGGTTTCGTTTCGCATACTGCTCGACGTACTTGCGCGACCGGGCACGACTCGCTCGATCGACGTGGTGCTCGACGACGACGTGGATCGCCGGTGGCCGGCCGCAGCCTTCGCAGCTGTGCTGACGCTGGCGGACTTCTCGACACCCGTCTGGCTGCAACAGCCCGATGAAGCGCTCGCACAGGCCATTCGTTTTCACACGGGGGCGCCGCTCGTCGATGAATCGCGCGAAGCCGCATTTGCTTACATCTCGGACCCTGCAAAGATGCCGCCGCTCGACGGGTTCTCGCATGGCACACCGGAGGCGCCGCAGCATTCCGCGACGTTGCTGATTCGCGTCGCTGCGCTGGAAGGCGGGCGGCCACTGACGCTCACCGGGCCGGGAATCCAATCGGACATTCGCATTGCGCCCGTCGGCGTGGCCGACTCGTTCTGGCACGAACGCACGGCGCTGAGCGCACAAGCACCGTGCGGCATTGATTGCTATTTCTTTTGCGGACGGTCCGTCATCGGCGTACCCCGCACCACCCGAGTGGAGCTCAACTGATGTACGTTGCAGTCAAAGGTGGCGAACGCGCGATCGAGGCTTCGTGGCGTTTGCTCGACAAAGCACGGAGGGGCGATCCCGCCGAGCCGGAGTTGACGATCGCGCAGATTCGTCAGCAGATGCGGCTGGCCGTTGCGCGCGTCATGACGGAAGGCTCCGTCTACGACGAGGAACTCGCGGCGCTCGCGATCAAGCAAGCCGCTGGCGACCTCGTCGAAGCGATCTTTCTGCTACGTGCCTATCGCACTACATTGCAGCGTTTCGGCTACACGGTGCCGATCGAAACCGGGCGCATGGAGGTACAGCGCCGGATTTCGGCCACGTTCAAGGACGTTCCCGGCGGACAACTGTTGGGGCCGACCTACGACTACACACAGCGATTGCTCGACTTTTCGTTGTTGGCCGATGAGCCGGCACTTGAATCGGGCGATGAGTGCGCATCGCCTCGGGCATCGCTGCAAGCGGCGGCGAACGCATCGGACGAGCAGCCAACCGTGGACGAGGCATCGGCGGCTGCGATGCCGCGCGTCGTGGCGTTGCTCGATGCAGAGGGGCTCATCGAGCAGGAACAGCCTTCGGAGAACGCGGAGGCTCCTGTCGACCTGGCAGTCGAACCGCTGCTGATGCCGGCCGAACGTGCGGTGCGACTGCAGAACCTCGCCCGTGCCGACGAAGGCTTCCTGCTATCGATGGGGTACTCGACGCAACGCGGATACGCACGCAACCACCCGTTCGCGGGAGAAATCCGCAACGGCCTCGTGGCCGTCGAGATGGAGATTCCAGAGCTCGGCGTCGCCGTCGAACTCGGGGACATCGAAGTGACCGAATGCCAGATGATCAATCAGTTCTCGGGTACGCAAAAGGCCCCGCCGAGCTTTACCCAGGGGTACGGCATGGCTTTCGGGCACTCGGAGCGCAAAGCAATGGCAATGTCGCTCGTCGACCGCGCACTGCGCGCCGAGGAGTTGGGCGAAGCGGTGACGGCACCCGCGCAAGACCCCGAGTTCGTGCTTTATCACAGCGATAACGTGGAGGCCTCGGGCTTCGTGCAACATCTGAAGTTGCCGCACTATGTCGATTTCCAAGCCGAACTCGAATTGGTGCGGCGCCTGCGGGCCGCGCATCGAACGGCACAGCAGGCCGGGGCAGGGGAGGACACCGTATGAACGCGCCGCACGAAGCCTATCCGGCGAACGCCGCGAACGCAGTGAACGAGGCGGCCGAAGGCTACAACTTCGCCTATCTCGACGAGCAGACAAAGCGGATGATACGCCGGGCGCTGCTGAAGGCGATCGCGATTCCGGGCCATCAGATACCGTTCGGCTCGCGGGAAATGCCGCTTCCGTACGGGTGGGGTACAGGTGGAATTCAGGTGACGGCGGCGATCATCGGCCGCGACGACACGCTCAAAGTCATCGATCAGGGTTCGGACGATACGACCAACGCCGTCAATATCCGACGATTTTTCGCCCGTACGGCCGGGATCCGGACCACGACGCGCACCGTCGAAGCCACGATCGTTCAAACGCGTCACCGCATTCCGGAAACACCGCTGAGCGATCGGCAGATTCTCGTATATCAAGTGCCGATGCCCGAGCCGCTTTACCGGCTCGAGCCGCGGCTCGCGGAGTGCAGCAAGCTGCATGCACTCTCCGAGTATGGGCTCATGAACGTCAAGCTCTATGAGGATATCGTGCGCCACGGGAGTATTGCCACGACGTATGACTACCCTGTTATCGTCAACGATCGCTATTTGGCGGCGCCATCGCCCATTCCCAAGTTCGACAATCCGAAGATGCACATGAACCCCGCGCTGCAGCTATTCGGTGCAGGCCGGGAGCGCAGGATCTACGCCATCCCCCCCTATACCCGCGTGCGCAGCCTCGACTTCGAAGACTATCCGTTCGAGGTGCAACGATGGGAGCACGCCTGTGAAATATGCGGCTCGCGCGAAAGCTTTCTCGACGAGATGA
Source organism: Trinickia sp. HAY1-2D (assembly GCF_056754935.1). Lineage (NCBI taxonomy): Bacteria > Pseudomonadati > Pseudomonadota > Betaproteobacteria > Burkholderiales > Burkholderiaceae > Trinickia > Trinickia sp. HAY1-2D. Next base: position 652,910 of record NZ_JBPGWX010000001.1, read on the forward strand.
TCGTCGATGACAAAGGCAAGCGAATGTTCATCTGTTCCGATAGCGACTACTGCCAGCAGCAGGTCGCCAAACGCGAAACGGACAGCGCACCCGTGGCCGAGCCCGAGGGAGCGCGCTCATGACACCGCTATTGAGCGCGCGAGGTCTGACGACGTACTACGGCGAACGGCCGGGCTGCGAAGACGTGAGCTTCGATCTCTATCCCGGCGAAGTACTGTGCGTGGTGGGCGAGTCGGGCTCTGGCAAGACGACCTTGTTGAATACGATTGCGTTGCGCCTGCGCGCGGCGTCGGGCCGCGTGACGTACACGTCGGCCCAGGGCGAGTCGCTGGAACTGTTCACGCTCAGCGAGGCGCGCCAACGCCATCTGATGCGTACCGAATGGGGGTTCGTCGAACAGAATCCGCGCGACGGCTTGCGCATGACCGTATCGGCCGGAGCGAACATCGGCGAACCGATGATGGCCGTCGGTGCGCGTCATTTCGGGAAAATCCGTGAGACATCGTCGAACTGGATGCGGCGCGTGGAACTCGATGCCGGACGCATCGACGATCTGCCGACCTCGTTTTCGGGTGGCATGCAGCAGCGTCTGCAGATCGCGCGCAATCTGGTGACCGGTCCGCGGCTGGTGTTGATGGACGAGCCCACTGCGGGCCTCGATGTCTCGGTGCAGGCGCGCCTGCTCGATCTGCTGCGCACGCTGACGGCACAGCTGCATCTGGCCTGTGTGATCGTGACACACGACATCGGCGTCGCGCGCTTGCTCGCGCATCGGCTGATGGTGATGCAAGCAGGCCGCGTCGTTGAGACGGGGCTGACCGATCAAGTGCTCGACGACCCGCAGCACCCTTATACGCAATTGCTCGTGTCGTCGGTGCTGCCTGCCTAGGGGCCTGTTCACGCGACGAATCGCGCGCCGCATGGCGCGCCTTGAAAGAAGAGGGGACGTTCGAATGAGCGATGAACGAATCGATAGGCGCTTTGTCGACGATGAAGCGTTGATGCTGCGTGCACGCGGTTTGGCCAAGACGTTCGTGCTGCACACACAAGGCGGCCAGGTCATTGCGGCGCTGCGCGGCGTCGATCTCGATCTGCGGCGCGGCGAGTGCGTCGCACTCGTCGGTCCGTCGGGCGCCGGAAAAAGCACGCTGCTGCGTTGCCTCTATGGAAACTATTTGGCAAGCGCCGGATCCATTGAGTTACGCGACGAAACCCGCGAGCACCGGTACATCGTCCTGACTGGTGCGAGCCCTCACGAACTGCTGCGGGTTCGCCGCGACGTGATCGGCTACGTGAGCCAGTTTCTTCGCGCGATTCCTCGCGTGCCGGCGCTCGAACTCGTCGCCGAGCCGCTGATCGCGCGCGGCGTCGACGGTGATGAGGCTAGGCAGCGTGCGAAACTATGGCTCGCCCGCCTGGGCATCCCGGCGCGGCTCTGGAACTTGGCTCCGGCGACATTCTCAGGAGGCGAGCAGCAGCGTGTGAACATTGCGCGCGGCCTGATTGCCGAGCACCCTGTGTTGCTGCTCGATGAGCCCACCGCATCGCTCGACGCGTCGAACCGCGCAGTCGTTGCCGAGGTCGTCGCCGAAGCACGCCGGCGCGGCGCCGCGATTGTCGGTATCTTCCACGACGAGGCCACGCGCGCGCAGGTCTGCACGCGGCAGCACGAGTTGGAGCCTCGGTCGGTGCTCGCGGCCGCCTGACGCACATCGGGGGGGCGCCGACAGTCGATCAGCGGTGCGAATGAACGCCGCGTATAGCGGATACGGAGCAACCTATGTTGATCAGGAATGCGCGGATCGTTACGCGCGACGAGGAATTCATCGGCGTGGTGCGGGTCGAGAATGGCCTCGTGGTGGATGTTGCAGCCGGTACGACGAGCGTGCCGGAGGCGGACGATTGGCGGGGGACTATCTGCTGCCTGGCTTCGTCGAACTGCACACCGACAATCTCGAGAAGCATCTCGCGCCGCGTCCGGGCGTCACATGGAACGTCGATGCGGCGTTCGTCATCCACGACGCACAGATCGCTGCGGCCGGCATCACGACGGTGTTCGATTCGCTCGCGATCGGTTCGCGCACCGATGCGGGGCTACGCGGCAGCCAGGTCCATCGCGATGCGGTATCCGCGCTCGATCGCCTTGCGGCGCACGATTTCCTGCGTGCGCAGCACTACCTGCATTTGCGCTGCGAGGTCGGCACGGAAGACGTCGTCGATCTTTTCGAGGAATTCGGCAGTCATCGGCTCGTCGAACTCGCTTCGGTGATGGACCACACACCGGGTCAGCGGCAGTGGAGCGATCCGGCAAAGTGGCGTCAGTACCAGGAGCGCAACGGGAAGTGGAGCGATGAAAAGGCTCAAGCCGCGTTGATCGAACTGTCCGATCTGCAGGCGCGCTACGCGCAAACGCATCGGCGTCGCATCGTCGATCGCTGCAAGGCGCTCGGCATCTCGATGGCAAGCCATGACGATACGCTCGTCGAGCACGTGGAAGAGGCCGTGCGCGACGGCATTGCGATCGCGGAGTTTCCGACGACGATGGCGGCCGCCCGGACGGCGCGGCGGCACGGTCAGGTCACGGTGATGGGAGCGCCCAACATCGTGCGCGGCGGATCGCACTCGGGCAACGTGTCGGCGCTCGAGCTTGCGAAGGAGGGCCTGCTCGATATCCTGTCGTCCGATTACGTTCCGTCGAGCCTCATGATGGCGGCGTTTCAACTGGTGCGGGAGGCGGGGTGGTCGCTACCGCGTGCGATCGCTACCGTATCGAGCGCACCCGCCCAGGCCGTTGGGCTTGACGATAGGGGAGCGATTGAAATCGGACTGCGGGCCGATATGGTGCGCGTGGGCCTAAGCGATGCCTTTCCCGTACCGCGGGCGACCTATGTGCGTGGGGTGCGAGTAGCGTAGGATGGACACAGCGGGCCACCGATGAGGTACGCTTGCGAAAGTTCGAATCAGCCCGCCGGTGCTTCCCATGTTGATCAATTGCGTCGTCTATCAAGACGGCAAAAAGCTCGCCGACATTCACGTCGATGACATCAGCGTCTATCTCGCCAAACCTGAGTGCTTCGTTTGGGTGGCGCTGAAGGATCCGGACGCCGTCGAACTCGAAATCATGAAACACGAGTTCGGTTTGCACGAGCTCGCGCTCGAGGACGTGCGCCATGGGCATCAGCGTCCGAAGATCGAAGAGTATGGAGACTCGCTGTTCGCCGTGCTGCATACGATCGAAACAGGTGACGACGACGAACTGCTGGTCGGCGAGGTCGATGTATTCGTCGGGCCCAACTATGTGCTTTCCGTGCGCAACCGGACGCGTCTCGGCTTCCAGGATGTCCGTACGCGTTGCGAGCACGAGCCGCATTTGCTGAAGGAGGGCTCGGCCTTCGTGCTGTATGCGCTCATCGACAATATCGTCGATCGTTATTTTCCGGTGCTCGAGGCATTGGGTGCGAAGCTCGAGGAGATCGAAGACCGGATCTTCGAAAAGCACAGTCTCGCGGCATCGCGCGCGATCATCGAAGACCTGTATTTGCTCAAGCGCAAGCTCGTCACCTTACAGCATCACATCGCTCCATTGCTGGAGGGCGTCAGCAAGCTGTCGGGCGGCCGCATTCCGCGCATCTGCCTCGGAATGAGCACGTATTTTCGCGATGTCTCCGATCACCTGGAGCGCATCGTCAGGACGATTGAAGGCCGCCGGGAAATGATCGTGACTGCGATCCAGGTCAACCTCGGCATAATCTCGCTGGCCGAGAACGAGGTCACGAAACGGCTCGGGGCGTTTGCGGCGCTATTTGCCGTGCCGACGATGATCGCGGGTATCTATGGGATGAATTTTCAGAGCATTCCCGAGCTGCATTATGCGTACGGGTATCCGGTTTGTCTCGCGGCGATGCTCGGAATCGACATTTTTCTTTGGTGGCGGTTCAAGGCCGCGGGGTGGCTGTGACTTACCAGCCGTAAAAACGCGGCCACGTTTGAACAGTGCCGTCGGAACGGATGGCCTGATAAGCGGGATGCTGCGCACCTGTGGATGCAACCGCCTAGTTAGAGAATTCGCTTCGGTAAGCAAAAAGCCCAGGAACACCACCGGTCATCACGAACAGAATATCTTGTCCTGCAAGATAGCTTCCGCTGGTGGCGTTTTCCACAAGCCCCGCGAAGGCCTTTCCCCATAGACGGGGTCGAGCAGGAGGCCTTCCGTCGATGCCAGCAGGCGAACCCGCTGTGCGCATACTGTCGGGCGGGCCGACCTCGAGCGTCATCTTCACGGCGTCATCGATCGCAGCGTCCCGAAATCCTCGAAGAATCGAGGCTCTCTCGCGCAAATCTCGGGCGACCAGGATCTGAACTAAATCGCCGTCACACGCAGCATTTCCTCTCACTTGGCGTCGTTGTACACGGTCGCGCGCGATACGCCCAGATGTTGGGCGACCGTCTCCATCGATCGTCGCAAATCGAGGTATCCCTCGTCTCTAAGGGCTTGCATCAGAGTCCTTCGTTGATCAGTGCGCAGCGCCTGCGGCGTCGTCGCGAGAGCGACCGCGAATCGATCGATTCGCTCACGCAGCGACTCTGCGCTCGATGGGTCCAGCGATTCTTTGACCACATCAGTCTTGAGCGTAGAAAACTGTTCCAGCAGGTGGGTGACGCTGCGGAACAGCGTCACATCGACGTTCAGGCAGAGCGCGGCGATGTAATGCCCGTCCGAATCCTTTATGCCAATTGATGTGCTCTTGGCCTGCCGGCCATCCGCGAAACGATTCGCGTAATTCGCGAGGACTTGCGGGTACTTGGCATCGGCAATCCGTGCCAGACCGAGTTCGGTCGCAGGATCGCCCACCTGCCGCCCAGACAGGTTGTTGTGGATCGCAAGGATCGCGTTTTTCGGATGAAGGAGGTCGTGAACCACCACCTCCGTAAATGGCGCAAGCGTTTCGCCCAATCCCGCTGCGATGTGCTTGACCTGATCGAGGATTGTCTGCTGCTCGCGGGTGAGTTTGCTCTTAGCCATTGGATGATTCATCTACATTTTTTCACATTGTATAGGCTCTTGGCGCCCGAAGCGAAACCCGCTGGGACGCACGAACAGCGTCAAGCGTTGCAAAGCGCAAGCGCTGAACCCGTCCCCGATTATGGGAATGTTCATTCGTCGCGATCCGGGGAAGCGCTGTACATTGCTCGGCATGTCTACGTTGATATTTCGTCCATGATTGGACATACTGTATAGTTTTAACCGTCCGATGGGGAAAACGAACGACCATGCCGACAGACGCAAACCTTCTCCTGCTCGACCGTGACGTTGTGGAACCTGCTCTGCAAGCGGAGCAGGTCATGGCAGCGGTTCGCGAAGCATTTATCCTTCACAGCCGGCGAGCCGGACGAGTCTTTCCTGTCGTGCGCGAGAAGTTGCATACGGGTGGGGTGTTCGGCATCAAGTCCGGCGATGTGGCATGCCAGAATCTTCTCGGTTTCAAGGCGGCCGGCTTCTGGCCGGGCAACCGTGGCGTTGGCGGTGAGCCTCATCAAGCGACCGTTGCGCTGTTCGATCCTTCGACGGGGCGACCGCTCTGCATAATGGACGGTAATGCAATCACCACTGCGCGGACCGGCGCCGCCGGTGGTCTGGGGCTGCAACAGCTCGCGCGACGCGAAAGTACGCGGATCTGCATCTTCGGTACCGGGGTTCAGGCGAGCGTCCAGCTTCAGTACGCGCTGAAGCTACTACCTCAGCACTGTACGGTCCAATATGTGACCGTCACCGGCGAGGCCGAGCCCGCTTTCGAAGCGAGATTTCGGGACCGGTGCGCCATCAGCGTGGCAATGGACCGCAACGATGCCGTAGCCAACAGCGATGTGGTCATCACCGCGACGCCTGGAAGTGGCGCGTTGTTCGAAGCAGAAGCGGTTCAACCCGGAACGCACCTGACATGTGTGGGTGCCGACACGGCTGGCAAGCGCGAACTGCCTGATGGTGTGTTGGCGCGTGCGCGCATTTTCGTCGATGATGAGGTTCAGGCACGCAGCATCGGCGAATGCCAGTGGGCACCGTCGTTGCCATGCACGGAAATAGGCGACATCCTTTCTGGCACAAGCTCGTTCCAGCGGTCTCCGAGCGACATCACTGTGTTCGATATGACGGGCCTCGCTCTACAGGATCTCACGGTCGCGCGCTTCCTCTATGAGCACGCCACGGAGCAACAGCTAGGGACGTCCGTTGCATGGCCTTGGTGAATCAAATCTACTTTCGAGTCTGACATGACTACTTTCGAGCTTCCGACCTACGCTGACGTTGAGGCGGCTGCCTCCCGGATCGCCGGCGTCGCACATCGCACCCCGGTTCAAACCTCACGGACGCTAAACGAAATGACCGGCGCGGAAGTGTTCTTCAAGTGTGAGAACTTCCAACGCATGGGCGCTTTCAAGTTTCGCGGGGCGTTCAATGCGCTTTCGAAATTTTCGCCCGAACAGCGCAAAGCCGGCGTGGTCGCGTTCTCCTCGGGCAACCATGCCCAAGGGATTGCACTGTCTGCGAAGATTCTCAACATCCCTGCGACCATTGTGATGCCACATGATGCGCCCGCAGCGAAGGTGGCGGCGACGAAGGGATATGGGGCGAACGTGGTTGTGTACGACCGCTACACCGAGGATCGCGAAGCGATTGGCCGGCGTCTCGCAGACGAACACGGCCTCACGCTGATTCCGCCCTACGATCACCCGGACATCCTTTCGGGGCAGGGTACTGCCGCCAGGGAGCTCTTTGAAGACGTCGGTGCGCTCGACTATCTGTTTGTGCCGTTGGGCGGTGGCGGTCTGCTGTCAGGTAGCGCGCTATCGACCCGTGCTCTGGCGCCGCAATGTGTCTTGTACGGCGTCGAACCGGAAGCAGGTAATGATGGTCAGCAATCGTTCCGGAGTGGCGAAATCGTTCATATCGAGACGCCGAAAACCATTGCGGACGGCGCACAGACCCAGCACCTCGGACACTACACGTTCGGTATCATCAAACGCGATGTGAACGACATTTTGACGGCACCCGACTCCGATCTGGTGAGCGCCATGAAGTTCTTCGCTGCCCGCATGAAGATGGTCGTGGAACCGACCGGATGCCTCGGGCTCGCTGCTGCCTTGAATATGAAGGACTCTCTCAAAGGAAAGCGCGTCGGCGTTCTCATCAGCGGTGGCAACATCGACCTCGAACGTTTCTGTGCGGTGGCGGCGGCGTAAGCACGATGACGCCCATATTTGACAAGCTGGTTGCTTTGCTCGAAGCCGAAGCAGCCCGGTTCCGCGTCTGCGAGCATCCACCCGAGGGACGGTCGGACCTGGTCGCAGCGATTCGCGGGACCGAGCCGGGGCAGGGTGCGAAGGCAATGCTCTGCAAGTGCAAAGACGACGACCGCACGCTGGTCCTCGCGGTTCTTCCGGGCGACAGGAAACTGGACTTCAAGCGGGTAGCGGCGGCAGCAGGGGGCAAGAAAGCAACGCTTGCCTCGCCCGAAGAAGCGCAACGAGAGACGAGGTGCGTCATTGGTGCAATTCCTCCTTTCTCGTTCTCGTCAAACATCAAACTGATCGTTGACCCCGAGCTGGTCGAGCGCTTTGACGAGATCGCGTTCAACGCCGGACGGCTCGATCGCTCGATGGTGTTGGATTCGGTCGATTATGTCCGGATTGCCAAGCCGCTTCTGCGATCCCTATGCGTCTAGGCAAAGTATCAGCCATCTCGTTTGATCTGGACGATACGCTCTGGTCCTTCAGGGCGGCAGTCGAGCGTGCCGAAGCGGTCCTTCACGCCTGGTTGCTCGAAAAAGCGCGAGGAACTGCAGTTACGCTGCCGAGCTGGCGGGCGCTTGGAGCGCTGCGCGACCAGTACGAACGCTCGCGCCCCGACTTGGCGGCCAACTACCGAGCCTTACGCCTCGGCTCCATTCGGCTTGCCTTGGAGTTAGCGAGGGAAGACGTCGCCCTGGCGGAAGCCGCATACACCGTCTTTTATTCCGCCCGGCAGAAAGTCGAGTTCTATGAGGACGTTTGGCCAGCGTTGACCTGGCTTAGCGCAAGGTTTCCGCTCGTGGCAGTGACGAACGGAAACGCTGACCTCCGGCTAACCGGTTGTTCCGGGTTTTTCCGTGCACTCTTGACTGCCGATGCGTTCGGTTATGCGAAACCTGATGGCAGCATCTTTTTAGAGGCTGCCAAAATCGTTGGGGTGCAGCCCGAGGCGCTACTGCATGTCGGGGATGACTTCGATCTCGATGTTCTCGGGTCTCTGAATGCGGGCCTCCAGGCAGCCTGGATTGTTCGGCATGGTTTTTCCGAGGCGAAAGCCGCAACCCACAAGGCTTCGCGTTGGCATCTGAGGATTCGGGATCTGTCGATGCTGTGCCGAGCGTTGGGTGGCCCTCAGTCACTCGCTTCGGCAACGGATCGCTGACATCTTCCAACTGCGACGCGGCCGTTCGAGTGCCAACCCTATCCTATATTTGACATAATCTAAATTATCAACTTTTCGAGTGTTAGAACCAAGCAGATGGAATGGTCGCCTCCCGCCTTAGCGGCACATCTGTCGCGGCAGTCGCGCAAACGGATCGTGCGACAGTGCTGTTTCCGGTACTACGTCGACCAAGGAGCTATCCAAATGGAGCCCACGACCATTGCAATCGATCTGGCCAAGCGCGTCTTCCAGGTCCACTACGTTGATCCTCAGACCGGCGTCATTCATAACAAGGCGTTTAAACGCGCGCAGTTGGTACCGTTCTTTGCGAATCGGCCTGCGACGCGTGTGGTCATGGAGGCCTGCGGTAGCGCCCATCACTGGGCTAGGCAGTTTGTCAGGCTCGGCCACGACGTGCGGCCGTTCGTCAAATCAAACAAGAATGATGCGGCCGATGCCGCAGCGATCTGGGAAGCGTAACAGCGTCCCGGCATGCGCTTCGTGGCCATCAAAACTGCGGATCGGCAAGCCATGCTGGCGCTGCACCGAATGCGGCGGCAACTCGTTCGGATTCGCGTGATGCAGGTCAACCAGCTCCGCGGGCTGCTCTACGAATCCGGTGTTGTGTTGCCACCAGCCTCCACGATCCCCGGGGCTGTTCACGTTGGTTGGCGCCGGTGTCCGGGCCATTTACGGGTTGAATTTTTACTTCGATTGACAAACGCGCGCCGCCACGCTTGGATTTCTGGCCAGTCTCCTTCTGAAGCCTCTTCCGATGCGGGCGTCTACGTCCCTCTGGGTTGAACGAAATTGCATTATCTGGAGCGGCCGGCGTTCTTCCGTTCTTCGAGCGACTTCAAATAGACCTGGGCGTTTCCATAGACACCGGCTATGTTGCGCAAGTCCTCATGGGTCTGCGCCAATCCCGCTTCCTTCAGATCGTCGAACCGTTCGAGAAGTGCGATCAAATCTTTCATCTTGTACTCATTGACTCGAGGGGAATCCGGCACCGAGAACCTCAACAGGGCGTCAGTCGTCAAAAGGTTGCTGTTGCCAACGGCGGCAATAATTCGCTCATGAGAAAAACCGCGTTCGTCGAGGCGGCTATATAGCGGCAGCGCTTGCTGCAACACATGAGCGCCATCGCCGCAACTTGCCATGCGTTCGATGCTCGACATTGGAAAACCGATCGCGCGAAGCGGCTGGCAAAGATTCCATGCTTCGCGCAACGCCTCGTCGCCGCCTCGGCTACGGGCAATGTTCACGATTGCGCTCGGCGAGAATCCGGCGTCTTTCAGCTCGACGTAATTGTTCCGGACTGCCTCCAGTGCTTTCCCGCCGCCGTCTTTCGCAATTGATGCAATGGCGCTTTCGCCGAGATTATAGGGAGGCGCAGTCAACGCGGTAGTCATTTCCTGCAGCAGTTCGTCGGACGGCGCCTCAATCGGCGCGCGTCGCCTACGCACTCCGGGGTCCTTCCAAGCATGCGGGTTCGGTATGGCAAAGCCATACCGTTTCCGATCCTTTGCTTGCACCTTGTCTAGCCAGTCCAGTTCTTTACGCGCCTTTCCGCTCCGGGCCATCTTGATTAATGTCACGCCTGCGATGTTGCGATCTCCGAGCTGGTCGCGGCGCTCGAGCAGCATCACGAGATCCTTCAGCACGTTGTCCCCCGCTGGATCTTCGATCAAGGCAAACAGCTCCTTCATCGCGTGCTCGTCTTGTCGATGGCTATAGTGAATAGCGGTGATCGCGGTGTCGCTTGAAAAGCCTCGCCCCACCAGTGCGTTATAGAGTCTCAGCGCATTGCTCAACGCATAAGCGCCCTCGTCCGTGCGAGCCAACTGCACGACTTCGAACGATGGAAAGCCCACATCCACGAGCGACTGATAGTGCTTGTAAATTTCGCGCAGCGCAGCCACCCCGTCTTTCCCGCTGGCAATGGCGACGATGTCGATTGTCGGCAACCTGAGCATAACGCTGAGTTCAGGGTAATACCGTTTCACGGCCTCGAGCGCCTCTGCTCCGCCGGCCTGAGCGATCCGCGTCACATCTCTTTCTTCGAAGCCGTACGGCGCCTGCATCAGCTCGGCCGATATCTCCTGAATCCGTTCCGCAGAGGTCTCGGAACCGGGCTTGCGGCGGCGCGACGCCTGTTCGCTCTTCCAAGCGTGCGGGTCCCATCTGAACGAACCCATCCGCTTGCTGGACTTGTCCCTCCATGCCAGTTCTTTGGCACCTTTGCCGCTCTTTGCCAACTCGATCAACTTCTGGGAAGTCCACCCGCTACCGTATTGAGTCAATTCGGCGTGGCGTTCGAACAGCGCCACAAGATCTCGAAGAATCGGCTCCTGCGACGGATCTTCCATTGCAGCGACCATCTCGTCCAATGCCGCAGCACCTTGTTTCCCTTCGATAACGCTGTTAACGCTGTAATGGATCGCGGTGACGATGGTGTCATCGGGAATGCCGAGATTCGACAGGTGGCCGCTGAGCAAAAGTGCGTTTTGCAGCGTTTGAGCGCCGTGTCCAAAAGCAGCCAACCGGACTATTTCATGCGGCGGGAAGCCCGCCAGACTCAACGGACGGTAAAGGTCGCAAGTTTCTTGCAACGCCTCGGCGCCGCCCTCCTTGGCTGCGATACGCACGACGTCCTTATTGCCGAGTTCGTTCGCGTAAAGATCGGCGCAGCACCGTCTCACAGCTTCCAAAGCTGCTTGGCCGCCTTTTGCCTGGATTTCGGCCACGTCATCTGCGCTAAAGCCATACGACGCCTCGGTCAATATCGTCGATATCGGCCCAGCCGAACCGGACGGCACCAATGCCTCATTAACGCCAGGCGTCAGCCGGCGAGCGCCCGTTGCCGACACAGGCGGCTGACCAGCAGATGCATCGGCAGTCGATCCGCTCGTCGTCGCTTCGGCATTGCGTCCGCCGTCGGGGCGGCTCTGGGCGAATCGAGACGAGCGCGCCGATGCCGCGTCTGACGATTGGGCAGGGCCTTGGTCGCTGAAGCCGAACCGGTGGCCGCCAGACGGACGATGTTCGCCCTCCGCCCTGCTCGTCGGCATGCCGGACAAAACACCGAGTACCGGACGCGATGTGGCTACAGCACCGGCTCCCGTGGAGCCGGTCGTCGCCGACGGGTTAGACGTCGGCCTCGTTGAATCAGTGCCATTAGGACTCGTGGGCCGAGACAGCGATCGAAATTCGGTAGGCAAGAGACACGCACCTTCGAGTTCATTACGAAAGACTATGCCGGCAGCCGTATGCTGAATCGGATTGGCTATGCGAAGCGCTGACCGGCTACGCGAAGTCTTAGCGCGTGGAACGGCACTTCAACGTCCGCCATGCAGCAGCGCCAACGTAAACGTCGTATGCGGCAACATGAGGGCGAATCGGTGCCGGGTGGTCTTATACGGAAAGAGGAGCTTGTCCAGCAGGATCCGCCGGCATCGCAGGGCGGTTTGGGCGCATTCTGGCGGGGTTTTGACCTGCTGGAGATCGTCAGGACTGACACCATGAGCATGCGCGAGCTGGACCGGTTCAAGGTGATTCAAAGCCTCGCGGACGGCGTGCTCCAGCTGTGGCGTGCGGCTGAGCACCTTGCGCATCAGTCGACACTAGAATGATTGTCAGTTACCCGTGGAATTTTGAACCTCACCGAGTCTAGACGCCCCGCTATCCATAATTCGACGAGCGAGCGCTCTGGCGAGATCTGCTTGAGGCGCAGGGCGAGCCGCTTAAATCTGCGACCATCGGATTCGCGAAACAGGGACATGGCCAGTTGCTGACCATGTTGCGAGACAGCCGCCAGGATCAGTTCGCGCAATTTCACACTGTCACGCCGCTTGGGTCGAAAGCCTTTCTACCTCAGTTTGACGTTCGCCATGAGGTAGCGGAGCGGTGGCTGATTCGCATCGTGCCGACGGGTGAATCAAGGGGCTTCGACGCTTGAACGCAAACTTCCAGAGCCATTGCCGATAGCCGTACACCACATATCCGCCGGTGTGTCGCTGATAGTCTTCCGAACACCTGAGATAGACGATGCCCAGTCCGTACCACGGGACCCCTGGAACGTGGTGATGAACCGCATGAAAATTGTTGTTGAGGAACAGCAATCGCCACGGCAACGCCGCGAGATTGATGACGGTTCTACAAGCCGGATCGGGATGATAGCGATGCTCCCGGAACGAACGGATCGATGCAATGCACAAGGCGGGGTAGCCGACGCCCCCGATAAACTGTAGCGCGGGAATGCCACAAGCCGTTTTGAGCCAAGCAACGAGCTTGGCGAGCATGAGCAGATGGACGATCCATATCGATGCCTCGCCAAAATCGCCGTTGGCGATTCTGTGCCAGCTGTCTCGCGCACTCGATACGATGCCAAAAGCCGGCCCGATCAGAACGTGACCCACGAAGGTCGTGCGAAAGGCAAGCAGCATCCGCAGGAGCTTATTGGCCTGCTGCCAATCGCTTGCGGTTACGAAAAGGGTTTCCGGGTCGCGTTTCGGATCGGTTAATTCCGACGCTGCGTGATGTGCGAGATGCGAGCGTCGATACGTGGCATAGGGAAACCAAACTGCGAGCGGCGCAAAGCCAAGTAGCCCGTTGATCCAGGCAATGCGGGTGGGATGCCCATGAATCAACTCGTGCTGCAGGGACAGGTACCACGCGCTGATGACCGAAAGCAGCGAAACGGTGGCAGGCAAACCCAATCTGCGTGCATGGAGCGCGGTGCCGAACCATGCGCTATAGATAACTCCGATAAGGAGCCAAGTTGGCCACTCGGTTCGCCATGTCCATGATCTACGGAGCGCGTGAAGCATGTTGCGCTGGATGTCATCGAAGTAGATGGGCGTATTGCCGGTTGAGCGACGTTCAGCGGAACCACGGCCGGCGAGCTCGTCGCTCCGCCCATCGTCTTGTGTCATCGCATCCTCCGGCGCCGTTCATTCTCGTGAGTCGCAGAATATCGTTCGTGGCTATGGAACGAGGCTGGGAGCCGAAGCGACTACCGTCAAGACGAACTCGGATATGCAATGAAATCCATGTCTTTCCTACAAAGGGTGAACCCACGTCGAAAACGCTCACCTCTCCATCACCCGAGGTGAGCGATAAAAAGCAGACGCCGGTTTTGGTCGTAGCGATCGTAATCAAGGCGCCTGGGTCGCGGATTTTTGACCCTATCTGCCAATATCGATGCGGCCATACACCCCATCCGCTTCGTCATTCGGGCCGGCAGCGAAAAATAAAGTGTTGGTCGGCTGATCGTTGAGCCCGTTGCCGAATGCCATACCCCACAGCCCCGGTTCGACAATCGCTGTACCGTCTGCATGCCGCAAGGTCCCGATCAACATACCTGTGTTGGGGTCGAAGGCGTGGATCGTTCCATCGCCGAAGTTTCCGATCAAAAGAGCATTATTGAACGGGCCGAAGTCGCGGGGCGAGAGCGCCATGCCCCACGGCGCATTCAGCGGACCACCGGTCGCGAAACGCTGAATGAACTGTCCGGAAGTACTAAATACGTCGATCACGCCCAGGCCAGCTCCAGGCACATCGTCATGCTTGGCCCCATCCTGCATCGCATAGGCGACGAATATTTTCGAGTCGATAGCCTGAATGCCGAAAGGCGCGAAACCGGCGGGTAGCGTCGAGTCCTGAAACGCGCCCGGAAGCGCAACTTTCGTGAACGTATCGTCGAATACATCGATCTTGTTGTTGTGGAAATCGGCCGCGAAGAGGAAGGTGGCGCCGTTGCTGCTCGCCATCGCAAGTCCCTTGTAGACCGCGCTGCCGCCGCTATCGAATACCGTCACGGCCGCCGTCGGGTTGACGGTGGGCGACCATGCGGTAAGGGTGCCGCCCTCTCCCGCGAAGATGAAAACTGCTGGCCCGGTTTTTCCATTCTGGCTCACCACGAATCCCGCCGTGCCGTTGAACACGATGCCAGTCGGATTGGCATCGCCGCTCGACCCCGCTGGGATCGACACGACAAGCGATTGCGGCACGCCGTTACCGTCATAGAGTGTCGCCTTCTGCGTGCCGTTATCCGCTACCCAGACAAAACCTTTTGGATTGAAGGCGATACCCCATGGATTTTTCAGATTGGCGTCGATGTGGGCAGCCGGAATGTTTCCGTCGGAGACGAGCGCGGTCACGTGGAAATGATGAACGTGCGATGAACCGCCTCCGCATGCTACGAGGCCAGCTACTATCGCCGCCCCGAATGCGACGATCCCCGCCGTATGGACGTGTTTCATGATGGCGCTCCTGCTGATCGCGCGTGTGTCCGAGATGTCTTTAAACGAATCCGCCCTCGCGTTTATTCCTTCGGTGCGTGGTTGGCGCCGTTGCGCTCGGCATTGGCGGAGCAAGACAGAGCGAAGCTCTGCTCGCCCTCACCTGCCAGGCTCCCTGATTTCCGAGTTGGATTAAAACATTTTTGCGTGCGATTGAAATCGTTTTCTCCCGATTATTTCGATAATAAATATGATCTCGGTATATTGATTACATCAAATTCAGGATTTCCTGACGAATTGGGAAAGGATAAATTCCTTGCATCCCGCACACGGTTTTTGTCATTTTATATTTATTGAATTCGTTATAAATCATCGACTTAGCAAGTCTTGCGCCCGCTATTTGGGATTTTTCTATCCTCGATGGCCCGGGACGGGAGTAATTTTTCTCGAAATTCGGCATGCCAAGCCGACCTTGCCGAAGCTGATCATGCGTGGCATAGTCAAAACGCACGATGTGCGGGACGTAATTTCTCGCCGCCGTGCGATACTCGCCATAATCCATTTAGGAGAACTAAATATGAACGGTTGCATCATGGATCGGCAGGAACTTTCTCAAGAATCGGCAGGTACTTTCGAAGTTCCGTCCATCACCCTGCTCGGCTCGCTTGACGATTCCCAGGGTACGACGGACTTGAGCCTCTCGACTGTCAGCAACAAGCCGATCTTTGCGATCATCTATAACGCGATCTGAATTTTGGACGTCTGAAGGTCGTTTGTTTTCTGGTGCCCTTTTGCAACGGGCACCAGTCTCCTTCATTTTTAAAGTCTTAACAAAAAGGCCCGGAATGTCTAGACGCATATGGATTGCCGAAGGCTACGCGACCGACGGCGAAATGTATGGGCGCGCATTGCAGTTGCCCGATGCCAACTCATCTCGTCTGGCCTCGTCGCCGCAAGCAATCGGGACGGATGTTCAGCGCAAACGTGCGACGATCGTCAAAGCCAACGTGGGCGATGTGGCGTCATGCCCGTGCCTCGATGTGGGCTTGAATGACATCGAGGACGAATCCGGCGAGCGAGGTGGGACATGCGCGATGGGCTGAGCAGAAACCTGAAATCGATCTTTGCAGGCGAGCGGGCGGCTGTTGTGACTGACGATTGGCGCTTGGCTGAGTGGCTGGCGGCCCGCCATGTCCCGGCCGCGACGTTCGATGAGATCGCCGCGGGCGATGCCGACGTGCCGAAGCGGGCACTGGCCGTCCCGCTCGATTGGAACCGCGTGCCGTCACGCCAGGTATTGCGCGACAAGTGGTCGGCGACGAGCGTTTTGTGGTTGCCGCTTGCGTCCTTCACGTCCGATCTGGAAACGGCGAAATACTCGATGGAGATGTTTTCCGAAGTCGACGTTTCGCAGTCGGTGGCCATGAACCGCCGGGTGATCACGCGGCTGCTCATGGCGCGCGAGGAAATTACGATGACGGGGCCGGATACCGCATTGAAAATCAGGTTGCCGGATACGCTGCATTCCGTGGGACGCACGCGTGTGGCACTGCTCCACGATGAGCACTCGACCCTCGGCAACTACTTCGAGGTGGGAATGTCTCCCGCCGACATGGCGGGCGGCATCGACACGTCGATGGCCGTCTCGGGCGTAGTGCGCGTCGATTCGGTACTGGTCGCCAAGCACCGCGAGATGCGGCGCGAAAGTGCATCGTCGTTCGGGGCGGCGGAGGCGCTTGCGGCAAAACTTCGCAGAGCTTGCCCGTTTCAGGTGGTCATTGAAGACAACAGGGTCGTCGATGGCTTTGGCGAATGGGCTGAGGCAATTCACGCGCTGAGCGGGCCACAATACCAGTACGCGTTGACGGAGGTAGCCATTGGCACCGGAGCACTGCCGTTGGGCCGAGTGGAGTGGAGTCTCAACAGCGTGCTCAACGAAGGGGCCACCGGCATCCATATAGGCGTCGGGAACGGCTTGAACGGTGCTCATTTCGACTTCATCGCTACGGAGGCTCGACTCGATGGCATATGACGAGCACGGGGCCGGTCAGATGTCCGGCGCGACGATTCGGAGGGCCAGCTCGATTCATTTGCGGGAGGAGGCCGACGGCGCGGCGCTTCTCGTCGACGATCGGACGCTGACCGCGGCGCATATCAACAAGTCGGCTTGCATCCTTTTCCAGGCGCTGGATCGGCCTCGTACGCTGGGAGACCTGGCCGATATCTTGGCCGGCACGGTCAAGTGTTCAGCAAGCGAAGCATTCCTCCCCGTGGTCAAACTGGTTGAACAAGCAGTTGGGTTGGGCTGGCTGGAGGTTCAAGGTGACTCGCTGAACAACGGGCGGCCGGAATCCGAGCGGTAGCACGAAATACCGAACGTCCAGCAAGTCTGCGATGTGCAGCTTGGGCTCTTTGCACCACGGTGAGCGACGGCGATTTATAGAGCGCACGTTGCAGTGGTTATTTCCAGTGGCCGCGCGACATATAGTTCGCCATCGGCGGCAATTTTTCGTCCCGCTCGAACCATTCGAGGCCACGCAAAACGTAGAGTCGGACGCACAGAGACGATGCTCTTCCTGTGAGCATTCGAGCAAACGTTTGCCTGCCTAGTGAATCGAAGTGCCCGGTCGCCGGACGCTCGCGCAATATCGAGGTATGGACAAACCAATCGCTTCGCGAAGCGCGGTTCAATTCGAGCATTGAGTTTTGCCTTGAACACACAGATCCTCTGACAGCCCAGGAAACAACTTGAACGCCACTCGTGCATCACACGCCGTTATCGGCATTGCGGCGCTCGTTACCGCCTTTTCGTGCTACGCGCACACTTCCAAGAAACACCACAAAACGTCGTCCGATGCGTCGACGCCCGTCACCTACCCGTCGCCGACTGGGTCGGAGCCGGCCGTCGCGACCCAATGGGGCGCCGTCAGCGAACCAGCATTGCCCGCAACGGTCTGCGGAGCGCCGTTGCAGGCAAAACTGACGCCCGTCGGCGGGTCCATCGACACGCTCGACGCCGACCCCGCCAATTCTCAACCGGATGCCGCCCGCATCCAGGCGGCGATCGATGCTTGTCCGGCCGGCCAAGCTGTTAAGTTGACGGCGGGCTACTCCGGCGAGTCGGGCTTTCTCAGCGGCCCGCTCCGGCTCAAGTCCGGTGTGACACTGTGGATCGACCAAGGTGTCACGCTCTTCGCTTCGCGCAACCCGGCCAACTATGACAACGGCGTGGGAACGTGCGGTACGGCAACGGCTTCCAAAACCAAGTCGTGTAATCCGTTGATACTCGCGAGCGACACGGCAGGTAGCGGGATCGTCGGCAAGGGCGTGATCGATGGCCGCGGCGGTAGCCTGCTGACCAGCGGTCCGAACGCGGGCAAGCGCAGTTGGTGGGACGTCGCGTATCAGAACAAGACGATGGGCCTCAATCAGCAGAACCCTCGGCTCGTGCAGGTTTCGAAGGGGTCGGCCTTCACGCTGCACGACATCACGCTCGAAAACTCGCCGAACTTTCACGTGGTACTCGATAGCGTCGCCGGTGTCACTGCTTGGGGCATCAAGATTCTCTCGCCGAGCCTTGAATACACGAAAGCGCGTTACGCGTGCCCGAGCGGCACGACGCCCGATGCGCACACGCCCGCGACTTGCTTTACGCCCGACACCGTCAAGAACACCGACGGTTTCGATCCCGGTCAATCGAGCAATGTCGTGCTCGCCTACTCCTACATCAGTACGGGCGACGATGACGTTGCAGTCAAGGCGAGCAAGGCACCGGCCAGCAATAATCTGACCTTCGCCCACAATCATTTTTATTATGGGCACGGCATGTCGATCGGCAGCGAGACGAACTCGGGCGTCAGTAACGTCGCCGTCACGGACTTGACGATGGACGGCTACGACAGCCCCAACGGAAACGGCCTGCGCATCAAGTCGGATTCCTCGCGCGGCGGCATGGTGAGCAATGTTCGTTATGAGCAGGTATGCATGCGCAATGTTCGCCAACCGCTCGTGTTCGACCCGTACTACAGTTCGGCCAAGGGCTCCCTGTATCCGAGCTTCACCGGCATCGTCATCAAGGGGTTCCGCGATCTGGGCAGCGCTTCGGAGAGCAGCCAGGTGACCTTTTCGGGGTATGCCACCAACGGCGTCGTGAAGCCGCTGGAGATCACGCTCGACAACGTGGTGTTCGATGGTACGCAACCGGCTCTTGCGACAGGACATAACGGCGGCCCGTCCGTATTGCCGGCCTATACCCATTTCACGCTGGGACCGGGCCCGGTCAGCTTTGCCAACTCGATCGTGACATCGACAGCTGCCGACGTTTCCGTATCGGGCTCGCCCGGCGACGCAGCGCCTGTCGATTGCAGCGGTGCATTCGTTCCATTGAAGTCGGTGCTGCCTGATTCGCCGATCTGATTTCACGTTTCGCCCGGCCGGCTACTCGTCGGCCGGTCTCTTCCAATGACCCGGTTACGTCATCAGTCAGCATTGCATCGAGGCCTCACATCCCTACCGGGGGGAGGCGTGAATGAAATGTCTGGTGATTGCATTGCTGAGCGGCCCGAGGCTGCTGGGCTATCCACTCGGGCCGGAACAGATGCAGTGCGCGCTGGGTCAGGTGTTGCACTTGTTGCTCGGCGCCATTTGCCAAGGATGTTTCTCCCGATCGCCGACGCGCACCCGAGTTCAGTATGATTCGAACAATCATCACGATGCGCACACCGCCAATTCGGATGCCCCCGTGAAGCCGCGCCGCTGAGCACGCCTCGCGCGCCGCTCGACATCCGGAACGCCCTAGGAGAGAGCATGCCGAGCCGCACCCCGACCGCGTTATGGGCCCAGCAGTTTCAGCGCTCGTCGGGATCGAAGCAGAGCCTGCAGGATCAAATCCGGCAAATGCTCGTCGCCGCGATCCTCGACGGCCAACTCGCACCCAACGTAGCCCTGCCGTCGAGCCGCGAACTCGCCGATCAGTTGGGCGTCGCACGCAACACCGTCGTGCTCGCATACCAGATGCTCGTCGAAGAAGGCTATTTGATCTCGCGCGAGCGCAGCGGACACTTCGTCAATCCTGAAATGCTGCGCAGCCTGCCGCGCTTCGACGCGAGAGCGCCTGCCGCATCGGGCGCAGCCGACGGCGAAGCGGCCGGCCGTCCCGTTTGGCGGCAACGCATCGCGCATCCACCTTCGGCGCAACGCAATATCGTCAAACCGGCGAATTGGCAGCATTACGAATTTCCGTTCATCTACGGACAATTCGACCAGTCGCTATTTCCGACCAACGATTGGCGCGAGTGCTGCATGAAAGCGCTGTCGATCATGGAGATCCGCAATTGGGCGCCCGATTTGATCGAGCGCGACGACGAATCGCTGATCCAGCAAATCCGCACGCGCGTGCTGCCGCGGCGCGGCGTATTCGCAGCGCCCGAAGAAATCATCATCACGAACGGCTGCCAGCAGGCCTTGTACCTGGTGGCCGATTTGCTCTGCGGCGAAGAGACGACCGTCGGTTTCGAGAACCCCGGTTATCCCGATGCGCGCAACATCTTCGAAAACCGCAACGCGCAGCTCCTGCCACTGCGCGTGGACGGTCACGGCATCGCGCCCGATGCGCTCGCCGCCTCGCTTGCCCGCTGTGACTACCTCTATGTCACGCCCAGCCATCAATGCCCCACGACCGCGACGATGCCGATCGAACGACGGCGCGCCCTGCTCGAGTTGGCGCAGCAGCATGACTTCGTCATCGTCGAAGACGACTACGAGAGCGAGAACACGTTCTCGGGCACGCCGCACCCGGCGCTAAAGAGCCTCGATACCGCCGATCGCGTGATCTACGTCGGCAGCCTTTCCAAGACCTTCGCCCCCGGTTTGCGGCTGGGCTATGTCGTCGGTCCGCGCGAGCTGATTCGCGAGCTGCGTGCGTTGCGGCGTTTGATGGTGCGGCATCCGGTCGGCTATGTTCAACGCGCGTTCGCGACGTTTCTCGCCCTCGGTCATCACGATGCGCTGCTGCGGCGGCTCGCGCATGCGTATCGAGAGCGCTCGCAAGCGCTGATGGCCGCGCTCGATGCGCACATACCGGAAGCGCGCTACGTACCCATTACGGGCGGCGCATCGTCGTGGGTGGAAGGGCCGCAATGGCTCGATGCCGAACGGCTGGCTGCCGATGCGCAAGCCGTCGGCGTGCTGATCGAGCCGGGCAACGTCTTCTTCATGAACGACGATCAGGACGCGCGGCGCTACTTCCGCATGGGATTCTCGGCGATTGCGCTGGATCGGATCGAGCCCGGCGTACGGGCGCTCGCGCAATGCGTGCGCACGCAGCGGCCCACCGTGTAGCCGGGGCCAGTTTTACGACGCGCGCTGATAGTAGATGTTCTGCGGATGCGCCGCATCGGCGAAGAAGAACCAGCGCTCGGCGATGAGCCCCACATACTGAATGACGAACGCGGCGCCTAGCACGAGCGCCGCCGCGCTCGCTCTCGGCGCGAGCGCGCCCACGCCGGTCAGCACGAACGGCGCGGCGAACGCAGCCGTCATGAACCCCGCCTTGATCGCGCGCAGCGTGCCGGCGTTCTGCCCATGAAAGAACTCGCGCGTATTGAATGCGCTCGCAGTGAAGCCGCGCGACTTCTGCTCGACTTTGCCGTGGCGGATACCGGTTGCGCTCTGCACGGTCGATTTCGGCTTCAGGCGCGCGTTACGCATGAGCGAGGCCAAGCGGCTCGCGCAACCAGCGAGCGTCAACACGCATGCGCATGGCGCGAGCATGACGACGAGCGCCGGTGCGAGCCACGCCGCATATGCCGTTGCGAGCGTGCAGCCGGAAGCGCAGCCGAGCAGGGTGAAGTTCACGAGCGTGAGCGGACTCGCCCATTCCTGCAGAAAGCGCAAGCAGGCATAGATCATCGCGGTGCACACGAACAGGACGATCGCCGCCGCGGCGGCGATCAAACCGATTGCAAGCGTATCGTCCCATCCAAGCCAATGCGCGAGTCCATACGCGGTCGTGAGCGACAAAAACGCCGGCAGTGCGATGCATTCGCGCGAGAGCCACGACGTGCGCCACATGGCGATCGCGCGCCAGGCTCGCTCGGGGTGGCCCAGGTGAAAAAACGATGCGAGCAGGCCGAGGGCGCCCAGCACGACCGCGAGCGCAGCGCCAACGACATAGAACGCCGAAGGCACGGCCACGCCTGCTGCAAAGCGTGCGGTGGCTTCGAGCGCGACGAGTGTGAGCAGCAGGCCTTGCGCCGCACCGCAAAGCGTCGTGAGGAAAATGACTGAAAAAGCGGGCCGCATGGGGCTCTCCGTCGGTGCTGTTTGAATTGAACGAATGCGTGAACGTCAACGCCGCACGGCCAGTGCGGCAAGCGCGATTTCACCGCGTTCGAGTTTCGCTTCGAGCGATGCCGGTTGCGCGCCGGACGCCGCGCCGCCGCAAGCGCTATCGCTGCCGCAACCGCAAGAAGATGCGGTGGTGACGCGCGGCAAGTAATGGTTCGAGGGCTTCGTATCCCATTCCGGCATGAGTTGATAGCCGCCGCGCTCGCTGATCGCGCGCGAGACCTCCGACTGCGGATCGTGGATATCCCCGAACAAGCGCGCCGAAGTCGGGCAGGCCAGGACGCACGCAGGCTTGCGATCGCGCTCCGGCAGTGCTTCGTTGTCGATGCGGTCCGCGCACAACGTGCATTTGGTCATCTCCTTGCGACCTTCGTCGAGCTCGCGCGCGCCATACGGGCAAGCCCATGCACAGTACTTGCAGCCGATGCACTTGTCGTAGTCGACCAGCACGATGCCGTCGGACTTGCGCTTGTAGCTCGCACCCGTCGGGCAGACGGGCACACACGGCGGATCCTCGCAATGCAGGCACGATTTCGGGAAGTGGATCGTGTCGGTCATCGGGAACACGCCCGCTTCATACGTCTGCACGCGATTGAAGAAGGTCCCGGACGGATCGTCCTCATACGGGTGAACATCGGCAAGACTGCCCGCCTCGCCAGACGTGTTCCACTCCTCGCAACTCGTCACGCATGCGTGGCAACCCACGCAAACGTTAAGGTCGATGACAAGCGCCATCTGCGTCATGATCGATCTCCTTCTCGCTGCACCGCTTCGCTCGGCGACACGCCGGTTGCCACCTTGCGGCGCAGTCTCGCCGCGAACTCACCCTTGCCGGCGAAATACGCCTGCATGCGCTGCAACACGTTCGTCGAACCGGGCAACGGCTGCATCGGCTCGAATTGCGGCAGTGTCGTCGCGGCATCGGCTTCGGCGCGATAAATGCGCACGCGCACGTCGTACCAACCCGCCTGCCCGGTGATGGGATCGGAATTCGAGATCCGCTCCCCGGCTTGCATATCGCTCGGCAACTCGTCGGTGATCACGTGGTTCAGCAAAAAGCCGCGTTGAGATTCCCCCGCGCCAGGCCCGAGATTCCATGCGCCGGCCGCCTTGCCGATCGCATTCCAGGTCCAGACGGTGCCGGGTTCCACGGCCTCGCTATAGCGCGCGCGGCAACGCACTTTGCCCCACGGCGATTCGACGTAGATCCAACCGTCGTCGTCGATCCCGGCTGCGGCGGCCGTCGCGGGATTGACGAATAAGTGGTTTTCGCCATGAATCTGTCGCAGCCACGCATTCTGCGAATCCCATGAGTGATACATCGCCATCGGCCGCTGCGTGATTGCCGCGAGCGGATACCGGTTCAGATCGGTTACATCCATTTCGAGCGGCGGGTACCAGAACGGCAGCGGATCGAAATGACGGACGATCCGCTCGCGCAGATGATCGGGCGGCTGCCGCCCGCTCGTCTTGCCCTGCGCCGCGAGGCGAAACGTCTGCATCACTTCCGAATAGAGTTGAATGACGATCGGCAAACCGAACTTGCGCATGCCGTTATCGACGGCCCATTGCATATACGGACCGTTGCAATTGCGCATGTACTGCAGCGATTCGGGCAACCTGTGGTGATACACGCAGTTGTTGCTCGCGTACTGTTCCCACTGCTTCGGGTTCGGTTCGCCGACCACCGCCTTGTCGCCATCCTTGCCGCGCCAGCCGATCAGAAAACCCGTGCCGGAATTGGGCGCCGTCTGGAAATTGACGATGAAGTCCGGATAGTCGCGGAACTTGCGCGTGCCTTCCGGCGTCGTGAACGCGGGGAGTTTCAAGCGGCTCGCGACTTCGATCAGCACTTCCTGGAACGGCTTACATTCGCCGGTCGGCGGCACGACCGGCACCCGCACCGAATCGACGGGCCCGTCGAATTCCGAGATCGGACGGTCGAGCATCGACATCACATCGTGCCGCTCGAGATAAGTCGTGTCGGGCAGAATCAAATCGGCAAACGCTGTCATCTCCGACTGAAACGCATCGCACACCACGAGAAACGGGATCTTGTATTGGCCGTCCTCGCGCTTATCGACGAGCATGTTGCGCACTTGGCCGGGATTCATCGACGAATTCCATGCCATGTTCGCCATGAAGATCAGCAGCGTGTCGATCGGATAGGGATCGCCGCGCCAAGCGTTCGTGATCACCGAATGCATGAGGCCGTGCACCGCCAGCGGGTACTCCCATGAAAATGCTTTGTCGATGCGCGCGGGCGAACCGTCCTCATGTATGAACAGATCCGCGGGCGAAGCGGGCCAGCCGAGCGGACCGGCGGCCAGCGGCGTATTGGGCTTGATCGAGGCAGGATCGTTGGGCGGTTTCGCCGAAGGCGGCGCCGCACGCGGATACGGCGACTTGTGCCGAAAGCCGCCCGGCCGGTCGATCGTGCCGAGCAACGACATCAATACGGCCATCGCGCGGATCGTTTGAAATCCGTTCGAATGCGCCGCCAAGCCACGCATGGCATGAAACGCAACCGGTGCGCCCTCCACCGTATCGTGCGTCTTGCCCCACGAATCGGTCCACTGCACCGGCAACACGATGCGCTGCTCGCGCGCGACCGTCGCCATTTCGCGCGCGATACGCGTGATCGTCTCGGCAGCGATGCCCGTGATTCGCTCCGCCCATTGCGGAGTGCAGTGGGCAACCTGCTCTCGCAGCAATGCGAACGACGGCGCGACGGGCGTATCGTCCTCGAGCACATAACGGCCCTCGAGCGCGGGCTGCGCGCCGTCCGTGTGATGCAACACGGCGCGATCGGTGCGCGTATCCCACCATAGATGATTCTGGGGATAGAGCGCATTCACTTCGGGCGCGCTTGGATCGCGCACGAACAGCCCGAAGGTATCGCGGTCCTCGCGCAAATCGACGAGCTCGGCTGCATTCGAAAACCGCTCGACGAACGCACGATCGTAGCCATCGTGTTCGATCAATTCGCGGATCAATGCCATGAACAACGCGCCATCGGTGCCGGGCCGAATTGGGACCCATTCGTCTGCAATCGCCGCGTACCCGGTGCGCACGGGGTTGATGGCAATGAAGCGCCCCCCTGCCCGCTTGAACTTGGACAACGCGATCTTCAATGGATTCGAATGATGATCTTCGGCGGTGCCGATCATGAAGAAGAGCTTGGCGTGATCCAAATCCGGGCCGCCGAACTCCCAGAACGAACCGCCCATCGTGTAGATCATGCCGGCCGCCATGTTGGCCGAACAAAAGCCGCCATGGGCCGCGTAATTGGGCGTGCCGAACTGCTTGGCGAAGAGGCCCGTGAGCGCTTGCATCTGGTCGCGGCCCGTGAAGAGCGCGAACTGCTTCGGGTCGGTCGCGCGCAAATGCGAAAGACGTTTCTCCAGCACGTCGAACGCGACCTCCCACGAGACCGTCTCGAACCGGGCCTCGCCCCGCTCGGCGCCCGCCTTGCGCATCAATGGCTGCGTGAGCCGCGCGGGCGAATACTGCTTCATGATGCCCGAGGCGCCCTTCGCGCAAATCACGCCCTGGTTGAGCGGGTGCTCGGGGTTGCCGTCGATGTAACGCACTTCGCCGTCGCGCAGATGCACGCGAATGCCGCAACGGCAGGCGCACATGTAGCACGTCGTCGTCTTGAACTCGAGCTTCTCGTTTTGCGTACGCGCGTGATGGTCCATCGTGCTCTCTCGTTTGCGCAAGGCAGCGCGCGGCCTCGACGAAGCAGCGCCCGCAGTGGGATAGGGCTATGGTAGGTGCGTCCGCGGCCGGCTAAAAGTTGTATTCGATGATCGAAACTATCGGCCGCAGCGATAATTCAGCGGGGAGGATAGGAAGCCAACTCGTGCTCGTCGACCGCACGCTCGCGGCGCCGCCGCACAAACAGGGCATAGGCGAGCAGCAGCATCCCCAGGCTCGCGACGCCGAGCCAGAGCGGCTTACGCTGATCGGGTATGAACGCCATCGCAACCAGGATGCCGATCATGCCGGCGATCGAGAGCCAGGTGAGATACGGGAAGCCCCACATCTTCACGCGAAGGCGGTCCGCTTGCGCGCGATCGAGCCGGCTGCGCAAGCGCAGTTGGGAAAACGCGATCAACACGTAGACGAAGATTGCAACGGTCCCGTACGAATCGACGAGAAATGCGAACACGGTATCGGGCGAAACGTATGACATGACGACCGAAACGTACCCGAACAGCGTGCCCAGCAAAATCGCGCGCACCGGCACGCCGCGCCGATTGACCTTCGCGAGCGAACTCGGCGCGTCGCCGTTGCGCGTCAAAGCAAACAGCATGCGCGATGCGGCATAGAGCCCCGAGTTGAGCGCCGAGAGCACGGCGGTCAGCACGATCGCATTCATGACGTGCGCCGCGGCGGGCAATCCCATCACCTGCAACGCGCTGACATAAGGCGTTGCCATGCGCGCCGAATTCCACGGCACCAGCGCGACGACGAGCGCGACCGAACCCACGTAGAACACCAGCACGCGCGTGATCACCGAGTTGGTGGCCTTGGCCACCGCCCGCGCCGGCTCGTGCGCCTCAGCCGCAGCGATGGTCACGATCTCCGCACCGAAGTAGAAACCCGTGGCCGCCACCGCGCCGCTCAATACCGGCCCGATGCCGAGCGGCATGAAGCCGCCATGACCGAGCAACGTCGGCAGCACGGCGCTCGTGTGCAACGACGCCGGCCACAAACCCAGCACATAGAGGCCGCCGAGAAACAGGAAAACGATGATCGCCCCGACTTTGATCGACGAGAACCAAAACTCGAACTCACCATAGCTGCCGACCGAAATCAGGTTCGTCGCCGTGAGCACCACGAGCAGGACGAGGCTGATGAGCCATGCGGGCGTGTCGGGCAGCCAGAATTGCACGAGCTTCGCGCCCGCCACCGCCTCGAGCGCAACCACGATGACCCAGAAGTACCAGTACATCCACCCGGTCAAAAAACCGGCGAGCCTGCCCGGCCCCCGCCGGTTCGCGAATGCGAGCCGCGCATATTCGTAGAAGGACCCGACGGCGGGCATGGCGCAAGCCATCTCGCCGAGCATGCGCATCACGAGCACGACGAGCACACCCGTGATCAGAAACGACAGAATGGCGGCGGGGCCCGTTTGCTGAATGACGACCCCGCTGCCCACGAAGAGCCCTGCCCCAATCACGCCGCCAAGCGCAATCATCGTCATGTGACGCTGCTTGAGCCCGCATTTCAGTGTGCTGTTATCCATCGAGGGTTGCATGTCTTCTCCATATCTAGTGATATAACCGCTGTCGAGGCGAAACTGCCAATTAGCAATTGCCTGAGCAATGGCGAGCGACTTCGAACGCGCACGCAAAGGCGTGCGCGCTCCCCGCCGCATGGACGGGCTTTATCGCTGTTGTAACGGGCGATGCGAGGCCCGGCCTGCCACCGGCCGGGCGTGCATGACGGCGATCGCGGCGATCGCCGCGCGTGGCTCACGGCCGCTCGTCGCGCCTGAAGTATTGAAAATAGAGCATGCGTTGGCCGATTCTGCGGAACGGCGCGAACGGGTGGCCCGGCAGCGGGCTCGTGAAAATCGGCAGCGTCTGGTCCGCGCTCTTGCCCGCGATGCGCTCGGCCAGCCTTCGTCCGGCTTGCTGCGAATACGACACGCCGTTGCCGCCGTAGCCCAGCGCATAGTAGACCGACTGCTTCGGATCGGGCTGGCACACGCGCGGCATCATGTCATGGCTCACGTCTACCCAGCCCCACCACGAATAGTCGATATCCACGCCGCTCAATGCCGGAAACTTGCGCGCCATGCCTTCCTTGAGCAGATCCAGATGGCGCGGGTTCGGCGCGTCCTCGCCCGTGATCGCGCTTCGACTGCCGATTTGCAAGCGCCGATCGGGCAGAAAGCGGTAATAGAACCGCAGCGTGCGCGTATCGGTCAGCACCTGCGTCGTGCGAAAGTTGCACGCGGCGATTTCGGCGTCGGTCAGCACGCGCGTGACCATCGAATTCGACAGAATCGGCATCACCTTGCTGCGCAGCGCCGGGTGCAACGTCTGGGCCGTATACGCGCCCGTTGCAATGCCCACCGAGCGGGCGCGCACCACGCCGCCCGGCGTATGCAGATGATGCACGCCGCCAATCGTCTCCCAACCGGTCACGGGGCTGCTCGTATGCACGCGCGCGCCCGCCGCTCGCGCAAGTCGCAGGTACCCGAAGGCGAGCTTGAGCGCGTGAATGCCGATCCCCTCGGGCTCGTGCAGTGCGCCGGCCGCCTCGTGATCGTCGATGAATTCCCGGCGGAAGGTTTGCGCGCTCAGTAATTCAGACGGGTAACCGAACACGTCCTTCCAAACCTTCGCTTCGGCGGCGAGCTTTTCCATCATGCGGGGACGATGCGCGATGAGAAAGTGCCCGCCCGGTTGCGGATCGCAATCGATCTCGGCAACAAACGACTTGAAGTGCTCGAAGCCTTCGAGGATCTCTTCATGCATCTTGAGCGCGACGTCCTTGCCCCAGCGCTCGATCCACTGCGAGCGCGACAGGCGACCCGATGCGTTTTGCGCCTGTCCGCCGTTGCGGCTGCTGCAGCCCCAGCTCGTGCGATTGGCTTCGAGCACGACCGCCTTGATGCCATGCTCGCGCGCCAGGCACAAAGCCGTCGCCAGCCCGGTATAGCCGCCACCGATGATCGCGACATCGACGTCGATGTCCTTGACGATCGGGCCATCGTCGGCCGGCGGCGTGCCGGCGGTCGCGACCCAGTACGTCGGCGCGTAGTCCTTGCCGTGCCCGGGCCCCGGAGAGACGAGCGGATCGTACTTCGGATCGTAGCGCCGGTCGGTCGCCGGGTCCGGCGCAAAGCCGCTCGCCGCCCGCTCGACTGAGCTGTATTCCATAATGAGGACTCCTAATGATTAACCGGTGCGACGCGCGCAGCGGCCTGCTTGGCGTGCGCGGCCGCCGTGCTCGGGCCGCCTTCATGACCGCTCGCGCCGGCCACGCTTGCCGCGCCCTCGAGCCTTGCGCAATGCCTGTTGCCCATCTCTATCTCCTGGTCGTTCTTTCCACTCGTTCGGGCGCAACGCTTTCGATGCGGCGATCCGTCGAGGAAAGTGTAGGTAGGTCAATTTCGCGCAGGTAGAACCAGTGGCGCAGATTCGCTTGGACCAGGGCACCGAGCCCGGACGCTATGCCCTGTCGGCAAGCCGACGCATGCGATCGTCGTCACGTCGAACGAGCCGCGTGCCGTATCGGCATAAACCAGCATAGGCAGCCGCAATTTCATGCCGCACGCTATGAAGTGGTACAAAACGGTTCATTTATCTCGTCGTCCGCGACGAACCGATACGTATGTCCGACACCGCCTCTACATCACCCGACGCCACACCAGCCGACGAAGCGCGCGTGCTGCGCGCGCTTGCCGTGCTCGAAGCGCTAGCGGCCGCGGGACAGCCCTATACGCTGTCGCAGCTGTCCGCGCGGCTGCGCATCCCGAAGGCCACGCTGCTGCGGATGATCGAGGCCTTGGAATCGCGCGGCTACGTCATGCATATGCCCGATTCACGCGGCCACGATCGCGCGATCGCGCTCGGTCCGCGCTCGGCGCAGTTCGCGTTGGCCACCCTATCGAACAACACCTTCACGCGTGGCTGCCGCTCGGTGCTGCGTGCGCTCGTCGAGGTGCTCGGCGAGACCTGCAATCTGACTGCGCTCGATAACGACGCGGTGCTGTACGTCGAGCGCGTCGAGACCACCGAACCGCTACGGCTCGAAATGCGCCCCGGCATGCGCGTGCCGTTGCATTGCACGGCGAGCGGCAAGCTGTTTCTTTCGCAAATGACACTGCTCGAGCGAAACGCCATGCTCGCGCGCATGACGCTCAAGAAGATGACGCACCGCACGCTCACCGACCCGAAAACACTCGCCGCCGAACTCGACCGCCTCGGCCCGCGCGGCGTCGGCATCGACAACGAGGAGTTCGTGCGCGGCATGGTGGCAGTCGCGGTGCCCGTGAAAGACGCGGACGACGGCCATGTGCTGGCGTCGCTGGCCGTTCACGCGCCGACCGCGCGCGCGACGCTCGACGATCTACTCAGAGCCGTGCCGCAGATGAAAGAAGCTGCCAGCGGGCTCGCGCCGCTGCTCCACGCGAGCCGCGTTTAACAGCGCCCATGCCGGCGCGGGCGCACGCGCAGACAGCGCGTGGCTCGCCTCGGCGTGCAGTCCGCGCCCTTCTTCCCCGCGTTGCGGGTCAATGCGGATCAATGCGCCAGGATGTCCATCGCCCGCTTTTTGAGCGCTAGAAAATGCGGCTCGAACGCGGTTTGCGGCGTGCGAGGCCGATCCAACTCGATCGGCACATCGAGCGCGACGCGCCCCGGCCGCGACGACAACACCACGAGGCGCGTGCCGAGAAAGACCGCTTCGTCGATGTCGTGCGTGATGAACACGATCGTGCAATGCAATTGCTCCCATAGCTCGGTCAGGAACCGTTGCATGGCCGTGCGCGTTTGCGCGTCCAACGCGCCGAAGGGCTCATCCATCAGCAAGACCTTGGGCTTCATCACGAGCGCACGCGCGATCGCCACGCGCTGCTGCATACCGCCCGATAGCTCGTAGGTCTTGGCGTGCCCGAACGCTTCGAGGCCGATCGTGCGCAGGATCTCGGCCGACGCCTGCCGCCGTTTCACCTTCGGCACGCCGTGCAGTGAAAGACCGAACTCGATGTTCTCCTCCACGCTCAGCCAGGGCAGCAACCCGGCCTGCTGGAAGACGACGACGCGATCAGCCCCGGGCGCGCTCTTGGCCTCGCCGTCGATATAGATGTTGCCGCGCGAAGGAGACGTGAGCCCGGCGAGCAGGTGCAGCAAGGTGGTCTTGCCGCAGCCCGATGCGCCGAGCACGGTGACGAATTCGCCGCCTTGGAACTGCAGATTGATGTTCTCGAGCGCCGAAGTTGCGCCAAACGTCTTATATAGCGAATCGATGACGATGTTCAAATCCGTCTCCTACGGCGCTGCGACGCGCTCAATGGGCAAGCGATTGCGAATACTGCGGTGCAACGTTCGCATCGAAACTGGCCGGTACCGACTGAATGCGGCCGATCGTGTTGAGCACCTTCGCGGTGTTGACCAAGGTTTGGTAGGTGGCCGATGTCTTCACACCCGGGCCGGAGCCCATCACCTTTGCCGTGGTCTGATCCGCGCCGGAAAAAAGCTCATAGCCGGCCAATTCGCTTTGTGCCACCGGGACCGTCACACCCGTTTGCCGCGCCATCTCCGCCAGCGCGCGATCGCGATGTGCCTGCGTCACTTGATAGCCTTCGTCGAGCGCCGCGACGAAGCCGGCCGTCAACTCGGGATGGGCCTTGGCCCAATCGGCGTTCGCGACGCACACGTTGTAGCTCGACGCCTCGCGCGGTAGATCGCCGTCGGTCTTGATCGCCTTACCGCCCGCCGCGCGCAGCGCGCTGAATACCGGGTCCCAAACAATGGCCGCATCGATCGCCCCCGTCACCCAGGACGTGCGCATTTGCGGCGGCGCCATGTTGATTTGCGTCACGGCCGCATACGGCACGTGCGCTTGGGCGAGAAACGTCGCCAATTCGAACGACGCTTGCGAGCCGGCAACGATCGCGATTTTCTTGCCCTGCAGGCCCGCCACATCGCGAATCCCGCTTTCGGGCTTGACGACGATGCCGGCCGCGTTGGTGTAGCGCTCCTGGTTATAGACGATCGTCATCGGCAAGCCTTGCGCGATCGCCGTCACGAGCGGCGGAACGCCGAGGCCGCACATGAACGTCAAGCTGTTGGACGCCAGCGCGCTCATGGCCGCCGGGCCGGAACTGAAGAGCTTGTACTGCACGTCGGCGTTCATGTGCCGTTCGAACAAATGCTCGGCCATCGACACCATGTACGGATCGGCGCCGTTGTCTTCATAGCCGATGATGACCTCGGGCTTGCTCTGCGCGTACGCCATGCCGCCCGCCGAATTACCGGCGGCCAGCAACACCGCGGCAACCGCTCCCATCCCGTGTTTCGTTTTCATGTTTCGTCTCCTCGATGAGTGGAATCAGTCATGCCCGCGCCAAGGCACGACCCAGTTCTCGGCTTTGCGTATGACCAATTCCATGGCGTAGCCGATCAGCCCGATGATGACGATGCCGACAATGACCACACTGACTTGCAACGCTTGCCCCGCGAACTGCACGAGCCAGCCCAAGCCACTGCTGGCGGCGATCAGTTCGGCCGCGACGAGGCAGGTCCAGGCGACGCCGATCCCGACGCGCATGGCCGTGAAGATCTCCGGCAACGCCGAAGGCAGCACGATTCTTCGGAAGATTTGCGCGTTGGTCGCCCCGAGCGTGCGCGCGACCGCGATGCGCAGCGGCGGCGTGCTTTTGACGCCGGACATGGTGCCGATGATGATGACGGGAATCGTGCCGACGAGGATCAGAATGGCCTTCGGCAACTCGCCGATGCCGAACCAGACGACGAGCAGCGGGATGTAGGCGAGCGGCGGCACGGGCCGCACGAATTGCAGCAACGGATCGATGATGTCGTTCACGATCTTGTTGCGCGACATCAAGAGGCCCACGGGCACGCCGATCGCTACCGCGCCGACGAAACCGATGACGATGCGAAAGCAACTGATCAAAATGTCGCCGACGAGCGACTGCCCGCCGTAACCGTCGCGCACGATGTCGACGAAAGCGCGCCAGACCGCCACCGGCGAAGGCAGGGCGAAGGCGGGAAACACACCCGCCATCGACACTACCTGCCACAGCAGGACCGCTATCGCCAGCACGACGGCCGTCAGTCCATACGATTTCATGCTCGCATGAGCGAGGCGAAGCTTGATGCGCGGCTCGCGCGGCGGCCCGGCGGGCCGTTTGATCGTCTTGCCGTGTTCGGGTAGTGCTCTCGCTCTCACTGCCGTCTCCTTCGGTTCTACATCGGGCGCCCACGGCGCGTGCAGCAATCCGGCACGCAACCTCGCTGCAGCAAGCGCATCGGCGTCTCGATGCGCGTACGACCAAACAGGAGATCGCTCGCCCGTTTAGTCAAGCATTGTCAAACAATAAGCGCGCCGGTAGTGCCAGGCGAAGGGATCCGATGGGTCCAGCGCACGAGCGCGCCGCCTGTCCATGATCGCTCTACTCTGGCCCAAGCGAAACTGGAAATCTGGCGCTACCGGCCCCCCCGCGCGCCCATTAACGTGTCAATAAACCATGCCGCGGCTTGCCTTCCAGCGAGGCGCGGCCCGCTCATTGTTCAGGAGACATGCATGACAGCGACGCCTCTCGCCCCTTGCGCCGTGACGGCCGACACGCTCGCCGCGTTTTCGGACGCCTTTAACCGCCACGACGCCGACGCGCTGATGGGATTCATGACCGAGGACTGCGTCTTCGACGCCGCGGCAGGCCCCGACGTGCACGGGGCCCGCTTCGTCGGCCGCGACGCCGTGCGCGCCGCATTCGAAGCGGTATTCAGTGCTTTCCCCGATGCGCATTGGGGCCACGGCCGGCATTACATAGCCGGCGAGCGCGGCGTGTCCGAATGGGTGTTTACCGGCACGCACAAGGACGGCTGGCGCATCGAAGCCGAAGGGTGCGACTTGTTCGAATTCCGCGATGGGCTGATCGCGGTCAAACGGGCCTTCCGTAAAGAACGCCCGAAGCAGCCCGCATGAGCCGCAGGGCGCGCGTTGCCGCATGCATCGCGGGCCCTTTTGAAACGAATCATTTCATTCCATTCCAAATTCGTCGTCGGCAGACAGAACGGCTTGACCCCACTGGAACGCTGAATAGCATCGAAACCAAGCGTTTTGTTAACCGAGGACCGGAGACACTGATGAGCGACCAATCCACTTCCCAACGCGCGACGGCCAGCGGCCCGCAAGAGATGACTCCTTCCGAAGCGTTCGTCGAAACGCTCGCGGCCAATGGCGTGACCGACATGTTCGGCATCATGGGCTCGGCGTTCATGGACGCGATGGATATCTTCGCGCCGGCCGGCATCCGCCTGATCCCCGTCGTGCACGAGCAGGGCGCAGGCCATATGGCCGACGGCTATGCGCGCGTATCGGGCCGCCACGGCGTCGTGATCGGCCAAAACGGCCCCGGCATCAGCAATTGCGTGACCGCGATCGCGGCCGCCTATTGGGCGCACAGCCCCGTCGTGATCGTCACGCCCGAAGCGGGAACAATGGGCATTGGCCTGGGCGGCTTCCAAGAAGCGAATCAGTTGCCGATGTTTCAGGAATTCACGAAGTACCAGGGCCATGTCACGCATCCGGCGCGCATGGCCGAATTCACCGCGCGCTGCTTCGATCGCGCGCAGGCCGAGATGGGACCGACCCAGCTCAACATCCCACGCGACTACTTCTACGGCAAGGTCAAGGTCGAGATCCCGCAGCCGCGCAAGCTCGATCGCGGCCCCGGCGGCGACGAAAGCTTGAACGAGGCGGCCGATCTGATCGCGCAAGCCAAGTTTCCGGTCATCATCTCAGGCGGCGGCGTGGTCATGGCCGATGCGGTCGAGGCTTGCAAGGCGCTGGCCGAGCGCTTGGGCGCGCCGGTCGTCAACAGCTATCTGCACAACAACTCGTTCCCGGCGAACCATCCGCTCTGGTGCGGTCCGCTCGGTTATCAGGGCTCGAAAGCGGCCATGAAGCTGCTCGCGCGCGCGGATGTGGTGATCGCGCTCGGCTCGCGCCTCGGCCCGTTCGGCACCCTGCCCCAGCACGGCATGGACTATTGGCCGAAAGAGGCGAAGATCATTCAGATCGACGCAGACCACAAGATGCTCGGCCTCGTGAAGAAGATTTCGGTAGGCATTTGCGGCGACGCGAAGGCCTCGGCGCTCGCACTCACGCAAAGGCTGGCCAATCGCGAACTCGCGTGCGATGCCACGCGCAGCGAACGCGCGGATCAAATCGCCGCCGAGAAAGCGGCGTGGGAAAAAGAACTCGACGGCTGGACGCACGAGCTCGACGCCTACAGCCTCGACATGATCGAGGAGCAAAAGCACGAGCGCACGTTCAACGGCGGGCACTATCTGCACCCAAGGCAAGTGCTGCGCGAGCTCGAGAAAGCGATGCCCGAGGACGTCATGGTGTCGACCGACATCGGCAACATCAATTCGGTCGCGAACAGCTACCTGCGCTTCAACAAGCCGCGCAGCTTCTTTGCGGCCATGAGCTGGGGCAATTGCGGCTATGCCTTCCCGACGATCATCGGCGCCAAAGTGGCGGCGCCGCACCGCCCTGCCGTGTCGTACGCGGGAGACGGCGCGTGGGGCATGAGCCTGATGGAGACGATGACCTGCGTGCGCCATGGCATTCCCGTGACGGCCGTGGTTTTCCACAACCGGCAATGGGGCGCGGAGAAGAAGAATCAGGTCGATTTCTATAACCGCCGCTTCGTGGCGGGCGAGCTCGACAATCAAAGCTTCGCCGCCATTGCACGTGCAATGGGGGCGGAAGGCATCGTCGTCGATCAGTTGGAGGATGTCGGGCCGGCGCTCAAACGCGCGATCGACATGCAGATGAACGAAGGCAAGACGACGATCATCGAGATCATGTGCACGCGCGAACTGGGCGATCCCTTCCGTCGCGATGCCTTGTCCAAGCCGGTTCGCCTGCTCGACAAGTACAAGGACTACGTCTGATCCGCCACGACTATGAAAGCCCTCAACCGCATCATCGAAGCGGCGCGCGCGTCACCCATGCGCATCGTGCTGTGCGAGGCCGATGATCCACGCGTGCTGGCCGCCGCGGTGCGCGCCAGCCGCGAAGGCATCGCGCGCGTCATGCTGGTCGGCGATCCCGGCCGCATCCGCGCGGCCGCCGAGCGCGAAGCGCTCGCGCTCGGCGACATCGCACTTATCGATCCGGCCGCTTCTGAATGGCACACGCCGTTCGTCGACACCCTCGTCGCGCTCCGCGGCGGCAAGGGCATGACGCCGGAGCTGGCGCAACGGGAAGTGCTCAAGCCGCTCGTCTTCTCGGCGCTGATGGTGCGGCACGGTTACGCCGACGGCTCGGTGGCGGGCGCGGTCAACACGACGGCCGACGTCGTGCGCACGGCGATTCAATTGATCGGCCTCGAGCCGTCGTTCAAGCTCGTGTCGAGTTTCTTCCTGATGATGCTGTGCGAGCCGTTTCATCGCTACAAGGGCGGGCTCGTGTTCTCCGATTGCGCGCTCGTCGTCGATCCCGACGCCGAGCAACTCGCGCAGATCGCCATGGCCGCCGCCGATAGCGCGCGCAGCTTGCTGATGGAAGAGCCGCGCGTGGCGATGCTGTCGTTCTCAACGAGCGGCAGTGCGCATCACGCACACGTCGACAAGGTGATCGAGGCGACGCAACGCGTGAAATCGGTGCGTCCGGGCCTGGCCATCGACGGCGACGTCCAGCTCGACGCGGCGATCGTCGCCGAAATCGCCGAGCGCAAGATCGAGCACTCGCAGGTGGGCGGTCACGCGAACGTGCTCGTTTTCCCCAATCTCGACGCCGGCAATATCGGCTACAAGCTCGCCGAACGCATCGGCGGCGCCAAGGCGATCGGCCCGCTGCTACAGGGGCTGAATTATCCCGCCAACGATCTGTCGCGCGGGTGCAGCAGCGAGGACATCTATTACGTCATCGCCGTCACCGCCGTGCAAGCGCAAGCCGCGCACACACGCCGCGCCCATCCCTCTCAGGAACCCCACGCCGCGTGAGGGCGTCGCCGCGTCGCCGACGGTGACGTCGGCTGCGGCTCTGGCTACGGCTAGGTCTATGACGGCTAGCGCCTCGCTCCGATCCAGCGAGCCACGCCGACGAGCCGCTTCGTATCGAGCGGCTCGGCTGGGTCCAACGTTGCGCACTGCCGGAAGTAAGCGCTCAAGTCCCGCCCGATGCCCAGCCCGACCACGTCCACGTCACGCAGCGTTTGATGGTGCAAAAGCACCTCCTTCAGATGCGCATCGAGATAGGTCGCGTCGTTGGCCTGCGCAGTCGCTGCATCCATCGGGCTGCCGTCCGAGATGACGACGAGGATCCGCCGCGCGACCGGCAGCGCGGCCAGCCGCGAGCATGCCCACTCGACGGCCTCGCCGTCCACGCCCTCGCGAAAAAGATCGGCCTTGAACAGTGCGGCGATGTCGGTGCGCGCACGCCGCCAACTATCGTTCGCGCGCTTGAACACCATATGGCAAAGCTCGTTCAGGCGTCCCGGATGCGACGGCCGTGCAGACGCGAGCCACTGGAGCCGCGCGCGCCCGCCATTCCATGCGCCCGTCGTGAAACCGAGCACTTCGGTTGGAAGCCCCGCTTGCTCGCTCGCGCGCGCAAGGCTATCGACCAGCACGGCAATCGTTTCGATCTGCGCCTTCATCGACGCCGAGCAGTCGATCAGAAAAGCGATTGCACAATCGCCGTGCGGACGCATCCGTTCTTGCATGAACACGCGCCGCTCGGCGGGCGAGCTGACGATCTGTGCCAAACGACGTCCGTCGATGCGTCCGTCTTCCTCGCCGAACGACCACCCGTCCCTGCGCGGGACGGCGAGCGCTGCCTGCAACTCGCGCGCAATGCGTGCGCTGTTGATGCCGCTTTCAGCAATGCGCTCGTCCAGCTTCGCGCGGTAGTCGCGCAGCAGCGGCCGCCGGGCCAGCGCTGCTGCGCGCACCTCGCGGTCGAACTGCGTCGTGTATGCCCGGTAACCCTGCGCGGACCGATCCAGGCTTCGGCTTGAGCCCGGCGCCGCGCTTTCAGCACCGGCCTCGTGCGATTCGTCGAAGTCCACCCAGAGGGAGAACGCGGTCAACGCATCGTCGGGTTTTCGCTCGTCATCGCCGCTATCGCCGAACCTGGCGCGCGCATGCGCGAGCATCGATGCGATCCGATGCGCCAATTCGCGCGCGTGCCGTGCATAGGCGCGTTGTTCGAAACGATGGCGGCGCAACCCCGCCAGGTCCGTGCCGATCTGTGTGACGATTCCGGCACGCGTACCCTCGATGAGATCCTCCGTTTCGCCGAGCACGGGCCAACCCGTCACGCGCGACCATGCAATTTGCACGACCGTGTAGACGAGGATGCCGAGGTGATCGTCGGCAAGGCCCGCCCTGAAATAGCCGCGCGACCATGACTCGAAGCGATCGCGCAGATTGCGCGCAAGCCCGTGCATGCCCGGCGCAGGCTGGGCCTCGCAGCGAATCTGCTCGAAAATCTCGAACAGCAAACGCTCGATGTAGGGCGTCGGCGATAAGGACCGGTGCAACGCCGCATCCGAATGCACGAGTCGCATCGCCGCGCAATCGGCTGCGCCGCGCAGCAAAGCGAAGTCGTCCTGCGTCGCGTCGCTGCGCAGATGCGGCGCATGCAAAGGCAACGGCCGCACCTGCCGGCACAACCGTCCGCTTCGATAATGCAAAGCGGCATCGCCGGTCAGCGCGCGGGCCACCGCCGCGCACAAGCGTTCGCGGCGCACCGCGGCGCACACGGCATCAGGCGCGGACGTCGTCATGTCGGCTTCAAGGCGCCGCCGCCCGCTTCGGCTTCGTGCCCTGCCTCGCCCAGTTCAACGCCGAAGCAGCGCTGATAGTATTCGCTGACGATCGGACGTTCCGATTCGTCGCATTTATTCAGGAAGGTGAGGCGAAATGCGAGTTCGGTGTCCTTGAAAATCTGGCAGTTCTCCGCCCAGTTGATCACCGTGCGCGGCGACATCAGTGTCGACAGATCGCCCGCGGCGAAACCTCGGCGCGTGAGCGCCGCCATCGCGACCATCTGCTCGACGCCCGCCCGCCCGGCCGGATCGTCCATCTCCGGCACACGAGCCAGCACGATGTCGGCCTCCTGCTCGGGCGGCAGATAGCTCAGCTTCGCGACGACGTTCCAACGGTCCATCTGCGCGTGGTTGAGCATCTGCGTGCCGTGGTAAAGCCCGTTCAGGTTGCCGAGGCCGACGGTATTGGACGTGGCGAAAAGCCGAAAGTACGGATGCGGGCGAATCACGCGATTCTGATCGAGCAGCGTGAGACTGCCATCGCGCTCGAGGATGCGCTGAATCACGAACATGACGTCGGGCCGGCCCGCGTCGTATTCGTCGAAGATCAACGCAACGGGCCGCTGCAGCGCCCACGGCACGATCCCTTCCTGGAACTCGGTGATCTGCCGGTCCTCGCGCACGACGATGGCGTCCTTGCCCACCAGGTCCAACCGGCTGATATGACCATCCAGATTCACACGCACACACGGCCAGTTCAGCCGCGCAGCGACTTGTTCGATATGGGTCGATTTACCGGTGCCGTGCAGGCCCTGCACCATCACGCGCCGATTGCGCATGAAGCCGGCAAGGATCGCAAGCGTGACGTCCGGATTGAACCGGTAGGCCGGATCGACATCGGGCACGTGATCGTCGCGCTCGGCGAACATGGGCGCCATCAAACCCGTGTCGATGCCGAAGCACTCGCGCACCGATACTCTTCCATCGGGCCTGTCCTGCATGAAATCCATCGTCACCGCTTTCTCCTTTGCCTCGCCGCCGAGCCGTTCGCGCCTCGAACCACATCGTATCGTCCGCCCCCGGGCCGCCCATAGCGCCAGTGACGCCGTTTCAGTGGGTACAGCGCCGTGCGGCGCGCAGCGCCCGTCGCTTTTGATCCCGAATCGATACTTTCCGTTTCAGTTTGGTCCGCGCAGCGGGGATAGGTCTTGCGCCGTCCTTCGCCATCCGCGACAGTGAGGCGACCCCTGCGCGGCACGCATTTGCGCCGCCTCGCAGGCGCTGTCAGGAGACCTTTTCATGGAACCGGAAGTCGACTATGTCATCGTCGGCGCGGGATCGGCGGGATGTGTATTGGCCAACCGCCTGAGCGCCGATCCGCGCAACAGCGTCCTGTTGCTCGAAGCCGGGGGCGCCGACACCAATCCGTGGATCCACGTGCCGGTGGGCTATTTCAAGACCATGCACGACCCCGAGCTCGACTGGTGCTACCGCACCGAGCCCGACTCCAATGTCGCCGGCCGCAGCATCGATTGGCCGCGCGGCAAAGTGCTCGGCGGGTCCAGCTCGCTCAACGGCCTGCTCTATGTGCGCGGGCAGCGCGAGGATTACGATCGCTGGGCCGAACTGGGCAACCGCGGCTGGAGCTACGCCGAGGTGCTGCCCTACTTCAAGAAATCCGAAGATCAGGAACGCGGTGCGAACGCCTATCACGGCGTGGGCGGGCCGTTGAAAGTGTCCGATCTCCGATTGCGCCGGCCCATCGCCGATCACTTCATCGCTGCCGCGCAGGAAATCGGCATCCCTTTCAATCCCGACTACAACGGTGCGACGCAAGAAGGCGTCGGTTACTTCCAGCAGACGGCCCACAAAGGGTTTCGATGTAGCACCGCAAAAGGCTTTCTGAAACCGGCGCGCGGGCGCCGCAATTTGCGCGTTCTCACGCATGCCCAGGCCTGCTGCGTGCGCTTTGCGGGCAAGCGCGCGATCGGCGTCGAATACTTGCAAGGCGGCGAGCGCAAGTTCGTGTGCGCACGCGCCGAAGTGATTCTCGCCTCCGGCGCGATCGGTTCGCCGCAGCTTCTGCAGCACTCGGGCGTCGGCCCGGCGAGCGTGCTGCAACGCGCCGGCGTGCCGGTGCTGTTCGATCTGCCCGGTGTCGGCCGGAACCTGCAAGATCATCTGCAAGTTCGGCTCGTGTACCGCACGCGCGAGCGCACGCTCAACGACGAAGTCAATCACCCGCTGCGCAAAGCGTGGATCGGCATGCAGTACGCGCTGTGGCGCACCGGCCCGCTGACGCTTGCCGCGAGCCAGGTCGCCATCTTTACGCGTTCGCGCCCCGACGTCGATCGGCCCGACATCCAATTTCACATGCAGCCGCTCAGCGCCGATAAGCCCGGACAAGGCGCGCATCGGTTCTCCGCCTTTACGGCGTCGGTGTGCCAACTGCGGCCGTTCAGCCGCGGCCATATCGAGATCGTCTCGCCCGATCCGCTGCGCTATCCGCTGATCCACGCCAATTATTTGTCCGACGAACGCGATCACCCGGTCGTCGTCGGCGGGATCAAAGTCGCTCGGCGCATCGCTGCCGCGCCATCGCTCGCGCCGCAAATCCTGTCCGAATTCACCCCGGGTGCGCACTACCGCAGCGATGCCGAATTGCTCGATGCAGCCCGAGAATTCAGTCAGTCCATCTACCATCCCGCGTGCACCTGCAAGATGGGCAACAACGCGCTCGCCGTCGTGGACGAGCGCCTGCGCGTGCGCGGAGTCGCCCGCTTGCGCGTCGTCGATGCGTCGATCATGCCGGAGCTCGTGTCGGGCAACACCAACGCGCCGGTCATCATGATCGCCGAGAAGGCAGCCGACATGATCCTCGAAGACCGCGCGATGCAAGCGGTCTCGCAGCTCGAACCGGCCGCCGCCGGCGTGTGACGGGTCCGCGCCCACTCAGCGCCACCACCGCAGCGGCCGGCGCAGCGAATGGCGTTCGAGCCGCACGGACGGCGCGGCGTCGAGAAAGGCGAATGCGCGGCGCGCTGCCGGCCCCTCCTCACGCTCGCGTTCCTCGTCGGCTTCCACGGTACGCGCCGTGTCGATGAACAAGGCGGCGACCAGACCCAATGCGAGCAAACCGGCCGAGACCATGAACGGCGCGTTGTAGCTGCCGGTGTGTTCGATCAGATACCCGAACGCAACGGGAGAAATCATTCCCGCGATGCCGAACCCCGTGTTCATCATCCCGCCCGCAGTCCCGGCATACTTGCCGGCGATGTCGAGCGGCAGCGTCCACAGCACCGGATTCGTGATTTCCAGAAAGAAGAACGAGCCGGTGAGCAGCCATACCGCCGTCAGCGGATCGGCGACCGAAATCATCGGCAAGAGAAATGCGAGCGAACCGCCCATGCCCACGACGAGCACGGAGCAACGCGCAAGGCGCAGCCGCCCCGTGCTTTTGTAGATGCGATCCGACACCACGCCGCCCAACGTGTCGCCCACCACCCCGGCGAGCAGCGGCAATGCCGTGAAGAGCGCGAGATGCTTCAGATCGAAGCCTCGCGATTCCTTCAGGTACGACGGCAGCCACGTCAAATAGACCCACAACAGCCAGCCATAACAAAAGTCGACGAACGTGACGAGCCACATACGCCGGATCAGCTTGCGCCACGGCGTAGGCGCACGCTTGGCTCGCTCGCAATCGCCGCTTCGGTAGCCGATCTCCGCGGTTTCCTCCTGCGTGATGCGACGATTCTGCTCGGGCGTGTTCGTGAATACGAACAAATAGAGCACGGTCCAAGCGAGGCTCGCGACGCCCAGCAAGATGAACGCATCGCGCCAGCCTCCCGCGACGACGACGGCGAGCACGAGCGGCGGCGTCACGGCCCCGCCCAGCCGAGCGAAGCTGTGCGTGATCCCTTGTGCGAAGCCCCGCTCGCGCACGGGCATCCAGTAGGTGAAGGCACGCGTCGCAGAGGGGAATGCCCCTCCTTCGCCGATCCCGAGCAGGAAGCGAAGCACGACGAGCGTCGCGACACTGCCGGCGAATCCCGTCGCCAGCGTGGCCGCGCCCCAAATCAGCGAGAGCACGGTGAGGACGACTTTCGGGCCAAATTTGTCCGACAAGCATCCGCCGATGATCTGCATTGCCGCGTACGGGTAAGCGAATGCCGAGAAAACGAGGCCGAGTTGCACGGTGGTCAGGCCCATTTCGTGGCGGATCAGCGGCCCTGCGACCGCGATGTTCACGCGGTCGATGTACGAGATGAAGTACATGAGGCACATGACCGCCAAAATGATGTGGCGCGTCTTCACGCGCTGCGCACGTTGTTTCATGTCGATGTCTCCTACCGTGTCTTTCTTGGGAAATTCGGTGTCTTTATCGGGCCGGGCGCGAGCGCTGCCGGCGCCGCTGTCGGGCCGCCCCTGCGCGTTCGCAACCCGCGCTAGGTGCCCGTCAGTCGGGCGGCGGCACGACGAGCTTCAGGCGCTGCACCTTGCCGGACGGGCCGCGCGGCAGTTCGCTGACGAAATGGAATTCCTTCGGCGTCTTGTACCGTCCCAGTTCCCGCAGGCAGTGCGCGCGCAACTCCTCGGCGTCGGGCGCGCCGTTCCAATGCGCCTCGCGGGCGACCACGAACGCGACGATCTCCTGCCCGTAAGCCGGATCGGGCACGCCCACCGCGGCCGCGTCGAACACGCCCGGGTGGCGCAGTAGCGCTTCGTCGATTTCGCGCGGCGCGATGTTCTCGCCGCCTTTGATGATCAGTTCCTTCGCGCGGCCGTTGATGTAGAAATAGCCGTCGTCGTCGCGGTACCCGAGATCGCCCGTACGCAGCCAGCCGTCCGCCGTGAAGGCCTTGGCGGTTTCGTCCGGCCGCTTGTAGTAGCCCTGCATGATTTGCTCGCCGCGCAGCACGATTTCACCGGCCTCGTATGGCGCGCATTCGCGGCCCTCTCGATCGATCACCTTGGCCTGCGCTCCCGAGGGCAGTCCGATGCTGCCGATGCGCCGCAATGCCGGCTCATACGGGTTGCTGAAGACCGGCGCGGCCGTTTCGGTCATCCCCATCGTTTCGATGATGCCGATGCCAAAGCGCGCCTCGAACGCGCGATGATGGTCGGCGGGAAGCGCCGCCGACGCCGTGCGGCAAAACCTGAGCGCCGAGAGGTCGCACCCTTCCGGTTGTTCCCCGCTCAGCAAATACGCGACGATCGTCGGCACGAGGTTGATCCAGGTGCAGCGCGAGCGCGAAACATCCTGCCAGAACGTGCGCGCCGAAAAACGCGGTGTCATCACGACCGAGCCACCGTGGTAAAGCGGCGCGAGCAGCGTCACGACGAGGCCATTGATGTGATAAAGCGGCAACGATGCGAGCACGCGGTCGCCCATGCCGAGCCGGTGCTCGGCGCTGATGTTGCGGGCATTGGCCAGTAGATTGCCGTGGCTCAGCAGCACGCCTTTGGGCGCGCCGGTCGTGCCGGACGTGTACATCAACAACGCGATGTCGTTCGGCTCGACGCAAGCTTGCACGGGATCTTCGTCCACGGGTTCTTCCTCGGCTCCCGCCGCCGCGGTTTCGGCCAGCGCGAGACGGCGCGCCGCCAGCGCCGGCAATTCGAGCGCATCGGGCGCCGTACGGACGAGCGTAATGTTTCGCCTAGGCGCTTGCTCGGAAAGCGCCGAGCAAGCGCCCGCGATCGCCTCGGCCGTCTCGTCGCAGACGAAAATCATCCGGGTATCCGAGTGCTCGACGATGTAGCGCAACTGCGAAGCCTGACACAGCAGGTTCAGAGGATGAACGACGAGCCCGCTATACATCGCCCCGAGCAGCAGCGTAGCCGTCTGC
This sequence comes from Trinickia sp. HAY1-2D, assembly GCF_056754935.1. Taxonomy (NCBI): domain Bacteria; kingdom Pseudomonadati; phylum Pseudomonadota; class Betaproteobacteria; order Burkholderiales; family Burkholderiaceae; genus Trinickia; species Trinickia sp. HAY1-2D. The sequence goes on from NZ_JBPGWX010000001.1 coordinate 697,289, forward strand.
ATGCCGTTGCCCATGAACACGGATACGACGTCGCCCCGCCGCAGTCCCGCCGCCCGAAAGCCTGCCTCGAGCGCGCGGCACTGCGCACGCAGCACGGAGAAGGTGATCGCCGTTGCCTCATCGGTACGCGCGTCATCGTTTGCGGAGGCGGTCAACAGAAACGGCTCGTCTGGAGATTGCATCGCGCGCATATCGATCAAGGCGCGCAGCGTCGTAGGCGTTTTCATCGGCCGACGCTCCTGAAGTATTCGCCGAGCAGCGCGTCGACTTCGGGCACGCGCTCCTCGATCGGATACGCCACCCGCGTCACGTTCAGGTAATAGCGGTAATCGAGGTTGCCCGAAAAATTGTTGCGTCCCCAGGTGCCGCATCCCATCGACAGCGAGAAGGGCAGCCCGTTGTTGAAGTTGCCGCCCGTTGCGAGGCAATGCGCTTGATTGACGATCACACGCGCAACGGGCAGGTGCTCGCCCAATTGGACTGCGTGATCGAGGTGCGCGGTATGCAAGCCCACCGAGTGGCCCGCGCCCATATAGGCGTAGAGCTCGCGCACGATGCTGGCCGCCGCCTCGAAATCGCTTGCACGATAGAGCGCAAGCACAGGCGCGAGCTTTTCGCCCGAAAACGGGTGCTCGACCCCGAAGCCGCTTTCCTCGACCATCAAAAACGCCGGCTCGCGCGCTGCGATCTCGTCGAGCCCGGCCGTTTGCGCGATACGCGCCGCCGGCTTTGCGGTGCAGTGTTCCGAGAGCTTGCCGTCGCGCCACATCGCCGCTTGCAGCCGGGCTTTTTGTGCCGCATCGAGCAATACGCCCCCGCATCGTTGCAGCGCACCGAGCATCGCGTCATAGATCGCATCCTCGATAACGACGCTGTTTTCGGAAGAGCAGCTCGTCGCGTTGTCGAACGTCTTGGACAGCGCGATCTTGCGCGCCGCATCGTCGAGAACGGCCGAGCGTTCGACGATCGACGCGACATTGCCCGCGCCAACGCCGAAAGCCGGTGTCCCGCTCGCGTAGGCCATGCGTACGTTCGCTTGCGAGCCCGTGGCGACGACGAGGTCCGCTCGGGCCATCAACTCGGCGCTGGCCGCTTTGCTGACGGGGGCCGGTAGCAGTTGCACGAGCGCCCGGTCGAGCCCGGCTTTGTCAAACTGCTGATGAATGAACTCGACGAGCAGCGCGCACGACGTATACCCCTTGGGCGATGGCGATACGATCACTGCGTTGCCGCATTTGAGCGCGTTGACGATCTTGTTCGCGGGCGTGGCCGCAGGGTTGGTGGATGGCGTCACCGCAGCCACTACGCCGACCGCCCGCGCGATCTCGACGATACCGCGCTCGGCGTCGCGTGCGATCACGCCGCAAGTGGGCTTGCCGTGCAAATCGCGCAGCAGCCCCAGCGTCTTGCGGAAGTTCTTTTGAACTTTGTCCTCGACATTGCCGAGGCCGGTGTCGCGCACCGCGAGCTCGGCGAGGCGGCGATTGCGGCCCGGCTCCATGATCGCCCAGGCCGCCGCGGCCGCAGCCGTATCGAGCGCCGTTTGGCCAGCGTGTTCGAAGACGCGCTGCGCCTCGCGTGCGCGGGCGACGAGCGCACCCACCTCGCTCCTCACGTCGTCCGCAGCCGGCGAGCTTGCCGTTTCGGCCGTTGTAGCCCTCACATTCATACACGCTCCCATTGCGATAAAGATTGGCGGTACAGCCAATCTAAGCGGCGGCGAGAGCGCACGAGTCCCGTTTCCTGACCATTCGTCGACTGCGCCCGCTCGCGGAGGAAAAAACGCGAATTTCGGGACTTCCCCCAGTCCCGAAAACCGCAAGATCCGATACACAATGAAGGCGGCGCGGCGAGCCCGCCTGATGCCTGATGGGGAGAGAGCATGTCGGGATCGAATCAGTCGAATGCGGCGGCGGTGCGAGCGTTTCGTGTGCTCGAAACGTTGGCGGCGGCTGGCCGCCCCTTATCGATGATGGATCTTGCAACCACGCTCGACCTGCCGAAACAGACGATGCACCGCATCCTCGTACAGTTGACCGATGCGTGGCTCGTCACGCGCGGTGCGGGCGACAAACGCTACGAGTGTTCGCCGCGCGTGCGCATGCTGGCCGTAAACGTGCTCATGCATGCCGGCCCGGCTGCCGCGCGCCATGTATTGCTCGAGCAACTCGTGGCGAAGATCGGCGAGACATGCAACTTGACGATGCTGTCGGGCAACGACGTCGTCTATATCGACCGCGTGGAAACGGAGTGGCCGTTGCGCATGCATTTGCAGCCGGGGTCGCACGTGCCGCTGCATTGTTCCGCCAGCGGCAAGCTCTTGATCAGTTTTCTGCCGAAGGATCGGCGCGAACGCGTGATCGACACCCTACCGCTACGGCCCTATTCCGAGCGCACGATCACGAGCCGCGACGTGCTGCGCAAGGAGCTTGCGTTGACGCGCCGGCGCCGGTTGGCGGTCAACGACCAGGAGCACCTTCAGGGGCTCATCGCCATCGCGGTGCCTGTCATGCTCGACCGTCACCGCGCCTGCGCCGCCATCGCGGTGCAGGCGCCGGTCGGGCGGCTCACGCTACAGGATTTGCTAGCCTTCGAACCGGATTTGCGGCACGCCGCCGAAGAAACCGCCAAGACGTTCCGTGATTGACGCGACGGCGATCGAGTCCGTGCCGCGGCGGCGCATTGGGCTCACGCCGCCATTACAAGGCCGACGACTCAGTGCTTGATCGCCTGTATCGCGACTCACCGCTCGCGGAACGCCTCGGCCTTCGCGCGATTGCCGCAGGTCCGCATATCGCACCAACGCCGCCCGGCGCCGCGGCCACGATCGACGAAGAACCAGGTGCAGCGGCCACACTGGCGTACCCGGCCCAAGTCTTCGCTGCGCATCAGGTGCTCGAAAGCGAGCGCAACCGAATCGATCCAGCGCCATGCCGTCTGCACGTCGGGCCGCCATACGAATCGGCCGTCGAAAGTCGTGAACGTGCTGCGACCGATCGCGTCCCGGATCGCCGCGGCAAGCCCGTCCAAGGCTCGCCGATCGCCAACCCCGCTCGTCACATGGACGATCGCCGCGTACGCGTCTTCACGGAAACGATGGAGCGCTGTCAGCTGCTCCGCGCCCTCCCATTCCGGCTGCTGACGGAAACGCGTCAGGTCAGCCGGCGCGAGTAGTCCTGCAGCCGCAGCCCAAGTGTGCACGTCGTGCCATTGCACGAGCTTCTCTTCCATGCGCGTCTTGCCCTTGTCGGCCACCGTATTGAGAAAATCCAACGCAGGGTGACCACCGACCAGGTCGGCGTCGCTCCATCGATGCCCTTGAGGCGAATGTTGATTCGAAGTAACCATTAATTTCGATTTGACGGTTGCGCCTGCACCCGACGACGAGTAACCTATTATACGCATATAACAGGTTACGGAGAGGTGCAACGATGCTCGAACTCACCAACCGCTTCAACTTCGAAGGCCATCGGATCGCGTGGGGCAAGCTGGGCGACGGCCCGCCCCTTGTGCTCGTACATGGCACGCCGTTCTCGTCGCAGGTGTGGCGCCGGATAGCGCCGTGGCTCTCGCTGACGCGCCGCGTTTTCTTCTACGATCTGCTCGGGTACGGCCAATCCGACATGCCGGACGCGGACGTGTCGCTGGGCATGCAGAACAGGCTGTTTGCCGCGATGCTGCGCGAATGGGGCATCGAGCGCCCGCAGGTGCTCGCCCACGATTATGGCGGCGCGACAGTGCTGCGCGCGCATTTCCTCGATGGCATCGACTACGCCGAGCTGACGCTCGTGAACCCTGTCGGGATCACGCCGCAAGGTTCCCCGTTCGTGCAGCACGTGGCGCAGTACCAAGCCGCATTCACCGGGCTGCCGCCCTATGCGCATCGCGCCCTCGTCTCGGCGTATATCAGTAATGCGGTTGCACGCCCGATGAGCGAGGAAGCGTTGGCAATCCATCGGTCGCCGTGGCTGACGGCGACCGGCCAGGCCGCCTTCTATCGGCAGATCGCTCAGATGGACCAGCGCTATGTCGCCGAGGCCGAGGCGCGCTATGCGCCGCCGGATTTCCCGGTCCGTATCGTCTGGGGTGAGAGCGACGCCTGGATTCCGCTCGAACAGGGGCAGGCGCTCGCGGACCGGATCGCGCACGGCATGCTGATCACGGTGCCGGGTGCCGGGCATCTCGTCCAGGAGGATGCGCCCGAAGCGATCGTCTGCGCAGTGCTCGGCGGAGCCGGCCGTTGAACGTCACCTGTTCGCGCTTCATCACGCGCGTTGCTCGTTGCTTGCGCCGCCATTACGTCTCGAAGGGGTTTGGCTCTCGGGCACCGCTACTCGCGAAATCATCCGCGCATGATTCATAATCTCCCTGCGACCGGTCCTATCTCCAGCAGCAGGGGACAAGGACCGAGATCGTCCATGGGGTCTTCGAGCGGGTCCAGAACAGTCTATTGACATGCAACACACGATAACCAACTTCGAGCTTTTAGGCCGACTCGTTTTTGCAGCGCTGCTTGGCAGCGCCATTGGCTTCGAGCGCGAGCGGATGAACTGGGCCGCCGGATTGCGCACACACATGCTCGTGTGTGTGGGCTCGTCGTTGATCATGTTGGTCTCGGCGTTCGGATTCGCGGATGTGTTGGGCGAAAAGAACGTCGTACTCGATCCGTCACGGATCGCCGCCCAGGTCGTATCGGGCATCGGTTTCCTCGGAGCCGGTTCGATTCTTCTGCGCGGGGAGATCGTGCGTGGACTCACGACGGCCGCGAGCCTGTGGTCCGTCGCAGGCGTCGGCCTGGCGGTCGGTGGTGGGATGTACACTGCCGCTATCGGCGCCACCATCATCATCCTGGTCATTCTTGCCGGGGTGAAACCGCTCGAACGTCGTTTTATTTCGGTCAAGCAACAGCGCAGTATCCACATGCTGGTCGAGCGCGGCAGCGTGTCGCTCGATAGTGTTCACGAGGCCCTCGGTACGGGTAGCGTCCGGGTCAAGCAGTTCATCGTCCAGCAGTCCGAAGACGATCCCGAACTCGACGACGTGCAGATCGGACTGTCTCGCACCGCGGACAGCGACTTCGCCGCTATCTGTGCGCGACTGGCGGCAATGTCCGGCGTTCGCGAATGCCGAAACGCCGGATGACGGCCTTCTCGGGTCACTGATCACCGATCACCGCTCAGCGCGGCCACATCCGCACCGCGAGCGCGGCCAGCGACGACACCACCGCAAGCGCGATCACGCCAGCCCAGCCCCATTGCGCCAGAGCCAAGCTACCAATGCCCGCCCCCGCCGCCATGCCGATGAACATTCCGACGAACAGCACCGCATTCAAACGGCTACGCGACGCAGGATCGATGCCGTAGACGATCGTCTGATGTGCGATCAACGTCGCCTGCACACCAAGATCGAAGCCGACCGTCGCGAGCGCAAGCACGACCAGGTGCGTATGAGGCGCCATCGTCAGACCGATTGCCATCGCCGCGAACGAAAGCGTCGCAATAGCAATGCCGATGCGCGTGACCAACTCCGGCCCGCGGCGATCGGCCAAGCGCCCGGCAATGGGCGCGGCCAACGCGCCGGCCGCACCGGCAAGACCGAATGCGCCCGCCACCGAGCTGCCGAGGTGAAACGGCGCGCCGTGCAGCATGACAGCCAGCGTCGACCAGAACGCGCTGAAGCCCACTGAAAGCAGCCCTTGCGCGAACGCGGCGCGACGCAACGCGCGATGATGCCACCACAGATGTGCGAGCGAGCCGATCAAGGCGCGATACGACAGATGCGTCGTCGGCTTGAACGACGGCAGTCCCCGCCAAGCAGCCGCGCCGATCGCTGCGACGCTTGCCGCCGCAGCGAAGAACATTGCCCGCCAGCTCGCATGCTCGGCGACGAAACCGCTCACAACGCGCGACAGCAAAATGCCGAGCAACAATCCCGTCATCACCGTTCCGACCACCTTGCCGCGACTCGTGTCGGGCGCAAGCGTGGCCGCCGCAGGCACGATGTCCTGCACCATCGTCGCCGCCAAGCCGATCGCGAAACTGGCTGCCAGCAAGTATCCGATCGACGGGGAAACCGCCGCGAGCAACAAAGCGCCGACGAGCGCAGTGGCCTTGACGAGAATCACGCGGCGCCGATCGAACCGGTCGCCGAGCGGCGCAAGCAGCAAGATGCCGAGCGCGTAGCCGAGCTGGGTCAGCATCGGCACCATTCCAACAACGCGTGTGGACGCGCCGAGATGAGTCTCGAGTATGCCGAGCATCGGCTGGCTGTAATAAAGCGTGGCAACGCCAAGGCCGGCGGCAGCCGCGAGCAGCAACACCAGGCGAGGACTGAGCGCAGCTGTCGAGCCTTGCGTCCGCGCGGTCTGCGGTAAAGCCGAGGACGCTGCATCGAAGGTCTGTGAAGTGGACATCGTCGGATCCTTATTCGGGTGTCGAATCAATGGACGCGAGTGTGACGTTCCTGTCATCGCCCTGGTAGTACCGCACGGCGCAGATTTGTTATACGCTGAGCGTATGACAACAAAACCTCGCCCTTTCGCCGCCCCAGGCGCCCGCCCGCACAGCTCGGAAGGTTTCACGGACAGTGCGAGCCAGCGTTTCGAGCTCATGGAAACGTTCGTGCGTATAGTCGAGGCCGGCAGCTTGTCGGCTGCCGCGACGCAAATGCGAACGACACAGCCCACGATCAGCCGCCGCTTGCAGGCGCTCGAACGGTCGCTCGGCGTGCGACTGCTGCAGCGCACGACGCATGCGATGCGACTGACGGTCGATGGCGAACGGTGCTTCAAGCGCGCCAAGCAGTTGCTGGCGAGCTGGGCGTCGTTCGAGGCCGACGTACGCGGGGCGCAGGAGGAGCCCGAGGGATTGCTGCGAGTGGCGGTGCCGCACGCATTCGGTCAACACAGATTGGTCGAACCGCTGGCAACGTATTTGAGCGATCACCCGCGCGTATCGGTCGAGTGGTTGCTGCGCGACGATGTGCGGGATTTCATCGCCAACGGCATCGATTGCGCGATCCAGGTGGGCGAGCCCAGCGATCCCGCGGTGGTGGCGGTCCGGCTGTCGAATGTCTCGAGGATCGTGGCGGCTTCGCCGTCTTTGCTCGAATATGGCGCGGTGCCGGAAGAACCGGAACAACTGATGTCTCTACCGTGGCTCGCGTTGCGGACGTATTACCAAACCGAGTTGACGTTGACACATGCAGATACGGGCGAGAAGCGCCGCATCTCGATCAACCCGCGCATGAGCACGGACAACTTGTATGCGCTTCGCAGCGCGGCACTGCTCGGCATCGGTGCATGCGCGAGCTCGGCTTGGCTGCTTGCAGACGATCTCGCCGCGCAGCGCCTCGTCCACCTCGCGCCAAAGTGGCAGGCCGCGGCACTGCCCGTTTACATCATCTATCCGCACGCGCAGTTTTATCCATCTCGGTTGCTGCGGTTCGTCGCACTGATGCGTGAGGCCGTCCCGCTTGCGATAGGCGGCCTGTAGCGGATTCAGGCAATCCGCGCACCGACGGCCGCGACAATTGCGGCCGTCGGTCACGGGCCCGTCGAGGCCGAATCTACGCCCGACGGATCAGTTTCCAAAGAACGAGAAGCACCACCGCGCCGGCCGTCGCCGTTATGATCGATGCGATGAACCCGCCGCCAATGTGAATCCCCAGCACCCCCGCGAGCCAGCCGCCCGCGAACGCGCCAATGATACCGACGACGATATCGCCCAGTAGCCCGAAGCCTCCGCCGCCCACGATCAAGCCTGCCAGCCAGCCTGCGATGGCGCCGATCACGAGCCAAACGATAATTCCATGTGCTGCCATTTACATTCTCCTTTTGTCGTCACGGTGGCACTCCCCGCTATGCCCTCGCTGTGTCGGGCGATGTAGGGTAGCGGCTTGAAACGAAGAAATCTGTCAAAAATTGTTAGAACCGCAGGAACCAGATGAAAGCAAGCGACACCCCCGATACGGCTCGGAACCGCGCCGGCACTCGCAATATCGCATTGGCGGCGAGCCTCGCTTTGATCGCCTTCTCGCTGCGCACGCCGATTACGAGCGTGGGCCCGATCCTGCTGGAAGCGGTTCGCGCAACCGGGCTGACAACCACCGGCGCGAGTTTGCTGACTACCCTTCCCTCGCTCTGCTTCGGGTTGTTCGGGCCGATTGCGCCGATGCTGTCTCGTCGTATGGGCAGCGAACGGGCGTTGCTTCTCCTGCTGACGCTGCTTGCCGCGGGCACGGCATTGCGGGTCATCCCGTCCTGGCAGCTTCTGTATCTCGGTCAGGTGGTGGCCTGTTTCTCGATTGGTTTGATGAACGTGCTGCTGCCCGGCGTCGTCAAGCGCGATTTTCCGCATCACGTCGCGCTCATGACCGGGCTCTACAGTGCCGCGATGTGCGCGGGCGCGGCGACCGCCGCGGCAGTCACGGCGCCAGCGGCAAACGCGATCGGGCAGCTATTCGGCAACACGAGCGGCAATGCGTGGGCATGGGCCTTGGCGATGTGGGCTCTGCCCGCTGTTTTCGCGATACTCATGTGGAGTACTCAACTCCCTCCCGCCGGCACGCGCATCGAAAGGACTTCACGCGTCGTGCGCGGTTTATGGCGAGACCCGCTCGCCTGGCAGGTCACGCTGTTCATGGGCTCGCAATCGTCATTGGCGTACATCGTGTTCGGCTGGCTTCCGACCGTTTTGCGCATGCGAGGCATGAGTGCGGTCGATGCGGGGCTCATGCTTTCGCTCAGCGTGATGGCGCAGGCCGCGGCCTCTTTGCTGCTGCCGTTTCTGATCGCGCGTCTACCTGACCAGCGCTGGGTGAACGTCGGCGCGTTGTTGCTGACCGGGCTGAGCCTCGTGGGTTGTTTCTTCGCGCCGATCTCGACGATGTGGGGCTGGGCAGTGTTGCTCGGCATCGCGCAGGGAAGCGCCTTCACACTTGCCCTCACGGTCATCGGGTTGCGCTCGGGCGATTCGCATGTTGCCGCTCAGCTCTCGAGTATGGCGCAAGGCATCGGCTATCTGATCGCGTCGAGCGGCCCCTTCATCGCGGGCTCGCTCCTGCATGCAACCGGCTCCCTTTACAGTCTGGCATTCCTGTGCGCCGCCGTCTGCGCCGTATCGGCAGGATTCGGTTATGCCGCGGGCCGGCGCGTGCATGTCCGAACCGGAGCATCGCCGCACGCATAGTCTTGAGTCCTCGGTCCGCCGAAACGCCGAGTTCGCGCTCGAACGCCTGAACGCCCGGACGCGCGCGTGCGACATTGCATCCGCCGCAAGCTGTGTCATCGATTCGTCACAGAGCGTCGACCCGGGCACCGGTACATTTTCCCCTTGTCTCAATATTTGACAGCGATAGCGGGAATCTTCCCGGTTTCAGTGTGGATGACGCAACAATACGGAAATCCCTACGGCGCCAATTCTTACTATTTCTCGCAAAGCGCCGTATCGTTTAACGACCGCTGCCCCGATGGCTCCCGGCCTGACCCGAACCCATCGGCGAAACGCCAATGGGGCATTGCGGCCACCGTCCGCGTATTCGATTCAGTCAATCGCGTATCAAACAATCCACTGCCCTACATCTTTTGAGTTGTTGAATACCCTGAACCATTGCATCGCAAAAACGAGAACGAGTCATGATGAGTTGTACTGACGAGCCCCACCTGTTCTGGTTCAGTCCGCGTGCACACGCCGCGCCCGCCAACATTCAAGCGCACGGAGCCGTTGCGCTTTCGTCGCCGTGCGAGCTCGACAACACCGAGCCTGCCGTTGTCTTCCTGGACTGCCGCGAGGCGGATGCGGCAAACGAATTGGCGAAGATGCGGGCCGAAACCGGCCCGAAACCCTACCTCATTCCCGTCATGCGCCAACTTACCGCGGAGCGTGTCGTTTCGCTCGTCGTGCACGGCGCCAACGATGCGGTCACGGAGCGGGACATCGAACAGCCCGAAGGCATCATTCGAGACGCGAAAGGGCATGCAGGCTTGATTGGTCTCGCACTCGGCACGCACGCCGGGCTCGCTCAAATGCAGGCTCATGCGAATGCCATGGGTTCACCGGTCTTCATGAAGGACGCTGAGGGCATCTATATCGGCTGCAACGATCGATTCGAGAATTTTCTCGGCTTCGGACGCGAGGCCGTCCAGGGCAAGACAGTGTATGACGTCGCGCCGTCGGAGCTTGCACTGACCTACCATCGTGCCGATCTTGACCTCGTGTCCTCGGGTGGGCTCCAAAGCTACGCCACCGGCGTGCGGCACGCCAGCGGCAAGATTCGCATGGTCCGCTTTTTCAAAAGTGCGATTCGCGACAGCGCTGGCCGCATCGCCGGTATCGTCGGCGCCATGCACGATATTGCCGATGTGCGCGGCCTGCGCGATACGCATGCCGAGTTTCAATCGGTCGCCAGCGAAATCAACGCCGAACTCGGCGGCGCACACGGGGCCGCGTCGGCAGTCGACCCCGACGCGCCCGTCGTCGAGCGCATCGCGCAACGCAACGCCGCTGCGCTCGCGCAGCTTTACAGGACTTATCACCGCCGTTTGACGCGTTTTCTCAATCGCATGAGCTGGAACGAGCAGTTGATCGAAGAGGTGATCAATGACACGTTCCTGGTTGTCTGGAACAAGGCCGCGCAATTCCGCTACGACTGTGCCGCATCGACCTGGATCATGAGCATTGCGTACCGTTGCGCGCTGAGCGCTTTGCGCCGCGAGCGTCACACTCGGCTGCTCGTACCGCTCGACGATTCGTACGCACTCATGCACTACTGGCACGACTATGAATCGAGCGATCTCATTTCCAAAGCACTCAACCTGCTGCCGGACGAACAGCGCCTGGTCATGTCGCTCGCCTACGTGCTCGGCCACTCCATGACGGAAATCGCCGACATCATCGATAGGCCGCCAGCCACCGTCAAGGCAATCCTGCACCGCGCCCGAAACAGTTTGCGGCGTGCGATGTCCACCCTCGGTCACTAACCGGGCGGCGATGTCCTGCTCCTCTTTTGGTACGATCGCGGCTTTCGTTCTCGTTTTGCCTCGTACCGATAGATGATCGAGCCCGTCCAGCAATTGCTTCTCTCGGCGAGAAAACTGGCGCTTGCCGGATGCGCACGCCTGCGGCGCCCCACGCGGCGGGGCATCGCACTCGCGCTCGCGGCGGTCCCCGTGCTGTTTGTGCTCTACGTCCTGGCGCTGATCCCTCTGACTCCCGGTATCGGCGACATCCGCAAGGCACGCGTCGATCGCCCCGCGCAGATTCTTTCGTCGGACGGAAAGCTGCTGGCCGAATTCAAGCCGTCGAACCGCGAATGGGTCAAGCTGGCCGATATCTCGCCGCGCGTCATCGATGCGCTGATCTCCACCGAGGACCATCGCTTCTACCAGCATCACGGTATCGACTGGCGGCGCACGATCGGTGCGGCGCTCCATACGTTCTCGGGCGACCGCCAAGGCGGCTCCACGATCACGCAACAGCTCGCCCGCAACCTCTATCCCGATGAAATCGGACGTGCGCCAACGCTCACACGCAAGCTCAAGGAAGCGATTACCGCGCTGAAGATCGAGGCGGTCTACCGCAAGGACGAGATTCTCGAGACCTACCTCAATACGGTGCCGTTCCTCTATAACGCGTACGGAATAGAAATGGCCGCGCGCACGTATTTCGACACGTCGGCCGCGGAACTCGACGCGCGCCAGGCCGCGACGCTCGTCGGGATGCTCAAAGGCAATGCCTATTACAACCCGCGGCTCAACCCCGCGCGAGCGCTGCAGCGACGCAACACGGTGCTTGCCCAGATGGTCAAATACGGGCGGCTCACGCCGGCCCAGTACGCGTCGCTGCAAGCGCGTCCGCTGGGCATCGATTTCGAGCGGCAGACCGAGCCGCCCGGACCCGCGCCTCATTTCGCGCAGCAGTTGCGCAAATGGCTGATCGCTTGGGCCGATCGCAACGACTACAACATCTATGCCGATGGCCTCGTCGTGCATACGACCATCGACGCGAGACTGCAGACGATGGCAACGCAGGCCGTCGCATCGCAGACGAGTCAGTTGCAGAGCATAGCGAACCGCGCCTGGTCGGGAAGAGAAGGTTGCTCCGCGGCCAATCCGACTTTCGTCGCGTTCATGCGCGAGACCGATCTTTACCGCGCCGCCCGCGCGGCGGGTCAAAGCGAGTCCGATACGGTGAAGCAACTGGCGCGCGATCCATCCTTCATGCGCGCACTCTGCACTGCGAAGACCGACATCCAGGCGGGTTTTCTCGCGATCGACCCGCGCACGGGCGAGATCCGCGCGTGGGTGGGCAGCCGCGACTTCGCGCGCGAGCCGTTCGATCACGTTCAACAAGCGCGGCGGCAACCTGGCTCGACATTCAAGCCGTTCGTCTATGGCGCCGCCTTTGCGGCCGGCGCGAAAGCCGACGACAAGCTCGTCGACCAACCCGTCGCAATCGCACTCAAGGGCGGGGAAATCTGGCGCCCCTCCGACGAAACACCTGCGAATGGCGACGCGTTCACGCTGCGGCGCGCGCTCGCCCTTTCGCGCAACCGGATCACCGCGCAGGTGATCGAACGCGTCGGCCCGGCCAAGGTCGCCCGGTTGGCCCGCGCGATGGGTGTGCGCGAGAGTCCGCTCGAAGAGGTGCCCTCGCTCGCACTCGGCACCAGTCCCGTGACGCTGAAAGAAATGGTCGCGGCCTATGGCACCATCGCCGACGACGGCGTGTACCGCGCACCGCAAATGGTCACGCAAATCGACGATGCGAACGGTAACGTGCTCGCCGAATTCGCTCCGGCACAAGCCGAGCGGGCGCTTGCCCCGGATGTCGATCGTACGCTCGTCGATGCAATGCGAGATGTCGTGAACTACGGCACCGGTTCATCGATTCGCAGCCGCTTCGGCATTCGCGCCGACGTTGCCGGCAAGACGGGCACGACGCAAGACGGCGCGGATGGATGGTTCATTCTCATGCATCCGGAATTGGTGGCAGGCGCGTGGGTAGGGTTCGACGACGGGCGCGTCACGCTGCGCAGCGATTATTGGGCGCAAGGCGCGCATACGGCATTACCGATCGTCGGGGAGTTCTTTCAGCGGGCGTTGCGTGCACGAATCGTCGATGCGCGCGTGCGATTCGATACGGTAGCGGAGCCTTCCGCGTTCGAACAATTCCGCTCGCGCTTGAGCGAACGGCTGCAAGGATGGCGCGAGGCGCTCTTCGGCGGCGCGCCGCGGCAACGAGCCGCGACCGGCGCGGTTCGGACTCCAGAGGCTCCGCGGCCGCCGTCCGCCAGTGCGAGCGAAGAGGCGAGCGCTGCAACGAACGTCAACGAATCCGCCGGCGCCGCGGTGCAGGATACTATCGAGACGCCGGCACAGCCGGCTGCGGCTGCGGCTGCGTCGGTGCCTGCGCCGGTGCCGGCGAGTATGTCGCAAGCAGCGTCCGCGCCGCCCCTCCCTGCTGTGCCCGATGCGGGCGGCGCGGCCTCGGAACCGGCGCAAACGGCGCCATCCGCACCGCCGGATATGGAGCGTGAAAGCGGCCCCCAACAGCAGTGACCAGCGTTGCCCGATTTCGGCGTAGCAGTGAGTACACGGACCCATGCTCCGGTCGATGGGCCGGGAAGCTCGATACGCTCTTGTTCCTTTGCTTTATGCAGCGCTATTGCCAGCTCTTCACGCGAGATTGACGACATGCAACCGACCCTTACCGCCATACTGCCCTGCAACGATCTTGACCGCACCGAGGCGTTTTTCGCACGGCTGGGCTTCAAGCGCGAGGCAGGCAGTCTCGGCGACTATCGAATGCTCGCCGACGGTTTCGGTGGGCAAGTCCATCTCAATCCGGCTGTCGAAGGGTGGCTCCTGCCGGGGCGCAATCCGTTCGGGCTTTACCTCTACCGCGAGGATGTAGACGAACTCTCCGCCGTGTTCGGTGCCGAAATCCTCGGAAGCGGCGACCCGAGCGACAAACCGTGGGGAATGTACGAGTTCGCGCTGAACGCACCCGATGACGTGTTGGTCAGAGTGGGATGGCCGACACGCCTGCGCCGCTCTTCGCGAGGCTAGCCAGCACACGTGCCGCAGCCCTCTCTCCAGAGCAAAGACTCGAGTTCGTCGTCGAACCGGAAAAGTAGTCTCCGGCCAGTTGCACCGGCGAGCCCCAATCGACCGATTGAACGAAGCGCCGCAGCGCCGACAGGTGCCCGGGAGCATTCACCGCGATCGATGGGCTCCACCGTTGTACATGCGTCCATTGCACGTCTGTCAGCAGATGCGGCAGTGCGCCGGCGAGCGTATCGAGCGCGGCTTTCCCGATCGCATCGTCGTCGAGATCGGCCCGCGGGTCGCTCCACGTCTGCCGCCAGTACGTCGTGACCAAGCCGCGGCCGGCGGGCGCTCGACCCGGTGCCTTGTTGTGTTCGAGGACGATCGCTCCGAGGTCTGGTTGTTCGACGCGGGGTACGAGCAGAAAACACGCCGGCTCAGCGGGCGGGACCGATAGCGCGAACGAGACATTGACGCATCTGCCATAGCGCACGCTCTCGAGAAACGCGCGCTGATCCGGCGTCCAGTTTCGATAAAGCTGCGCTGCCTGACGCGCAGGCAATGCGATGACGCACGGGGCGGCCTCAGTGCTGTGCTGCTCCCCGTGCGCATCGCGCCACGTGACTGTGACCCCCGCTCTCGTGCGCTCCACCTCGAGCGCGGTCGCTTCCAGCCGCACATCTTCGATCTGGCGCGCCAGCCCTCTCGGCAGGAAGGCGACGCCGGATGGAGAATTGAAGAGCCCCCGGGTCGCGAGCACGCGGCGAATGAAAAACAGAAAGCTGGCGGCCGAATTGTCCTCCGCCGTATTGAGCGTCATACTCGCGCAGGTCGGTTCGACGAGGTAGTCGCGAATCTCGCGATTGAGGCGCCGCACTGCATACTCGGGAGCGCTTTCACGGTCGGCGGCATGTGCGCGCGAAAGATCGAACCAGTCGAGCTTGTCTCCGAGCCGGATGCAATCCCATAGCGCGCGCAACAGCGTCACCTTGCTGCGCGCGGAAAGCGGAATTCCGAGCATATCCTTGAGATTGCCCGCCTGAAAGCGGTGCACGTTGCCGTCGCGCACGAGACCGAAAAGGCTCGACGTGGGCTCGATCTGGTCGGCAAGACCCGCTTCGTCGATCAACGCCAACATGTGCCGGTAGCTCGTCGGCAAAAGACTCGCACCAATGTCGATGCGGTAGCCGTCCCGAAGATGCGTCGACATGCGGCCACCGACTTCGCCCATGCGCTCCAGCACCGTCACGCGAAGGCCCGCCTTGTTCAACCGGTAGGCCGCGGCGAGGCCAGCTACGCCGGCGCCCACGACGATGACACGCTCGCCCGTGGTCACCACGCTACTCGCTCGCGCTCAGCAGATCTTCGAGGTAGGGCACCCCTAATGTCGCATCGGCATCGTATCGTATCGTTTGCAAGCCCCAATCCAGGTGACCTCGCATCCAGTGATGCAATCCCTGTATATACCGGTCGACGGCATCGCGCGAATGACCGCCAAGATCCGTTGCGGATATTCTTTCGCGCGACGCATCGAAATCGTCGATACGCGATGCAATCCGCTCGACCACCTTCTGCAATGCCGTTGGTTCATCGCATCCTGTCTGGTGCTCTAGAACGATGACGAGATTGTGCACATCGCCGTGCGCCCGCTCCTTGGCAACGGTGAGCAAATCGTCGCTCCAGCAGACGACGTCGGCACATGCGGTCCGAGCTTCGAGCAGCAGCGGATGGCTGCGAAGGGCGTCCGGCAGCGGCGCATCAGCCACATATTCGAGCAGATCGAGCGACGGCCAGATCGCGCCCGCGTGACGACGGTTCGGCACGAATTCGTGGATCGGCGGTATACGGCCACGCCCTCGATTTGCCGCTTCCCACTCGCAGCCGGAAAGGTAGCCCAAATAATGTCGCGCGAAAACAGCGCGCCAATGCTCCGTCATATGCCCGGCCATCCGGTACCAGATGTCTCGTAGGGCGCTAACGAGGGGCAGGCACGACGACGGTTCTCTGGCCGGACTCACCGACCGCGCGCCGCCTTCGAGGCGCACCGGTGTCCTTCCCGTCATTTCACCGGCCATCGCGATGAAGGGCCGCAGGCGGTCTCTGACGAGTTGCAGCTCTCTTCCTGTTTCGCCCTCATCCAGTTGATCGTCGATCAGAAAGAGCCAGCCAATCCAGGCGGTTGCCGTCTGAAGCCGATCCTGATCGATGGCAGTGGAATAAACGCGGCCTGCCAGGGCACCGGCAGCAGTCTTGCGGAACCGGTCCCGGGCAACTTTCGAGCGCGTGAGCCCGAATGCGACGGCCCATTCCCGAACCCACGCTTCGGCTAGCCCGGTCCATACACTGACCGGCGATCGATCTGTGCCCAGCGCTTCGAGGAGCGTTCGAGCCGCCTGCATTTCGTCACGCACACTTGCCACCGTCCGGGAATTCACGCGTGCTCAGTATGCTTCGGGGGTTAGGACTGCGAACGAATCAAAGCCGTAGGTGAATCTCCGTGGCGAGCCGCAAGCTACGATTGCGCGCGCGTGCAATTCCCGACCATGAAGATACAGTGCAAATCGACTGGACAGGAGCGATTTCATGGCGCAGACATCGTCATACAGCCTCGATCGGCGCCTCGCGGGCTTCAGCACCTATGAAACGACGCCCGACGAAGCATTGTCATTATTTCGTGAAGCGCGGGCGTCCGGGCGCTCCGTGTTCTGGAGCGACACGCAAGGGGGCCACTATGTGTTTCTCGACCACGCCGACGTCAAGGCAGCGCACATCGATTGGGAAACCTACCGTTCCGGCCCACAGGTGCTGCGCCCGCTGGCAGAGCGGCCAAGATTTCCGCCGATCGAATACGATCCGCCCGAGCATGCGTCGTGGCGCAAATTATTTGCGGAAGTATTGAACCCCGATACGGCAACGCTTCACGAAGCAGCGGTACGGGAGGACGTGGAGGAACTACTCGACGACGTCGCTCGGCGCGGGGCATTCGATCTGCAAGCGGATTTCGCGGAGCAGGTTCCGTTGCTCGCGCTGTGTCATCTGATCGGCTTCGACAAGACCAAGCGCAGCGAAGTCCGACGCTATACGGTCGAACTGCATGCTGCTTCTGGAGACCCTCATAGAGCAGCCGCGGCCTTCCAGGCGTTTGCCGAGTTTGGCCTCGAAGAGGTTCATGCGCGGCTCCAGGAACCGCGCGATGACTTCCTGACCAAGCTGGCGCACGCGCGGCTGGGCGACCGGCCGCTGACCGCCATGGAAGTGGGCGCGACGATGAACAGTCTTCTGAACGCGGGCCACGGCACAACGGTCAGTGGGCTGACAAGCCTTTTATGGGAAGTGCTGCGCTCCCCTGCCATACGAAGCCGGTTGATCGAAGATCCCTTCCTCATCCCATTCGCGGTTGAGGAATCGATGCGGCTGCATACACCTTTTTTCGGCATCTATCGGATGACTACCCGAGATGTGACGGTAGGTGGCGTCGATATCCCGGCCGGCAGCTCGGTACAACTGATGTGGGCGGCCGCCAATCGCGATCCGAAGGTGTTCCGGGACCCCGATACATTCGATCTCGATCGCGACCTCGGCAGCAACCGATTGCTGACCTTCGGTTTCGGGATACACGCCTGCATGGGTCAGCCGATGGCTCGCATGGAGATGAACGTGGCGCTAGGTACGCTGTTGCGGAGGCTGCCGGACATCGAGCTCATAGCACCCGATGCGGTCAAGCACGAATTTGCCGGTTCGGAGACCGCCCTGATCAAATCGCTGCCCGCTCGGATCGTTCAATGACTCGAGCCATGTCTTCGAAGACGTTTTCAGACTTCCCTCCCGCGGGCTTCAAAGGTGTCGTCTTGCGTCCGGGCGACCCGGGATATGCCGAGGCCCGGGCGCTCCCCAACGCTCGATATGCGACGCGTCAGCCTGCGCTGATCGCGCGCTGCCGCGATATCGAGGACATCGTGATGGCGGTCGAGTACTGCGCCGGGCGCAGCGAACCGATCGCCATTCGCAGCGGCGGGCATGCGATCGACGGGCACGCGATGCCGCACGATGCATTTGTCATCGATATGTCGTTGATGAAGCACATCGAGGTCGATCCACAGACCGGCGTCACGACGATCGAAGCGGGAGTCCTGCTCGGCGAGATGGACGCGGCGACGCAACAACACGGGTACGTCGTGCCCTCTGGTACCGTTTCGACCACCGGCGCGGCTGGCCTGACACTGGGCGGAGGTATCGGCTACCTGACGCGGCGATTCGGCATGACAGTCGACAATCTTCTCTCGGTCGATGTCGTGACCGTCGACGGCCGCAGGCTGAGCGCGTCGGCGAAAGAAAACGCGGAACTGTTCTGGGGACTGCGCGGCGCCGGGCACAATCTCGCCATCGCGACGTCGTTCACCTATCAGGCGCACAAGGTGGGACCCGACATCGTGAGCGGGCTGATCGTTTATCCCATCGAGGCCGCGGTGCCTATCCTCGGCCGAATCGACGAAGTCATGCTCGCCGCCCCGCGTGAGCTAACGCTGTACCCCGTGATTCTGCCGGCGCCACCGCTACCCGGGCTGCCCCCGCATATGATCGGGGTACCGATCTTCGTGCTGATCGTGGTCTACACAGGCGAATCGGCGAAGTATGAAGAAGCGCTCGCAGGAGTGCGGCCGTTGGCACGCCCGCTTGCCGACATGGTTCGCCCATCCTCGTGGCTGGAAGCGAATTCGCTCCTCGATGTGTTGGCACCACCGGGCCGCCGCCAGCATAGCCGCGGCGGATACCTGGCGGCGATCACCCCCGAGATCGCCCAGACTGCCGTCGATCTCGTATCGCGCGCGCCGGCACCGACCGGGCCCGGCCCGAGCGTCGCGATTGCTTTTCCTTGTCTGGGTGGCGCGAACTTCGACGTTGGCGAGGATGCGATGGCGTACTCGCGCGAAGGTGCCTATTGGCTCTGGGAAGTGCTAGGGCAATGGGACACGCCCGATGAAGACGCGGAGTACGAAGGTTGGGTGGACGGGGTGATGAACGCACTGAACCCGTATTCGCTGCGAACCGGGTACGTCAATTTGTCGACCGACCGTGGTGCCGAATGGTTACGCAACCTCTACGGCTCCCCCGAGAAATGGCAACGCCTGTGCGCGCTCAAGGCCGAATTCGATCCACGCAACCTGCTGTCGTACAACAAGAACATCGCCCGGGCCCAAGCGGCTGCCGCATCGCTGCGCGCAGCCGGCGTTGCCTGGTCCCGGGAAAGGTAGCGACGATACGGGCCGCGCGCGGCGGCCCATTTTCGATCAGCCGACCTGACGCAGCGCGTCACCAACCGTCGAAAAGATCTGGTCGATCTGCCGCTCCTCGACGATCAACGGCGGCGAGAAAGCCAGGATATCGCCTGTATAACGGACGAGCACGCCCGCCTC
This sequence comes from Trinickia sp. HAY1-2D, assembly GCF_056754935.1. Taxonomy (NCBI): domain Bacteria; kingdom Pseudomonadati; phylum Pseudomonadota; class Betaproteobacteria; order Burkholderiales; family Burkholderiaceae; genus Trinickia; species Trinickia sp. HAY1-2D. Next base: position 716,750 of record NZ_JBPGWX010000001.1, read on the forward strand.
GAAGCACTTCAGGAAGACCTCGTAAGCGCGCGCCCCTGGCGCATCCGCCCGCGATTCGAGTTCGATTCCGGCGACCAGGCCGAGGTTGCGGATGTCCTTGACGTGCGGCGAGTTGCGCAATTCGTGAACCGCATCCTCGAACGCGCCCGACAATTCCTTCGCGCGCTCGAAGAGCCGCTCACGCTTGTAAATGTCCAGCGTGGCGATCGCGGCGGCCGCCGCCGACGGATGGGCCGAGTAGGTGTAGCCGTGGAAAAACTCGATCGCATTGGCGGCCCCGGCATTGATCACCGCGTCGTGAACGGCACGGCTCGCCGCAACGGCCCCCATCGGGATCGCCGCGTTGTTGATCGCCTTGGCCATCGTCAGCAGGTCCGGTGTCACCCCGAAGTATTCGCTCGCGGTTGGCGCGCCAAGACGGCCGAAGCCCGTGATGACCTCGTCGAAGATGAGCAGGATGCCGTACTTGGTACAAATGTCGCGCAGCCGTTGCAGGTAGCCTTTGGGCGGCACCAGCACGCCGGTCGATCCGGCGAGCGGCTCCACGATGACAGCCGCAATCGTCGAGGCATCGTGCAGCGTAACGAGCCGCTCCAGTTCGTCGGCGAGATGCGCACCCCAGGTCGGCTGGCCGCGGGTGAAGGCGCATTCGGCGATATTGAGCGTGTGCGGCAAATGATCGACATGCGGCATCAGATTGCCGGAGAACGCCTTGCGGTTGGGCGCGATACCTCCAACCGAAATGCCGCCGAAGCCGACGCCGTGATAACCGCGTTCGCGCCCGATGAAGCGGGTGCGCTGACCTTCGCCACGCGCCCGGTGATAGGCGAGCGCGATTTTCAGGGCCGTATCGACCGATTCGGAACCCGAATTGGTGAAGAAGATCCGGTCCATGCCGGCCGGCATGAATTCGGCCACTTTCGATGCCGCTTCGAAGGCCAGCGGGTGCCCCATCTGGAACGTCGGCGCGTAGTCCATCGTCGCCAATTGCCGGGAGACCGCTTCGGTGATTTCGTCGCGACCGTGCCCTGCATTCACGCACCACAGCCCCGCCGTTGCGTCGAGCACGGAGCGATCGTCGACCGTCGTGTAGTACATGCCCTTGGCGGCCTTGAACAGACGCGGCGCGGTCTTGAATTGGCGATTTGCCGTAAAGGGCATCCAGAAATTGGAAAGATTCGGGTTTTCCATTGCGCTCATTCTATGTCTCCATCGATGTGCGACCGACTTTAGCGACTGTGCAGGCTACAATCACTGGACAGCAAAAAACGAATACTCAGACCGTACTGGTTTTTTCTTCCCGACTGTATTGAAATGTTCAAGCTGAATTTATCCCGGTCTCGGAAAGACGAGGGTACGCTGGTCGAGCAGATCGTTTCGTCGGTCAGGCAGGAACTCAAGAACGCCACCTACCCCGCGGGCACTGCGCTGCCGTCGGTACGCGCGCTCGCCAAGTCGTACAACCTCAGCACCTATACGGTATCCGAAGCGTATCAGCGGCTCGTCTCGCTCGGGTTGATCGTGGCGCGCGCAGGCGCGGGCTACCGCGTCGCAACCCCAGTGGGCCAGACGCCCGCCGCGCCGGCATGGCACGCGCCGAGCCTGAACGGAGCCTGGTTGCTCTCGGATGTTTTCGCCGACCAATCGATACCGATCAAGGCCGGAAGCGGCTGGATACCGAACGATTGGGTCAACGAGAGCGGTCTGCAGCATGCGCTGCGTGTGGTGAGCCGCACGCCGGGCGCGCGCATCGGCGGTTACGGGCATCCCTATGGGCTGGGCGCCCTTCGCGAATACATCAGCGGATCGTTGCGCCGCTATTCGCTGTCCGTCGGCACTGCGGACGTCCTGCTGACACAAGGCGTCACGCAGGGGCTGGACCTGATCGTACGGACGTTGCTGCAGCCGGGCGATACCGTCGTCGTCGAGGATCCTTGCTACTGCAATTTGCTGCAGATCCTGAAGGTCGCGTTCATCAATGTGGTCAGCGTGACTCGCACGGCGGAAGGCATCGATACGGAAGAACTCGAAACCGTTATCCGCGAACATCGCCCCAAAGGCATATTCGTCAACACGGCACTGCAAAACCCATCGGGGACCTCGCTCAGCGCGGCGTCCGCGTTCCGCTTGCTGCAGATCGCCGATCGCGAAGGTTTATGGGTCGTCGAAGACGACATCTCGCGTGAACTCGCGCCGCCCGGCGCGCCGTGTCTCGCCGCGATGGAAGGATTGCGGCGCGTGATCTATCTGTCGGGATTTTCGAAGACGATTACGCCGGCCGCGCGCGTCGGCTACATCGCCGCGAACCGCGAGCTCATTTCAAAGCTCGCACTGACCAAGATGGTCGTGGGGCTGACGTCTTCCGAAGTCACGGAAAGAATGGTGGCTAATGTGCTGATCGAAGGACACTACGATCGTCACACGGCTCATATACGCGAGCGGCTGTTCAATGCGCATGCGAGCGTGGCCGAATCGATGCTGAGCTCAGGGCTCGAAATCTTTCATACGCCCAACGCCGGGCTTTTCCTGTGGGCGAAGCTGCCCATCCGGCCCGAAGAGAGTTTGGCCGTTGCGACCGAAGCGCTGACCAAGGGAATCTGGCTCGCACCGGGATCGTATTTCCGCCCGGCCGAGGCCGAATCGGCCTGGTTCAGATTCAATGCGGCGACATCGGACGTGCCCGAGCTTTGGGAATTCATACGCGGGCTCGCGGCATAGATACGAGCGCTTCGCATGACGCTGCCAGCTTCCCGCGCGAACGGGCGTGTCGAGCCTTCGTTGGGCGCCGCCGCGCTTCGCATCGCTCGCGCGAGTGGCCGGTTCTCGCCGATAGGATCGGGACTTCCCACTACGGTTATGGACCGCCAGTTGACGTCTTGGTTACCTTGGAACAGGGCTTCCCGGCCGGAACGGACGCCGCCGCACGATAATAACGAGACGACGTCGAGCGATTCCGGGACGCCGACGTCCGCGCCCGCGTCTCATCCCCTCCTCGACCGCTTGCGGCAACTGCCACGGCGCGGCCATTCAGGTTCACCCTCCGTTGCCGACGCCGCCGATGGTCAAGCCGGCGCAGGGTTGAGGAAGGACGCCGAGCAGGGTCTCTACGTCTCGCGCCAAGTCGAACATGGCAGTGCGCAACGCTTGCTCGACTTGGCCGACGAGACGCTGCGTGGGCAGGGCATATCCACCAGCGATATGGTCTTGGTACCGCCGGACAAGATGCACGTGACAGTCGTACGCAGCCCGAATCCACTACGGGCTGGCGAGACGCTCGATCCGCTCACCGAGCCGGTGACGATCGATCTGCGGACCGGCTGTCATCTGGTGCGACTGGGCGATGGCATCGCATTGCGCTTCAACGCGCCCGCCCTCGAGCAGAGATGGGAAGCCGCGAGAGGCAAAGGCGCTGGCTGGGCATACGGCGGCGGTTATATCGCGCACGTCACCGTTAGCTATGACGCGAAGGGCGCCGAATTCGAGCCGATCGCCATACATCCCGACCTGGATCTGACGCTGCTGGGCGAGCGTGCCGAAACCTACGACCCCAACTGGGTCAAGCGGCAGGGTCTGTAGAGACTCGCGCTCCCCCATTTGCCGCGCTGCGGGTAAGCTACGTCCACTTGGCGTTCGGCAAATCGAATGAATACGAGCAGACCATGAAGCGCGACTACGCAGTCCAGCGGGGCACCCTCGACGGGGTCGAGGCATTCGTACGTGTCGCCGAACGCCGCAGTTTTCGAGGCGCAGCGGCCGATCTTGGCGTCACCCCATCGGCCGTGAGCCAAGCCGTCCGGGCACTCGAAGCGCGCGTGGGCATCGCGCTTTTCACGCGCACGACGCGCAGCGTGGGCCTGACCGAAGCTGGTGAGCGCTTTCTCGAACGCGCCCTGCCCGCGTTCCAGGAAATCCTTGCCGCAAGCAATGCCGCCCGCGAACTCGGCGCAAAACCGTCGGGCCTGCTTCGTATCGCGGTACCGCGCGCGGCCGTACCGCTCGTATTGCAGCCGCTTCTGGCCTCGTTCAGCGCCGCCTACCCCGATATCGCCGTCGAGATTGCCGCCAGCGAAAAGCTCGTCGATCTGGCAAAGGAAGGTTTCGATGCGGGGATACGGATGGGCGAGCTGATCGCGAGCGATATGGTTGCCATCCGGCTCACGCCGCCGTTTCGATTCATCGTGGTGGGAAGTCCCGCCTATTTCGCACGGCGGGGTCGCCCCCGCACACCGGCCGAGCTCGCCGCGCATTCGTGCATTCGGCTGCGGCGGTCCAACGGTGCGCTTGCCACGTGGCGGCTGAAAGAAGGGAGCGAAATGGTCGATCTGAGCGTGTCGGGCTCGTTGATCGTTCACGATTTCCCGACGATGCTGGAGGCCGCGCTAAGCGGTGCGGCGTTGGCGCAGGTGCCGGAGCCCGTCGCCGCGGAGCACTTGAGCTCGGGGCGGCTCGAAGAAGCGCTGGCCAGACACGCGCCGCTCACATCGGGCTTGTTCCTCTATTTCCCTGACAGGAAACAGGTACTGCCGAAGCTGCGTGCGTTTATCGAGCATGCGCGGTCGTTCACGCAGGATCGGCAGACCGAGGCGTCCGAAACAGCGAAACCGGCGAAAACGCCGAAAGCGGGAGCACGGCGCGTGCGCTCGCGCGACTAAGACGTTGGCTCGCGGCATGCGAGTCGCGCCCCTCCGGCTCGCCCGCGCCAAAAGAGCTCCCCCGCTATTCGGATGCGCCCCATGAAACGAGTACCGCGTGAATGTCGCGCGCATATTGATCGCGCAGGCGCGGCGTTTCCGAGTGATAAGCGCCGATGGCTCGCCACGTATTGCCGTGACGCAGCATTTTCTGCTTGAGCATCCACGCGGCCACATAGACATTCACGCAGCCATTGCGCAGCGCCCCGGGCGGAACGCCATTGCGGCGCAACTCATTGAAGTGAATCGAGTTGATCTGCGCCTCTCCGATATCGACGCTGCCGTCCGTGTTGCGGTGCACGGCCTCCGGATTGCCTTTCGATTCGAACCAAACGATCGCTCGCAGGATCAGCGGATTGACGCCCTGATAAGCGCCGGCCTGCTCATAGCAGTCCGCCTCGGCGTGGACAGCGCCATTCAATGCGACCGTGCAGGCAAGCGCGAGCGCAAGGCGCATCCATACCGGGTTACGGCAACGGCGGCGAGCCGGTAAAAGGTTCTTCATTGCACTAGGCTCCCCTGGCGCTGGCGGCGGCGAATCATCGCGTCATGGCAACGGATACGGCGTCGGCCGCCGAACGCGCATCGTTCGCGGTCCCGCGCAACACAGCATCAAGCTTGCTGGACATCGACGCGAGGTAGGCGCGCGACTCCGGGCTGACCACCGTGCGCACGACTATCTCGGCGGGCTTGGTGGAATGAGCGCGTGCACGCAACGCCTTTTTGGAACGATGAGTGCCGCGCGGGGCTGGAGCGTCGTCCTTCAGATCCTCGACATCTTGCGCGGCCGATGTCGGCAAGGACGCGAGCGGCGGCAAGGGCGGCAGCAGTTTGTCGGGATCGGCAGGCGCGACGAATTTCATCGCCGGTGCGCCTGCCGTCGTAGCGACGGGCGTAGCGTCCGTGCTCCCCGGGGCCGCGAATGTGCATTGCGAGGCGTGCAGGAGTGCAAGAGCAATCGTGAATCGCAACATGAATCGTCTCCTGTCACTCGGTCGGCTTGACCCTGACGCTATAGGGTTGGCAACTTCCCGTCGCCACGTTATCGATGCGAACGACCCCGGCGCGCTGAGGCGGGATGCCTCGTCGTACTGCCTGATCGAGGTAGCCGAAATCCTGCGCCAGCGCGGCGACGACGATCGTCGTCGGCTGCGGCTGCTTTGCGGCCACGGCGCCCACCTTGGCAAGCACCTCGCTCAATTGCGGATCGCGCGCCCCGAGCGCATCCGGGGGAATGACGAGGTCGACGACGCTCGCCGAAGCAGGCTGCGTTTTGGCGTCGGCATTGCCGGCATCGGGGCGCATTGCCTGCAACTGGGCGCAACCGGCAAAAGCGGTCACGACGAAAACGCTGGCGAGCAGTCTCAACATTCTTCTCCACGCTAAGGAATGCCTTATCGGCAGCGCGGAGAAATGATTTAGCCCTCTAGCGTAGAAAGCCCCAACCCACTGGGCTCCCCGGTAGCGAGCAGGATCGCGGAATTCCACGAACGCTGAATAGCGTCCTCACCTTTCATCGGCGCAGAGGGGTTTCGTCATTTTCATATGACAAAAGCCCAATAGCGAAGGGACCGCTTCAATTGCATCGTGAAAGAAATCCGAATCGGCGTTTAAAACTCGAAAGCGGGCGATGTCTTTGTCAATATCGCCTGTGCCTTCGGCGCAGTCCATAGCTCGCTTACCTCACGAGCCAGGACATCGAGCACCGTGCCAATGTCCGTCATCGCCGTAGCATGAAGCGCTTCGATAACGATCAATACGTGCTTGGTGTCCGAACGAACCGCTGAAGCCGCGCTTTGCCGATGTGTCCAGCGTCGAGCGTGCGCGCACGCCGCCTCATCCGCAAAAATCACCTCGCCGGGCTCGGGCGACTCGACTTCGCCGGCAAAGGACAGATAGTGTTCGTCGCCCGCCGCAAGACGTCGAATACAGCGATCGGAACCGCGAATGCGAGCGAGATCGCGTTGCATAGATCGACCAGCGGATGAAGCCGCGGCAAAGCGCCGTCCTTTCGGAAACGCCGAAGCAACAATTCGGCGGCGCAGCGGTATTGCGTGGGCTTGCATCCCATCTTGGCAAAAGCCCGCCGCCAGGCTTGGATCTCCGGCCATTCGCCTTCTGCCACCTGACTCAGCCGCGACCGGGCCATCCCTTGAAACCTTGCGATGCGTCCATCGACGTCGACGCCGTCGGTGATTTCCGGCGCCAACAGCACGCCGGGAACCAGAGCGGGATGATCCTCCCAGATCTCTCTAGCATGTCGAAAATACATCGAATCGCCTCCTCTGCCGATACGGAAAGTCCGTATCGTGACGAAGGGGGCGTTGGCCGTCTTGAACGAAATTGCAGCAGCTGGCGAGTCCCGCTATTGCCCGCCGCAGTAAGCCTCGATCCGATATCCATCCGGATCGATGACAAAAGCGGCATAGTAATCCGGCGCGTAGAGATCGCGTATGCCGGGCTTGCCGTTGTCGCGCCCGCCCGCCTCCAGCGCCTGTTTATAAAATGCGTCGACACTCTCACGGTCCGGTGCGGTAAAGCAAAAATGCAGCCCGGTGCGCATATCGGGATCGACGGGGTGATCGGTGGGGGATATCCAGAACCTCGGGGAATCCGCGCCATACCCGAGCAAGTCGGCGGCCTCGCGCAAACGGCGATACCCGAGCGCACCGAGCGCCGCGTCGTAGAACAATTTGGCCTTCGCGATATTCCGTACGCCGATAGAAACGTGGTCCAGCATTTGACGCCTCCTGAGATCGTTGGAACAGCAAAGCGATTGTCCATCAGCTGCCCGTCGAAGGCTTTACAAAAATTGCGCCGCGCATCGTTCGTTTGCCGCCGCCATGCCGGCCCCAGGGAATCAGACGGCGCCGCGCAGCAGCGACAATGGTATCTCCGTGCACGGAAGCCGAGGGGCAAAGCTGTGGCGCGTCGTTTTATACGGAAAAAGAAGCTTGTCCTGCAAGATCCGCTTGCAGATATGACGGACGCAAAACGGTTCACCTGTCTGCCAGTGCGTAACCGAGACCCTCGGGTCTCGATAGTCGAGCAGCACGCATGGCAGATAGCGAAGCTCGAGCACAGCCGCGGCGCGTAGCCGGTGATTGCCGTCCATCACGATCCCCGACTCCTTCTCGATCGGAATCGGCGTCGTCCAGTCGCCGGCATTGCGAATCGCCACCGCGAGACGGCAGACGTCGCCCTCGTCGACGATCTCCGACGCCCGCAGAAACGAGACTGGCTTGAGCGCTACGCAGTATGCGGGTTCAGTGCGTATTTCGATGGTCATTCGCCCTCCGTGGTGGAATCGCCGGACCGCCGGACCGCCGGATCGCCGGATCGCCGGATCGCCGGACCGCCGGACCGCCGGATCGCCGGATCGAACGAAAGTCGCTGAGGCGCAGGCCGTGCGTGTTCGATGCGTCACGCCACTGCCAGATCGTGCATGGCACCATCGACGATGACGTGTCGCGCCCCCATCGAGCAGCGCTCCACGCGCGCCTCGATCCGGTACACGTCACGCAGCATCTGGCCTGTGATGACCTCTTCGCAGGGGCCGCTGGCGCGCGCGGTGCCGTCAGCGATCACGAGCACCTGATCGGCGAAGCGCAATGCCTGATTCAAATCGTGCAGCGCGATCAACACGATCATGCCCCGCGCCATCGCAATGTTCCGGATGAAGCCGAGCACCTGAAACTGTCTGCGCATATCGAGCGCGCTCGTCGGTTCGTCCATCAGCATGATTTCGGGCTCGCGCGCGAGCGTCTGGGCAATCGAAACGAGCTGACGCTGTCCGCCGCTCAACTCGTCCAGATGGCGAAACGCAAGCTCGCCGATGCCGATCGATGCCATGACGGTGTCGATCAACGCGAGATCGTCTTCATGCACGGTCCATGTCGGCTGGCGTTGTTTGCGCGCCAGCAGCACGGATTCGTAGACAGTCAGCCGAGCGGTGGCAACCGAGTCCTGCGGCATGTAGCAGATGCCGTCCATGCCGCGACGCGACCCCTCTATCCGCACCTCGCCGGGCCCGTCGACGAGCCCCGCGATGCGTTTGAACAGCGTCGATTTGCCGGCTGCATTAGGCCCCACGACCGCGATCACTTCGGAGCCCTTGAACACGGGCGTGCTGACATCGGAAAGAATCCGGCGGGCGCCGTACGCGGCGCCGACACCCTCGAGCGATAGCTTCACCATGTGTTCCTCTTGCGGCTCAGAATCAGCGAAATGAAAAACGGCACGCCGACGAGGGACGTGACCACCCCAATCGGAAAGATCGCGCCCGGCACGATGGTCTTGCTGACCACCGAGCTCGCCGAGAGCATCAACGCACCTGTCAGCACCGAGGCCGGCAGGAAAAAGCGTTGATCCTCGCCGACGAGCATGCGGGCGATATGCGGCCCGACGAGGCCGACGAAACCGATGACGCCGACGAAAGCGACCGGAAACGCCGCCAGCACGCTGACCATGATGAGCGTCTGCAAGCGCAGCCGCGGGACGTCGATCCCGAAGCTTGCCGCCTTGTCGTCGCCGAGCCGCAGCGCCGTCAATTGCCATACGCGTCGCGCGAAGATCGGCAACATGACGAGGATCGCCGCGCTGACGATGCCGAGTTTCGCCCACGTGGCCTTGGTGAGGCTGCCCATCGTCCAGAACACGACGGCGGCCACGGCCTGCTCGGTCGCCAGATACTGCACGAGCGCAAGCAGGGCATTGAAGGTGAACACGAGTGCAATGCCGAGCAGCACGATGGTTTCGGCCGTGACGCCGCGCCGCGTGCTGAGCAAATGAATCAGCATCGCCGAAACGAGTGCCATGGCGAACGCATTGAGCGGCACGATGTAGTCGACAGCCACGGGCAGCAGCTTGATGCCGAACGCCAGCCCCAGCGCGGCACCGAAACTGGCTGCCGCGGAGATGCCCAACGTGAATGGACTGGCAAGCGGATTGTTGAGGATGGTCTGCATCTGCGCACCGGCCAGCGACAAGGCAGCGCCGACGGCCACCGCCATCAAGGCCACCGGCATGCGAATCTCCCACAGCACGACGCGCAGTTGATCCGGTACCGAGGCGGGACTCAGCACGGCGCGCAACACGTCGGCGGGGCGATAGCTTGCCGGTCCGAGCGCGAGATCGCAGAGCACGCTGGCGATCAGCGCGATCGCGACGATGCCGAGCAGCAGCCTCTTGCGGCGCACGAGCCCGCGATAGGCGCTACGTTCGACCGTAGTGGGCAGGGACACCGAACTCATTGATGAAGCTCCTTCGCGGGCAGGCTGACGAAATAACCGGGTTTGTAATCGACCGGCAAAAAACGCTTATGCAATTCGCGGAATGTGGCATCGGGATCGAGGTCGGCAAAAAGCTCGGGATGAAACCATTTCGCCAGTTGCTGAATCGCCACAAAATCGTATGGGCTGTTGTAGAACTGATGCCAGATGGCATGAAACGCACGATTTCGGTTGGCGGCGATGCCCGCATAAGCCGGTCGCGCCGTGAAATACTCGAGCTTGCGCGCGGCTTCGGTCATGTCCGCGCCCGGGCCCAGACCGATCCAGTGTCCATGCGGCACGAAGGCCTCCCAATTCGCGGTCGTCACGATCACCTGATCCGGGTTCGCGGCGACGACCTGCTCGGGGTTCAACTGACCGAACGTCGTGCGCACGATGCCGTCGGCGACGTTATGCCCGCCCGCCATTTCGACGAACTTGCCGAAGTTCTCGTTCCCGAAAGTGAGGCAACAGTCCTCCGTATAGCCGCCGATGCGTTCGATGAACACGTTCGGTCTCGCCGGACGGCGGGCGGCGATGACGTCCGTCACCCGCCGAATCTGTTCGTTGCGAAACGCGATGAATGCTTCCGCGCGCGCCTCCTTGCCGAAAAGCTTGCCGATGAGGCGCATCGTCGGCTCGGTGTTTTCGATCGGATGGTGGCGAAAATCGACATACACCACGGGAATACCCAGCGCGCTCAATTTCTCCGTGTATCGCGCATCGTCGGTCGCGCGCTTCGCCTCGATATTCATCAGAATCACATCGGGCTCGAGCGAAACGGCTTGCTCGATGTCGAAGGTGCCGTCCTCGAATCCGCCGAACGTCGGAATATCTGCGATCTTTGGGAATTTGGTCCGGTAGGCGGACCAGGTATCCGGATCCGATTGAATCAAGTCCTTGCGCCAGCCGACGATCCGCTTGATCGGATCGTCGGTATCGAGTGCAGCGACGAGATAGAGCTGACGCCCCTCGCCCAGGATCACCCGGCGCACCGGCACATGAACCTGCACCCGGCGCCCCAGCAAATCCGTGACTGTCGTCAGCGCGGGCGTACCGGAGGCCGGTACAGCCGAAGCCTCCGCGGACTGCACAGCCGGCTTCGATAACCACCATACCGAGAGCACGACGCAGAGCGCGGCAATTGTGACTGCGGCTATCGCGGTGCCGCGCCGTTGGCGTTTTTCTGTCATTGCGGGAAATAGCGATGAATAAACATGAACCCCGTTACTGTCGGACCGAAACCCGCGCACGTGCGACAGGATGCCGATCGCGCGAGAGCACGAGGATGACAGCCACGGCGAATGCGTAGGCCGCCGCCACGAAAAAATAGGTGTATCGCAGGCCCAGGCCGCCGCTCAACCAGCCACCCAGCGCAATGCCTGTGATCGACGCGAACTGAGTCACGCTTTGCGCGATGCCGAGCACATACCCTTGATGAACCGTTCCGGCGGCGCGCGAGATCAACGACATCAGCACGGGCGTCGTCGCGCCGAGCAGCACACCCCACGCAAAATGGATCGCCACGAAAACGGCGATATGCCGCGTGAGCGCCGCGCTCAGCGTGAGGGCCATGCATGCGATGGCGACGCACGTCATGGCGCGCAGCGCCTCGCTGCGCAGCCGGTTCTCGAAGTAACGGGCCCACAGGGCGGCGGAAACGACGAATCCGAAGGACAGCATGCCGTAGCACAGGCCGACGACCCAGTTGTCGGCCTTGAATGTCGAGCTCACGTAAAGCGAGAACGGTGTCTGCGTGATCGTCCGACTCACGAGCAGAATGCCCACGATGCCGAGCAGGCCCGGTATTGGAGATGCTCGCCAAAGAAATGCCGCGCCCGCCCCCGCCCCGCCCGCCTGCGTCGGTGCGGGGGAATCTATCCGCGCGGGCTGCTGTGCGCGCACATCCGGCAGGACGACCGCGCCGGCGATGGCGCAACACAAGCAAAGCAGGCCGGCGACGAAATTGATCCAGAAAAACGTCGCGTTATCGAGAATCAGCCCGCCGACGACAGCCCCCGTCAGCGATCCGAGATTCGTCGACACCTGCAGATACGCAAAGAGGCGTGCGCGCCGCGACGGCGCAACGATACCCACCCCATAAGTCTGGGCCGGCGCAATATAGCCGGCGCACGCGCCTTGCACGAAACGCAGCGCGAGGATCGCCCAGACATCGCTCGCCCATGCCAGCGCGAGCTGCGTCAATGCGAGGCCCAGCAACGCCCGGATCATCATGAGTTTGTGCCCGGTGCGGTCGCCGATGCGGCCCCACAACGCACTGGTCAACATGATGCCGAGCATCGGCCCGACATAGACCGCAACACCCGCAAAGCCGAACTCGAGATTCGATGTACTGAGTGCCTTGAGACGAAGCGGCCAGAACGGGCCGCTCATCTCCATCGCACCCATGGAGACGAGTTGGATCGCGAACAGCACATGAATCAGCCGCGTGGCGCGCGGCGGTGCAAGCGAGGCGCCGGCGTGTGTCATCGGTCGGTCCCGCGAAGCGCCGTCACCGCATGTCGCAATGGATTGGGCAGATGATGCTGAAGCCGGTAGTCGGCGTATCTCAGCAGATGCATGCGCAAGACGGAGCGCGTCGGCCACGGATGTTCGAGAAACGCAGCGCGCTCTGTCTCCCACAACGTCGGATCGACTCGCGAGGCGAAGGCGTCGAACGACCGGGCCGTTTCCTCACGGAGGATCCCCCACAAGCGCGTGGGAGCCAGCCCATACTCGCGCGTGAGCAACAGCGCCATTTCGTGCAGATGGCAGACGAAGCACGCGTCGAGCACGAACGCACGCACGGGTTCGATATCGCCCTCGAAAACCGTGGGCAGGATGCCGGGATGCACATAAGGCTCGAGCGTGTGCCCGCGGGCGGCCAGCAGCGGCGCGTAGGTGCGTCCGTCGCCGAAATCGCGAATCAGCAGGCGCTTCGGGGTGCCGTCAGCCTCGAACAGCACCGAGGTGTTCTGCTGATGCGCCTCGAGCGCGATACCGTACAGCAGATAGATGCCGATCACCGGATGCGTGACGACATGCGCGTACTGCCTGAACCACGCTTCGACCGTTTCGGCCGTTTTCGCCGTGGCGCGTCGAGCGTCGCGCGTTTCGATCAACTCGGCCGCGAGCGGCCGGCCATCGATCGGCGATGCGCTCAGCAAGGACGCCACCGTGACCGGCAGCAGTCCGTCCGAACGCTCGAACGCGTCCTTGCTCGCGCGGAACGCGACCGACAAATGCCGTCCGGGCCTGTCCTCCTGCCGCACAGCATGCTTATAGTGAAATGCGATTTCTTCGGGAAAAATCTCGAGCGTTTGGTCGAAGCCCTGCTCGTCCGCCAGGATGCGCTGGATCAGCGTGCTGATGCGCGGTCCCATATGGATCGATTTCGCTTGCAGGCTGCGTTGCTCGCTCGTCAGCCAAAGTGCGACAGGCAGCTTGATGAACGGTACGGCACCCGGCAACCGCGGCATCATGGTGCGAAACGACATCGTCGGCCACGTCTCGATATCCGGGCCGTCGAGCATGAGTATGCCCTCCTCGATCTCGGCTGCGTATTCCTCGTGCACGAAATGTTCGAGATGCCACGCGTGAATCGGCAGCGGCAGCCAAGCACGCTCGTCGAGCCCTTTCTCGTTCAAGCCGTCCTTCCAGCGCGCCCAGACCTCGGGGAAATTCTCGGAGAACCAATCGTGATAGCTCTCGACATGCGGCATCCGCTCGATATGAGCCATGTCGCCGCGCAGGGCCGCGATGCGCACTGCCACCGTCGCATTGAATTCGGGAGAAAGCGCCGCGACTTGCCGCGCATCGAGATCCGGTTTGCTCTTCCACGTGGGATAGAACGGGTGGCCCTCGAGTGCGCCCCATTGGTCAAGCAATATCGCGGCGTCGCGCACGCTCAGCTGCTTGCGAAGATAGTCGGCAAAGCCCGCGGCTGCGCTCGCATCGATGTCGGCGCGCAGATCGGCATTCCAACCGTCCCGGTGAATGCGCGCGAGTGCGTCGTTCTCGATGCTGTTGGCGATGTCGCGCGCGAGCCCGGCTACCCCTTCCTCGCTCGGCGCGAAGTCGAAGTACGGCAGTAGCAGATCGATCAACCGTGCCGCGCTGAGAATCTCCTCGCGCGTGCCTTCGACACCGATCAACGTCACGGTGCCGTGATTGACGAACGTATCGGCCAATGCGGACTCGAGATTGCTGAAGAACAGCAGCGCGCGCGTATCCCAGAGCGGCAGCCATGCACTGGGGCCAACCGGCGCGAAGACGAGTTTGTCCGTGGCGATGATTTTCTCGGCGAAAAGGCAGCGCACCACGCGCCGCAGCGCATTGCGCCGCGCCAGGTTCAGCGCCGTCTCATGGCGCTCGGCACAACGGACATCGTCGGATTGCAATGGCAAAAGCGTGTTGTTCATGAAGTGTCCTGCGTCAGGCGGGCCAGGTTTCGGGAAAGTAGTCGAGCGCGGAGCTACGTAGTCCACCCATGTAGGACACGCTCCAGCGAAAGACCTCTTCGATATGAGGCAGGCGAACGTCAAGGCGGCGGCCCATTTCCACCAGCAGCGCAAGCCCATAGGCCACGTCTTCGTGAAAGGCGCGATGCGTCCTGTCGATGACGTACCCTGGGCGATCGGAGGCACGGATCAGCGGAGCCTGGATGCCGTCGTATGCCCGATTCGTGCGCAACACCGACAGCATCGTGTCGCGATCGCGAATCTGCTGTTCGTAGGCCTCGACGATCTCCTGCTTCAATGGTTTGACGGAAGAAAGGTCCACGCCCAGGCGGCGTTCGATGGTCTTGCACAGCAACTGACTCTCTTCGTCGCTGCGTTCGAGGAAATAGGCTCCGAGTTCTGGGCAATCGGTCCACCAGCAGATCGGGGCGGCAAACGTCTTGCCATGCCACTGCCCGTATGGGCCGATCAGCCCATAGATCACGGAGCTGTGCATGATCGGATTGCCCGGCGTCAGCGTGATCTCGAGATAATCGTCGAGCAACTCGACAGGCGCCGCATAGAGGCGCCGCAAGTGCGCCAGCAGTACGCGGCGCGACGCATCGCTCTCGCGCGCATGCGTCGCGACATGGAGCACGCTTTTCGCGCCCCCCATGCGGACCGATTCGCCGGGCTGCAAATCGGACGCGATATGCGCGACATCCTTCATTCCCCAAATGACGACGTTGGGGCGCTCGCCGAACGCGCGCTCGGCGAGCCAATCGAAGCCGCAAAAGCCGGGGATCGCGCCGACATATACGGGCTTGTCCGTTGGCAGATGCGGCGCGATGGCCCGCACGAGTGCCGGCCGTACATGCGCCGGTACCGTTACGACGACGATATCGGCACCCGGGAGCACCGTGGCGGGGTCACACGCGATGGCATCCAGGCGACCGAAGCATCGGCTGCCATCCGGCAGCACTGCGACGATGCCGTTCTCGTGCTCGCGAGCGCGCGCGATCGCATACTCGTTGTTCGTCAACAGCGCCACGCGCACACCGGGGATCTGCTTGAACAGCACCGCCGCGAGATGCCCGGTTCGGCCGCCGCCGCATACCACCACGTTCAGAGTGGACATGGGATTCGCTTCGCTCGCCGTCATGCGGCCTGCACCGCGTGCAAACGCGGAATGTCGCGCGGCAGCTCGGCTGGATGTTCCTGTCCAAGCCAGCCATCGAGCTGGTCCCAAACCGCGGCGTCGAGCAGATTGCGCTCCCTGAGCCACGTCTCGTCGAAGACCGTGTTCAAATATTTCTCGCCGCCGTCGGCCACCGCGGCCAGCACGTTGCCGCAGATCGTTCCCCTATGGATCAGTTCGAGCGCTTTGTAGATCACACCGCCCGTCGAGCCACCGACGAGCAACCCCGTGCGTCGCGCCATATAGCGGGCGGTCTCGAACGCTTGCGCATCGCCCACTTGCACGCCCATGTCGATGCAGCTGTAATCGAGTACGAGTCCGACCGTATCGCCGGCCGGTGTGCCGGTGCCCGATTGATAGTACGGGTGCCCCGGCTGGCCGAAGACGATCGATCCGTCGGGCTCGACAGCGATGGTCGTCGTGCGCGGGTTGTGGACTTTGAGCCCGCGCGCGATGCCGGTCATCGAACCGCCCGTCCCGACACAGCCCACATAGGCATCCACCCCACCCACCTCGGCGATGACTTCCCTCACGAACTCCGAATATCCGCCCGCGTTGGCCGCGTTATCGGATTGATTCATGAAGACGGCGCCGGGAATCTGGCTCGCTACCTTCGCGGCCATACGCTGGCGCTCGACCACCGCGACTTCGTCTTCGCGGTACGTGCCTTCGACATAACGAATCTCGGCGCCCAAAGCGCGCATGACGGCAATCTTGTCGGGCGCCGCATGATGATCGACGATGGCGATGAAGCGCAGACCGAACTCGACGGCGGCAATCGCCAAGCCAATGCCCGTATTGCCGGAGGAGGACTCCACGACGACGCCACCCGGGCTCAGCCGTCCCGATTTGAGCGCGGCGACGATCATATTGCGCGCCATGCGGTCCTTGATGCTGCCGCCGGGATTGTTCTTCTCGATCTTGAGCAACAGCCTTGCCTGCCGGGCTGGAACAGAAATACTCAGGACAGGTGTGTTTCCGATCAGGTCGGTGACTTTATTCAAAATCATTCCGATTCTCCATTCGATCGTCAGGTGAAATGTCCATGCCGCCCGTGGCGTCAAATGCCACGGCAATCCGGCGCGGCATGGGATGGCGGTGAAATTCGTTTTCGAGCAGGTCCATCTGGTAGCCGGCTGTGTTGGCATAGACCAGCAGATCCCCGGCTTGGGGTCTTCTCGAAAAATGAACGAGGCGATTCGTCAAGACGTCTTCATCGAGACAGCTGTGTCCGGCGATCCAGGCGCGCACCGGTACCGCGGTCCGCGTTTCATCGTTGGTGGGATGCACCGATACGACGATCGGGTCCACCAGGAACTCCGAGCCGAACCACGTTTCGCACGCGCTGAAGCTGCTGCCTTCGACGAAGACGACGGCCTCGCCCGCCGCCTGCGCCTTGACACGGGTAATGCGAAAAATCGATACGGCCGTCTGGTCGGCCAGGCTTCTTCCCGGCTCGATCGTCAGCGTCAGGCCTTGCGCATTCAGATACCGTGCGATGGACATACCGTCCGTGCAGGGCGAGCCGAGCAACCGGTCCAGCCACTCGCAGGCACCGATCGGGCCGCCATAGGGATAAAACGATGCGGGAATCTTGCCGTTGCGGTAGTGGTTCGGGTTCTGCGCGCGAACGAACGCTTCGTATTCCGCACTATCGACGTATCTGATCGGCATTCCGCCGCCGATATCGACGATCTTCGGAACGAGGCCCATCGCGCGAGCCGCATCGACGAAATGAACGAGTTGGCGCATGGCGCTGGCCCGCGTCTCGTAACGATATCCGCCGAGATGAAAATGAAAACCCTCGAAAGAAAATGAATTGCTCCGCAGAGCCAACCGCTTCATGCAGGCGAGCAAATCCGCCGCATTCATACCGAAGCGGCTCGCCGGTGCCTCTTCAGGGCGATAGCGCAGCAGTACGCGTGCGGGCCGGTCGGGTTCGATCTCGCGGACGATCGTTTCGAGGTCCGCCAGCTCCTCGCTCGAGTCGACCGATATCAACGCTGCATTGGCGACCAGTGCCATGTGAAAGACTCGTGTCTTCGCCGGGCCCGTCGCACACAACCGGGCCGGGTCGATCCCGGCGCGCAGCGCATCGCGCATTTCGTAGAGACTCGATACGTCCACCCCGATGCCTGCGTCGACCGCCGCACGCACGAGCGCGGGCGACTTGTTGACCTTCGCGCCGTAAAGAATCTCGAAGCGCAGATCGTGCCGGCGCAGCACCGCGCGAAACGCGTCGATGTTGCGAGCCAGCGTGCCCGGTACCACGACGTTGAGCGGAGAGCCGTACTGCCGCGTCATGTCGACCAACGCTTGCGGCGCGCCGTGCACGAGACGTTCGAGCGCCGGCGCCAGAATGGGACGCAGCGAGGCAGGTTCGAACACCTGGACGCCTTGCGTTCGGTCTTGCCGATGCGAGCGATGAGTTTGCATCCGTATCCCCATCGCCGTGATCAGAAATCCACGGTGGCGGAGGCGAACAGCGTTCGCGGTGCGCCAAGCGAGATCGTGCCGAAAGAGGCGACGCCGGACCAATACTTCCGGTTGAAGGCATTCAACAGGCCGGCACGAAAGGTGGTGGTTTTACCGTGAATGGCAGTCGTATATCGCGTGCCGAAATCGACCGTCGTCCAGCCCGGTACCGACTGCGTGTTCGCCTGATTCACATACTCGCGCCCCGTGAAATTCACGCCTCCTGTGAGCGTCAGGCCCGCGACCCACGGCAGATCCCATTCGGCGCCCACATTCGCCATCCAGGTCGGTACACCCACGGGCCGATTGCCCGTCGTCGCGGCGCTGGCGGTCTTGGTCAGCTTCGCGTCGAGCAGCGTCGCGCCGCCGAGCACGCGAACGCCCTTGATCGGCTCGCCTGCTACGGTGAACTCGAGCCCTTGATTGCGCTGCTCGCTATCGACGGTAAACACCGTCCCTGACAATTGACCGCTGGGCTTCGTGATTCGAAATGCCGCGAGCGTCGCCATCACGTTCTTGAAGTCGACTTTCACGCCGACCTCGTGCTGCTTCGTCTTGTACGGCGCGAACACTTGGCCCGCGTTCGAAGCGGCAGCCGGCGCAATGTCGCCCTTGCTGAGCCCTTCGATATAGTTTGCATAGAGCGAAACGTTCTGCACGGGTTTGAAGACGATCCCCACCAACGGCGTCACCGCACTCTTGTCGTAGGATGTCGTCTTGGCGCCAGTGGCTGCGCTGAAGTTGTCCGACTCGACTTGTTGATGGCGCACGCCGGCCGTGAACTGGACCCGATCGTTCAAGACGCTCAGCGTATCCGCGAGCGCCACGCCCGTCAGTTGCGACGACGACACCTTCGGCGCACTCGACGGCGAAGCGATGGCCTGAGCCGGGCTCGCAACGGGCGAATAAATGTTCGAGAAAATCGCGGTGCCGGAATTGCTCGTCTGCGCGAGACGATCCTGATAGAGACTCGCCTGCAGCGTCAGCGCATGCTTGACCGGACCCGTATCGAAGTGGGCGCGCAAGCCCGTGTCGGCGCTCCAGCGGTTGACCTGGAATTTCCAGTTCTGCGGCGTCGAGCGCGTATCGCCCGCGGCATCGATGATCGTCGGCGTCTGGTCGGACAGCCGCGCAACATCGGTCTTGGCGCCGCCTGCATCGGCGAATACCGTCACGTTGCTGTTCACGTCGTATTCGGCATGCAGCAGCGTCGACTGATCGTAGGATTTGAACCAGCTCCACGATTGCGTGACGTTGCGCCTTCCGTCAGCGGCAGATGGCACCGCGATGCCCGAGGTCACGAGGAAAGGCCGTGTGGGTGCATCGATCCATTGATATTGCTCGATGACATCGAGCGTCGCCCGGAATCGCTCGCCCTGGTAATCGAGCGACAAGGCGCCGACGTCCGCGCGCGAACGCTGGTTATCGAGCGGTGTGCCGCCTTGGCGATGCAGCCCGTTGAAACGAATGCCGAACTGCCGTTCGCTGCCGAACCGCCGGCTCATATCGATATGGCCACCCACCTGGGAATCCGACGTGTAGTCTGCGGTGAAGCGCGTGAGGTCTTTCGCGAGCGGCCGCTTCGGCACGATGTTGACGACGCCCCCGACGCCGCCGTTCGGCGACATGCCGTAAAGCAGCGCCCCCGGCCCCTTGAGCACATCGACACGCTCGACGTATTCGGTGAAGACGTGATAGTTCGGCACCACGCCATATACGCCGTCGAACGCGAAATCGCTCAGATTGCCTTCATTGACTGGAAAGCCGCGGATATAAAACGAATCGGTCACACCGCCCGTTTGCCCAGTGAAACGAATCGATGGGTCCTTGTTCAGCGCATCGCCGAGCGTGGGCGCCTGTTGATCGTCCATGCGCTGCGACGTGTAGTTGCTCACGCTGAACGGGGTGTCCATTGCGCTCTTGTTGCCGAGCAATCCCAGCCGCCCGCCCTCGGCGATCTGCCCGCCCACGTAGGGTTTGACGGGTTCGTCCGCCACTGCGTCGGTCTTGACCACGACCGCGGGGAGCGTGTTGCGCGAATCGCTCGGGCTCGTCGCCGAGTCCGGGGATGCCTGCGCGCAGGCGACAGTACTTAGGCCCGTCGCCAACAAACCGGCAAAAGCCATGCGTACCGCGATCAATAAAGGTTTGAGAGCGACGGAAGACGGAGCGGCAATCGGATAAATAGACCGAACGGCAGCACTGCAAGGCCGAAATGACATGATTGTTCGACGGTGTTGTTGTTGAGTGTTGACGAAACGTGCTCTGGCTCGAGCTCGCTTATCGTTAACATTAACGCAAATGAGAATGACTCGCAATATCATTTACTCATTTTCGTGCAGTGTGTCGGGTGCGGAGCACTACACGCGGCACTTCTCCCAGGGCGAGCTTTTCGCGCCGGCTCTGGGGAGCCAACAATGCCGCGGGAAGATGGCGATGCGAGGTTGCCGAGCACTCATGCGCCGCTAGCAGCCTACCGGCGCGTTCACCGGAGTTGCAGTCGCTACTCCGGGATCGCGATTGCAATCGCAACGTCCCAAGACCACCCGCGCGGCCGCGACACGGGCATCCCTATGTTCGAGAAGTCGAAGTTGGCGCAAGCGGCGACGCCATTTCAGATCATGACCGCTTGTCCGTATCGCGTCGGACGTAGTGTTCCCCCGGACGCGCTCGCACGCGCGGACGCTGCTCCGCGGGAGGCGTGCTCGCGTAAGCGCGCCGCCGATTACGTCGCTACGGATCCAATTGCCTGCGATGCGATGAGTCTCGGCAGGGGTTCGCATTTGCACTGGCAAAGGTCGTTTTCAAGCGCGACCTGCTTGCCTGTGACCGTCATCGTGCGTGGAACGCCATCGCTGATGATGACGCCTTGGGTCCGGCAGGCTGGACACTGCACGCGGCCGCCGAGGTAAGCCAACGGCTGTCCCTGGAACGACGAATTCTCGATGCCGTCTTCGACGACGCCATTGCAGGTGGTTTGGTCACCCTTGCGGATAAATCTTCGGTTCATGATGCGAGTCCTTCCGCCTCGGTTGCCGTAGGACTGCATGCGCGCTCGACCGCTTCGGGCCACGCGGGCTCGCGGCATGTCAACTGCGAGAGGTAATACGCGACCGCCTGAATGAACGTCGGTATCGCGGCCACAACCATCACGAGCCACATAACTGGATTCGAGGAATTCATTAACTCGGACGCGCCATCGAACTGCAACTTCAGAGCATTGCGAAACGAGACTTCCGTCGTAAGGAATTCGGCGACTGGCGGCACGGACGACGGACCTTCTTCCATAAACCGTCGATAGTATTCGAAGTCTTGGTACAGTTCCCCCATCACCTGGTGGCCGGCCGGGCTGCTCTCATCAAACGCCAAGTCTACGTACTTTCCAATTGAGAACGTGTCTACGACCAGTCCCTTGTCGTTTAGGACCAGACAACGAACGACACGGGGAGCGGTACCTCCCAGGCCGGCTTTGGGTTTGCGCTCAACGTATAAGAAGGCACTGTCCCATGGAACGGATAGAACCCCGCCGGGCCCGTTGTGGCGAAATGCGTATATTGTGCGATCAGCCCTATTGAATCGTATCGGCTTGCGAGTGTAGTTGAAACAGTCAACAAGAAGTAAGCGCACTGTCAAAGCGAAGAGGCACAGCAGAAAAGCCGTAAGCAAACTGAATCCCCAGTAAAGAATCCAAGCCTGCCCCTTCTCGCGAACCAGCGAGGGCATATCGACTAAAAGCCAAACGAACACAGCTGACAGGCACAAGGCTGCGATACCGCCAGTCAAAAAGGCGAGGAGCCCCCAACCTCTTTCGCGGTGTAATCCGTCGCACACTTCCAAAAATGAGTTGGTAGCATTAAAGGCGCTTCCAGAGCTTCTCGGCTCTTCCGTCAATGGTTTGCTTATGTCTAGCCGCGACGAAGCTTCTATTTCCGTCACGGGGCGGTTCAAGCGATACCATGCGAGTCCATCAAATGCCATGTCTTTTCCAGTCAAGAGAAGATTGCCAAGAACGCCTTCCGGTCTTCCTCCAGGGGTTCAAATCTTTCGTCGCGCGGCTTGACACCAAAATAGCATTGTTCGAGCCAATCGTAAGCCTCACGCTTGACGTAGCTAATTAGCACGCCGATGATGGCCGCCAAGACCAGTAGCGGAAGCGTCAAGACGGAACCAACAAATGCTGCAACAGTCAGGGCGACGCCTACGGCGGCTGAAGTGCCGTACAGCAATGCCAATACGGCATTACCGTGTTTGGTCTCGTCGATAAGGTGGTATGCGTCAATGGTAGCTGACACGAGGCCAACTATCGCTCCCCCATACCTTCCAACAGTTCGGAGGAAGCGACCGAACTTGGCCAGGCGCCCCGATAGCTCGACGTGTCCTTTCTCCAACTGCTCGAGCGCAGACCCCCCATACTGGGCAACACTCGCCACCAGCCCAGCGACTGCATTGTCGAACTTGACGCCATTCTCCGTCTCGTTGAACCGGTTGGACTTCTTCAGTTCTGCTCGGGCGAGGTGCAGGTTGATAGCATTAAAAATCGCCCCAATGCCGGCAAATCCCGGCTCACCTTTGGCCATGAGCCTGAACTTGGGCATATAGACATTTTCAACGACATTGGGCGTCAGCGTCGACGCGACCATCTGCTGCGACAGACTCCGCGTGCCCTTGACGCTGGATAGGGCCGCTGCCTCCTCCGCATTGCTTTGGACGGGCACAAACTGCTTGACCTTCACTTCCAAGTCCTTGTCGCCGGCAGGCGCCGCTTTATCGCGTAGCTTCGTTTGCAAATCCTGAACATCGATTTTCTGCCGTCCCGGCATCATTTCCTGCATCTGCCTAGCGATATAGTAGACCCACTGATTGGGCGAACCCCACAACGCTTTGAACTCGAACAGCTTTTTCGTCCGCATACACATCGCCGCGTAGAGCACTTTCGCAGCCGTCGCATCCACACTCGAACTAACAGCTTGGACAATCGGCCCGCCGGCCTCGTGCAGCAGACGTGCAAACGAGCTTGCGATTATCCCTTTGAGGCTGCGGTCAGCCTTCTCGGCGACCTCTTCGATCTTGCTATAAGCCTCGATGAGCTTCGCCACGGACTCCCGCATTTCGATATAGGGATAGCTCGAAGCCTCCTTGACCTTCTCGCCCAAGACCGGGTGATTCAGCACAAACGCGCGCAGCAGCGGATTGCGCTTATCGGAGACGTCACCCTTCGCCCACGTGACGAGCACGTCGACCGTCTCCTTGCGGTCCGCCGCGCCCTCGATGCAGTTCGTGAGCATATTCGTATAGCTGACACCGCTCCGGCAATTCCCCTCTTCGTAGTCGAATTGAAAAACGTCCAGCAGCGCAGCACTGGTTAGCCAAGCTTTGTGGTCCTGCGAAAGCGGCACTAACGTACTCGTCTGCTCTTGCTCCAACTTCGCAGCCATATTCTTTTTGAAATCGTGGATGGCTTGCGGCCGATAGTGAAACGTGTACGGTTTCCAGGCTTCGGGGCCGGCACTGACGAGACCTGCTTCCTTCATCTTCTCGATGCTCTTGAGCTGCTTTTCGAGCAGCTTCCCGCCGTCGAAAATCGCCGTCGTGCCCAACCCCTCATAGGCATTGGACTCGAGCAGACGCGAGCCGTTTTCGACGTCCTCCTTGGCCGACGCAACAACGGCTTCGTGCAACGCATCGATGGCGCTCGCGGTCCAGATCCCGTGCCCGTATGGCTCGAGCGCAGCGCCGAATGCGAGCCGCTGTTCGAAGTTCAACTCTTGCGTGATCCCGACGGGGTCCCACAGCGCGAAAACAAGCCCCTTGTCTGGGGTGATGGAGTCCATCGCCTTCTTCAACGCGGATCCTTGTCCGGCGCGGTTGTGATACGGGAAGAGCGCGGTCGTCAGTGCCTCCGAAGGGTTCGCCTTGTACTCGCTCAACAGGTCGGCAACGTGTGTCACGCTTTCCGCGTGATGCTGCTGCGTGCTGCCGTTGAACCACCCCGCTGCGTCGAACTTTTGCATTCGCTTGTCGCGGCAGCCCATGAAGTTCGATGCATACGCGTCGCGGACCTTTTTCGTCCACCGCTCGTCGCTGAAGGCGATATAGACGACGCCTGCCTTTTCGGCATCCTCGATAGTGATGCACTGCGCCAGTTGCGCATGTCCGGCCTGATGACAGTTGAACGGCTGTTCGAGGCTCCGGTCGATATTCATATCGAGAGGGTATTCGTACAGATTCCCTTCGACAGTCACCGCATATGCTTGCCAACGCCCGGTCTTCGGATAGAACACGTACACATAGCCGTAGCGCAGCGTGCGCAACGCGTACTTGGCCTTTTTCAGCGCGATGTTCGTCACCCCGTCGCCGAACCTTCCGCCCATGAGTCTCATCGCGCCGGCGGCGCTGTGCGCCTTCGTATCGGCGAACGCCGAGTAACGGACCGGCAAGATGGGCAAGCCCTTCTTTTTGCACATGTTGCAGCTGCCGGGCTCGCGCGTGGACGCCTGCATTGCCGCTGTCGTCAACTGACCGATATTCGAGAAATCGAAGTCGTAAGCCATATTCTTGTTTCGTTAAAACGTGTGGCGATGCCGCGGTCATTGGTACTGGATGCTTTCGCGCGCGATGGCTTCCCAATCGCCCTGCGTCCAGCGTGCGACGGTCTCCGCATACGGCGCTTTGTCAGGCGCCTGCAACACGGTCCGGACACGGGGATGGCGGTCGAAATACGGAGAGACGATCGCGCCGTGCAGGGCGAACGCGAGCAAGTCAGCGCCAGAAAGGCCATACATCTCGCCCTTCGCCAGTTGCGCATCGAGCAGCGAAGGCATGCCGGGCTTGAGAGGCGCACCGCTGCCAAGCAGTATTTGAAGCGCCCGCTCGATGACCTCGATGCGCGTAACTTGCTCGTATTGCGCCTTCGTAATTGCAAACTCCTCGTTCGGGGCTTTTGCGCCCTCGAGTCTCACCCATTCCGCCGCGCTGTCGAGATAGGACCAACGCGTCACGGGCCCCATCAGCGCGCCGAGTTGTTCGGGTTTCAGTATCCATCGCAAATGCGCAAACACGCGCGGATCGTAGAACCGGAAAATTGAGGTTCCTTCCGTAGGCTTTGGCAGCAGCAGGCGGTTCGCCAAATGCCGCCGCAATCGAGTGGAAGCTTTATCGCATTCGAGAATGGCGCAGATGACCGGCGGCGTTCCTGCGGCTCGGTCGCGTTCCGCTTGCTCACGCAGTGCCGGCAACTGCTCGTCAGGATGCTCAGCGCAATACAACATGGGCGCCGTGCCCTCCAGCTCCGGTCGTGTCTCGGGAACGAACTCACCGACGTCGTAGACAGGCGGCGCGCCCGGCAGTTCGAGCTTGCCGTTGAGGGGCTCAACGATGACATAGTGAATCATGCCGTGACCTATACGAGCGCAGCGCCGGACTGTGCCGCTGCGCCCATCTGCTGGGCGCAGGATTTGGCGGCTGTGAGCTGCGCGGAGGCATTCTCACTTGCCGGTCCGTCGACCACGAACTGTGCGCCCTTGACCTCGACCGTTCCCGGCGCATGCAGATAGATGTTGCCGTCGGCCAGTCGGATCGTCGCGCCGCCCGCTTTGAGCGTGATCTCTTTTTGCGCAGTGACCTCCACAGCACTAGCCGTCGAAATAACCTTCACGGTCTTGTCAGCCGTGATTTCGATGTTGTCCGACTGCGCTTGGAGTTCGACTTTGCCTTTGCCTGCGAACAACTTGATACCGGCGTTTTGCACGAAAAAGCTGAGCTTGTCGCCGACGCTCGCAATCCAGGACTTCGCCGCCGACACATACGTGCTGGAGCCACTCACGAGGTTGATATGTTCGGTAGCCGCTGCGTGCAGCGATTGCTGAGCCGACAATCCCATACCGGAGGGGCTCGCCAGCAGCATGATGGGCTGCGAAAACGAGTTCGCAGTACCCGTGCCGCCGCCAGCGGTGCGGCCACCGCTCATCGTTCCTTGAGCATCGTTCTGTGTGGATGCGGCGAAGTCTTTGATTGCGCTTTGCGCCTCATCCAGCCCCTCAGCCTGGCCGTCTGCGGCCGCGAGCGACCGTCGCTGGATCACGCCGCTCGAGTCCATCAGATGTCGAGTCGCCTCCTTGGCATCGAGCGCCTGACTCGATGTGCCGCCGCGCGCATAAGTCGAAACGTAAAGCCCTTGTCCTGCGCGTACGGTACCCGACGAGTCGGTCTTCAAGTCGAAGCCCGTGCCGAGGTAATTCCCGCGTGTATTGCCGCTGTGGTCGACGAGGTACCCGATGTGGAGATATGAATTTGCCGTCGAACAATAAAGTTGCGCGCGACTTTGTGCCGTCGAGTCATCGAAAACGAGCTGATTGAAACCGTATCCGCCATACTCCTTGGACTTGAAGCCGGACAACAGGCCGTTCGTATGCCAGTGCGGCGTATTGATACCGTTGAAGAGCACGCCCGTGACGACGGGCCGGTCGCAGTCCCCGTCGATATAGTCGATGGCGACTTCGTGACCTACCCTTGGAACGAACACGCCCCCGAACGTGCTCCCCGCATGCGGCGAAACCGCGCGCAGCCAGCATGAAGACGACTGATCTTTGTTCCCCAGCCGGTCCCAATGCATCTGCACCTTCACGCGGTTCAATTCATCGGTGTACACCTCTTCATTGGCCGGCCCGACAACCGTTGCGGTTTGCATGTGCATTGCCGGCTTCTTGTGCTCGAACGGGCTACGATACGGTACGCGCTTGCGTTGCGCCTCGATCTCGACAAGAAAGAAGCTTTCGCCCCCGGTCGGATCGGTCGACGTAAACACCGTCTTGAGGTCCTTGTGTTCCGCGCGAACACGTGCCATTTGCCGCTGCAAGCTGTGCGGAAACGGGCGGCTGTTACCCAGCGGCAGATTGTTCTGGATGTACCAACGAACGGCGATGGTCGCAAATTCCCGGTCTTGAGCTTTATCGGTGTCATGCTCAGGGTGGTCCTTCAAGCGGAACCACCGGCCCGCATCCATGCACCGCACGCTGCCGACGCCAAAAAATCGCTTGCTCCGAGCATCCAACTCTTCGAGGCGAATGCGCACATAGCGTTCGCCCTGGTCCTTGCCCCCTTCGCGCACGGGAAAACTGTAGTGCCCCGCGTACTCATAGACCTCGAGTTCTTGGGGCACTCCGCCGCGTTGCGCCCAGGAAGTTCCCGCGCGCGCTCTCGGCATGCTCGGGAGCTTGTAATCGGCCGTGCGCACAGCGTATGCAACGCTCTCGACGATGCGCTCGCTGCCCCACTCCACGAGTGTATCGATACGGCCTTCTCTCTCGCCACGATAAAACGTGACCTCTTGCGAATCGAGGGGCTTGAACCGGTCAATATCGTCAGTGATCACGACCGTATGCAACTTCCCGTCGTTCGCTTGTTCGATGTACGTGAACCAGCCTTCGGATTCCATCAGCCGGTGGACGAAGTTCGCATCGGTCTCGTACTGTGTGCAGTAAGAGCGCTTGGCGCCCGCGTCCCTGACGTCGAACCGGTAATGTCCCCTTGCGAGCGGATGGCCTTCGAATACCTGCGCAATGATGCCGGCTGTCGTGAGGTCTTGAAAAATTCTCGCGTCCTTTCGGTGCCGCAGAAATCGCATCCATGACGACAGCGAGAGTTGATAGTACGTGAGGCCACCGTCCCCACCGAGGCGGCGAGTTGCGAATACATAACCGTGACAAGGAAGATACGTATCGTCGGGCTGAAGGACCCACAACGTGACCGGCTGCCCCATCAACTTTTTGAGTTCGAGGGTTCGCTCTCGCGAGACGAGGTCGATTATGAGTTCAAAGCCTCGGCCGATACGGGATTCGCCGACCACGCGCTGAGGCAAGAGCGTGGGCGTCCCGTCCGGGGTTTGCAGTATCAGCGTTCGGTTGGCTTGCTCGACTCCCGTCTCGAGCATGAGCGAATGAGCTGATCTACCCATGTCAAATAACCCCTTTCCAGCCACATCGGCAATCAAAAAAATGGAATCTTAAATTAAATGGATGGCAATGGAAATGATTTATGCCACCGGCTTAAATATCTTAAAAATTATTAACTATTTTCGGGAATTTATGCCGGGTGAAAACGTTTTAGGCGGCGTCGAGCTGCGCCGTGGCAGGTATCTTTTGCTTGGTTTTTCGACATGAACGGAACCGTTGACGCCGGAGAAACGGGGCGAAGTCATGGTGCGATGGAAAATCCGCAACAAGAAGACTGGAAAAATCGTCGACGGTGGCGAACGCGGGCGCTACGGTCCGGTGCGGATTTCGACTGCCGCCCGCCGGCAGCACCGTTTTCTGGTTGCACAATCCGGACTACGTGAAGGCCACGGGAGGAAAGGCATACCGATAAAACCCACTATCTTGCTAGTAACAGCGCTGGCCACCATTTCTCTAGGCAACGCTCACGCGGAGGAAACCTACGAGAGCTACGACGCGTTTTACGCCGCCCGACCAGGTGCAGTTTTCGGCGATCCAATCGAGTCCGAGTCTGGCGTGGCCTATTCCGTCCCGGGTAAGCAAGGCGTTCACACCGAACTGACCGCCGCGGTGGAAAAGCAACCGGTGCGGATCGCATTGGCAGCAGACCAAATAACGGCCAACGGCAAGGCCTTTCGGTATGGGAGCGCAACGACGTTCCCCGGTGAACACCCATCGGATTTCGCCCCCAGAGTGCCAACGTTTTTCTCGCCAGACGAACAAGCGCTCACCCCGCCGTCCTCTGCGTGCAAGGAGATAGCAGCGGGTCGGGTGAGTCCGATCGCCACAAACAAATCTACCTACTGGTCGACCCGTTGACGCCCAAAGGCAAAGTGACGTTTTTGCATTTACCGAGCTTGCTCTCGTCGTGCCGAGCAGTAATGGAGGCGAAAGAGGGAGGCTTCGCTTTTCCGAAAAACAGCTATTTGTTCGACGATGCACAGGAGTCGCGCGTCGGTCTGCTGATATCGTATTTCACCTTCGAGCATCGGCGTTTTGTCCCAATGCACAACAAGATGCGGCTTCGCTTTACTCAGCCAGAGGTGCCGTTCCGATTCGCGATTGAGGACAAGAACTGAATCGATCGCACCCTCGCAGCGCTGCGGGCCGACAAACCCAGTCAGGCGTACTGCCATGCAGCCATGACCGCCCTGCGGAAAAGCCTCGACACGCTGCAAGGCAAGAGCTGACCTACGAGGCTACCGCGCTGCAGCCTCACCCGACCCCACACCAACCGTCTGCAATCCCCCATCGGTCACATAGGGGACAAAACCGTCGGCCGCAATCTTCCGCGCGATTTCGCGGCAGCGGGCCGGCTCCTCGGGGGGCAGTAATCGATCGAGACGACAGGCAACCCATATCGGTCGCGAACCGCCCTCGCCTGCCCCAGCAGCCAGTCCCGGTCCGCCTGCGGCACCTCGCCATACTGGCGATTGCCTTGATCCCAGCGGCCGTAAAGCGATTCGAATGCCACCGCCGAAACGAGATCGTGCACCTCGGGCAATATTTCAAACCCGCGATTCAAAATCAAATGCGCATCGGGATAGCGCTTCTTGATCGCGCGAATCACTGCGACGAGGCCGGCACGCTGCCGTGCGCGGTCATGCTCGTTCTTGGCAATCAGCTGGTACGAGTCGAGCGTATCGAGAAAAAAGCCGCGAAACCCGCGTTGCGCGAGCGGCGAAATGACGTGTCTGACGAAGAATGCTGGCCACCCGCGCGCCGACTGATCGACTATCGCGGAGTCCCAGTCCTTGTTGCGCCCGGTCAGCCAACGTCGCGGCATGGCGGAAAAATAATTGCGATTCGCCAACACCTCCCCGACGCTCACATACGCGAACCATTGCGGCCCAGCGCCGGCATGCTCTCGCGGGTCGAATGCCGCATCGGGCTCGACCACCGCCACATCGAAATGCGAGAGGCGATCGACAGGCACACGATCGCCGTAAAAAAACGCCACGGAATCGAAGCGAGGCTCGCCTGTACGACGGTCCTCGGCGTGTGCCTGACGCGTCGGTGCAAGCGTGAGTGCCGCCATGAACGAAACGAGCACCGCCAACGCTCGCGTCAGCCCTCGATTGACTCGTCCCGGCATGAACCCTCGCCTCAGTTGCGCAACATATACGTCTCGTACTCGAGGCGGCCGAAGATGCGATCGAGCGCGAGCACGGACACGGCAACGAGAATCAGCAGCGTCAACGCGAACCCATAGCCGTAATAATCGGGCGCCATCCAGAGCGTGATCGCCGTCAGCGTTCCGTTGAGCGCGACGAATGCCACGCAAATGCGCAGCACGACACGGCGCTCGTCGAGATAGAACAGCACATTGAGGATCCCCAGCAAAAGAATCTGCAGGCTCGCCGCAATGACGTCGATCAGTAGCAACGGCATGTAAAGCGTCGAAATATGTAGCGCCTGAAGCAGACGCGGCCCGAACACCGCGACGAAGAGCAGCACGACCGTCTGGATCTTGACGATTTCGAACAAGCCCGCCCGCACGCTCGTCACCATCATGTCGCGCATATCGTTGATATGCCTCAGCGTCGCGCCGCGTCGCACGGCCTCATAAAACGCATCGTAGTATTCGACGAAATCGGCTTCGATGCGCACGAGAAACGCAGCCATACCCGGCATCACGCAAATATAGGCCATGAACACGGGAATGTCATAGATCACCGAAGCGTGCAGCGGACCGATGACTTGCGCGCCCGTACTCGGCGCATACCAGAACATGAACTTGTCGAGCCAGACGCCGACGTTGAAGCACAGCCCGACGAGCGCAAGGCTCGGATAAGCGAAGCGCCGGTCCAGCATCTCGAACGAAATGAACCGGGGACTGCGGTAGTTGCGATAAATGAGGCCGGACAGTCCGGCCAGCAATACCACGTGCCCCGCCACGAAGCCGCCCAGCAGACCCGAGATACCTTGCCGGTTGAGCAGCAACGAAAAGACGACGGTACACGCGTAACCGAGGACGAACACGAACAAGATCTGCCGGTACTGCTTGACGCTCGACAGGAAAATGACGGCCACCCAGATATTGCTGATCACCACACCGCCCGCCACCATCAGCATCCGATAAGCGAGCGGCTCCCCGCGAAACGCGAGGCCGACAGCGAGCAGACCGACCAGGCCCGACGCGGCGCTCGAGAGAAGCACCACCCCGTTATACGTCGATAGCACGAGATCGTCGCGCTTTTCGAACAAGCGATCGGAGATGAAGCGCGTGAACGAAAGCTGCAACGGCCCGGTGACGATCAGACTACATGCGATCAGATAGGTGACCGAAACCTGGAACTGCACGATCGCGTAACGCGGGATCGTGTAGCCGACGCTCATCAGGCCGATGATCAGGATGCCCAGAATCGACAGAATGAGCGGACCCGAGCTGATCAGACCCGCGTAGGCATATGCCCGCGCCGCACCGGCGAGCGTATCGCCCTTCAATATCTTGCGCAGTTCGAACCCGATACCAGCCATCAGCGCGCTCCCGGTGTCGACGAAGTGGACGATGGCGCGTGAGCCGCGCCGCCCGCATGCATCGGGCAACCCTTGGCTTTGTCCAGCCCGCGCCGTTCGCGCTCCGGCAGGGTGCGCAGCTTTTCATACAGTGCGCGATATCGCTCGATCATCTTCTCTTTGGTATAGAACCGGTGCACGCGAGCGATGGCTGCCTGCTGCGCACGCTCCCATTGCGCCTCGTTGCCCAGCATATCCAGCACGGCCTGGGCGAACGCCGCCGGATTGGCGATCGGCACGATTGCGCCGGCGGACCCGAGCGCGGCATCTTCGGCTCCGTCGCCTTCGATCAATTGACGGCATGCGCCGACGTCGGTCGTCACGGCCGGCACCCCCGCGGCGAACCCTTCGAGCACGACGAGCGGCAACGCCTCGCTGATCGACGTGAGCGCAATCAGATCGATGGACGGCAGCATCTCGTCCATGCGCTTGAACCCATGAAACTCGATACGATCGGCCAATCCGAGGCTTTGCGCGAGCGCGCGGCACTCCTCGGCATAGTCGCGGTCCTCTTCTTCAGGGCCGACGATCCACGCGACGATGTCGGGCATCGTCCGCGACGCAATGAAAATGCCGCGGATGAAGGTCTTTACGTCCTTGATCGGCACGACGCGCCCGACGAGCGCGACGACACGCCGCTTGCCCGTCGAGCGGCGCTCGACCAACGTCGAAAGAGACTTCACATCGACGCCGTTCGGGATGTTTTGTGTGATCGCCGCGTTGGCACCGTCCGCAATCTGGCGCTTTCGATTGGCTTCGTAAAGCGCCACGATCTCATCGGCCGCATCGTACGACATGCGTCCGAGCGCTTCGAAAAAGCGCACCCACAGTTCGCGGAAATAGCTGATCTTCGAGACGTCCTTTTCGAAGGCGCCGCGGTTATCGCTGATCCAATCGCTTTGCAACAAGTCGATCTTGCGCTCTTTCGTGTAGATGCCGTGTTCGGAAACGATCAGGGGACGCCCTGTCCGGTAGTGCAGCAACGTACCGAGAAAACCGGCATAGCCGGTCGATATCGTGTGGTAGATACGCGCCGGCGGCAACGTGCGCGTCATTCGCTCGAGCTGCCACAGCGGCTGGTGCATGATCCGCACCGTCCAGAAGTAATCCGTGAACGACGGGTCCGTGCAGTTTTCCCGATATTGATCGACGATGTAGTTCCAGGCCGCGCGGCTCGACAGAAACGCCTTTTCGTTGAGCGGGCCATCGTCGCCGATCAGCTTCGCGACCTCCGTCATCAGCGCCGTGCCGTCCGCCGCGTCCGCCGAACGCCATGCCGCATGCAGCCGCGCGGAGTGCGCGAAGGCATCCGCATCGCCTGCGATTTCATGAGCCGTCTCATGATCGGCAGGCTTTTGCTCGTAGAGGAACTGCTCCGTGAAGTGAACGACGTTCTCGGGCAACGCAAATGCGGGATCGCCATAATCCTCCCGGCGGCTACCGATGAATGCGATCGCAAAGCGAATATCGGGGAACGCGCGGATCATGCCGTCGACCCAGCTCGACACCCCTCCGCGGACATAGGGAAACGTGCCTTCGAGCAGCAGGCAGACATCGGCATCGGCCGCACGACGAAGCAATGACGAATTCATGACCAGTAGCGCACCAGGGGTTTGAGTATCGGTACGGCCGCCGTATTGCCGAGCGAACCCAGCAGCTCCGCAACGCGCGCGTATTCGCCGCGCAGATAGGCGATTTCGGCGAGCCACGGCACGAGCCGCTCGCGCGGGAATCCGCGCGTCTGTGCCCAGTCGATGTAGCGCCCCGCTTCTTCCGCATTGTTGCTGACGAGCGCGACGCGGCCGCGAATCAACCAGAGCGCGGCGTCGCTGTCGTCTATCGCCAGCGCCGCCTGGGCATGTTGATCGGCCTGTGTCAGCGTATGGCGGTAAACCGGTCCGTGTACGAGGTTCTGATAGATCAGTTCGAAGTAGAGCTCGGCCAGTTGGCGGTGCATGACATGCCGCTCGTGCCGTGCGCCTTCAGGCGTTTGCTCGAGCAGCTTCGTCGTGCGAAAGATCTGCTGCATGATCTCGTTCTCCGCACGATCGAGCGCCCCGTACGCAATGAGGCGAACGTCTTCGATCGGATCGGCGAGCAACTCGCGCAACAGCGCTCCAGTGGTGCGCGTCGGCATGCCCTGAATGGCTACGAGCGCCGACAATCTGTCTTGCGCGGCGACGCGTGTGTTGATGAGCCGCGCCTGCAAACGCGCGCCGCCCCCATGCGAGACGCGCGAGATCAGATAGGAAACGAACTGCGGGCGCGCCACTTCACCATACCGCCGCGAAGTGTCCTCGGCCGGAAAACAGGCCGCCCAGATACAGCCTACGAGCACCACGAGGCCGCCGAGCACGGGCACGAGCGAACATGCGAGCCACAGCCACAACAGCGTCCAACCGCGCGGTTCGCGATAGGCGTCCGGCAAAATCGCACGCACGAGCCACGCCTCGACGATGCCGAAGCCGAACGTGAGCGCGACCAGCGTGAGGAACGGATCGGGCAGCACGGACAGGCTCTGGCCATCCGCGATCACGCGCCAGCCCAGGAAGAACTCGAGCGCCGCCGTCACCGCAAGTGCCGCGGCGCAAAGCGTGCGCGAAAGGGAAGTGGTCTTAGCCATCGATGCCGCTTCGTTTCAAAAAGCGCGCGAGCGCGCGGCCCGGTTCGCCATCGGCAAGATGCAGCGTATGCACGCCGATGCGCGCCGCCTCGAAGTCGACGCGGAACTGGGCCTCGAGGCTGCCCTCGATGCGCGCGAGGTAGCCGTCGACGCCCGTGCCGTCGGTCGCCGGCATCAGGTTGACGATGACGGATTCGTTAGGGGTCCTGAGCGGCCAGATCAGATCGAGCGAACGCCGGCGGCGCAGCACGTGTTCATAGAGCGAATCGCCGGCTTCGTCGCGCGGAAACACCAGTGCGACGAGCGACGATGCAATCCCGCACTCGCGTTCGAGCCGCGAAAGCCGCGCGAGTTCGAGCGCGAAATCGACCGGGCACGCCGGCACGTCGCGCAACACGCTGTCCACGAGCGTCACATGCTCGACGCCATCGGCGTAGTAGCCGAGCATCACCAGCAGCAACTGAAGGTTTTCGAAATTGAGCGAAAGGAACGGCATCCGCTTGATCACGAGCATCGCAGGCATGCTGCCGTCGGCCGCCACGAGCGGCGCGCATACGACGAGCCCGGTCCGGGTCACGGCGCTGTCTTCGTTGCCGTGCACATGCGCGATGTGCTTGCTCTCGAGCGCGCGCACGAGCAACGGATCGCGGCCGTCGAGCTCGAACGAATCGCCGATCGTCGCGAGCGGCCGGCTGGCCAGATGGCCCTTCTCGATTGGATAAAGCGCCGCCACGTCGATCTGGCAGGCCTGTGCCACGAACTCGAGCAGCGCTTGCGCACCGACGATCGCCGCGTTTTCACCATCCGTAGCAGCGGGCCGGGCCATCTCGCCCTCGGCGCTGCGCGTGACCGACAGGCGTCGAAGCTCGGTGATGGCGTCGCGCAGTGTGGTCGGCTTGGTCAACAGATCTTTTTCGAGCCGCTCGTGCGACAGGCGCATCAAGTAGTGGCTGTTCGTCAATGCGACCAGACGATCGTTGAGGTAATCGTTGAGCGCACTGGCGCGCGCGGCGCGATTGCCCCAGGTATCGCCGAAGTGGCCCGCGACGATCGTTTGGACGAGACCACCCAGTAGAAAGGGCGTCTGCCAGGCGGCTTCGAACGTATGCGCGTCGAACATCGCGGCCCCGGTCACCATCGCGCCGCCCAGAAGACCGAGCAGCGTGCCGTAGCGCAATGCGACGATGAGCGGCGCGATCCACAGCCAGCCGAAGCCGGCATGGGCAAGCAACGGATCCTCGGGCGCGATGACGCGCGCAAGTACCAGTACGACGAGCATGAACGCGACCGTCTCCACGATCGCGAGCGGCCGCGCGACGGCCGGTGCGACGAAGCGGCGGAAACGCCCGAGATTTCCGAAGGGGTTCGAATGACGCGGCTTCGATGAGTTGCCCGCATGCGATGGGCTGACGGTGTTCACGATCGGCTCCTGATCCGTGTGTGGACTTACGAACGCGGACGCAGCGGAGAGAGCAAGCCGCCGATCAACGTCGACGCTACACCCGAGAGGCTCGAGCGGCTCCATCCCGTACGCGTACCCGTCGCGCTCCAGACCACGCGGCCCGAGGCGGCATCGATGAGCTCGAGCGTCACGCCGGCAACGGGTTCGCCGTCCACGCCGGTCTTGTAGCGCCACTCTTCGACGGCGCCGCTCAGCACGTACTTGACGTGCTGCTCACGCGCCCAGGCCAGCTTCTTTTCGCCGTTCTCGCGCTGCGCGGTATCGAACATCGCGCTCGACGATTCGTCGGTCGGGGCGATACGCACATCGCTCCATCCGTTCGTGCGCAGCACACCCGCCGCGATAGCCGCCGCGTTGCCGCCCGCCGCCGGCGTCTCCGTATAGTTGACCATCGGCACGACCGCGATCGAATCCTGCACGCCGAGTGCCGGCGCAGCGGTTTGCCTGATCGAGCTGCACGCGCCCAGCGCGAGGACCGACATCGCGAGCGAGACGATCCACTGCAGCGAACGACTCCACCGTTTGTTGTTGCTCATCGAATGACTCCTTGTTGACTCTGTTGATTCTGCTAGATTCGAAACCGCTTGCCGGATCGATGAAACGATCAGTAAAACCAGCTATAACGCGCGCCGATTTGCGTCACCGGCGTGCCCTGCCTGGACACGCGCTGATGCTCGAAGAAGAGCGCGGCGTGATCCCCGCCGAAGACCGACCCCGCGAGCCCGATACTGCCGCCCGGCCCCCATCCCTGATTCGAGTCGTGCATGATGCCGACGTCGAGGAACGGCCGCCAGGCACGCGTGTACCGCGTACGCAAGTCGTCTCCGAAACCGAAGAAGAGTCCGTACTGCGTATACGTCTGCGGCATCAGATCGCTTGCCGTGACGGGCCGATTCGCGATCGGCACGAGCCTCGTCACGAGATCGTCGGCGCTGCCGCTCGCGTGATAGTCGCCGTGGGCGCCGACGAGGCGCAGCGTGTAATCGGGGTAATTGGTGCGAATGCGGTAGCTGAGCTCGCCCGAGGTGAGTAACCCGCTGCCCAGATAGTTGCGGCTCTGGCTGTAAAAACGGCTCGCTTCCACGTTACCCGTCAGCGAAATGCGCTGCGTCAGGCGCCACGTGAAATCGCCGATCGCATTATCTTTCATGCCGCCCACGAACAGCAGCTGATTCTCGTCGACAGTCTGGTTGCGTCCGAGCCGCAAGCCGACCTCGAGCGGGCCGTTGCGGCCGGCCTGCGCGGCAAGCTGCAGCGTATAGAAACTGTTGAGCGCCTCGCGCCGGCCACCCGTGACCGAGAACATCGAATCGAGCGTCTGTCTGCGCAGGCTGAAGGCAATCGAGCGCTCGGTGCTCGGAACGTTGACGAGTTGACTCTGATCGGTCGAGCGCATGAAGCGCTGCACGCCCTCGACCCCCACCATGTATCGGTCGGAAAGCTTGCGACTCGCCGCGAGCGTCTGTTCGACATAGTCGAGCGGATGCTCCACGTGGTTCGTGACCGACGCGTCGATCGATTGCGGCCACGCCAGCATCGTGTCCACGAGGCGCGTGTGCAGTTCGTCGTCGGCGGGCGCGCCTTCGAGACCGGTAAAGGCGAGTTGCTGCGCCTCGCCCGGACGATCGATCGCGGATGCCGCGTCGATCCGCTCATAGAGCGGCAAGCGCGAGCGCGCCTCATCGAGCAAGCGCTTCATCTGCGCTTCGTCGTTGTCGGCCAGCGCAATCGCGAGTTGCGAATCGACGGGCTGCGACAAGCGTGCCGCATACTGCTGGGCCAGCCAGCGCTTGGCGAGCGGATTGGCCTCGCGCGACAACGCCCAGGCAATCGCCACGTCCTTCGCCACCGCATGACGCAGGCGCGTATTGTGGGCAAGCTCACTCCGATCGAGCTTGCCCGGACCCGGCAAACCGTCGACCGTTCCCAAAAGCGAACGCGACGCTTCGGGCACGTTGTTACGCTTATCGCCCGCGAGCAAATCGTCGAGCATGGCGAGCGATGCATCGCCGGTCGCGAACGTGGTCGACAGGGCAACGCGCCGCCCGCGAAGCTCATCGACGACCTCGGCGGGGCGTGCGCCGCGCGTCGCTCGCGTCGACTGACGCGCACTGTCCGGACCGCCCGT
This sequence comes from Trinickia sp. HAY1-2D, assembly GCF_056754935.1. Classification (NCBI taxonomy): domain Bacteria; kingdom Pseudomonadati; phylum Pseudomonadota; class Betaproteobacteria; order Burkholderiales; family Burkholderiaceae; genus Trinickia; species Trinickia sp. HAY1-2D. Next base: position 754,544 of record NZ_JBPGWX010000001.1, read on the forward strand.
TACGTTTCGATCGCGCGCCAGTTGCAGCCAGACTTTATGCCGGATGGACCACGCGAGGTCACTGCGCCCGGCCATCTCCTGCGCATCGGCATAGGTCAGCAACCACAGCGGATCGCGCGAGAGCGAGGCCGACTGACGCCGCAGATACCCGAGCGCGACAACGGGCTTGTGCAACCGCATCGCCGCAGCGGCCAACGGTCCCCACATCGCGGCACTCGTGTCTTCGCGGCCCTGCATACGCCGCAATGCCTCGGCGACTTCCGCGTCGGAACCGTAGTCGACGAGCATCCACAAATAAGCTGAGCGCGTATCGCTGTTGGCACCGGGCAAGCTCAGGGCGGCACGAAGGTCGGCGATTGCCTCGCCGGGCCGCCCGGTCAGACGGTAATATTCCGCGCGCGCGCTCAGTACGGCCGGCGAAGTCTGCACCGCTTGCCGCTCGCTCGCGTCGAGGCTCGCGAACAGTTTCTCGATGCGATCCGTCGCGCCGGCTTCGGTGTAATAGTAGATCGCGTCCTGCAACGCGAGCATGCTGTGGTCACGCCTGAAACGCAGCTCGGCGACACGCGCCGCATCGATCGGGTACGGCTCGTAAAAATGCGTCATGTCGCCGAGATCGTCGGGCGTTGCGGCTTTGCCGGCCAGCAGGTGGCGGTAGGCCAGATTCGCCTCGTCGTCGCGCTTGAGCAGGCGCGCAAGCTCGCCGTAATTGCGCCAGTAGAGCGCATCGTTGTCGGTTGCGGCCGGGCTCGCGGCACGCAACGCCGAGAACGCGCCACGGTAGTCCCCCTTGCGATAAAGCACGCTCGCCGTTCGCAGCGCGGCATCGACATCGCGAGGCCGATGAGTCTGTGCCGAACGATAAGCATCGAGCGCGACATCGTCATGACCGGCACGCTCGGCCAACTGCCCGATGCGGGTATCGAGTGCATCCGCGTTCTTGCCGCGCGGCAGCGAACGCAAAAAGGCAATGGCTTGATCCGGACGTCCCAGCCGTTCGAGCGTCGCGGTCACCGCGTCGACCTTCTTCATATCTCCGGGCGCGGCTCGTGCATCGCGTTCGGCGGCCGCAAGGTACGCCTCGTCATCGTCGAGCATGGGCGCCATGCGCAGGACGTTGCCCCACGCGGCGGGATCGTTGCTGATGCGTGCGTACGCGAGCCAGGCATGCAGCGCGACCGCGGGATCGCGATTCCATTGCGCGGATTGCGCGAGACGCTGCGTCCACAATGCCGAACCCGGGTTGCGTTCGACCTGCGCTTTCGCGAGCTGCTCGGCGCTGGCCATATCGCCCGCTTCGACGAATGCACCATAGGCGACGTCGGCAGGGGTCGGCTTGGCCTTGCTCGCATGCGCGTTGTCAGCCGCCGGAGCGGGGGCCGTCGCTGCGATACGCATCACGCCATAGCCGTCCATTTGCTCGCCGCGAATGACAGCCACTGCACGTGTGGACCATTGCGCGCCGCGTGCCGGCAGCGGCCCATCCATATAGGCGTAGGCACGCTGCTGCGAGACGCCGCGCGTCGGCGCGCCATCTGCCTGCGCATACTTCGCGAGCATTTTCGCGAAGCGATCGACCGCATCGGGGCGGTTCGCGGCCCGTGCCAGATTGACGAGTTCGACGAGGGTAGCCGGATCGTCGGCAAGCGAGCCGAGATGTGTCTCGGCCGCCGCCACGGCGTCATCCATCAGATTCCCGGCGCGCAACGCGCCGATCCCCGACAGGAAGCAGCGTCGCGCATCGTCGCGATCGCGTGCGGCATCCTGCTTGCGGAACCACGCGGCGGCGGCGAGGCGGTATTCGCCGCCTTCGAGCGCATACCGCGCGACATAGGTGTCCCATTGCGGCCGGCCATGGGAGTCGGCGTTCGACAACTGTGCATAGAGCTGCGCTGCAAGCCGCGGATCGCCGGATGCGGCGGCGCGCGTCGCCAGCCAGGACAAATCCTTCTCCGCACGAGCGACCTTCGCCGCCGCGGCAATGCGGGCTCGCCACTCGGCGAGTGCGGCCGGACGGCGTGCATCGGCACTGCTCAGCGCAAAATAGCGCTGCTCGGCGATCGCCACGCGCACGAATGCCGCCGTGCGGTGCGCATCGTCGGAGCGCAGCGTGTCGAGGCGCTCGGCCATGCGCTCGGCGTCGTCGACACGGCCCAGGTGCGCATATTGCGATGCGAGCACCGTCATGAAGGTCTCGTTATCGGGTTGCACGCGCGACCATGCCTCGAGATAAGCGACGCTGAGCGAGCTCGGCGAACCGGTTGCTTCGACGCGCTGCCGAATATCGCCTCGCGGCGTAACCAGGTAGAGCGCGCCGAGGACAGCGCCGCTAAGCAGCGCGATCAGCCAAGCCGGAGCGATGCGCGGCGGTTGAGCGTTGGTCGTGCTCACTTGAGGCCACCTCGCTCGCAGTCGATCTCGACAGGTCGATAAGTCACATGCGATCCCTCTACAGCGGGTACATCGAAACGGAGTTCGCCCGCGTTGCCGCTCGCGGTGACGGGCTTGCCGCCGACTCGCACACGGCATGCCCGGGCATCGGCGAGCTTTACGAACGGCTGGTAGTAGCCCCCGAACTCGAACGCCATACCGTGAGCAGTCCGAACGAAATGCCGCACGAAACCGTTGGCCTGCTCGATATAGGGAGTGGCCGCGCCTGCCGCGCCGTCGAACGTGATCACCGCGGCGCCGTCGTCGATATGGACGTAGGTACCGTCCGGCCCCGGAGCGAAGCCCGTGACGCCGGGCGAGCGCCCGATATCGGGCCGGCTGTTGCCCGGCCAATGCACCTCGCGAACCGCGCCGTTGCCGCGCACGACCCACTGATCGCTGCCCGGCACGATGCTGCGCGCCACGGCAAACGTACGCCAATCGAGCACTTTCTCCGTGTAGTCCGTGATGTGCACGGGCAGGACCGGCTGCTTGAGGACAGCCGAGAAGATCTCGTCGAGCGCACGCAAGGACGCGATTTTCGTGCCGCTATACATGTGGAAGTAGACGTCGATCGGCTTGAACCGCAGCGGCCGCTCGGTCATATCGTACGTTTCGAGCACGCGCGTAAAGCCATAGAATGGCCCGAGCCAATCGTTCGTATAGACATTCTCGTCCTGGTTCGGCGCATAGATCTGATACGCCCCGGGACCCTTGTCCACGCCGATCGGCGCGATGTTCGTCCAGCTGTTGGCGCGCTTCGTGATGACCGTATCGCCGCCGTTGATATTCGCGACGCCGGCCGCGGCCACCTTCCGCACAACGAGCGCGGGCGGCTGGCAATTGCCGGGCCACTGCAGCACCACCGTCTTCTTTCCCGGCGGCGCGAGCCGAGTGTCGATATAGTCGATCGAGCCGCCAATCTCGCGATCTATATTGAACTGATAGTGCGGAATATCGAGCGAGAACGCCGTGTCGCCGCCGCCGCGGTCGACCCGCGTGCCGGTTTTGGCATCGACGAGCGTCCAGTCGAACGGGTGCGAAAAGGTGTGCGAGCCGATCTCGACATAAGGCAGCGCAAACATCTTGCGCGCGATTGCCTCGAGCCGCGGCGATATCGAAGGGTAGCGCCCGGCCGGGCCGACTTCGCCCTCGATGACCGAGAGCGTCATCGGGACGCGATAGCGTGTGAAGACCCTGTCGTACAGCGCATCGCCCGAGTAGTCCTCGCCGGGAAACTCGGCGCGCGAAGCAAAGCCGTCGCCGTCCACGTGCACCATGAACAATCGCCGGCCGTTCTCCGTGGTGACGCTCGGCGAAGGAATGGACCGCAGGCGCAGCGCCGCCGTCAAAAACGCCATCGGCTGAATCGCCCAGCGCTCCTGGTCGATGCCATTGAGCGGCACCACGGTGTAGGGGCTCAACGCGAAGCCGCCCCATGGGGTGATTGCTGCCTGATCGACGATCTCGCTGCCGGCCCGGGCGCGCAGCAGCGAACGACTGTGCGCACCGGCCTTGACGCCGGCAACATCGCGCGCCTCGAGGCCCGGGTCGATTTCGAAGCCGATCATCGGATCGCGCGCAACCACGTCGACATGTCCGGCGAAGGGGCCCGCGACCGGGCTCAGGTCGAGTTTGGCGCCGTCGTCGCCGGCCGCGTCGAAGCCGAATTGGCCGAGCACCGCAACGGGCACATGACTCGCAATGCGCGCATCGAGCCAGCGGCGCCAGGCATCGGCATCGTGCACACCGGCGCCCTCGAACCAGGCAACGACGCCCGCATAGCGGTCGGGCGTCACGTTTTCCGGCAGATGGGCGTCGTTGACGTTTGCGTACTCGACGCTGTAACCAAGGTAATTGAGCGGCGTGGCCAGATCCCGCACACCGGGCGAAAGATCGAGCGGTGCGTCGGGCGCGGTGTCCTGAATGACGAGTACTTTGCGCGGCACGACTTCGATGGCGCCGATCCCGACGACATCGCGCGCCTGATCGGTGACATACGGCGTGACGCCCGTGGCCGCGACCTGCGCGGCCGTGGCGCGGCTGCACTCGCGGTCCGTACGTGGGCAGAATTCGAGCGAGACGACAGGCACGCCACTCGCACGCATGAAGGCCTGGGCCTCGGCTATGCGGCGGCTTCGTTCGGATTCCGAAACATCCGTCGAGCGCACGTTGTCGTCGTCCCAACCGTGCACGAGGGGGCCGCCGACGACCGCATAAACCGTACTCCCATGCGGCGTCGCGGCTGCCAAGGCGTCAGGGCCGCCGATCAGCAGGCGGGCCTCCGGATGGGCCGACCGGATTGCATCGAACGCAGCGACCGCGGCCTTGCTCTCGAGCAGGAAGCCTCGATAGCCGCGCGCCCAGAGCGGCGCGATTTCGCGTGCCGCGAATTCGGCCGGCTCGCCGGCGGCCGTCGCGGTGACGCGCGCTACCCAGACGGTGTGCTCCAGCGGATGCGCTGACGGCGAGAAGCCGGACGAAGGATCGACGACGACCGCATCGAACGCCTGCAAGGCATCGACGGGCAAATGCGCGCCATTGAAAAAGGCAACGTTGACGGACGGATAAGGCGAGCGCGCGCCGACAGTGGGCGCCGCCGCGCCGGCGCTCGCCGAAACCGCGCTGGCCGCCAAACCGGACGCCAGAATGAAAGTCGCCGTCAGCCCGCGCAAGCCACCCATCGTCGAGCTACGCTTCGGTGCGCCGCCTCCCGCAACCTTTCTCCGCCGTGTCTTCAACGCTTGCCCCGTAGCAATTTTTTTGCGAAGCGGGCCCTGATCCGCGCTGGTCCGAGCGCATCAGCCTTCAGCCCTACCCAATTCCGTTTTCACAGACAACAAGGCTCCCCGCGGAGCGCCGGAAGCGCTTGCGCATCCAATCGAAAATCCGGAGGAATGTGTTTCCCGCGAGCAAGCAACGGCGCCCCTCGCAAGAGGCTCAACCAGTCAGCACCAGAATCGGGCAGATTCTAGCCGACATTCATCTTAAAAGTAAAACCTTTGTTACCGTTTTTGGCGAATTCCCTAATTGCAAAACGCATTGCGCTCGGAGGAAAACGTTTGCGAAACCATTGTTTGCAAAAATCGCTCGTTTGCTTTGCGTCGCATGCCATAGAACCGCGCCCAGCCTGCCGCACGAGCGCAGAGGCCAGCGCACGACAACGTTTGCGCACGCAATTCGAATAGCACAAATTACCGTTTTTCAATTGCGGGTCGGACGAACTTTTTTTGGAAATCCGCGATTTAAATAGTCGGATTCGTCAAAAAGGAGACACTCGGTGCCGTCCGACGGATCGGCCGCGGCGCTCACGGGCCCAGGATCAGTCGGCCGAATCGTCCGGGCGCGGGACGACACTGAGCTTGCGCCAGAGCGTGGTCTTGCTGATGCCGAGCATCGCGCAGGCGGCTTCGCGATCGCCGCCGCACGCCGCGAGCGCGGCTCGAACCTCGTCCGCTTCGATATGACGGCTGCGCTCCCGCAGCGTCCGGGTCTCGACTTCGCCCCGCCGCGCTCGCACGAACAATTCGGGCACGATGGCCCGCATCGCGTCGCTCGCCAGGGTCTCGAGCATGGCGTCCGGGCCGTCGGCGTCAGCCAGCTCGACAGCAATCCGTTCGACCACGTTTTGCAGCTCGCGGACGTTTCCTGGCCAGCCGTAGCGGCGCAACGATTGGCTGATGTCGACAATCAGGCGCTCGGCCGCTTCGATGCCCCGAACGCGGTTCGCGAGCCGGGGCTCGCGCTGCGCCGCCTGCAGTAGGAGCTGCGCGGCAAGCGGGACGATGTCTTCTGTTCGCTCGCGCAATGGCGGCAGCGCGATGCTGAGAATGTTGAGGCGGTAGTAGAGATCCGCCCGAAATGCGCCCGTTTCGATCGCATCGGCCAACGACCGGTGAGTGGCCGCGACGATGCGGATATCGATTCGGGTCGGCTCCGTCGCACCGAGCCGCACGACCTCGCGCTCTTGCAACACACGAAGCAGCCGGCTTTGCAACGGCAACGGCATTTCCCCGATCTCATCGAGAAAAAGCGTGCCGCGATGCGCGGCTTCGATCAAGCCCGCCTTGCCACCCTTGCGAGCGCCCGTAAATGCGCCTTCCTCGTAACCGAATAGTTCGCTCTCGAGCAGCGCTTCGGGGAATGCCCCGCAATTGATGGCGACGAACGGAAACTTGCGGCGCGCACTGAGGCGATGCATGCCCTGCGCCACCATCTCCTTGCCCGTGCCGCTTTCGCCGAGCACGAGCACCGTGGCATCCGATTTCGCGTAGCGGCGCATGAGGGTGCGCACACGCTCCATCGGCTCGCTGCGCCCCACCAGATCCTCGAGTCGATAGCGCGCCGCAAATCGATGCCCGAGTTGCGCCGAACGCAGCGTCCGGTCGAGCCGCTCCACGGCTCGCGATTCCTGAAACGTGAGCACCGCGCCCTGCGCTTCGCCGGCATCGGCAAGCGGCCCGCGGTGCACGAGGTAGCTGACGCCGCGCAGCGTCAGCAATGCATCGCCATGTGCGTCCGGCAGCGCAGCGACGACATCGGGCGCCAGCGTCGCCAGCGGCTGCCCCACCGCGAGCGCGGGGTCGATGCCCAGCGCCGCCGCCAACGGCCGGTTGATCGCTTCGACTCGCCCCTGGGCATCGAGAGCTACGACGCCGTCGCGAAGGTGTTGCAGCAAATTATCGATATGTTGGCGGCGGCGGGCTTCGCCGCGCGTGGCCTGCGCCACTTCGAGCGCCGTATCGAAGGCCGCGCGCACCGAAGCGTGCGAGTAGAGAAAGACCGCCCCCATTCCCGCCGCGGCGGCCAGGTCGGCCACGAGACCGGGGCCCACGACGACCTCGACGCCCCGCTCGCGCAACTCGAGCACGCACGCCTGAGCGTCTTGCGCCGAGCGGTACGACGAAAAGACGATGTCGAGCCCAAACGCCGTGACGAAGTTGCGAATCTCGGGCGGGGTCTCGCCAGGACTCACAAGCGCAACCGAGGCCGATTGCCACCGCGCGCGCGACAGCGAATGCATGATGTCGAGTCCCGTCGGACCGATTTGCACCACCGGCACGGGAACGCGCGTCCTCAGATAGGCGGCGTTGGAGCCCCCGGCCACGACGACATCCGGCGGTCGCGAACCGCCCTCGCGCACCTCGCGCACCGCGTCGTCATAAGCACTGGCGATGACACGGATCTCGGCACGCGCCTCGTATTCGCCGACGATTTCGAAGAAAAGTTCGCGCAGTCGGCTGATACCGAACGCCCAGATGACGGGCCGTGGCGAAAGATCGGGTGGAAAATGGCTCAACGCGGATCCCGCTTGAAGTCGACGGAAGGAGAGTACGGCGTATTATGATCCGCCATCGCCATATTTGAAATCGCTGATTTCAAATATGAAACGTGACGCGCACATACGAGAGACGACTTTCCCGCATAATCAGCAGCTTATGAAAGACGATTCACCCTGGCCCACACCTTGCATTGCAGGCACCGGATCATACGGAGCGATTCAATTGAACATCACCTCACAGCAATCGACGAGTGCAGGCGCGCTATTTCGCGCTGCCGTTGCGGCCGAGGGCCCATTGCAGGTCGTCGGCGCGATCACGGCGTACGCGGCGAAGATGGCCGAAGCCGTCGGCTTCAAAGCCGTTTATCTGTCGGGCGGCGGCGTCGCGGCCAACTCGCTCGGCATGCCCGATCTCGGCATCAGCACGATGGACGACGTGCTCATCGATGCGCGTCGTATCACCGATGCATGCTCGCTGCCGCTTCTCGTCGATATCGACACGGGCTGGGGCGGCGCATTCAACATCGCGCGCACCGTGCGCTCGTTCATCAAGGCCGGCGTCGCGGCCGTGCACATCGAAGACCAGGTTGGACAAAAGCGCTGCGGGCATCGTCCCGGCAAGGAATGCGTGCCGGCCGCCGAGATGGTCGATCGTGTGAAGTCGGCCGTCGATGCGCGCACGGACGATGGGTTCGTCATCATGGCCCGCACCGATGCGGCTGCGACCGAAGGGCTCGACGCAGCGATCGAACGTGCCGTGGCCTATGTCGAAGCCGGCGCCGATATGATCTTCCCCGAAGCGATGAAAACGCTCGACGACTACCGGCGTTTCAAGGAGGCGGTCAAGGTCCCGATTCTCGCCAACCTGACCGAGTTCGGTTCCACGCCGCTTTTCACGACGGATGAGTTGAAGACGGCCAACGTCGACATCGCGCTCTACTGTTGCGGCGCCTATCGGGCGATGAACGCGGCCGCCCTCAACTTCTATGAGACGGTCATGCGCGACGGCACGCAAAAAGCGGCCGTCCCGACGATGCAAACGCGCGCGGACCTTTATCACTATCTCGGCTATCACGCGTACGAGGAGAAGCTCGATGCGCTGTTCGCCGCCAGCAAGCCATCGGAGCATTCGGAGACAAAATCATGAGTGAAGCAGGCAAGGACGCGCTCGCGGCAGGTTCATTCAAGCCCAAGAAATCGGTCGCCCTGTCTGGAGTCAGCGCGGGCAGCACCGCGCTTTGCACGGTGGGCCGCACCGGTAACGACCTGCACTACCGCGGCTATGACATTCTCGATGTCGCCACGGCTTGCGAATTCGAGGAAATCGCCCATCTGCTCGTACACGAACAATTGCCGACGGCCGCGGAGCTCGCGGCCTACAAGCGCAAGCTCAAGGCGCTGCGCGGTCTGCCTTCGCCGGTGAAGGCCGCGCTCGAATGCGTGCCGGCCGGCGCGCATCCGATGGACGTGATGCGTACGGGCGTCTCGGTGCTCGGCACCGTGCTGCCCGAAAAGGACGACCACAGCGCGGCCGGCGCGCGCGACATTGCCGATCGGCTGATGGCTTCGCTCGGCTCGATGCTGCTCTACTGGTATCACTACTCGCACAATGGCCGACGCATCGAAGTCGAAACGGACGACGATTCGATCGGCGGTCACTTCCTGCATCTGCTGCACGGCAAGCCCCCAAGCGCGTCGTGGGTGCGGGCGATGCACACTTCGCTGATTCTCTACGCCGAGCACGAATTCAACGCATCCACGTTTGCGGGCCGCGTGATTGCCGGCACGGGTTCGGATATGTACTCGGCCATCACCGGCGCGATTGGCGCGCTGCGCGGGCCCAAGCACGGCGGCGCGAACGAGGCGGCGTTCGAGATCCAATCGCGCTACCGGACGCCAGATGAAGCCGAAGCCGATATCCGTCGCCGCGTGGAAGCCAAGGAAGTCGTGATCGGCTTCGGACACCCGGTCTACACCATCTCCGATCCGCGCAATAAAGTCATCAAAGAGGTGGCGAAACAGCTCTCGCAGGAAGCCGGCGACACGAAGCTCTTCGATATCGCGGAGCGGCTCGAACAGGTGATGTGGGATGCGAAAAAGATGTTCCCGAATCTCGATTGGTTCAGCGCCGTGTCGTATCACATGATGGGCGTCCCCACGGCGATGTTCACGCCGGTCTTCGTGATTTCCCGCACCTCGGGCTGGAGCGCGCACGTGATCGAGCAACGGATCGACAACAAGATCATCCGGCCCAGCGCCAATTACACCGGCCCGGAAAACCTGAAGTTCGTGCCGATCGAACAACGCCGATGAATACCGCCTATCGCAAACCGTTACCCGGCACGGGTCTCGACTACTTCGACGCGCGCGCCGCCGTCGACGCGCTCGTGCCCGGCGCCTACGACACGCTGCCCTACACGTCGCGCGTACTCGCCGAGAATCTCGTGCGCCGGTGCGAGCCCGCGCTGCTCGAAGCCGCGCTCGCGCAGCTGATCGAACGCAAGCGCGAGGTCGATTTCCCCTGGTTTCCGGCACGCGTCGTCTGCCACGATATCCTCGGTCAAACCGCGCTCGTCGATCTCGCGGGCTTGCGCGATGCCATCGCGGCCCGGGGCGGCGACCCGTCCATGATCAATCCGGTCGTGCCGACGCAGCTTGTCGTCGATCATTCGCTCGCCGTCGAATGCGGTGGCTACGACCCCGATGCATTCGCGAAGAACCGCGCCATCGAGGATCGTCGCAACGAAGACCGGTTTCATTTCATCGATTGGACGAAGCGGGCTTTTCGCAACGTCGATGTGATTCCGCCGGGCAACGGCATCCTGCATCAAATCAATCTCGAGCGGATGAGCCCCGTGGTGCAGGTGCGCGACGGCGTGGCGTTTCCCGACACGCTCGTCGGCACGGATTCGCACACGCCGATGGTCGACGCGCTCGGCGTCATCGCCGTCGGTGTGGGCGGGCTCGAGGCCGAAAGCGTCATGCTGGGTCGCGCTTCGTGGATGCGCCTGCCCGATATCGTCGGCGTCGAGCTGACGGGCGCGCGGCAACCCGGCATCACAGCGACCGATATCGTACTGGCGTTGACCGAGTTCCTGCGCCAGCAGAAGGTCGTGTCGGCTTACCTGGAGTTCCACGGTGAGGGTGCATCGCGCCTCACGCTCGGGGATCGCGCGACGATCTCGAATATGGCACCCGAGTACGGCGCAACGGCCGCGATGTTCTATATCGACGATCAAACGATCCGCTACCTCAAGCTGACGGGCCGCGACGAAGCACTCGTAGCGCTCGTGGAAACCTACGCGAAAACGACGGGCCTGTGGGCCGACAGCCTGGGCAGCGCGGTCTACGAGCGCACGCTCACGTTCGACCTCTCGAGCGTCACCCGCAACATCGCCGGACCTTCGAATCCACACAATCGCGTGCCGACCGCCGAGCTCGCCGCACGCGGCATCGCCGGCAAGGTGGACGACGAGCCCGGCGCGATGCCGGACGGCGCCGTCATCATCGCCGCCATCACGAGCTGCACGAACACCAACAATCCACGCAACATGATCGCGGCGGGGCTCGTTGCACGGAATGCGAACCGGCTCGGACTGCTGCGCAAGCCGTGGGTGAAGACATCGCTCGCGCCCGGATCGAAGGCCGTGACGCTCTACCTCGAAGCGGCGGGCCTGCTGCCCGAGCTCGAACGCCTCGGCTTCGGCGTCGTGGCCTATGCGTGCACGTCGTGCAACGGCATGTCGGGGGCGCTCGATCCGGCGATCCAACGCGAGATCGTCGAACGCGACCTCTTTGCCACGGCCGTGCTTTCGGGCAACCGCAACTTCGACGGCCGCATCCATCCGTATGCGAAACAGGCGTTCCTCGCTTCGCCGCCGCTCGTCGTGGCCTATGCCATTGCCGGCACGATTCGCTTCGATATCGAAAACGACGCCCTGGGCGTCACACCCGACGGCCGGCGGGTGACGTTGCAAGATCTGTGGCCGAGCGACGAGGAAATCGATGCACTGGTTTCATCCAGTGTGAAGCCCGAGCATTTTCGTCAGGTGTACGAACCGATGTTCGCACTCTCGGTGGAATCGAACGACGCGACCGATCCGCTTTACGATTGGCGCCCCGACAGTACCTACATCCGGCGCCCGCCGTACTGGGAAGGCGCGCTGGCCGGCGAGCGCTCACTCGCGGGCATGCGGCCCCTCGCCGTACTGGGCGACAACATTACGACGGACCACCTCTCGCCGTCCAATGCGATTCTGCCGACGAGCGCGGCAGGCGAGTATTTGGCCAAAATGGGCCTGCCCGAAGAAGACTTCAATTCGTACGCGACTCACCGCGGCGATCACCTGACGGCACAACGCGCCACATTCGCCAATCCGACGCTGCGCAACGAGATGGTCGTCGAAGGCGGCAAGGTCAAAGCGGGCTCGCTCGCTCGCATCGAGCCCGAAGGCAAGGTGACACGCATGTGGGAGGCCATCGAAACCTACATGGCGCGCAAACAACCGCTCATCGTCATCGCGGGCGCCGATTACGGCCAAGGATCGTCGCGCGACTGGGCGGCGAAGGGCGTACGTCTGGCGGGTGTCGAAGCGATCGTTGCCGAGGGGTTCGAGCGCATTCACCGTACCAACCTCGTTGGCATGGGCATCCTGCCGCTCGAATTCAAGCCCGGCGTCAATCGCAAGACGCTCGCCATCGACGGCACGGAAACCTTCGATGTGATCGGCGAGCGCACGCCGCGCAGCGATCTGACGCTGGTCATCCACCGCAGCAACGGCGAGCGCATCGCTGTTCCGGTGACGTGCCGGCTCGATACGGCCGAGGAAGTCTCGATCTACGAAGCAGGCGGCGTGCTGCAGCGCTTCGCACAGGATTTTCTCGAATCGGCAACTGCCGCGCCGCTCTGATCGAGAGGATCGATGCAGTGCTTTGGGCGGTACCGGTCCGACCAACCGGTACCGTCGATTCTTCCAGGACACCCTCATTCATGACTCACGCACCGCAGATCAGGATTGCCGCGACCTATATGCGCGGCGGCACGAGCAAGGGCGTATTTTTTCGTTTGCAGGATTTGCCCGCGGCGGCGCGCGTTCCCGGCCCGGTCCGCGACGCGTTGCTCATGCGCGTGATCGGCAGCCCCGATCCCTACGGCAAGCAGATCGACGGCATGGGGGGAGCCACGTCGAGCACGAGCAAGACCGTCGTCGTTTCGAGGAGCACCCGCGCCGATCACGATGTCGATTACCTCTTCGGGCAAGTTTCGATCGATCGTCCGTTCGTCGATTGGAGCGGCAACTGCGGCAATCTTTCCGCAGCCGTCGGTCCGTTCGCGATCGCGAACGGGCTGATCGACGCGCAACGCATTGCACGCGACGGGGTGACGACGGTACGCATCTGGCAGGCGAACATCGGCAAGACCATCGTCGCCCACGTACCGATGACCGGCGGCCATGTCCAGGAGACAGGCGCATTCGAATTGGATGGCGTGACTTTTCCGGCTGCCGAGATCGAACTTGAATTCATCGACCCGGCGGCCGACGAAGACGGCGCGGGCGGCGCGATGTTTCCGACGGGCAACGTGGTCGACGATCTCGACGTGCCAGGCCTCGGCATCTTGAAGGCGACGATGATCAATGCCGGCATTCCGACCGTTTTCGTCGACGCTGCCGCAATCGGTTACACGGGCACGGAACTGCAGGACGCCATCAACGGGGACGCCAAGGCGCTCGCGATGTTCGAGGCGATTCGCGCGCAGGGAGCGTGGCGCATGGGGCTCATCGCGACGCCGGAAGAGATCGCGAGCCGGCAACATACGCCGAAGGTTGCGTTCGTGGCCACGCCAGCGGATTACGTTGCGTCGAGCGGCAAGCGCGTGTCGGCCAGCGATATCGATTTGCTCGTGCGAGCGATGTCGATGGGCAAGCTGCACCACGCGATGATGGGCACCGCCGCGGTGGCAATCGCGACAGCGGCGGCGATTCCCGGCACGCTGGTCAATCTCGCGGCCGGCGGCGGCGAGCGCGAGATGCTGCGCTTCGGCCATCCATCGGGCACGCTGCGCGTGGGTGCGCAGGCAAGCCGCCGAAATGGCGAATGGACCGTGACGAAAGCGGTCATGAGCCGCAGTGCGCGCGTGTTGATGGAAGGATGGGTGCGCGTGCCGGAAACAACGTCATAGACCGTTTCGCGATGGGCACATTCCGAAATTTCTCATCGCGCGTGTTCGATCCCTACCGTTAGTATGAACGCCGTTATAGCCGGAGACCGACGATGGCAACGGTAGAGCGTTCGTTACGAAGACTGGTCGAGAAATGGCTCGGTCCAGTGGATCTCACTCGGGTGAGTGCCCGCCAGGTGCCCTCCCGCACGCCGCGACCGAGCCGCTGCGTGCGTGTGCAAGCGGATCGTCCGTCGGGGACCGTGACGCTGCTGCTGTTTCGCCATCCCGATGGCCACTGGCATGTCTTTCCTCCTCAGCCCGCACGGCCGGCGATGAACGCGTGGAGTCGTTCAGCATAAAGCGGCGGTTCGTTCGTACTGCCGCATCGTTGTTCGTTCCAACGCATCGGGCGTCTCTTTCCCCGAAATACGATCGAGGCCATTCCAAAACAGGAGGCTTCGATGCCGATTTCCGCTTCTGGTGGCGCCGACGGCTCGCAATCGCGCTACGTCCCGCCACATCGCTCCGCACCGCCTACTTCGTCTCGAGACGCCTCAGCCGCATCGCCGCCGCCGAGCGCGAGGCAACCTGCTCTGGGCGACCTTGCGGCGCGCGCGAGCCGCGCATCCAGGAACAGCGTAACCATCGGCGGAGAGCCGTGGGACGTTCTCGCACGCGCCGGCCAATGGACGATCGCGACGCAGACAGATCCGGGTACCACAACCGAAAGCGACGAGGTCAGCCGGTACCGCATCGTCAATCTTGGTGAGCGCGGCGACCGCCGTTTCTATGAAATCCGGTCCGGTGTCGACTACAAAGAACCGATCTTGCATCCCGAGCCCGAGAAGGCATTGCCAGTACCCACGGACGTCGTATATGTGCACGGTACGACGGGCGAATCGATGCGGCTTGCCGAACGGATCGCCGGCATCATCCTGAGAGATGGTGAGGGCGGGACCGTCGCTCGCTACAGCCTCACGAATGCGGAATCGAAGAACATCCGCTTGGCGCTCGGCAACAACGGCCGCCTCGAAGTCGACGGGCAGGTTTTTCACCTGCAATCGATCCTCTTGCCGGACGTAAACCGTGTTCGAAACTACGACGCATATTTCGGTACAGAACCGCCTGACGACGGAAAAGTGAAAGTGTGGGAAAAGGGCTATTTGCCGATTTAAAGCGCGACGCCAATCTCCGTTGCGAACGTAAAACCATATCAAGGCAACGCTTACGCCATCTTCCAATAAGAGATCACTCGAGATTCGGCTATGGAAATCAACCCACAGGTGCCTGGCCCGCAAAACCGGGTTCCACCGCCCCCGAAAGAGCATGCTGATAACGGCGACAAAGCCCAGCCTACCGCCCGCAGACGTGCCCAGGGTTCCTCCGAACTGCAGGGTCTGCCCGAAGAGGATTCCAAGGGCGAGGCACGACGCCGATGGCGGTCGCTCTTCAAAACGCCGGCACGCGAGATGCCATCGCCCGAATCCGCGAGTCAGGACACGGACGCATCGAAGAGAAAAATCGTTCGCGCGGTGGACGGTGCGATATCCGAGCAGGCGCAGCCGAACCCACTGGAGGCGCTCAACGGCAGCCTCCCGCAAATCGACGTCGCACTGTCTCAGTTATTGCGCTCGCTGCCGCCTGAATTCGCGGAAACATTCGATGTCGGCGCGATCGAAACGATGGATGATTTCCTCGCTGGCAGCGACAAGCTGCTGGAGACGCTGGAGCAGGCCGGGGTGCTCGATGCGCTGATGGAAGCCATGGGCCCGGAGCACGCCCAATCCGCACAAGCAAACGCTGAGGAGTCCGAACAACGCAGCAGGCTGCGGCGGGCAATTGCTTCGCCGTACGTTCCGGTGATCTCCCTGGCTATCGTTGCCACCCTGCTCAAGACCGCCGCATGGTATGGGTTGCCGTCCATATCGGATGATACGGTGCTCGCGTCCATCGGCCTGGGAGCGTTGGCGCACCCCGCTCTCAGAAAGGTCGTCGCGACCGCAGCGAAGATCGTTGGCAGTTGGCTGATCGCGCTGACCGAATACATTCCGTTCACCACGGCAACCTCCATTGCGGACAAGAACGACATCAATCTGGCCAAATTCCGGGGGATTCTCCAACCGATCGATCTCGGCGCCTTTCTCGGTGCCGCCGCGGTGCTCGATCACGAAAAGATCGGGCCGCACCATTACATCGGCTTTGCCATCGTCATCGCCGGTTCCACCCTTGCCAACTGGCCCGACAACGAGTTGCCGCCGCTCGAGCGCATGTTGCGCGACGCGGCAAAGCCCGATTCGGCGATGTCGAACGCGCTCGCATCGATTCGCGAACATACGCCGATCTTGAAGAACAAGGATCCGCGCGAATCGCGCAGCCAATTGCGCACTCGTCAGTCCGAAGCGCTCGCGCTTGCCCAGTATTTGAATGAGGATGTCACTGCGCAGCTCAAATCGCTGGAAAGCAGTTTGCAACGCGCGCTCGCATCGCGCGAACTCGCGGTCGCTGACGGCGCGGATAGCGAGCCGACAGAACTCGAAGCCGAACTCGGCAAACAATTGAGAAAAGTCCAGAAGATGTTGGCGGCCGCTCCCCGGCTCTCGGAGCAGTTGGAAGACTTGGCCCGGGTGGCCGGGGAGCAATCGGAACAGAAAGCCAAGCGGATGAAGACGATCTTCACTCGCGCATGGTGGATCGCCCAGGGCGCGGCCGCCACCGGGGCGGTCGTCTTCATGTTGAAGGACGACCCGATGGCCGCGGCGCTGAGCCTGTCGGCAGGGGCGACGGGCATCAAAACGCTGGCCTGGTTCAAGCACACGACCAAGAAGGACGAAGAACTCCTGCCCGAGAAGCTGACGCCGACGGATCCGAAGCGGCTCGAACTCGCGTACAAGATCGCCCGCGTGCTATATAGCTGGCGCTACGCGTTCTTCGAATACATCGAATTGACCATCGCCAATGGCGAGGCGGATGTCGTTCCCGTGCGCGGGGCAATCGAAGGTACCGACGCGGTCTGGACAATGGCGTTCCTGTCGATGGTGAAAGGTGCCGAAGTGAAGTTGAAACAGCTTTCGGGCCTGCTGTTGGCCGCGTTCGGCATCTGGATCGCCACCCGATGACGCCGCCGTGGCGCCTGGCGTCGCGCCACCGCGCGCCCGAGGGACCGGGTGCCCATGCTCTGCGCGATACGCGTGACACGCGTGACAAACACCGAACGTTCGTCCACGCTTCTGTTCGCGCCTCAGCACATAAATTCGCTCGCGCGGTGAGCTTTCGCAACCTTCGGACTATCTTGCGTTGCTCATGCTCGGTGCTTTGCCGCACCGCAAGACAGGCCAGTCCACGTAGCAGATGAGGAGAACGATGGAGCTTCGCCGCGCCAACTTGTCCGATGAAACCCCGGTTCGCGCACTCGTCGATGCCGCCTACGCACGCTGGATACCCGTTATCGGCGCGCGACCCGAGCCAATGCTGCGCGATTACGCCGCCGTGCTGCGTCACCACGAAGTATGGGTGCACTGCGCGCCAAAGGGCCGGATCGATGCCATGCTGGAACTCGTCGAGGCCCCCGATCATCTGCATATCGCCAATCTCGCGGTATCGCCCGAGCGACAAGGCCGGGGGCTCGGCAGCGCCCTGTTGAGGTTTGCCGAAAGCCGGGCGTGGCGCTTGCAGATTTTCAAGCTGCATCTTTGTTTGAACCGCGAAATGACGGCAAATCAGCGCCTTTACGAGCGGCACGGCTTTATACCGGCGCATGTAAGTCGAATTGACGGGCTGGAAATCGTTTTTATGGCCAAATCTCTCCGCCCGGTAGGGACGGATCGCATCCCATCGGGATTTGCGCCCGAATCGCCATCGGTTCGCTCCGCGGCATTTGGTCCCCCGGGCACGGTGTAAAGTTCTACTACCCACTAGGCAGCAGGCGACGCAATCATGAAGCCCATCATCCGCAACGTTGGCAATCTCGACGGAAGGCCAATCGGCGAGGACGCGACGGGTGCCAACAAGGCCCCGACGCAACACTCGCCGACCGCTCAATCGCTCCGCGGCTCGCCGCTGACGGAAATCGCCGGGACCCACAAATCGGGGCGTCCGCCTGAAGCGGGACGCGCCGATACCACGCGTGCGGGCGCATTCAGGTACGCCGATGCCGCATCGGACAAGACCGCTGGCACCGCAACCGCCACGAATCTACTGCTGGCTGCATCGACAGTACGCAATGTCGATAATCTACGAGATCTGATCTCCAACCTCGTCGCCTCGGCCAAGGCGAGTGCGGCCGCGCAGTCCGAGCCGTCGCTCGAGGCGCATTGCGAAGTGTTCGAGAAAGCGGCCGACCGGGTAGTCCATTGGACATCGTGGAACCAGCAGGTGGCCGGGCTGCGCGAGCTGAGGCTGGCATTCCGCGAACTGCCGCCCGAGGTGGGACAAACGCGGCTGGGTTCGGCAATCAACGCCGCCCATGAGAAAGCGATCAATTCGCGTGCTACCTACCTCGCCAATCAGATCGAAACGGCGGAGGACCTCCGGCAGGTGTTGGGCACGCCGCTGCTCGGCCAGGACAGCAGCTGGCCCGATTCGCTGCGCGAGCTCGCCCATGCCGCGTTTCTCGAGGCGGTTGTGGACCGCCTCAAGACACTCCCTCCCGATCAAGTCGGCGAATGGCATCAGGTTCTTTCGGAAGCAATCGTCTCGTCGCCGCCATGGGTGGCCTACAGCGCGGACGAGAAGCTCATGCAACTGGAGGCCCACGACCTGCTGCCGCCGGATGTCAGAGCGGCGTTCGAAGCGGGTGAGCGACTCGAGCAGGCAGCCGGATCGGTTCACGATATTGCAGACCTGCACGCACTGCTTGCCGAGCCCGGTATCCTCGGATTCGAGATGCCGGACGGTCTGCTCGGGCTCGTTCGCTCGGAGCACGACGGCAATTTGGGCCTTCAGGCACGACGGCGGCCCGAGCCGTTGGCGGTGGCGGCCACGCTGGTTGGGAGCTTCACGTCGAAGGAGGCGAATCATCAGGCATTTGACGAGATCTTTGCCAAGGTCGACAGCATCGAACCGCCAGGGCATCGCATCGCGTCGCTCATGGCCCTCGCCGGGGCTGCGAGCCGGCTGGGCGACGACCCCGCGCGTGGGCAGGCCTACAACCGTGTGTTGAACAACGCGCGAACGCTGCGCGAGAAGCAGCAAATCACTTCTCAGCAATATGCGTTGGTGCGCGATGCGCTGCATCGGGCCGTTCAAACGCGTCAGGGTGACGATGCCGGGCCCGCGGAACAATCGGCGCTGGACGTGCTGCGTCAAGACGCCGGCGCCCGATCCCGCTACGGCCTCGCCGCCTGAAGCATTCGAAGATCGAAGCTGCCCGCCATCCCAGGCGGGCGGTATTCACCACCTCTCGAAAAGAATCGAGCGCGGCACATAATAAACGCGACAACCCAATTAAATCCCCGCAATTTCACGAAAGCCATTTTTAAGAAACCTCGGATTTTTCGTTAAATCGAAGCAAGCTTCGCAAAAATTCAATCAAGAACACATCCGTGTCATAAAGTTGAATCAAAGAAAACGGATCGTTTCCACGCCTCATTCGTCGGTCGCTTTCGTCGACTGTTTTCATCGAGCACTCAATGGGCTAGCGGGTACGTTTCCCGGTCTCTTCGCAATGGGTGCCCGGAGTGCCAGAGCATTCCAGGCAAACGGGAAATTTGTCGGGCAGGCAACCCACGACTACGAAATATCATAGTCCGGGCCCTTTCATTGCCCGCTAAATTAGCGTATTGGGCGCGGTAAGGAGGAGAGTTTGAGAACCAGCAAGAACATCCAGCACAGCCTGCTGATGTTGGATCGCAGTCAGCGTTGCCTGCCCGAATTCGTCGAGCGTTCCTCGAACGCCGGCCGATCCGCCATTGTCGACGCGCTATCGGCTGCGACTGGCCCTGACCAGCGCCGGCTCGTCATTGCCGCGACCATCGGCACCATCGGCTTCGACTCGGTCTGCTATTGGCGATTTGCCCGCACGGGCGATCTGATGACCCGCGCCCTTTATGTACGCGAATTTTCGGCCCCCGAGTGGCCGGACCTCTACATTCGCGAACGCTATATCGAGATCGATCCGCGCATTGCGTTCGCATGCCAATGCGAATGGCCGTTCATATGGGACCTGGGCACACTCGCACAAAACCCGACCGGAACGCAGACGAATATCGACCTCGTGCGTCTGCACAGCCTCGTCGACGATTGCGACCGCGCCGCCCTGCGAAGTGGAGTCACGCTCGCGCTGTCGAATCCGCGCAGTTCGTTTCAAAGCGTCATCAGCTTCAGCGCCGCGAATGCATCGCGGCATTGGATCACCGATCGGGTGGTCGGGCAGGCTTATGCGGTCGGGCTTGCCTTGCACGAGTTCGTCCTGACACACGCCCCTTCTCTCGAAGAGAACGTGCCGGCCAAACCGATCACCCAGACGCAGCGCAGGATCCTCGGGGCGTTGACGCAGGGCCTGAGCGACAAGGAAATTGCCGATTTACTCGGGACCTCGGCGTATAACGTCGATTACCACCTGCGCCAGCTCAAGCGGCGCTATGGCGCGCAAAACCGCGTGCACCTGGCCTATCTTGCCGGATGCCGAGACGACTGGCGGCGCGACGGCAGCCCCCAGCGGACCGTCGTTCGCGCCGCGGCAACCGCCGCTTCGAACGCCGCGCAGACTTCGACCGTGGCATGAGTGTGACCGGGCTCGAAGCGGCCCGGACTGAACGCGCCAGCTACCGGGCAATCTTCGCGGGCTTGCCGAGGCCGAGCTTTTCCATGGCTTCGTGGGCATCGATGACCATCGCCGAGATCTCGCCGACAGTCGCGCGCAGCTCGGTGGCGCGCGTGCGTATCTGCTCGTACGCTTCGTTCTCCGTCAGCCGGTGCGCTTCGACGAGCACGCGTACCGCCCTCTCGATCTGCCGGCGCGCCTTGATGGCTTCTTCCAGCTTCACAACCTTGTTTTGCAGCCGCTGCTGGTAACGTGCTGCCGCTCGCGCGAGAACCAGAGTGCTGAGAATGCCCGT
The DNA here is from genome assembly GCF_056754935.1 of Trinickia sp. HAY1-2D. Classification (NCBI taxonomy): domain Bacteria; kingdom Pseudomonadati; phylum Pseudomonadota; class Betaproteobacteria; order Burkholderiales; family Burkholderiaceae; genus Trinickia; species Trinickia sp. HAY1-2D. Next base: position 775,473 of record NZ_JBPGWX010000001.1, read on the forward strand.
GGAGCGATATGGCTTCGTGATCACGCCATGCGCTTGCGTATCGAGCAGCATTTTCAGCGCGGTCGGATTCTCGTAGTCGGATAAGGCGATCAACGTCGCCGACGTATCCGCCGCGCTCCAATGCCCCGTGCTTCTCGCCTCCGGTCCGACGTGGAAAAACACGGCATCGGCATCGCCCGGCACCTGCGACGGAAACGGCCAGATCGCCCGCAGCGGACAGCCGAGCCGGCGCAATTGCTCTTCCAGAACATTGCGGTCTTCGCCGGGCGGGTGAATCACGAGTACACGCAGCGTGCGCAGATCCTCGAAGAGTCCGCGAGCCCATGCCGTCATGCGCGCCCTCCATCGAGCCAGAACTCGGAAAATCCATACGAGATCAGGTAGGGATCGGGCTTCACCGGCTTCGGGCTTTCCCAAACGATGTCGAACGAACCGTCCGGCTGGCAAACGGCGATACGGGGCGTCAGGATCGCGTGATTGTTTTCCGGGTCGATTCTGAGCAAGCCCTCGGGCGAATCGAACTCGACACCATGAACCGCATCGACGAGTTTTGCCGCATCGAGACTCTTCGTCCGGGCCAACGCGAGCGCGAACAAATGGACCTGGTTATACGCCATTTCGGACCACATGCTCGCGGGCTGATCGCCGAAGCGCCCGCGCCACGATTCGAGAAAGCGCCGGTTGCCGGCCAGATCGAGTGTATTGAGGTAGCTCGCCGAGACGATATGGCTGCCGCACAACTGCGCGCCGATCATCCGCGTTTCACCCTCGGTCATCGTCAGGCTTGCGATCGGGATGCGCTCCGGATCGATATCGTGCTCGCGATACAGGCGGTAAAACGCACGTGCACCTCGCCCGATCAAGGTGGAAAACACCACATCGGGTTCGAGCGCCTTGATCTGTCGCACCACGCCGACCAGATCGTCGACATCGGCATCGCTCGGCAGATAGACTTCCTCGACGATTTCCCCGCCGTGCTGCTCCACCATGTCCCGCATGATCCGATTCGACTCGCGTGGATAGATGTAGTCAGCCCCCGCGAGAAACAAGCGCCGGCCGTGGTTGCGAAGCAAATACGCAGCCAATTGCATGCTGTTCTGGTTCGGCACGGCCCCGGTATAAATGACGTTGGGCGAATATTCGAAGCCTTCGTAGATGGAGCAATACCAGAGCAACGCATTGTGGCGCTCGATCACCGGCAGCACGGCCTTGCGGCTCGACGACGTGGAACAGCCGAACAACACCGTCACATCGTCTTCCTGCACCATCCGCGTGGCGAGTCGGCGATACTCGTCGGGGTCGCTCTTCGGATCGTATGCCACGGGATCGAGCAGACGGCCATCGATGCCGCCTGCCGCGTTGATTTCCTCGATTGCCAGCACCGTCCCGAAGAAATGCTCGGACTCGGTCGCCGCGGTCACGCCGGTTCGAGAATACAGCACACCGATACGCCATCCGGGCTCCGCCGATGTCTCATTGTTCGAGCGCCGCGGCTTCGACTCCATGGTGTCTTCGTCTCGCATGGCTCAATCGTTCTCCAACGTCGCGGCGAAATGTCCGACATGAGCGCCGACGGCGCGCTCGACGAACGATGCGGCATCGAGGCACACGGCATCGTCCCACGGCCGGCAGATCACCTGCACGCCTATGGGGCCGCCACGCAGACCCCACAACCCCGGAACGCTCACGCAGGGACATCCGAGCAACGTCCAATTGCGATTGAACGAGGGGTCCCCCGTCGAGCCAAGTCCTTCGAGCGCTTCATCGGGCGCGCTCGGCGTGATGAGCGCCGTAATGCCGTCGAATAGCTCGGAAAGCTTTTTCCTCGCCTGCTCCACGAAGGCGCATGCGTTGACGTAAGCGGCCATGTCGACGGTTGCGGCCCGATCGAGAAACGCGCAGAGCATCGGTGAGAGTTCGGCGCGATGGTAGTCGTACTCGTAACCGAGCGATCGATAGGCCTCGTAACGCTGGATCGTTTCGTGCGCGGCGGCAATGTCGGCCATCCAGGGCGCAAAGCGCACGCGCTTGATGCGGCCGCCGGCATCCTCGATCGCGCGGACCGCGGTCTCGAGCGCGGCGGCGGCATTCGCGGATGGCTCGCCCCACGAGTAGCGGTCCGGCAAGCCGAACACCGGGCCGGTGCTGTCTTCGCTGACGGCAAGGCGCCGGCCCGAAAGCACTTGCGCGAAATAAGCCACGTCGCTCACGCCGGCTGCAAAAAGGCCGACCGTGTCGAGCGACCAGGAAAAGCACTTCATGCCGACCGTCGAGAGCATGCCGAACGTCGGCTTGTAGCCGGCTACGCCGCAAAACGAGGCAGGCCGGATCGTCGAGCCGCCAGTCTGCGAGCCGATAGCGAACGGCACGATACCGGCCGCCACCGCAGCCGCCGATCCGGACGACGAGCCGCCGGACGTACGCCCCAGGTCGGAGGGATTGCGTGTCACCGTCGGCGCCATATAGGCGAACTCGCTCGTGACCGTCTTGCCGACGACGATACCGCCGTAACGCCGCAGCCACGTGACAACGGCCGCATCGGATCGCGGCTCGTGCCCGCGATAGATCGACGAGCCATAGCTCGTCACGAATTCGCTCGTGTCGAAAATGTCCTTCACCGCGATCGGAACGCCGGCCAACGGACCTTTGGCTACTATGGCCTGCGCCATCGCAGCGTCGTGCTGAACCACCGCCGTCATCGCCCTGACCTCGGGCTCGACCTCATCGATTCGCGACAGCGATTGACGGACGGCGCGAGTACGCTCGCGCGGATCGTTCGCGATACGCCGGATGAGATCCAGGCCCGACTGCGGTCGATAAAGTGAATGTGCGCTCATCATGCCTCGCCTATCGTGAAGGTCAAACGCGAAGGTGTTCGAAAATGGATGCAGCCGCCGCATCGTCGTTCGCGCTGCCCTGATCGATGATGTGCCCTTGCTTGAGCACCACATAGCGATCCGCGACTTTCAATGCAAAGGGCACGTTCTGCTCGATCAGCAGCAGCGTCGTACCGTGTCGGTTGCGCTCCCAGAGCAATGCGTCGGCCAGCCGGTCGATCACGGACGGCTGCAAGCCCTCCGTGATCTCGTCGAGCAGGATGATCGACGGCCGCATCATCAGGGCGCGCGCCACGAGCAGCATCTTTTGTTCGCCGCCCGAAAGCGTGCCGGCGTACTGCTTCAGGCGGCTCTTGAACACGGGGAAAATCGGCTCGATCTCGGCGAACCGCTCGTCGAACCACGAAGCTTTCACGAGGCCCAGGCGCAGGTTGTCCCGAATCGTGAGATCCGGAAACAACGCATGCTCCTGCGGCGCGTAGGCGATCCCGGCCCGTGCGATCTGATGCGGCGGCAGTTGCGTGACGTCGCGGCCGTTGACGCGGACCGCGCCCGTCTTTTTGGGCAGGTAGCCCATGATGGTCTTGAGCAGCGTGGTCTTGCCCATGCCGTTCTTTCCGACGAGGGCGACAGCTTCGCCGCTCTCGATCGACATCGACAGCTTGCGCAGCACGACCGATGCCTTGTAGCCGCTCGTTACGTCGTCGACATGCAATGCGGTTTGGGGGCTGTTCATGATGACGCCTCTTTTTGAGTAGCAGCCGTTCCGGCGTAAATCGTTTTGACGAGTTCGGAGTTGACCACCTCTTCAAAACTGCCCTGCATGACGATGCGGCCCTGGTGCAACACCACGATGCGTGTGGCAACCTCCGCCACGAAATCGAGATCGTGCTCGACGAGCAGGCAACACAGCCCATATTGGTGAGCGAGCGCTGCCAGCACGCTGCCGATTTGCGTGCGCTCGGTCTTCGTCAGTCCCGCCGTCGGCTCGTCGAGCAACACGATCTTCGGTTCGAGCGTGAGCACCATCGCCAGCTCGAGCGCCTGCTGCTCGCCGTGCGACAGGTCCTTCGCCACGGCGCCGAGCTTGCGATCGAGACCCGTCGTACGGACGACTTCCATCGCGTAGGGCGGCAAACCGAGCGTGTCGGAACGCTTGACGAGCGAAGGCCGTTCGATGATGGTGCCCGCGATCCGCAGACACTCCGCGACCGTCAGCGTCTCGAAGATGTTCGCGTTCTGGAACTTGCGTCCCAGCCCGAAACGCACGCACCGTTCCGGCGGCGCCCCTCGCGTGTCGTTGCCGCACAGTACGACCGTGCCGGCAGAGGCTTCGGCGCCGTCGCTCATGCAGCGCATGAGGGTTGTCTTGCCCGCGCCGTTCGGACCGATCAGACCGACCAGTTCGCCGCCGTCGGCAACGAGATCGATGCCTTGCAGGACCTTGAGTGTGCCGAAATGCTTGGCCACGCCTGTCATTTGGAATGCCGGGCCTGGCGCCCCCTGCGGGGCTTGCACGCTCACCTTCCGTTCGATCAGCTCCGGTTCCGCACCGGCTCCGGTATGCAGGCGCAACGGCTTGAAAACCAGCGGCACGAGACCGCGCGGCAGCAGGACGATTACCGCCACGAACGCGGCCCCGAGAATCAATTGCCACGCGAAAGGCATGCTCCCGCTCAGATAGGCGGTCCCAACGTTGATCAGTATCGTGCCGATCACGGGGCCCCAGAGCGTTCCCCGGCCGCCCAGCGCAACCCAGATGATCAGTTGCGTGCCGAGGACGAAGCCGGTCAGTTCCGGTGCGACGACACCGCTGAACGAGCCGTAGCCGAAGCCCGCGATGCCGGCGACGATGGCGGCCGCGATCAGCAGGACGATCTTGACGAGCGAGGTGTTGATGCCGAGGTACGAGCAACGCGATTCGTTGTCGCGAATCGCCACCAGGACGCGACCCCCGTCGCTGCGCACGAGCATCCATGCCAACAGCGCAATGCCGAGCATTCCCGCGCCGGCGATCCAGAACCATGCTTCGAGGGGCAGCTCGAACGTATCGAATCCGGTGAGACCCGAGCTCGACCCCGTCCATTCCCCGCCCGACAACAGCAGCTGGCTCATCACGATCGGCAGCACGAGCGACATGACCGTTGCAAAGAACGGCGAAGCGCCGCGATAGAACGACAACCATCCGACCAGTGCCGCAACCGCAGCCGACACGGCGATCGCCGCTCCGATGGCGAGCGCCACATAGCCCAGCGAGAAGCCGCCATGCGTAAAGACCAGGCCTGCCGCGTAGGCCCCGATGCCGAAATACGCCGATTGTCCAAACGTCAGATAACCGGTGTAACCCCACAGCACGTCGACCGTAATGGCGACGATGGAAAAGAAAAACGCCTGGACGAGCACGTTCATCAGGTAGGTGCCGAACACGAACGGCCCGGCCACCAGCAACACCAGGGTGAGTACGACGAGAACCGGCAACGCGCGGGCCTGCGTCGCGCGCCGCTTGCGGCGCTCGTCGTCGTGCTGCGTCGCTTGCTGGCCGACGTTGCCCGCCGATAGATCGACTTTAGCCATGAGAAAACCCCTTCGGACGGATACGCAGCGTCAGCGCGGCCAGCACGGCAATGGTCAGGCCGCCCAGCACCGGGCTCACGAACGTGCTGACCAGTACCTGGCACGCCCCGAACACGAGGCAGGTGACAAGCAGGCTGATCATCGAGTAGCCGGCCACCATGACCAGCATGAATGCGCTGACGAGCCACGGCAGCCCCATGTTCGGATCGACGCTCGACAGCGGCGTGATCAACATGCCGGCGAGCGTTCCGAGCGCCGAGCCAAGGCTGAACGTAATGAAGCGAATGCGGCCCGAATGAATGCCGAGACCCCGCGCGAGATCTTCGTTCATGATGACGGCGCGTGTCTTCACGCCAAAGCGTGTGCCGGACAACAGCGCGATCAGCAGCGCGCAGATGGCCAGCGCGATCGGGATCAGCAGCAGCCGATAGGCCGAGTATTCGGTGCCCGCGATCGAGAAGGTGCCCTTCATCGGCGTCTCGACGAACTGCACGCCGCGGCCGAAGGCCATCACGATGAGCTGCCCGATGACGATACCGAGCCCCCACGTGGCCAGAATGGCATCGAGAGGCCGCTTGTAGAGTGGCCGCACGATGACCTGCTCGACGAGCATGCCGACAGCGATGCCCACCACAATGGCGAGCGGCACGCCCATCCAGGGATCGAGCTTCAGTTGCGTGACGACGAAACTCGCGTAGGCGCCCATGGTGAGAAGCGCACCGTGAGCGAAATTGACGATCTGCATCACGCCGAAAATCACCATCAACCCGGTGGTCACGATGAACAGCACCGCCGCGGTCGTGAGAATGTCCAATGTCAAAACCATTTGCGTCTCCGAATGCATCCGCCGCCGGCCCTCCCCGGTCGCAGGCCGGCGGGCGTTTGCGTTCCTTGCTTCGTTTTCGACCAGCCTACTTGAGCTTCGGGCATTGATCGCCCGGATCCACGTCGCTGAAAGTTTGCAGAATCTTCACCGAGCCGTCGGTCTGAATCTGCCCGAGCTGCATTGCAAGCGGCGTATGCCGGCTCTTGTCCATCGATACGCGCTGGCGCGGCCCTTCGAACGACACTTCGCCGAGTGCCTTGACGACCTTGTCGGGATCGGTCGAGCCGGCCTTTTCGACGGCGGCCTTATAGAGGAAGAACGCCTCGTACTGGGGCTCGGACAGTTCGTTCGGTGTCTTCATCTCGCCGCCGAACTTCTTTTTCATGCCGTCGAGGAAGCTTCGATTCTGCTTCGTCGGAATGCTCGTCAGATACGAGCCCGACATGTACATCCCGGAGGCTACGTCGCCCATGGCCTTGGCTGTGCCTTCGTCGATGGCCAGATTGCCATACGGCATGGTGAGCCCGGTCGCCTTGAACTGCTTGGCCAGCGCAACGTTCGGCGCGCCGCCGGCCGTCGCGCTGATCAGCGCGTCAGGATGCGCCGCGCGGATCTTCGAGAGAATCGGCGTCCAGTCGGTGCCATCGATCGGCAGATACTCCTGACCGACGACCTTGCCGCCATGCGCGGCGATGTACTTCGCCGTGAAGTCGAGCATGCCTCGGCCGAATGCATAATCGTTGCCGACCAGATAGAACGTCTTCGCGCCCTTGCTCTTCATGAAGTAATCGACCACCGGGGCGACCTGCTGGTCCGGCACCCAGCCGTTGACGTACATCCACCGATTGCACGAGCGGCCTTCATAAAACGACGTATAGATGAACGGCTTTTTGCCCCGCGCCACGATCGGCAGTGCGGCGTTGCGCGCAGCGCTCGTTTCCATCGAAATGATCGCGTCGACGTTGTCCTTGAACACGAGCTTGTCGTAGGCCTTTTGCGCGCCGACCGCGTCGGACGCATCGTCGGCGATATCGAGCTCGACCTTGCGACCGAGGATACCGCCGGCCGCGTTGATCTCATCGACGGCCAGCTGCGAAGACTGGACGACGGCCGGCGCCACGACACTGTTGGCTCCCGATAACCCGACCGCGACGCCGATCTTGATCGGGCCGGCGTCGGCACCGAACGCGCTCGAGCAAGCGCACATGCCGGCAATCACCGCGCTCGCGGCGGCGAGAAATCTGATCTTGTAGGGCTCCATGGACTTTCCTTTCGTAGTAGTGGGTTGCGGAAACATGCAGGTGTGGGCATACATACCGTCAGACGTCGGACGCGGGCCAGCCCGTGCCCAGCATCGGGTCGTACACGTCCGCGCGGCGATCGCGCATGACGTGGTTGAATTCGTTGAGCGTGCGTTGTGCGCGCGTGCGCGCCAAATCGATCGTGGCATAGAGCACCTCCTCGCTCTCGCGGCCCGCGGGCCCCGCGAGCGGCCATCCGTCGCCGCCTACGATGACACTCTGGCCGATGAACGGCTGACCGCGCTCCGTTCCGACTCTGTTCGCGCAAGCGATCGCCAGGCCGTTGCTGTGCGCGGCGGCCATCGTGAGCGTAGTCGCCATCGCGGGACGATCGGAGGGCTGCGACGGCATCGGCACCCAGTTCGTGGGCACGCAGACGATATCGGCGCCTTGCATGGCCGCGAGGCGATAAGTCTCGGGAAACCAGCCGTCGTAGCAGATCGCGATGGCCACCCGCCCGAGCGGCGTATCGAAGACGGGCACACCGCGGTCGCCAGGCTCGAAGAAGCGCTTCTCGTTGTTCCAGAGGTGCAGCTTGCGATAGACGCCAATGTGCCCCGCGGGACCGGTGAAGAGTGCGGAGTTATAGAGGTGTCCGCCCGCGCGTTCCGCGATGCCGGCGACGATATACACGCCGAGCCGCCGGGCCGTCTCGCCGAAGACTTGCGCGGTTTCGCCGTCGGGCAATGTTTCGGCCAGGGAGACGGCTTCGTCGCGGTCTGCGAAAACATAACCGCTATTGCTGAGCTCGGGCAACACGATCAGCGCCGCGCCGTGCTCGGCGGCCGCCTCGATGTATCGAACCGCGCGCGTCACGTTATCGTGCTTCGCTCCGACGTGTGGCTCCATCTGCACGCATGCAATGACGAGGCCTTCCATGCCGGGTGCTGCGGACTTTTGCTGCGACATCGTTTTTCGTCTCCAAAAGCAAAAAGCCCCCGAACCAGCGTTGGACGCAAGTTCGGGGGCTACGTAGCCTTCCATCTGTAGCACGGCAGCGTTGCCGTGGAATCGTCATGGACACATGGCGATTCGATGTGGGCCAATTTATGAATTCAAATTGTCGCTGTCAAGCGTTTTGAGTATTTCTAGGGGTAAGCCCTGCGTTGGCCCGATGCAGGGACTCACCGTTCATTCACCATCCACAACGTTCGGGACGTTAGGGAGGCAGCCACTCGCATCGATCCATCAATTGCTGTGAAGCTCCATCATCTTGTATGGCGGGTTCGATGGCAGGTCTCCGCCGAGTCGCATGGCCATCTCCTGCACGCCGTTGACGGCATTTGCAATCGCGCCCGGGACAAAGCCGCCCTCAGCGCTCGCTTCTTCATTGATGCAAATGAGTCCGTCCGACGGCTGACGAAGCGAAGCATTGAAGAGCCGCCTCGTGTTGCTGAGATCCCCGGGCGCATCCATCTTGAATGCGCCATGAAAAGGATGCTCCGCGCTCCAATTGATGAACTTGATGGTGTGCTGGTACTGTGTAGCCAGCTTCGCCAGGTTCGCCAATTCTTGACGCGCAGGGTCGTCCGAATCCTCCGCTGCCAGGTTGTTCAGATCTCTGATAGCCAATTGAAGCTGTTCCTCGCCGCTCGTCGCCGATACCTTCGGCGTGTTGTCGCCAAGGCTATAGGTGAAATAAAGGACTGCACCGCCGTTACCATCCGGCACCAGATACATTTGCTGGAACCGTCTGCTTGCCTGGATGTTACCCGGGAGCGGACCTGCCGCCTCCAACGCTTCCCTGGGAATTGCGATGGCACCCTTGGTCGCGCCGACAATGTTCGCCTGCTCCATGGCAACCCCGATCGCGTCCGGCATCACCCGATCCGAATCCACCTGTGGGCCTGTGAGACCCATGTGGGCAGCTTCGGCCGGGCTGCCCGTGAAGAATACCTGGTCGAACTCTTCGATCGTCGTTTCCGCGGTCTTCTTGTTGACCGAGGTCACGTAGTACACGCCGTCCTTCTTCTTGATCTCGCTGACCTCGGTGTTGAGATGAATGGCACCCTCTGCGGCGAGCGATTGCCCGTCCGTCTCGTCCGCAATCATGCTGTGAAACGGGGCATCCGCTCCGCCGACCAGGCCCTCGTGATCCACAAGACGCCCGTCGATGATGAACCGGAATTCCTCGAGAAACGACGTGGTGAAATACCCTTTATATCCGCCGACACCGATACCGACAGTGCCGAATATCAACCAATCCCTCTCGCTCCACTCGATCCCCTGCTCCGCGAGGAGATGCTCGAGACCGGCACGAAAAGTATAGCCATCGAATTTTTTGGTGGCTTGATCGCAAAGTTCGTAGAACAGCGCTGTATCGCCCGCATCGCGCGCCGCCATGATCGGCTCGGTGAGCGATTTCATGGCAGCATTCGCCTGATCGAAGACCTTTCTCAATTCCGGATTCGCGACTTCCTGACCGGGCTCGGTCTTGTAGACCTCATTACCGATGATGTATGTCGTCGATACCGTGTTCGGATTGGGGAACGGCGTAAATGTGTGATCGAAGCGCGCAGCCAAGGTCCGGTGGAGGTTTGTCGGAGAGAAGCGCATCGCCCCAGGGTGAAAGACCGCGGTGGTGCCGTCCGGGTGCGTCCAGGTGTCCGTGGCCATCCGCCCGCCGATCTTGTCAGCCTGCTCGAAAATCTTGGGCCTCACGCCCATGCGGTGCAGCAGGTACCCCGCCGTGATGCCGGCCGGTCCACCACCGACGATGCCCACCCTCAGTTTCTTCGCCACGTCGGGATCCAGCGTCGCGACGCGAAAGTCGGTGGCTTCCAGAAAGCCCGCGTAGTCATATCCATGATGCTCAGGCTGGGTCATACGCAAATCGGTGAAGCGCTCCTTGAGCTGCGTTTTGAGCGCATTGTCGTCCCCCGCCGCCTTGAACGGCATCATGAGCTTGCGCTGCGCCGCCTCGCTACACACGTTGAAAAGACGCCCGGCGCTTTGCTGATCCATGTTGACGACCGTGTGCTCGAGCCAGTCGCGAACCGGCGTGCGAGCTTCCTCGGATGTAGCGGGCTGGGTCGTGTCACCGAGCAAATGAGCTTGTCGCGTTCCAACCGACTCCAGCACGTAGCCCTGCTCGGCCTCCGACAAGCAATGCCAGTGAAGCGTAATCTCACGATGCAATTGTTGTCGTTTCTTGCCCGGTTCCGTGTCGTCCAGCTTGCGCAGATTCTGTATGACCGCGGGTGCGAGTTCCGCGCGCTCGCGCGGCCATTTGCCCGCCGGAGTACGAAAATAGCAGCCAACGGTTTGCGGATTGAGCGGCGGGAGCGGGCGGCCGCCCTCGGCCGGCAGTGCCTCGTACCCATTCCACGGCGGCGGTGCCGAGCCCGCCGAAGCCTGCTTCGCCGCAGCGCGGTCCGTGCGCTCGATCCCCCGGAGAAATGATTTCGTATCGATTCTGGCCGACGGCCAGGCGGACGCCGCTTCCTTTGCTTTCGCAGCCGCGCTGAGCGTCTGGCTCGGAAGCGTTTGATGCAAGCGTGAGGTGGCGCCGGGCGCGGCCGGGCTAACGGCCGTGCGGCGCGCCTGTGGACCGCTCGACGCGCGCGAAGTTGCGGTCGGCGTAATCTTCTCACCGGACGGAGCATCGGCCTGCGGCACCGCCGCAGGGGTCGTTGAATTGATACCTGACGTCGGACGGATAGGGTTCATTTTGGTCTACTCCTGGTTTGGGTTAATTGGCGCGCCATGACGCCGCAATCTCGCGGACATCGACAACGAATCTTTATGCGGTACGCATATCAAACCAGAAGCGGTAGCCTACAATCGATTACAGTCCGAATATTCAACCAGAAACACGAAGTGTTTCCGAGCGTCTTTAACACATCCACCAGTTTTTCTCACGCTTGGTTGATTATGAATTATCAGCCGAAACGGTGCTTCGAACGTGACGGGGGCCGACCATCGACGTGGACGCAACCGACTCAGCCCCGTCCACAAGGGGTCCAGAGGTTTCGCCATAACGTCCTCTTCGTTTCAAGCATTATGTCTTCGCATGCACACCTCGTTTGGCCATTCGTCTTTTTCTTATTTGCATTGACAGCACTTACTCTCGATCACCCGGAAGGCATTGAACACGAACCAACGTATAAAAATGCGAAATAGACGCAATCCCACCTAATTTCAGATGCGAAGAAATCATCTGAAATACGAAATGCGCGTTGACGGCGCGAGCCGATCTCTTACCGGCGATGCGGAAACGATTCCAAGCACATTCCCAGCCAATTAGCATTTCATTTTTGCGCTGCAATGAGCACGAGTTCGCATGCGGGCGCCTCGTGTGGGGGCAATCGGCAGTAAAGTTGCACGTAGCTGCAGCATCCCTAGCAAGCGCTCGACGTGCGGAGCGACTTCAGGTCCGTTGCATTTCCCCGAACGATCAACTGAACCGGTGCGGTGCCCATCCGGCCCTCGCCGCGTTTCGGCGCATACGCCCAAGCGGCGCGCGGTCGGTCTGATCTCGATCGCCTACATGCGAGGCGGTCAATGCCCAGTGTCATCCCGTTGGGTCTTTAGAGCATTCGCTCTGGACGGCCCGTTTTGTCTATGCTTGTCCTCGTCTATCGTATGCGTGGTGAATGGAATTTGTTAGACTTCCTGCCGTTCCGGCACCCATTCCGGTACGGCAATCCCGTCGGCACTCGCTGCAACATGGCCGAACAACTTCCACTGGCAAGCTCGCTCGCAGGCGCGGGAGCGCGGCTCATCGCATTCGATCCACCGGAACGACGGGAATGGTGCAATTGAAGGAACTATTTGCATGGCATCTCAACATGTTCAGCCTTCGGTTCAGCAATGTTTGCCGATTCATGCCGATGTTCTCTCGAAGGATCGCGTAACCGGCACAGATCGCACCGGCTTGTCCGCGAGCCCGTTCGAACCGCCCGAGACGAGCGGCCAAAAAGTCATGACGACGAAGGGCGAAGCGCGCCCTCGAGAAACACTCGATACCAAAGGATTCCGTGTGGAGTCAGTCAGCAGGTCAAGTCACTCCGTTGCACATGGCGCCCAGATCGTCCGCTTTCGCGAAGCGGACATGCAGCGATACGTTTCGAAAGAGGAACTCGGGGCGGACACGCATATCGCGTCCGAATTGGGCGCCGCGGTCACGGCCGACGAAAAGTCGCGCCTGTTACGCAGCATGATCCGCGCGATCGGATTCGATTCGATGCGCTACTTCGCGGTGCGGCTCTCGCCCTCCGGCGAGGCCGAGCGCATCTATCTGATGGAGAGCTACCTTTCGCCGCCGCATTCGCTGTTTTTCGACGATGGGCACTACCTCAACGACGAACGCTTCAAGGCGCTGATGGCAAGTCCCCTGCCTTGCGTATGGGACATTCAGCAACTGGTCCGGCTCTGGCGCTCCGGACCGGGACCGAGTTCGTATCGCGACTGGCTCACGTTGCTGCATACCGACGGCAAGATCAGCGGGATGGCGTTCTCGATGCGCGTGCCAGGCAGCTCGCTGTGCGCGGTCGTGAGTCTCTCGGCCTATAACGCCGATGCGAGCTGGATCAGCGACAGCGTACTCGTGCAAGCGATCACGCTTGGGCTTTCGGTGCAGCAGCGCTGCTCGGCCTACGTTCGGGCGATCGACCAGGATGTCTCGGGCGGCGCGCTGTCCGAGTTGCAGCGACGCGTCCTCGCGCTCGTCGCCGATGGCCTGTCCGACAAGGAAATCGCCGGGCGGCTGGACATGACGCTCTATAACGTCGATTATCAATTGCGTCGCCTGCGGGAAATTTTCGGCGTCACCAATCGAGCGCGGCTGGCCTATATGGCGGGTCGTCTGGGAGTGATGTGATGAACACCATAACGAGCCGTCAGAAGACCGCACAAGCTGCCTCGGCGAATGTCGTGTTTTTCGATGACGAGGATGTCGCCGCCGACGCGGCCGCGCATCCGTCGCCGCTTTTCGTTCCTCGCAATGCATCGCTCGGCCAGATCTCGCAGCAGCTCACCGAGACCGCCGATAGCGGCGAGCGGCGCAATCTCGTACGCAATGTTTTGCGGCGCGCCGGCTTCGATTGGCTCTGCTATTGCCGGATGCTGCGCATCGGGCAACGCGTCGTCGAACTCGCATGGTTCGACAGCTATTCGCCGCCCGGATGGGCCGCGCGTTATTGCAACGAGAGTTTTTTCGCGGTCGATCCGCGTCTGGACATCGCGTGCCGCATCGAATGGCCGTTTCTCTGGGATGTCGACAGCCTGGCGGCGATGGCGCCGGCGCCGCTACGCGGTTCGCGCATCCAGCATCTCGCCGATGCGGCCAATGCCGCCGGTATGCGCAGCGGCGTGTGCCTTGGTATCGGCACCGCCAATCCGCTCGAGCGATGCTTCGCAGTCCTATCGAGCTCCCAGGCAGGGAGATCGTGGATCGCCGATACGACGGCCGGCACGGCCTACGCCATTGCGATCGGCCTGCATACATGGGTTTCGCCCTACGCGAGCCGGCTTCTCTCGCGCATCAGCGCGGATGGTCTGAGCGCAGTTCAGCGCTCGATTTTGCAATGCGTGACCGAAGGAATGAGCGATCGCGAGATCGCTGCGAGCATCGGGCTGCAGCCCCATCGCGTCGCGCAGCATGTGCGTCAACTGCTGACGTTTTTCCGGGCGCACAACCGCGTGCAGCTCGCGTATATCGCCGGAACGGTCAGCGAGCTCGCGGGTATGGAATAAGCGGTGCAGCAGTCACGACTGCGCTGCACCGCTAATATTCACGGGGATGTGAGGGAAGGCTGAGCGTCGACGCGGCCTAGCAACTGCCGCATTGCCTCGCGCACGAAGGGATCCGGATCGTCCACCGTTTCCTCGGCATAGCGATGCCACATTGGATCGCCGAGTGCGTAAAGGCAAAGCGCCTTGAGTTCGTCGCAGCGCCCGTCGGGCAGACTATTGATGTGTTGCAGCGCTTCCAGCGCGCGGCCGCGCCGGATCGCAATCACCGTTGGAAAAGCCAACGCCTCGCGGGCATCCGGATTGACGTCGTACAACTGCGTCAGCAGCGCATCGGCATCGTCGAGACGATTGGACTCAATCGCTTCGACGAGCGCCTTCACGAGTGGTGCGGTTTCGGACTGGCGGGTCGTATCCGTCGACATGGGAACGGTCGCGTCTGTCAGAATTGCCCGCTGGAATCGGAGCCGGATAGTGCGTTCAGGGAGCTTGCGTTCAGCCCCATGCCGCTACCACCAGTGAGCGAACTAGCATCGCGGCTCACCAGCGCCGACTGCGCCATATCGAAAGGGGTCTTGACGACGTCCGCAACACCCTCTCCCACCTTGCCCGGGTTCAGTGTCAAAGCACCGACCACCACTTTCCCCAAACCGTCTAGTAAGCCCATGTGACTCTCCTCTTGCGAAATGAAAGAAGGCGTTCGATTCAAAAGGCCGGCAGGTTCCATAGCCTTCGACACGCGTACCGCCCAATGTAATTCGCGTATCGGTACTCACGCCACCGAGTGCGAAGCCATGGACGAAGATGCGAACCGCGCCTGCCCCAGCAATGCAACACAACATCTACTTCTAGAGATACTCTGCCCCGACTTTCCGAGCGATATGCTCCGCGAGCGGCTCCTCGGTAACTTCAAGAAACTTGCTCGCGATCGTCAGACCGGTGATATCGCTGCTCTTCACGACATCCGCCACGCAGCGGCGCCAAGCCTCGTCGCCCAGCACGTGCAAACACCATCCTTCCAGTGCCGAAACCACGGGCGAGCCGTGCCCCTGCGCTTCGATCTGCCTCAACAGGCGCAAGGCATCGACCCAGCGTTGCGCATTGACGAGCAGCCGGACCTCGCACAGGTCGACAACGAGCTGCTTCGGATGGACGACGCGCAACGCGAGCAGCAGTTCCTCGGCCTCCGCATGAGCCTGCGTGCGCAACGCGCCTGCGAAGATCGTCAGCAGGAAATTCAACACCGCAGGAGTGCATTGAGTGTTCGACATGGCTCAGCCCCGATGGGTACCCGGCCGACAGGTTCGCAGCCGGCAGCAGCCTCTCCTATCCGGCCCCTGTTGCGCTGCATTCTCTCGCTGACATCTACGCGCGCCGTTGGGTGACGCGAAGCCGTCGCCGCCCACGCGAAGTTCGGAGGCTTTGCAAGCCTACCTGTTCGAGTAGATAGGACGAACTCGCTGCCCCAACTCGTATCGGCTCACTCATGCAAGATGCGAAAAACTTCGGATGCCGGCACTTCGCTTCGCATCGGTTCGCGTATGCGAACCCGTCTCCCCTACCCTATCGCCTGAAGTCATCCAATTTGCGGTTCTGGACGTTCCTCGAACAGATGGATCAATTCGATCAATTGTGAGACAGCCATGACAACTTCAGCCCCATCCATTACGGCCCCGAACTCCACAACGGCCCACTTCCTGAACAACACGAGCCCTTATGGTACGCGCGCCAGGATGGATACCGGGGCGACCAACGGTGGCGACATCGAAAGCTATCTTGCTTCGCTCGATGTGTTTGGCGGAGGTACGCCACAGGGAGGCTATCCGAGCGTTGCCGATGGAGCCGAACGCTATCTTGCCTCGTTGGAGGGCGGCCAGTCAGGGGGCTATCCGAGCGTTGCCGACGGAGCTGAACGCTATCTTGCCTCGTTGGAGGGCGGCCAGTCAGGAGGCTATCCGAGCGTTGCCGACGGAGCCGAACGCTATCTTGCCTCGCTGGAGGACGGCCAGTCGGGTGTGCCTCAGGCCGGCCAGCCCGACGCCGCGGGCTTGCGCAACGTGAAGCTCACGACCGCAAAGGGCAAGGAACTGAATTTACAGGAGGACGGCCAAGGCAACCTCTACGATCATGGCAAAGAAGTCGGCACGCTCGATCAGCAAAGCGGCAAGATCACGATGAATTCGTCGGAGCAGGGGCGAAAGGACGCCGACTTGTTGAGAAAGGGCACCAGCCACGGATTCTTGGACTTCTTCCACCATCTGCCCGACAGCAATGGCAACACCACGTTCGGTTCCGAGGTCACCGTCAACGCGGGCGATCTCACGCCGGCCCAGCAAGCCTACGAGAACGCATCGAATGCCGGCCAACCGTTGCCTGGGGGCACACCGGCTGGATATCCCGTTCCTCAAGTCGGCCAGCCCGATGCCTTGGGCTTGCGCAACGTGAAGCTCACGACGGCAAACGGTAAGGAGCTGGATTTACAGGAGGACGGCCAAGGCAACCTCTACGATCACGGCACGGAAGTCGGCACGCTCGATCAGCAAACCGGCAAGATCACGATGAATTCGTCGCAGCAAGGGCGAAAGGACGCCGGCGTCCTGATATCGGGCACCAGCCACGGATTCCTGGACTATATGCACCATCTGCCCGACAGCAATGGCAATATCACGTTCGGCTCCGAGGTTACCGTCAACGCAGGCGATCTCACGCCGGCCCAGCAAGCCTACGAGCAATCCGCCAGCGCTGTCCCCGCACCCCGTAGCCCGAGCTTCTTCCCACTGCAGATGCAGCCGAACATCCAGCCGATTCCGCTGGCCGACGCCTCACAGTCGGACATCGAGTCCGCCTGACTGCCTGACCCGATAGCTACGACGGGACGGTTCCGGCTGCAGCCGGGGCCATCCCATCGAGCGATCGTCGGTTCTGCTTCGCCCTCCCTGACTTCCTCGCCCGGCTGAATTGGCTCGTTCGCGCCAAGGGACGCCCTACGTGTCCGCGTGCGTTGCCTGGCCTTAGGTCAAGCCGAGTCTATTTCAGTTTCAGCGGCTGTTACTCTCGTATCTATTCCCGAGCGCGCCCGAAAAAACGAATGAAGGCCCGGACCTCAGCGAAGTCCAGGCCTTCGTCGCAGACCTGCGGCGGCACGATCTTATAAGTGCTCAAGGCGGACTCAGGAACACGACATTGCCCCTGTTACCGGTATAGGTGTCGTTGGAAACCACCTGCGGTCCGCTACCGCCTTGCGTGTTGTTCGAACCAATCAGCGTAATGGAGCCGTTGTTGTTCTTAGCGACGAGTTCGACGTGCTCCGGCGTACCGCTGCTATCGAGAACGAAACATACATCGCCCGGCTTGGCCTGTGAGCGACTGACGGTGTGCCAGCCCTTGCCCTGGAGCGTACTCTTCAAGCGCGGCGCGCTGTCGGTGTGCTCCGACGACGAAAGGAGTCCAGCCTTTTGAAGGCATGCCGAAACGAAATTCGCACAGCATACGTCTGTCGGGACGCCTTGATGCATCGGCAAGCGCTGGCTCGACATCAGTTGGGCCGCGGATTGCCCCTTCACGCTTTCCGCGATGCCCGCGGGATTGCTCCCGCTGATAGGACCCACATTGGCATCGCCGGTCCCACCCGTGCCTCCGGCTTGAGCGTTAGCCAGCGCCGCCTGGATGAAAAGCGGCATCAATATGCCGGTTGCACTCATCGGCACAGGTACATCGTCGCCACCCTCGTCATCGTCGCCACCGACCGAGGTAAGCTTCGACATCGCCGGTTCCATGATCATGTCCATCATCAAAGCGATGAACATCGCAAGCTCCGAATTGGGCTCGGTAGCCGCACCGGCATCGCCGCCGCTCAATTGAGGGTTGCCGTAGGCAGCCGGCGAATTGGCGTTCGCATTTTTGGGGCGAGGTACGACCGGGTGATAGGTCGGCCATACAGCGGGCACGGGGCTCGTCAACGTAGCTGCGCTCATACGGATACTCCGTCCGTGAAGCCATTACATCCAAAAAATGCACGCCGATGCGCCATCCGCGCGCGGCGTCTCCCCATATGACTCTACGGAAGGCGGAAGCAGCCGCACATCGCTACGCGCAGCGATGTGCGGCAAAACGAAGCGGCACGCAATCGGGTACGAATTTACGCACCGTGTGCGCTTCGCTCATGTTTCGCATCGATATCGCTACGCGTTGCCGTACATGTTTTCGCGTCGGCGGTACACCGTGCCGAGGTTGTTGCAGGTATGCTCGGCCATACCTTCCGCATACGGTTCGTCGATGATTCGCAAACCCCGTAGCAATGGCGCCTTGCCCATTGGCCGCTCGACGCGCACGAGCCACATGACGCCGCCGTTGCGGCTGGCCGCGTTGGCAGCCATGCTGGCCGGCGCACTTGCCGGATGCGCCACGCGCGACATCCCACCTGCGAACACCGCACTCCCCGAATCGCTACGCACCCCGCCACAGGAAGTACTCGAGGATGTCCTAACGGCCGTCGGCGAGACGTTCTATAACTGCCGCCGCGACGGCGCTCAGCTGTCGTGGGTTCGCAAGGGCTCCGAGGCTACGCTGGTCGACCAGGCGCGGCGCAACGTCGGCACCATCGTCCCCGGCCCGCGGTTCCTTGCCTATGACGGCAGTTATGTGTCCGGTCGCGTCGCGGCGCAGGAAATCGTCGCGACCGACGCGCTTCCGTGGGAACTGATCGTTGCACGGCGCACGAGCGGCACCGAGAAAGACACCGGCCGCTTCGCCAAAGTCACATCGCTTCAGCAGGTGCGCACCCGCGGCGGACTGCCGCCGCAGACGCATTGCACCCAGCAAGGCATCTCCCTTCTGGTGCCATTCTCCGCAACGTATCTGGTCTATCGGCCCGCCACGGGTCAACCTCCTACGACACCCGCTCCAGAGAGCGCGACGGCGCCTGTGCCGACAACGACACCGGTGGCAACGCCACTTTCGTCGGCCGCCGGCGCACGAGCGGGAGCACCTGCGGCGACGCCTTCGGCGCCTGCGGCATCGCCTCCCAACGCGGCCCCTTCGAGCCCCATCGCCGCAGCGCCTATAGCAGCGCCCGCAGCCGTTTCGGCATCTTCGCCCGCCCCGATTTTGACCATTGCTTCAGTGTCGGAACCATCGGTAGCCGGCATGCCAACGTTCTTCGACTCCCTCTACATCAGGCCGTAACCGATAGGACGCCGTTTGCGTCCCGAACGCGATGCTTCGTCAAGTCACGAGCCTGCCGGCGTCCTCGCCGAGCGCGCCGGCAACGCGCTCTTTACGGTTGGCCGGCTCGATGCGCGCCGCATCGGCGATCTGCGTTTGCGCTTCAGCGGCGATCAGCCTTTCGAGGATGCGCCGCGCACGGACCGCGCCGGCGTCGATCGGCAGCATAACGGGCCGCAGCGACCAGAAATCTCGATCGCCGATCACTTGCTGTTGCGCTTCAAGCATCGGCAGATCTTCGTCGCGAAACGGCATCATCAATGCCTCGACGCCATCGCGCAGCTCCGCCGCGCCCTCCAGGCCGGCCTGATGGGGCACCCCGAAAACATAGAAGTAATGTGTGCTCCGCACCGTCTCGGGTGTCAGCCAGTGCGCCGAATGGCTCACACGTGCGAACTCGTCGGAAAGCGTCGTTTCGCAAATACGCATGCTGACCGCGTGCAACGCGGGCGGCTGCCACCGAACGTCGAGCTGCCGATTGACCAGCGCCCCATCGGCCACTTTAAACGCTCGTGCGACGAAAGGCGCCAGCGCCTCTTCAGCAATCCTGCGCGTCACCGAGACGGAGTCCCCATCGACGAGACACTCGACTTGCGCCGCGGCGATGTGCTCGCTGCCGAGCGTATTCGGATGCAGAAATTGAAGATGACTGAGATCGAGCACATTGTCGGAACTCAATTGATAGTTCGCGCGCGTGAGCAGATAACCGGTGCTCGTGAAATTCCGGCGGGGATCGACGAACTCGAAATCGGGCAACGGGGTGCTTTCGGCCCGTGATGCTTCGCCCGGCCAGAACCAGATCGCGCCATATCGCTCCCGCGTGGGATAGCAACGCACGGTCGCACCTTCCGGCAGTCGGCCATTCCCGTGCGGATTCATGACGCAAGCACCCGAGGAGCCGAAGCGCAAGCCGTGGTAGGGGCACTCGATCGCGCCGTCGACAACCCGTCCCCGCGATAACGGAGCGAACCGATGAGGGCACCGATCGTCCAACGCAACGATCTTGCGGGCGTCATCGCGGTACAACACAACGGGCAAGCCGACGAGCGTACGCGCAAGCACCTTGCCGACCTTGATTTCATCGCTGAACGCCGCGACGTACCATGCGTTCATCAAAAAAGCCACACTCGCCTCCCGACGACATCCCTTTTTGTGAAAATGCGGCGGACAACCGGTTTCATCGACATGCCCCCTTATTCCACGCATTAACGGTACGCGAAAAACAGGCAAACGCATTTTACGGACCCGTAAGCGACAAATCGGCAATTAGCTCAATACTACGAACTCGCGGATTGACTTCCTCGGCTCCTTCCTTCTTATCGCCGCCTCCTTCCCCCCTTGCCTTCCTTTCGACCTTGAAAGACTTCCCCTTGAAGAACCGGGGCTCGGCCGCTCGGGTCGCTTCCCCGCGCACGCTTTTCAGGTCATCTCCCATGGCACATGCGATCTCGGAGTCTGGCGACCGGGTACGCACCAAATCTACGGATTTTCGAACTCATTTCTTTCAAGGTTCGTGAATTATCATTGAGCCAGCTTATGCGTCAATTCGAATGAAACAAAACGTTACATCCTAAGGACGTCTAAACGTTTACTGTCCGGCTATTCGGAGTCTTTTCTAGCCGGAATGCAGTTTCCCTTCGTGCGAGCACATCGTGCGACCGGAACCACTGGAGGGAAGATGAAACTTGCAGTCATGACCAGAAGCACAGCGCTCTTCCAGTTGATCTGTCAATGCTTCGAGCCGGACGGCGCGCAATGCACCCGGTTCTCGGACGAGGTGGTGTTCGCGCGCGCCATCTACCGCGATGACTACACTGCCATCCTGATCGACGCCGAGACCGGCATGAATCCTATGCGCCCGGTGCTGGCGAGACGCTCGTGTTACGCGGATCGGCGCGCGCCGCTCATCGTCGTGGGCGCCCATCAAAATCGCGAGAACATCGTCGAGCTGTTCGACGCCGGCGCCGACGATATCGTGCTGTGCCCGATCAACTCGGCCGAGCTCGTATTGCGCGTGCATCTCGCGGTACGCCGTTTTCAACCGCTTCAAACGGCCGAAACGGCCGATCGCCTGGAATGCGGCTCCTATCTGCTGGACCGCCGAACCTGTACGGTCTGGGTCGACGACGAGCCGGTCCGGCTGACGTCCCGCGAGTTCGCCATCGCATGGCTCGTATTCGCGTGTCCCGGCGAATACGTGAGCCGCCGCCAGATCGCCGGCGCGGTATGGAGCAGCTCCGAGGATATCGTCGGACGCACGCTGGAACAGCATATCTATAAGCTGCGCAAGAAGCTCAGCTTGAACGGGTCGCACGGCGTGCGCCTGCGCACGATGTACGCACACGGCTACCGCGTCGAGATCGAGCTTCCCAAGGAAGTGAGCGATTCGCGCGTTGCCTCGGAGGAATCGGCACCGGGGATCGCTCAAACGCCCGACGTTCTCTCGGCAATTGCATCGATGCTGCAGGTCGAGGCGCTGGCCACGACTCCGGCGGACAGCTTTGCCTTGCTCGGCTCGTCCCGCGCCGAGTTGCATCCGGCCGACAGCGAAATGGCACGCAGCGCCCGCGCGTGGTCCGCAGAAGACTGCAGCGATGTGCTGAGTGCATGCGCCTCGAGTAACCCGTCGCGCGCAATTACCTTCGGCACGAGCGAACCGGTGCGTGGCCGCGACGGCCACTGACGGCAGACCCTTCTTCCGCGCTCCGCCAACGAGACGGCGCGCTTCGGTGCGCGCCGCATCGGCGTGTCTCGCTTCAGAAATCCAGGATGCGAGGCGAGAGCAGGAAGAGCCGCTCCATATGGCTGTTTTCATGCGAACGATACCGGAACAAGGCCCCCAGGAACGGAATCTTCGACAGCAATGGAATGCCCGTCTCGCCGTTGGTCGAGCTGTCGACGCGATATCCGGCGATCAACAGGCTCTCGCCCTGGTTGACGAACGATTCGGTGTTGATCGTGCTCGTGGTGATGATCGGGATGTTGTCGACCTGCTGTGACGTAACCGTCCCATCTTCAATGTTGACCTTGAGCTTGATTTGCTGCTGGCCGTTTTCCTCGACAACCATCGGCAGCACCCGCAACGACACCCCGGTCGAAATGCTATAGAGATCCGCTGCCGTGTAGCCCGACACGCGCACGAAAAAGCGCGTCTTGTGATCCATGACAGCCTCGACGTTATCGAGCGTCGCGACCTTCGGACTCGCATCGATCTTCGCGAGGTTGCTTTCCTGCAATGCGTTGACGCGCGCGAGCAGATAGCGACCCGCGTTACCCAGCACCGCTGTGAGCGATGCGCCGACCGGCGACGTGTTGATGACCGTAGTGCCGTCTTGCAGTGTCTGCGTGCCGAAGACTGGATTGATGTTGCCGTTGTATCCGTTTTGCTGCGTCGTGCCATTGCCGGTCTGAAAGTCGATGTGGCTGTTATGGGCACGCCAGTCGACTCCGATCTGCTTGAGCGCCGTATCGTCGATCTCGATGATGTGCGCTTCGATTTCGATGAGCTTCGGCTTGACGTCGAGCCGATCGATGAGATCCTGATATTGTGAAAGCCGCTGCGGGACATCGCGAATCAGCACCGAGTTCGTGCGCGGATCGGGTTCGATGACGGGAAGCGACTTGCTGCCGACGATCCCGTTCGAACTATCGGCTTCGCCCATCGGTCCGTTGTTCGACGCGAGCGTGTAGTTCTGCAGCGAAGGCATCGTCGATGGCGCACCGCCCGCCGCCATACCGTTGAGCAGGCCGGCCAAGCCTGGCTGCGGTGCATTCACGCCGTTCATCGACTGCGGCAAAGGCGGATTGATGCCGCCTTCGAATCCACCGCCCGTGGTTGAACCCGTCACGTCCTGCATCGGTTGCATGCGTTGCATCGTCGGGGCTTTTGCCGGACGGCCGCCGTCGAGACCGGTCGAGCCGTTGAGCGTGTCGCTGCTGCCTTGCGGGTGATACATGCGCGAAAGCACGGTTGCCACACCGGGCACCGTGATGGACTTGCCGTCGATCTGCACCTGGTGATCGTCGGCCCATGCGTGATGAAGCGAATAAACGCGAACCGAGGAACCGAGACGTTCGCCCGCGCGATCGTCGAGGCGGTGTGCAATTTCGGCAACGAGCTGAACATAGGGCTGGGGACCGCTTACGAGCGCGGTGCCCTGGGTCGCGTCATAGGTGATCGGAAAGCGCGGATTGCTGATCCGCAACTGCTCCAGCGCACCTTTCAAGTCTTCGGTACTCGCATGGTCGAGTTTGACGACCTGCCGGGTCACACTGTTCGCGTCGCTGATCGACAGTACGTTGCCATCGTAGAACCAGACGAAACCAAACGTCGAGGCGAGCGTGTCGAGAAACCGCTGCGGCGACATATCGAAGCGACCCGTCACCGTGCCATGCACATCGTTCGAAATCGTTGCGGGCACACCTTGTCCGGCGGTGAAGTCGCGCAATACGTCCTTCAGTTCCTTGCCTTCGACAGATAAATGCACCATCGAGCCGTGCCAGCGGATGGGCGCCGCGTACGCATGCGAAGCAGCGAGAGAACATGAGAGGTATGCCGCCACGCAGGCAGCGCGAACGAGCCGTTTTATTTTCATGGCATCCGATCATCGAAGGTTGACATCCCCGTACCGTGCGCGCGGGCAGATGACCGTCTCGTGAAAGACGGGCGGCCCACCTCATGAGAGGATGGCCGCTGCTCGCGTGAGATCAATGTAGCGGAGGTGAACTGCGCACATCTTCAACAAATCTGAGTTCGCGCCCCGATTTGAGAAGGATTGAGATTCATGCGTTCAAGTGCGGCAGCGCGCGGCATCATTTGCCCGCGGCCATTGACGTAGCGATAGCGCGCAGCTGTTCCGCCAGCCCTTTGAGAACGAGTTGATCCTTCACTTCGTTCACGAAAATGCCGACGAAAAGCGCGAGGATGAAGACCGTCACCGCACCCTTGACTGGCTGACTCAAATTGGCGAGGTCGAGCTTTTGCGCACTTTTGGCGGCAAAGCCGATCGCGACGTCGATGAGCACGAGTACGAACATGATCGGTGTGGCGAGCTTTGCGACGGTCTGCATCAGCGTATCGGTCTGGTGCAGCACGAAGCTTTCGATGACGTTCGTCGCCACCGGTGCTCGGGAGATGATCGGCCACCAGTTGAACGACTCGTAGACGACCGCAAGCAGGAACGTCATGCCGCCGAGCACCCAGAACGCGACGCCGGCCACTTGCGAAAGAAGAATCGAAGTCGGCGTGGCCGACTCCTCTCTCAACGGGTTCGTCATCTGTGCGTTGTTGTAGCCCGTGAGATCGTCGATATACGTTCCGGCCGATTCGGCTACCCAGAACACCGTCGAAGCGGCGAAGCCGAGCACGAGGCCGATAATGGCCTCTTTCAGTGCCATCACGATCATGAACGTGCTGCTCAGGGACTCCATGACCATGACGGGCTGCCCATAGGCAACGAACGAACTGAAGAGAAGCACGATACCGTTGCGCACCACGCCCTGAAGGACGCCGTCCGCGGTCGGCGGAAAGATGGAGAACACCACATAGAGCCGCACCGACGACAAGCCCAGCAAGGTCAGAATGCGAACCGGGTTCGTCTCGGGCGACGAGAGTAGATAAAGTAGATCGTTCATCTCGTGGGGCGCGCGTTTGCGGCAATCGCCTCGTTCATGTGTTCGTTATCCGTTGTTCGACCTGCCGTGCCGCATCATCGTGACTGCGCGGCAAGGCGTACCCTGGCGAGCGCAGCCTCTTCCGCTTCCTCGTCGGCGGCGTCGGTGGTCTGCATCGTTTCGCCGCGTCGCAATTCGTCGATCCTGTCGTTGCACAAATCGATCCGTCCTCGGTTATTGGCTACGGCACGAACCGCATGCGCGACTTGCTGCACCTTGTCGGCGAGATCCGCCTCGTATTGCTGCAGCTCGCCTTCGAGCGCGCGCAGGCCCTCCGCGACTACATCCGCGTAGCGCATCGTCGCCGTCATTTCGGTCACCGAAACAACCGAGCCGCCGCTCATCATCCGGGCGATCCGGTCGTAGTATTGCTGCAACTGCCCGGCTTTCTCGCTGACCTCGGACGCCTTCTCGTCACGCGCCTGCTGTGCCTGGCTTTGCTCGGCACGGCGAGCCGACAGTTCGGCCGTCAGAGTCTCGTCGAGCCGGCGCCGGCGCGATACCGTTCGTTCGAGCGCCGCGATACGCCGGGCGATGGCGGCCAGCTCCATTGCGTCAGCGATCGGCCAGCATGAAAAGGTGCGCCTCGGTATCGTCCGGCGACGCATACTCCTGAGTCGATTGAGAGAAGAACGCACGAATGGCGTCGTTCTTTTCGATCGCCTCGTCCGCCAGCGGATTGCCGCCGGGTTGATATTCGCCGATCTGAAGCAGCATTTCGACCTCGCGGAATTTCGCGAGCAGCTCGCGCACGCGCGCCGCGGCGCGCACATGTTCACTGGACACGACTTGAGGCATCACGCGCGACAGACTTGCCAGAACGTCGATGGCGGGATATTGGTTCTTCGCGGCAATATCGCGCGACAGAATCATGTGCCCATCCAATATGCCGCGCACTTCTTCGGCGATCGGGTCGTTGCCCGATTCGTCTTCGGCAAGCACCGTATAAAGCCCCGTGATCGAGCCCGTGGCACCCATTCCCGCGCGCTCGAGCAAGCGCGGCAGTTCCGCGAAGATCGACGGCGGAAAACCGCGGCGAGCAGGCGGCTCGCCGGCTGCGAGTCCGATCTCGCGCTGCGCGCGCGCAAAGCGCGTCAACGAATCCATCATCAGCAGCACGCGCCGTCCCTGATCGCGAAAATACTCTGCAATCGCGGTCGCAACGTAGGCCGCCTTCGCGCGCTCGATCGACGAACGATCGGAGGTCGCACACACCACGATCGAACGCGCCATGCCCTCGGGCCCCAGGATCTGCTCCACGAACTCACGCACTTCACGGCCGCGCTCGCCGATCAGTGCGATCACGGTCACGTCGCATTGCGCGCCGCGCGCGAACATGCCGAGCAGCGTGCTCTTGCCGACACCGGCAGGAGCGAAGATACCCATGCGCTGCCCCTCCGCTATCGTCATCATCGCGTCGACCACGCGTACTCCAGTGGCAAGCGGCGCCTCGATCAACTGGCGGCTCATCGGCTGGGGGGATCGCCGAAAATCGGCCGCTCGTCGTCGACCTCGATGGGGCCGAGCCCGTCGATGGGCTCCCCGAGACTGTCGATGACTCGGCCCAGCAGCGCGTCGCCCACCTTGACCGAGAGCGGTCGCCCCAGGCCGACGACCCGAGTCGAACGGGACACGTTCGCCAGGCGCGAGAATGGCGAAAGCAACGCAACGTCGCGCGTGAAGCCGATGACCTCGGCATGCTGGAGCAATGTTCCGTTGGCTGCGCGCAGCTCGCAAAGCTCGCCTAGCGTCACATCGAGCCCGGCCACTTTCACGAGCGTGCCGATCACCTCGAGTACTTTGCCGGTGCGTTCGACCGGCGAACTCGAAAGGATCTCGTGCTCGATCGCCTCGGTCAGCCGTTCGACGTCGAGGCCTGAGACGTCCGGGCTCATACGCTCAGCGGCCGCGCTCGTGGTCGGCATGGCCTGCATCGTGTCTCGCCACTGTTTCGTCGTCGTCATCGAGTTCATCGCCGGTTTCGCATCGCTCGAACTCGCCCAATTCGTCGAGCGCCTCTTCCCGCTCGCGCGGGGCACCGGGCGCGCTCCATGAACCCTCGCGTTGCATCTCGTTGACCGATTGCTTCAGCGCACGCGAGACCGCCGAGCGCATCGCACGGAGCTGGGTCGCGAGACTCGCATCGACGGCGCCGAAATCGGACTCGCACAGACAGGAGCCGGGCGGCAACCGCTTGTCGGCAACGACAGACAACGGAAAGGGGCGCCCCAGCTCGCGCCAGCGCGCAGCCAGGCGCTCGAATGCGCTATTGGCAACCTCGTAGTCCGTCGGGCTCACGCTGACACGCAAATACGTGGCCCCTTCGACGATACGATCGACGGCGCTCAGCGCCTTTTCGAACAGGCTGCGGGATTCCTGAACGCTGACGATCTGCTCGACGGCAACAGTCACGATCTGCGCGAGGCGCTCGCGCATCTTGGCCTGCAGGCGGCGCTCATCGGCGTGCGATAGCGCGAGCCGCTCCATCCACTCGCTGACGGCGCGCCGCTCGCCGTCGCGATAACCATGTTCGGCGGCGGTTTCGAATTCGCGCCGCGCTTCAGCCACGAGCGCCTGCGCTTCCTCGCGGGCCGCCGCAAGAATACCCTCGGCTTCGAGCCCCGCCTCAGCCAGTATTGCCTCGCGATCCGCGGCAAGCTGCGCGTATGCCTCGTCGATTTGCATGAGGGCGCCGAACGCATCGCGCGGGACGACGTCGCCGTGCACCCCCACGCGCGAAGCGTCCGGCTCCAACCCTCTCCGATCCGACCTCAGCCAAATAACCATGCCCACTCCGGAAGCAATTTCGGAAGCATCGCGAAGAGTTCGGCAGTACCGTTCGGATCGACCTGCGCCGCCCCCTCTCGCATCCAGCCCGTATCTGGCAGGGTCTTGGGTAAGGCGAGCCGCAGCAGCGGAAATGGCGGCGCAACGCTGCGCAAGTCGCGAATCAC
This sequence comes from Trinickia sp. HAY1-2D, assembly GCF_056754935.1. Lineage (NCBI taxonomy): Bacteria > Pseudomonadati > Pseudomonadota > Betaproteobacteria > Burkholderiales > Burkholderiaceae > Trinickia > Trinickia sp. HAY1-2D. The sequence continues at coordinate 803,554 of NZ_JBPGWX010000001.1, forward strand.
GAGCGCGTAGCCCTCGAAAGTCAACGCTTGCGCATCGAGCCTGTCGAGCGCCGGCATCTGGCCGCGCTCGATGAGCCGGGCGATGTCGGGCGCGTTGCCGCTCGTAGAGCTCCCTTGATTCATGACCTGGTCGAGCGGTATTCCCAGCCACTCGGACAATTGCATCCGGCTGCGCTTCTCGATGAGCCGCCGAGCCTCCGCACGTCGCAGCCGCACCGCACGCATACGAAGCACTTGCAGACCCAGCCGCGCCGGCAAGCAGTCGAGCAACGCCGGCCCGCTTGCGCGCAAGACCCCGAATCCCGGTTGTGTCACGCCCGCGGCGCGCAACAGCGCCCGCGAACATAAGTCGACCTCTTTACGCCCCGCGGATTCGATCGCCTGGCGCAGCAGATCGAGCGCACGCGTCTCGATACGCAGCGCCGAGCCGAACCAGCTCGCGTGGGCCCAGCGCGCGGCGTCCCGCGCATTGCGCTCGTATGCGGCAAGCGCCGCCGCAGCGCGGGCGAAGGGGAACGCCGTTGCGGTTTCCATCAAGCTGCCGAAGACGGTTTGGACCGGCGCAAGCGCGCCATCAGCGCTTTGGTCTTCGCCTGCATGCGCGCCGCAAACGCTTGCACGTCGAACGACGCCGGCATGCCGCGCTTGAGCCAGACGTAAAGTCCGGCCGCGCAAACGAGGAAAACGATCGCAGCGGTCAGGACCACCGTCGGCGCGCTACCCGTCTTCGGGCGCTTCGCCAGCTCGACGGGGTCGGCCGCCACGGCCGTCACGCTGACGGCGTCGTAGGTCAAGCCTTCCACGCTGTGCATCACGAGCGTCTTGATCTGCGGCACGAGGGAGCTCACGTCGGAATCGGGGCGGTACTTGATGAAGACCGCCGCGGAGGACGGCTTCATCTGCTGCGCGAGCGGATCGTTGTTCGGCAGCACGATCTGCACGCGAGCGACGATCACCCCGTCGATCTTCGTCAGCGTCGACGACAATTCCTGCGACAGCCCGTAAATGAAGCGCACGCGCTCTTCGGTCGGCGTCGATACCAGACCATCCTTCTTGAACAACGCACCGAGGTCGTCGTACTTCGCGTGCGGCAGGCCTCGGGCCCGCAACACCTGCATGGCACGCACGATCTGATCTTCGTCCACGTCGAGCGCCCAGGTCTTGCCATCGTCGGCAGTCGTCTTCGCCGCGTCGACGTTCTGCTCGAGCAACGCCTCCACCATTTCGTTGACGTCTTGCTCGCTCAGATTGCCATAGAGCTCCTTCTTGCAACCTGCGAGCGCGAGACACGCCACGAGGACGGCGAACACCGCGAACGCGCGCGGCCGTGACACGAGAGCGCCCATCATTGCCTCATGCATGGCTCATTGATTCTTCATCAGCGTTTCGACAGCCGACTTGGACGAGTTCACGATCCCCATCTTTGCCTCCATGTCGAGCTGCGTGCTCGCGATTTCCATCGTCACACGCATCGTCGCGGCGGTCATTTCCTGCATCGACATATTCGGTGCCTGATTCATCATCGTCACTGTGTCGTTGACCGACTGCTGCAACTGCGCATCCTGCTGCGCGGCCATGGCCGCAATCATGCTCGTGCCACCGTTATTCCCGTCCGATGGCGGCGCCATGTGCGGCTTATCCATCATCGACTTGAATTTATCGCCGAGCTGTTGCGTCGCGGCATCGGACGCACCGGGCTGCACGGCTGCTTGCAGCGCCTCTTGGATCTGCTTCGCGGTAACAGGTACGCTCATGACATGTCTCCTTCGCCAATAGGCTTTCAGATCCGCAGGTAGCCTGGCTGAGGCACAGCCTCCTCCTGTGCGTGTCCGGCCGGTACGGGCGCCGGGTCGGCCGTCTCCCGCGAAGCGGGCGCGCTCAGAGTCGAATCGGCATCGATGTCGTCGGCCAGCGTCGCGATCGATGGGGGCACCTCGAAGGGCGCACCGTTCTTGTGGGCACGCGATGCATCCTGCAGGTCATCGCGTGCCGCCAACGCGCGAACGAGCTGGCGCGTTTCGCGATCCGGATTCTCCCGTATCGCTTCGGCCGCGCTCTGACGCCAGTTCGGGTCGCCCTTGAACGACAGGCAAAATGCCAGCAGCGCCTTGGCGTAAGCGAATTGCGGTACGTTCGCCACCAGGCGCGAGAAAATGTGGATCGCCTCGTCCCAGTGGCCTCGCTGCATCTGCAACAACGCGGCAAACGTCTCCAGCTCGACCACCTTCGGCCGCAGCACCTTGAGCGCGTCCAGCGTCATTTCGATATCTTCCGGATCCGCGTCGATCACCGGAAAGCTGTTCAGCAGGGCCGCCGTCACGGTTTCTATCAAACCGCCGACTACTTCCTGACTGCAGCTCAGATACGTCGGCAAGGGAGTGCTCATGGCGCGAAACTCCTGCAATGTGAATTCGACAGAGAAACGACGCCCGGCCGCCATCATTGCGTCGCGGCGGCACGTTCGCTCGGAGAAAGATATCCAAGCGCGACAGCGGGTTGCATGCCCGACACGAAGCAAGAACATCGTGCGCGAAGTCTCTCAGACTTTCGTAGGAAATGAGCGGGTCGCTTCGCGCTTGCGTCGCTTGCTTCGCATCGCGCGTACGGTCTGGCGGGCGCTCCGATATCGTCGGAAGTTCAGGGATTCCCGGATTCCGGCGCTCCCGCCGGAATGGGCGGGACGAGGCCTCTTGCCGGATTGCAGCGATGAGCGAAGAAAAAACCGAGCAGCCAACTGACAAAAAGCTGCGCGACGCCCGAAAGGACGGCGACACGTCGAAGAGTACCGATCTGGTCGAGGCCGTCACGATGGTAGCCGTGCTCGGCGTACTGGTGTTCGGCGCGGGCGCGTTCGCGGGCGCCTGTCGTGCCATCGTCGATGCGGCCCTGAACTTCATGCGAGGCGATCGCGCGCTGACCGAGTTGTATGCCAGCCTCCTGTCGATCGGCACACGGTTCGTGACGATCGTCGGGCCGTGCGTCGTCTTTGCCGGTATCGGGGCCGTCGCAGGACTCGCGCCGCAAGTCGGCTTCGAGATTGCAACGAAGCCGGTCGTGCCGGACCCGAACCGCCTCAACGTGGTCGAAGGGCTCAAGCGCATCTTCACCTGGCGCTCGCTGATCGAGCTCGCCAAGATGATTCTCAAGGCGGTCGTGATCGGATGCGTGATGTGGTTCACGATCACGCGGATGCTACCGCTTATCGTAGGATCGCTCTATCAGCCGCTGCCGCAGCTCTCGGTCATGTTCTGGGGCCTGCTCGTCAAGCTTTTCGGCGTCGCCGCACTGGTGTTCATCATCATCGGCGCCGCCGACGTCAAGCTGCAAAACATCATGTTCATGCGCAAGATGCGCATGTCGAAGGACGAGGTCAAACGCGAGCACAAGGACCAGGAGGGCGATCCGCGGATAAAGGGCGAGCGCAAGCGGCTCGCGCGCGAGCTCGTCATGAATGCCGCCCCGCAACAGCGCGTCGGCCTCGCCAATGCGTTGATCGTCAATCCGACCCATTACGCCGTCGCTATCCGTTACGCGCCCGACGAACACCCGCTGCCCCTGGTGACCGCCAAGGGCATGGACGAATCCGCGGCGCAACTGCGCCTTTTTGCGCAGGAAGCAAATGTGCCGATCATCGGCAACCCGCCGGTTGCGCGGGCCCTCTATAAAGTCGGGCTCGACGAGCCGATTCCCGAAGAACTCTTCGAGACCGTCGCCACCATCCTGCGTTGGGTCGATTCGATCGGCGCGAAGGGCGGGCGGCCTTCCGGCGCCAATCCCGCATCGGCTCTCCATTGACCGGCATGGCGCCGGGCTCGATGAGCATCGCAACGGAATTCAACGCTTCATGTCACTGATTCGGGTTACCAGGGGATGGTCGAAATGCTGAAAGCGTTCAAGACTCCGGCGAGCGGCGAAATCGGCATCGCGCTGTTGGTGGTCGCGATCATCTCGCTGATGATTTTGCCCCTGCCTCCGGCAGTGATCGACGTCCTGCTCGCGCTCAACATCACCATCAGCGTTACGCTACTGATGGTCACGATGTACGTGCCGAACGTCGTGTCGCTGTCGGTTTTCCCCTCCCTGCTGCTTTTCACCACGCTTTACCGGCTGTCGCTCAATATCGCGTCGACGAAGTCGATCCTGCTGCATGCCAACGCCGGGCACATCATCGATAGTTTCGGGGAGCTCGTCGTCGGCGGCAATCTCGTGGTTGGGCTCGTCGTCTTTCTGATCATCACGACCGTGCAGTTCATCGTGATTGCCAAAGGCTCCGAACGTGTCGCGGAAGTGGGCGCCCGGTTCACGCTCGATGCGCTGCCCGGCAAGCAGATGAGTATCGATGCCGACCTGCGCGCCAATCTGCTCACGCCTGAGGAAGCGCGACGCAAACGCGCGACGCTCGCCGTGGAAAGTCAGTTGCATGGCGGTATGGACGGCGCCATGAAATTCGTGAAGGGCGACGCGATCGCCGGCCTCATCATCACGATGGTCAATATCGTGGCTGGCATTGCGATCGGCGTCGCCTATCACGGCATGACGGCCGGCGAAGCCGCTAACCGCTTCTCGATTCTGTCCATTGGCGATGCGATGGTTTCGCAGATTCCGTCGCTGCTGCTCTCCGTCGCCGCGGGCGTCATGATCACGCGCGTGTCCGACGACCGCGATGCCAAACCGCAGTCGCTCGGCAACGAAATCGGCAAACAATTGTCGGCAAGCTCGCGCGCGCTTTACTTCGCGGCGCTTCTTCTCGTCGGTTTCGCCGCCGTGCCCGGCTTTCCGACCGCGCTTTTTCTCTTGCTTTCCGCAACGCTCGCCTTTTGCGGCTATCGCCTCAGCAAGAATGAGCCGTCGGCGGCATCGCACAGCAGCGAACCGGTCACCGCAATGCAGCGTGCCGGCGCAAAAGTCGACGTGCCGGCAATTCTGACGCGTCCGCCGCAGTTCGCCTGCCCGCTCGGCGTCAGAATTTCACCCGATCTCGTGCCGAGACTCTCGACTTCAGCGCTCGAAAAGTCGTTCGACACGGAACGGGAGGAGCTACAGGAGTTTCTCGGCTTGCCGTTTCCCGGTATCACGATGTGGACGAGCAGTGCGCTACCAGGCTCGACCTGCGAGCTGCTGATGCATGACGTGCCCTACTGCAAGATCGAACTGCCGGCCGGCAAAGTCATGATCGCCGAATCGGTCACGCGCGACGCGGCGCTTCTTGCCACACCGGATATCGCTCAGTTGCTCGATCGCTGCGAAAAACGCGGCGGACTGGACGGCGGCCCCGGTCCCAGCTACTGGACCGACGAGAAATCGGTGCCGCAAAAAATCGCGGCATGGCGCGCGGAGCATGTCATTGCGCATGCGTCGATCATCATGCTGCGCCGGCACGCCTCGCTTTTTCTCGGCATTCAGGAAGTGCAATGGATTCTCGAGCAGCAAAACGCCGAATATCCGGGGCTCGTTGCCGAAGTTCAGAAGGTCCTGCCCCCGCAGCGTATCGCCGACGTGCTGCGGCGTCTGCTTGAAGAGCAGATTTCGATTCGAAGCATGCGAAGCATTCTGGAAAGCCTGATCGTATGGGGCGCCAAGGAAAAGGATATGTTGATGCTCACCGAATACGTGCGCGGCGACCTGGCCCGCATGCTCGCGCATCGCGCCGCGGGTGGCGGCAAGCAGCTTCCTGCCGTGTTGCTCGATCTGCCGGTCGAGCAGCATATCCGCCAAGCCATCAAGCAAACGCCGACCGGTAACTTCCTTGCGCTGCCCCCGGACGAGGTCAACTATCTGATCGACAAGATCCAGTCGTTCGTCGGCGAAATACCGCGCGAAGGCGTTGCCCTCGTCACTTCGATGGATATTCGCCGTTACGTGCGAAGGATGATCGAGGCGCGGCTCGGCTGGCTTGCGGTTTATTCGTTTCAGGAACTGGGCGATCACGTGGAGTTGAAACCGCTTGGCCGCGTGACCGTCTGAACCAGAGCATGTCCTGCGCGATGCCTATCATCGAACCCCGCCCCCTGCGCATCATCGCTGCCGAACTCGACGCACGCGAGCGTACGGCGCGCAGCGGCGGCTCGCATCGCTTCGATTACGCGGCGCTCGCACGCCGCGTGCGCGCGAAACCGGGCCACGTCGAGGCGCGCGCCGACGAAGATGCGTCCGGCTCACAGTCGGACGCCGCGGCCGAGGATCGTCTGTCGGGATTTCGCGAGGCCTCGGGGGACGACGCGAACGAGTCCGAGACACATGCGCCCGTGTCCGGCCAAAGCAGGTCAGGCAGCACACCGGATCTGTCCGAACGGATTGCGCGGACGACGCTACCCGTCGTCGATGCGATGTATCGGACACAGGGCCAGTTTATTCAGTTGGCGGCGACATTGGCTAACGAGGTCGCCGCATTTTGTGCGGATCCTTCGATCACCTCGAACGGGAATTGGAACGTACAGTTGCCGCTCGATTCAAAAATCGTTCCGGATACGGTTTTGTACCTCTCACTTTCGCCTTTCCATCTTTCGCTTCGTTTCGATACCCAAAGTGCACGATCCCGGCAGTTACTCTTGGACCACAGTTCGCTCCTCCAGCGTGAGCTGGACGCACTGCTGCGGGCATGGGGCGCCGCGCGCGACATTGAGTTGACGGTCTGGTAGGCCGCGTGTTGCACAACCGAACATCCATCCGACCGGTGAAACCAACGTATGGGCTTTCCGATCGCTGAAATGCCGGGTGTCGGTCCTGCGCAAAGCCGTGGGATCGACGCTCCCGCCGACGATGAGCGCGCTCGTTCGCCGGTCGACGTTGTATCGGACGTGCCGGTCGGGCCTCTCGCATTGCCCGCCGTCGCGCCGCTCGTGGCCCGCACCGCCAGGGTCGTTTGCGATTTGCGCACCATGTCTGTCCTGCGACGCCTTCCGGAAGTCGAAACATGGGAAGCGGGGCTCGCCGACGACATGGGAGCCGGGCGCCCTACATTCGAGGACCCGGGGGTGATCGAGCTCGCTCATTCGCGCGGTACCGCGCGTGTCACGATCGACCTCGCCGCCTATCCGTCCCTTCAGATCGCCGCCTGGTCGCGAGACGATGCGGCTTCGCCGCTCGACGCCGAGCGCGCGTTGCGTGTCGCCGTCGCTGGCGTGCTGCTCGAGCCGTTGCTCAAGCGCCTGGCGGCGGTCGGGCTCGGTGAAGTACGCGTCGTTCGCGTGCTGCATGCCGCGTCCACCCCCACCCGCCCGAACGATGCCGCGCCGGTCGTTCTGTCGTTCACGATCGAGGGGCGAACGCATACCGCTGAAATATGCGTCGATACACCGCTGCTCGACGTGCTGGAAACGCTGCGCTCGGCGCAGCGAATGGCATCGACGTGGCCCGGCATTTCACCGGCCGGCGCGCCGGGCGATAGGCCCGCGCCGTACGCGGACCATCGCGTACCCGGACGGCTCGTACTGGGTGCCCGGCGCCTGCCCGTTCAAACATTGCATGCTCTTGCGCCCGGCGACGTGTTGTTGCGCTCGCTGGCCAGTTCCCTTTCTTCGCTCGTCAGCGGTGCGGCTCACGAGGCCAAGGCAACGGCCATTGCCGCCTGGGGCACGCCCGGCCTTGTCCGGCTGCACGTCCCGGTGATGATCGACGGGCTAAAACTTTTCGTCATGAAGGAGCCGACCATGACCGATGAGCTGGATCCGACCCGTTTGGGCGAGACGCTCTCGAGCGATCCACCGGACGATCCGATCGACATCGGCGACCTGGATCTGCCAGTGCAATTCGAAGTCGATACGATCGCGCTGCCGCTCTCGCAGCTATGCGCACTTCGTCCAGGCTACGTGCTCGAGTTGCAAACGCCGGTGGCGGACGCGCAGCTCAAACTCGTCGCGCACGGTCAGACAATCGGCTTCGGCGAGCTCGTCACGGTCGGCGATCATCTTGGCGTACGGATTCTGCGAATGGCACACGGCGATGGTTCAATTCAGTGACCTGACGGGGCTGCTGCTCGTCATCGTCGCGATCAGCCTGGTGCCATTCGTTGCGATGGTCGTGACTTCCTATGCCAAGATCGTTGTCGTCTTCGGCTTGTTGCGCAATGCATTCGGCGTGCAGCAGGTGCCGCCGAACATGGTGCTGAACGGCATAGCGATCCTGGTGTCGCTCTACGTCATGGCTCCGGTGGGAATGAACGCGCTGCAGACGCTGCAAAGCCAGTCGATTTCGCCGCAACCGACGCAAGCGGTCATTCAGCTCTTCGGCGCCGCGCGCGAGCCATTTCGGACCTTTCTCAACAAGCACGCGAACGAGCGCGAAAAGCGCTTTTTCATGCGCTCCGCGAGCGTGGTATGGCCGAAGCAAATGGCAAGCCAGCTCAAGGAAACGGATCTCATCGTGCTCGCGCCGGCTTTCACGCTGACCGAACTCACGGATGCTTTCAAGATAGGTTTCCTGCTCTATATTGCATTTATCGTCATCGATCTCATCATCGCGAACGTGTTGCTGGCGATGGGGCTCAATCAAGTGACGCCGACCAATATCGCCATTCCGTTCAAGCTGCTGCTTTTCGTCGTCATGGACGGATGGTCCACGCTCGTGCACGGCCTCGTGATGACCTACCGATAGCTTGCGCTCGGCCATTCCTCCGGAATCCCAAGTATGGAAATCGATACGCTGGTTCGAATGACAACGCAGGGCATGCTGTTATGCCTCTACGTCTCGTTGCCGATCGTGATCGTCGCCGCGGTCGTCGGCCTCGGCGTGTCCTTCATCCAGGCCATCACGTCGATGCAGGACCAGACGCTTTCGCACGCGGTCAAACTGATCGCCGTGACGATTGCGCTCGTCATCATGGCGCCTTTTTCCTCCGCGGCGCTGCTGCATTTCGCCAATGAAGTGATGCGAACGGCTGTCCCGCAATGACGCGTGTCCCCGGTTCTCCTGTCGATTCGACATCGTTCAGACCCACCGCGGCCGAAGACAGTACGCCCATCGGCCATTCGCCGGGCGGCTTGGGCGGCGTCGTGGAATATCACGGCACCCGCTTTTATTACGGCCACCCGACTCCGCTCCAGACCGATCGCGGCTCGCTCATGGCCCGTCAGCTCGCGAAGATCGCGGCGAGGCTCGCGGCGCTCAAGCGGCGTATCGCGGCACGCCGTCAACGCCGCGGCATGCCGGGCGGCGGCGACGACGACTTCGACGGCGAATTCCTCGACGGCGGGCACGGCGAGCACCGACGCGCGGAGGCCGGCGGCGGTGCCGGCGAAGGCGGCGGCGGCTCGGGCGGACAATCGCATCACGACGAGCGTGGCGGTAGCTCGCGCTCGGGCGATCCGGCACCGAAGGTCGAGATCAAGCCGCAGAACATCCGGCCCGTGCGCGATCCGACACCCGGCGCGTTGATGGCCCGTCTCACGGCGCAATCGGGCCTCGACAACGTCAAACCGGAGCAGGTCCCCGACGCGTGGATCGCCGCTCTCCTCTCGCAGCGCGACAAGCTCGCCGCCGATCCCAACTACCGGCTCGACGTCGAATATTTCGACATGTTGCTCGACCTCCTTTATACGAAGGAGCAAATCGGCCCGCTCCAACCGCAGGGCATGTCGACCTGGCGCGAAAAGCTGAAGGCCCTGGTGGGCGAACTTGCGGCAAAAAGCGCCCCCGCCGATTCCACACGCGCTGCTTCGGATGCGGCCACCGTGCCGGCCAGCCGCCGCGAGTTGACCAAGCTCGAAAACTTTCATGCGCTGCTGCCGCTCATTGCGATGCAGCACGATGTCGTAGACGTTCCCTCGAGAAGGAGCCAATCGAAGAATAGGGTCACGACGCTGCGTAACGCAGCGCTCGCTCGGCAATCGAAGCGCTGAGAAGCGTCGGATCCGCATGCGCACAAATTCGCATAGTCGCGGTCCGCTTCGCATGCCCCCTCGCGTACCCACCCAATCCGGATAGAGTACGGCAGACGGTCTGCGCAACATTGGTGCGCGTCGACCAGCGACATCACGGTCCGCCAAATGACGAAACTGCTGCGTATTCTGACTGGCATGCACGCAGGCGCCGAATTGCGCCTGAGCGAGGGCTCGTACCGCGTGGGAGCGGACGACGATGCCGATATCCGGATTTCGGATTGGCGCGGCATGGATGTGCAGCTCACGATCGACAGCACGGGTCTGGTCACCGCGCGACGCATGGTTTTGGAGCCGGTGCTGCACGAAGGCGCGACGGGCGACGCCGAATCGTCCATGGACGGCCAGGCGGCAGCACCCGTTGGCGAGGCCGTGCATGCGGGCGATGCGCCAATCGACCCGGGGACGGTATTGCTCGTCGAGTTCGTTCCGATGCAGTTCGACGATACGGTACTTTGCATCGGCCCGGGCGATGTCGTTTGGCCAAGCGATCTCGAGCTTCTGTCGACACTGTTGAGCAAGCCCGAAGAAGACGCGCGCCGCACCGGCGAGTCGTCGGGGCGGCGCAAGCTGGTGGGTATCGTGCTCGGCTGCTCCATGCTCGGCGCGATCATCGTAATTGGGTCGGTGCTGATTACGATGGCCGTCAGCCGCGCGGCTTCGCACGATCCGGCCGACCTCGCGCAGCGAGTGAATGAAGAGCTGGTGGCGGCGCATATGCGAGAGCTGCATGCGCGCGTGCAAGGTTCACGCGTCATCGTGACCGGCATCGTGCCGACGCCCGATGACGACATCGCCGCACGCAACCTGCTCGCGCGCCTGTCGCCCAATGCCATCGTGCGGCAGTACGACGTGGCGCAGATCGATGTGCGCAATCTCGAGGAGTCGCTCAATACACCCGGCTTGCAAGTGAAGTACTCGGGACACGGTGTTTTCGATATCGAAGGCGCGGTGCCCAATCCACGCGACGTCGATGCGCGCCTCACGAGGATGCGTCATGACTTGAGTCCGAACATCAAGCAATTGCGTGTGCAGGTCACGCAGTCCGAAGACAGCATGCCGGCGCCCGAGGTTTTTTCGGAGCTCATGAACTCGGACAGCGTGCGTTATGCGCAAACGCCCGACGGCGTGAAACATATATTCGTCGTGCCGGGCGAAGACGATGCATCGGCCGTCCAGGCCGAAGGCGCCGAGGGCGCCTCGGCGGCGATAGCCGGCGCATCGGACGCGACAGGGGCGTCCGCACCGGTTGCGGCCGCGGGCGGCGCGTCCGGTGCAACGGTTGCGGCATCGAGTGCAAGCAGTGCGCCGAGTGCCGTAGCAGCGCCGCCGGCGGCAGCATCGGGTTCCGTTGCCGCGGCCAGGCCGGGCGCTTCGGGCGTCGGCGCATCGGTGCCGCCTGCCGCCCCGGCTGCGAACACCGCGGCGCTGCATCCGCCGGGCGGCGGCATGCCCGCAGGACGGCCCGCGCAGATGCCGGCACCGAAGCCCACCTATCTGCCGTTGCCGAGATGACTTTTTTGGGGAGTGACGAAATGTACGAGCCAATCGAAGCCTGTGCGACCGACTTCAACGAATTTCAGCGAATCCTCGCGGATCCGTCGCCGGAAAGCTCGGCGCGCATCGAAGGCTTCCGTGTCGCGCTGGAAGCGACCGCTGCGAACATCGGCAAGGCGACGGGAGCGAACGAAATGGAGCGCAACCAACTGGCGCAGCTGTATCGCGGCATGCTGGCGGCGAGCAGGATCGTGGCGCACTTGCAGGAAAAACGTGGCGCGGCTTGAGGCTGTCGCGGCCACTCCCGGGTGCGCCTTGCCAGCGCATACGGATAGAGGCTTGCTCGCGGTGGCGGCGATCCCGATCGCACGCAGCCGGGGCGGCAATTCATATCACTTGTTAAAGGAGGTAAGACTATGGTAGCCGGAGCAGCTATGGGTCAGTCTGCCGACGCCGTTGCGTCGATGGCAGGCATCACCGCGGCGTCGAACATGGCCACCAAGGCCACGGCGCTCATGAACCTGAGCCAGTCGCTGACGTCTGCGGTGGCGAGCATGGCCAAGGGTATGGGCAGCAACGTGAAGGACGCCGCCCGCCCTACCTGATCGCTTTGCTCAGGGCATGTAATTCACCGGTGCGCGGCTTGTCCGCGTACCGGGTTTCCGTCTTGCCGTTCCTTCTCGCCGCCGTCCCTTCCAGTCGCGAGCGCCCGCCGGCGCGCTGCGGCCGCGCTCAACGCACTCTATGTCCAGCTCCGAACGATACGCGCAACTGGTTCGAGACCTTTGCTACACCGTCGGCTTGCCCGACGCGGAGCATGTGCTTCGCACACGCTCGATCGAAGTCGAAGGATTCGATGTACGGCTCGAGTATTTCGAGAACGATCTGGAGGCGATCTACGCGAATTTCCATTACGGCACGGTGACGGCCGGCCGGACGCTCGTCGTGTTCCGGCTGATGCTCGAGGCCAATCTGCTCATTTACGCGCAGGATCAGGCACAGCTAGGGCTCGATATGGACACGGGGGGCATCGTGTTGATTTTGCGGCTGCCGATGACACCCGATGTAAACGGCGGCGTGTTGGCCGACTTGCTCGCGCACTACGCGGAGCACGGCCGCTATTGGCGGCAGAACATCATCGAATCGACGGATGAGATGTTCGAGGGAATCGTGGCGGGGGAGTACGTCTGGTTGCGGGCTTAGTGTTTTCCATGGGCCGTTGCTAATGCAATTCGTCGGCCCGGCAGACTGGCCTGAAGGGCAATTTCGCCGCCTTCCAGGCCGCACCCTGCTTGTCGCAGGTTAGCCCTTCGCCGCTTCCCGGATCATTTCCCCCATCCGGGTGATGAAGGCGGCTTTCGCGCCAGTGAGTTCCATGTCACGCCGCATGCCGGCTACTTTCAATTGGTCGTCCATGTTTTGCTCGCCCGCTCGGACGAACTCGTCCATGTCCTTGGCGAGGTCTGGGCGCGGCCGCTCGGTCGAAGGGCGATCTGCGTGATGCTCGTAATCGCCGCCGCTACCTTCGATGATCCGATAGGGCGCAAGCACCCGCGGCTCAACCGCGCGATCCAGCCTGTCCAGCCCGAGCGTGTGAGTGGGAACCCGGAGAACCGGAAGCATGGGCGGCTCGGCGAAAGCAGTGCGCGATGCGCTGAAACGGGCGGGCGGTACGACTTCGCCTGTCAACACGGTATGCGTGGCCTCGCTGCCAAGCTTGCCCGTCCTTCGTGCGGGCAGCAGCTCGAGCGCCCCGCCACCGCTCATCCGGGACGGCGCCGGGTTGGTCGACTGATTTGCGTCGGAACTACGGCTCGCTCCGGAATCAGGGGTGACGTGCGATACCTGCCCGCCACTGGTGACGCTGAATGTGCTCTGGTTTGCCATGATCTGCATCTCCCATGAAGTGAGGCGTGGCCACGCGCCACCGCTTAGTGATGCACTTTATAACCGCCAGCCGGCCGGCAGAAGGCCCACCGCGAAGCATTGACCCGCGACCCGAACTCTCGCCGATTGACGGACACGCGCATTCGTTTCGCCCCACTGCGCTTTGCTTCGCACTCGCCCCGTCCGAGAAGGCTCGACACCGCAGAATTGACCGGAATGCCGTAGGAGTCGCCATATGATGCCGTTCCGCCCCCCGCAGTTGATCGAATCGGATGAAATTTTGTTGCGGCCGCCCGCCCCCGAGGACGCCCAGGCGTTGTTCGATGAAATGCTCAGCGACGCGGAAACGATGCGCTATCTCCCGTTTCCCCGGCATACGACGCTCGACGACACGCTCGCGTACATCGAAGAATCGCGCCGTGGCTGGGAAAGCGGCTCATTGCTCCGCTGGTTGCTCGTCGACAAGGCCACCGGCAATCTGACCGCACTGATTCAACTCGAACCGCGCCCGCCGCGCGCCGAAATCGGTGTAATCATCAGCCGCCAGGGCGGCAGCCGAAAGCGCCGCGCCGGCCTACAGGTTCTGCGCAAATTGATCAAGTGGCTGCTTGCCCAGCCCGCGATCTATCGACTCTACGCATGCTGCGCGACAGACGGTCCCGCGCAAAGTGCCATGGAACGCCTGGGTTTCGTGCTGGAGGCCAAGCTCACGAACTATGAATCCCGGCCCAACATGGGTGTAGTCGTGGGCGACAGCTATCTGTACGTGATGACGCGCTCCGCCGCTGTCCCACCTGCGACGCCAGCCACGCGGTGGCTCGCCTCGGCAGAGGAAACTACGGCATAACGCGGGGTGTTGCGCCGCGGCACGCGCGACCACCCCGCGTTATGCGCGCTTCGTGTTCCAGCGCAATACTTCGCGTGGCGCGCATCCACGTGACAGGTGCTGTCACATCGGAACGACATAGTGCAATGCGGATCAACTCTCGCGCATTGCCATGGCGAATCACCGCCGAGTTCACTGCTTCTCGCCGTCCCAATCGAATGCGAATGAACAAACGGAATCGCGCGGGGCTGCCGTCAGCGCGTCGCCGTCCGCCGCAGCGCAACCGAACGGGCCGCTCGCGCGGCTGAAGCACGCGTTCGACAGCTTCCGACAGGTCGAGCGCGCGCGCACAACCGATGTGAGCAGCGCGCTCTTTCATCGCAGCCGCTCCGGCCGCACGTGGAGCCCGTGGCACTTTACCCGCCACGACCGGGAGCAGGATCATGCGGATCGCCTGCCGCCGCTGCCCTCGCGTTCGCACAGAACAGAGCCGGACGGGGCGAAGACGCTTGCGAAATCCGCGATCGCCCGAACTCTCTCGGCCGAGCCTTCGGACAGCCTCGGTGTCGCTACCCCACCGGAGGCGCAAACACCGGAAGGATCCGATGCGCTCCGCTTTGCCCGCAGTGTGCGCGACTCCCTCGCCGCCGAACTCACGGTCTCGCCCTTGCACGGGGAGGAGCTTGATCGCTTTGCCGCGCGGCTCTCTGGCATCGCATCGCTCGATGGCGCTTCGCCGGTCGCTCAGGCTCGCACGCACCTGTTTGCCTGCGCCGTACGAGCGGCCGGCGCGCGGGACGTATGGTTTGCCGAACGGATGCTGCAGCACATCGCCGCGCTCGATTTCGATGCCCCGCACCGGCGCACAGCCGCTAATGACGAAGAGCGTCGCGCGTGGCATGTAGTGCGACAGCTCTCACGCTCGAGCCTCGGATTCTCGATGATCGAGCACATTCGCACGGCCGCCGGCACGCCATTCAGAGATCGAACGCATCGCTTCGCGGTCAGAACCCTCCTCGAAAGCGCGCAGGCCCTCGACTATGCCCCTGGCGATATCCGCGGCGTATCGTGGCGGGACTACTCCCCGGGCGCGGTCAGCGCCCGCAATACGGCGGCGCCGCTCGACACCGAAGAACCGGGCCCCACCGCGCTCGCCAAGCGAGCCTTCGATGCCGCGCGCGCGGTGCTCGAACACGGCCCCGATTCCCTTACCCCGGACCAATGTGGCGCGTTGCTGGCCTGGCGGCAAGGTTTTTGCGAAGACGGACGGCACAGCGAGTTTTCGCAAGCACGCGAGCGGCTGCACAAGTTCGTGACCAAGACGATTCCACGCGTGGAAGAAAACCGCTGGAAGACACTGCTTCCGCGCATGCTGTTCGGCGCGCATACCTCACCGCTGTCGGCACTCCAATTCGGCACGCGCGGCGTGCCGCGCCAGACGATCGAACGCGAACAGGCAGCGCTCAAGCGGAAAACGAGCGAAACGCTCGTACAGATGAAGGATAGCGCGGCCGTCGAACCCTCCGCGGTCCTGACGCATTCACGCGCGCCGCGCAACGCCGGCGCGCGGGCTGCGCGGCAACTCTATGTCGAACACCGCGACGCGTCGATCCGGGAGAAAACGCGTGCGGCACTCTCGCGGTTGATCGCCAGGATCCAACCATCGCGGAGCAGCCTGCTCGCGCACGTCCGCACTCGAAGCTCGGTGGTCGAGCTCGCCGCGCTGCAGGTATGGCTCGATCGCGGTGGGTTTCCGGGCGGACACCCCGATCCGGCCGCGCTGGTCGACATCGCGAAGCGCGCGCACGCTATTGGCCAATCGCTCGCTACTTCACCTGGCATGCTCACGAAAGAAGGAACCGCGCATCGCAAGCTCGAACGTCTTTTCGAAGCGACGGCATCGTGGCAAAAAATGTCCGGCGATCAGTTGGCAAAAACGAAACCGTTCAGCCGCCTGGCTAAACAACCTTTCGACGTCATACGGCTCGCGGCTTGGGGAAAGGTGGCGCACGTGCCCGAGGACGATCCGTTCTGGCTCGAAGTGCAGGATCTGCTCGCGCTCGAGAATCCATCTCCGGCCGCCGGGGCACGCGATATCGCCTCCGTCCGCTCGACGTTGACCGAGGTCATCATGGGTTTGCAGTCCGGACAGCGGTTGCGTCTGAGCGATGGCGGCCATCAGGGTGTCAGTACGCGCGGCCTGAACGGGACCACGAAGTTGTTCTTCGGCGGAGTCGGGATACCCGTGTCGCCACGCCTCGACCTGCGGGCGTCGCGCACGCGTGAAGCGATCGTCGAGGTGAGCCGCTCGACGCACGGCGTCGAGTTGTTCATCGGCAGGGCCGACGGCACCGACCGTCATGTCGGCGCGGGTCTGCTGGTCGGATACGACATCGACGTCGGCCTGACGTCCCTGCGCGCCGGGCTCGTGACGAACGCGACGCTGCATGCCCATGAAATCAGCCGGCCACGCGGCGTGTCGATCCGCGTCGCGAGACGAATCAAACCGGACGACTCGGGCTATGACGACCAAGCCATGCGCGCCAAGCTCGCCGAGATCAACGACTTTCTTTTCAGCGAGGCCGGAGCTGCGCCTGGCGGCGGGCCGAACGGTCTCTGGAACCGTCTTGCCGAACGCTATTGGAACGATCCCGATATATCGATCAGTTGGACCGATGGCGTGAGCGACACGAAACGGCGCGGCGTGACCGTCGACGTCACAGCGACCGTCGAGTTCTACGAATTGGGCGTCGACGGCCCGAACGACCCCGGCGATCTCACGCTGCGAGGGGGGCCGTCGGCCGGTATCGGCCGGCAAACCTCGCGGCAAACGAGCGATTCGGTAGAGCGAAGCGGCTCGCTGCGAGTGGAGCACCATCGTGTCGGCACCGGATCGTTCTGGCAGGAACGCCAGGGCGTCGCGCCCGGCTTCGCCCATCCGTTGTCGGCAACCGGGCACGAAAGCATCGGCCTTTTCTCGATCGATACGCTGGTGAGGACAAGGAAGCTCGACCAGCGCAATACGTCGGCGAAGCTGCAACTCGTTCGCGAAGAAGAACGACTCGTTCACCGCGCATGCCTTGTCGACATCGAGTACTCGAACGTCCAGGCGTATGTCAGCGCGCTTCAGGACTCGCGCAAGGAATTACTGCAACTCTTGCTCGCCTCCGAAAACATGAATGTCCGGGTAGGCGGCGCAAATTCCACCGAACCGCCCGCGCAGGCAATCGCTCGCGCCAATCAGCGGATCAACGCCCATCTTGCCGATGTCCTCGTCAATCGCAGCCCGCACCTGACCTATGTGCTGCGGCACCGGCTACGCAAGCACGCCGCCGAGGCGCTGGACGCGAACGACGCACGGCTCTCTCAAGCGGGCGAGGACCTTGCGCTCAGGAAGCGGATCGAGGCAGACAACGAACGCATTCTGAGCGATCGCAGCTCGTGGATGCTCGTGGAGCTGAAGGTCAGAGAGCGCACCACGCGTTCCCGCAGTATCGGCCCGAACGCGATCGCGCGGTTGAATACGCGCACCAGCGCGACCGGCGACCGCGAAATCATCGTCGAGAATGTGCCGTTCCAGGTGCTGGAAGCGCTCGATCCGGCCTGATCCGGCGGCCGCAATCGTCGAAGGTTCGTTTGATCGACGTGAGGTTCGCCTGAGGTGCACCCCGCATCCCCATCAAGCCCGACAATCGCCTACGTGAAATGTCAGGCGATAGACGGGAGGTTCCTCATGCGCACCGGCAACTTTCAGGGTGGCAACGGATGGCCAGGCGGCGTCGGCTCACAACAGCCGGGATGGGGTGCGCCTCATGCTCCCGGGCCGGGCGCCGGCCAGCGTTTCGGCCCACAGCCCAGCGCCCAGCCTGCATCCGGTTCGTTACTCGGAGGCTTGCGTGATTTGCTGCATCTGCCAGGACGCTCACACGCGCACGATCCCTTCGCAAATGCGACGCATATGGCCGACGGCGGCACAAACGCTCGCGGAGGCTGGCAGTACGCAGGCGGGGGCCGCGCGGTTTGGACCGGCCCATATCAAGGCGATACGCTCACGGCACAACAATACAAAACGCTGGAAAGGGCATTCGCTATTCCCGCTGCGTTGGCAGTTGGCTCTTTCGGCCCGCTTGCCGGGATTTTTACGTACTTCGGCATGCGCCGCGATCTTCGCAAATCGATGGACTACCTGTCGACGCTCGGGAACGAAACCAAGCGGGCGTCAAGCGGTTCGCCGTATAGCAGCGCGGCGCTTCCCTATATGCCGTATATGCCCTACCCCATGATGAACATGCCGGGCATCTGGGGCCCAGCCGCGATGGCGTCGACCATGGACCCGTGGTGCTCGGGAATGGGGGGGCCGTACGGATACGGCATGGCGGGTATGGGCTTTCCCTATCCCGTGCCGTATCCCTATCCTGTCCCGTCGGGCCCGAGCACCGCAAGGCAGCCCCCCGACTCGCAATTCGGCAACGCACGGTTCGCTGTCTCCCCCGATGGCAGGGCTACCGACAGCCAAGGCAAAGAACGCTTGCGGCTGCGCGATGTGGGCGATTCCTGGGATAAGGTGTTCCCCAATAGGTCGTCCAGGGTGGGTGTCGATTTTCAATACTTCATCTTGCAAGGGAAGATCCGCCAGTCGCCTGGCGCTGACCCGAGGTCGGTTGCCGAGGACCTCCGGCAGTTGGACACGTTCTACCAGCAAGCACTGCAGCATCTCGACCGCCCCAACGCGGCGCACACCGATCACGACTCATTGCGGGTATAGCGCGCAGTGCGTTATCGGCAACCGCGGCGGCCGCGTGAATGTGCAAAGCGGCCGCTCCACCGAAGGGCGGACCGCTTATGCATCATTTTCGTCACGCTCCTTGGGTCTGTGCCGCCACGAACGCAAGATGGCTGCGATTGAGCGCTTTGTATTTGTCGCGCAGCTGGCGTAAATGGTAGTCGACGTTATGTGCCGTCGTATCGAGACGACTGGCGATCTCCTTATCGGAGAGGCCCAGCACGAGCAGGCTCAGAATCCGTTGCTGAAGCTGCGACAATAGACCTGCCGCTTCTCGTCTTCCCATCGCTTTGATGTACGCGGAGCAACGCTGATGCACTGACAAGCCGAGTGCGAGCGACTGCGCGAGCACGTTGTCCGTCATCCATGCCATGTTGTGGCGCGGCGACGCGAAGCTGATGATCGAGCGGATCGTCGTGTTGGAAATCGACACGCCGAAACTCAGTCCGCTGCAAGCGCCCTTTTCCCGCATCTGGTCGACAATGGGTTGGAAACGCATGTAGTCGCCGTTTTTGCGCCACGTCGTGACGAGACTCTTGAGATCCCAGACGTGGGGCACGTCGCTCACGAGTGCGGCCCGCAAGTGGCTGTCCCGCTCGAGAAAACCGGCCTCGAGTAATTGAGTCGCGATATTCGTGGTCAGATAGTTACGCAACAGATACACGCGCTGCACGCGGCCACGTTTGTCCGTTTTGACAGCGAGATAAGCGAGCCCCCCATAGCCCAGCATGCGTAAAAGCGTACGCACGAGCCGCACGCGCTCCTCGGCGTTGCGTGCGGCACCGAGCTCCACGGCAATATCCGTTTCCCGGCCGAGTTCGTCACCTCGGATCATCGACGCGATTTCCGCTTCGTCGACATAGCAAAGTTCCGGACCTGCGGACCCGGCATCGGATTCAGGTTCGTCTCGCTCCAGTAATGCCGTGTCAACTCGATCTTGTACCAGAAAGCCCTCGGGCTCTCTCACCACGTCTTGGTACGACATTCGTACTCCTCATCGTTGCAGCGGACAGACACATCCCCCCGCGCATCGAACGATGCGGCAGCATTCCCGTAGTCAGTGGTAGATATCCGCGGGCTCGCTGCCCGGTATTTGATTATGGCAATTGCGCGACGTGTTCAATCGTCGAGAATCCGCCCGGCAATGTAGGCCAATTGGACGCGGTTGAGCGCATCGAAGCGCTTCTCGAGCTGACGTAAATGATAAGCGACGGTATGGACCGACATCGACATTTGTTCGGCAATCTCGCGATTGCTCAGCCCCTGCGAGACGCAGCGAAGCATGCTGCGCTGAACGTCCGTCGGAACGGAGATTTGCCAATCAGGCAAGAGTTGGTCGATGCGCGGCTCGATGAACGAATGCAGCGACACGCCGATCGCGTACGCCTCGCCGATCGTCGCATCCGTAATCCAGCGGCGATCGGGCTGTGCACTGGAAAGTGTCACGATGGCATGCTCGAACGGACGTTCGGTCTGAAGACCGAACGTGACGCCGCTCTGTGCGCCGACCTGAACCGCACCTGCGACGAAGCGTTTCGCCGCGGCGGCGCCCACGCGGCTGGTGTGTTGACCGAAAAGCGTCTGGAGATCCCATGCCAGCGGCCAATCGAAGCGGCATGCGAAATCGATGCGTGGGTCGGTATCGAAAAAAGCATCGCGATTGAAGCGCTCGGCCCAACCCGGCGGCGAATAGGTATCGAACCACGCCAACGCGCCTACGCGTTCTCCAACCCGCTGAATCAACCAATAGCAGAGCCAGTCGAACCCCGCTTTGTGAATGGCACTGCTCGTGAGATGGCGGCGAACGGTCAGGTCCTCGTAACAGCCAAGGTCCGTCAGCAGCGCTGACTCCCGCGTGGTTCCAGGCTGCCACGCTTGAATTCCCTCCTCTACAGGCTGGCCGTCGAGCTGCCTGTCGCCGAACGTGACTACGACGGCGCGGCGCTTCTTTATCCCGCTCATCATTGGTTTCCACCCATCCGAAAAATTGCCGCGACGGATCTTGCCATCGATCCTCCACACTGTTCGTCAGTCGCGCCCGCGATCGGGGGCGCACCGCGCCTGTGCAGCCATCGCTCTTTAAAGTTGACTACTCATTCTCGATGCTGGGCGCTTTGCCACACTGACATTCTAGGAAACGTGCATGGGCTGCAATACATAAGCTCTCGTCAGGTCGCCGCGGACAGACCGCTCGATCCTACGTTTTTTTGGGATGGCCGCACGCGTTTGGCAATCGCGGCCGGTCCGAATCTACACTTCCTCGAAAATCGATGCAAACGCAACCATCTGTGCGGAGATCGAAAACCACTGACTGGTGGCCTGAAAATTCGTGTTCCTCGCCGATGCTTCGCAAAGTCGCTTCGACGCTTTACGCGCTGCTCTAGTATCGCGAGTGACTAACGGAGCACGAAATGGACAACCTTCGAGGTGTGGGAAACGGAAATTGGCAGCCGGGGCTTCCGGGGGATCCCCGCGGCCTTCCGGCACCGGCAACGCCGCCGTCAGGAGACGTTCCTCCTGGCACCGGTGCCACTTCGCAGCCCACCCATCCGGCGTTCACCGATGCGCCCCACCAGAAAGCACGGGGCAGTGAAGGAGGCCCACGAACAGGGTTCTCGGTACCTGGCGGGACGTCCTCCGAAGCCGCCAGCGCCGATCTGACGAATCGAGCCCGCGCAGTCCGGACGCTCGCGGATTTCCACGAAATACTCGGCTCGGTCGTACAGCTGCCCCCCGAGCATCAGGTGAGCCCGCTTTCCGAACTGACTGCCCGCATCCCGGCTATCGATCCCCCGAAGGATCGTCACACCGCGCTGCAGCTGGTTTGCGATACCACATCCGGTCTTCATCGGCGTACCGACTGCGGTGCGATAGTCGTGCAACTGCCGCGCGCCGCTGCTTCCCTCGGCGAAGACGAGCTCGTGTCGGGCTACATGCTGACACGCAACGCGATTTCGGCCGAACTGCGCACCGGTCGCATGAGCGCGGAAGACGTGACCGCATCGCTGATGGGCCTGGCTCGCATTCTGCCGAGCGTGCCGGACTCAGGCAGCCCCATTCAGCATGCGCGGGAAGTCCAGGGCATCATCGGCCGGCTGGAAAAGCTGCCGCTGCAAGCGCGTACGGCAACGCTCGGCTGGCTCGCCCAGATCCGGTTTTTCCTGTCGCCCGATGCAGCCGCGATCGTTAGCGATCATGCCCTGCGCGCGTTTCAGCACGGCGGTCTGAGTGACGATCAACGTCTCGCGCTTGCGGACGGTCTGATCCAGGGACTAACGGAAATGTATAACGCTGGAGCGCACGCGACCGGCCCGCGTTTCGAACAGGAATTCGTGCGACTGTACGAGGCGTCCACGCGAGAGCAAGACCCCCGCGTCCGGATGGCAATGCTCACGAAGCTGTCCGGGTTGATGGATGGTCTCTCCCCCGGGGAGCTCAAGCAATGCGCGAAGCCATTCACGCCGATCTCACAGCACTCGGCAATGCCGAACCACCGCAGATGGACGCGCAGCTTATGCAGGTGGTGGAACAGATCTTCGCGGTGATCGGGGAACGCGCGGACGCCAACTTGGCGACGCACCCCGATCCCCTGGAACGTGCCAACCTGATGAGCCAACTCGCTCAGAACATCCACGAGTTACCGAACGTCGACCAGGGCGGACCGATGACGAATCCGCGAGTCATGGTCTATATGCGCCTGGGCGCAACGATGCTCAAGGAAATGGAGCATGCGCAAAGCGACGAGCACAGAGGTGCGCTCGAGGACGTCAACCGACTGATGGTCGCCGCCCGGAGGCATCTCCAGCCCCACGAGGTCGAGGCAATCAATCAGATGTTGGTGAATGCCGGGCATACTCCCGCTTGAGCTCAAGTCTCTCCTCGCGGGAGACTTAACGGCGGGACTGCGTGGCAGAATCTTCAGCTACGCCGGACGATTACCCGGTACCGCTTCCATTCGTACTCGTTGTGCACACAACTTGTCGTGCACGATCAATCGACGGAATGCGGTGCGCCGCGATCCACGGCCAACTCCGTTTCGTGCTTTTCCGACAATACGCCCCAGCGGCGCAAGATGCCCGATATTTGCCGCGCATATTGGTCACGCAGTGCCGGCGTGGCGGAGTGATACGCCCCGACAGCCGCCCATGTGTTGCCGTATTTCAAAATCTGCCGCCGCAATTGCCAAGCTGCGATATAGATATTCTTGCATGGCGACATCAGCGCCTCGCGCCCGATACCGTAACGGGCGAGCGTCGGCAGATGAATCGTGTTGATCTGCATGACGCCGTAATCGACCGAACCGTTGGCATTGACATGCGTGGCATCGGCACGGTTGTGCGACTCCTGCCAGGCGATAGCGCGCAGCACCATGGGATTGACGTGCTGATAAGCGGCCGCGGCATCGAAACAGTCGGTCGCACGAGCGCGCGGCGAAAAGCTCATCGCGCAAGCAAAGGCGGCGCATTGCATGGCGCCCCAGGCGGCCAGCGAAATCCGCCGCGTGCCGCGCGGCGAGCGGGCGGCACGCGCGGACCGTGCTTGATGGCGAATCCTTGAAATATTCGAGCGAATGATCATGGATGGAGCGATCGAGGTTGCGTAGAACGGCAACGAGCCGATGCTGGATCATCCCCGAATCTAGCGCGCCGCTCCTGGCGGCGCGCGAAAGATATCGCCAAAACGCGAAACAATTGGAAACGACTCGAGGTCTGCTTATGCGAACGGCATGCGCTAGCGTTCGAGCGTTTCCGACGGCGCCTCGTTGAATTGCTTTCGGTAACTCGAAACAAGCGTCGAGCGGTTCTGCACACCCCATTTATTGGCGGCACCGAGAATATTGCGCTCGCTCGTGAACGGATCCTCGAGCTCGGCGCGAATGCGCTCCATGCGCTGTCGGCGGATCAGCTCCGTCGGCGACAAACCGAGGAAGTTCTTGAATGCCGTTTGCAACGCGCGTTCGGTCACGCCGATTTCGATGGCGAGCTCGCGCACCGAGAGATCGGCGCGGTCGAGGTTTTCCTGCATATATCGATAGGCGCGACGATACTTGGCCGGCAACCGGGCCCCGACGTCGTCGAGCTGCGGCGCGCGACGCGTCGTGCGGCTGACGAACGGCGCGATCGCATGCGCATCGGTGCGCAGACATTGCATCGACAACAATGCGTACCGGCTGTAGAACTGCATCGCTTCCGGTGCGCGACCCTGGACCTGCCGCAGCTTCGAGACGCAGTAGAGATATTCGAGCTGCCGGTGACCGGTCGACGTTGCATGATCGAGACGATGCAGCGGCTCGATCAGCGTTTCCGCGAGCTGGGGCGCCCCGCATGCGAGCGCGGCGAGTACGGTCTCGAGGCGCGTGGTGCGCACATACTCGTGTAACCCCGCCTGCTGGGCCCACTGGAGGTGCCGCGTGATCCCCTCCATCGCCGCACGTTCGCCGCGCACGAGCGCGCGGACATCGCGCAGATAATCGATGCGCTGCCGCAAGAGCGGCGCGCTCACGCGCAATGCGGCGCTCTCGCGCACGGAAATCGCCTCGCTCGGATCGGCTGCGCCCGCCATGCCCTCGGCAGCCTCCGAATGCCAGTACACGTGATCGCCAAGCGGATCGGCACCGCGCAGCTCTCGCTGCACGGCCAGGTCATAGCGCAGCGTCGTCACGATATCCTGCAGCCGTTGCCCGTCGCTTTCGGGCAGCGACTCGACGAAGGCACCGAGTTCTTCGAGCAGATTCAGCGCATCGCGCGCGTGGCCAAGCTGATGCAGTGCGCAGATGATGCCGAAGCGGGCGTCGAACACCTGCAGCGGATCGATTCCTGTCTCCTCCATGACGCGCGCAAAACATGACAGCGCCGTCGTGAGCCGGTGCCGAAAGAGCGCCTGCCAGCCTGCGTTTCGGCAAGAGGTCGCGCGCATGGCCTGACGCGGTGCGCGAAGCAGCTTTTGCGAGCGTCGATATTGCTCCTCGGCTTCGTCCCCAATGCCGAGCGTGCTGAGCATGTCCGCATGCAATTGCAAAAGCCAGGGCAGATCCGCATCCTGAGGATCGTCGTCCGCCCAGCGGTTCGCGTACGCGCTCGCCGCATTCAAGCTGCCTTCGCGCACTTTGTCGAGAAACGCCGCAGGCGTGCAGCGCATTCCCTGCGCTGCGACCAGCGGAAAATAGAGAGCCGGAAACATCGTGCAACTCCTCGTTGATGCACAGGTGTCGGTGCGACGCCGCGCGACCGCGTGCAGATGCGATGAATCGATCTCGCGCCGCGTGGGGAGCGGCAACACGGACCTGACACCGAGTGCATTTGCACCACTATAGAGAAGCACCTACACCACATATTCAACAAATCTGACTATCGGCGGCCATTTGAGAACTGTTGAGGATCGTCGGCGACGCTTTCCGACCATGTCCACATAGAGGAACTCGCCGCCGCGAAGTACGGAGTTCCGTAGGCTCGAACCGTTGCCTGTTCGCGTTCGATATCCACGGCCCCGCCGGCCCCGCTTCGCTCGAATCAAGCATATGTGCTGACATAGCAAGAGCGGCGACCCAATTCCGTAGGCATTCGTTTAACAACCGACGCAATTCCCGGGAGGGCGGCGGGAATAAATTTCGCAGATAAGTGTTAGGTCAACGGACGAAAGCGCGCGAGGAAATGCCGCAGCGTAGGCGGCTCCTCTTCGAACGCATAACCGCGCAGCTCGTCCGCGCGACCCTTGGCATCGATGAGCACATCCGCCACGTAGTCCATGTGATCGTTGGTATAGGTGCGCCGCGGGATGGCAAGGCGCAGCAGTTCGAAGGGCGACGGTTTCTGCCGGCCGGTCTTCGGATCGCGGCCGAGCAACAGTGAGCCAATCTCGACACCACGTACACCGCCCGAAACATAAATCTCGTTTGCGAGTGCGAGTGCGGGAAACGCTTCGGCCGGAACATGCGGCAGCATGCGCGCCGCATCGACGAATACGGCATGTCCACCGCATGGACGCTGCACCGGTACCTCCGCTTCGTCGAGACGAGAATACAAGCGTTCGACCTGCGCCACGCGATAGGCGAGCAACGTTTCATCGACCGCTTCGACAAGTCCTTGCGCAATGGCCTCGAGGTCGCGCCCGGCCAGGCCGCCATAAGTGACGAATCCCTCCATCAGCACGCACCGCGAGCGCACCGCTTCGAACAGCTCGCGATCTTCGCGGATGCAGACGAGCCCGCCGATGTTGACCATGGCATCTTTCTTGGCCGACATCGTCAACATGTCGCCGTATCGATACATCTGCGCGACGATCTCCGTAATGGACGCATTGGCGTAACCCGCTTCGCGCGACTTGATGAAAAACGCGTTCTCGCTGAACCTCGCCGAATCGATCACGACGGGAATGCCATGGCGCTGAGCAAGCTCGTAGACCGCCTTCATATTGGCGAGCGACACGGGCTGGCCGCCGCTGCTGTTGCAAGTGACCGTCGTGACGATGGCCACGACATTGCGGGGGCCATGCATCTCGATCAAGGTCTCGACTCGATCGAGATCGAAATTGCCCTTCCAGGGATCGTACGACGCCGTATCGAAAGCACGGCGTGTGAGCGCATTCAACGCCTGTGCACCGGTCAGCTCCACATGCGCAGCCGTCGTGTCGAAGTGATAGTTCGAAATGAACACGGGATCGGTCGCACCGCGCGTCGCACGCGCGCGCTCGACCAGACATGGGAAAAGCACGTGCTCGGCCCCGCGGCCTTGATGGGCCGGCACCATGTACGCATAGCCGAACAAACGCGCAACGGTTTCCTGCAGGCGGAAGTAGCTGCGCGAGCCCGCGTACGATTCATCGGCCTGCATCATCGCTGCCCATTGGCGGTCGCTCATGGCGCCCGTACCCGAGTCGGTCAGCAAATCGATATAGACGTCCTCACCGCGCAACTGGAACGGGTTGTAGCCTGCCACCCTCAACGCCTGCTCGCGCTCGGCCTGTGTCGTCTCGCGAACCGCTTCGACCATCTTGATGCGAAAAGGCGCTGGGAGTCTCTTCATGGGACGACGCTCCTTGACGATGAGTCTCGACACACAGCCCATGCCGCACATGACGACATGCGATGGACTGTCAAGGCCATTCTATGAGCCATCCGAAACGCATCGCCCTCGCCAAATCAGTAGCCATTATCGAGGTCATCGTCAGGCGCTACGAAAACGTCCGATCGACGCCGTTCTCGCCCAAGCCGCATGCCGCGCCGCAAAATCGAACCGGCTCAAGGGGTTGCGCTGCGTTTCCCGCCGATATCCACAAAGACATCCACCGAAACTGTGGATAACTCGGACGTTGGCGATGCGGCACTACAAACGCTTACAAATGTCACCGATCTACGGTCCACCGGAGAGCGCGATGCGGCGTTTTTTCAGGCAATCCCTTTGGAGACTCACATGAATACGAATCTGCCCACCGACCTCCCGCAACGCAGCCGCATCCACCCGCTCATCGCGGCAGCCGCCGTTGCGGTGGTGCTCGTCAGCGGCACCGGCATCGCCGCGATGACGGGACTCTTGCCCACCTCGCGTGCGGTGACGGTGCCGCCGCCCGAGCAGGTCGCCTCCTCCGCGCTGACGGGCGCCAGCATGCCCGTGGCGGCAGTGAACCCCGCGATCGCGCAAGGGTCGACGCAGCGCGCGGAGCCCAGCGTGCCGCGTGTGCCCCAGCACCATATCGCGCGACCGGCGCCTTCATCCGTGAACGAAAATGCGTACGGCAACGGCTCGCAAACGCGGCAGGCGGCAATCGATCCGAGCGCGGGTGAGATCGTCGCAATCAATACAGTGCAGACGCCGGAGCAGACCACCGGTGTCGGCGCCGTGGGTGGCGCCATTGCGGGCGGCTTGCTCGGCAACCAGGTGGGCGGCGGCCGCGGCCGCGTGCTGACGACGATAGCCGGTGCCGTCGGCGGCGGTCTCGCAGGCAACGGCATCGAGCACGCCGTGCGCAAGAACACGACTTATCAGGTGCAGGTGCGGATGCAAGACGGCAGCTACCGCAACTTCAGCTATCCGACACAGCCCGGTTTCCAGATCGGCGAGCATGTGCGTGTGGTCGGGGATTCGCTGAACGCGGCGTGACGAAGTGTCGGGCCGACGCGGTCAAAATTACGCAACCATCGAGAATGTGACAGTTGCGTTATCATGGCCTCTGTATTTTTGACCGGATATCCGAGGCCAGGAGACCATCGTGATCGACGCGAGTGCGTGGTTGACATCCCAGGAATATGCGCATCGTTTGTTGCGCGATGTGATGGGTGCGCACGGTCTGGTGGTTATCGGCATGGGGCGCGCCGGCGAGCGGGGCTTTCAAATGCTGTACCGGTTTTCGGACGCATGCGACGAGTTGGAAGCGAGCGGCGTCAATGTGATTTTCGTTTATCCCAAGGAATCGGCGCGCCACGTTTTCGATGCCACCTCGATCCGGGGCGCTCGCTATCGCGGCAAGGCGTGCCTTTTTCTGGATGCGGAAGGCCGGTTCTTCAGAAAGCCTGTCGACGCGCAGAGCTTGCGCGCGATTCATCTCGATCGGGATATGCGGCAGACGGTAGCCGCGGATATGCCCTTGCGCGATGCCGCGTGGGACGCGAGACTGCGCGCCTTTTTAACTGCGTGCCGCAGTTAGCGCTTCACCGCTCGCCAATTTTCCGATAGCCGGACAGCATTCAACGGCGCTACACTTTCAGCACCATCGCTGGAGAGCCGCCATGACTGATCTCGACCCGAA
The DNA here is from genome assembly GCF_056754935.1 of Trinickia sp. HAY1-2D. NCBI lineage: Bacteria > Pseudomonadati > Pseudomonadota > Betaproteobacteria > Burkholderiales > Burkholderiaceae > Trinickia > Trinickia sp. HAY1-2D. The sequence continues at coordinate 832,163 of NZ_JBPGWX010000001.1, forward strand.
CCGGACGTTTCGCGGGCTCCCGTTGACTCCGGAACAGGATGCTGAAATCCGCCACTACATCAAAATGCGGAAGCAGCAAGGCAAACCCTGGGAGACGCCGGAGCTTGAAGCGATGCTGCGCGACATGCTCGAGCCGCCGCTGGAAGATGACGTCGACGACGATTCCGATCCCGATTTCGGTACCACACGTCTCGCCGCGGAGCGCGCGCAGTTTTCCATCGACGACGAAATGGATCCGACGGAAGCGTCGGAGGAATTGCATGCGGCAATGGAATCCGAGGCCATGAAGCGGTTGAACCGCTAACATCCAACCGCCAGGGCCGCATCAGCCGGACGCGCGCGTGCGGATCCGGCCGGCGGCATGTGGACCTGACGACGTCCGCATGCCGCAAACCAAGCGAAGGCCGTTTATTTCGGCTGAGCCACCGTCCGCAGGTACGGCTTCAGCGTCTTGAACCCTTGCGGGTACTTCTTCTTCGCGTCCTCATTCGATACCGAAGTGGGAATGATGACGTCGTCTCCCGGTTTCCAGTTCACAGGCGTGGCCACCGAATGCGCCGCGTTGAGTTGCAGCGCGTCGAGCAGGCGCAGGACTTCGTCGAAATTGCGCCCCGCGCTCATCGGATAGACGAGCATCGCCTTCACTTTCTTGTCGGGGCCGATGATGAACACCGAGCGTACCGTGGCATTGTCGGCCGCCGTGCGCGTGCCGCCGCTCGCATTCGGATGAATCATGTCGTAGAGCTTCGCGACCTCGAGGTCCTCGCCGCCGATGAGCGGGTAGTTGACCGGATAGCCCTGGGTCTCCGCGATGTCGCCCACCCAATTCTTGTGGTCGCTGACCGGATCGACACTGAGGCCGATGATCTTCGTGTTGCGCTTGTCGAATTCCGGCTTCAGGCGCGCCATATAGCCGAGCTCCGTCGTACAAACCGGCGTGAAGTCCTTCGGGTGAGAGAACAGGATGGCCCAGCTGTTGCCGATCCACTCGTGAAACTTGATCGGCCCTTCTGTCGTTTCAGCGGTGAAATCCGGTGCATCGTCACCGATCCTGATAGTCATATCAAACCTCCTTTCGTCTGGACGTCCCTACATTGACAGGTCCTGATCCGCACAATAGCGATGCGCCGGTTCGAGCGCGAACCGGCGAGCGCAAGGCACGGGATGAGGCTCCGAATTATAGACGCCGGAGACCCCTCGTTGGGTGGGCGAGCGCACCGAACCCGAATCTGCCGCGCCGAAGGAGTGCGACGCATGGCCGCCGCTGCACTGCTGCGGTGCAATACCCCCGGGCTTTCCGCGCCCCGAGATAGTGCGCGCGGCGCGCCACCGCGCGCAAACCCAATATGCGCCATGCATTTCACCTCGCTGGCATAGCCCTTGCGTTACTCCGCCCGCGCCCTGGCAACGGTGTCGGGCGCGGGCAAGACATGATGCGATGCGGCACCGTTGCCGCGATCGCCAACGGATTAGGACAACGGCGTCCCCTCGTGCATCGGCACGGGCGGGCGCCGTTTGTTTTCGGGTTCGGATTTTTGGTCGGGCAACGACGCTGCGACGCCACACGCTTGAGAAGGAGTCCAATCGATGAACAAGCCACGACTCGTCGTAATCGGCAACGGCATGGCCGGCATTCGCACGATCGAAGAACTGCTCGCCCTCGCCCCCGACCAGTACGAGATCACGGTCTTTGGCGCCGAGCCGCATCCGAACTACAACCGGATCCTGCTTTCGCCGGTGCTCGCCGGCGAGCAATCGTTCGACGACATCGTGCTGAACCCGCTCGATTGGTATGCGAAGAACGACATTCAGTTGCACCTCGGCAAAGCCATTTCGCGCATCGATCGCAAGCGCCGCCTTGTCGTGGCGGAAGACGGCACGGAAGCGCCCTACGACCGGCTACTGATCGCCACCGGCTCGCAACCGTTCATCCTGCCCGTGCCGGGCGCCGGCCTGAAGGGCGTCATCACCTACCGCGACATCCAGGATACGCAGGCGATGATCGACGCCGCCAGCGTGAAACGCCATGCCGTCGTGATCGGCGGCGGGCTGCTCGGCCTCGAAGCGGCCAATGGACTCAAGCTGCGCGGCATGGAAGTGACCGTCGTGCATCTGGCTTCCACGTTGCTCGAACGCCAGCTCGACACCCAAGCGGGCAAACTGCTGCAGCGCTCGCTCGAAGCACGCGGCCTCACGTTCCTGCTCGAGAAGTCCACGAGCGAGATCGTCGGCAACGAAGCCGGCGAAGTCGCTGCCGTGCGCTTCAAGGATGGCGAGGAAATCGCAGCCGATCTAGTCGTCATGGCCGCCGGCATCCGCCCGAACACGACGCTCGCCGAACAGGCAGGCCTTTATTGCAACCGCGGCATCGTCGTCAACGACACGCTGCAGACTTACGACCCCCGCATCTATGCCGTCGGCGAATGCGTGAGCCACCGCGGCATTGCCTATGGGCTCGTGGCCCCGCTTTTCGAGCAGGCCAAGGTCTGCGCGAACCATCTCGCGCTGATGGGCATTGGCACGTATAAAGGCTCGGTGCTCTCGACGAAACTGAAGGTCACCGGGATCGATCTCTTTTCCGCGGGCGACTTCATCGGCGGCGAGGACACCGAGCAGATCGTGCTGTCCGACCCTTCGAGCGGCGTCTACAAGAAGCTCGTGATCCAGGACGACCGCCTCGTCGGCGCCTGTCTGTATGGCGATACGGCCGACGGAGCGTGGTATTTCAAGTTGCTGCGTGAAGGACGCAAGCTCGGCGAGCTGCGCGATCGCCTGATGTTCGGCGAATCGAGCATTGGCGACGGGGGCGTGCAGGGTCATAACCGCGCGGCCGCGATGGCCGACAGCGACGAAGTCTGCGGCTGCAACGGCGTGTGCAAAGGCACCATCGTCAAGTCCATCACCGAGAAGGGCCTCTTCACGCTCGACGACGTCAAAAAGCACACGAAGGCGGCCAGTTCGTGCGGATCGTGCTCGGGGCTCGTCGAGCAGATCCTGATGAGTACGGTGGGAACGAGTTTTCAGGAAACGCCCAAGACCAAGGCGATGTGCGGCTGCACGGAGCGCACGCACGACGAAGTCCGCAAGGCGATTCGCGAGAACAAGCTGCTCACGCACCAGAACGTCTACGACTTCCTCGAGTGGCGCACGCCGAACGGCTGCTCGACGTGCCGCCCGGCCATCAACTACTACCTGATTTCGACGTGGCCCCACGAAGCCGTCGACGATCCGCAAAGCCGCTTCATCAACGAACGCGCGCACGCAAATATTCAAAAGGACAACACCTTCTCGGTGGTGCCGCAAATGAAGGGCGGCGTGACGACGCCCGATGAGCTGCGCCGCATCGCGAATGTCGCCGATAAATACCAGATTCCGATGGTGAAGGTGACGGGCGGTCAGCGCATCGATTTGCTCGGCGTCAAAAAGGAAGATCTGGTCGGCGTCTGGCGCGATCTCGGCATGCCGTCGGGCCATGCGTACGGCAAATCGATCCGCACCGTGAAAACCTGCGTCGGCAGCGAGTTCTGCCGCTTCGGCACGCAAAACAGCACGCAGATGGGTATCGATCTGGAAACCATGCTGGCCAACATGTGGTCGCCGCACAAGGTGAAGCTCGCCGTCTCGGGCTGCCCGCGCAATTGTGCCGAAGCCGGCATCAAGGACGTCGGGGTCATTGCGGTGGACAGCGGATGGGAAATCTATGTCGGCGGCAACGGCGGCATCAAGACGGAGGTCGCGCAGTTCCTCGTCAAGGTGAAGACGGCCGACGAGGTCAAGGAGTACACGGCCGCGTTCCTCCAGCTCTATCGCGAGGAAGCGCACTACCTCGATCGCACCGTGCACTACCTCGATCGCGTCGGGCTCGACTATGTGAAGCGCAAGATCGTCGACGATGCGGCGAGCCGCCAGGCGCTCTACGAACGCCTGCTGTTCTCGCTCGAGGGCCTGCCCGATCCGTGGCAGGAGCGTATCGAAGGCGCGCAAGAGCGCGAATACATTCCGCTTACGGTTGTCAATTGAGGATTTGATGATGGATCGCTTGTCCCTTCCCAACTGGACTCACGTCTGCCAGGTCTCCGACATTCCGCGGCTCGGCAGCCGTGTGCTCAAGCGTGCCGACGGCGATATCGCGATCTTCCGCACGGCCGATGACGAGGTCTTCGCCCTGCTCGATCACTGCCCGCACAAGGGCGGCGCGCTTTCGCAAGGCATCGTGCACGGCAAGGCCGTCACCTGCCCGCTGCACAGCTGGAACATCGAACTCGCAACCGGCGAGGCGCGCGCGCCCGACGAAGGATGCGCGCGGCGCTTTCCCGTCAAGGTCGACGGCGAGGCGGTATACGTCTCGATCGCATGACGGGGAGCCCTACCGCGATGAAAACCGTCACGCGCTCGACTTGTTGCTACTGCGGCGTCGGCTGCGGTGTGCTGATCGAAGCCGAGCACGGCCGCATCACGGGTATCGCGGGAGATCCGGATCACCCGGCGAACTTCGGGCGCCTGTGCACGAAAGGCCGGACGTTGCCGCTGACGGCGGCCGGCACCGGCGGCCGCGCGCTGCGCCCTGAAATGCGCCTGGCGCGCAATGCCCCGCGCGAAGCGACCGATTGGGATAGCGCGCTCGATCACGTGGCCTCGCGTTTCGCGCAAATCATCGAGCGCGACGGGCCCGACGCCGTCGCGTTCTATATCTCGGGTCAGTTGCTGACCGAGGACTACTACGTCTTCAACAAGCTCGCGAAGGGCCTCGTTCGCACCAACAACATCGACACGAATTCGCGGCTTTGCATGTCGAGCGCCGTGACCGGCTACAAAAAAGCACTGGGCGCCGATGGGCCACCCACCTGCTACGAAGATCTCGAGCTCGCCGAAACCGTGCTGTTCGCGGGCAGCAATATGCCCTACGCGCATCCCGTCCTGTTTCGCCGGCTCGAGGACGCCAAGGCGAAGAACCCGGCGGTGCGCTGGATCGTCGTCGATCCGCGCCGCACGGACGTGGCCGCGCTCGCCGACATGCATCTGGCCATCCAGCCCGGCACCGACGTGGCGCTCTTCAACGGCATGCTGCACCACTTGATCTGGGAAGGCTTGATCGACCGCGACTTCATCGAAGCTCATACGAACGGCTTTCTCGATGCCAAGGCGCTCGTACGCGAATATTCGCCGCGCACGGCCGCCAGTGTGTGCGGTATCGCCGAGGAAGATCTGATCCGTGCAGCCGAATGGTTTGCGACGAGCCCCGCGGCGCTTTCGCTTTACTGCATGGGGCTCAACCAGTCGAGTCACGGCACCGACAAGAATCTGGCGCTGATCAACCTGCATCTCGCCACGCGACAGATCGGCAAGCCGGGCGCCGGTCCGTTCTCGCTCACGGGGCAGCCGAATGCCATGGGCGGGCGCGAGGTGGGCGGTATGGCGACCATGCTCGCCGCGCATCGCGACATCGGCAATGCCGGGCATCGGGCCGAAGTCGAAGCGCTTTGGGGCGTCGAAGGATTGTCTGCGCGCCCCGGTCTGCCGGCCGTCGACATGTTCGACGCCATCGCGGACGGCCGTATCAAGGCAGTCTGGATCGCCTGCACGAACCCCGTTCATTCGATGCCCGACATCGCCCGCGTGCGAAAAGCGCTCGAGAAGGCTGAGCTCGTCGTCGTTCAGGAAGCGTTCGTCCATACCGACACCGTGCCGTACGCCGACGTATTGTTGCCTGCGGCGACATGGGGAGAAAAGTCGGGCACGGTAACCAACTCGGAACGGCGCATCTCGCGCGTGCAAGCGGCCGTGCAAGCGCCCGGCGATGCAAGAGCCGATTGGTGGATCGCCGCCGAAGTGGCGCGGCGCCTCGAAGGCCGCCTTGCCAGCCGTACCCGGCGCCCGGAGGGCGAGCCCGAAGGCATCGCTTCGGACTCCACACTATTTCCTTATTCGTCGCCGGAAGCCATTTTCGACGAGCATCGGGCACTGACGATCGGCCGCGATCTGGATATCGGCGGGCTCAGCTACGCGCTGCTCGAAGACGAAGGGCCGAAGCAATGGCCCTTCATTGCGGGCGCCGGTGAGGGCTTGGCACGCCGTTATACCGACGGTGTGTTCGCGACGGCCGACGGCCGCGCGCAGTTTCATCCGACAGCTTACCTGGGCGTTGCCGAACCGACCGACGCACGGTATCCGTTTCGCCTCGTCACGGGCCGCTTGCGCGATCAATGGCACGGCATGAGCCGCACCGGTCGCGCCGATGCCCTCTTCGCGCATGCGCCCGAGGCCACCGTCGTCATGCAACGGGGAGATGCCACGCGGCGCGGGCTCAAGGACGGCGATCTCGTCGCCGTGGCGAGCCGTCGCGGCAAGGTGGTGCTGCCCGTCGAAACGTCGGACGACCTGCGCTCGGGCACGCTGTTCACCGCGATGCACTGGAGCGGCCAGTACCTCAATAGCGGCGGTGCGAACGAAGCGACGATCGCCGCGGTCGATCCTCATTCGGCTCAGCCGGAGCTGAAGCATGCCGCCGTTCGGATCGAAGTCCCGGACCTGCCTTGGCGCGTCGTTGCGGCCAAGCGAGGCGACACGCTCGCGCTGCGCGCCGCGGTCCAGCCGCTATTGGCCGAGCGCCGCTACGCGTCCGTGCGCATCGAAGACGACAATCTGCTCGTCGTCTCGGCGGCCGACTCGGTCGCGCATTCGGAGTGGGTCGAAAAGCTCCACGATGCGCTGGGACTACCGCGCGGCGACGACCTGCTCGAATATCGCGATCCACGGCGTGGGCGCGAACAACGCGTCGCCTGGAGCGGTAACATGCTCGACGGATTCCTGCTGACGGGCGACACGAGCGGCGCGCGCGCCTTCATCGAGCAAATCCGCTCGCTGGCACCGTGGCCGGGGCCCCGGCACACGATTTTCCTGCCGGGCGGCGAAGATGCATTGCGCTCGCTTGCCCCGCGCGCGCGTATCGTCTGTAATTGCAAACAGGTGACGCAAACGCAAATCGAACAGGCCGTCGGTGCGCATGCCAGCTTCGACGATTTGAAATCGACGCTCGGCTGCGGTACCGTCTGCGGCTCTTGCGTACCGGAAATCAAGCGACTGATGAAAGCACCTGCTGCTGCATGACCTCGACGATGCTGCGCATCCTGCTCGTGACCGACACCGAAAAGCCCATCGGCGAGATGCGCGAGGCGCTCGCGCGCCTCGGCTACGAGATGCTCGCCGAAGCGGCCACGCCGCAGGCGCTGCCGAAGGTCGTCGAGCGCGAGCGGCCCGACGTCATCATCGTCGATACGGAATCGCCGTCGCGCGACACGCTCGAACATCTCGCCGTCATGAACGAGGCCGCGCCGCGACCGGTGCTGATGTTCAGCCATGACGCGAACCAGCAGCTGATTCGCGAGGCCGTCGACGCGGGCGTGACCGCCTATGTCGCCGAAGGTCTCGCACCCGAGCGGCTTGCACCGATTCTCGAAGTGGCGCTCGCGCGATTCGCCCACGAGGAGAAGCTGCGCCAGCGCCTCGCCAAGGTCGAAGGCGAACTCGCCGAGCGCAAGACCATCGATCGGGCCAAACGGCTTCTCATGGAGCGCGGCCAGATGTCCGAGCACGACGCCTATGCCACGCTGCGAAAGCGCGCGATGGATGCTGGCGTGCGGCTCGCCGAAATCGCTCGTCGGCTCGTCGACGCGGCCGACTCTTCGAGGTAGACATGGATACCGATACGCTGGCCGCCAGCGCCCCCAACTCGCCCGGCGCGCTCGAAAAAACCCACTTGCGGCTGGGGTTCGTCGCGCTTTCCGACGCCGCGCCGCTCGTTGCCGCGAAGGTGCTCGAATTCGGCCACCGTCATGGGCTCACGCTCGAGCTGTGCCGCCAGCCGTCGTGGGCCGCCGTGCGCGACAAGCTGCTCTCGGGCGAGCTCGATGCAGCGCATGCGCTGTATGGACTCGTCTATGGCGTGCAGCTCGGCATCGGCGGCCCGCAAGCCGACATGGCGGTACTGATGGTGCTGAACCGCAACGGGCAGGCGATCACGCTGTCCACGCAACTCGCGCAGGCACTCGATACAACCGGCAGTTTGAAGGCCGCGCTTGCCACGCTGGGTCGCGCCCCCGTGTTTGCGCAAACCTTCCCGACCGGCACCCATGCCATGTGGCTTTATTACTGGCTCGCGGCACAAGGCGTGCATCCGCTGGAGGACATCGAGAGCGTCGTCATCCCGCCACCGCGCATGGTCGATGCGCTGGCGCGGCAGACGCTCGATGGGTTTTGCGCCGGCGAGCCCTGGCATGCCCTTGCCGAGGCGCGCGGGGCCGGTCAGACCGTTGCCGCAACGAGCGAAATCTGGCCGAACCATCCCGAGAAAGTGCTTGCATGCCGGCGTGACTTCGTCGCGCACCACCCCAATACGGCGCGTGCGTTGATTCGCACGATGCTCGAAGCGTGTCGGTGGGTCGACGCCCCCTCGCACCGCGACGAAATCGCGCCTTGGCTCGCCAAGGCCGATGCGCTCGACGTGCCGGGCGAGCTCATCGCGCCACGCCTTGCCGGCCGCGACGGCGGCGTGCGCTTCGCCAAACCTCCGCTGCCCGTTGCGTTCTTCGACAGCGGCGCGGTCAACTACCCGCGCGTGTCCGACGGCCGCTGGTTCCTGGCTCAATATCGCCGCTGGCGTTTGCTGCGCGGTGGGCCAACCGCTGGCGCCGACGACGCAGCCATCGCCTCGGAGATCAATCAAACCGCGCTCTACCGCGAAGCCGCCGCGCTCGCCGATGTGCCGATTCCCGCCGAAAACCGCACCGAACTCTTTTGCGACGGTGCGACCTGGCCCTGAGCGCCGATAAACGTTTTGCCGATCCCGCGCCAGCCGGACGTTGTATTCGCGCATCGCTGCCGATGGCCGACACGTGACGATATGTCACGGCGCGATATAATCGCTGCCCGCTCGCGACGAGCCGGCACGTACTGCCGCACGTCGCTTCGCTTTCGATCATACAAAACGAAACGTCACGTGCTTCATCCCGCCCTCGCCCGCTGGCTGCTCACCTTCGTCCCGCATCCCGTCTCCGTTCCCTGGCGCGAACGCATTCGCTCGTGCATCGGCGCGCTGGTCGGCATCGCCGTGACCGGAGCAAGCATGCACTGGCTGCTTGGCGACGAGGGACGCATTGCGCTGCTCGTGGCGCCGATGGGTGCCTCCGCTGTGCTCCTTTTTGCCGTACCCGCGAGCCCGCTTGCGCAGCCGTGGTCGTTCATCGGCGGCAATCTCGTGGCTGCCACGCTAGGCGTGCTGGCGAGCCGCTTGTTCGGCGATCCGATCGTCGCCGCCGCATTCGCCGTGGCAGCGGCCACCTGCGCCATGTTTGCGCTGCGCTGCGTCCATCCGCCGTCAGGCGCTGTCGCGCTGACGGCCGTACTCGGCGGGCCCGCCGTGCATGCGCTCGGTTTTCGCTTCGTGCTCGAGCCGATCGCGCTGCAATCGTTCGTACTCCTTACCGCTGCCATCGCCTATCACACGTTGACGCGGCATCGCTATCCGCATGTGCGCCGGGCGAGCGCTCAAGCTCAGACGGCAGGCGATACGGGCGGCACCGGTGTGACCCGCGCCGACATCGAAGCGATCGTGCGCCAGCAAGGCGAGCTCATCGACGTGGCCACGGACGACTTACAGTCTCTCTTACGCGAAGCGCAGCTGCTGGCGTACGCGCGCAGCTTCAGCGATATGACCTGCGCGCGGATCATGTCGCCCGACGTCGTGACGGTGACGGTCGATAGCACCGCAGCGGCAGCCTGGCGGTTGCTCGAACGCCACCGCATCAAGGCGCTGCCCGTCATCGACGGCGAACGACGTGTCGTCGGCATCGTCACGCGCACGGATTTCGTCGGCCGCACCTCGTTCGGGCTGCGGCGCGTGCGCAACGCACGCTTCGGATGGTGGCGTCGGGACGAGGCGGCGGGCCGCCGCGTAGCCGAATTGATGACATCGGCGGTCTGCACGGTCAATGTGTCGGTCGCGGTCGCCCAATTGATCCCGCTTTTTGCGCATTACGGCCATCATCACATTCCGGTCGTCGACGATAAACAGCGCCTGGTCGGCATGATCACCCAGTCCGATCTGATCGGCGGGCTGCACCGCCAGACGCAGACGCGGCGCTTGCAATCGGCGTAAGGCGGAGCAACATGCGCGTCACCCCCTTGCTACACGGGCGGCCCAGAACCGAAATATCACAATGTGATATAGTTTCGCGTTCACATTTTCGCTCTGCCGACCATGAAAACCATAGCTTCCCGCGCGCTCGCCAAAACCGACTTCGAGCAGCTTTCGGAGTTTCGTTTCCAGATGCGCCGTTTCGAGCGATTTTCGGAGCGCGCTGCGCAAGACGAAGGCATTACGCCGCTGCAGTATTTGCTGCTGCTTCATATCAAGGGATATCCAGGCCGCGAATGGGCGACCATCGGCGAGTTGGCGGAGCGGCTGCAAGCGCAGCATCACGGCGTGGTAGCGCTCGTTACGCGCTGCGAAGCGATCGGGCTCGTCAAGCGCAAGCCGAGCGAGGTCGACCGCCGGCAAGTGGAAGTCCATTTGCTCAAAGCGGGCGAAACCATTCTCGTGCGGCTGGCCGCGCTGCATCAGGCCGAATTGAAGTCATTACAAGGCACGTTCAGCGTGCCGCAAATCGATCTTTGAAGTCAAATTTCAGATGAGCATCGACACACACAAGCGGGATTTCTCTTCCAATGCGCGACTGCCCGGCATTTGCGCACTCGCGGCCGCCATCGGTGTGCTCGGTACCATCGCAGCGTATGTCCTGCTCAACCTGATTCGCCTTTTCACGAATCTCTTCTTCTTCGGCGCTTTCTCGTTCGCCGACCGGCCGCCTGCAGACAATGCGCTGGGGCTTTGGGTCATTCTCGTTCCGGCTGCGGGTGGGCTCGCCGTCGGAATGATCGCGCGCTTCGGCTCCGAGAAAATCCGCGGGCACGGCATCCCTGAAGCGATCGAGGCCATTCTTTTCGGCAAGAGCCGGATGTCGCCGAAAGTGGCGATCCTGAAGCCGCTTTCGTCGGGCATCGTGATCGGCAGCGGTGGGCCGTTCGGTGCCGAAGGCCCGATCATCATGACCGGTGGCGCGCTGGGTTCCCTGCTCGCGCAGTGCTTCAAGGTGACAGCCGGCGAACGCAAGACGCTACTCGTCGCGGGCGCCGCCGCCGGCATGACCGCCGTGTTCGGCACACCGGTTGCAGCCGTGCTGCTCGCGGTCGAACTCTTGTTGTTCGAGTGGCGCCCCCGCAGCTTCCTGCCTGTCGCGCTCGCCTGCGCGGTCGCGGGTTTCATGCGCGCGGCGTGGCTCGGTTCAGGTCCGCTCTTCCCGCTCGAAACGGCGCAGCCGAATGCGATTTCGCTTCTATCGTGCGCGATTCTCGGCATTGCCTGCGGTGCGCTGGCCTGCGGGCTCTCGATGGCGCTCTACAAGACCGAGGATCTCTTCGGCAAGCTGCCGCTGCACTGGATGTGGTGGCCCGCACTCGGCGGGCTTGTCGTCGGCATCGGCGGCTTCATCGAGCCTCGCGTGCTTGGCGTCGGTTACGACGTGATCGGAGACCTTCTGCATCAGCATTTGGCAGTGAAGGTCGCGCTTGCCATTCTCGTCGTCAAAGCGATCGCCTGGGTCGTTGCGCTGGGCTCGGGCACGTCGGGCGGGGTGCTTGCGCCGCTGCTCATGCTGGGTGCCGGCCTGGGCATCGTGTTCGGTCAGGTGCTGCCGGGCAACGAACCGGCGTTATGGCCGCTCGTGGCAATGGCAGCGACGCTCGGGGCAACCCTCGGCGCGCCGCTGACCGCCGTCGTTTTCGCATTCGGCCTCACGCACGACAGCAACGCGTTTTTGCCGCTCCTCACGGCGACCCTGTTTGCGCATGGATTCACGACGGTCGTCATGCGACGTTCGATCATGACCGAGAAGATCGCAAGGCGCGGTTATCACATTTATCGCGAGTACGGTGTCGATCCGCTCGAGCGTCATTTCGTCGATGAGGTGATGACGCGGACCGTCAAGACGATCGATGCCGCGATGCCCGTGCACGATGCATCGGAGACATTTTTCGGCGCGAGCCAGACGCATCGTGCCTATCCGGTCGTGCGCGGCGAACGTCTCGTGAGTGTCGTCGATCGCATGGCGCTGATGGCGCTCGTCGAAGGCGAGGCGGCCGTCAAGAGGGGCACTTCGGTCGGCGATGCGATCGCGCGCACTACCCCACCTGTCGCGCTTGCCAACGAGACCTGCCGCCTCGTCGCAACCCGCCTCGCCGTTCACGGTCTCGAGCGCTTACCGGTCGTGGCCGATCGCGAGTCGCTGCGCCTCATCGGGATCGTGGCGCGTAGCGATCTCGTCAAACCGGCGCAACTGCATTTCGACGAAGAACACAAGAAAGAACGGTTCCGCCGCTTCACACCGCTGCGAGTGGGGAAGCGGCGCACGGGGATGTGACGCGAAGCGTCTCATGCGCTGCGCGGTGGGACGGTGCGGCGCTCGCTCGGTCTTTGCGGACCGCGGCGCCTCACGGTCCTCGGCTATGGCGCCATATTTGTCGAAGGTGAATGCGGTCACATCGGATCAGCGCATGCCCTCACGCATCGGTCCGAGCATTTCGTGAACTCCAAAAGTCATCATCGCGAGAAACGCCAAAAGCGCGAGATAGTAGAACGCGTAGCTTAGCTTGACCGACGGCGCGATGTCGTAGTACTGGGCATTCTCGGCGCTCGTCGGGTCGTAGTGCCATGCCCGCTTGAGCTGCGGGAATGCGAGAATAGCCATCATGATCAGTAGTGGACTCGGATGCCACGCAAACAGCGCGATGAGGACCGGAACGCCCGCAAACCAGATCCGCGGCGAAAGCACTGCAGTGATCCGGCCGCCATCGAAGGGCGACAGCGGAATCATGTTGAACAGGTTCAGGAAGAAACCCGCATATGACAGCGCAAGCAGCCAGTTGCTGTCGAGGTGGCGCGCGAGAAAATAGCAGGCGAGCGCACCGAGGGTGCCGGCAAACGGTCCCGCGAGACCGATATACGCCTCAGTTTCGGCGTCGTGCGGCATCTCCTTCAACTGGATCCACGCGCCTACGAACGGGACGAACGTCGGCAACCCCACGTCAAGCCCACGCTGCCGGGCGGCCACGTAATGGCCGCTTTCGTGCACGAACAGCAGAAGCATGAAGCCCACCGCGAAAGGCCAGCCGTAGAAAACCGCATAAACGACAATCGACAGCAGCATGGTGCCGGTCGTAGTCAAGACCTTGCCGAGCTTCAATCCGTTCAGCAGAAGAATCAGTAGTTTGGTCATGATGGAACGATCATGGGTGCTCGTCGGGACGACGCGAGGCCGCAGAGGCTTCGTCGGCCGGCAAGGGCGCAGCGAGAGTCGACTCGACGGCCGGTGCGGGCGATGACGAATGAGCCGCAACCGACTGGATGACCCTCTGCTTGCGCTTGAAAAGCCGCCTGATCGATGCGCCGAACGCCAGCAGGGCCACGATGCCGATCTTGAAGAACTTGACGGCGAATGCGGCGATGATCGCGAATAGGCCGAGTTTCTTCACCGCGACTCCGGCGATCAGGGCGGCAAGCCCGTATTCCGCGACGTGATCGGTCGCGGAGTTGAAGTCGGCGTAGCGCTTGCCGTCGAGGTAATCGATATCTGCGAGCAGCGCGGTTGCGATGGGCTTGTCAGCGGGGAGCGATGACAGTTGCGTCACCATCGTCAGGGACAAGTAACCGTCGCGCCCAAGGGCGAGGGTTCGATAGTTCACATCGGGCGCACTGGCGCTCTGGCCTTTCGTGCGGATGATTGCAGACCAGACCAGGCGATGCGTCTTGGCGTCGTACGCCGGCGTTTCCGCCCAGCCGGTCACCTCGAGTTCCGGCAGCCCCCGGTCCCGGCGCCCCGAATTGGACTGCTCGGTCCCGTCGCGCAAGTTTTTCAGAATGTCGTCGGGGTTCCAGTTTTTCGCGTCGTCGTCGCGGACGTAACCCGCTTTCTCGAAGCTGAGTACAGCGAACCAGTTTGCTCCGTCGGCAAGCGGCACGATCAGGCCGACGAGCGATTTCTCATCCACATGGTTACCAAGCGCACGCAGGTAACGGATGGCGGCGGGTGCCGGCACGAAACCGTGATTCGCCGGCAGCGCAAAATTTGCCTCGTCGGCGACCGCAACCTTGCTCGGTCCGCGAATGAGTGCATTATTGGCTTCCTTCACGGCGGATTTCAGCTCCGTCTGGGTGGCTTGGTTTTGTGCGAAGCCCGCTGTGGCGATCGCCATGAAACATAGCGACAGCAGCAATCTGGTGAGTACTCTCATGGTTTGGTCTGTATGGTGTTTTTTGAGTTCGGCACGACGTCACGCCAGCCGAGATCTTAGGCCCTCAGTGAATAACGGCGGCTTGCATAGAGATCTTTAGGATGTCGTTTGACCAAGATTGCACGCTTGCGGTCGCGGCCGCAGCTGGCTCCTGAAGTCGCCCCATCCAAGCTTCGTCAGCCGAGGATGACTTCCACGAGAACGGCGATGCTGCCGAACGTCGCCACGTTCCAGATGAGGGACCGGATCGAATGCCGGACGCATGGAGCGGTATGCCGACGACTTCCCACGCCCCCATGCGAACAAGGATGAACACCCTCACGGATAAGGTGCGATGGGGTCGTCTTGAGCACGAAGCGGGGCATCCGGTTCGTTCGGCCTCGCACAGTCCGATCCGACCGAAGGTATGACAATAGGCCGCAATCGCAGACGCCGATCTGGCGTGCGAGGAGACCGAAAATGAATATGCTCGATATGGCCGCGCGGGCCGGCCTGCAGGTACTGCTCGATGCGCGCATCGGCAACGAGACCTACCATAGCGTGAGCGGCTCGATCGCATCGCTGCAGCGTTTTGCCGATGCGGTCGCCGCCGCGACGCGGGCTGAAGTGCTCCACGCCTCGTGGCCGAAAGCGGGCGTCAACTCGTCCAGGCTGCGTTGTGCCGCGGCACGCAGACGACGCGTCCGCTCTCTGGTCCTGCGATGCTTCCGGCAATCGACGCCACGACGGGGTTCCGCACGATGGATCAGTGCGGTCGTGCCGCGTCGCGCACCTTCCGGCTGATATCCTCAGCGATAGCACGATTCGTTGCGGCCAGTGTAATGAGGTCTGTTGCGCCCTGCGGCCGCTCCGCGACGTCAAGGATTTGCTCCGCCGTTGCAATCTTGGACAGCATTTGACCGTGTTCAGAAAGCGCATTCAGCACGGTCATGCCATCTTTTCTGCATGCGATTGCGAGCAACCGCTCCCTAAGGGCGAGAGCCTGCTCCCGGCTCGAGCCGAGCCGAGCCGGCAGTTTGCCATGGGCAGCGCTAAGCTGCTCAAGTATTGCCGAGCTGTGCTCCTTTATCGCACCTGCTAGCTCTGTGTAGGTGTAGCCCGAATCCACGAGGTCTGCCAGCGATGCCAGCTTCGTTGCGCCGTTCTGTTCCGCGGCGAGATTCAAAACATGGGGGAGCGATGCACCGTGGAGCAGCGTTTCCCAATGCCGAGACAACGCGCGCAACACCGTTACCCCATCGTTCCCACATGCGATTTTAGTCAACTGCTCGCGACGCGCAGCCTGCTCCGAGGGCACTAAGGCAGTCGACACATTGCTGTGGGCTCGGCGAAGCGCTTCGAGCCCTGCTGAACCGTGTTTCGCTTCGACGCTGCCCAGTTGTTTCGCGGTATAGCGGAAATTCGTGAGATGCGCCCTGGCCTCGACATTATCGGCGGGCGTCAAGACGGAAAAAGTAACGTCCCGGCCGGTACCTTTTTGAGGCGCGTCTTGCAATGCCGGGCTCTCACCTTGCGGCGCTGCATGCGAACCCGCTTCGACGCGTTCCGAATGCGCGGCTCCGTCTGTGGGGGCTGGCTGATCCGCGCCTCCCGTGCCTTGTGTCGCTCGTCCGACGTTCGTCATTTGAGACTCCTCCCGCTGATCGATGAAAGTGACTTCGCAGCCACTATAGGCGGATGAGCGAAACCTCAACGGCGAATAACGAAGCGGGGAATCGTCGGGCGAACGGGACGTGGTTCAGTTCATTCGTCGGCCGCCAGATCTTTTTTTGCATCGGCACCGAGAATACGCTCGGAAAGTTTCTGATCGTAACTCGAATGGATATGTGTGCGCTTTTTCTCGGGAAACGCGTACGTATAGGCCTTGCGCAACGCAAGCGAGGCCTCGTGAAAACCCGAAAGAATCAGCTTTTGCTTGTTCGGATAAACGGCAATATCGCCCACAGCGAAGATGCCCGGACGCGACGATTCGTAGTTCGACGTATCGACAGCCACACGCCCCGCGAGCGTCTCGATCCCCCAATGCGCGATCGGTCCGAGTTCGGCAACGAGGCCGTAAAGCGCGATGACATGATCCGCGTCGATGACCGTCTCGCCACCGATCTGCTTGATATCGACCGACTTGAGCACTCCGCCATCGGCGTTGAGCGCGGCAATCGTACCAATCACGATATCGAGCTCACCATCGGCTGCCGCGCGCTTCGCTTCTTCCACTGATGCGTGCGCCGCGCGAAACGTCTCGCGCCGATGCACGAGCGTCACGCGCTTTGCGATGTTGCGCAGCGCAAGGGCCCAGTCGAGCGCCGAGTCGCCGCCCCCTGCCACGATGACGCGCTGCCCCGCGAATGCGGCAGTTTCACGCACGGCATAGTGGATGTGCCGGCCTTCGAGCGCTGCGGCCGATTCGAGTGCGATACGCTGAGGCACGAACGCACCGTTGCCGGCAGCCAGCAGCACCGCCGCGGTATCGAACACGAGTCCCTTGTCGGTACTCACGCGCCAGCGCTTGTCGTCGCCATGCGATTCGAGCGTCGTCACGCGATGCCCCAGGTGTTGAGGCGGATCGAACGGACGGCATTGTTCGGTCAGCCGCTCGACGAGTTCGCGCGCGGTGCATACAGGTATCGCGGGAATATCGAAAATCGGTTTGTCGGGATACAGCTCGATGCATTGACCGCCCGGCACCTCGAGCGCGTCGACGAGGTGACAGGTCAAACCGATCACGCCGGCCTCGAACGCCGCAAAAAGACCCACGGGCCCCGCGCCGACGATGAGGACATCTGTACGAATGGTGGCGTTCTCTGACGATGACGTGCTGCTCACGTTCGAATCCTCTCGATGACGGCGGCGGGCCCTCGAAGCGAGGTTCGTCGGCTCGATGCCGGTTTCAATGGCATCGAGTATAGAGGCGGCGCAGGCTCCGAAATGCAGTGGCCCGTTCTCCAGTAGGGAGAAGCGCATGGAAAAAAGGCGCCGCAATGCGGCGCCTTTTCAGACAGCAATCAGACGCTGAAACCCGCTTTAGAAACGGTGACGCAAACCGACCGTTGCGGACGTCTGGTTGTTCGAGCTCGAGATGCCGCCGTTATTGGCGTTGTAGACCCATGCCACAGCACCGTTACCCGAAGCGTGCTGGTACACGACCTGCGCGTAGACGTCCGTGCGCTTGGAGAGCGCATAGTCGGCTTGCGCGCCGATTTGGTTGAAGTGCTGACGTGCGCTCACGCCCAGCAGCGATGCTTTTTGCTGCGTGTACGTGTAAGCGACACCCAGACCCAGCGCCGGCGTCAGGTTGTACTTGCCGTTGATTTCGTAGTTGTTCTGGCTGAGCGACAGCGGCGCCACAGCGAAGTTGTCGACGCGAGCCTGCGTCCAGACGAAACCGACTTGCGCGGGACCGAACGCATACGAAGCGCCGGCGCCGTAAGTGCGCTGGCGGAAGTTGCCCGGCACACCGAAGACTGCGACAGCCGACGTATCCGACGCGCCGTTGTTCGCGGCAAGCGGGTTGTTCTGCTGCGCGTACGAAGCCGCGACACGCAGGCCCTGGAACTGATAGGCCGCGCCAACGCTGTATTCGCGGTTGTTCGCGAAGTTGGTCTGGTTGGAGAAGCCGTAGGTCGCACCGAACGTGAAGCCCGCGTAGTTCGCGCTCGTGAACTTGATCGAGTTGTTGACCGCGACGCCGTAGTTCGTATTAAGGTTGTCGAAGTTGCCGAAGTGCGCGAACGACGTGCCGCCCCAGCTACCCGTTGCGCTCAGCGGCGCGAGGTAGTCTTGCTCGGCGTCGTACTGGCGGCCGAGCGTTACGGTGCCATAGTTGCTCGACAGACCGACGAACGACTGACGCGTGAACATGCTGCTGCCGTTGGCGAAGCGGCCGCTATTCACGTTGAAACCGCTTTCGAGCGTGAAGATCGCCTTCAGGCCGTTACCCAGGTCTTCCGAGCCCTTCAGGCCGAAACGGCTTTGATCGATGCCGCCGCTCGTCTGCTGCCAGTCCGAATGGCCGCCGACATTGCTCGTGTAATTGATGCCTGCGTCCAAAACGCCGTAGAGCGTGACGCTGCTTTGCGCGTGTGCCGCGACGGCAAACGAAGCCGAAACCGCAGCAACGATGAGGGTCTTTTTCATTGGAGGAAATCCCTTTCTGGTCAAACTGGCCCCGTGGCCAGACTTCGGAAGAACGGCTCTCGTCACCGCGGCTCTCGACGGCGATGACTTATGTCAGATGAATGAGCTGTTCAGCGAGGGGCGAGTCTACGGGGAGGGGGTGTCCGGGTAAACGCGGATTCTGTAATACATTATTGCGAAAACAGAAACGATAGGGTGCGGCTATTGGTGCATTCCCTTGTTTTGGTTGGATTTTTTTCGTGGTTAAGAAGCGCGTTCATTTCAGGACGCAAGCGAGCGAACGCCCCGCTAGTTGCGAATCCGCCACACACTGGCCCGCGCTTATCATGGGCAATGAGCGTCATCGCACCGATACGACATCCCGGCCGATCCATTGGCGGATTGCGCCGATAGTCTCTCGTCCGCAGCCGCGGGCCGAAGCCTATGCTTGGCGTTGCTTCCCTACGCGCGCAAGGCGCGAACAGGGGTATCCGAAGAAATACGAGAACCGAGGGACGATTGCGAGCGATGAGCATTCGAGCATGGGCCGGCGCAGTTCTGATAGCGACGACGAGCGGACTCGTGTGGGCGCAGCGGCCACTCGTCTATCCGTTGCGCAGCCAGTCGCCCGGCGCGCAAAGTGTCGACAACGCGTTTTGCTATTGGCAGGCCAAGCAACAGACGAACGTCGATATCGCGCGCGAACCGCAACGCCCGTTGCGTACCAAAGCGATCGAGTTTACGCCGGACGCGGGGCGCGGCACGTCGGTGCC
Organism: Trinickia sp. HAY1-2D; assembly: GCF_056754935.1. Taxonomy (NCBI): domain Bacteria; kingdom Pseudomonadati; phylum Pseudomonadota; class Betaproteobacteria; order Burkholderiales; family Burkholderiaceae; genus Trinickia; species Trinickia sp. HAY1-2D. Next base: position 851,392 of record NZ_JBPGWX010000001.1, read on the forward strand.
GCCGTTGCCGCCAGGCGCGGACCGCGCGAAGGCGGCAAGCGGGGGTGCAAGCGCAGCCGCGGCGTCGGCAGCCTCCCCGGCGACAGTGGCGTCCCAGGCGACACCGGCATCGTCGGCGACGAGCGTAGGCGCATCGGGTGCGAGCCAAACTGCCGCGCTCAATGCGGCATCGGGCGCAAGCAGCGTCAACCTTCCTCCTCTTCCTCCGCCCGAGCCCCCTATGACGCGCTACTGGCAGGCATACGGCGACTGCATGCAAAGCCGCGGTTACGGCGTGCGTTGAACGAGCGTCGAAAAACGTAGCAAGCAGACGTGAGCCAGGTGCGCGCATACCGCGCACCGAGCGCCGAAACGCAGCGATCCCACTTCTTGCGAACGACCCGCTTCAGCGGTGCTTTGCGCCTATCGGCCGTGCGGCAACAGACTTTACAGTCTGTTACCCGGGGCCCGCGTACAGCCGATTCGGCTTTCCCTATACTCCGATCCGCAACTGACTTACTTGCGCTTTGCGAGCGCTCAATCGATACCGAGTCAAATCATGAAACGCCCCACGCTGATCAAGACCACTCTTCTGACTGCGCTCATAGCGGTCGCCGGCTTGTCCCTTACCGCATGTGTCGCGCCGAACCCGTACGGAGCATACGGTGCGCAGCCGCAGTACGCGCAACCGCAGTACGCGCAGCCGGCATATGCCCAGCCGAGCTACGCGCAACCCGCTTATACGCCGCCGCCACAGCCCGCCTACACTCAGCCCGGCGAATACGGCACGCAGTACGGCAGCGTCGCGGGCATTCGGCCGATCGGCGGCGCGACGAGTCCCTCCGGCGTCGCGGGCACGCTCGTCGGCGCGGTGGTAGGCGGAGTTATCGGCAATCAGTTCGGCCGCGGACATGGGCGCGATGCCGCCACGGTTATTGGGGCACTCGGCGGTGCTGTCGCCGGCAATCAGATCGGTCAGAACATGGGGCAGCCGTCCGGCTATCGCGTCGACATTCAGTTGAGCGACGGCAGCATGCGTTCGTTCGATATGCAAACGCCGGGCGATTTGCGGCCGGGCGACCGCGTGCGCATCGACGGTAACCAGATCTCTCGCTACTAGGCTGCTTTGAAACGCGGGTAGCGCACAACAGGGCGGATGCGCCGGCAATGCCGGCGCACCGCGAGTCCGTCAAACCATCACCGAGCTTCCGGATGGCCTCACCTGTGCGAGCGCAGCGTATCGCGCATTGAGGGCAAGGACACCCGGGCGCTCGAACACGTTGCAAAACTTCAGCGTCGCCTCTTTCGCCGTGCTCGTCGACTTTACGGCGCGGATGGCATCCGAATGCGTGGTCTGCAACTCGTGCTTCAAAAACGCGTAGTTCGCCTCCACGCTCGACGGGTTCATATGGTTGCGTGCCGCGAAATCGAGGAACTCCCGTTTGCGCGAACCCGTCCATTGCGCCACACCGTAGCCTTGCCCCATGTTCGAGCTGGGCGCCCCGGCATGCCCGCCTTCGTTCATGTTGGGATGCATGCCGCCGCTTTCGTACCAGAGGTTGGCGACGATCCCGGCCGCCTGGTTAGGCGTCAAATTGAAATCCTTCTGCAAATGGGTCATGAAGTAGCTGGCCACCGGCTTGCCGCCCCCGCTTGCGCCCGAGTATGAAGCGACGCGGGCGCTACCTGCGCGCGAAGTGCCACCCGGGCTTGAAGAGCCACCGGATATCAAGGCCGCCAGGAGCGAATCCGTCGAGGATTCGCCGTCTCCGAGCGCAGATGAAAGCAACGCCAACAGTTGCTCGATTTCCTTGACGATGCCGGCTTGATACAGTGCGGGGTTCCAAGCAGCGCCGCCAGTGCCCGTCGGCTCGCTTTGCAGCGTATCCAATCCTCGTAATCCAGCGGTATTGATCACAGCCATCTCCGATGACAATGGGTAGCCCGTCGACTATGCGATTTGGGCCGGCACTACGAAGAACATAGCAAAGGCATCCTTACGATACTTTCGATACGCGAAGCGAACGACGTCAAAGCGAAGCGGGGATCAAAGCGAAGCCGGCCCGGTACCGCGAGAGCGAGCGACGCCTCGGGCTCGTCGCTGAACGCTCAATGAAAATTCCTACTGGAAGTCGACAACTCGCCGAGCAAATGCGACAGGTCGACGAAACGGTGCGCAACCAGATGCCGTACCTCTCCTTCGCATTGCCAAACGCCGAACACTGCGAGGAGCGTCGCGCCGAGCGCCTCTTTTCTCTGCCGTTCGAGCATCTTCGGCCAGACGATGACATTGACGTTACCGGTCTCGTCTTCGATCGTGACGAAGATCACGCCCTTCGCCGTATCGGGCCGCTGGCGCACCGTCACGATCCCGCAAGCTCGGGCCAGCCGGCCGTTCGGATAATGCTGCAATACCGCAGCCGGCATCAGCCGTTTCTTGTCCAATTGCGAGCGCAAGAGCGCCACGGGATGACGTCCGAGCGTCAGGCCCATCGTCCGGTAATCCCCTACGATATCCTCCGCTTCCGACGGCATACCAAGCGCCGGCGTTTCGTCCTCCAGGACCGCGCGCGCGAGCATGTCCTTGTCCGGCACGGCGGCCGCCGATTGCCACAACGCTTCGCGGCGATTACCGGCGAGCGATGCGAGTGCATTGGCCGCGGCGAGTACTTGCAAGTCGTGGCGATCGAGTTCGGCCCGGCACGCCATGTCGCGTACGCTCTCGAACGGCCGCGCCGCTCGCGCGAGGGCGATGCGTTCGGCCGCGCCATCGCGCATGCCCTTGAGCTGCGACAGGCCAAGACGAACCGCGGGCCGTTCCCTGTGCGCCACCTGTTCGAGCGTCGCATCCCACTGGCTGATGGCAATATCGACAGGCAATACCTCGACACCGTGGCGCCGCGCATCCTGCACGAGCTGCGACGGTGAATAAAATCCCATCGGCTGGCTATTGAGCATCGCCGCGAGGAAAGCTTCCGGCTCGTGACGCTTGAGCCAGCTGCTCGCATAGACGAGCAGTGCAAAGCTTGCCGCATGGCTTTCCGGGAAGCCATACTCGGCGAATCCCTTGATCTGCTCGAAAATACCGTCGGCGAACGATTTCTCGTAGCCGCGCGCGGTCATGCCGCCTACGATGCGATCGTAGTATTGCTCGAGCCCGCCTTTGCGTTTCCATGAAGCCATCGCCCGCCGCAGTTGATCGGCCTCGCCCGCCGTAAAGCCCGCGGCGAGCATCGCGACCTGCATGACCTGCTCCTGGAAGATCGGCACGCCGAGCGTGCGCGACAACGCAATTTCCAGCGCCTTGCCGGGGTACGTGACGGGCTCGAGCTTCTGGCGACGCCGCAAATAAGGATGAACGGCGCCGCCTTGAATCGGCCCCGGCCGCACGATCGCAACCTCGATCACGAGATCGTAGAACGTCCGCGGCTTCAGACGCGGCAGCATCGACATCTGCGCGCGCGATTCGATCTGAAACACGCCGACCGTATCGGCGCGCGAAATCATTTCGTACGTCGCAGTATCCTCCGGCGGAATGTCCTGCATTTCAAAACGTTCGCCTCGCAGTTGCGAAACGAAATCGAGCGTGCGGCGAATGGCCGAGAGCATACCCAGGGCAAGCACGTCGACTTTCAGCAATCCTAACGATTCGAGATCGTCCTTGTCCCATTCGATGACGGAACGTTCCGGCATGGCCGCATTTTCGATCGGTACGAGCCGCGACAGCTTGCCGCGACTGATGACGAAGCCTCCCGAATGCTGCGACAGATGGCGAGGAAAACCGAGCAGTTGCGTGGCGAGCGATGCCCACGCCTGTATCAGCGGCGCTTCGGGATCGAGCCCGCAGTCCTGGAAACGCTTGAGCAAGTCGCGTCTGCCATCGAACCACTGGTGCGATTTGGCCACCCGATCGACGATTTGCGGGTCGACACCGAGCGCCTTGCCCGTTTCGCGCAGTGCACCGCGCGGGCGGTATGTCGACACTGCGGCGGCAATGGCTGCCCGGTCCCGACCGTATTTCGAATAGATGTACTGAACGACCTCCTCCCGGCGCTGATGCTCGAAATCGACATCGATATCGGGTGGCTCGCCACGCTCTTTGCTGATGAAGCGCTCGAACAGCATATTGCCGCGAGCTGGATCCACTTCGGTAATGCCAAGGCAGTAGCAAACCGCCGAATTGGCAGCCGAGCCGCGCCCCTGGCAGAGAATGCCGCGGCTGCGGGCAAAGCGGACGATGTCATAGACAGTCAGGAAATAAGGCTCGTATTCGAGCTCGCGTATGAGATCGAGTTCGTATTCGATCTGGGTTTGAATATCGTATGGGATACCGCTCGCAAAGCGCCGGTGAGCGCCGATATAGGTTTCCTGACGCAAGTAATCGGTCGGCGTCGTTCCGGGCGGCACGAGTTCGTCCGGATATTCGTAGCGCAGCGAATCGAGCGAGAACGTACAGCGCGCGAGGATGTTCGTCGTTTCCTTCAGCGCATGCTCGGGATAGAGATTGGCGAGCCGCAGCCGCGGGCGCAGGTGCTGTTCGGCGTTGGGCGCAAGCTCGTAACCGCATTCGTGCACCGGTTTGCCCACCCGGATCGCCGTCATGGTGTCCTGCAAAGGCTTGCGCGAGCGCACATGCATGACCACATGCCCGAGCGCGACGACCGGTAGCGCGCATTGCTGCGCGACATATTCGATCGTGCCGCGATGAATGTCGTCCATCGCGCGCTGATGCAAAACGAGACCACACCAGGCTCTGGCGGGAAACGTCGCGTCGAGCCATTGCAGGCGCTCGCCAAGCAGCGCCTCCTTGGCGGGGAAATCGGGTACGAGGATCGCCAGGCATCCGGGCATGCCGCGCAGATGTGTGTACGGTTTTTCCGGCCGAGCGAGATCTTGCGGCGTCAGCCGGTATTCGCCCTTTGGCGCACGCATTCTCCCCAGCGTGATGAGCTCGCATAAATTGCCATAACCGTCCCGGTTCTGTGCAAGCAGAATCAGCCCGAAAGCCGGCGAGCCGTCGGCATTGACCAGCTTGAAATACGAGCCGACGACGAGCGGCAGTTGCGCTTGCCTGGCCGCCACATGCGCGCGCACGATGCCGGCAAGCGAGCACTCATCGGTGATCGCCAGGCCGGCGTAACCCAATTGCGCGGCGCGCTCGGCCAACTCCTCGGCATGCGATGCGCCTTGCAGGAACGTGAAATTCGATAGGCAAAAAAGCTCGGCATAAGCCGGCAGCGCGGTCGGAACAGTCATCGTCGCGCCTCAACCGAAAAGCCCGTGAAGAAACCAGCTCGGCTCTTTTTCGATATCGCGGCTGCTTACGCGCTCGCGATAGATCCAGTAGCAGCTTCGGTCTTGCGCCTGAGCCACGAAGTAATCGCGCGTCACGAGTTCGCCGTCGAACCAGCCGGCCTCGATCCGCTCGCCGGTCGAAACGATCTTGAGCGGCGAGCCGTAGAACGGACGATGCTGACGCATCAGCAAACGCACGGGCGTCTCGAGCAACCAGGTGGGACGCGGCAGGACCGCGGGCGCGCTCGCCGCTTGGATCTTGGCATGCACCGGCACCCAACGGTTCGCGATCTCGGGACGATAGTCGGCCGCCGGCGCCGCGCGCAGCACGTTTTCTTCTCCCAAACGCGCGACGAGCAACTCGATGAGCCGCGCATGATCCTGTGCCGAGCCGCCGGGCTCGGGAAAGAGCGTTTCCGAGGCCGGCACCGCCGGCGCCACGTTCGTCGCTTCGAGCCGAAGCGCGATGACCGAGCCCGGCAGCGTCAGACGTCCCAAACGTTCTTTGAGCAGCTTGACGAGATGATCTTCGCGCCAGGTCGGCTCGCCGAGCGCGATCGCGAGCGCCGTGGGCTCCATCGCTTCGCGGCCGCGCTCGTGTTCGAGAAAAAACGTTGCCGCCGCGAGCGACAGCTGGCGGGCCACGAGCCAGCCGCACAATTGCACGATGAGCCGGCGCGCGGCGAACAGCATGCCTTCCGCATGCTCGATGCGGTCGGGCAGTTCGATGCGGGCCACAAAGACGGGCGGCGGCTCCAGCCAGTCGAAAAGCTCGGGCGCCCCGCCGAAAGCCTGATCGAGCGATGCGAGCACTTCGGCGCCGCAGCGTCTTTGCAAACCCGCGCGCGGCAACCGGCGAATATCGGCAATCGTCTTGCAGCCGAGACCAGTCAACCAATCGGCGAACGGTTGGAGATCCGGCACCGTGCCGAACGGCAGCCTGTCGAGTTCGCGCGCGAGCGAACGCATCGCGAGAAAACGGCGCTGACCGTTCTGAACGAGCAGCCAGGCTCCCTGCCCCGTAGGCGCCGCACTGACGCGCGCGCTCAGGCCCATCTCGCGCAAGACGATTCGCACCTGCCGGCACAATCGCAGCATCCCGCCGAACAGACGCAGGCTCGCACTGACATCGACAAGCAGGGTTGTTCCATCCACCCTGCTCACTTCCGGCGAAAACTGCATCAGCGCCATGGCGACTTCGCGCTGCGCGGCCTCTTCCTTGGTCAGGTCGCGCTCGTAAATAGTGGCACCCGGCGCCAGCGTCAGCACGCCCCCGCGGCGCATGCCCAGCTGCACGCCCGCTGCGCGCGCGGCATCATCGGCCACGATGACGCTGTCTTTTTCGAGTACGACCGCGCCTTGTGCCGCTTCAGGCCACCACTTCGGCCGGAATACCTCCAGCTGGAGTCGGTACAGTTTGACGGCGAGAAATACGCGCATGACGGCTGAACAAAATAGGACTGGGATGCAGAGGAATCGACAAGGCTTCGGCGCGTGTCGGCCCTCGTCGCTTCACGATATCGACGCTGATGCCGTCGTCCGCCGGGCGCACCGCCAGCCGCAGTAACGCCGGCGAGGCCTGCTGAGCGGCTGCGAGCGGCCTCACCATGACAAAAAGCGTGTCCGACGACTGAGCAGCAAGATGCAGCCGCCGCAACGAGGCCGTTTGCACCTGCTGCGCCCAAAAGAGCACCACCCCGCACGTGCCAGCCCGGAGCATCTGCTCGGCAGACCAGAGGGCATCAGGCATTTTGGCCGCGCGCACCTGAATCAATTGTTCGAGGGGCACATCCAGATAGGCGAAGGCCGGCCCATTGGGCACATGCGGGGGCTGCACGAGCGCAATGGGACGCCGGCCCTGTGCCGCGAGCACCGGCCGCAACAGCCGCATTTCGCCTACCCCCGGCTGCTGAATCAGCAGATCCACGAGTGCTCCGAGGGGCCAGCCGCCGCCCGGCAGCTCGGCCGACAATGCCGCATAACCCGTATCCACTGTACGCAGGCCACCCCGCGCCAGCTGCGACGCGCGCCAGAGCGAAGGGTGAACGTCTTCGGGATGGGAAAGAGCGGCAAACATCGGACAATTGCGCAATAACCTGTATGGATGTACAGTATGCTACACGTATTCGGAGTGTTCCGAATAGGTACTTTTTGGGATGACGGCAGGAAAATGAAGAGCGGGCGCCGGCAACGCACCCCGTAAATCTGGGAGGTGGACGATTCCTCGCTGGCCCTCCACTATTGGCCGGCTGGAATGGCGCATGCGTCGGCATCCCTCGTCACCGCGTCCCCGAGCGTCCTTGCGTCACGGGCCCGCGGCATCATTCATCACGAACTGGCTCGATACTGCAGCGTCCTATTTCAATGGAACCCGAACGATACAGAGGCTATGAAATCTGGGGCCACGTCATCGCGCAAGACGAGCGCTTTGCCGCGAGCGGCACCGTCACGCGGAACAACGAGCTGATTCAAGGCTCCGGTATCCTCGCTTTTTTCGCTACCGAAGAGGAAGCCCGCGCAGCGGGCATCGAATGGGCACGCGCGTGGGTTGATTGCCACCGATGACGCACGTATCCCTTTAATTGCGGGGGGCGTCATGCTTTGATTAAAATGCTGTCATTGATGAATGGAGCACAGCATGGCGAGCATGACGATTCGTAACATCGACGACCAGCTTAAGGCGCGGCTGCGCGTGCAGGCTGCTCAGCACGGCCACTCTATGGAAGACGAGGCCCGCGACATTCTACGGGCGGCACTTTCGACCAGCGCTCGAATCGAGCAGCGCAGTCTCGCGGAATCTATTCGTAGCCGAATCGAGCCGCTCGGCGGTGTTGAACTCGATCTGCCCGCTCGCGAGGCAATCGCCGACCGTGTGAACCTGGGTCCATGATTGTTCTCGACACGAACGTCCTCTCGGAAATCCTGCGGCCCGCGCCTGATTCTCGCGTAATGGCATGGCTGGCGCTCCAGCCGCGCGCCGCGCTTTTCACTACGACTGTCACCGAGGCAGAAATCCTATACGGCGTCCGCTTGTTGGCCGATGGTTCGCGAAAAGAAGCGCTGTCAATCGCCATCGAAGATATTTTCGATAAGGACTTTGCGGACAGGCTTCTAAGCTTCGACAGCGACGCTGCAGCCATGTATGCCGACATCGCTGCCTCGGGAAGAAACAGCGGCAGGCCAATCAGTCAGTTCGATGCGATGATCGCTGCAGTAACGAAGTCCAGAGGAGCGACGCTGGCGACCCGCAACGTAAAGGACTTCGTCAATTGAGGTGTTGCTATCGTGGATCCTTGGGCCACGTAAATTGAACCGAGTTCGCCACGCGGTACGATGACGGTCTTGCGCTCCGCGCGCGGCTGTCACTGCCATCACCGCCGCGGAGCCCATCGCCCTTTTCCGATGGAGTCCGCATGAAGCATTTGCTGTCGAAATTCGTCGTCACGGCGGCGATTGCCGCACTGACGCCCCTTACCTCGCTTCATGCCGCCACGCCGCCCGGCATCTTCGTGATCGCCACGCAAATCGGCGAGTTCACGACACTGGACCCGAGCGAAATCTACGAGCTCGTGCCGTCTGAATACGTGGCAAATGTCTATGAGCGGCTCGTGCAGATCGATCTGCACGACCCCTCCAAGTTCGAAAGCAAGCTCGCGCAGTCGTGGAGTGTCGGTGCCGACGGCACCACATATACGTTCAAGCTGCGCCCTGGCGTCAAATTCCACTCAGGCAATCCTGTCACGGCCGACGACGTCGCATGGTCGCTGCAACGCACCGTGCTGCTCGGCAAAGGTCCGGCCGGCGTATTGGCCGATCTTGGCCTCACCAAAGAAAACGTCACGCAGCAGGTTCGAAAGATCGACGAACAGACCGTGACGCTGCAGACCGATCGCAAATATGCGCCGAGCTTCGTCCTGAACGTCTTGAGCGCGGGCCCCGGCTCGATTCTCGACAAGAAGCTGCTGCTTTCGCACGAACAAAACGGCGACGCCGGCAGCGCATGGCTCAGGACCCACGACGCCGGCTCCGGGCCCTACCAGCTCGTCAAGTGGACGCCGAACGAAAGTCTCGTGCTGCAGCGATTCGACGATTACCGCGCCCCGTATCCCATGAAGCGCATCGTGCTGCGTCACGTGCCCGAAGCCTCGGCGCAACGGCTGCTGCTCGAAAACGGCGACGCCGACGCCGCGCGCAATCTGAGCCCCGACAGCCTCGCGGCGCTTTCGAAAGCGGGCAAGATCCATGTGGCGTCGTGGCCCGCTTCGGCATTGCTCTATCTGAGCCTGAATACGAAAAACCCGAATCTGGCGAAGCCTGAAGTGCAGCAGGCCATGAAATGGCTCATCGATTACGACGGCATTCAGCGCAATATCGTCAGTACCACTTACAAAGTGCATCAAACCTTTCTGCCCGACGGTTTTCTCGGGGTGCTCGATGCGAACCCGTACCGTCTGGACGTGCCCAAGGCGAAGATGTTGCTCGCAAAAGCAGGCCTGCCGAATGGCTTCGAAGTGACGATGGACATGCCGAACGACTACCCGTTCGTGGAAATCGCGCAAGCGCTGCAAGCGAGCTTCGCGCAAGGCGGCATCAAAGTGAAGCTGATCCCCGGCGACGCCAAGCAGGCGATCGGCAAGTACCGCGCGCGTCAGCACGATATCTTCATCGGCGAATGGTCGTCCGACTACATGGATCCGAACAGCAATGCGCGCGGCTTCGCCTGGAATCCGGACAACTCCGATCAATCGAAGTACAAAATGCTGGCGTGGCGCAACAGTTGGAACATTCCGCAGCTGACCGCCGAAACGGAGGCAGCGCTCGTCGAACCGGCGCCTGCGCAACGCGCGAAGCGATATGCCGCCCTGCAGCGGCAGGTACTCGACCATTCGCCGTTTATCATCATGTTCGAAAAAGTCGTTCAGGTGGCTACACGCCCCGGCGTCACCGGGCCGGAAGTTGGCCCCATCAACGATCTGACGTCTTACCGGACATTGAAGAAATAACTACGTTCGACGGAGCAGGCCATTCAATTGGGAGCGCGCATGAAACACTGGTTGCCCAAGTCCACCGCGGCACTGCCCGCGATCTTTCTCCCGGTATGCCTCGCAATCGGCTTGTCATTGACCGCACCGGTCGACGCTCGGGCTGCAACGCCGAAGGATATGTTCGTCATGGCCACGCTGCTGGACGAATTCACCACCCTCGATCCCGGCGAAATTTACGAGCTCGTGCCAGAAGAGTATGCCGCGAACACCTATGACCGCCTCGTTCGCGTCGATCTGGCCGACCCGTCGAAATTCAACGGCGACGTCGCGCAATCGTGGACAGTGAGTCCTGACGGGCTGACGTTCACGTTCAAGCTACGCCCCGGCTTGAAGTTCCATTCGGGCAATCCGCTCACGGCGGACGACGTTGCCTGGTCGATCCAGCGCGCCGTACAGCTCGACAAGGGTCCGGCAGCCGTACTCACGGGCATCGGACTCACGAAAGAGAATGTGATCGGGAAAGTGAAAGCGATCGACGATTCCACGGTCTCGATCACGACCGACCAGAAATACGCACCGACGTTCGTGTTGAATGTGCTCGGCTCCTGGCCCGCTTCCGTCGTCGACAAGAAACTGCTGCTCTCGCATCAGCAAGGCAACGACTTCGGCAACGGCTGGCTGCGCACTCATGAAGCGGGCTCGGGCGCGTATAAGCTCGTCAAATGGACCGCAAGCGACAGCATCGTGCTGCAACGCTTCGACGGTTACCGCTTGCCGCTCGCCATGAAGCGCATCGTGCTGCGTCACGTGCCCGAGGCGGCCACTCAACGCCTCATGCTCGAAAGCGGCGATGTCGACGCCGCGCGCGATCTGAGCCCTGACGATCTCGCCGCCGTGGGAACAAGCAGCAAAGCAAAGGTCACGCCCTCGCCCCAGGTCACCCTGCTCTACCTCGGCCTGAATACGAAGAATCCCACGCTCGCGAAACCGGACGTACAAGAAGCGCTGAAGTACCTCGTCGATTATTCAGGTATCCAAAGCCATGTTGTGAAGACGACTTACAAAGTTCATCAGACATTCCTGCCCGAGGGATTTCTTGGGGCGCTGAATATAAACCCTTATCGGCTCGATGTCGCGAAGGCCAAGGCACTGCTCGCCAAAGCAGGCGTACCAAATGGCTTTTCCGTGACGATGGATGTGCGCAACGATTACCCCTACACGGAAGTCGCGCAGGCCATACAGGCAAATTTCGCGCAGGCCGGCATCAAGGTCCAGTTGATCCCTGGCGACAACAAGCAAACGCTCGCCAAGTATCGTGCGCGCCAGCACGACATCTACATTGGCGATTGGTCTGCCGACTACATCGATCCGCACAGCAACGCACAAGGTTTCGCGTGGAATCCCGATAACTCCGACAAGTCGAGCTACAAGATGCTTGCCTGGCGCAATGGATGGGATATTCCGCAATTGACCGAGCAGACGCAAAAGGCGCTTGCCGAGCCCTCGACCGAGAAACGGGCACAGCTTTATCAAGCGATGCAAAAAGCGCTGCTGAGCCAGTCGCCCTTCGTCATCATGTTCCAGAAGGTGGCGCAGGTCGCGACCGCTCCAGGTGTGAGCGGGCTCGAAGTCGGGCCAATCAACGACCTCGTGTCGTACCGCAATCTCAGGAAGCGCTGAATTCTCCCATCATGTCCACGCCGCTTTCGTCTCGCACCCGGCTTGAAGCGCTACGCACACTCCCCGCGCGAAGGCCGGCGGTGCGCTGGACGTTGCGCATCGCGCGCTGGGCGATCACGCTCGCCATTACGTTCGTAGGCCTGATTGCGCTCACTTTCATCATCGGCCGCAAAGTGCCGATCGATCCGGTGCTCGCCGTGCTTGGCGACCGTGCATCGGCCGACGCCTACGCAGCCGAGCGTATCGCGCTGGGCCTGGACAAGCCGCTTGCCACGCAGTTGTTCATCTATGCGCGCGACGTGCTTCACGGCAACCTCGGCATTTCGCTGTTGACCGCCAACCCGGTACTCGAAGACATCAAACGCGTATTCCCCGCAACGCTGGAGCTGGCCACGCTCGCGACGTTGATCGGCATCGCACTCGGCGTGCCGCTCGGGGTCGTTGCCGCAGTCCGGCACAACCGGCCGATCGATCATCTCGCGCGCTTCATCGGCCTCATCGGCAGTTCGGTGCCGATCTTCTGGCTCGGTCTCATGGGGCTGCTGCTCTTTTATGCGCGGCTGCACTGGGTGAGTGGACCGGGCCGGCTCGACCCGCTGTACGACGGCATGGTCGACCCGCGTACCGGCTCGTTGCTGCTCGATGCCGCGCTGGCGGGCGAATGGGACGTCCTGCGCAATGCAATCTCGCATATCGCCTTGCCGGCCGCCATTCTCGGCTACTACTCGGTCGCCTATCTGAGCCGCATGACGCGCTCATTTATGCTCGATCAACTGAATCAGGAATACATCGTCACGGCGCGCGCGAAAGGCCTGCCGGAAAGCCGCGTGATCTGGCGCCACGCTTTCGGCAACATCGCCGTGCCGCTTTTGACCGTCATCGCGCTCACCTACAGCAATCTGCTCGAAGGGTCCGTGCTGACCGAGATCGTCTTCGCGTGGCCCGGTATCGGCTCGTATCTGACCGGTGCGCTGCTCAATGCGGACATGAACGCCGTCCTCGGCTGCACGCTCGTCATCGGGGTCATGTTCATCTTCGTCAATCTGCTGACCGATGCGCTCTATCGCGTGTTCGATCCGCGTGCCCGTTGACGCGACACCGCTGTTTTTGCCTTTTTCGCCTTCTATTCGATATGGCTTCTTCTCCCGATCGACCGACTCTACCCGCCGCCGCGCGGTCGGTGCGCGAATGGTTGCTCGTCGATACGCCGCAATCGCGCGCGCAAGCCTCGCTCGGGCTCGCGTATCGGCGCTGGCGGCGCTTTGCGGCGAATCCGCTGAACATGATCGGGCTCGCGATTCTCGTCACGCTCGGCATTGTGGCGGCGGCTAGCCCCTTCATCGTGCCGCACGATCCGTTGCGGCAAGTCCTCTCCGATCGCCTGCTGCCGCCCGGCAGCGCCTCGCATTGGCTCGGCACCGATCAACTCGGACGCGACATTCTTTCGCGGCTGATCGCAGGCTCGCGTCTGACACTCGGCATCGCCGTACTCGTCGTATCGATCGTTGTTCCCATCGGCCTCTTGATCGGCACCACCGCGGGCTTTTGCGGCGGTTTCGTCGATCGCGTCCTCATGCGAATCACCGATATGGCGCTCGCGTTTCCCAAGATCGTGCTGGCGCTCGCCTTTGCGGCCGCGCTCGGGCCCGGAGTCGTCAATGCCGTCGTCGCCATTTCGATCACGGCGTGGCCCGCTTATGCGCGCCTCGCGCGCGCCGAAACGCTGCGCATTGCCCACGCCGATTTCATCTATGCCGCGCGATTGCAAGGTGCTTCGGAGCCGCGCATCGTGCTGCGCTACGTCGTGCCGCTTTGCATGTCGTCTGTCATCGTACGCGCGACGCTCGATATGGCCGGCGTCGTGCTCGCTGTCGCCGGGCTCGGCTTTCTGGGCCTTGGCGCGCAACCGCCTAGCCCCGAGTGGGGCTTCATGGTCGCTTCGGGACGCAACGTGCTGCTCGATGCATGGTGGGTCGCTACGCTGCCGGGCGGGGCCATTCTCCTGGTGAGCCTCGCATTCAATCTACTCGGCGACGGGCTGCGCGATGTCTTCGATCCTCGCCATGGAGACTGAGATGGCCGATATCGCGAACGCTTCGCGGGCTCCGCTTTGCGAAATCGACGGATTGCGGATTGCGTTTCGCGGCCATGACGGCAGCCTCGTCGATGCCGTGCGCGATGTCTCGCTGACGCTTGCCGCGGGCGAACGGCTCGGCATCGTCGGCGAATCGGGGTCGGGCAAGTCGCTGACGGGACGCGCGCTGCTCGGGCTGCTGCCCGCGAGCGCGCAGTGCACCGCGCGCAGCATGCGTTTCGAAGGGCGCGATCTGCTGACGATGTCCGCGCGCGAGCGGCGCCGGCTCGCGGGCGCTGCCATGGGCATGGTGCTGCAGGACCCGAAATATTCGCTGAATCCGACGATGACGGTAGCGAGTCAGATGGCCGAGACGTTTCGGCTGCGCGAACGCGGGCTCGGACGACGCGCTTTGCGCGCGCGCATTATCGATGCGCTGCACGCCGTCGATATTCGCGATCCCGCACGCGTCGCGGCCTCTTATCCGCATGAGCTTTCGGGCGGCATGGGGCAGCGCGTCATGATCGCCATGATGATTTCGACGGGCCCGCGGCTCTTGATTGCCGACGAACCCACATCGGCGCTCGATGTGGCCGTCTCGATGCAGGTGCTTGCCGTGCTCGACGAAACGATCGCGCGCCATGGTACCGGGCTCCTTTTCATCAGCCACGATCTGCCGCTCGTCATGTCGTTTTGCGACCGTGTTGCCGTCATGTACGCCGGGCGCGTGGTCGAGACTTGTGCCGCGTCGCAACTCGTTCATGCCACGCATCCGTATACGCGCGGCTTGCTTGCGGCCAGTCCGACGCTCGCGCATCCCGTCGGAGAATTGCCGGTGCTGCAACGCGACCCGGCCTGGCTCACGGAGAGCGGACGATGATCGAGCTCCGCGACGTATCCATTCGTTTTCCCACACGCACGGGCCACGTCGATGCGGTGCGCGGAGCAAGCTTCTCGGTCCCGCGCGGTGAAGCGTTCGGGCTCGTCGGTGAATCGGGCTCGGGAAAATCGACGCTGCTGCGTGCGCTGACCGGTCTCGTGCCGCTTGCGAGCGGGAGCATGTCGATCGATACGCGGGTTGTCGCCGCGGGCAAGGTCGACCGCGCGTTTCGGCGCGACGTGCAGATGGTGTTTCAGGACCCGTACGCTTCGCTACATCCGCGTTTTACCGTCGATGAAACGCTGCGCGAGCCGCTCGCCATCCATCGGATATCGGACGCCGATCAGCGGATCGCGCGGGCGCTGGCCGAAGTCGGCCTCGGGCCCGCCTTTCGCTTTCGCTACCCGCATCAGCTTTCGGGTGGGCAGCGTCAGCGCGTCGCCATCGCGCGTGCGCTGATTCTCGAGCCTCGCGTGCTCTTGCTCGATGAGCCTACGTCAGCACTCGATGTATCGGTTCAGGCGGAAATTCTCAACTTGCTGCACCGGCTGCATCGGCAACGCGAGCTGACGATGATCCTCGTCAGTCATAACCTCGCCGTCGTTGGTTTTCTTTGTCAGCGCGTGGCCGTGATGCATAACGGCGAGATCGTTGAGCAGTTGGGTGTTGAGGATGTTCGCGCCGGGCGGGTTGCAAGCGACTATACGCGCAGCCTGCTGCGCGCCACGCATGGCTATCGTCGGCGTGGCCGTAAGCAGTAGGCGGTGAAACGTGCAGTTCGGGCTAAGGGCGCGACGTAGGGCGATTTGATCGGCTGCGCCGCGCGCCTTATGCCGCGGCGCATTTTTTGACGGTGTCCCAGGTGCGCGTGGTGACGTTCTTGCCGAAGGTCTTTTCAATCAGAGCCATGAAGGCGGGTCCTCGCGGACTCGGCACGTAGGCGCTGAAAACCTCTCGCTCGGCCACTGCAAGGATGCGGGCGCCGTCGAATTCCACCGGCAAGTCGATGTCCACCGAGTGCGGTATGCGCATGAATGTCACTACCCGTTTCGCGCCAGGCATCAGTTCGAATGGCGCATACGGATCCGCAGCCAACATCTCGTTGAGTTCATCGACACGACGGACGATCGTATAAAAGGCATGTCCCAGCCCGTCCGCCATCGCTGCTTCAAGCTTTTGTTCGAGCCGCGACGCGGAGGCCCCGCGGCTCGAGAAAACGACGTTGCCGCTCGAAAGAAGTGTTCGCACGTCATCGAAACCGGCGTTCTCGATGCAGCGCTTCAGTTCGGGCATCTTGGCGTTCATCGGACTCACACCTCGCAAGAATGCGGCATATCGTGGCATTCGTAGTCCTTGGAGAATCAACGTCGTGCGCTCGATGGATGATCGCGGGCGAAGTCGGCGCGTTAGTGCGGCAATGGCTCGCTGGCGATGATCGAAGGCGGTTATGCAGAAGCCGCCGCGCTCGAAATCAGGATACAGCCGCACGTTGCCTTGTGTCCGTGTCGCGCGATCGGCACCCCATCGTCAGTCATCGAAGCATCGCCCTCGAGGATTACGTTGGGCTTCACGTCAGGATGCTTGGGGGGTAATCCTCCCGTCCAGTAAGCGGGATCAGAAGTAGAATTTCCAGCAAAGGGAGTTCTACGCAATGAAGAAGTCGAAGTTCACGGATAGCCAGATCATGGAGGCGCTCAAGCGCGCGGAAGCTGGCGTGGCGGTACCGGAGATTTGCCGGGAGCTGGGCATTAGCACGGCGACCTTCTACAACTGGCGCGGCAAGTACGGCGGGATGGACGTGCCGCTGATGGCCAAGATGAAGGAGCTGGAAGCGGAGAACGCGCGACTGCGCAAGATGTACGTCGAAGAGAAGCTCAAGGCGGAGATCGTCGCGGAGGCGCTAGCAAAAAAAGACTGAGGCCATCTACCCGCCGCGAGATGGCCAGAGAAGCAGTAGCGAGCCGGGGTGTGTCGATACGGCTTGCATGCGAGGCATTTGGCATAAGCCAGACGTGCTACCGCTATGAGCGGCAGCGCAGTGCGGAGAACGAGCAGATTGCCGACTGGCTGCTACGGCTGACCCACAATCATCGCAACTGGGGCTTTGGGCTGTGTTTCCTGTACCTGCGCAACGTGAAGGGCTTCGGCTGGAACCATAAGCGCGTGTACCGGATTTACCGGGAACTGGAGTTGAACCTGCGCATCAAGCCGCGCAAGCGGCTCGTACGGCAGGCACCGGAGCCGTTGATCGTTCCGGCGTCGATGAATGCGGTGTGGTCGATGGATTTTATGCACGACCAGTTGAAGGATGGCCGAAGTATCCGGCTGTTCAACGTGATCGACGACTTCAACCGCGAGGCATTGGGAATCGAGATCGACTTCTCGTTGCCATCTGCGCGCGTCATCCGCGCCTTGGAGCAGATCATTGACTGGCGGGGAAAGCCGATGGCGATACGGTGCGATAACGGCCCGGAGTACCTGAGCGACGCAATCACGCAATGGGCAGCCAAGCATGGCATAGCGTTGAACTACATCCAGCCGGGCAAGCCGCAGCAGAACGCCTACGTGGAGCGATTCAATCGTACGGTGCGCTATGAATGGCTATCGCAGTACTACTGGGACGACCTCGCGCACGTGCAGCACTTCGCGACGGAATGGATGTGGCAATACAATCACGAGCGCCCTAACATGGGCCTGGGCGGCATGACGCCGAAACAGCGGCTCATGGCCGCAGCATAGCTTCTACTTCTGCCTCGCGTTAAAAGCGGGGGGATTACCGGGGCACGAGACTTCGTCGCCCTTACGGGCCACGAAACGCCCGTCGAAACGCATAGTCGTCGAGGCGGTGATGACTTTCCCGCCGTGGTCAGTATCGTCGTCGAGGCGAATCAGGTCGATCATGGTGAATGATGTCTCAGTAACGGAAGTAAAGGAGGCCGAGCGCGCCGGGGTCATCGGGCTGCTTGGTCTTTTTCGTGAGCGCGGGTAAATCTATGTTTTTTACGTTCGGCCAACCGAAGGCCCGAAAAATGCCTTCGGCGAGACAAACAAATCCGAAATACTTCCTTGATATCCGGTAGGCAATTACGCCAAATATCGCTGCCGAGAGCAGCATACCCGGCACCACTCCGAGAGCGAGTGCTCCGAAGTCGGCTAACGAGTCGCCAGAAAAGTACGATATTGCGGCAAGTATTAAATAGGCTGCGACGAGAATACACCCAAAGATCTTGAGAAACCATGAAAACGAAGCGCGATAGTGCGCGTAGCGTCCCCGGCTGCAATGCGGGTGTAGGGCGATGATGCGATCACTGATGCGGCGGATAGCGTACCCCAGCCAGCCGTCACCGTCGGGCTCAGCGACGACTTCCACTTCATCCCCTTCTTTAAACACCGATACCCACACCCAAGTCTTGACCGGTTTGCCGTCAAGCTCAAACTCGAGGAGATCAGCCTCTTCGCTTGTGTCCATCGCCATATTGCCTAACCCCGCAGCGACGCCGCCAAGTCCCGCCAGACCCGCAGCGATGGCCGTGGTGCCCATGTTGGTACGATCGCTTGATGCAAAGACGAAATCCCGACGGCACCGCTTTTCGTGTAGATTCCGAATACGGCCGCGTAGCAGTTGTGCGTTGCCTTCAGGGGGTTTTTTCATTCGGTGTTAGTAACGGAAGTACAGAACACCAAGAGCGCCGGGATCACCCGACGTCTTAGTCTTTTTTGTGAGCGCAGGCAGATCGATGTGCTTGACGTTTGGCCAGCCGAACACCTGGAATATGCCTTCGGCTAATCTCACGAAGCCCATGAACCGGCTCGAGATTCTGTAGGCTATGCCTCCCAGAATTAGGGCCCCGAGAAGGCCTCCGGCAATTGCAAGTAGTGCAAAGATGCCTAAATCCTGCGAGGTTAGACCCCTCGTAACGGCCACTAACATTTCTATCGCGAACGCGGCCAATAAAAGTCCGCCAACAATTTTGACGAACCAGGAGAAGGACGCCTTGTAATGCGCGTAGCGTCCTCGACTGCAATGCGGATGCAGAGCGACGATGCGATCGCTCATGCGTCGAATGCCGTAGCCCCGACATCCATCGCCATCTGGTTCAGCCACCACCTCATCCCCTTCTTTGAACACCGATACCCACACCCAAGCTTTGACCGGTTTGCCGTCGAGCTCGAACTCAAGAAGATCCGCCTCTTCGGTCGTGTCCATCGCCATCGCGCCCAACCCGGCCGCAACTGCGCCGAGACCGGTCAGGCCCGCCGCGATGGCCGTCGCGCCCATGTTGGTGCGATCACTTGCCGTAAATACGATGTCGCGGCGGCATCGCACCGTGCGCAGGTTGCGGATGCGACCGCGTAACAGTTGGAGCGTCCTTCGGCTCAGATCATTCGTCATCAGGCTGTTGCGTCCCTTCAGTAGCGAAAATATAGAATGCCGAGCGCGCCAGGGTCATCCGGCCTCTTCCCCTTTTTTGTGATGCCTGGTAGGTCGATGTGCCGGACGTTCTGCCAGCCGAATACATCGAATATTCCTTCGGCGAGGCGTACGAAGCCCATGAATCGACTGCTGATCCGGAAAGCTATGACACCTAAGATGAACGCTCCCAGCAACTCGCCCGCGAGGCCAACTAACACTAGCGCCCCGATATCCGACGCGGGTAAGGACTTGGCAAAGGCAACTATTCCGCCTAACAAGGAGGTCATTATCAAAATGCTACCGACGATCTTCACGAACCATGAAAGGGACGCACGATAGTGCGCGTAGCGTCCGCGACTGCAATGGGGATGCAGCGCAACGATACGATCGCTAAGGCGGCGGATGCCGTATCCCAGCCAGCCGTCGCTATCTCGTTCAGCGACAACCTCTACCTCGTCGCCTTCGTTAAAAACGGATACCCATACCCAAGCCTTGATCGGCTTGCCATCGAGCTCGAACTCAAGAAGATCCGCCTCTTCGGTCGTGTCCATCGCCATGGCACCCAGTCCCGCCGCGATGCCGCCGAGGCCCGCCAAGCCAGTTCCGACGGCAGTTGCACACATGCTCGCCCGATCACTCGCCGTAGAGACGAAGTCACTACAACACCGCTTTTTGCGCAGACTCTGAATGCGGCCGCGTAACAGCATTGCATTGCCCAGAATGCCTTCCTTCATTCTCTTTCAATACCGGAAGTACAGCACGCCGAGCGCGCCCGGATCGCTGGGCTTCTTTGTCTTTTTCGTGAGCGCAGGTAAATCTATGTTCTTTACGTTCGGCCAGCCGAATACTTGGAATATGCCCTCGGCTAAATGAACGAAACCTGAAAATTTTCTCGAAACCCGAAAAGCAATGAACGCGAATATTAGAACGAGGCCCGCCCCACCCAACGCGCCTGCCTGAACGATTCCCGTCCAGTTCTGCACGGACTGCAGCAACGCTAGCACGGATACTAGGACGTACATAAAGAGCAAGAACCCGGCCGAAATCCTAAGCCACCAACGCGCGGAGGCTCGGTAATGTGCGTAGCGTCCACGGCTGCAATGCGGATGTAGGGCGACGATACGATCGCTAATGCGGTGGATCCCATACCCCAGCCAGCCGTCGCCGTCAGGCTCAGCCACCACCTCAACCTCATCGCCCTCCTTGAAAACCGATACCCACACCCAGGCTTTGACCGCCTTGCCTCCGAGTTCAAATTCGAGCAAATCTGCCTCTTCGGTCGTGTCCACTGCCATTGCGCCCAGCCCGGCTGCAACACCGCCGAGCCCAGTCAAGCCAGCCGCAATCGCCGTCGCACCCATATTGGTGCGATCACTTGCCGTAAAGACGAAATCCCGGCGGCAGCGCGTCTTGCGCAGATTTTGAATGCGGCCGCGCAATAACTGTGCATTGCCCTGAGTCGCTTCCTTTGTCATTCTTTTGCTCCTTCCGTCTGAAGGCCGACAGCCTTGAGGGCTTTCTCGAATCCTTCGTGCTGCTTGCCTGCGGGCCAAGATGGCGAATTCGGTGATTTGCCGAAGGCACACTTCTCCAGCCAGGATTGCAGGTCGTCATCCTCCCAATAGGCTATCAGCAGTTGGATCACTGTGAGGACGATCGCCACTTCCCACCCAGAGAGGTACAGCACGGCACGGCCTAGCAATAGCAATGCGGCACGCTCGCCAATTACAACGCCGGCTTCTTCGGCGGCAGCATCCATGGCAAGAGTCACCGCGGCACCTACAGCCTTGCCCGCAGCTAACGCCTCCGTTCGTGCCGCCGCGCCCTCAATTCCTGCGCCCACCTTTCCAAGCCAAGCCGTCTTCCCGCGGGCGATCCGTGCTATCAACGGCGCGGAAGATGTCATGGCGGTCAACAGATTCGCCCCTGCCGCCGCAATACCGAGGGTGCTCTTGATGAGGTAGGCAGCGGCAAGAGGTATCTTGCCCTCGCTTGCATTGCTCGCGAACTTTTGTCCGTCTACGACCGCACCGATCAACGCCGAAGCACCCCCAAAGTACCCGGTGATCGCCTTGAGATTCGCAAGCGTGTTCTCCGCACTCTGAGCCATCGCAGCCATTGCCTTAGTCGACGAAATGAGACACGCCGATGTCGCCGAGAACCCACTCGCCACCAGCAGCGCATAGTCCTGCCCGCTCTTATCGATCTTCGCGAGCGCCGCTCCAAAGCAAAAAACCTCGATGATCGCGAGCACACCTCCGAGCCGAATCCCGGTCGCCGCTTCCTCCCCTACATGCGTCACCTTCACCGCATTCCAGCGCCCCCGCATGATCTGTCCACGCTCATCGGCCGCCAAATCCTGCATCGCCTGCGTGAACGCGCTCTTAGCCGGCACGCCCGTCTTCCTGAGCGCCGCATAACTCCGCTCGAATTTCGCGCGCAGCGCGGGCTCCGTCTTCACTGCTTCCTTAACGAACTTGACCGTATCGTCCTTACTTCGCCTATTCGCTCGGCAACGACCTCGACCTCGTCGCCTTCGTTGAAGACCGAAACCCACACCCAAGCCTTCACCGGATCGCCGTCAACCTCGAACTCGAGAAGATCGGCTTCCTCGGTCGTATCCATCGACATTGCGCCCAACCCTGCGGCGACGCCGCCCAGTCCCGCCAGACCCGCAGCGATGGCCGTGGCGCCCATGTTGGCGCGATCGCTCGATGCAAAGACGAAATCCCGATGGCACTGCTTCTTACGCAAGTTCTGAATGCGCCCACGTAAGAGTTGCGATTGTGCGCTGCTTTTAACGCCCTCGTTGCACATACAATCTAGTACCGGAAGTAGAGAACACCGAGAGCGCCAGGATCACCCGGCGTCTTGCTCCTTTTTGTGAGCGCAGGCAGGTCAATGTGCTTGACGTTCGGCCAACCGAAACCGCGGAAAATTCCCTCTGCAAGTTGAACAAATCCGAAATATTTCCGAGAAATCCTATAGGCGATAGCACCAAATATTGCTGCCGAAATCAACATGGCAGGTATCAAAGCCGCAGCAAATGCGACGAAATCTCGCAATGAATCCCCGGAGAAATACGATACCGCGGCAACTATTAGATAGGTTGCAAGAATAAGGCATCCTACGATCCTGAGAAACCATAGGAATGATGCTCTATAGTGCGCGTAGCGTCCCCTGCTGCAATGTGGATGCAGGGCGACAATGCGATTGCTCACACTGCGAATACCGTATCCTAGCCACTTGTCGCCGTCAGGCTCGGCCACAACCTCAACTTCGTCTCCCTCCTTGAATGCGGAGACCCATACCCACGCTTTAATCGGCTTACCGTCGAGCTCAAATTCGAGAAGATCCGCCTCTTCCGTTGTATCCATCGCCATTGCGCCCAACCCGGCCGCGACGCCGCCGAGTCCGGCGAGGCCGGCTGCGATGGCCGTCGTGCCCATCTTGGTGCGATCGCTTGCCGTGAAGACGAAATCGCGACGGCACCGCTTCGTGTGTAGGTTCCGGACTCGGCCGTATAACAGCTTCACGTTGCTCTGAGTGGTTTCCGTCATACCGTTTCAGTAACGGAAGTACAGGACGCCGAGCGCGCCCGGATCACTGGGTTTCTTGGTCTTTTTTGTAATCGCGGGTAGGTCGATATGCTCGACGTTTGGCCAGCCAAAGACTTGGAAGATGCCTTCTGCGAGATGCACAAAACCCATAAAGCGCCTTGAAATCCTAAACGCGATTACGCCATAAATTGCGGCCCCAATTGCACTGCCCGCCAGCACTACCAATGTCAAGGCAAGAATGTCTTCGGTTGGCAATGACTTGAAGTAAGCTACAATCGCTTGCAATACCCAAGCCACTAATAAAAGCGTTCCAATAATCTTTAAAGACCAAGAAAACGACGCCTTATAGTGCGCATATCGTCCTCGGCTGCAATGTGGGTGTAACGCGACAATGCGATCGCTCACGCGACGGATACCGTATCCCAGCCAACCGTTGCCGTCGGGTTCTGCAACAACCTCAACGTCGTCACCCTCATTGAACACCGACACCCACACCCAGGCCTTAACCGCCTTGCCCTCGAGTTCGAATTCGAGAAGATCCGCTTCTTCGGTGGTATCCATAGCCATTCCCCCCAACCCGGCCGCGACCCCACCGAGGCCTGCCAAGCCAGCTGCAATGGCCGTCACGCCCATATTCGCCCGGTCATTTGCCGTGAAGACAAAGTCCCGTCGACACCGCTTCTTGCGCAAGTTCCGGATGCGGCCTCGCAGAAGCTGAGCGTTGCCCTGAGTCGCTTGCTTCGTCATTCCTTCGCTCCCTCAACCTGAAGGCCCACGGCCTTCAGAGCCTTTTCGAATCCTTCGTGCTGTTTGCCGGCGGTCCATGGCGGTGAGTTTGGCAATTTACCGAACGCGCACTTTTCGAGCCAGGATTGCAGATCGTTGTCCTCCCAGTAGGCGATCAGCAGTTGGATCACCGTGATTACAATCGCCACTTCCCATCCCGACAGATACAGCACAGCACGCCCCAGCAGCAGTAGGGTGGCACGTTCGCCAATTACGACGCCTGCCTCTTCCGCCGCGGCATTCATGGCTGCGGTCACCGCGACGTCCACCGCTCTGCCTGCCGCCAGAGCCTCCACTCTCGCCGCGGCGCCTTCAATTCCAGCTCCGACTTTTCCCAACCACGCCACCCGTTGCCCAGCAATCCGCGCGATTAGCGGTGCCGAAGATGACAAAGCGGTTAGTAGGTTAGCGGAAGCTGTACCGATGTCAAACAACGTCTTCACAAAATAGAGCACCGCGTTGGAGAACTTCCGGTTAGCAACTCCGTCTGCCGTTTTTTCAACATCGACTATCGTGTTAATTAGTGCAGAAATACCCCCAAAGTACCCCGTAACCGCCTTAAGGTTCCGAAGCGTGTTCTCCGCACTCTGAGCCATCGCAGCCATTGCCTTAGTCGACGAAATGAGACACGCCGATGTCGCCGAGAACCCACTCGCCACCAGCAGCGCATAGTCCTGCCCGCTCTTATCGATCTTCGCGAGCGCCGCTCCAAAGCAAAAAACCTCGATGATCGCGAGCACACCTCCGAGCCGAATCCCGGTCGCCGCTTCCTCCCCTACATGCGTCACCTTCACCGCATTCCAGCGCCCCCGCATGATCTGTCCACGCTCATCGGCCGCCAAATCCTGCATCGCCTGCGTGAACGCGCTCTTAGCTGGCACGCCCGTCTTCCTGAGCGCCGCATAACTCCGCTCGAATTTCGCGCGCAGCGCGGGCTCCGTCTTCACTGCTTCCTTAACGAGCTTGACCGTATCGTCCTTACTGACGCCCACTCGCATCAGCAGTACCGCACGGATCAAATACTCACCCGCGCAGTCGCCAACCTTGCCAACGCCGGTCCATTTGAACAGTGCGTTACCCGTGGTCACGACCAACCGATCGGTGTGGTACTTCTTGAGCGCCGCCTCAGTGGCAGAAACCGGCATGGCGTGCTCATCCACTTCCCCGATCTTCTCGCGCAGCTCCGGAAACGCCTTCAACTTTTCCAGCACCTTGGCTACTTTCTCTGCCCACTCCGCGGCTTCTTCGCCCAGTGGCGCGCGGTACGCCGTCGCCTGGGCGAGCAGTTCCTTGAGCTCCGCTTTCGATTCCCGTTGGTTATAGGCAAACGCGCGCCAAACAAGACTCGAGGCTTGCGTCGGGTCCGTCTGCTTCACGAGGTTATCGACAATCTCCTCGCCCTTGTCTTCCGATGGCAGTCCCGTGATCGCCTCGGCCACTACGCCATCGAACGCAATACCGTCCGCGATATCGGTCTCGCTATAATCGTGCAGCGTCGCAAGCAAAAGGGGTGCCTTCAACCATGCTTCGACATCGGCGGCACGCTTCGCCTGCAACTGGACGATATCTCGCTGAAGCGATGCAAAATACCTCTGAAACAGCTCGAGCTTTATCGTATTGAGCTTGTCGCGGTATTTCGGCCAAGCCGCATCGCCAATGCGGCGGGCCTCCGCCGGATTGATCTCGCCCGCCGCTTCGATACGCCTCTCGGATGCAGCCTGTTCGGCCGGCGAAACAAGCGGCGCAATCGGCACGAATCCATCGCCGGCATAGGGCGTCTGCTTCATCGCCTCCCATCCCGCCTGCAAGGCAGAGCGCATCCGGCTCTTCGATGCAACCGCTCCGTTGCGCACGATGATCTCGGCTTCATCGATCGACTGCATCGCGTCGACCTGCGCCGCCCGCTCCCGAACATAGACCGACAACATACTTCCGGCGTCGTTACGGGAACCGTTGAGCTCGTGCACCGCCCCAATGCCATCCCACAGCGCGAGCAACATCGGCGGATGCGATTTATCGTGGCCGATCTCCCCCACGGTATGCATGAGCTTGACGAGCTGAGCGCTGGCCGAATCAGGCGTCGCCTGACGGATCGAAAGCGGGTAGCGCGTTGCCACGCGTGCAAGGAAAGTCTGCTCGTACCAGCCCGTCTCGTTGGAGAGCGGCACACGGGGAGGATTGAGCAACTTCGGATCGAACCCGGGCATGTATTCGATCACGTCGTCGACGGAAGCCTGGGTGGCCAGTACTGCATGACCATGCGGATCGGTACCGGACCCGATCCATTGGGCCGGTTCGATCGACTGCATACGCTGCGCGCGCAAGCTCGCGTTACTCGCGTACTGACGCAAGATATCGTCGTGCCACGCGTGCTCTGAAAACGCCAACCAAACCTTGCCGCACTTGTGCGGCTGTTCAATGGCGATCATGTCCATCTGCACCGCAATGCCCTTTTTTGCGCAGGCCGGATGCGTGCGCGGCTCGCGTGGCAGCGGCAAGTCCTGCTTCCATAGACGCCCGTCCGGCGTGACGCGGTAAACCTGCCAGTAATGGCTCCCGCGCGCCCCACGTTCGTAGAATATGAACAGCCACCCCTCGCGCAGCGTACGCAGGCCGTACTGATGCTCCTGTAATGCGACATCGGTCATGCCCTTGCCCGTAATGCCGGGCGGCAGCTTCGCGCCAGCCGTCTTCGGCACCACCGCATAACGCACAGGCAGGATCGGCAGACCGCTCTTCTCGCAGTTGTCGCACTTCATCTGTTCTGTCATACCCTCGTTCCGTTCTTCTTGTTATATCCGGCGCACCACGCACCGCCGCGGATTTCGTCGATTTCTTGCTCCGTCAGCTCGCTCGCCGCTGCCGTATAGAAGCGATCGGCCGATACTTCGCCAAGCGCCTGGATGACCCGCGGATGCGAGTCGAAATACGGATGCCAGTCGAGCGCATGGCCGATGAAGGCGAGCCGGTCGTCACGCTCGTGGAGCCCATAGTGTTCGGCACGGACCGCGGCCGCCACCGCGGCTTCAACGTCGTCCGGATCAGGTTGCCGGCCGGTGGCATTACTGTGCAGTGCGAGTGCGCGATTGACGACACCGTGGCGACGGATGGCGGCCCACTGCTCGGGCTTGAGCATCAGATGCTCGAGCATGGGCGGATACAGACCTGCGTGGCCCCTCAGTCGAGCACCGGCGTCGAACCCATGCCAAACCTTCACCGGCCCCAGCAGCGTCTCTCGCTGCATCAGCGAGAGCATGGGCCACAACAGCGCAAAAGCACGCGAGTCGTAAAAGCGCAGCGCGCACGTTGCGCCACGGTCGTTCGTCTGCAATACATGGCGCGACAAATGCTGTGCGAGGTCTTCGGCGGACGCGGAGGTCGCGAGCCAACCGCCGATGCGCTGACCAGGGCCACGCGCCATGGCGTCCGGGCGCCGGTCCGAGAGTGCAATGCGCACGCTCTCGGCGAGCCATGTGTCGAAATGACTCGCCGAGGGATCGAGCACCAACAGGTAGGGGCGGTGATGCTCAGCAAACGCATCATGCTCGATCGGCAATGGGACACGCGGCAGTTCCGCAAGCGAAGGCTTACCTTTGCCCGATACGGGCAATTCCCGCGGTTGCGGATCGACCAATAGCAAGCACTGCAGATCTGGATGCCGCCGGAAATAACCCAATAACGCAACGACTGCGGTCTCGACGGTCGCCGGTCCTGTGGTATCGGAAGCAGGCGCGTACAGATTCGGATAGGTCATGTCACCCAAGCTCCACCATCGAGGCACTATCGGCCGCGGCGCCGCTCATTTTCCAGGCGCAACTCTTCGCGGTGCTCGATAGCCCGGCCGGCACGCGCATCGACGCAGCACCCGGCTTGTCCCAGCTCGCGCATTTCTCGAGAATCTGGCCCGGCGTGCCGTTCTCGATCAGATCCGGCGTGATCCGGATATAAGAGCCGCCGGCCCCGATCCAGATTTCCTTCTCGGCCGACAACACGAGCCGCCCGTCCGTGCTCGTGATCGTTACATCCTTGAGCGCCGATAGCGCGATGGCATCGCTTTGCGCCTGGATCTCGACCTTGCCCTTGGCCGCAAACAGCTTCATCCCGGCGTTTTGCACGAACAGGCTGAGCTTCTCCATCGCGCTGACGAGAAACGATTTGCCCGCGGCAACATGCGTGCTTTGGCCGCTGACCACGTTCACCTGTTGATTCGCGGTAGCCTGCAGGGAATCCTGCGTGGACAGCCCCATGCCTGCGGGGCTGGCAAGCAACATGACGGGTGTCGCGAAACTGTTGGCCGTTCCCGTGCCGCCGCCCGCGGTGCGGCCTCCGGCGGAACCGCCTGCGCTGCGGTAGCGCGTCGCCTGCGCGAAACGATCGAGCGCGCGGAGCCCCTCCTCGAGACTTTCCGCGTGATTCGTCTCGCTGGCCTGCGAGGCAAGATCGGCAACTTGCCGCGCGCTCGCAAGCTGTTCGCCCGCCGCCGTGACATCGAGCGGCTGCGCGGCGGACGTAGGATGCGTCGACACGACGAGTCCTCGTGCCGCGCGCAGTGCGCCGTACGCATCGGATTTCAGATCGAACCCGCTGCCCAGATAAGCACCCCGCGTATTGTTCTCGTGCTCGATGAGATAACCGAGATGCAGGTGCGTCCGGTAGCTGCTCGAGTAGAGATGCACGCGATTTTGCCGGGTCGAGTCGTCGAGTACCAATTGGTTGTACCCGCTGCCGCCATATTCCTTCGATCGATAGCCGGAAAGCAGGCCGTAGGTATGCCACACCGGTTCCGTCTCGCCTCCCGCGACGCGCGAAACGATCACGGGACGGTCGCAATCCCCGCCGACAAAATCGACAAGCACCGCGTCGCCATCGCGCAGCGGATGAACGGCGCCGCGCTGGGCACCGGCGTCGGCAAATGCCGCGCGTACCCAACAGGAAGCCTGCGTGTCTCGATACCAGGGAAAGTGCACTCGCGCGCGGTTCAGCTGGTCGGTGAAAACTTCCTCTCCCGGGATGGCCACGACGGTCGCATTCATCAGCGACATTGGCGGCTTGGCGTGCTCCCGAGGCAAGCGAAATGGAGTGTGGCGCCGCTGCAATTCGACCTTCACCTGAAAAAAACCCTCGGCTCCATCCATATGCTTGACGACCGACCCGCCCCGGGTGGCGGCCCGCGTCGCAAGCTCGTCGCGTAAGCTACCCTCGAGTGCGGGATAGCCGTCGAGACCCGGCACGTTGTTGCCGATCGACCAATCGACACCGAGCATCAGATATTCGTCGTCCGACGAGCTGCTATCGTGCAAAGCGCCTCGCGCCAGCTTGAACCAGTGGCCGGGCATGGCGCACCGCAACGCGCCCACGGCATCGAAGCGCTGAATCTGCGACTCCCACGCCTCGACACGAGCACGCACATGGCGCTCGCCGTCTTGGGGGGTCGCCCAGGTATAAGCACCGGTGTAGTCGTACACCTCGCCGTCAGCGGGCAGCCCGTCCGGCGCAGCGGTGGCGCCGACGACGCTCTTATCGAGGCTCGGCTGTTTATAGTCGAACGTATTGGCGGTGAGCCGGGCGCTTTGTAGCTGGACCCTTTCGCGCAACGAGACGAACCCGTCGAACTCCTCTCCCTCGCCCGCGCGACTCGTCCGGACGACCTCCTTCTTGAGCGGCGGCAGCCGAAAAGCGTCATCCATGATGACCAACGTATGCGAGCTCCCATCGTCGGCGAACTCGAAGCGCCCGAACACGCCGGCTTCTTCCATGCTGCGGTAAACGAAGTTCAGGTCGGATTCCCACTGCATGCGGTAGGAATACCTCGGCATCGGCTCGCGCAGATCGAAACGGTAGGAGGTGTGCGCTGACGCCTGTCGATGCGCGCCGAAGACATCGGCCATGATTTGCTCGCCGCTTTTTTCCTGCCAATCGCGTTGGTCACGGCGCAACCGCAGGAAGTACAGCCACGACGAAAACCGGAACTGATAGTAAATGCATGAGCCGTCCGCTCCCAATTCGGCAAAGTGGTGAACATAGCCGTGAATGGGAATATAAGAATGATCGGTCTGTCCGATCCAGAGCGTGACAGCCTGGCCCAGTAAGCTGCGCGCCTCGATTTCAGGACCGTCCCGAAGCGCGGCGGCTTCCACGATGAATTCATAATCACGGCCCAGCCGCGCACTGCCTTTCACCCAGAGCGGTACGAGCCGGTCACGGCCGGCGGGCGTGTCGAGTTTGATCAGCCGCTCGAATTGCGCATAGCGTCCGCGTAACGTGCTGGTCAGAGTATCGGAGGGCATGCGCGGCACCTCGGTTTTTTATCTTTTGGAAGACACGCATTCTAGAGAGGACAGATATCGTCTGGCAATACGATGCAGCGGCAAATCGGACCGAGATTATGCGAATCCCATAAGTTGCGATTCGCTTTATATCCGCGCAGCCGTTTAAATCGGTAAATAAATCGACATAATGAAAATGCAATCGGTCGATTTTACCGTGGCAAACTCGGAGGCACGGCGACGCATATACCGAACGCCTTTCGCTGAGCGCCTATCCCTATCCTTTCGCATAAAGCGAAGAATCGGCGAAGCCTTCGGCGTTCAGCACCTCCCCCACGAGAATCAAGGCCGTGCGTTCGATATCGGTTTGCCGTACCTGTTCGACGATATCGGCCAACGTACCTATCACGCGCTCCTCATCGGGCCAGCTCGCACGATAAACGACGGCAATCGGGCATTCGGCGCCGTAGTGCGGCAGCAGTTCCTCGACGATGCGCGCCAGATGACGCACGCCGAGGTGAATCGCCATCGTCGCGCGGTGGCGCGCCAGATCGCCCAGGCGTTCGCCCTCGGGCATGGCCGTCTTCGTCGCATAGCGCGTCAGAATCAGCGTCTGCGAGATATTCGGCAACGTCAACTCGCACCCTAGCGCAGCGGCACAGGCTGCCGTCGCGGTCACGCCCGGCACGATTTCGTAAGGAATGCCAAGCAACCGGATGCGCCGGATCTGTTCGCCGATCGCACCGTAGAGCGAGGGGTCCCCCGAATGCAAGCGCGCCACGTCCTGCCCTTTGCGGTGGGCTTCCTCCAACAGCGCGACGATGGCGTCGAGATCGAGCTCGGCCGTATTCACGACCCGCTCCGCGGTATTGCCCTCCAACACCGCGGCGGGTACGAGCGAGCCGGCATACAGCACGACGGGACAGCTGCGCACGAGGCGCTGCCCCCTGACCGTGATCAGTTCGGGATCGCCGGGGCCGGCACCGATAAAAAACACCGTCATTTACACCACTCCCCTCATTCATCGATATGCATTCGATACGTCATGCGCGCGGCCACATTCATTCAGATAGCGCAAGAAGCGCATCGAGCAAGGCAGAAGGATCGTCGAACACTCGATCGGCATCGGGCAATCCGGGGCGCTCGAGCATGACAACGGGCAGCCCAAGCTCGCGCGCGACCTCGAGCTTGGCCTCGGTCGCCCTGCCACCGCTATTCTTGCTCACCACCACATCCGCACCGATCGCGGCGAAGAATGCCCGCTCGCCGTCGACGGTGAACGGACCTCGCGCATCGACGACGCATGCACGGGCATTGCCCGCATGCGCGTCGAGACATCGTATCGTCCAATACTGATGTTCCGGAATCTCGTCGAGATGTGCGAGCGGTTCACGCCCCAGCGTGAAGAGCGGCCGGGCAAACGGCGCGAGCTCCGCAACGATCTGCGCCCACTCGCGCACGATGCGCCAATCGTCGCCCGCGCGAGGCTGCCACGGCGCACGCCGCAACGCCCAATACGGCACCTGCGCAGCGCGGCTTGCCGCCGCCGCATTGGCGCTGATTTGCTCGGCGTAAGGATGCGTCGCATCGACGAGCAAGCCGATGCCCGCTTCGCTCAGGTAGCGCGCAAGCCCCGCGCTACCGCCGAAACCGCCAACGCGCACTTCGCATCGCAAATCGCCGGGCACTTTTCCAAGTCCGGCCAAGCTGTAGACGTGGCCGGCAGGCAAGCCGCGCGCGACGCGCAAAGCATCGCCGGTTCCCCCGAGCAACAGGACGCGCAGGCTCACCGCGCCTCCCCGACGATGCACCCTTGGCGATCGATCGCGAAGGTCTCGACGGCGACTTCAGGCGGCACGATGCCGCGCGCGACTTCGCACGCATGGCGGCAGACGATGTCTCCGAGCGGCACGCCCTTGGCATGGCACAGCGCCAACGCCTGCTGACTCGTATTGGCCACGCGTATCTGCGCTTGCAGCACCGCATCGGCACCCGAATCGGCAGCCCATTGGGCAAGCTGCGCGAGATCAATGCTCGAATGTCGGCTGTGAAGATCGAGGTGGCCTGCCGCGAGCTTGCTGAGCTTGCCGAACCCACCGCAAAGGCTGAGCCGCTCGACCGGCGCGCGGCGCAGATACTTGAGCACGGCACCGGCGAAATCGCCCATTTCGATCAATGCCACGTCAGGCAACCCATAGCGCTTGCGCATGGCGTCTTCGCTTGCATTGCCCGTACAGGCGGCAACGTGCACATATCCGTTCGCGCGCGCGACGTCGATACCTTGATGGATCGATGCGATATAAGCGGAGCACGAAAACGGCCGTACGATGCCTGTGGTACCGAGAATCGAGAGCCCGCCGACGATGCCGAGCCGTGGGTTCATCGTCTTCAACGCGAGCGCCTCGCCCCCTTCCACACCGATCGTCACCTCGAATCCGCCGCGGTAGTCATACTCGGCGGCAAGGCCGACGAGATGGGCGGTCATCATTGCGCGCGGCACGGGATTGATCGCCGGCTCGCCGACCGGCACCGGCAAACCGGCCCGCGTGACAGTGCCCACGCCCGGGCCGGCGTGAAAGCGCACACCCGGTGCTTCGCTCAGTTGCACACGCGCGAATACGACGGCTCCATGCGTCACATCGGGATCGTCGCCCGCATCTTTGATCGTGCCGGCCTCGGCGCCGTCGCTTGCGTCGAGCCCGTTCACGAAGCGGCAAAAGACGAGCGGCATCGGCACGCGCCGCCCCTTCGGAAGAACGATTTCCGCGACGTCGCTGATGCGGCCGCCAAGCAAAAGCCGCGCAGCGGCAAGCGAAGTCGCCGTGGCGCAACTGCCTGTCGTATAGCCGCTTCGCAGCGCCCGCGGCTCTTCGGGCGTTTCGTCACGCATCGGCGCCGTCCCCGCTGGCCGTATCGCCCTGGCTCTTGCTGTCGCGCTCTTTGTCGTTGCGCTCGTCGATGCCATGACCGCCGTCGGCTGGCGCATCGGCGAGCGGCTTCGTCACTTCCAACAAAGTGATCGGCAACGCGGAACGCCAGGCGTCGAACCCGCCGAGCGGCCTCGCCTCGCTGAGCGCAATGCGAGTGAGCGTGCCGCCATGGCGCGCGCGCCATGCCACGAGCGCAGCCTCGCCTTCAAGCGTCACAGCGTTCGCAACGAGCCGGCCGCCACGCTTCAAACTTGCCCAGCACGCCTCGAGCACGCCGGGCACTGTCACGCCGCCGCCGATGAAGACGGCGTCGGGTGCCGGTAGTCCCGTCAACGCCTGCGGCGCGCCGCCCTCTATCAGTTGCAGTGACGGCACGCCAAGTGCCTCGCAGTTGCGAACGATGAAGCGCTGTCGCTCCGGGTTGCTTTCGATCGCGATCGCGCGGCAAGACGGATGCGAGCGCATCCATTCGATGCCGATCGAGCCGCAACCGGCGCCTACGTCCCACAGCAATTCGCCGCGCGCGGGTGCTAGGCGCGCGAGCGTCATGGCACGTATGTCGCGCTTGGTCAGTTGCCCGTTGTTGGCAAAGGCCTCGTCGGGCAAACCGATCGTCAACGGCAGCGACCGTCCGTTGGGCGCTGTGCGGCATTCGAGCGCAACGAGGTTCAGCGCGGCGACCTCGCGCGGTTGCCACTCATCGGCCCGCAATTCCAAGCGTGTTTCCCGAGGGCCGCCCAAGCGCTCGAACACGATCATGCGCGTAGCGCCAAAGCCCCGCTCGGCGAGCAAAGCCGCGAGCGCCGCAGGCGATTCGCCATCCCGGCTCAATACGATAATGCGCGCCCCATCGCGAAGATGTGCATTGACCGCCGCGAGCGGCTTGCCGACGAGCGAAACGACCTCGATCTCCTGCAACGGCCAGTTCAGCCGTGCAGCGGCGAGTGCGGGCGAAGACGGAGCCGGCAGCACGCGCAATTCGCTGCTGTCGAGCAACTTCGATAATGTGCCGCCCACGCCGAACAGCATCGGATCGCCGCTCGCCAGCACGCATACGGCCTTGCCGCGACACGCGAGCAACGGCGCAACGTCGAACGGCCGCGGCCATGCCTCGCGGCGCGCCGCGATTCGCCTCGGCAGCATGGCGAGATGGCGCTCGCCGCCGATCACGATGTCAGCATCGAGCAACGCTCGCCGCGCGGCGCGGCCGAGCCCTGCCCATCCGTCTTCGCCGATGCCGACGACAGTCAGCCACGGCACCGCCTCTTCCCTTTTCATCGCTGCTCGATCGATCCTGTTCGCGCCCCACGCTGCGGCAGCTTCGTAGTCGTCGCGAAAAGGGGCATAATACCGCTTCGCCGGCGCCCCGGTGCCGTCTGCGCGCCCTTCCGACGCCCCCGATGGCCGCGCGACGCTAACGCTGCCCTGCCCTTGAGTCACGCTTCGTCCACGCCCCCAAGGCTTTCCGCCTGTCCTGCCCTGTCCCGAATCGTCGACGCGCGCGACGGGGGGCTTTGTCGCGTCAAGCTGCCTTGCGGCGAACTGCGCGCCGATCAGGCATTGGCCCTTGCGGATGCCGCCGAAACGCACGCATCGGGCATCATCGAACTCACGAACCGGGCGAACCTGCAACTGCGTGGCGTGCGTTCGGGCGAAGCGTCCGCGCTCATCGAACGATTGCTGCGGGCGCGCCTCGGCCCGCAACTCGGCGAGGCGGGGGAAGACGGCGATATCGATCGTGACGTTGCACTGGGCCAGCGGCTCGCAGCCGCCGACGATGTCCGCAATCTGATGACGAATCCAGGCGCCGGCCGTGACGCGTATGCGTCGTACGACACGAGGCCGCTGGCGCGCGAAATCCTGAACATGCTGCAGCACGCGCCGCGCTTCGCGGCGCTTTCTCCGAAGTTTGCTCTGTTGCTCGACGGCGGCGAACGGCTGGCGGTGCTGGATCACTCGCACGACATCTGGCTCTGTGCGATGCCCCCTGAAGATGCCCAAGCCTGGTTTGCATTCGGCCTTGCAGGCCGTCCCTCGACCGAACAGCGCTGCGCCGTAGGTGCCGTAAGAGATGTCGATGTCCTGGCACTCGTCTGCGCTCTGATCGAGACATTCCTCGACTTGGCCGAGCCGCACGAGACGCGTCTGCGTGCGACGCTGGCACGCTGCGGCATCGACGCCTTTTTGAACCGCTTACCCGCCAGCATCACAGGCCCACTCCGCGGCGACAGCCACGCGGCAGTGAGCGCATGGCGGCGCACGCCAGCCGATCCGGGCTTGCGATTCGGCGCCCATGAGCAGCGCACGCGCGGGTTCTGGCATGTCGGCGCGCAACCCGCGCTCGGACGTATCGATCCGGCCGCGCTGCGCAGACTCGCGCGGCTCGCGCAAGACTGCGGCGACGGCATATTGCGCATGACGCCATGGCAAAGCGTGCTGCTGACCGACATCGCCTCCGAAGCCATAAGCAGGGTCGAAGCCGGCCTCGATGCCGTCGGTTTGCTGCGCGACCCCGCACACCCGCTCGCTCGCACGATCGCCTGCGCTGGATCGCCAGGTTGTTCCAAGAGCCACGCCGATACGAAAGCCGATGCGCTCGCGCTGGCTGCCCTGCTGCCGGACGACGTCGAAGTACATTTGAGCGGCTGCGTCCGGTCGTGCGCCGCGGCTCATTGCGCGCCTTATACGCTGCTAGCGGTCGAACCCGGCCGCTACGATCTGTACCGGCGTTCGATGCCTCTCGATCTCGACGGCGAACACGAACCCGCACGCAGCGCACCCATCGCCTCATCGACCGACGACGCGCTTGCCGCGCGGCGGTTCGGACGCCGCATCGCCACCCATCTCACCATCGAAGAAGCTGCCGTCGCGCTTGGCACGGCAGCACGGAGATCCGATCCCCATGCTTGACTACCTTCGCGACGGCCAAGCCATTTACCGCGAATCGTTCGCGACGATACGGGCGGAAGCCGATCTTTCGCGCATCCCGGCCGACCTCGAAAAACTCGCTGTGCGCGTGATCCATGCATGCGGGATGGTCGATATCGTCGAAGACTTGCGGTTTTCCGCAGGCGCGGGCACCGCCGGGCGGGCGGCACTCGCGCACGGCGCGCCGATTCTCTGCGACGCACGCATGGTCGCCAACGGCATCACGCTCGCGCGGCTACCGGCAGCGAACGCCGTCATCTGCACACTCGACGACCCGGCCGTGCCGGCGCTGGCGAGCGAAACCGGCAATACGCGCTCCGCAGCCGCGCTCGAATTGTGGCGTCCGCACCTCGCCGGCAGCATCGTCGCGATCGGCAATGCGCCGACGGCCCTCTTTCGTCTGCTCGAAATGCTCGATGCAGGCGCGCCCCGGCCC
This sequence comes from Trinickia sp. HAY1-2D, assembly GCF_056754935.1. NCBI lineage: Bacteria > Pseudomonadati > Pseudomonadota > Betaproteobacteria > Burkholderiales > Burkholderiaceae > Trinickia > Trinickia sp. HAY1-2D. The sequence continues at coordinate 887,605 of NZ_JBPGWX010000001.1, forward strand.
GCGCTCATTCTCGGCTTTCCCGTGGGCTTCGTCGGCGCGGCCGAATCGAAGGCAATGCTCGCGGCCGACAGTCGAGGCGTGCCGTTTGTCGCTGTCGCCGGCCGGCGCGGCGGCAGCGCGATGGTAGCGGCAGCGGTCAACGCACTGGCTTCGGAGATCGAGTAATGGCCCAGAGAGGACGGCTTTACGGGATTGGCGTGGGCCCCGGCGACCCCGAACTTCTGACGCTCAAAGCGCTGCGCCTCATCGAAGCGGTGCCTGTCGTCGCGTACTTCGTCGCGAAAGGGAAAAAGGGCAATGCGTTCGGCATCGTAGAAGGGTATCTGCGGGATTCGCAGCGGCGCGAGCCGCTCGTCTATCCCGTCACGACCGAAACACTCCCACCGCCGCTTTCATACGAAGCGATCATCGCCGATTTCTACGACACGGCCGCCGCCATCGTCGCAAGCCATCTCGATGCGGGCCGCGACGTGGCCGTCATTTGCGAGGGCGATCCGTTCTTTTACGGCTCGTATATGTATCTGCACGATCGCCTCGCGCCGCGTTTCGACGTCGAGGTCGTGCCCGGTGTCTGCTCGATGCTGGGCGGCGCGGCAGTGCTCGGCGCGCCGCTCGTCTATCGCAATCAGAGTCTCTCCGTGCTGTCCGGCGTGCTATCCGAGGAGGAACTGCGGCGCCGGTTGGCCGATGCCGATGCGGCCGTGATCATGAAGCTGGGCCGCAACTTCGACAAAGTGCGGCGCGTGCTCGAAGAACTCGGGCTGGCCGCGCGCGCCCTGTATGTCGAGCGCGCAACGATGGTCAATCAGCGCATCGTGCCGCTCGCGGAAGTCGATCCGATGGCGTCGCCTTATTTTTCGCTGCTCGTCGTACCGGGGAAAAATGGCAGGGTTGACCTCGACGCCGCCCGCAATCGTCGTGCTCGGGCCCAGTGCATTGCCGACGGCACGCCGTCTGCAAGCCGCGTTGCCGGGCGCAGCGATTCACGCACTGCAAGGTCGTGCCACAGGCGACGTGGCCTACAGCGAACTCGCTTCGCACCTGCGCGAACTCTATTCGACCGGTACGCCTATCGTCGCGCTGTGCGCCGCGGGCATCGTCATTCGCTGCATCGCGCCGATGCTCGCCAACAAGGGCGTCGAGCCGCCGGTATTGGCCGTCGCGGAGGACGGCAGCGCCGTCGTGCCGCTGCTTGGCGGCCTGGCAGGCGTCAACGTACTGGCGCGCGAAATCGCTCGGGCGCTCGATGTGGCACCGGCCATCACCACGAGCGGCGAACTGCGTTTCGGCACGTGTTTGCTGAACCCGCCCAGCGGCTACACACTGGCCAGCCTCGATGAAGGCAAGCGCTTCGTGTCCGATCTGCTCGCCGGCGCAAGCGTGCGTATCGACGGCGACGCGCCATGGCTCGATGCTGCCCAGTTGCGCAAGGACGACTCGGCTAGTCACGCCGTTCGCGTCACGCCGCGTATCGTCGAATCGGGCGGAAGCGATCTCGTCATCCATCCGCATGCCGTCGTCGCAGCCATCGACGGCCCAGCGGAAACGGCCGCCGAGCGCGTTCGCGAAGCAATGGAGGCAAACGGGCTCGCTTCCGTGTCGTTGGCGGCGCTGCTCGCACCAATCGATAGGATCGGCGAAACGGCGCTCGAGCAAGCGGCGATTGAACTGGGTGTCCCGTTGCGTTTCATCGATGCCGGCCTCGGGCGCACCGGCACGGCAGAGGATCGTTGCGCGAACAACGATCAAGCCGGCACTGGAATCGCTTCGGCTGAGCGCGCATTACAACTGCTGCACAACGCCCTGCGGATTCAACACGAGCAGCTGACGCACACGAACGGTATCGCGCTCGCCGTCGGCGCCGAGCCGATCGATGTCGGCTCACTCGGTCAGGCACGCGGCCGAGTCGACGTGATCGGGCTCGGCCCCGGCTGCGCCGAGCTGATGGCACCCGCGGCCCGTGCCGCGCTTGCCGAAGCCACCGACATTCTAGGCTACGAGACCTATCTCCGGATGGCGGGTCCCTTCGGCACTCACCAACGCGTGCACGGCAGCGATAACCGCGAGGAACTGCAACGCGCCCGCCATGCGTTCGAACTCGCGAGCGCGGGGCGACGCGTCGCGATCGTCTCGTCGGGCGACCCAGGCGTCTTTGCGATGGGGGCAGCCGTCATGGAGGCGCTGGACGGTGCCGACGATCCACGCTGGACCACAGTCGAGATTCGCATCGTGCCGGGCATCTCGGCCGCGATGGCCACCGCGGCGCAAGCGGGCGCACCGCTCGGTCACGACTTCTGCGTCCTCTCCCTTTCCGACAACCTCAAACCTTGGCGAGTCATCGAAAACCGCCTGCGCCACGCGGTCGAAGCCGATCTCGTCATCGCGATGTACAACCCGATCTCGCGGGCTCGTCCATGGCAACTCGACAAAGCCCTGGCGATCGTGCGCAGCTGCCGCCGGCCCGATACGCGCGTCGTGCTGGGACGCGATGTAGGCCGCCCCGGCGCGGCACTCGTCACGACGACGCTCGGTGAATTGCGCAGTGAACAAGTCGATATGCGCACGACCGTCATCGTCGGATCGACGATGACGCGTGCCGTGCCTCGGAGCGATGGAGGCGAATGGATCTATACGCCTCGCTGGTACGAAGACTGAAACGCGCTCGCACGCGCTCTCACGTTCGAACGATCAGGTCTTCGGGCCGTGCGTAAGCCGCATTCCATGCGCGCGCCAACTCGGCACAGCGTCCGAGCGCCGGAACCGCGCGCTCGCAGTCGACGAGCACGATGTCGTCCGCTGCCTGCGGTCTCGCGGCGCGCTCCTCGGTCCGACCGTCGGTGATCAGCCACAGCACGCGCTGCTGCCCTGGTTTGCGCCGGCGTCGATCGTCGAGCAACCGGGCAGCCGTCGCCATGCCGTGGGCGAGCGGCGTCGCACCGCCGCCGGCCACCGGCGCCAGCCATCGCTCATTCCACCAGCGCGGCACGGCGGGCCCGAAGCGCAGGTCGGCACGCGTACCGCCGAAGCAGATCAGCGCCACTTCTGCCCCTGCAGCCGCAGCGCGGTCGAAGCAGGCAACGAGCATTCCTTTCGCCAGCTCGAGCTGTTCGTTGCGCAGCATCGACGCGGAGCAATCGAGCACGAAACAATGCAGCACGCCACCCGTCGATTCGTTCCTTGCGAAACGAAGGTGCGCCGCCCGCAAAGGCATGTGGCGCTTGTGCGCGAGCGTCTGTGGCCATGCTACGCGCGTGCCGCCTTGCGGCATCGTCGCGCGACGCGATGCAAAACCGGCGCCCTCGAGCCATCGAAAACCGTTGCGCAGATGCGCGGTGGCGCCTTTTCGATGGCTCAGCGTTTTTTTACGGCGAACGGCACTACACCTTTGACGCCAATCATCCCGGTCGTCTCCGGCGGAAGATAGCCGAAATCGTCCGAATCGCCGGTGGCATCCTGACGGTGATCGTTATCCCCTCGATCGGCTCCATTCGATCGATCCGCACCTTGCGCCGCATCGTGTCCACGCGGCATATCGTTCGGAGCCGCCTGCTCGGGTGCTGCGCGTTCCCGCTGCCTATGCCGCAGCACTGAATCGGCCACGCGCGCAACGTGTTGCACCGTCACCTCGGCCGCTTGTTCGAGCGCCGCGAGCGCACGCGCCGCGCGCAGCATGACGAGGTCGGCGCGCATACCGTCGACGGCCGCACCCACGCAACGTTCGCTGACGGCCGCATGAACGGCATCGTCGAATTCGAAGCGCGCGAGCGACGCACGTGCTTCGCCGACACGGCGCGCGAGTGCCGCCTGATCGCCGCGATAGCGCTCGCGAAATGCGTCCGGGTCCCCATCGAATGCGAGCCTCGCCTTGACGATTCGCTGTCGCACGTCGGAATCGAAACAGTTATCGAGCGCCACCATGAGGCCGAAACGATCGAGCAATTGCGGCCGCAGTTCGCCTTCTTCGGGATTCATCGTGCCGACAAGGACGAAGCGCGCCTCGTGGCAGTGCGACACGCCATCCCGTTCGACGACGTTCATCCCGCTTGCGGCCGCATCGAGCAGCGCATCCACGAGCGCATCGGCCAGCAAGTTGACTTCATCGACATAAAGCACGCCTTCGTGCGCCTGCGCGAGCAGCCCAGGGGAAAACCGGACCGAACCGCCGCGCAATACTTCGTCGAGATCGAGCGTGCCGATGAGCCGCTCCTCGCTGGCACCGAGCGGCAAGGTTACGAATCGGCCTGTCGGCAGCAGTTCGGCCAGCGCGCGCGCGGCCGTCGATTTCGCCGTGCCGCGCGGCCCGCTCACAAGCACGCCGCCGATGCCTGGATCGACCGCGGCAAGCAACAGCGCTTCCTGCAACGGCTGCTGTCCGATCAGCGCGGCAAAAGGGTAAGGGTTCGGCATCGGAGAACGGAGCGACGCATTCATTGGGACAATCCTTCGATGTGCTGCTCGCTCGCGAGCAGATGGGCCTCGATCCTTGCTCGATGGGCACCCGGTTCTTGCCATAAGCCGCGCCCGATCGCCTCGAGCAGCCGCTCGCAGATGGCGTGAAGCGCGTGCGGGTTGTGTTGCCGCATGAACTCGCGCGTACCGGCATCGTTCAGATACGCATCGGAAACGAGCGCGTATTGGTGATCCGCGACGACGCGGGCCGTCGCATCGTAGCCGAACAGGTAATCCACGGTCGCCGCCATTTCGGCCGCGCCCTTGTAGCCGTGGCGCTTGATGCCCTCGATCCATTTCGGATTGACGACGCGCGAACGGATGACGCGCGCGATCTCCTCGCTGAGCGGCCGCACGCGCGGCATCGAGGGATTGCTGTGGTCGGCGTGATAAAGGCTCGGCTGCGCGCCGGCGAAATGGCGCACGGCCACCGCCATTCCCCCTTGGAACTGATAGTAGTCGTTCGAATCGAGCAGATCGTGCTCCCGGTTGTCCTGATTGTGGAGCACGACATCGATCGCAGCGAGCCGTGTCGCGAACGCACCGCGCGCTGCGTCGCCCGAACGCTTTTGCGTATAAACGTAGCCGCCCCATTCGCGATAGGCATCGGCCAGATCGGCATCGCTTTGCCATTGCGCCGTATCGATCATGCTCTGCAGGCCCGTTCCATAAGCACCCGGTCTTGCACCGAATACGCGCCAGCCCGCGCGCTCGCGGGCCTCGGCCGCATCGACGCCGCGTGCGATCCATGTGTCGCGTTCGCGCAGCACGCGTGCGCGTATCGGATTGACGTCCTCGGGTTCGTCATCGAGTTCGGCCACGGCTTGCACGGCCGCATCGAACAGATGCATGACGTTCGGAAACGCATCGCGAAAAAAGCCCGACACGCGCAGCGTGACGTCGATGCGCGGACGCTCGAGCACGCCCGCCGGCAAAATCTCGAAGTCGGTCACACGGTGGCTCCCCGGCGCCCATTTCGGACGCACGCCGATCAGCGCGAAGGCTTGAGCGATGTCGTCGCCGCCCGTGCGCATCGTCGCGGTGCCCCATACGGAAAGACCGATCGCACGCGGATAATCGCCATGGTCTTGCAGATGACGCTCGATCATCTGCCGCGCCGATTTCAGCCCGAGCGCCCACGCCGACTGCGTGGGAATCGCTCGCGTATCGACCGAATAGAAGTTGCGGCCTGTCGGCAGCACGTCGGGCCGCCCTCGAGAGGGCGAACCGCTCGGCCCGGGCGGAACGAACCGGCCTTCGAGCCCGCGCTTGAGGTTCTCGAGTTCCGATGGGCCGCACGCATCGAGACGCGGAAGCACGTCGTCGCGAAGACGCTCGAGCACGCGCGCACTGAGCGGAAGTTCGCCACAAGAGACTGCCCGCTCCGCGAGCGATGTGAGTTGCATGAGCGGTCCCGGCGCCGCAGGGCTGCCATCCGGCTCGATCGTCCCGTTCAGCAACGCGGCCGCCAGCAGTTCGAGCCGCTCTCGCGTATCGCCGTTGTGGCGCCACGGCGCATCGCTCACTCGAGCGATCAGCGTCGGCCGCGGCCCAGTCCAGGGCGTGGACCACTCCGCGCTCAACGGATCGAATGAACCCGCGACGCCGAGATCCTGCGCAAGTGCATCGATCAAACCGGCATTGGCCCCGCGGCCATCGCCCACGGGAAAGCGTCCTAGTGCCAACAGCGTATCGCGTCGTTGCTGCCCTCGCGGCGAATATCCGAACGTATGCAGACCGTCGCGAATCTGCGCCTCCTTGAGCTCGCAAAGCCACGCGTCGACGCGCGTGAGCAGCGCGTCTTCATCGTCCTGGCCGCGCGGCTCGGCCATACTGAGTTCCTCGTGCAACCGGTGTTCGACAATGGTCGCGAGAATCGTCCGACGCAGCAACTTTGCGCGCCGCGCATCGACCATCAACGCGTCGTAGTACTCGTCGACTTGCCGCTCGAGGTCCTGCAGCGGTCCATAGCTTTCGGCGCGCGTGAGCGGCGGCATCAGATGATCGACGATCACGGCCTGTGCACGCCGTTTCGCCTGCGCGCCCTCGCCCGGATCGTTGACGATGAACGGATAAAGATGCGGCATCGGCCCGAGCACGAGATCGGGCCAGCATGTATCGCTCAACGCCACGCTCTTGCCCGGCAGCCATTCGAGATTGCCATGCTTGCCGACATGGACGATGGCGTCGATGCCGAAACGCTCGCGTAGCCAGAAATAGAACGCCAGATACGCATGCGGCGGAACGAGCTCCGCATCGTGGTAGCTCGCATAATCGCCGGCTTCGCGCGTTCTCGCGGGCTGAATGCCGACGAAGACATTCCCGCATCGCCACCCCGCGATCATGAAGCGGCCTCGCCGGATCGTCGGATCGTGCTCAGGCGGCCCCCACCGCGTATTCAACGCCTCACGCACCTCGGCCGGCAACGCCGCCAGGCACGCCAGGTAGTCCTCGAGCGCAAAGCTCTGCAGCGCAGGGCGCAAGTTCCGGACGGCAGGCTCGTTCGTCACACCTTGCGTGAGCGTGTGCATGAGCGCATCGCCGTTTTCCGGCAACGCGGCCAGACCGTAGCCCTCGTCGCGCAGCATCGACAGGATGGAGACCACCGAAGCCGGCGTATCGAGCCCCACGCCATTGCCGATTCGGCCTTCGCTCGTCGGATAGTTGGCCATCACGAGCGCAAGCTTCTTCTCTGCATTGTCGATACCGCGCAACCGGCACCAACGGCGGCTCAGCTCGGCGACGAACGCGATGCGTTCGGCGTCGGGCTGGTAGCGCACGACATCCACCTCGGTATGCGGACAGCGATACGCGAGCCCCTTGAAGCTGACCGCGCGCGTGATGATCCGACCGTCGACCTCGGGCAGTGCGACATGCATCGCGATATCGCGTGCATGCAGGCCTTGATTGTCCTTGAGCCAATCGTCGCGATTGCTGCCGCTCAGGATGACCTGCATGACGGGCGCATCGCCGGCGATTGCCATCGGTTCGGGATCGTCGATGGCGGAGGCTGCAAACGCCGTCGTATTCAACACGAGCGCGGCATCGTGTTGCTCGCAAAGCCGCCCGACCACATCGCGGCTCACCTCGTCCTTCAAGGAGGTCACCGCAATCGGTAAGGGGTTCAATTGCAGGGCCTCGAGCGCCTCGATCAACGCATCGAAAACCGCCGTGTTGGCCGCCTGCAAATGCGCCCGATAAAAGAGGATGGCGACGACGGGCGCCCCCGCTCGCCAACGCGCCTGCCATTCGGCAATGCTCGGCGTGTCGTGTGAAGGATGATAGAGCGACGCGGCCGGCAATGCGGTGGGCGGCGGCGGTTCGTCTCCCCACCCGAACGCATGCCAGCCGATCGCGCGCAGAAACGCCTGCGCATTGCCAGGGCCGCCTTCGCGCAGGTAACGCCAAAGCAGCCGCGTGAACGCGGCATCGGCCGTACTTTTTGCAACGAGGTTCTCGTCCTCCTGCAAATCGCCCGAGAACATGACGAGCACTTGCTTGCGGCGCCGGGCCAGTTCGACGAGCCGCTCGATGCCGTACGGCCAATACGCCTCGCCGCCCAGGTGATCGACGACGATCACGCGCGCATGCTGAAGCACATCGTCGATATAGAAATCGATCGACGCCGGCTGGCGTAAATACGCCATGTTGGCGAGGCGCAGGCTCGGAAAGCCGGCGCCGATTCGCTCGACCACACTCGCCAGCAACGATAGCGTCGTATCGGCAGAGCTCATGACGACGATATCGGCCGGACGCTGGTCGATTCGCACCACGCCGGCGGTATCGTCGACGAAGCCCCCAGGGACGGTTCGCAGCAAATGCATGAGGCGTCAGGCCGGTTGTAACGGCGCGGCAAGCGCGGCGTCGAATGCGTGTTGCAGCGCGGTTGCATCGAGGTCCGCGCCGATCAGCACGAAACGGCTCGCGGCAGTCTCGCCGGCCTGCCAGCGGCGGTCGAAATAACTGTCGAAGCGGCGCCCGACACCCTGGATCACGAGCCGCATCGGTGCGCCCGGCAATGCTGCGAACCCTTTGACGCGATAGATCGTATGCGTCTCGACGAGCCGCGCCAGCGCCGCAATCGCATGCTCGCGCGAGCTCACGCTGCCCTCGACCACGACCGAGTCGAACTCGTCGTGATGGTGATCGGCATCGTCGACGGAACCGTGGTGGTCCACGCGTAGATGAATGGTCTCCTCCGACGCGGCCTGAAGGCCGAGCAGCACCTGCAAATCGAGCTCGCCCCGCTGTGCACGCACGACCTTGACATGCGACGGAATCTCTTCGCGCACCAGCGCCTCGACGGCGGCCATCCCCGCATCGTCGAGCAAATCCGTCTTGTTGAGGACCACGAGGTCGGCCGCGCACAGTTGGTCTTCGAACAGCTCGTGCAACGGCGATTCGTGGTCGAGATTGGGATCGGCCCGACGCTCGCGCTCGATGGCCAACGGGTCCGCAGCGAATTGACCGCTCGCAACGGCCGGCCCATCGACGACGGTCACGACCGCATCGACCGTGAAAGCGTTCTTGATGGCGGGCCAGTTGAAGGCTTGAACGAGCGGCTTCGGCAAAGCGAGGCCCGACGTCTCGATGAGCACGTGATCGATGCTGTCGCGGCGCTCGACGAGCGCTTCCATGACGGGGAAGAACTCCTCCTGCACGGTGCAGCAAAGACAACCATTGGCCAACTCATAGAGCGCGCCGGAGGCGCCGTCCTCCTCGCAGCCGATGCCGCAGCCTTTGAGGATTTCGCCATCGATGCCGAGTTCGCCGAACTCGTTGACGATGACCGCGATGCGCGCACCGCGCGCGTTTTGCAGAATATGGCGCAGCAGCGTGGTCTTGCCGCTGCCGAGAAAGCCCGTCACGACGGTGACCGGGATCTTGCGCATGGGAGTGTGCATGAGTACCTCGATATCGTTCGAAAATGCCTCGCGAGCCGAAGCTCAGGCCGACAGTGTCACGTCGATTTCGTCATAGCGCTTGAAGCGGTAGATCAACGCCGACACAGCCCAACTGAACAGAAAAATGCCGATGACGAAATAGCCGAGCAAACCGAAACGGTCGGCGGCGCTGCCGATGAAATCCCAGAAGGCGCCTTTGAGCTGGAGCTTGTCCGCCGCAAGGGCGAGTGCTTCGACACTGCCGATCACGAGCGCCACCACGACGGAGACGAAGGTGATCGTCATGTTGTAGTAGATCTTGCGAATCGGCCGAACGAAGGCCCAGCGATACGCGCCGGTCATCAGAATGCCGTCGGTGGTGTCGACGAGCGACATACCGGCCGTGAAAAGCAGCGGCAAGGCGGCGATGGACCAGACCGACATGCCGCCGGATGCCTGCGTGGCCGAAATGCCGAAGAGCGCCACTTCGGTGGCCGTGTCGAAGCTCAGGCCAAACAGCAGACCGATCGGATAGAGGTGCCAGCTGCGCGATGCGAGCTTGAAAAGCGGTCGGAACAGGCGCGCAAGCAGGCCTCGCCCGCCGAGCAGCAGGTCCAGGTCTTCTTCGACGATGGGCTCGCCCCGACGCGCCGCGCGAAACGTGCGCCACATCGAAAGCAGGATCGCCATATTGGCCGCAGCCAGTATCAGCAGAAAGAACGCCGACACACAGGTGCTGATGACGGCGCCGATGGACTTCAGTTGCGAGAAATGTGCAGTCAGTGTGGACGCCGTCAGCGCAACGGCAATCGACATGAGCACGACCACCGTCGAATGTCCGAGCGAAAAGAAAAAGCCCGCACCGAGCGAGTTGCGTCGCTCCTGCAGCAGCTTGCGCGTGACATTGTCGATTGCGGCGATATGATCCGCGTCCACGGCGTGACGAAGGCCGAACGTATAGGCAAGCAATGCGGTGCCGAGCAAAACCGGCTGACCGCGAAAAGCGACGAAGGCCCAAACCCAGGCCCCTAGATTGAAGACGAGCAGCACGGCATAGATGCCTGCCACCTTGTTGCGCAACGCAGTGGAACTATCGTTGAAAAGCCCCGCGATGGACTCGAGCACGGCGGTCCCCTTATGGAGATCGAGACGGATTGACATGGACGTGCCCCGCCCTTGCGCTATCCCGCGAGCTATCGCACCGCTCGTTCCATTGCCCGGTGCCGGCCAACGGCGAAGCCGAACCTGATCGAAGCAGGAAAACGAGGTGCGATGACGCAATGACAGCGCGAAGCGAAGCAGTCCCGGCTGGCATGCCGCCCACCGCGGCATCCGCCTTCCCTCTGGCCGGTATCCGGGCTGACGAAAGCGCCGCTTCACCTTCCCGCGCGAGTGGTGTTGTTTCTTGCGCAGTGGTTGCCTGCATACACGGCCTTGCGTGCATGCATCGAAGCCGGCTCTGCATCGCGTTCGCGATGCGTTCGCTCACCGTTGCGGGGGCAGCACAGGTCGATCGTGCCGGCATCGTTCGCCCGGACGCGCTCCTGTTTCCCGTTTAACTGCGCACGCAGGAATGCGCGCGCGAGCACCAGATTGGCTGCGAGTGTAAGGGCGCGCTCGGCGAGCGTCAAGGACGCGCGCCGGCTCCTTGCACCGCCGGTTGCCGGGCTGCCTGTTCGAGGTCGGCCCTCAGTTCGGCCAGCGGTGCGGTCCAATCCCGATAGTTGCGCTGACGATAGAGCCTGACGCTCGGATACCAAGGGCTGTCCCGACGCTCCGTCATCCATACCCAGTGCGGGTTGACGTCGAGCAGCAACCACGCGGGCCGGCCCAATGCAGCGGCCAGATGCGCGGCGGACGTGCAGACGGTCACGACGACATCGAGGTTGGCAATGAGCGCGGCCGTATCGTCGAAGCTCGCGAACTCGCTCGTTCGATCGACGACGTGCAGTCCCGCACGTTCCATGCGCTCGACGTCCTCGGCTGCGCCGGGTTGCAAGCTATACCAATCGATACCGTCGATGCGGGAGAAGGCTTCGGCGTAGCGCTCCGGGCACACCGCGCGCACGGAATTGCGCTGATGATTGCGGCTGCCCGTCCACACGAGCCCCGCTTTCAGGCGAGCGCTCCCGCCGATTTCGCCACGCCAACGTTCGACGCGGGCCGCGTCCGGTACCAGGTACGCCGCGGGTGCGGGGAGCATTTCGAGCGTGACGCCGAGCACGAGCGGCAAGCTCGCGAGCGGAAGCTGGTAGTCGAAGTGGGGCAACCGCTGGAGATCGCTGGGCAAGACCTCGACATTACAGCCTGCCAGGCTTCGCTTGAAAAGCTCGTACAGCGGACGAAAACAGCAGCAGATGACCTTCCCGCCCGCATCGCGCGCGTGCTTGACGATAGATGGCAAAAAGCGAATGAACTGGATGGCATCGCCATGTCCCTGCTCGCCCCAGACGAGCAGCGTCTTGCCCTCGAGCGCTTCGCCCCGCCAGCGTTGGTCTGGGCAAAACGCCTCCTTGTCCGCCAGCTCGGGCGATCCGCTCCAGCGCGCCTCGAAATTGATCCAGCCGTTTGCGAAGTCGCCTTGCATCAACTGCAGCATCGCGACCGAGAACTGGATCTTCGGCTCCGCGCCCGATATTTTCGCCGCGCGCACGATCGCATCGAACGCCTCGGCCCATGACTGCGACTCGCGGGCCGCATTGCTCAAGGCAAGCTGCGCCAGCGCGAAATCAGGCGCCAGCGTTGCGGCGCGCCGTGCGGCGATCAACGCTTTGTGCGGCTCGCGCAACTTCAGCCAGACATTGGCGAGGTTCGTCCATGCGAGATGATGATTGGGCTCCGCGCGAAGCGCCTGCCTCCCGACGTTCAACGCCGCATCGTATTCGCCTCGCGTGTAATGCAGCGCCGAGAGGTTATTGCGCAGCATTGGAACATCGGCATCGAGCGAGACGGCATGCTCGTACGCCGCAAGCGCCGCATCGAGCGCCCCGGCCTCGTGATGCGCGAGGCCGAGCGAGAACCACGCGTGCGCGGAATCGGGGGCGAGCTCGCACCATCGAGCAGCGACGGTTGCAGCGATATCCGTTCGCCGTACCGCATGGGCAAGCGCAGTCCACTCGGCGAAACAATCCGTTGCATCGGGCATCGCGCGGTGCGCCTGTTCGAAGCAGTCTAATGCACGCTCCGTTGCGCCGGTGAGCGCCGCCAGACGTGCCGCTTCGACATAAGCCCCGCTGTGGGCGGGCACTGCCGCCAGCGCGCGATCGACCCACTCGCTCGCCTCCTGATAGCGCCCGCACAGCCGCAGCAGCTGCGCTTGCAACGTGGCAACGTCGGCATCGTCGCGAGCAAGCTTCAGGCAATCGGAAAGCATCTCCGATGCCTCGATCAATTCGCCCGCCTCGAGATGCTGACGAATCTTCGACGCCCGCGGGCCCGCCTCGAACGCTTCGGGCATCGTGCTGCTTACCCTCGATGGCGCCGCGTCGCGTCCTTCAGCGGCCCCGGAGCCGAATTGCCAATCGCTCATTTGTGGCCGACTTGCGCCTGCGCTGCAACGTCCTGACTCTGCCGCGGCTCGTAACCGGTGAAATACCATCGGCCGTCGCTGCCGAGCTGGAAGCTGACTTTTTCATAGACGACACGACCATTTGCCAGCCATGTCGCATAGTCGACGTTCGCGTAGAGGCCGTCCGGCACGGCCTGATCATGCGAATAGGTCAGGCGGGTCACCGATGCCCATCCCCGGTGATCGACCGCGCCCAGCGCGTTGCGCGATTGCGAGAGGCCGCGCTCGAATGCATCGGCGGCGTACTTCGCGCGAACGAAAGGCGCGGTCTGCTGCCAGACCGTCGCATACTGGCCCGCATCGATTTGCTGAAGCACGCGCTGCGCGTCGCCGAGCAGTTCGTCCGCGGACGCGCCTGCCTGCGCACCATGCGCCAGCATCGACACCCCCGCGAGCACGCATACCGCGGCCACCCTGTATCTCCCGGCGATACCCTTCATTGAACCTTCCCTGATGTGTCCGATCGATCGACGCCGTCCGCGATCTTAGCAGGTGCAAATCGTTCGCACTGCTGATCGTTCCACCGCGTCCGATTCACTCGCCCATGATCGTCGAATACGATCTGATATTCGCATGTAAGCGTCTTGTCTTCCGTGCGGAAATGGAACAGGTAGTTCCACACACGCACATGAAAGACGCTTTCATGAAAATGCGGCGCACCGATCAACGGATAGACCTGCCCTTTCGTCATGCCGGGCTCGACCATGCGCAGGTTATCGACGTTGGGAAACGTGCCATCGGGCCACGTGGCCACACTGTGCTCGGGAAACGAGGTGTCGGTCGACGGGCCCACGCAGGCGGCGAGACCGATCAGGCACGAGAGCGCGCCGACTGTTGCCGTAACGGATCGAATATTCATTTTCTTGGCGTCCCTATGAATTCATGTTGCGGCGAACGGGGGACGGGCCAGAACGCGGGCAACGCCGCACCCATCCCCTCGCCCCCCATCGAGCCAGACTCATCACCATTGATATCCGGCGCCGACCACGGCGCCATAGCTGCCACGCGTATTCGTCGACACGGCCGCCTTGTAAACCCAATGGTCGTTCTCGGAAATCGTGGAAATGCCCAGCGCCTGACCTGACTGCCCGCGATAGACGCTGCCCGCGATTGCGACCATGCTCCGGCCCGGACCCGTCGGTTGCGGCAGACCGGCGACCGCCATCGCCGTGGCTGTCCCCCCGTCGGCATCGCGCCGATAGGAGTCGAGATTGTTGCGAATCCCGGCGATCTGATTGTCGGTGTAGGCGTTGGCCTGCGACATCGCATTGTTCAGCTGCTGTACGTTGACCGCGTCGGTGGCCGCTGTACCGGCCGCCACGTTGATGATCTGTCGCGACGACGTGCTCGATCCCACGGCCACCACGTTCGTACGCCCGCCATCGTTACTGCCCGAACCGATCGCGGTCGATCCGTTGCCCGTCGCGCTGGCGCCGACGCCGACAGCCGTGGTGCCGTTACCCGTTGCCGAAGAGTTATTGCCCACGGCCGTGCTGCTCGAGCCCGAGGCTACCGAGCCCGAGCCTCCCGCCGAAGAATTCGACCCGGTCGACGCCGGCGGCGTCGTGCTGCCGCCGGAACCGCCCGGCGTCGACGAGAAGTTGCCGCTGTTGGTGATCAGCGTGGTCAACTGCTGCTGAACCGCCTCCAACTGCGAGACATTGACCGCATCGGTGCCGAGACGGCCCGCGGCGAGGCCGGTGATCTGGCGGCCGCCGACGTTCACCTCGCCCACCGAGGATTGCGGCGTGCTCAACCCATAGGCGATGTAACTGCTCAACGCGCCGACCGTCGTCACCGAACCGGCACCCAAGGCCACGCTATTGGCGAACGATGCGCTCGAGCCGGAGCCCAACGCGAGGGCATCGACGGCGCTGCTCGTCGCACCCGAGCCGATAGCCACGCCGCCCGCGAAGCCGGCATTCGAGTGCGCGCCTTGTGCGATGGACTGAGCGCCGTTCGCTGTCGAACCGCTGCCGAGCGCGATGGCATCGGCCTGTCCCGAGGTCGAGGCTTCGCCAATTGCCACGCCGCCAGGAGCGTTCTGTCCCACGATTGCCCCGTTGCCCATGCCGACGCCGTTATCGCCATTGACGACTGTCGTCGGCCCGACGGCGACCGAGTCCGTTCCGATCGCGAGCGAGTCGGTCGCCGACGAGTTCGCGTGGAAATATTTCGTCGCCGAGACCGAGAACGCCTGCAGCGCGCCGGAGAGCTGTCGGACCGTCACCGCATCGTTCTGTCCCGTGCCGTCCGCCACATTCGTCAACTGCCGGTAAGTCTGGCTACCGGCCGCCGCATTACCGAATGAGACCGCCCCGAGCAGCACTGCGTCTTGCGTGTTGAAAGGGATGGCATGGCTGCCGGCCGCGATCGATCCCTGTGACGAGCTCACCGGCCGATCGGAAACCGAGCCCGAGCCGATCGCGACACCGCCCGCCACCGAAACGGTCGACTGTGCGCCGAGCGCCATTGCGTTGGCGGCCTGCGCCTGCGCGCCGTTTGCCGCGGCGAGACTGTCCGAGCCGCTTGCCACTGCGAGCGGGCCGATCGCGACGCTGTCGGTGCCCACGGCCTGACTGTCGGCCGCGGTCGAATTGGCGTGGAAGTACTTGATGCCCGCGCCATTCTGAATGTTGTTGACCGTCGTCGCGAGCGTCGTGACGTTCTGATTCGTCGTAAAGAGTTGCGAACCGTTGACCGCGTCGGTGCTCGTCGGGCTCAGCGCTCCGGGCGCAACGTTCGTGATCACGTTGGGACCGCTTCCACCGTGATCCGCACTATAGGCACCGGTTCCGCCATTGGCCGTCGGGTCCCACTGCAGCGAATTGCTTTGCGCTTGAGCGACTTGCGATTCGACCGATTGCAACTGGCTGACGTTGACGGCGTCGGTCGAAGCTGAGCCTGCCGCGACGTTCGTGATGCGCCGCTCGTTGCCTGCGGAGCCAACGGAAACTTCGCCGACCGGCGCGGTGCCCGCCAATACGCCCGTACCCGGGTTGTATGCCGCAAGGCCGAGATTCGCCGTCGTCGTCGAGTTGGCACCGAGCGCCACGGAATTCGCGGCCGTCGCTTGCGCATTGCTGCCCAGCGCAACTGCACCCGTATTGCTTGCGCTCGCCCCCGAACCTAGCGCGACGCCGCTTGCGCCCGATGCCGTTGCGTTGGGGCCGGCCGCTATCGCATCGGTTCCCGTCGCACCGTTGTTCGTGAAATTGCCTTGCTGCGTGCCGCCATCGTTGACGCTGTAGTAATGCGTCGCGCTCGCGGCCACGACCGAGTTCAGTTGAGAGACGTTGACCGCGTCCGTCGCGGCAGTGCCTGCGGCGACATTATGTATTTGCGTGGCCGCGCCGCCGGGATCCAGCGTCAAACTCGTGTAGTTGACCGTGCCGCCGCTCACATCGTATTTGACGGCTTGGTTGTTGAGCGTCGTGAACGAGGACGACAAGCCGGTCAGCGTCGTCGACACGTTGCCGATCGCCTGGTTAGTTGCAAAGAGTTGCGATCCGTTGATCGCATCCAGGCTCGAACTGGTGATCTGCCCAGCCGCGACATTGGTGACCTGCCGCGGCGCGGTGCTCGTCCCGACGCTGACGACGCTCGTGGGGTTGCCGCCCGCAAAAGTCACTGAATTGCCGGCGATGGTCCCGGTCGGTGTCGGGTTCGGGGCGGCCGTGGTGGAACCGGCGCCCAGTGCTACATCGTTGCTGTTGGTGGCAACGGCGCCCGAGCCCAGCGCGACGCCGTTGGTATTGCTGGCGAGCGCGCTCGAACCGAGGGCGATGCCGCCGGCGCCCAAAGCACTCGAAGTATTGCCCAGGGCGACCGAACCTTGCCCCTGGGCGTTGTTGCTGTTGCCGATGGCTACGGCGCCGTTTCCATTTGCCGTATTGTTCGCACCGACCTGCACGGCGCCCGTGCCGATCGCCGAGCCCGGATCGCCGATGGCGACCGAGCCATTGCCGCTCGCCGTCTGCGCTTCACCGAGCGCGATGGCGCCCGTTCCGCTCGTCACGCGCGAGTTGTGTCCGCCGGCGATGGAACCGGTGCCCGCGACAGCCGCAACTGTGGTGCTATCGCCGAAAGCGACCGTCGAGGCCCCCAGCGCCTGTGTACTGTTGCCGATCGCCATGGCGTTGACGGCCGATGCCGTGGCTACCGAACCGATCGCGATCGCATTGCTGCTGCCCGTGCCGGCCACGACCGCTCCCTGACCCATCGCGATCGAGGCAGTCCCCTGCGTCACCGACAGGTAGCCGAGCGAAATTGCGTTTGTGCCGCTGGCATTGGACCCCGCCCCCAACGCCACGGCATTCTGCGCCGTCGCGACAGCCTGCGTTCCCGCGGCCAGAGACGAAAGACCGGAAGACGTGACATCGGTGCCGAGCGCAACCGCCCCGTCCGCCGTTGCGCCCGTGCCGGCGATGCTGCGCGCGCCCAGATACACGGAATTGAGACCGGTGGAGATGGACTGAAAGCCCACGGCGATGGCATGCACCCCGGAGCTCGTCGCGATGTAACCCATCGCGATAGCGGCAGATCCGCCGCCCTTCGTCTGGAAGCCGAGGGCGGTACTGAAGTCGCCGGTAGCGGCCACGTCAGTGCCAATGGCAATCGACGACGTGCCTGTCGAACCGGTACCCGGTGCGGTGCGCGCACCCAAGTAGACGGCGTTGATACCGGTGGCGGAGGCTCCCGCGCCAACGGCTACGCCGTTGATTTGCGAACCGGCTGCTCCGGCGCCTAATGCCACCACACCCGACGCGGCAGCGGTAGACTTTGCACCCATTGCAACGCTGTTGTCTCCCGTTGCGCTACTCAATGCCCCGACCGCCGTCGACATATTGCCACTTGAAACGGAGTCCACGCCCATGCCAATGGCGCTGGTTCCGTTAGCTTTGACATCCGTACCGATGGCGATCGCCGACTCCGCGGTTGCGCCTGTACCGGCGGCACTGCGCGCACCCAGGTAAATCGCGTTGGTAGCAGTGGCGATAGCTTGAAAGCCGACCGCCGTGGGATTGATTCCTGTAGCGTTGGCGCCATAACCTACCGCAGTGGCTCCGCCTCCAGAAGCTATGGACGCCGAACCCATGCACGAAGCGGAGCCACTGAAATTGTAGGGAGACGCGGAGCAGCTCACTTGAGCCTGCGCTTGCGCAGCCCATCCACCTAAGCCTGTCAAAAGCAGCGCGACCAGTACCCGTAGATGCGAACGGTGCTGGATAGGAGCGTCGCGCTCACCGCGACGATCGCTGCCGCCGTCGCATAGGGCCGCCCCGGCTCCCGTCTTCCCCTTGCCGCACGACTTGTCCAACTCCGATGCAGCGACCCAGGCGCCCAGCGCCTCGTTCCAAATCGTCTTATATGACTTGTTCATTTTTGTTCCGCCATGCGGCCGTCATTAGATGGGAAATAAGAACAAAAAGCTCTATCTAGCGTTAAAACAACGCGCCTTGCGAACTATTTCGTGCCACGCCATGGGTTCATGACAGCTTTGTGTCGAAGGAGCCATCGGGTAGACACGCGCCGACAAATACCGCCACTTAGTTAGGATAACTAATTACTCGACTGACGCTTAACCCGTGAGAGGGAACGTACATGCGCCGGCCAGTAATTGCGATTCGAGAGTCGGGGATTTTAGTTAAAGAAATTCCCTTCCTCACCACGCGGCGAATATGATGCAATATGAAAAAAGGTCGCCTTACCCCGGATCGATCAGCATCCAGAGGGTCGAGGGACGAACGTCGAAAACAGGATTTAAGGCGGAGCGTCGCGCTGCGGAGCTCGCAACCCAATGCCGAACGAAGAAATGAGGACGCCATCGGCACTTGCACCGCGTCGAGGCAAACGTTTGCACCACCCGTTGTTATCCACCATGCCCATTTGCATTCCTGCCCAAGGAAAGTGCAGCCCGTATTGTTCTCGTTTTCGACATGGGGATGGTCTCCTATGTCGCTGGTCATTGTTATTTTTTGGGGCGCTATTGATTCATAGCGCCATACGTCATCTGTTCGGCATTCTGTCGGAACAACTCGATGTTCGCAATAGTCTGTCTAAAGTTTTGGGCCCGCTTGGCGAAAAAATGACAATTATTGACAATCGCCCGTTTCGCTGGCAGCGAGCGCTAAACTTTCAGTGTGCGGAAGAAGGGGTCGCTCTAGCGCGTGCAATCGGCGCGCTCTCGCGCAGGCTCGCCGGCAGTATTGCGTGTGCTATCTTATGGCCGCGCCGCTGCCGGCGTTCGTCCAATTCTCGTTCGACGGTTTGCGCGCGAGCGTGCGCCGTTCGTTCAGCACCGCCACACTCAGGCACCGCACGCAGGGGCCAAAGCCAACATGACAGATGCATCGTGCGCCCCTCCCCCTTCGCGAGCCACGCTAGCGCTGGGCGTCGGCTGCCGGCGCGGCGTCACCGTCGAACAGATCGAATCCGCCGTGGCGGCCGCACTGAGCGGGCTGCGCCTGGACAACGTTGAGCGCATTGCCACGGTCGCATCGAAAGCCAGCGAGCCTGCGCTGCTGGCATTCGCGACTCGCCATGGCATTGCCCTCGTTACGTTTTCGATCGAAGCAATCGAGCGCTTCCTCGACGAGCACGACGCGCTAGATCGCTCGCCGCTCGTTCATGCGCATGTCGGCACCCGCGGCGTCTGCGAGCCGTGCGCGCTCCTCGCAGTCCCGGGCGGCCGTCTCGTCGCGGCAAAGCAGGCGTACGGCGACGTCACTGTCGCCATTGCAGCAGCGCCTGAATGACACCACTCAGAGAGACTCAGATGAAGACCGATACCGATTCGCATCAACGCATGACGCAACGCCGTCGCGAAGGCCACGAGAAAAAGCAAGCCGCCGCCACCCACGAAAAAGGGCTCTTGATCGTCCATACCGGCAACGGCAAGGGCAAGAGCACGGCCGCGTTCGGTATGGCGGTGCGTATGCTCGGACACGCCGAGCGAATCGGCGTCGTCCAGTTCATCAAGGGCGCCCTTCACACTTCCGAACGCGATTTCCTTGGCAGCCATCCGCAATGCGACTTCGTCACCATGGGCGACGGCTACACCTGGAACACACAAAACCGCGACGCCGATATGGCGACCGCTCGCAAGGGTTGGGACGAGGCGGTCCGCATGATTCGAAGTGGCGAATATCGAATGGTCATACTCGACGAACTCAACACTGTCCTCAAGTATGACTATCTGCCGTTGGAGGAGGTCCTGGGCGTACTGCAAGCGCGAGAGCCGATGCTGCATGTGGTCGTGACCGGCCGCCACGCACCCGATGCACTGATCGACGCTGCCGATCTCGTCACCGAGATGCGCCTCGTCAAACATCCGTATCGCGAACAGGGCGTGAAGGCGCAACGCGGCGTGGAGTTCTGACGATGCCCGCATGCCCCGCCCTGTTCATCAGCGCACCGGCGTCCGGCCAAGGCAAGACCACGATGACCGCGGGGCTTGCGCGAATGCACCGCCGGCAGGGGCGGCGCGTGACGGTCTTCAAAGCCGGACCCGACTTCCTCGACCCGATGATTCTCGCGCGTGCAAGCGGAGCCCCGGTGTTTTCGCTCGATCTGTGGATGGTCGGCGAGCGCGAGTGCCGCCGCCTGCTTGCCGAGGCGGCGGAACGCTCGGATCTGCTGCTGATCGAAGGCGTGATGGGCCTTTTCGATGGCACGCCGAGCAGCGCAGACCTCGCCGCGAAGTTCGGCGTGCCCGTCGCCGCCGTCATCTCGGCCAAAGCCATGGCACAGACGTTCGGAGCGGTCGCGTTCGGCCTCGCCCGCTATCGCCCGGACGTCCCGTTTTTTGGCGTGCTCGCCAATCATGTCGGCTCCGCGCGTCACGCCGCGATGCTCGAAGAGGCTCTGCCGCGCGACCTTCGCTGGCTCGGCTACGTGGCGCCTTCCGAGGAGATCGGCTTGCCGTCCAGACACCTCGGACTGCATCAAGCCGACGAAATCGCAGGCATCGAGACACGCATCGAGAGAGCGGCGGACGCGTTATCGCAGACGGCGCTGGCCGAACTGCCGCCACCCGTCGAATTTCAGGCCGAAGCAGCCTATGTCCCGCCCGCCTTGCTGGCCGGCTTGCACATTGCGATCGCGCGGGACGCCGCCTTTTCATTTATCTATCCGGCGAACGTTGCGCTCATCGCCGCGCTCGGTGCCCGTGTGAGCTACTTCTCCCCGCTGGCCGACGAGCCTGTCCCGCCGGGGGTCGATGCGCTGTATCTTCCGGGAGGCTACCCCGAGCTCCATGCTGCCAAGCTCGCGACGAACGCCGAAACAGCCCATTCGATCCGAGCGCATGTAACCGCACAAAAGCCGCTGGTTGCCGAATGCGGCGGCATGCTTTATCTGGTGGAAAGTCTGACGGACACCGCAGGCACCCGCCATCCGATGCTGGGCCTTCTCCCCGGACATGCAACGATGCAAACGCGACTCGCGGCGCTGGGCATGGAGCAGATCGCGACGCCGCATGGCACCACGACAGGCCATACGTTCCATTATTCGCACCTCGATACGCCGCTCCTACCCATTGCACACAGTCGACGAGCGTCGTCCGACGAACCGGGCGAACGGATATTCGCTCACGGCCTGATTTTTGCGACCTACATGCACGGCTACTGGCCCTCGAACCCCGAGTGGGTGGCGGCGCTTTTTCGCGGCCAATGGAGCGTATTCTGAGCGGCAGTAGGTGTCGGGCCGCGCCAGTGCCAATGCAAGGGCAGGAGGGAAGGCGAAATGAGCGATGCGCAAGATGCAGCATACGACTTACAGCGGTTCGTCGATGCGCAGGCACCTGTCTACGAGCAGGTCAGCACTGAGCTGCGCTCTGGCCGCAAACGCACGCACTGGATGTGGTTCGTGTTTCCGCAGATCGCCGGATTGGGTAAGAGCGCCATGGCGCAGCGCTTCGCGATTGCGTCGCTCGATGAAGCTCGCGCATATGTGAACCATCCCCTGCTCGGCCCTCGGCTCAAAGAATGCACGCGATGGGTCAACGAAACAGAGGGCCGCTCGATCGACCAGATCTTCGGCGACCCCGACGACGTCAAATTCCGGTCGTCGATGACACTCTTCGCACACGCCACGCCAGACAACGCCGAATTCCTGCAAGCGTTGTCGAAGTATTTCGGCGGCGAATTCGACCCACTCACGCTCGAACGCCTGGGCCTTGCCCGTCAAGGATGACCCGCGTCGCGATGCAGATCCAGTAGCGGCCGCCTTTTATTTTTCCTAAAGTGTAGTTCTCAACTAGATTCAAACCCGATGCGGCCTCGCCGAGCGAATCGCGGTGCGCGCCCGGCGGGGCGAAACGTTTTGTCAGGAGCGATTTTCGATGAGACTCACGATTCTGATCAACGGTCCCGACCCCACCGTCAATCACGACTATGCGGTGCTGTGGCTCGACACCAACGAGCACGTCTGGTCGAGAGAGTCGCATGACGGGATCGACTTGCCCGCCTGGGGGGATATGCGTGACGAGGACGGCGTCACGAAACTCTGTGCGCCTCAGACCTCGACGCCTGTTTGCACGCTGAGCGGACTCCACGTGGACCGCGACGAGCGCGTAGCGGCGGCGCAAGGCGCTGCACAGTGGCTCTGCGCAACAAAACCCGCGTCCACCGGGGGCTTATGGCGGCTACAGGCCGTCGAAAAGCGGTCCGTGCTCCCCGAGAACAGCGTCTTCCCGAATTGACGCGACGCAACATGGATTGAAAAAACTCGCCGTACGGCGAGTTTTTTTCGCTTCCTCACGAGCGGCTCGCCGGATCCGCCTTAGCGATCGCGGTGTGCCACGACGTTATGCGCATAAACTTTTTAAATTTCTATTAAAAGTTCGCTATTGCGACGACACCCAGCGAAACGTCAGATCACCCAGCGAAACGTCAGATTGATGCGCTCGCCTTGCACGGTTGGCGCCTTGGGAACGCGATGCCGCCACTGAGCCTGCGTGCTGCCGCGCATCACGAGAAGGCTGCCGCTCGTCAATTCGAAGGTTCGGACGACGCCGGTCTGGTTGTGCCGCAAATCGAAGCGGCGAGTCGCCCCCAAGCTCACCGATGCGATCACCGGCGTGGCGCCTAGTTCGGGTTCCCGATCGGCATGCCATCCCATACTGTCATTGCCGCTGCGGTAACGATTCAACAGTACGCTGTTGAATCGCGCGCCTGTCGCCTCCTCAGCCAGGTCCCTGAGCATCCGTACGCTCGAGGACCAGGGCAGCGGGTCGTTCCGGATCCCCGAATAGACATAGACCGCACCCGGCTCCCCCTGCCATGCGGTCAGCCGGGGCAATAGCTTTACGCCTCCAGGTGTGCCGATCGAGTCCTGTTTCCAGACGACCTCTTCCTTCAAGCGTTCGAGCATATCCACTGCCGTGGCCGCGCAAAGCCAATCCGGATACCAGTCGACTTCCGGCTCGGGCAACTCGGCCACCCCGGGAAGCATTGATTGATGCAGACGATTCAAAAGGTCCTCGCTTCAAACGATTTCCGGGCGCGGCGCCGACCGGTCTGGCTTGTCGTTTTCCCACGCTAAGGGCGGACAGAGGCTTCGTCAATATCGGTTCATTCGCGTATGCAACGGCGAGGCGAGGCGCCGGCAAAGCGCCGCGCTCACGCGGTCCGCCGACCGCGGTTATGATTGCTCGCTACACCCCTACCCAACCCTTCCGACTTTTCTTTCGATCATGACAGTGTCCAACGAAGCCCTCGACCAGATGTTCCGTACCGCCCGCACCCATAGCGCCTGGCTGCCGAAGCCGGTGGACGACGCGCTCCTGAAACAGATCGTCGAGTTGACGGTTCTGGGCCCAACGTCCTTCAATTCGAGCCCCGCCCGCTTCGTATTCGTCAAGAGTCCCGAAGCGAAGGAAAAGCTTCGGCCCGCGCTGTCCGAGGCGAACATCGAAAAAACGATGGCAGCTCCGGTGACGGTCATCGCAGCAATGGATATGGCATTTTACGAACACCTGCCGAAGCTTTATCCACATTCCGACGTGCGCGGCTGGTTCGACGGTAACGACGGCATGATCCACTCGACGGCATTTCGCAACGCATCTCTCCAGGGCGCCTACTTGATCATTGCGGCGCGGGCGCTCGGTCTCGATGCCGGGCCGATGTCCGGCTTCCAGCCAGCCAAGGTCGATGAAGCGTTCTTTGCCGGCACGACGATCAAATCGAATTTCCTGATCAATCTGGGCTACGGCGATCACAGCAAGCTGCGCGCGCGCCTTCCGCGCCTCGCCTTCGACGAAATAGCGCGAATCGCCTGAGGCGGCCTGAATACCCGGCGCCCGGTGGGTAATCCTCCCGTCCAGTAAGCGGGATCAGAAGTAGAATTTCCAGCAAAGGGAGTTCTACGCAATGAAGAAGTCGAAGTTCACGGATAGCCAGATCATGGAGGCGCTCAAGCGCGCGGAAGCTGGCGTGGCGGTACCGGAGATTTGCCGGGAGCTGGGCATTAGCACGGCGACCTTCTACAACTGGCGCGGCAAGTACGGCGGGATGGACGTGCCGCTGATGGCCAAGATGAAGGAGCTGGAAGCGGAGAACGCGCGACTGCGCAAGATGTACGTCGAAGAGAAGCTCAAGGCGGAGATCGTCGCGGAGGCGCTAGCAAAAAAAGACTGAGGCCATCTACCCGCCGCGAGATGGCCAGAGAAGCAGTAGCGAGCCGGGGTGTGTCGATACGGCTTGCATGCGAGGCATTTGGCATAAGCCAGACGTGCTACCGCTATGAGCGGCAGCGCAGTGCGGAGAACGAGCAGATTGCCGACTGGCTGCTACGGCTGACCCACAATCATCGCAACTGGGGCTTTGGGCTGTGTTTCCTGTACCTGCGCAACGTGAAGGGCTTCGGCTGGAACCATAAGCGCGTGTACCGGATTTACCGGGAACTGGAGTTGAACCTGCGCATCAAGCCGCGCAAGCGGCTCGTACGGCAGGCACCGGAGCCGTTGATCGTTCCGGCGTCGATGAATGCGGTGTGGTCGATGGATTTTATGCACGACCAGTTGAAGGATGGCCGAAGTATCCGGCTGTTCAACGTGATCGACGACTTCAACCGCGAGGCATTGGGAATCGAGATCGACTTCTCGTTGCCATCTGCGCGCGTCATCCGCGCCTTGGAGCAGATCATTGACTGGCGGGGAAAGCCGATGGCGATACGGTGCGATAACGGCCCGGAGTACCTGAGCGACGCAATCACGCAATGGGCAGCCAAGCATGGCATAGCGTTGAACTACATCCAGCCGGGCAAGCCGCAGCAGAACGCCTACGTGGAGCGATTCAATCGTACGGTGCGCTATGAATGGCTATCGCAGTACTACTGGGACGACCTCGCGCACGTGCAGCACTTCGCGACGGAATGGATGTGGCAATACAATCACGAGCGCCCTAACATGGGCCTGGGCGGCATGACGCCGAAACAGCGGCTCATGGCCGCAGCATAGCTTCTACTTCTGCCTCGCGTTAAAAGCGGGGGGATTACCGGTGCGCCGGGGACAGCTTTCACCAATCGGCTCATGCCACAGCGGTGTATTACGGCGCAATCAGCACCGCGAGATAGAAGACGATCGCGCCGATCAACGCTCCGACGAAGCAAAAGCGCTCGCTTTCGGCATCCGTTCCGGAGCGCAGCCAAGCCCCGGCGACTCCGAAAAGCCCCGCAATCCCCAGGGCCACGAATACCATCGCCACATCGAACAGGGTCGTGCGCGCGATTTCGAGCAAATCGATGCGGCGCACAAGGTAATACACGCCTAACGCCATCAGGGAGAGCACCACGAGCGGCAGCATGACATGGCTGCCTTCGTACCCGATATGATGCCGCTGGCTCGACTGTAGATGAAGCCATTTCATCGTCTTCATCATTCTCCTCCCCTGTCGGTAGCGCCCGATGGCGCAGGGCTCGAATCATGAAGTCATTGCATTAGATCGATTAGGAGAACAAACGATCCCGCCAAGTGCGCGATGTGCAACGCACAGCGTCGAAACCGGCCGAAGGCGTTCGATCGGCGCCGAGCAGATAATCCGGCAGGTCGGTAGAATGCGCAGCATTCCTGCGGAGGTTGCCCTTTCCATGCGCCGTTCCAGTTTTCTGATTCGAGTAATCGGTGTCGGCATCCTGCTGCATATCTACGTTGGTTCCAGACTCATTCCCGAGTGGCCGTTCGGCACGCCTGTAAAGGCAGCTGCGGTCGTCTGGCTCGTCTTGTCCTGCCTTCTGATACCTCTGGGCGTACTGGCGCGATATTTCGTGCAGCGCCAGCCGCTCGCCGATCGCCTGGCCTGGATCGGATTGCTCGTAATGGGATTTTTTTCGTCGCTGCTTGTCATCACGTTTGTGCGCGATTTGTCGATTGCATCTCTGCTGACGATCGATTCGCTGCTGCCGCGCACCGTCTCGCTCGATCGATGGCGCGTCGATTCGGCAGTGGGCGTGCCTCTGCTGGCAATGATCTCGACGGCGATCGGGTTCATCAATGCGCGACGCAGGGCGAAGGTAGCGAACGTCGATATACCGATCGCCGACTTGCCGCCCGAGTTGGATGGGTTAACCATCGTTCAGATCAGCGATATACACGTTGGCCCGACGATCAAACAATCGTACGTCGACGCTATCGTCACCGAAGTGAACCGGCTGCAAGCCGATGTCATCGCTGTAACGGGAGATGTTGTCGACGGCAGCGTGGTGCAGCTCGGCGAACATACGCGGCCACTCGGCCGTTTAAAGGCCCGGCATGGCGCTTTTCTGGTAACTGGCAACCACGAATATTATTCGGGTGCCGACGAATGGATCGCCGAGTTCCGACGGCTGGGTCTACGCGTACTGATGAACGAGCATGTTGTGGTCGAGCACAACGGTGCGTCGTTTGTCATGGCAGGCGTCACTGACTACTCGGCCGGCAATTTCAACGACTCGCATCGCAGCGATCCTGCCGGGGCAGTCAGGCACGCACCCGATGAAGCGCGTGTCCGCATACTGCTCGCACACCAGCCGCGGACTGCACTCGCAGCTGTCGAGGCGGGCTATACGTTGCAGCTTTCCGGCCATACCCATGGAGGACAGTTTTTCCCGTGGAACTTCTTCGTCCGATTTCAGCAGCCTTTTACGGCCGGTTTGGCACGAATCGACGATTTATGGATTTACACGAGCCGGGGCACGGGATACTGGGGCCCGCCGAAGCGTCTGGGTGCGCCGTCCGAGATCACGCGCATCCGGTTGGTGGCAGCACAGCCGGCATAGCGAGGAGTACTGCCATTGGTAGGGATGCATGGTTCGCCGTTGCGGCTGACCGGCAGCATTCCCAAAGTCCTGGAAATTAAATGAATCGCGCGGGGCCGCTCGGCGCCTCAGGCGCAACTTCGGGTGATGATCGAAACGCGGCAAGCACTGAGAAACATACCCCCGAACTGGCGGGCAGCACATCTTCTTCAATGTCGTCGACGTTCGACAAGCTAGCTTCATATTCGTCGCTCGTAAGCCTCGCCACAGACACCCCGAAGGCGACATTTTCGTCGCCACCGCCCGAAGCACTGGGGCGCTTACCGAGTGTGATGCATTCGGTTTTGGAGCGGATCGCCGCCTCGGCCGCCCGCGACAGCAGGGCTGCGATGTCGCCAGTGACGCCGCCGGTTGCGTTCATGATGCCGTTGACGATAGCTCTGTTATCGGCGATCCGAGAGGCTTTGCGCAACGGAAGTTGTCGTTCGAAGCCGGCCAGAAAACTGCGTAAGTCCTCGCTCTCGCGCCAGCGTGGCAGTTCCATGCGTTTTAACGGCTTCCCTCAACATCTCGCACTGGCGCGTTTCAGCGAAGCGATCCGCTCATCGATCCACGCCCCGACGGTAGCTGACCTGCCCGTCGTCCTGAATCTCTGCCGAGAGGTATTGAGAATATTTGGCATATGCCCCGGCGGAGGGCGGGCCTGATCCATAGGGCACGTCCATACCCTGCAGCATGGCTTCCATGGCTTCCCGCTGCTGCATGCCAGCGTGCGAAGTGCTGTCGCCACCGGTCACATACGCATCGACCTCGTAGCCTTCCGAACGCAGTGAGTTGATTTTCCGGGCGACGTCCAACCCTGGCTTGCGCACACCGGGCAGCAAATGGAACACGGAGGCCGAAGAGGAGATGACACTGCCATCAGAGCCCCGGCGTACTCCTCCGACGGCGACGCCGGTGCATAGATCCAGCCCGGTAGTCCTCAGCGATTGACCGCGCCCGGAGATGGTTTGCGATTCAACACCCTGGGCAGAGAAGTCGACCCGATTGGAAGACGACGACGCGCGTTGGCTTGTCGTCGGCACTGGCCGTGAACGCCCGGTGTGTCGGCCCAACTCTTCATAGTGCGAGCCCAACCCGAGGCTCTCCCCCGGAGCACGCGACGTGCGGCGGCTCGCGGCCGAATAGCTCGACCCATCCGAGCTGACAGATGCCTCGCTCATGTCGCTGAGTACCGAAGCAGCCGATGCCATCGATGCCGTATCGCGGGGCGTCACCGTACGGTTCGACGGCGCCGACGCGCTGCTGCGGCCGCTCTGGCGCGAGGAGGACCCGAGTGCCCATGACGACAGATTGTCGATGAGGCTCGAAATACCGCTGCGCCGGCTTCGTGTCGATCGTTCCTCCCTCGGGGATGTCGCCGGCGCGCTCGGCGAACTCGAAGGGGCTCCGCTCCATTCGCTGCCGCCGCTGCGGTAGATTCGACTCACTGCTTCTGCTCCTCTTGCAAACGCGGCCGGCTGCCGCGCAATCGGGGAATTGGCGTTCTGAAAACGAGATTGGATTCTTGATCACGCGCTTCGGTGTGGCCGCGTCCCGACGCGAAAAAATGGCGAAAAATGTGCGAGGTACCGCAAAGCTCACCGACGCTACTCCTATTTCGCCAAGTCATACATGGTTTCGGTTCGAGCTCGATATCAAGAATGCCGAGACATCGATCATCGGGCCGGCGCTGTGAACGGCGGTTGAAAACCGACAATAAACGGCGGCGTCACAGTGCGGCGGCGCCACGTGTGAATGGTCAAGGCTGCAGAAGGGGCGGGCTTCCCGATGCCAGCGACCGCGGTCGGGCGCCCAAAGCAAAAACCCCCGGTCTGCTTGTCGCGAGCCGGGGGTTTTATGCACGTTGCGTAGGTCAGAGTAGGCACTGAGGTGCGCACTCTGCCTGGCAGAGGGAGCCTGACGATTACCTACTTTCACACGGGCAATCCGCACTATCATCGGCGTGGAGTCGTTTCACGGTCCTGTTCGGGATGGGAAGGGGTGGGGCCGACTCGCTATGGTCATCAGGCATGACTTGTTGCTGTGCGGCTTGGGCTGCACAGCCAATCTGGGAAGAAGTGGGGGTGTAATGGGGGGTAGTGACGTATCGCTAGTGAGGAGTTCACTAGGGCAAGGCGCGGATCACAACCTGGGCATATAAAACGCTCCGGTTATAGGATCAAGCCGTACGGGCAATTAGTATCGGTTAGCTGAACGCATTACTGCGTGTACACACCCGACCTATCAACGTCCTGGTCTCGAACGACCCTTCAAGGGGATCAAGTCCCCGGGGATATCTCATCTTAAGGCGAGTTTCCCGCTTAGATGCTTTCAGCGGTTATCTCTTCCGAACATAGCTACCCGGCGATGCCACTGGCGTGACAACCGGTACACCAGAGGTTCGTCCACTCCGGTCCTCTCGTACTAGGAGCAGCCCCCTTCAAATATCCAACGCCCACGGCAGATAGGGACCAAACTGTCTCACGACGTTTTAAACCCAGCTCACGTACCTCTTTAAATGGCGAACAGCCATACCCTTGGGACCGGCTACAGCCCCAGGATGAGATGAGCCGACATCGAGGTGCCAAACACCGCCGTCGATATGAACTCTTGGGCGGTATCAGCCTGTTATCCCCAGAGTACCTTTTATCCGTTGAGCGATGGCCCTTCCATACAGAACCACCGGATCACTATGACCTGCTTTCGCACCTGCTCGACTTGTCGGTCTCGCAGTTAAGCACGCTTATGCCATTGCACTATCAGCACGATTTCCGACCGTACCTAGCGTACCTTCGTACTCCTCCGTTACGCTTTGGGAGGAGACCGCCCCAGTCAAACTGCCTACCATGCACTGTCCCCGAGCCCGATTCAGGGCCCAAGGTTAGAACCTCAAACAAACCAGGGTGGTATTTCAAGGACGGCTCCAGCAAGACTAGCGTCCTGCTTTCATAGCCTCCCACCTATCCTACACAGATCGGTTCAAAGTCCAATGCAAAGCTACAGTAAAGGTTCATGGGGTCTTTCCGTCTAGCCGCGGGGAGATTGCATCATCACAAACACTTCAACTTCGCTGAGTCTCGGGAGGAGACAGTGTGGCCATCGTTACGCCATTCGTGCAGGTCGGAACTTACCCGACAAGGAATTTCGCTACCTTAGGACCGTTATAGTTACGGCCGCCGTTTACCGGGACTTCAATCAAGAGCTTGCACCCCATCATTTAATCTTCCGGCACCGGGCAGGCGTCACACCCTATACGTCCACTTTCGTGTTTGCAGAGTGCTGTGTTTTTATTAAACAGTCGCAGCCACCAGTTTATTGCAACCCCTTCACCCTTCTGGCGCAAGCCAGTCAAGCTACCAGGGCGTACCTTATCCCGAAGTTACGGTACCAATTTGCCGAGTTCCTTCTCCCGAGTTCTCTCAAGCGCCTTAGAATACTCATCTCGCCCACCTGTGTCGGTTTGCGGTACGGTCATCATGAGACTGAAGCTTAGAGGCTTTTCTTGGGACCCCTTCCGATTGCTTCGCAGCTTAAAGCCGCTCGCGCCACACCCTTGAATTACGCGCCCGGATTTGCCTAAGCGCCTTCTCCAATGCAGCGACCGGGACGTCCAACACCCGGACAACCTTCCGCGATCCGTCCCCCCATCGCATCTCACAATGGTGCAGGAATATTGACCTGCTTCCCATCAGCTACGCATTTCTGCCTCGCCTTAGGGGCCGACTCACCCTACGCCGATGAACGTTGCGTAGGAAACCTTGGGCTTACGGCGAGGGGGCCTTTCACCCCCTTTATCGCTACTCATGTCAGCATTCGCACTTCTGATACCTCCAGCATCCCTTCCGAGACACCTTCGCAGGCTTACAGAACGCTCTCCTACCATGCGTGTACTCCTTCAAATCCACCTTGCATTACACCCAACGATCATTGTTGAGCGCTTTGTCGCCACTGACGTGGCGACAAGCTTGGTGCACTTGAAGGAGTACACGCATCCGCAGCTTCGGTATATGGCTTAGCCCCGTTACATCTTCCGCGCAGGACGACTCGATCAGTGAGCTATTACGCTTTCTTTAAAGGGTGGCTGCTTCTAAGCCAACCTCCTGACTGTTTTAGCCTTCCCACTTCGTTTCCCACTTAGCCATATTTAGGGACCTTAGCTGGCGGTCTGGGTTGTTTCCCTCTTGACACCGGACGTTAGCACCCGATGTCTGTCTCCCGTGATTGCACTCTTCGGTATTCGGAGTTTGCTATGGCGAAGTAATCCGCAATGGACCCTTCAACCATGACAGTGCTCTACCCCCGAAGGTGATACACGAGGCACTACCTAAATAGTTTTCGGAGAGAACCAGCTATTTCCAGATTTGTTTAGCCTTTCACCCCTATCCACAGCTCATCCCCTAACTTTTCAACGTTAGTGGGTTCGGTCCTCCAGTACGTGTTACCGCACCTTCAACCTGGCCATGGATAGATCATCTGGTTTCGGGTCTACGCCCAGCAACTGAACGCCCTATTCGGACTCGCTTTCGCTACGCCTGCCCTAATCGGTTAAGCTTGCTACTGAACGTAAGTCGCTGACCCATTATACAAAAGGTACGCCGTCACCCCGCTTTAAGCGCTCTCGCGCTTAAATCCACTTTAAGCGCACAGCTTGCTATTTCAAGCTTGAGCGTCTTTTGACGCATTCATTTCATGAATGCGCCGAAAGCGCTTAAAGCGGGGCTCCGACTGTTTGTATGCATGCGGTTTCAGGATCTATTTCACTCCCCTCCCGGGGTTCTTTTCGCCTTTCCCTCACGGTACTGGTTCACTATCGGTCGATCACGAGTATTTAGCCTTGGAGGATGGTCCCCCCATCTTCAGACAGGATTTCACGTGTCCCGCCCTACTTGTCGTACGCCTAGTCCCACCACACTGTTTTCGCTTACGGGGCTATCACCCGCTATGGCCGCACTTTCCAGAGCGTTCAGCTAACAGCACAGCTAACTCGTACAGGCTCTTCCCATTTCGCTCGCCACTACTCTGGGAATCTCGGTTGATTTCTGTTCCTGCGGTTACTTAGATGTTTCAGTTCACCGCGTTCGCCTCTCGTAGCCTATGTATTCAGCTACGGATACTCCATACGGAGTGGGTTTCCCCATTCGGACATCCCCGGATCAAAGCTCGTTTGCCAGCTCCCCGGGGCTTTTCGCAGGCTACCGCGTCCTTCATCGCCTGTGATCGCCAAGGCATCCACCACATGCACTTGTTCGCTTGACCCTATAACGAGAGCGTCTCATCCCTTACGGGGCTCGACACACATCGTTACAGGTTTGAGTTCTCGCGTTTGCCGTATTCCAAGTGAACTTTCGATCACTTTTCATACTGATACAATCACTACCCTGATATCTTCCACGTCCATCTCATAGACGCTTCCAATATCCATTACTACTTCTTCCAGATTGTTAAAGATCGACAGTCGATAACTACATCGCACTGACTGGCTCAATCGCCAATGACAAATATTCGACTCGCGCGAGAACCTTGCCGCTCTCGCTCAAACACTTCCCATTGATGATTCCCCCTTCGGGGATCGCCCCCTCGTAAGCGCTAAAGCGCCAACGAGGGCGGGGATGGTGGAGGCAGACGGGATCGAACCGACGACCCCCTGCTTGCAAAGCAGGTGCTCTCCCAGCTGAGCTATGCCCCCAGGCACAGACTTATCGGACTCGGGTTCATGCTTCAGCCACACCGCAGACAATGGTGGGTCTGGTTGGATTCGAACCAACGACCCCCGCCTTATCAAGACGGTGCTCTAACCGACTGAGCTACAGACCCCTGAGTCTGTCAATCTTCACAGCCGATAAGCGTGAGCACTTAAGCTTTGAGCACTAGCTCGAGAAAGGAGGTGATCCAGCCGCACCTTCCGATACGGCTACCTTGTTACGACTTCACCCCAGTCATGAATCCTACCGTGGTGACCGTCCTCCTTGCGGTTAGACTAGCCACTTCTGGTAAAACCCACTCCCATGGTGTGACGGGCGGTGTGTACAAGACCCGGGAACGTATTCACCGCGGCATGCTGATCCGCGATTACTAGCGATTCCAGCTTCATGCACTCGAGTTGCAGAGTGCAATCCGGACTACGATCGGTTTTCTGGGATTAGCTCCCCCTCGCGGGTTGGCAACCCTCTGTTCCGACCATTGTATGACGTGTGAAGCCCTACCCATAAGGGCCATGAGGACTTGACGTCATCCCCACCTTCCTCCGGTTTGTCACCGGCAGTCTCCTTAGAGTGCTCTTGCGTAGCAACTAAGGACAAGGGTTGCGCTCGTTGCGGGACTTAACCCAACATCTCACGACACGAGCTGACGACAGCCATGCAGCACCTGTGCGACGGTTCTCTTTCGAGCACGACCACCTCTCAGCGGCCTTCCGTCCATGTCAAGGGTAGGTAAGGTTTTTCGCGTTGCATCGAATTAATCCACATCATCCACCGCTTGTGCGGGTCCCCGTCAATTCCTTTGAGTTTTAATCTTGCGACCGTACTCCCCAGGCGGTCAACTTCACGCGTTAGCTACGTTACTAAGGAAATGAATCCCCAACAACTAGTTGACATCGTTTAGGGCGTGGACTACCAGGGTATCTAATCCTGTTTGCTCCCCACGCTTTCGTGCATGAGCGTCAGTATTGGCCCAGGGGGCTGCCTTCGCCATCGGTATTCCTCCACATCTCTACGCATTTCACTGCTACACGTGGAATTCTACCCCCCTCTGCCATACTCTAGCCTGCCAGTCACCAATGCAGTTCCCAGGTTAAGCCCGGGGATTTCACATCGGTCTTAGCAAACCGCCTGCGCACGCTTTACGCCCAGTAATTCCGATTAACGCTCGCACCCTACGTATTACCGCGGCTGCTGGCACGTAGTTAGCCGGTGCTTATTCTTCCGGTACCGTCATCCCCCCATCGTATTAGGACGAGAGTTTTCTTTCCGGACAAAAGTGCTTTACAACCCGAAGGCCTTCTTCACACACGCGGCATTGCTGGATCAGGGTTGCCCCCATTGTCCAAAATTCCCCACTGCTGCCTCCCGTAGGAGTCTGGGCCGTGTCTCAGTCCCAGTGTGGCTGGTCGTCCTCTCAGACCAGCTACGGATCGTCGCCTTGGTAGGCCTTTACCCCACCAACTAGCTAATCCGCCATCGGCCGCCCCTTGAGCGCGAGGCCCTTGCGAGTCCCCCGCTTTCCTCCATAGAGCGTATGCGGTATTAATCCGGCTTTCGCCGGGCTATCCCCCACTCCAGGACACGTTCCGATGTATTACTCACCCGTTCGCCACTCGCCACCAGGGTTGCCCCCGTGCTGCCGTTCGACTTGCATGTGTAAGGCATGCCGCCAGCGTTCAATCTGAGCCAGGATCAAACTCTTCAGTTCAATACCTGTTACTGTTTTCGACTCTTTACGAGTCGGTCGCTCACTCAACGTACTGACGTGTTTTCGATTCCATCCATTGCTGGATAGCTCGAAACCTTCCTCAATACTGTGTGAGACTTGATACTTTCGCTTAGGCACGTCACTCCGAAGAGTCACGTGCCGCTCGCCGCATCAAGTGCCCACACTTATCGACTGTGAATTGTTAAAGATCGCGTCGCTCAACCGCTTGCCGTCATCACCACCCGGCTCACCGTCTTGCGTTGCTGCTTAAGCAGCAGAGAAGCGAGATTATGCAGCCCTTCTCGTACATCGTCAACTGGTTTTTTCTCGCTTCGCTTAAAACCCGTCGACCGCGGCACGCTGCAATCCTGCGCCTCTCAAAGAGGATGCGAATAGTAGGCCAAGCAGACTCGCATGACAAGCCCGTGAACCAAACTTTTTCAGCGCCCGCGCGCGGCCGCTACGACCGCCTCCAGTGGGACCGCACGCGCGGCAGACCTGCTGCGGTATCATCGCGGCCGCACTCACTGCTGCCTTCAGATGCGCCGTCAATGACCGAGCAGAACTATCAATCGATTCTCGAGCAGATTCATCGCGACATCGAACCTTGGCGCACCGCCGGGCGTGTTGCCAATTACATTCCCGAACTCGCCAGAGTGCCCGCTGAACGCTTCGGCATGGCTATCGTGACCGTTGGCGGGAACGTCTTCAGCATCGGCGACGCCAACGTACGCTTTTCCATTCAGAGCATCTCGAAGCTATTCGCCTGCACGCTCGCGTTCCAGTTGCTGGGCGACGCACTATGGGAACGCGTCGGCCGAGAGCCGTCGGGTACGGCATTCAATTCGCTCGTGCAACTCGAGACCGAACGCGGCAAACCGCGCAACCCGTTCATCAACGCCGGCGCACTCGTCGTCACGGACATCCTCTGCCGCCGCTTCGTCGGCGCGGAGACTGCACTCGTGCAATTTATGCGGCGGCTGACAGGCGCCACGGATATCGACTACGACCTGCGCGTCGCCCATTCCGAACTCGCGCACGCCGAACGCAACCGCGCGATGGCGCACTTCATCGCAAGCTTCGACAACCTGCAGATGCCGCCCGAAGTCGTCATCGACGCATATTGCCGCCAGTGCGCGATCGAGATGAATTGCGTCGAGCTCGCCAAGGCGGCGCTGTTTCTCGCCAACGGAGGTGTCGCCCCCGTGTCGGGCGAACGCATTCTCGACGAAAGCTCGACCAAGCGTCTGTCCGCACTGATGTTGACCTGCGGCACCTACGACGCAGCGGGCGACTTCGTTTATCGCGTCGGGCTGCCGGCGAAAAGCGGCGTCGGCGGTGGCATCGTCGCCGTGCTGCCTGGCGAAATGGCGGTGTGCGTGTGGTCGCCCGGGCTCGATGCCAATGGCAATTCACTCGCCGGCACGTTGTCCCTGGAATGGTTGACCACCCTGAGCAAGCGGTCCATCTTCTGAGGAGAGCGATCGCTCGGAACCTCGCTCGAACTCAATCGGTAGCAACGACGTTCGGTGCCGAACTCTTTGCTCGCGGCAGGGTTGCCAGTCGCCTGGTACCCCACTGCACGATCATGGCCAACAGTGACGCCTCCAAGAACGCGACAGCCGGATGCTGATGAGGCAACGAGAACGCAAGCAGCAAGCAAAAAGCCGCAAACGAGAATCTGCCGAGTACCATGCCTCGCAGCAGCGAAATCACAAAGTCTGGTCCATACGCGCGGTGCGATGAGACCGACAAGACGATTCCGAGCAGCGGAAAGACCGCGAGCAAACCGCTCCATGCGGCGCCCAGCCGACCAGACAAGGAAGTAACCAGCAGCGTGAGGACCGCGCCTGCAACCATCCGGCCGATCAAGTCGGAGCGCCCAAGCGATGCGCCTGCGGCGCTGGACGAACTGCGCGGCAAGAAGAACTGGCCGAAGCCCACAGCAGCGAGGGCTGCGGTGACGGCCCAGCCAGGCGATGCCGGCAGCATCGACAACCCGCACGCAGACATGAACCACGCAACCAGGCCGGCAGCTAACGCTATCGGCCACGAATGGGAGCGACAGCTCCACGCATAGGCGAAATTGAATGCTTCCGATGCGAGGATCGCAGAGAGGGAAAGCGTAGCAGCATGCGCGCCGAAGACAGGGCCATGCGTGAGTACAAGGATGAACAATATCGGCCCGGCGACAACGGGTAAGCCGGCTAACCATCCAGCAATCGATGGCCCCCACCACCTGCCCGACATTGAAACGATAGCCAAGAAGAACGGAACAAGCGTCAGTTTGAGCGCGAGCATGCCGGATCGAGCTGATTTAAAGCACGATCATACCTTTGCGAGCGCGAAGGGCTCGCTAAAAAAGCGATTTTCCTCTGACCGATATAGGCACGTCCGTTGCGGTTATCCCACCATCCGGATGCCGATAGGCCGTAGCCAACCGGGAGGAGGCAATCATGAGACAAACCGTCGTAGGCGTTTATGACGGCTATGCCGATGCGTGCGCGGCACAGCGTGCGCTGACTGAAGCCGGTCTATCCCAGGCCGACATTTCGATTTACGCGGCGTCGGTTGGCACGTCGTCCACGGGTGGCCCGCGCGTCTATGCTCCCGGGGGCACAGAGGTGCGCCGCGAAAAGCCGGTCTTCGATCAACTCGAACAATTGTTCTCCAGGCTGTTCAAGCCCGGCGAGTATCCACCCGAGACGGAAGATTATCGCGAAGTCATCCGGCGCGGCGGAGCGGTCGTCAGCGTCGATGTCCCGGAAGTGCAAACCGATCTCGCGTGCGACGTCATGCGCCGAACCGGTGCGAACGACATCGCGGAACGTGCCAAAGCGTGGCGCGATCGCCTGGACGAACAGTCCCGGCGGGCACAGGATGAAGAGCGCACGATGAGCAGCCGTGAAGAGCCGCCACTGGCATCTGCGCCGCAGCATTCACTCGGGCAGCAACAGCATCAATCGACGAATACGAGCGAAGCAAGCTCGGCCTCCCTCGACGATATGCCCGCCGCCGGCGGAACGCCGACGCCTCGTACTACACCCGCACCGTCTTCCGCATCGGCTCCAAATCCGAGCAGCCGCATGCAGCAAGTGTCGACGCGCACGGATGACGGCACGCTCCTTCGCACCAACGAATCCGCCGCGCAACCGGGGCTTTCCTCGGGCGTTCCAGGCGATGCTTCGGACGTCTTCGAGAGAGAGCCGCAGTCTGCTGGCACGGCTCGCGAGTCGGAAGACAATCCATCGGATTCCGATCGACGGCGCGACGAGGCGGTGAAGGCATCCGCGCCACAATACACCCCCGGTACCGGATACGCCGGCGACCCGGGCATGGACACGGCGTTCAGCGACGATAGTGCATACGATGAAGAATTCCGCCGTGACTATGACAGCCGTTATGCGAATGCGGACGCGCCCTACGATGACTATCGCCGCGCATATGTCCACGGCGTGTCGGTCGCGCAGGACGAACGAAATCGCGGACGGGATTGGTCTCAAGTGGAACCCCATGCACGCGAGCATTGGGAAACACGCTATCCGGAAAGCGCCTGGGAACGCTTCAAGGCCGCCGTCCGGCACGGATGGGAGCGGGTGACGGACAAGCGATAGCGCTCGCATCGCCTCTGCCAGAACAACGAGGAAGCGCCGGCCGAGCGGCGCTTCCTCGCCTTCCCTCCGCCCCTCTCTCCCAGCGTCAGCCGTATCGATCGACGTGTCGCTCCTCGGGCGCTACGTTTTCTTCGATACGTATCTACCGATTCCCCCTTACCCCTGCGTGCCGATTCATCCTAAGCTTTAGCCATCAGCGCGGCCTTTCGCCGCCGGCGGCGGCGTCTCGGAGGGCGCCGGATGAAAAAAATGGAGACCCGCCTGTTCCCGCAGCGTCACTGCTCGCCGTTTGCCTGCGCGCCCAGGCGCCGGGCGCGATTCGTTCCGATTCCGTTCGGCAGGGTAGTCGCCTTCCTTTCGGTGTGCCTCGCTTGCGCGCTCGCCGGTGCGCAAGCCAGCGCGAACGAAGTCGTCGTCGCGACGGTGGCAGGTGCCATTGGGCCGGCCAGTGCGGATTTCATCATGCGAGGCCTTGCCCGAGCGGCCCATGACCGGGCCGAACTCTTCGTCCTGGAGATGGATACCCCCGGTGGGCTCGATACGTCGATGCGGCAAATCATCAAGGCGATCCTGGCGTCGCCGGTGCCGGTCGCCGCGTACGTCGCCCCGAGCGGCGCACGCGCCGCGAGCGCGGGAACCTATATCGTCTATGCGAGCCATATCGCGGCAATGGCCCCCGGCACAAACCTTGGCGCCGCTACGCCGATCGAACTAGGTGTCGGCGGGAGCCCCGCATCGCCGCCCACGCCCGCCGCAGCGCCACGCGACCGTCCCAACGACGCGAATACCGAAGCCGCCTCCGCCGCCTCTACACCGTTGCCGTCCGATACGCGATCGACAGAAGCTCGCAAGCGCATGGCGGACGCTGTGGCCTATATCCGCGGCCTCGCGCAAATGCGCGGGCGCAACGCCGAATGGGCCGAACATGCGGTCCGCTATGCGGCAAGCCTGCCTGCCGGCGACGCCGCAACACAGCATGTCATCGATTTCATCGCGAACGACCTGCAAGACCTGCTTGCCAAGTCGAACGGTCGTACGGTGCAGACCTCGACCGGCGCTCACCGCCTCGACACATCGCATGCCAACCTCGTCATCCTCGAACCTGACTGGCGCAGCCGCTTGCTTGCCGTCATCACCGATCCGAACGTTGCGCTGATCTTGCTGACCATCGGGGTGTACGGTCTTTTCTTCGAATTCGCGAACCCAGGATTCGTATTGCCCGGCGTGGCGGGCGCAATTTCCCTGCTGATCGGACTCTTTGCGCTGCAACTGCTGCCGATCAACTACACCGGCCTGGCGCTCGTATTTCTCGGCATCGCCTTCCTGATCGCGGAGGCATTCCTGCCGACCTTCGGTGCGCTCGGCTTCGGCGGCATCGTCGCGTTCGCGGCCGGTGCACTCATGCTGATCGACACCGACGTCCCCGGTTACGGTATCCCGTTGCCGGTCATCGCCGCGCTCCTCACGGCAGGCATCGCGTTCGTCTTCCTCATGTCCCGGTTCGCGCTCAAGGCGAGACGCCGGCCCGTCGTAACGGGAGCGGAGGCAATGATCGGCAGCGTCGGCGAGGTGATCGACGACGGTCTGTCGCCGGCGCTCAGCGGATCGTCCGAGAGCGAAGGAATGGCAGGATGGGCGCGCGTACATGGCGAGCGCTGGCGCGTACGCGCACAGGCCGCCCTGCCCGCCGGCACGCGCGTGCGCGTCACGCGCCGCGACGGGCTCGTGTTGATCGTCGTCCCCACAGGAGAATCGTAATGATCGGATTTACCTTCGGCTTCACCAGTCTGCTCATTCTGTTCGCCATCGTTCTCGTTGCCTCGTCGATCCGGGTGTTTCGGGAATACGAACGGGGAGTTGTGTTCACGCTGGGCCGGTTCTGGAAAGTCAAAGGCCCCGGGCTCGTGCTGATCGCCCCGGTGATCCAGCAAGCCGTACGTATGGATTTGCGAACCATCGTCTTCGACGTGCCGCCGCAAGACGTCATCACGCGCGACAACGTGTCCGTCAAAGTCAATGCGGTCGTGTATTTCCGGGTCGTCGATCCCGAAAAGGCGGTCATTCAGGTGGCGCGCTTTTTCGAAGCGACGAGCCAGCTTGCGCAGACGACGCTGCGAGCCGTTCTCGGCAAGCACGAGCTCGACGAACTGCTGGCGGAACGAGAGCAATTGAACGCCGATATTCAAAAGACGCTCGATACGCAGACCGACGCATGGGGAATCAAGGTCTCGAACGTCGAAATCAAGCATGTCGATATCAACGAAACGATGATTCGCGCCATCGCGCGCCAGGCCGAAGCCGAACGCGAACGCCGCGCGAAGGTGATCCATGCGGACGGCGAACTGCAAGCGTCGGAAAAACTGTTGCAAGCCGCGCAGACGCTGGCTCGGCAGCCGCAGGCCATGCAATTGCGATATCTGCAAACACTCACTACAATCGCTGCCGACAAAAACTCCACTATCGTTTTCCCGCTCCCGATCGATGTCCTGGAGAGCCTGCTGAGCCGCCGCTGAGGCGCGCGACGCCTGATTTTCGGGGCATGTTCGATGCGCGAGCGATGGCGCGGCTCAAATAGTCGCTATTACGCCTGACAGCTGGCATCGGTATATCGGCTGTGTACAGTGGGACCCACCGCATTCGACGTCGGACCGCACCGCATCAGGAGACACACCGTCCATGGAACAAGTGAAAGCCTTCCCCTTGCTGGAATCGGCAAAACGGTATTTCGGCTTCGAGGAAGCCGGCACAAATCTGCGCACCGAATTGCTTGCCGGACTCACCACGTTTCTGACGATGGCTTACATCATCTTCGTCAATCCGGCCATTCTGGGCGATGCCGGCATGCCGAAGGAGTCGGTGTTCGTCGCAACCTGCCTCGTCGCGGCGCTGGCCACGCTCATCATGGGTCTCTATGCGAACTACCCGATCGCCTGCGCGCCGGGCATGGGCCTCAACGCCTATTTCGCCTATACCGTCGTGAAAGGCATGGGCTTCACCTGGCAAGCCGCGCTGGGAGCCGTTTTCATCTCCGGTTGCCTTTTTCTCGTCGTCACGCTCTTGCGTGTGCGCGAAATGATCGTGGACGGCATTCCGCACTCGATCCGTGCTGCCATTACAGGCGGCATCGGGCTGTTCCTTGCCATCATTTCGCTGAAAACGGCCGGCATCGTGGTCGGCAATGCCGCCACACTCGTAACGCTGGGCGATCTGCACAAGCCGCCCGTCATCCTCGCCACGATCGGCTTTTTCATGATCGTCACGCTGGACTTCCTGCGCGTGCGCGGTGCCATTCTCATCGGCATCCTCGCCGTGACGGTGCTGTCATTCTTCTTCGCCGGCAATCAGTTTCACGGCGTCGTTTCTCCGCCGCCCTCGATCGACGCGACACTCTTTCACCTCGATATTGCAGGTGCGCTGTCGACTGGCGTCATCAACGTCATTCTCGTTTTCTTTCTCGTGGAGTTGTTCGATGCCA
Organism: Trinickia sp. HAY1-2D; assembly: GCF_056754935.1. Lineage (NCBI taxonomy): Bacteria > Pseudomonadati > Pseudomonadota > Betaproteobacteria > Burkholderiales > Burkholderiaceae > Trinickia > Trinickia sp. HAY1-2D. Next base: position 929,281 of record NZ_JBPGWX010000001.1, read on the forward strand.
CCGGGACGCTGATGGGCGTTGCCAATCGGGCGGGGTTGCTCGTCGAGGGCAAGATGGATCGGCTCAATAAGGCGCTGCTGGCCGACAGCACCGCCATCGTCGCCGGCTCGGTGCTCGGCACCTCGTCCACCACCGCCTATATCGAAAGCGCATCGGGCGTGCAAGCCGGCGGACGGACGGGCGTCACGGCGATCACCGTCGCCGTGCTCTTTCTTGCCTGCCTTTTCATTGCGCCGCTGGCCGGCGTGGTGCCGGGCTACGCAACGGCGCCGGCGCTGCTCTATGTCTCGTGCCTGATGCTGCGCGAGCTCGTCGATCTGCCCTGGGACGATGCGACCGAGGTCGTTCCGGCCGCGTTGACCGCGCTGCTGATGCCGTTCACTTATTCCATCGCCAATGGCGTGGCATTCGGATTCATTTCCTATGCCGGACTGAAGCTATTCACGGGGCGCGCTCGCCAGGTGAAAGCCATCGTATGGATCATCGCGGCAGTCTTTCTGTTCCGATTCTTCTATCTCGGCTCGGAATGACAATGCGCGCGGCGCAGGCCGCGCGCATTCGGTGAATCGTCCGCCCCCCGCGCTTCAGGCGCGGGCGTTCGCTTCGTAAAAGCGTACGTAACCGCTTCTCAGGACCGCGCATTGGGCGCGCGTCTCGTAGAGCAACCGACGGGCTGCCGCTTCGATGCGCGCACGATGCGCGTCGAAGGCGCCGACCATGTCCTCCAGCCGCGGGGAGGCTGCGCCGAAATGGTCTTCCAGCGCCTCCGCCGTGATCTCGCATTGCACACGCTCCCCGTCGACCAGCGCTGGGAACGCCAGCGTCAACTCGCGTGCCGAGTATTCGGGAATTTCGTTCGGAAAACTGATCTGCATGGGATTCGCCTTTGCCATGACGAAAGCACCGAACCGCGCCGTGCGGGGATTGCTGCCTTCTTGAAGACAGCGCGGGCTACACGGCGGAAAATGACAGAATTCCGACCGTTGGATGTACTTTAGGCGTTTTGCGGCGACAAGCAAGTTTTCGCGAGCCGTGCTTGTCCCGCACCGCCTTGCGTTGTCTTCGTCGCTCGTCAGGTATGCTGCGCTGCAAAACTCATCTGCCGGCGCTCCGCCGCTCGCGCCCAAACCACTCATGTCCGACATTGCCCGCTACCCGTTGGTCCGCATCGAACCGCTCGGTCTGGAATTCGATGCGCCGGCGCACTTGACGCTCCTGGAGGCGGCTACCGCCGCCCGGCTCAGACTGCCGAGGTCGTGCCGCAACGGGGCATGTCGCACGTGTATGTGCCGCTTGGCGAGCGGCCGAGTCAGCTACCGCATCGAATGGCCAGGACTGACGAAGGAGGAAAAGGCTGAAGGCCTCGTATTGCCCTGTGTCGCGGTAGCCGAGACGGATCTCGTGTTGATGGTGCCGGATGCCGAAGCGCTTTGATCCGGAAGCAGCGACGTCACTGGGCGTGCACTGAGAACGCGTCACCACCGCGTTGGGCAGGCTATTCGTCCATCAAACGGACCTTCACCTTCTTCCCTTTCACCTTGCCCGCGCCGAGCTTGTGCAACGCATCGCGCGCAACGCCGCGTTCGATCGCCACGTATGTCGAAAACTCGGTCACATTGATCTTGCCGATCTGCTCGGCGCGAAAACCTGCTTCGCCGGTGAGCGCACCCAGCACGTCGCCGGGCCGAATCTTCTCCTTGCGGCCACCGAGGATTTGCAGCGTTTCCATCGGCGGTAACAACGGCGCGGTGCTTGCGGGTGTCAGCTCCGCAAGCGGGTGCCATTCCACTTCGCGCATTTGCGCCTGTTCTAGGTTTCCGACGCGCCCCATCTCGTCCATGCTCGCGAGACTCAGCGCCCAGCCGTCCTTGTCCGCCCGGCCCGTGCGGCCGATTCGATGCACGTGCACTTCGGGATCGGGTGTCACGTCGACATTGATGACCGCTTCGAGATCCGCGATGTCGAGACCACGCGCGGCGACGTCGGTGGCGACGAGCACCGAGCAGCTACGATTCGCGAATTGGATCAGCACCTGATCGCGTTCGCGCTGCTCGAGTTCGCCGTGCAACGCCAATGCATGAAAGCCCTGTGCACGCAGCACGTCGAGCAGATCCCGGCATTGTTGCTTCGTGTTGCAAAACGCAAGCGTGCTCACAGGCCGGAAGTGGTTCAACAGCATGCCGACCGCATGCAGCCGCTGATCCTCGGTCACTTCGTAAAAGCGCTGGCGAATCTTGCTGTCATCGTGACGCTCTTCGAGCACCACTTTTTTTGGGTCACGCAGGAACTGCTGGCTCAGCTTGCCGATGCCTTCCGGGTACGTCGCCGAAAACAGCAGCGTCTGGCGCTGCGCCGGACATCGACGCGCCACCGTCGCGATATCGTCGAAGAAACCCATGTCGAGCATGCGGTCTGCTTCGTCGAGTACGAGCGTATTCAACGTATCGAGCGTCAGACTGCCTCGCTCGAGATGATCGATGATGCGCCCGGGTGTGCCGACGACGATATGCGCGCCATGTTCGAGGCTTGTCGTTTGCGGACGCATCGGTGTGCCGCCGCTCAACGTCAGCACCTTGATGTTCTCCTCGGCTCGCGCAAGACGCCGGATTTCGCGCGTGACCTGGTCGGCCAGTTCCCGAGTCGGACATAGCACCATCGCCTGGACCCCCGAACGGCGTACATCGAGCCGCGCGAGCAGCGCGAGCGCAAACGCCGCGGTCTTGCCGCTTCCGGTCTTCGCTTGCGCGATCAGGTCTTGTCCCGCGAGCGCAATCGGCAGGCTCGCGGCTTGGATCGGCGTCATGTCGACATAGCCGAGTTGGGCAAGATTGGCGAGCGTGGCGGGCGCAAGCGGAAGGTCGCCGAAGTGTGAGGCTATCGATTTATTTATCATGTCGTGGCGCGGGAAACAGCTTGCGCAGCAAGGCTTGCGGCGATACCTGGCTTCGGGTCGAAGCCAGTACGCACACGGGAATCCGCGGGCGTCGTCGGCACCAGCACTGGCCGCATAGGAGGCGCCATTGTCTCCTATCGGCGTCTCGGATCAAAGCCCCAATATGTCCGCGACATCCTCCTCGAGCCCCTCGCCCGCCCTGCTCGTGACTTCGTGGATGCCCAGGCCGCGCAAAACTTCGCGTCCAGCTTCGTACCGCTCGTCAGGCCGCGCGTCGGACGGTGCATAGAATTCGATGAATGGATCGTAAAGCTTCTGGCCGCGTGACATGGGGGCGTTGAGTAGCATAAATGTCCGTTTGCGCATCAGCGGATCAGCTGCACCGATCTCGATACCCGCTTCTTCCGCCTTTTGCACCGCAGCGTTCACCGCGGCCACGAATGCCAGTTCCTGAAGCGTGCCGTCACCGCCCTTATCGACGAAACCGAAATCCGCCGGCGTCACGATTTGCTTCATTCGCATCACGATGTCGGAAGCGATATGCCCGATATGGAGCCATGACGGCAACCGTCCGTCCTCGTTTTCGAGCTTGATGACCATCGGTGTACTCACGCCCAACAGGCGCTGGTCCGCGTCGCGGGATCGCACCGTATCCACAAAGGTCTTTGCGGCGTGAAGCATCATCGCCTTGGAGCCTGCGCCGTAAGCCATGTCGAAACCGTTTTCCGCCATGAAACGCCCGATGGCCTGGGAGCCGCGGAGCAGTTCGTCGTTGACCGACTTGGCCGAACTGAAAAAGGCCCCCAGCGGTGGGCGCTCCACCCTCCCCTCCATGAGCTCGGCCTCAGGGTCGAACAGATCGAACGGGTCGATCCGTGACGCGGGCACACGCCGGTATTCTTCCCAGTGCTTCCGGACACGCGCCAAAGCATGCGTGCGATCGGTGTACACACTCGACAACAAGCTCGGTTTCTCGGCCAGGCCGTTTCCGTAGACTACCCGGGACTGGCGTCGCAGAATCTCGAGCTTGGGGTCGCCGCCATTGAGCAGCACGAGCATACGCTTGCGATCGGGATGCTCGTGCTTTGCAACATGAGCCGAAAAGTATGCGTACGCAGCTTTCGAAAGATCGAGCACGTCATCGGTTGTGTGTGCGAGAACGAGTGCATCGTTTCCGTACATCCGCCACTCGATTTCATGAGGATCGAAAAACGCCTGCGCAGCGGACAAAGCGGCTGAAGACGCCAATTCCGGTGGCTCGGACGATTTGATCAACGCTGGTGTTTGCAACGGCAACGACTTTGCCTCGGCGCGCACCGTTCGTTGCAATTGCTGACCGAAGATGGTCGCTTTTTCGTCTCCGAACGTATGAACTCTGTAGTCGTGAACGAGCGGCCTGTCTCCCGTATCGACAAACTGCACGCCGGAGGCCACCATCGCCGCCTTCACTTTCATCCAGGGCAGATCCTCCACGTATCGGCCGTCAATACCAAGTTCGATGCGCTCCTCGACAGATCGATTGTCGATGCCGACTTCGTCCTCGGGCACGCACCACGAGAACGAATCGTTTTGATCCACATGCTCAGGGGGCCTCCTTAGCGCGTACGTGGTACTGCCCGAGAAATTGCGCACGACAGGCTTCGCCTCGCGAGCGCTTTGCGCATCGCGACCCAGGTCGACTTGTACCAGTGTCGCCGCGCATACGCTGCGAATGCGACGCTTGAGCCGGACGCCCGGGTTGGCCTTTTCGTACGCGTCATACGCCTCGTCGATCAGTTCGATTGCCGCGTGGACACCGCCGAACTTGTTGAAGAACCATGTCGTTTCCGCGCCCGGCATCGATTGCAGTTTGGGATCGTGGCCGCCTACCTTGTCCTCTACTTCCTCGAAGAACTTCTCCAACATGTCCGCCGGGAAGTATGGCCCGATCAGATGCCAGTCCGGGCACTCGATGCCGCGATCGTCTGTGATGAAAGTCAGCTTGTCGCCGCGATCGGCATCGATGCCAAGCCCCTTCAGGCGCGCGAGGAACTCCTCGCGCGTCACGGTCGGATGTTCGCCCGTCAAGGCGTGATAGATCGTCCGGTAGAACGACTCCGCCTTACCGGATCGTCCGTCGAGCGCGGGAGACCGGCCGCCGGAATTGGCCTCGTAGGCGTGGTAGCGCTCACTAGGCTCGCCCAATGGAAGATCCGTCTGGATCAGAGAAAGCAACTGAGTAACCTCTTTGCCGAACGCTCCTTCCCAATGAGCGAGCTTGTGCTGCTGAGCGCTGCCAAAGAAAGGGTGACTGACGATGATTTTTTCACCTGCCGACTCTGCCGACGGGAGGGCGCCGGGCTGCGCATTTTTCGCTTTCGTCGCCTCACCTGGCGCGCGCGATACCGGAACCTGCTTCAGCGAATCGGCAAATACGACTCTCGCTCGGGGCGAGCCGTCGCGCGTGGTGCCGACGATTTTTTCGAGCGCTTGCCGATAGTACTCGCGCACCGGTGCGTTGCTTGGCGCAGCGTTGCCCGGCGGCAAGCCAAAGAGTCCCAACAACAGGGGCCGATAAAATCCGTAGTTGGTGACGACCAATTCCTTGGGCAGCCTGTCGGCCGACTGTTCATCCGCCATACCGGCCCGCAACTGCCGCACCACCTCGAGGAACTGTTGCGCCGCATGCGGACCGCCTTCCGGCAGCACGAATACATCCGCATCAGCGTAGCGGGCGAACCGCTGTTCGTGCTCGCGTGGATTCTCGTTCGTGCCGAGTATCGTTACGCGAGGGACGCCGATGAAGTGCGTGCGCGCAGCGCTGAGGGCGCGCACCGCATCGCCCGACAACGCGACGCCGGCCGTATGGATGTGATCCGTGCGGGGCTTGCCGGCCTGGTTGACGTATTCCGCGCCGTGCTGGGTCACGAAGTCGAACCGCTTCATGTTCTCCAACTGCCTCGGCACCCACGATTCAGATGCATCGAGAAACGGCTTGCGGATCACATAGGGATTGCTGAGCATGTCGAAAATCTTCGCGGCCCGCCCGATCGCGCTTTCGGCATGGCTGATAGCCGCGTTCAATTCCAGGTTCGGCCGAGACACTGCACGCGGCCCAATGGAAGGCAACCCTCTCAATTGCCCCGACGCCACACGCCGACGCAACGCTGCGCCTTGGAGATAATCGAGCCCGCCCTCTGGCGGCTGATTTCTGCTATGCGCCGGTTCCAAAGGCCGGCCCGCAAGCGCGTCTCGTCCTGCCCCGGCACCCCTGGTGGTCATGTCGTTCACTCGTTCACCTTTTAAGAAAGCGTTGCGCCATGCGCACGGTTGCGCGCGACGCGCATTGTCACGGAATGACCGCACCAGCCGTTACGCGCACAACGAAGTGACAAGCGACGATCCGAATCGATTGATGCAACGCATCAATCGATTCAGGGACGGCTCCATTTCGACGTCTTTTCGGGTATTCCGCCCAGGCGGATGCGCTCGACCCACGCGGGATGCCGAGTTCGAAGACCTCCCATGCGCCGAGCGGATAAACTCGTCGGCACCCGTGGATCGCTACTCACGCTCACTCACTCTTGAACTCGATAGGGAAATGAGCCATGCCTGACAAACCATCCGCCACCCCCGACAGCACGGCCGTGCGCGTTGCGCTTTGGCGAGCCCTGCACGCCGAGGTCGATGCCCCGCCGCACGTGCTGGAAGACACGATCGGTCTGCAGATCGCCGCCCCCGACGAGGACTGGCGCGCGCGACCCGATATGCATCCGGAAGGCACAAGCGGCTATCGCGCATCCATCGTCGCGCGCGCCCGCTTCGTCGAAGACGAACTCGCCGAGGCGCTCGCACGCGGCGTAACGCAATATGTCATCCTCGGCGCCGGCATCGATACGTTCGCGCAACGCCGGCCCGAGCTTGCTGAGCGGATGCGCATCTACGAGGTGGACCAACCGGGCCCGCAAGCATGGAAGCAGCAACGTCTGGGCGAGATGGGTCTGGCTATTCCAGACGGGCTGAAGTTCGTACCCGTCGATTTCGAAGCGGGCGATTCGTGGTGGGAAAAGCTGGTCGCGGGCGGCTTCGATACGGCGCGCCCGGCCATGGTCGCGTCGACCGGCGTCTCGATGTATCTGACGCGCGAGGCCGTGGCGGCCACGCTGCGTCAGATCGCAACGCTCGCATCCGGCTCGACGCTCGCCATGACATTTCTGGTGCCGCTGGAGCTGATCGATGTCGAGGAGCGGGCGCAGCATCAGGCGGTGTACGATCGGGCGCGCGCAGCCGGGACGCCGTTCCTGAGCTTTTTCGCTCCCGATGAAATGCTGAAACTCGCGCTTGAAGCCGGCTTCAGGCAAGCGCGGCATGTGTCGACAGCCGATCTCATCGATCGATACTTTGCCGATCGAACCGATGGCTTGCGACCGTCGAGCGGCGAATCGATTCTCGTCGCCGGGACCTGACGAACGGTGGCCTTCAGCGTCGCGAGGCCACGACGATTCCGCCGACGATCAACGCGAAGGCTTCACCGTGATAGAGCTGCGGCCACTCGCCGAGAAACGCCGCGGACATCAGCGCAGCAAAAAGCGGCGCGAGATTGGCGAAAAAGCCGGCAATATTCGGTCCGACACGCTGAACGCCGAGCCCCCAGCAACAATAGGCGAGGATGGCCGGTCCCAGGCCGACATAGAGCAGCGCCGTAACCAAGGGCCAGCCCCAGACGATATGCGCACCGGTCAACGCCCATTCGCCGGCCGAAAAAACCCCGGACCAAAGCAAACCGAACGCGATTTGCGCCACCAGAAACGCCGACCAGTCGTTGCGCCATCGAGCGGGCTCGCGTGTACGCATGAGCAGCCAGCTGTATAGCGCCCAGCCGAACGCCGCCACGAGCATATAGAGATCGCCCGCCACGAGATGAAACTGGGCCAGCGCGGTCCAATGCCCCCGGCACAGCACCAGCAAAACGCCGGCAATCGAGAGCGCGGTGCCAACCCATTGCCGCCCGGTAATTTGCTGCCCGAAGAAAAGCCGTCCCACACAGAGCATCCAGATGGGAATGCTCGCGGCCATCAGCGTCACGTTCAACGGCGTTGAAGTCTTCAGTGCAAGGTATTGCAACGCGTTATAACAACCGACGCCGAACAGGCCGAGCAGCGCAAACCGGCGCCAGTGCGCCCACAATCCGCTCGATGGGTGCAGCACACGGCCCGCGAACGGCGCGAGAAAGACAAAGGCTACGAGCCACCGCAAAAAGTTGAGCGTAAGCGGCGGTACGAGCCCACCGACCATCCGGCCGACGACGGCATTGCCCGCCCATAGAAAAGGCGGCACGGTAAGCAGCAAGGCGGTGCCCGGTGTTAAGCGCTGTTGCATGGAATGCGCACTTATGTGCGTTCTCGCGTGAGAGGTGGGGGACATCGGCAATTCGTGCAGATCATAGCGAGATTGCCGTAGCCGACGCGGACTATCCCTCATAGACGCAAGGTCTTGGCTACGGTGCTCGGGACTCATCGCCTGCACGATCAACGCCGTCATGGTAGTTTCGCGTCTTTATTCGACAACGAATGGATCGGATCGATGGAATACCGCAAACTCGGCGACTCGGACGTCAAAGTCAGCGCAATTGGCCTCGGCACGATGACTTGGGGCGAGCAGAACACGGAAAGCGAAGCACACGCGCAGATCGACTACGCACTCGATCAAGGCGTAAATCTGATCGATACCGCGGAGATGTACCCAGTTCCGCCTAAAGCCGATACGCAGGGTTCGACCGAACGCTATATCGGCTCTTGGCTGGCGAAGCACCCCGGCGCACGCGAGAAAATCGTGCTCGCGACGAAAATCGCGGGCCCGGCGCGTCAGCCGCACAACCCGCGTCACATTCGCGGCGAACAGAACCAGTTCGATCGGGCGAATCTCACCGAGGCACTGAACGGCAGCCTCGAACGTCTACATACGGACTATATCGATCTATACCAATTGCACTGGCCGGATCGCAGCACCATGACGTTCGGAAGGCCAACCTATCCATGGGTCGACGACGAATACACTGTGCCGATCGAGGAAACGCTGAGCGTACTCGCCGAATTCGTGAAAGCGGGCAAGATCCGTCACATCGGTGTATCGAACGAGACTCCGTGGGGCGTCTCGCAGTTCCTGCGCGCCGCCGAACGCCTCGGTTTGCCGCGCATCGTCAGCATTCAAAATCCTTACAGTTTATTGAACCGGACATTCGAAACCGGACTGTCCGAGTTCAGCCATCGCGAACGGATCGGCTTGCTCGCTTATTCGCCCCTTGCATTCGGTTGGTTATCGGGAAAATACGAACGCGGGGCGCGGCCGGCCGGAGCGCGCATCACGCTTTACGAGCGTTTCCAGCGGTACAGTAAGCCGCAAGCGATCCAGGCGACGAGCGCTTATGTTGCGCTGGCCCGACGCTACGGCCTCTCGCCCGCGCAATTCGCGCTGGCATTCGTGAATTCCCGGCCGTTCGTGACGAGCAACCTGATTGGCGCAACTTCGCTCGAACAATTGCGCGAGAATATTGCGAGTATCGACGTGACGCTGCCCGAGGCGGCGTTCGCCGAAATCGATGCGCTTTACGAGGCGCAGCCCAACCCGGCGCCCTGAGCTGGGGGCGGCGCTCCTCGCGCGTCCTTGGGAATCCTCACGAATCCATGCGTCTTTCGCGACATTGGCGTCTTCCGAGCGGTGCGCTTGCCCCGGCGATCGGCGCCGCGCTCGCATGGGTCGTGACGTTCTCGCCGGGATATGCCGCGGCGCCCTCACCGGCCGCGCCGCTCAGCGTGAAAGAGCTGGCGCCGGGACTCTACGCGCACCGCGGACATGACGACGTGGCCACGCCTCGAAACGGCGGCGATATTGCCAATATCGGCTTCGTCATCGGCACGCGTTGCGTCGCAGTGATCGACACGGGCGGCACACTGGCCGAAGGGCGCGCACTGCGGGCGGCCATCCGCCGCGCCACGCCGCTGCCGGTTTGCTATGTGATCAACACACATATGCATCCCGACCACATCTTCGGAAACGCCGCATTCCTCGACGATCACCCGCAGTTCGTCGGCAGCGACAAGCTCCCGGAAGCCGAGCTCTCGCATTCGCAAAGCTATCTGCACGTGCTCACGCGCGAACTCGGCAGCGTTGCCGCGGGCAGCCGGGTGATCCCGCCGACGCTGCTCGTTCACGGCACGCTCGATCTGGACCTGGGTTCCCGGGTGCTGACGCTGCAAACCTGGAAAACAGCACATACGAACAGCGATCTGACCGTCTACGATAAAAGCAGCGGGACACTGTGGCTCGCCGATCTACTCTTCGCGGGCTGCCTGCCGGTGGTGGACGGCAGCGTAGCGGGTTGGCTCGACGATCTCGCCGCAATCCGCGCTTTGCCGGGAGTCCGGCGCGCGGTGCCGGGCCACGGTCCGCTAGATGCGCCCTGGCCCCAGGCACTCGACGCCGAGCGCGGCTATCTCGAGCGACTCGCCAACGACGTGCGCGCGGCCATTCGCGCGGGCCGGACGATGCGGCAGGCCATCGACACGATCGGTGCGAACGAACGCCCGCAATGGAAGTTGTTCGATGTCTATCAACGCCGCAACGTCACGACGGCGTATGCTGAGCTCGAGTGGGAGCCCTAGCTGCCTAGCTGCCTAGCTGTGGAGGCGACACATGAAGACCGAATCTATTCGTCGGGCAATTGCGGCCGCGGCGTTCGCCGTGGGCGCGATAGGCTCGCTCGTCGCAGCGCCCGGTGCCCGGGGCGCGACACCGTCGGCCGATGACGACCCGAACAAGGTAGCCAGTTGGGTCGATTTCCGCGACGGCACCTTCAAAGACCGCCAGATCGATCCGCACGGGGAGGCGGTCATCAAGCTCGATGCACCCGCCCGCGCGGCGGACGCCGCGATCGTGCCCATCTCCATCACGGCGCAGTTTCCTCAAACGCCGGCGCGCTACATTCGGCGGATCTACCTGTTCATCGATCAGAACCCCGAGCCCTACGCGGGCTGGTTCGAATTCACGCCCGAATCGGGGCGCGCGAGTATCGAAACGCGCGTACGCGTGGAGGACTACACGTTCATGCGCGCGATTGCCGAGACCAACGACGGCCACCTCTATAGCGCGATCCGCTTCATCAAGGCATCGGGAGGCTGCTCGGCTCCCGTCGGCAAAGATGACGAAGCGGCGCTCGCAAACATCGGAAAGATGCGTCTGCGCGCGCAAGGGAGTGCCGCCGCGGGCCAACCGCAGCTTGCGCAGTTGATGATCAGCCATCCGAACCGCACCGGCATGGCGATGAACCAGATCACTCGGCAATATGCATCGGCGTATTTCGTCCGCAAGATCGAGGTCTCCTACGGGGGCAAACCGGTGATGACCGCAAACGTCAACTTCTCGATCAGCGAGAATCCGAATTTCCGCTTCTACTTCCTGTCGCGCACGCCCGGCGAATTGAAAGCGACGGTCCGCGATTCACAGGAGCACGTGTTCGAAGCCACCATCCCGGTGCCGGCCAAGAACGCGAGTGCCGAGCCGGCGCCCGCGCGGATGTGACGATGGGGGAAACGCCGCTATCGCGCACACGCGGCGCGCGGGTCGGGTTGCTCGGAAAAACCGCCGCGCGCGCGCTGCGCGTGAGCGTTGCGATGGTATGGGTGACGAGCGTCAGCATCATGGCGCTACCCGTCGCGGCCGCAACGCCCACCGCAAAAATCAGCACGGCGAGCCCAGAGCAGACGATCAGCGCGGCGTCTGGGGCGGCGGCCGCCGTCGATCGCGAGCCAGAAGTCGCGAACGAGCGCGACATTCCCCGCCCCGTGCAAATCGCGCCGGGCGTTTATGCCATGCTGGGCAGCGGGGACGCCGTCGCGCCCCGCAATCACGGAATCGTCGCAAACAACGGATTCGTCGTTGGCAAGCGCGGCGTGGTCGTGATCGACACAGGCGCGTCCTATCGCTACGGCCGTGCCATGATCGAAGCGATTCGCAGGGTCACACCGCTGCCGATCCAACTCGTCGTCATTACGCATCAGGCGCCGGAGTTCGTATTCGGCGCGGCGGCTTTTCGCGACGCGGGTGTGCCCATCCTTGCGCATCGCCGTACTGCCGAACTGATCGCCGCCCGCTGCTCCATTTGTCTGGCGAACCTGCGCCGCACGCTGGGCGAGGAGGAAATGAGCGGTTCGCGCGTGACTGTTCCCGACCGCACAGTCGAGGCGACCACGCGCATCGACGCGGGCGATCGGCAACTGGATCTGCTGTATTTCGGTACGGCCGCAACACCTGGGGACCTCGCGGTTCGCGATGCGCAGACCGGGGTCTTGTTCGCCGGCGCGCTCGTGAGCGTGGGCCGCATTCCCGAGTTGCGCAACGAATCCATTCCTGGGTGGCTGGCAGCGCTCGACCGGATTCATACGCTCGATGTCAACGAGGTCGTACCGGGCTTCGGTCCGGTCGTGAAACCTGACCGGATCGATTCGGTCGGACAATATTTGAGAGAGCTCGATCGAGGCGTACATCAGGCCTATGGCGCTGGCGTTGGGCTGACGGATGCGCGGACGCAAGTGCAAACGCCGAACTTTCGTCATTGGAAGCTGTATTCGGCCGCGCACCCCCAAAACGTGCAACGCGTTTATCTGCAATTGGAACCGCGCTGACGGATGGCGATGATGTCTTGCCCGCTTCGTGTTGCCTAATGACCGCGAATGATGTCCGAACGCGAAGTCGTATAAACGACGCCTTCGGCGTTGAAATGGACGTTGAAGTAGGCCTCGCCCGCGGGCGGCCCTTCATTCCATTTCCAGCTCCAGACCGTCTCGGGCTTGAGTCGATAAACGGCGACCTCGCCGGGCTTGCCGAGCAATCGACGCACCTCGTCCTCGGTCATGCCTTGCCGGACCTTCGCGAAGTTCTCCGCGCTCAGCACCTGCGTGACGGCGCGTAGCTTGCCTTGCGGGTCGATGTCCACCATATACGTCGTCACGCCCTGCGGGCCGCGCGGATATTCGAGCCGCTTCGAACCGTCGGTGAAGGTGCGCTCGGTTTCGGGTTGGCCCATTTGATCGCGAATCTGCGCTTCGGTCGTAACGCCCGGCGTCAATCCTCTCAGCAATAGCGCATCGGGCTTGATTGCGTTGAGAAAAGCCTTGAATTTTTGCATGGCATGTTCGCTGTCCTGTTGATCGCAGCCGGCCAGCAGCACTGCGACGCCGACAGAAGCGACGGTCATCAGCCGGAAGACGAATTTCATTTTGCGCAGAAGTCCCGCGGAGTCATGGAGTTCCATCGTACCCCAAAGCCTCCCATGAGCCGCTCGGGAAGTCGGGCACGAGGGCGTGATGCCCGCGCCGCGTTACCTCGAACACGCCGTCGCTGCGCGCAGCGCTTTGCCGCTTCGCACGTGCACGCACCGGGGCCGCGAACCATCCTACCATTGGCCCATTCGAGCCACCCCGCCCAAAAACCAGATGCCAATATCGATCGACGGAAGCAACTTTCCTCCGCGCCAGGAGCCAAGTACGGCGCATGGCGAAACGCCGGCCGCGGTATCGTCCCCTACCGTCCGCGCGTTGGACCGCCATGGCGATGCGCCGAGCAGACTTTCCGCTGGCCGTGACAGTGGCGCCCCCCGCATCGATGGTGAAACGCCGGGTGCGATGGCTACCACGCGCTTTGCGCATGCAAAGAACGCGGACGGCGTACGCGCGCCAGACACGTCATCGTCAGCAGCGCCCCTCGTAATACGCGACGGCGCCGCGCTCAAGCGGCTCGGCGAGCGGTACGACGGCACGGAGGCGCTGCCGCTGAAACTCGAAGGCTATTTTGGACCCGGCGAGTTGCAATACCTGCCGGAATGGGTCGGCGCGCTCGATCTCTCCGAATGCCGGGGGCTCAGGCACGCCGACCTCGAAGGTTTGTCGTCGTTGCGGCTCACTACGCTCGATGTGAGCGGACACCCGATCGGCCAATGGAAGGCCGCGCCAACGCTTGCGCAACTTGGCACTTTGACATCGCTGACAGCGTGCGGCTGCGGTCTCGACGATGCCGGCGTGAAATCTCTCGCCTCGCTGCCCGCGCTGACGTCGGCCATGCTGGGGAACAATCGCATTGGCTATGAAGGGATCGCGACGATCTTCGAGAGCGACACGCTTCGGCGCATCGACGTCAGTCGTAACGAGTTCGGCACTCTGGGCGCGTTGTCAATCGCCCGAGACTCCACGTCGCGCGAGTGGGTCGACGTGTCCGGCAACCATATCGGAATCATTGGAGAACAGGCGCTTCGCGAACGCCAGGCAAATAGCGGCGTCTCGATTATCGGTATCGGCGAACATCCAAAACGCGCCTAAGCGGCGACGCTCGCTCGCGACCCGAACCAGGCAGGCACGTGCGCGAGCGCGTCGTCGAGCTGGACGAGCACATGCAGACTCAGCGCCGCGATTTCATCGGTTGGCGCTTTGAGATCCGGCACGGCGACGACTGCCATGCCAGCATCGACCGCCGCTCGGATGCCGTTCTCGCTGTCCTCGAACGCAAGACAATGAGCGGCCGGGGCACCCAGGCGCTCGGCCGCGAGCCGATAAACCGCGGGATCGGGCTTACCGCGGGCGACTTCGTCGCCACCCGCTATCGCGCGAAAGAACGGCAGCACGCCGACGCGCCTCAAGCGCAATTCGATCTCCTCCCGCCCGGAGGAAGAGGCCACGGCACAGGGAATGCCCGCGCGGGCGAGCGAGGCGAGCAAGTCGCCGGCGCCCGATTTCAACGGAAACAACGGCCCTGCCTGCGAATCCGTCAATTGCGCGCGCACGCGAGCGCGCGCCTCGCTGAAAACGGCCTCGCTGCCCAGCATCTCGGCCAGCATGACGTGACACTCGCGCAACGATCGCCCAATGATCCGAACATAGTCGCTCGGCAGCAGCGTGATGCCCAACTCCCGCGCGACGGCAATCCAGGTATTCATGATCGTGCGCTCGGAATCGATGAGCAATCCATCCATATCGAAAACAGCAGCTGAAAACATCTATTCCGTCCGAGCGCATGCGTGAAGACGACGCACTATACCAAACCGTTGCCCTCGCCGCGCGAATCGCCTTGTCGTCAAGCCGGCGCCGGCGGCCGCGTTTCAATGCGGAATTCCGCACACGAGGAACGCTGAATTCCGACGCGTCGCACAGGGCGCCCGTCGCATCTAGCAGGCCACGCCAGCTTTTCTTTTAAAAACAAGGGCTTGTAACATGATCGGCGTGTAGCCGGAATTGGCATACCCATTGCGTTGCCAAGCGCCGTCGCTCCTTCCCGAGCGAATGGTTGACAACATTCCGGAGACACGATGAATCCTGTTCCTTCAAACGTGGCCGCGCCCACGCGCGCCGCCAGTACCGGCGAATTGCCGGTTTCCACCTCGAAAGACACGCGCTGGCGTCTGCGCTCGATCTTTTCCGGCTCGGTCGGCAACCTTATCGAATGGTACGACTGGTACGTGTATTCCGCGTTCGCGCTCTATTTCGCGAAGTCGTTTTTTCCGGCCGGCAACAGCACTGCCCAACTGCTCAATACGGCAGCGGTCTTTGCCGTCGGCTTTCTTGCCCGCCCGATCGGCGGCTGGTTGATGGGTATTTATGCCGACCGGCACGGGCGCCGCTCGGCCCTGCTCATCTCCGTGGTCATGATGTGCCTCGGTTCGCTCATCATCGCGCTGTGCCCGAGTTATCAAACCATCGGTGCGGCCGCTCCGGCACTGCTCGTGCTCGCGCGCCTGCTGCAGGGTCTCAGCATCGGCGGCGAATATGGCACGTCGGCCACTTATCTGAGCGAGGTCGCCACCGCAAAGCATCGCGGCTTTTACTCGAGCTTCCAGTACGTGACCTTGATCATGGGGCAACTCGTGGCGATCGTGCTTTTGATCGTCATGCAGCAATTCCTGCTGACGACGCAGCAACTCGAGTCGTGGGGCTGGCGCATCCCGTTTTTTGTCGGTGCGGCGTGCGCGCTCGTCGGCATGCGTTTGCGCGCAACGATGGAAGAAACGGGCGAATTCGAAAAAGCCCGTAAGGCGCGCAAAGCGCGCGGCTCGCTGGCCGAGTTGGCCAGGCATCCGCGTGCGGTGCTGACCGTCGTGGGGCTCACGATGGGCGGTACGGTCGCGTTCTACACCTACTCGATCTACATGCAGAAGTTTCTCGCGAACACCGTCGGCATGAGCAAGCTCGACGCAACGCTCGTTTCGGGTGCGTCGCTTGTGCTTTTCGCCGCGCTGCAGCCGCTCGTCGGGGCCATTTCGGACCGCATCGGCCGGCGCCCGATCCTCATCGCCTTCGGCATTTTCGGCACACTGTTTACCGTGCCGATCATGACGGCCATCAGTCATACTCACAGCGCGTGGACCGCCTTTTTCCTGATCGTGGCGGCACTCGTCATCGTGTCGGGCTACACCTCGATCAACGCAGTGGTGAAGGCCGAGCTTTTCCCGGCCGAAGTGCGTGCCTTGGGTGTGGGCCTTCCATATGCTGTTACCGTATCGATTTTCGGCGGTACCGCCGAGTACATTGCGTTGTGGCTCAAGCAGGCCGGACATGAGGAAATGTTCTATTGGTACGTCACGGGGGCGATCTTCTGTTCCCTGCTCGTCTATATCTTCTCGCGCGATTCGAAACGGCATTCGCGGATCGAGGACTGATCCCGGCGTGGCCGGCTGCGCGGCGGGACGCACGCGATGAAGCTGCGTTCCGCGCTGCGTCTACGGTATGTCGCGACCGGTGCCGGCGTTCTGGCATGCTGCGCGCTGATGGCCTGGTTCGCCTACGTGGGGGCCCTGCGCCACTATGAACGCGTCCGTGCCGCAGAGGTGGCGCAGCGCGCCTCGTTTTACGCGTTATCGCTCGAAGCGCAGCTTGCGCGCTACGAGTCGCTGCCGCGTATTGCCGCGCTGGCCCCGGTGCTGTCGCGGCTGCTGCGCAATCCGGGCGATGCCGCGGAGCAAGCGGCGGCCAATAGCTATCTGAAAGCGGTACAGATAAACGCACAGCTCGCCGCAGCCTATGTGATGGATACTCGCGGCAATACGCTTGCCGCGAGCAATTGGAACGAGCCCGGCAGTTTCGTCGGCAGGAACTACGCTTACCGGCCGTACTTCAGCGACGCCATCGCACACGGCGTCGGCCGCTTTTACGGTGTCGGCAACACCACGGGGGAAGCCGGCTACTTTCTGTCCGTGCCGATACGAGATCCCGAGCATCCGAATGCACCGCCCGTCGGCGTAGTGACGATCAAGGCGCCGCTCGCCAGCTATGAGGACGCACTGGCCAACAGCGGCGATATCGTCGTGCTTGCGGATCGCGACAACGTCGTATTTCTCGGTTCGGTACCCCAATGGCGTTATCGTGCGCTCGCCCCGCTTTCGGCCGAAGCTCGGGCACGTTTGCGTGCGACGCGGCAGTACGGGGACGCTGCGCTCGAGCCGCTCCCGGGCGATACGCGACATCGATACCGCGTGCATTATCGGCCGACGGGCTCGCTCGGCTGGCGCATCGCCATTCTCACGGCCCCCGCCGAAGATCGCCAGACGGCCGCGCTGGCGGCCATCGGTGCCGCCGCGGCCAGCGCGCTCGCCTTCGCGTTGGCCGCGGCGCTGTGGCTGCGACACACGCGCGAGCGCGAACGCGTGCGAGCCCGCCTTGCATTACAGGCGGCCCATCGCGATCTCGAAGCGCGCATCGCGGAGCGTACGGCCGAGCTGACGCAGGCCAACAGCGATCTCGCCCGCAAGGTGGAAGCGCTCGATGACGCGCGGCGGATACTGCGCGATACGCGCGATGCGGCGATCCAGGCCGGCAAGCTCGCCGCATTGGGGCAAATGGCGGCGGGCATCACGCATGAACTGAACCAGCCGTTGACGGCCCTGATGACGCTTTCGAACAACGCGGTCCGTCTCATCGAGCTTCAACGTATTCGCGAGCTGGCGCGCAATCTCGAGCTCATCGACGATCTCGCCGCGCGGATGGGAAAAATCGTGGCGCACGTCAAGGCATTCGCACGCAACGATGCGGTGGAGCGCGAACCGGTATCGATCAGCGAGACGATCAAGCAATCGCTCGCGCTCGTGCAGGCGCACCGCAAAGCAAACGACGTGACGATCCGCGTGGCGCACATTCCCGACGAAGCCATTGCATTGGCTAGCGCGATTCGCGCGGAGCAGGTGTTCGTCAACCTGCTCACCAATGCAATCGACGCGTGCGCCATGAGCGAAGATCGAAAGGAAGTCGTCATCGAAGCCGAGATGACGACCCGCACCGTGCGGGTGAGTTTCCGCGACAGCGGGCCCGGCATCGCGCCCGAAGCGTTGTCCAGACTGTTCGAACCGTTTTATACGACGAAGCAACCGGGCAAGGGGCTCGGGCTGGGACTGGCAATTTCGCAGGCCATCGTCGACGAATTCGGCGGCAGCCTCACCGCGGCCAACGTCGAAGCCGAGTCCGGCCGACGCTCGGGTGCGGTGTTCGTCGTCGAACTGCAACGCGCAACCGTTCAATCAGAGTCCATCAATTGAATTCAGTCGATTTTCAGAGCGACCACCCCGTGTATGTCGTGGAGGACGATCCCGCCGTACGGCTGGGATGCTCGCAAGCGCTCTCGCTCGCCGGCATTGCCGTGCGCGAATTCGAAGACGCGGAAAGCGCCTTCGCGGCACTGTCCCACGCGGTGCCCGCCGCAATTGTCAGCGATATCCGTCTGCCGGGCATCGACGGACTCACGCTTCTGGCGAGCGTCAAAGCGCGTGCGAAGGACGCGGATATCCCGATCATCCTCATCACCGGCCACGGCGACATCGCGATGGCGGTGACCGCCATGCGCGCCGGCGCCTACGATTTCATCGAGAAGCCGTTTCAGTCGGACCGTCTCGTCGAGTCGGTGCGCCGCGCGCTCGAGCATCGGCGGCTCGTCGTGGACAACCGCCACTTGCGGGCGCAACTGCGCGGCGAGCAGCTCATGCTGGGCCGCTCGCCGGCCATGCGTAATGTCCAGGCGATGATCGATGCCATTGGCCCCACACCGGCCGATGTGCTGATTCGGGGCGAAACGGGAACCGGCAAGGAGGTGCTCGCGAGAGCGTTGCACGCGTCCAGCCGCCGCAGCGGTCCCTTCGTCGCGCTCAATTGCGCCGCATTACCCGAGGCGCTCTTCGAAAGCGAAATCTTCGGCCATGAAGCCGGGGCATTCACGGGCGCGCAGCAAAAGCGGATCGGCAAGTTCGAGCACGCACACGGCGGCACGCTGTTTCTCGACGAGCTCGAAAGCCTTTCGCTGGCATTGCAGGCCAAGCTGCTGCGTGTCTTGCAGGAACGCAGCGTCGAGCGTCTTGGCAGCAACACGGCAATGTCCGTCGATGTGCGCGTCATCGCGGCCGTCAAGGAGGACCTCAAGCAGCTGGTCGAACGCCAGACGTTTCGGGCCGATCTCTATTACCGCCTCAACGTGGCGACGATCGATCTTCCACCGCTGCGGGAGCGGCGCGACGATATCCCCGAGCTCTTTGCGCATTTCGTCCGCGATGCCTGCGCACGTTATGGACGCGCCGAGCCGGCATGGACAGCCTCCGATATGGCGCGCTGGCAAGCCTACGATTGGCCCGGCAATGTCCGGGAGCTCAAGAACATCGCCGAGCGCTTCTCGCTCGGACTCGACGATGGCTTGCCGCAACCGGCGCACGATGCGGGTTCGCTCGAAGCTCGGATGGCGCGCGCCGAACGCGCATGCATCGAGGAGGCATTGCGAAGCGCCGACGGACAGGTGCTGCGAGCAGCAGAGCTGCTCGATGTGCCGCGTAAAACGCTCTATGACAAGATTGCCCGACATGGCATCGATGTGAACGCGTTTCGCTAAGCGTCTGCCGATCGCGCCGCGGACCTCGTCCGCTATCCCATAAATCCATCGATGCCCACCCGTCAACGGCGATAGGTGCCCCTCTCCGCCGACGACGCCTATGCTGAATCGACTCACTTGTCGACGGCGGCGTCGCGCACCTCATCCGCCGTCTGCTGCATCCACTGAGCGGAGAAGACGAATGATGAATCCAAGAATCTGGGTTGCCATCGCTGTCGCCGGATGCTGCGCGTGTCTCGGTCAGCCCGCGTCGGCGCAAGAATGCGAGGCCTCCGACACTTGGTTCGCGTCGACCGGCGTTCCAAAGCCGGACGATGCGCATCGAAGCACATTCCACTCGAACTGCGCGTTCCATCAATTCTCGTGGCAAGCGTTCCTATGGCTCACCGACGCCCTACAAAACGGCACACCGCGGTTCCAGAGCATGTTTTCGGATGCTTCAATCGATTCCAAGGTCAAGAATCCAACCGAACATGTGCTCGACGGCGTGCAGCAGGCCGATTCGCTCGGCATTCTGGTGGACCAGAATGGCCGAGCCGTCTATACCAACATGCTCATCAACGATGTTTATCGCCAGTTCGTCATCGACCGCCGACTGAACACGCGGGAAGGCATGAAAGAGGCCGCTGCCAACCTGGTCTTCCCGACCGGCACCATCTCGCTGAAAGCCGCCTGGAAAATCGTCGGCCCGAACGAAGACGTCAGCCGCTTCTATACCACCACTGCAAAGATTGCGTTGCTCTCGAAAGCGGGTAACACCGTGGATATCGACCCACAGCGCAAGCTCGAGACCGTAAAGGTCGCTCTGGTCGGCTTTCATATCGCGTGGGTGGTAGACGGCCATCCCGAAGCCATCTGGGCCACCTTCGAACAGGTCGATAACGCGCCGGATTTCAAGGAAAACCAGCAGATGTCGCAACCTGTCGCGAACAAGTCCTACACGTTTTACCGTGCCGGCACCCCTGCTCAGGATTGCAACGTCAACAATGCATCAGTGATCGAGCTCGATAAGTCGACGCAAAAGCTGACGCCCGTGACTCAGACTTGCCGGCAGTACCGGACCGGCGGGGGCGAAGAACTCAACGTCAAGAATATCGATTCGCTCAACAAGAGCGTTCGCGACCACCTCGCATCCAAGCAGTCAGTCTGGCGAAACTACGAAGAGGTGGGTGCCGTATGGATGGGAGAGGATCAGGCCTCGGCGAAACCATTTCATCCTGATTGGAGTCCGCAGATCGATAACTCGCAGATCAAGGGCTCCGATCAGCTCTCGAACTCGGTGATCGAGACGTTTACGCAGAACAAGGTTTCCAAAAATCAATGCTTCAGTTGCCACAACACGATGGCAGTCACGGATACACGCGACCAGCCGCTCGTATTGCCGGGCAAAGATATCAACACCAGTCATATCTTGCTGCGCAAATACATGAACAACCCCGTCATCAAGCGATAGCCGGCACACGACGCGGACATTCATTTCCGCGCGATACCGACATCCCGCACGTTCGCCGTCAAGATCAGGGAGCCCGCCATGTCGAAAACCAGCCTACGCATTCATCCCAGCATCGGATTCGCGCGGGTCGGCAGCAGTGAGGAGTACTACATCGG
The DNA here is from genome assembly GCF_056754935.1 of Trinickia sp. HAY1-2D. NCBI lineage: Bacteria > Pseudomonadati > Pseudomonadota > Betaproteobacteria > Burkholderiales > Burkholderiaceae > Trinickia > Trinickia sp. HAY1-2D. The sequence continues at coordinate 950,663 of NZ_JBPGWX010000001.1, forward strand.
CCCGGAAACGTCCGCTGGCTTGCCCGTCGCCGGGCAAGAGGCCACGGGAGGACTTCCGATCAAGCCGGGTACGGAAGAAAACACCCCCATTACCAGTGCGGACCTTCGCGATCAGCACGGACGTCTCAAGCGCCAAGCCGCACGCTTCCGAATTTACCAGTACGACGATACCGGCTCCACCGGATATCCCTGTGGCGCAGGCACGGAGGTCGTCATCGGCTCGAGAGTCGATGGCAAGCTCGTGAAGGACATCGTTTGGACAGTGCATCTTGCCAACAAGAAAGCGAACTGCTGGCGGATCGAGGCAGCGCCGTGGCCCGGCGGCCTCGACGGCTATGAAGGCGATAAACAGCCACCGCTTCGCAATCCGAATTTTATGCGGGACCCTTCCGGCAAGCCGTCGGATCCTGGCGACGAGATCCGCCTGAGGCACCTGGTCATCGATGCCGGTCCTCGAGCGATTGCGGCATCGAAACAGGAGAAAGTTGCATTCGATAAGACCACGATGGCGAGCTACTGCAACGCCAAAGGCCAGCTGGTCGACTTACACCACTATCCGAAGTCGTTTCCGCCGTCCGATGGTACGGAGCCGGTTGCGTCGTCGGCCAGCCAGCCGATTACGAAGCTGGGAGAGATGACCACCGAGCCAAAGGGGCGTCTGCTTGTGCTGGGGGCTTACGGTCGCGCTTGCGGTTTCGATTCCAAGGGACATGCCAACCCGGATGCACCGTTGAACGAGGATGTCGATAACGACAATTGGTTCGACGACACCGCTGACGGCCCCGTTACCGCATGGCTCGTTTTGGACGATGGCAGCAAGCGTGAAGTGGACAGCGGTGCGTGGGTGGTGTCGACCGACCCGGCCTATGCGCCGCAGACGAGAAACGTCGTGACGCTGTGGGACGACATCCTGAACACATGGATCGAGAAGTTCCAACTCAGACCTGACATCTACAGAGATCTCGCCTACCAGACCGACTTCCATCCGTCGTTCGATGAGGACGTCTTCCCGATTCTTCGCGCGGCCTCATTGCAGATGTGGACCACGAACCTGCCGAAATCGGCGATCAGTAGCCATCGCAACCTCGACCAGCTCAAGGCGACGAAGCCTACGTTCAACATTCTGTCCTTCATTCGCGACCCAAAGTCTTCGACGCAGATAAAGACCGGCTCGCCGCTGATGCCGCTTTCCCTGGGCGATAACGGGAAAAGTTTCCTGACGCTCACCACGTCGCAGTATTTCTTCATCAAGCAGTGGACCGACGGCCGGTGCCAGCCGTCCGGGCGGCAGGCGCACCTCGGCCCGGGCGAAGCGCTCGATAAAGCCGTGCTTTCCAACTGTCTGGGTGGGCGTTTCAGCCCGGGAATCGACCTGACGTTTATCGTCCGGGATGCGAATCTGTACAAGGCGAACTGGCATGACCCGACGATCGGACCGTTTCGGATCAACATGCGCAAGCTCGACTACGAAACCGCCACCGCGGATAAGCCATTTCTCGGCATCGGTTATATACCGCGATCAACAAAAGAGAAATATCAGACGGTCGAGCCCGGAGATCTTTGCAAGTTCATGTCCATTCCATGGCATACGGACTACAACTCATGTGCGACGCATGTCCCCGACCCCAATCCGAACGGCCCGTTGACCGAGAGCAACGTATATGGAGGACGGGTCAATACGACCTTGTTCTGGTCCTGGCCAGCACAAAGACCGGTGGCGGTCTACACCTATGACGATCTTGCGGCGAACGGCGGTGAGCTGCCCGTTCAGCGTTATTCCGTTCGCGGCGAAGGCACGGCGGCCGTGTCCCATGCCGGATCCGACAAGTTCAATACGCCCGCCATGAACGTCGGGCGTTATCAGCAGCGCCGGGATATTCTCGTCAATTGGGACAAGATCGGCTTTGTCATACAGGGCGTCGCGATAGAGGGATATCACCCCAGCTATCCGCGAGACTACTATCTGGAGGTCCAAAGCCGCTTCAAGAAGGATCACAGCAATCTCGTCGAACCTTGGGCCAACACAGTGACCGATCCGGTCCATCCGCCGAGGAACCGCGATAGGTGAACACCCAATGCGAAGGGGCCCATGCCGCCCTCGTGGAGAATCGGCTTTCACCGGCACCCAGTCAATCGCACTATCGGGTCGCGGTGATAGGAGGCGGACCCGCCGGTAGCAGTTGCGCACTGGCGCTGGCAAACGCCGGCGTCAGCGATATCCTGGTCGTTGAAGCTTCTTCATACAGCGGATTCAAGGTGGGCGAAAGTATTCCACCCGAATCCCGGATGTTGCTCAGAAGCCTGAATATCGACGAGGCGTTTCTCACGCGGCATCATGAGCCGTGCTACGGCAGTTGTTCCTATTGGGGCAGCGACAAACGCGGCTACAACGATTTTCTTCTCAACCCCCATGGGCACGGATGGCATCTCGACCGAAGCCGGTTCGATGCCTTTCTCGCCGCGCAAGCGCACGCCGCCGGCGTGGAGTTACTGACCGGGAGTTCGCTGTCGGGATCCGAGCCGCTCGGTTCAACGGGACACATGTTGCACATTAAATGCCCCGGCGGCGTCCTCGCGCGCGTGCACGCGGATTTCGTTGTGGATGCAAGCGGTCGACGTTCCGTGTTTGCCCGACAACGCGGTGCCAGACAAATCAATTCAAATCCCCTCATCTGCTTTGCTGCGAGCTTGCGTCGCCACAACGTCGACGTAGCGTTTTCCAGGCTTACCCACCTCGAGGCTGTCGAGCAAGGTTGGTGGTATGTCGCGTCCGTACCAGGCAACGCGGTCGTCATCGCGTTCGCAACGAACGTCCAAATCGTGCGCACGAGGCAGTTGCAAAAAGCTGAGCGCTGGTACCGAATGCTGCGCGCTGCGCCTCATACATCGCAACTGATGGAGGGCACCGATCCGCGGGACGCGCAGGTTCGGTGTTATCCCGTGCCGTCGTACTGCCTGGACCGCCTATGCGGCGAACGGTGGCTCGCGATCGGCGATGCCGGGTCGGCCTACGATCCCATTACCGCTCAGGGAATCGTCAAATCTCTCTCAAATGGGATTCACGCGGCCCAGGCGATTCAGAGCCACATGAGTGGAACCTCCGATGCGCTCGAAGCGTTTGCGCAAATGGTCCGCGCACAGTACCGCCGATATCTGGACTTGCGACGCGATCTTTATTGCCTCGAGCAGCGTTGGCCGGCCTCGGAATTTTGGCAAAGGCAAATCACGCCGGCGAGCATGTAGCAAGGCTAAATCGTACAGTTAGCGCCGCTTAACCCTATGTCGTTTCTCGAAACGTATACTCGAACGCATCCGAAATCCATGTCGAGGTTGCGCAACGATGAACGCCCACTCGGAGCACTATCCCAAGGCCATACTGTTCGATTTGCTGACCGCATTGCTCGATTCGTGGAGCTTGTGGAATCGCAGCGCCGGGACGATCGAAGCCGGCCGCGCATGGCGCGCCGAATATCTGCGGCTCACCTACGGATGCGGACGATACGTGGCGTACGAAACGCTCGTCAGACAAGCCGCCGAGAACGTGGGATTGCCGCCGTCCGCGCCGCACGCTCTCGAGGACAACTGGCTGACACTCGAACCTTGGCCCGAGGTCGCCCAAGTGCTGGGCCGGTTGCGCAGCCGCACGAAACTCGCGGTCGTCACGAACTGCTCCGAGCGGCTCGGCAGACAAGCCGCCGCGATCGTGCCTGTCCAATGGGACGCCGTCGTGACGGCGGAAGAGGCCGGCGCCTACAAGCCTGACAAGCGCCCCTACGAGCTCGCGTTGAAAAAGCTCGGCGTGGGCGCGGGCGATGCCGCCTTCGTTGCCGGATCGAGCTACGACATGTTCGGCACCGCCGCGCTCGGGATGTGTACCTACTGGCACAACCGTGTCGGGTTGCCGCTCGCCGCCGGCGCCCAACGTCCCGCAATCGAATCGCCCTCGCTCGATTCGCTCGATGCCTGGGCGAGCCACTTCCACAGTCCCGCGTGATTCCGATCGCCGCATGCCTACACAACGCGCACGCGGCTCAATCGTCGATTAATCCGCCAAAACGTAGTTCCAGCCCAAAAATTAGCCGGAGATTACGAACAATCCGTCAAATATGAAGTAACGACACGTCATTATTGCGCTTTCAAGAATTGTGTTTCTACGGATATAGCGATGTTCGTTCAGCGCGCGGGCGAATACATTTAGGGAGCTCGATTCAAGGAGCTGCAATGAGGACTAGAAAATCTCCCGCCCCCGACCTAAGCCGCGTCCAGATCGAAATACTCGAGCAGTCCGAAAACACGCTCGTGATCCGCTGGGTCGAGCCGGGTCGTTGCCATTATGGCGAGCAGCGCTGGCGCCGCCGCTCGGCCAATTCGTCGGGAACCTGCGTCGTTTCACGCCGTGCCATTCGCCGCGGCGACGCCGTGTTTCGCCCCGCCGAGCGGCCTGCACCGGCCAATGCGTCGGCCATGATTTCGGTGGAAGCGTTCATGCAAGGCGAGACGAGCTGTCCACGGGCAACCTGAGTTAGCCCTGGCCGCCGCTTGCGCTAATGCGCCTCGAGCGATGCTCGGACCGCCTGCAAACCGTTCGCTCCCTTTACCGTCGTGACACCATCGAGCCACTTTTCGAGCATCGCCGGATGAGCCGATAAAGCTTGTCGTGCGGCGGTCTCCAGGCTGGCCTTATCGCGCAGCACGCGCGCGATCATCTGGTTCTCTATCGCCACATCGAACGTCATCTGCTTGAACAGCCGCGCGAGATTCGCGCATTCGCCGGTGAAGCCGCTACGCGCCACCGTATTGACCGTTGCGCCCCCATAGTTGGGACCGAAATAAGTGTCGCCTCCCGATAAATACGTGAGATGAAACTCGGTATTCATCAGATGTGGCTCCCACGCAAGAAACACGATCCACTGTTTCTCGCGCACCGCACGTGAAACCTGGGTCAGCATGCCGGTCTCGCTCGATTCGACGATCTTCCAATCGCCGAGGCCGAACGCTTTATCGGCAATCATTTTCTTGATGTTCTGATTGGCCGGCGCTCCGGGCTCGATGCCGTAAATCCGGCCGCCGAAGCGCGACGCATTGCGGGCGAGATCGGCGAAGCTGTGGACGCCGGCCGCGGCCACGTAATCGGGCACGGCAAGCGTGAACTTCGCCCCGGTCAGGTTGGCCTGCACCACGTCCAACGAATGGGCGTCGATAAACGGTTTGATTAGCGGCGCCTGAGCCGGCATCCAATTGCCGAGAAAAACGTCGATCTGTCCTTTGCGAAGACCTTCATAGGTGATCGGCACGGACAGGTTCTGCACTGTCTGCCGGTAGCCCAGCGCCTTGAGCACGACGCCCGCCATCGCGTTCGTCGCATCGATATCGGTCCAGCCCGGATCGGCCATGCGCACCGACGTGCAGGTCGCGCCGTCGGCCGCGGCAGCCGTCGACGCCCAACTGATGAAGAATGCGGACAAAAGCGACGACAGGCACCAAAAAGCAAGCGTGGTCTTCCTCATTGCGGCTCTCCATGAGAGGCGGTTGGGTTCAGCGCGACGCGGGGCAGGCGCGCCATCGCTTCGAGCGTGTCGAGTTCGAGATGGTTACGCATGAAACGGCGGCTCGCGTCGGAAAACGGTTGCCAGTCCCATGACGCGATCTTCCCCTGCGTCGTGGCTTCGTAGTGAAAACGCCGGCGCCGCTGGCTCACCTGCACCTGTTCGCGCAAGCGCGCCAAATCCCACCGCTGCAGCACGCGCGCACGAAACGCGTCGAGCACGCGGGCCGAACCCGGATCGGACGCCAGGTTATGCAGCTCCCGCGGATCGTCCGCAAGGTCGAATAGCTGATCGGGGTCGGCCGGCGAGTGAATGTATTTGTATCGCCCGTGCCGAATCATCACGACGGGAGCGATCGCGCCTTCGGCGAGATATTCGCCGAAAACCTCGTCATGGCCGTCCTCGCCGCGCAGATGCGGCATCAGACTCGACCCATCGACAGGGTCCGGCCAGCTCCCTCGCGGCTTGCCGCACGCCAGCTCGACGAACGTGGGTAACAGATCGATGTGCGAAACCGATGCTTTGACCCGGGCGGCGGCGAAACGCTGCGGCGCGTGCACGATCAGGGGAACACGGCAAGCGTTTTCGAAGAACGTCATCTTGTACCAAAGCCCGCGCTCGCCCAACATGTCTCCGTGGTCCGACGTCACGACGATGACAGTGTTCTCGGCGAGGCCCGTCGAACGCAGCGCGTCGAGCACCGCACCGAACTGTGCGTCGACGTAGGAAACCGCACCGTAATACGCGTGCCTGGCATTGCGGACCTGCTGCGGCGTCGGTGGCGTGCGGTCGATCTCGCAAACGGCACGCACACGCTTGGAATGCGGATCGCTCTCGTCATGAGAGAGCGACACGGCGGGCATATCGATCTCATCGTCGCGATAGAGGTCCCAGTATTCGCGTGGGATTGCATAGGGATCGTGCGGGTGGGTCAACGAGACGACCATGCAAAACGGCCGATCGTCGATGCCGGCTTCCCGCTCGCGGGCCATGTCATAAAGCTTTTGCTTCGCGCAAAACGCCACCTCATCGTCGAAGTCGAGCTGGTTCGTTCGAACACATGTGCCCGCGTCGATTACCGAACTCATGTTGTGATACCAGCTTGGCCGAACGTCGGGATGGTCCCAATCGGGCACCCAGCCGAAATCCGCGGGATAGATGTCGGTCGTCAGGCGTTCCTCGAAACCATGAAGCTGATCGGGGCCGCAAAAATGCATCTTTCCCGAGAGTACCGTGCGATAGCCGGCAGCCCTCAGATAGTGTGCGAAGGTCAAGGTCTGGGCGGGCAATTCGGCTGCGTTGTCGAATGCGCCGATCGCGGAAGGCAGTTTCCCCGCCATGAATGCGAAGCGCGACGGCGCGCATAGCGGGCTCGCGCAATAAGCCGATTCGAAGACGACGCCCTCGCGGGCAAGCGTATCGATATGCGGCGTCTTCGTGAGGCGATGTCCATAGGCGCCCAACGCGAAGGGCGTCAGTTGATCGGCCATCAGGACGAGCAGATTGGGTTGAGTGGCGTGCATTGTCGATCGATGCGGATTCGATGGTTCGAATAGTCAGGAGTCCGTGGTAGACGGCGTTTGGCCGCGCAAAACGCACCGAGCGGGCGGCATGCGACATGCGCGACATCGAATCCACTATTGCGCTTCAATATGTGCTTGAGAAGCGCTGGGGCGTTATGTGCTCATAAGGTGGGCTTATGGCTGCGAGCGGCCGTCCGCGCTTACGGAGGGCCGCGTGTCGCGGCTCAAACGGGAAGGCTTACGCCGGTCAGTTTTTCGCAGACCTCGATCAGACGGTCCCCCGCCGCAACGTCGCGTGCACGCCGCGCGACGCGAGCGTTCCCTACGCGCTCGCCGCGCATTTCCATCAAACCTCGAGGGCCGTAATAGCCCCCGCTGATGGCTGCGTCCGAGGTTGCCGCGAAAAGCGTCGGCAACGCGCCGGCGTAGTCGCTATTGAAAAGAAGTCCGATGAGCCCGCCGACCATCCCGCGTGCTGCACGCTCGACGGCCGGTCGGTCCGAGCCGCGAAAAAGATTGGTATTCGCCACGCCCGGGTGGACGGCAATCGACATGATGGGCGAGTGGGCCGCGCTCAACCGCCTGGCGAGCGCGAGTGCAAAGATCAGATCGGCCAGCTTCGATTGACGGTAGGCCGCCATCGGTGAATACGATCGCTTCGATTGAAGATCGTCGAACGCCAGACGTCCGCCCTTATGCGCGATGGATGCGACGGTCACGATGCGAGGCGGCTCGCTGGCCTGAGCCGCAGCCTGCTCGATAGCCGGAAAAAGCAACGCGGTCAACGCGAAATGGCCGAGGGCATTGACACCGAATTGAAGCTCGAAACCGTCGGCGGTCGTGCGCCGGCGCCGCGGCGCCATGACACCGGCGTTATTCACGAGTACGTGCAAGGGGCGCTGCCGCGCGAGTTCGGCCCGGGCGAATGCCCGCACCGATGCCAGCGACGCGAGGTCGACGATCGCGATCTCGACGTCGGCGGCGGGTATTTCGGCTCGAATCGCGTTTGCCGCGCGCTCGGCGCGCTGCAAGTCGCGGCAAGCGAGCACGACCTGCGCGCCCTTGCGCGCCAGCACACGCGCCGCCTGATATCCGATGCCGCTGTTTGCACCGGTAATCAGGACGCGCTTGCCGGTCTGCTCGGGGAGATCGGAGACGGTCCAGGACTGGGCGTTCTTCATCGGCGCTCCCGTTATGGGTACAGTTGGCATCGAAGACTAACACTGGCAACGGGCCGCGTGGTTACGGGGTTGCCGAGCAACGGAGGCGTAGCGCATTGGCCCGCTGGAACCGGGGTGACGTCTGCAGCTTCGCCAATCATTCCAGCGGAAATCCATCCCTGAACGCTTGCCGCAAGAACTCGGTAAAGCACTTGACCGCGCGTGCCACCTGTACGCCGTGCGGTCGCACCACATGCAGTTGCGAAGCGAATGCGCCCACCGGGCGCCAGTTATTCAACAGCATGGAGAGCTTGCCCGCTTGTAAGGCGGATTGCGCGGTGAAGTCCGGCAACAGCGCAATGCCGAGATGCTCGAGTGCGGCATCGCGCAATGCCTCGCTGTTGTTCGCCGATACCGGTCCATTCACCGTCACATTGACGCGCGACTTTTCGTTGCGTCTGCCGACTTTCTCGAAAGACCACACGCCGGAACCCACTGGGCGCGGATAGTAAAGGCAATCATGCTGCGCAAGATCGCCAGGCGCCTGCGGCGTGCCGCGCCGCTCGAGGTACGCGTGCGTCGCAGCGATCACGGAGCGCGTATCGCAGAGCTTCCAGGCCACATGGGTATCCGGCACGTTCGCGCTATGGCGGATGGCAAGATCGAAACCCTCGCTCGCAATCGAGGTAAGCCGATCGGACAGCTCGAGCTGCACCCTGACCTCCGGATACGCGCGCGAGAACTCGGCGAGGCGCGGCACGAGTTGCTGGCGCGCGAACGCGACCGGCGCAGTGACGCGCACCGTCCCACGCACCGCATCGGCCAGTTCACGCACGCTCGCGAATGTGGCGGCGATGCGCTCGAAGTCCTCCCGTGTGTCGTCGACGAGCCGCCTGCCCGCTTCAGTGAAACGCACGCTGCGGGTGGTGCGCTGCACCAATACCACCCCCGCTGCCCGTTCGAGCTCCGCGATGCGGTGGCTGACCGCCGCCTTGCTGACCCCGAGCCGAGCTGCTGCCGCCGTGTAAGTACCCTGCGACGCCAGCACGTTGAGCCAATGCAAGTGGGTCCAGAGCGCTTCGATCTTTTGCGTATCCATATATGGAAGCCCGTAGCACGCCGATAAGCCTGCCGATGATAGCACCGCGTCGAGCTATGTTTTACGCATCGCTCATTGATTGTTCGCCGGAAAAAACAATCAATTCAGTTGGAGAGGCTTTGCATGCGGCCCCCGCATTCGTACACTGTCAGCATCAACCCACCCGTGAGGAGACGAAATGCAGCCCTATGCCGATTCCGCAGACGTGATTCACTTCATTGGCGGTAAAACCGAGCGTGGCGCGGGCGATCGCACGCAGGCAGTCTTCAATCCGGCGACAGGCACGGTGGCCCGCCGCCTCGTGCTCGGCACCGCAGCCGACGTCGATGCCGCCGTGGCGAGCGCGAAAGCCGCGTTCCCGGGCTGGCGCGACACGCCGCCGATTCGGCGCGCACGCGTGCTGCTGCGCTTTCTCGAGCTCATGAATCGTCACAAGGACGAACTTGCGGCCATCATCGTCGCCGAACACGGTAAGGTCTTCTCCGACGCCCAGGGCGAAGTCGCGCGCGGCATCGACGTCATCGAATTCGCCGCGGGGATCCCGCAACTGCTGAAGGGCGACTACACGGAACAGGTCTCCCGCGGCATCGACAACTGGACCGTGCGGCAACCGCTCGGTGTCGTTGCCGGCATTACGCCCTTCAACTTCCCCTGCATGGTCCCCTGCTGGATGTTCCCCGTCGCGCTGGCCGCCGGCTGCACGTTCATTCTGAAGCCGAGCGAGCGCGACCCGTCGGCATCGCTGCTCATGGCGCGTCTGCTGAAGGAAGCGGGCCTGCCCGATGGCGTGTTCAACGTCGTGCAGGGTGACAAGGTCGTGGTGGATGCGCTGCTCGAGCACCGGGACGTGAAGGCGGTCAGCTTCGTCGGCTCCACCCCGATCGCCAACTACATCTACGAAACGGGGGCCAAGCACGGCAAACGCGTGCAGGCGCTGGGCGGTGCGAAGAACCACCTGGTCGTGATGCCGGATGCGGACATCGATCAGACGGTGGACGCATTGATCGGCGCGGGCTACGGTTCGGCCGGCGAGCGCTGCATGGCGATCTCCGTCGCCGTGCTGGTAGGCGAGGTGGCCGACAAGATCGTGCCGCGCCTTGCCGAGCGCGCGCGCAAGCTCGTCGTGAAGAACGGCATGGAGCCCGACGCGGAAATGGGGCCGGTCGTGACCCAACAGGCGCTCGAGCGCATCGAAGGCTATATCGCGACGGGCATCGAAGAAGGCGCGACGCTCGTGGTCGACGGCCGCGGCCTGAAGGTGCCGGGCCACGAAAACGGCTTCTTCACGGGCGGGACGCTGTTCGACGATGTCACGCCCGAGATGCGCATCTATCGCGAGGAAATCTTCGGCCCGGTACTGGCGTGCGTGCGCGTGAAGGATTTCGCCGAAGCCGTGCAACTGATCAACGACCATGAGTTCGGCAACGGCGTGGCGTGTTTCACGCGCGACGGCCACGTGGCCCGCGAGTTCGGCCGGCAAATCGAAGTGGGCATGGTCGGGATCAACGTACCGATTCCTGTGCCGATGGCCTGGCACGGGTTCGGTGGCTGGAAGCGAAGCCTGTTCGGCGACATGCACGCCTATGGCGAGGAAGGCGTGCGTTTCTATACGAAACAAAAATCGATCATGCAGCGCTGGCCCGAAAGCACCGAGAAAGGCGCGGAATTCTCGATGCCTGTCGCGAAGTAAGCCGCAACGCGTCACCGCGCGTTGGATTCGCGCGGCGACGACACGATTGCCCGGAACCCGGAAACTCCCTAATATCGGAGAGGATTGCCCTACTCGCTTCGTACTCCTTCACTTTTTCACACTGTTTGTTATCCGACCGCGGTCGGAGGCCGGCATGAACGATCGATTTCGTCGCCCCGACAGCTTGCCGCCTATGCAGGCAGTCTTCGTGTTCGAAGCGGCGGCTCGCTTGTCGAGCTTCACCGCCGCTGCACGCGAGCTCGGTTCGACCCAGCCCGCGGTGAGCCAGCGTATCGTTCAACTCGAAACCGATCTTGGCGTCCCGCTCTTCGAACGCAGTCATCGCGGCGTGAGATTGACCGCGGACGGCATACATCTTTTCGAGGCAGTGAAGAAGAGCCTCGACGAAATCCGGCATGCCGCCGCGGATATCCGAATCCGCACGGCGCATGGCACACTCACGATCCTGACCGACTTCGGTTTCGCGACCTACTGGCTCATGCCGCGTCTGGCCGAGTTCAAGCGCGCCGTGCCCGGCGTCAACGTCAAGATCGTCACCTCGCAGGAAGGCTTCGATCCTGAGCGGGATCGCGCCGATATCGCGATCGCTTTCGGCTCGGGAGATTGGTCGCCTTATCGCTCGACACGCCTTTTCCCCGAACAGGTGACCCCTGTTTGTACGCCAGCCTTTCGAAATGCGCACCCGGACATCCCGAGCCCGGCGGACCTTCGCGCGTTGCCGCTGCTGCATGTGCAGCCGACGCACCCTGAACGCTGGCTCGACTGGACAGGCTGGTTTGCCGCGCATGACCTCGGCGCGCCGCCGGAAGACCAGGGCATGACGTTCAACAGCTACGCGCTCGTGATCCATGCCGCGCTCTCGCATCAAGGCGTGGCGCTCGGCTGGGTGCCGCTTATCGACGAGTTGGTTGCAACGGGACAACTCGTGCGCGTGGCCGAGCCCCCCGTGATCACCGAGCGCGGCTATTTCCTCGTCTGCCCCGCCGCGCGCCCGGAAGCGCCGGCTGCACCCGCGTTCCGGCGGTGGCTCTTCGCCGCCTGCGGCTGCGCCGCAAACGCCGCGCCCTACTGACGGGCCGATCGTTGACGGGCCGATACCAACGGGACGGCGTTTCGGTTCTATCCCGCGCTTCTTTCACCTGATTTACTTCGGCATGCTACGCGCCGCATCCGCATTCCACCGCGGTAGCTCGCGCATTTCCCAACGAGATTCAGAGGCCACGCGCATGCCATCGACCGATCGCACTCATCAGTTCATTTTGACGCTCGATTGCCCCAGCGCCGCGGGGCAGGTCGCCTCCGTGGTGGGACTGCTCGACAAGCATCAGGGTTATGTCGACGAACTGACCGTCTTCGATGACGACAGCAGCGAGCACTTTTTCATGCGCTGTGTCTTTCACGGGGCGCGCCGCGACGGGGCAGCGCTCGACATCGACGCGTTGAAAAAAGAGTTCGCGCCGATTGCCGATCGGTTTCGCATGCAGTGGGCCATCCACGATGCGAACATGCGACCGAAGGTGCTCATTTTGGTGTCCAAGCTCGAGCACTGCCTCGCCGACCTGCTGTTCCGCTGGCGCATGGGCGAGTTGAAGATGGATATCGTCGCAGTGGCTTCGAATCACACGACGCTCGAACCCCTGGCGCACCAGCACGCGCTCCCGTTTCATCACCTGCCGATTACGCCCGAAACGAAGGCGCAGCAAGAGGCGCGGATTCTCGATCTCTTCGATACGACCGGTGCCGAACTCATGGTGCTTGCGCGCTATATGCAGATTCTTTCGGGCGAAACCAGTCGCAAGCTTGCCGGACGCGCGATCAACATCCATCACTCGTTCTTGCCGGGCTTCAAGGGCGCCAAACCTTATCACCAGGCGCATGCGCGCGGTGTGAAACTGATCGGCGCAACGGCGCATTTCGTGACCGACGATCTCGACGAGGGGCCCATCATCGAACAGGTCGTCGAGCGGGTCGACCACTCGCATCGGCCCGAACAGTTGCTTGCGGTGGGCCGGGATGTCGAGTGCATCACGCTCGCGCGTGCCGTCAAGGCATTCATCGAGCGACGTGTATTCATCAATGGCGATCGGACGGTCGTCTTGCAGTGAGAGAAATCGAATGCGAGCGGCTATGCGGTCGGTTCGAACAGTCGAGCGAGTCAACGGATGCCTGCAACCGGAGCGTCTGACGGTACGTCGTAGGATGCTTGTACATTTTTTGTCGACGGGCGCTCCCACCTGCGCGACATGCGGTTGACCCGGTCGCGGCACGGCGCTTCGACGAACCGATAGACGACGTGTGCAAGGAGGACCGAGCCCACGAGATAGACAGCCGTAGTGGCCAGAACGGCCGCGAGCGGACGAGGGTGGAGTCCAGCGAGGGGAGCGAACAGCGGGCCGAGCAGATCCGCGTGCACGAGGTAAAGCGAATACGATACCTTGCCAAGCGACTGCCACATCGGACGTTGAAAGAATCGTGCAGCGGGTCCTTCATCGGAGGCTACGGCCGCGATCAAGAACACAAAGACGACGGGCGCGGCAAATGCAAGGCCGCGCACCGAGCCCGCGAGATTCATGTAGACCAGCACGGCAGCGGCCACAACGAGCTGTGCATGTCCTCGAGATAAAGCACGCACTATGTGCGTGTCGCGGTATTCAGCGAGCAGTGCACCGAGGAAGAATCCGACGACACATCGCGCCCAACCGAACCGGAAGGTGAGTTCGAGGCATCGACCGCGATGCAAACAGTCCTCTTGCATGGTCGAAGCCCAGACGCATATCGCCCACGCAGAAAGCGCACATACCGCAAGGATCGCCACGCGGTGTCGTCCCCTTGCGAGTATGCAGATCGCCGCGAACATCAGATAGACATAGAACTCGTCCGCGGACGACCAGCTTGCAAAGTCTCCGACGAGATGATCGAACAAGTTGAACCCGTGAACCATCGTCAGGTTTGCCACGAATTCGCTCAGGGGCGGCAGCCCGACAGGGTGCGCGGAGAGGATCCAGGCGACGAGGTTCCAGTTTGCGATGTACAGCATCAACCCTACAAGATGGACGGGCCATAAGCGGCCGAGCCGCCGGACCACGAACGTAGGGAGATCGGCGATGCGCTGGAGCCGCGAGCCGTAGGTGGCGCAGATGACGAACCCGCTCAAAACGAAGAAGAGATCGACAGCCAGGTAACCGTTGTCGAATATCGGCGGCTGCGTGATTTTGGCATGGTAAAGCACGACAAGAAGCGCCGCGAGGCCGCGCATACCTTCCAGGCTTTTTATTGGGCGGTTCATCAGCGACCTTTTGCCGTGTCAATTGCCGGCCGGGAGCAAGGTGCCTGTTATGGCTACGCTTCGACACTGAGCCCCCGTCGAAACGACATGCCCCCGCTTTCAATCCCCGTGTGCTCGCATGGTTACGTGGAAAGTCGCGGGATAACGTGCGGGACGCCACAAAAAAACCGATCTTTCCAATCCCGGAATCGTCGGCACGCCGGAAGGCCAGGCTTTGTCCGCGCTTCCCTGATATCGAACCTCAGCCCCAAAAAGATTACGCCCGGCATCGTTCCAAAATGCCGGGCGCTCAGTCGCTTCGCTAAGACGATCGATTACTGCGAACCGGCCACCCACTCGTTGATCCGGTCCTTATGCGCGGCGATCCACGTGTTCGCCGCATCTTGCGGCTTCGCACCGTTTTGCGTCGCCAACATCACGCTGTCGATCTCGCCCGGCTTCCACTGGAATTTCTTCAGGAACGCCACCACCTGCGGTGCCTTCTTCTCCAGCCCCGGATTCACGACGTTGTCGACGTGCTCCGCTCCGCCGAATACCTTCTTCGGGTCCTCGAGGAACTTCAGCTTCCACTTCGCGAACATCCAGTGCGGCGCCCAACCCGTCACGATCACCGGCTTCTTCGCGTTTTCCGAGCGAGCCAGCTCGGCCGTCATCGCGCTGCCCGAACTCGGCATCAGCGTGTAGTTGAGGCCATAGTTCTTGATCGCTTCCTCCGTCTTGCGCATCACGCCCGCGCCCGCGTCGATGCCGACGATGCGGCCACCGAACGCACCCTTCTCGGTGTTGAGATCGTCAATGCTGTTCGCCTTGGCGTAGGCGGGAACGATCAGACCGATCTTCGCATCGTTGAAGTTCGGGCCAAGATCTTCCACCTTGCCCTTGAACTCTTCCCAGTACGAGCCGTGCGTGACCGGCAGCCAGGCGGACAGCGTCGCATCCAGATCGCCGCGGGCCACACCTTGCCACATGATGCCCGCTGCCACCGGCACGAGCTGTACCGGATAACCGAGCCGCTTTTCGATGACTTGCGCGGCAACGTTCGACGTTGCGACGCTGTCGTCCCATCCCTCGACGTAGCCGATCTTGATCGTCGGCTTGCTATCGGCCGACGCGGAAAACGCCGTACAGGCGAGACCGGCTCCAATAATAGCCGTCAGCACCAACTGCTTGATAAGTTTCATGTTCAGGTCTCCTGATCGTCGAGATCAGCGCATCTAAGGAGTCTCTAGAGTGCGCAGCCATTAAAACGCGGTAGTCAAGTTTTCCGACACCGTCTTGTCCGTAAACGACGTTTCTTTTATTTATCGATGACGAGATCCGTCAGAGGTTTACTACAGCACAGCAAAACCATGCCCTGGTCGATTTCGCGCTGACGAATTCCACCGTTGTGCTTCATCTCGACCTGCCCCGACACGAGTTTGACCTTGCACGTGCCGCACATGCCTTGCGTGCAGGAGGACGGCAAGCGCACGCCTGCCTGCCGTGCCGCGTCGAGTACGTGTTGATCGGCCGCGCATTCGATTTCGCGTCGGCTCTTCGCAAACGAAACGGCAAAACGCTCGCCGGCGGGCGCCGCATCGGAGACGGCCGGCGACGCTACGACGGCGTCCAGCTCGGGCGCCACCGTTTCCTCGAACGAAAAACTCTCTTCGTGATACTGGCTGCGATCGAACCCGGCATCCGTCAGCATCTTGCGTACGGCCTCCATATACGGCGCCGGGCCGCACGTGAAGATTTCGCGCTCCATGAAATCCGGAGCGATGAGCGAAAGCAGCGGCAAGGTCAGAAAGCCGGTGATACCGGACCAATTGCTTCGTTGCCCTATCCGTTCGCAGACGAACGCAGTCCGGAAATTCCGGTGGTTCGATGCGATCAGATCGAGCTCGCGCGCGAAGATGATGTCGTCGGGCGTCCTGGCGCTATGCAGAAAAACGATGTCCCGGTCTTCGCCAAGTTCGTGGTGGGTACGGCTCATCGACATGAGCGGCGTAATGCCCGACCCCGCGGAGAGAAACAAATACTTGCCCGACGGGCGCCGCGCACAGGTGAACACACCGGCAGGCCCCAATACGCGCACGGCATCGCCGGCGCGCAGATTGTCATGCAGCCAGTTCGACACCTTGCCGCCCGGCACGCGCTTGACCGTGATCGAGATCGTATGGGGGCGCGTGGGTGCCGACGAAATCGTGTAACAGCGATTGATCGTTTCGCCGTCGATTTCGAGTTCGAGCGTCACGAACTGCCCGGGCTCGAAGACGAACGTCCGCCCTTCCCGCGACATGAAGAAAAAGCTCTTCACGTCATGCGTTTCCTCGCGTACCTGGCAGCACACGAGCGTTTCCTCGTCGTCGCTCGTCCACCGCTCACCCAGCCGGCTCCAGAACGCGGGCCGCGTGAGCCGGCTCTCGCCGGGCTCCAACATTTGCGCGTCTCGCATCATCGTATGCCTCGCTTCCATTCCCTTTCGGATGTTTTCCGTTGCCCGTTATGCCGCGATCCCGGCACGCAGACGTCGCACGTACCAATCGCTGAACTTCTCGACGAGACCTTCGGTGAAGGGCGAGTAAGGCCCCGGCTCGTAAGCGCTGCTGCCGATGCCTCGTTGCGAATACTCAACCAGCGTACGGTCCTGATCGTTAGTCGCGTTCCAGACGGCCGTCAGGTTCTCGATGTCGTAATCGACGCCTTCGACGGCATCCTTGTGCACGAGCCATTTCGTACGCACGAGCGTCTTGCCGGCCGACAGCGGAATCACCGTGAAGGCCACGATGTGATCGCTCATGAAGTGATTCCACGAGTTCGGCTGCGTCCAGAACGAAAGGCCGCCCAGATCGGCGCGCTTGAATTCGCCGAGCAGCTTCTTGCTGGCCACCTTCGCATCGAGCGTCTGCGATTCGCCGCTGCGGTCCAGCGGCAGCCGCTGGGTCCGGAAGCCTGTCACATCGGACAGACGTTCGATTTCGACCGACGGCAAATTCATCGCTTCCCATTGCGCAGCACGTTCGAGGCAGGCGCGCTCGAAGGCCGCCATCCCCTCCGCATTCGACGGCGACGGCTGATACCCGAAACCGTACTCGTAAAGCGAGATCGTCAGCTCGGGATGGTTTGCCACGCAGTGATAGCACTCGCGATTGTTCTCCATCGTGAGCTTCCAATTGCCGTCTTCGACCAGGTCCACCTGAACGGCAATCTTGCAGTTGGGCAAGTCGTGCGGAAGCAAATAGGGCTCCATCGCCGCGCGCATCACTTCGAAGTCGCCCGGGGGCTCGTCGGCGAGGCAGATGAAAATGAGGCCCGCGAGGTTCTGCAATGCGACCGGCTTGAGACTATGCTTGCAACGGTCGAACTTCTCCCCCATGTGCTCGGCGAACATCAGCTCGCCGGTCAGGTTGTAAGTCCAGCTGTGGTAGGGGCAGACGATATTGCCCACCGCGCCCTTTTCCTCGTTGCACAGGCGCGCCCCGCGATGGCGACACACGTTGTGAAAGGCGCGAATCGCCATATCGTCGTCGCGCACGATCAGCACCGACTCGCCTGCCAGTTCGACCGTGACATAGTCTCCCGGCTCGGGGATATCGGGCTCCACGGCAACCTGAATCCAGTGTTTGCGGAAAATCGCGTCCATATCGAGCGCGAAGATCTCCTCGCTCCGGTAAAACGGCGCCTCCAGGCTGTAGCCTGGCTTGCGTCGTTCCACGAGTTCGCGAATGGCTGCCGATACGTTCATGTCTACTCCGGATTCGTGACGTCCTGGTTCCAAAACACATTCCACCTGCTCGACGATGCGGCCCGGCGATGGGTCCGCAGCCGTCGATTCAGTAATCGATGAGTCGATGCTCGCGCAAATAACCGAGGATGACTTGCGCTTTTTCGACCGAACTCCCCTCAATTACGACGTTTCCGCCGCGGCTTTCGGTAGTCGTCGCCATCAGCATCCGCGCGTGGCCTGAACGCTTCTCGCTCGCGACGAGCTTGCGCGGCTTGCGTTCCGTCGGCGCAACCGACCAACACGGCGCGTCGAGGTCCTTGCGCGACGCGGGCGGGCCCTGCACGATCGCGCCGTCGGGCACGCGCGCATAGGCGTAGCGCGGCTTCACGTTCGCTTGAGGATGAATAGCGACGACGCACGGCAACGCGACCGCCACCCGCCGGCGCACGCCCTTCGGCATGAACTGCGTGACGGTCGCAAAACCGTCGCCGAGAGTGACATCGAGCGCGGAGCCGACGAACGTGTAGCCGAGCTGCGCCGCCAGCTGGTAGGGCAGCATCCCGGTGTCGTAGGCGCCTTCGGCGCGCGTACCGGTCAGCACGAGCGAAACGCCCCGCAGCCGCTCGGCCAGCGCCGGTATCGGATCGTCGCCGTCGAGTCCCGAAGCGCAATCGATGACTTCGATCCGTCGCGCGCCGAGCGCCAGATAATCGGTGAGCGCTGGATTCGAGGCGTCGCCCGCATGGAGCACCTCGACCGAGCAACCTTTGGTTTGCTCGAGTCCGCGCGCAACTTCGAGCGCGGCCGCGTCGTTTCGGCTATAACAAGGCGCCGCGCTGACGCGATGCCTGCCGACCGAGACGAGCACCGCGATGCGTGCGTCATTCATCGCTGCGTTCATGCGGCTACTCCTTCGTTGAGCGTCGCGCGCGAGGATGCCGTGCCCGCCGCCGGCTGCGCGGCGCGCGCGGCCGTTACGGCTTGGGTCAGCGCGGCGATGGTCGCCTGCGCGTCGCCGACGAGCGTCAAATCGGCGCGCTTCGCGATCGGTGCGCTGGCGTCGAGGTTCACGGCGATCACATGGCGACAGTCTTTGATCCCTTGCAAATGCTGTACCGCGCCGGAGATCCCGAAAGCGATATAGACACTCGCGCTGACCGTCTTGCCCGTTGCGCCGACTTGCTTGTCGCGCGTGAAATAACCGTTGTCGACCGCCACGCGGCTGGCGCCTATCGCCGCTCCGAACGCACTTGCGAGCCCCTCGAAAGCCGCAATATCGGTCACCCCGTTGCCTGCTGAGACGATGAAGTCCGCCTCCTCGAGCGCGACCTCGGCCGCATCGAGCTGAACCGTGCCGAGGTCGCGATAGAGTTGGTCGCGCGTATCGACGACGCCCTCGGCCGCCGATTCCGCCGGCAATTGGGCGCGCTCGCCGGCGCCAACGAATGGCAGCTTCGAAGAGACGGCGTCCGCGGCGAGCAGCACCACATCGGGCCACGCACGCGACGCGAACTGTCGTTGAGCGTCGACGTAAACACCCACGTGCGACGCATCGATTTCCACTACCTGCGTGGCGATGCTCGCCCCCGCTAGCGCCGCATAGCGGCGTCCGAGATCGCCGTCTCCGGTGGCGTTATCGGGCATCAGGACATGCGCCGGCGAAAACGCGGCAACGCACGCCTTCAGCGCGGCAACGGCGCGATCGGGCGCGAAAACCGGACGGCCCAGCGCCGGCAATTCGATGACTTTATCCGCGCCCAGTTCGGCGGCATCGTCCGTCAGTTCACCGAACACGACGAGCACGACTTCAGTACGCGCATCGGCAACGATCGCGGCGGCGGCCACGGCCTGTCGCGCATGTTCGTCGAGCGCACCCCGGTCGCTATGCGCGGCCACGAGCAAAACGCGCCCGGCTTGCTCCACGGTGCGGCGCGGCTTCTCGCGCTCGCCGTGCGCGCCCAGACGCGGGATATCGTCCGTCGCGGCGCCCGCCACGTGCTCCTGCCCCAGCGTGATGCGGCGCAGCCCCGACGACGCAATGACGAACGGCCGGCGCGGATCGATACGTTTGATCGGATTCATCGTCTTCACTCCAGCGCCGCTGCAACGAGTTCGGCTACATCGAGCACTTCGGGCCGAGGACCGACCACGCCCTCGAGCATCGCCGTGCAATTCGGACAGCCGACGGCCACGATCTCGGCACCGACCTCGCGCGCATCGGCCATCCGCAAATCGGGAATACGTGCCTTGCCCGGGATATCGGTGAGCGGCGCGCCGCCGCCACCCCCGCAGCAGCGCCCGCGCATACCATGGCGCTCCATCTCCACGACTTTGATGCCGATCGATTTGAGGGCGCGGCGCGGTGCTTCGGTCTCGCCGTTGTAGCGCCCGAGATAGCACGGATCGTGATAGGTGATCCGCTTGTCCGCGAGCGCGGCCGATGCTTTCGGCGACAATTTCCCCGATTGCACGAGCTCGGCAAGAAGGCTCGTATGATGCTGGACCGTATAACGCGCACCGAGCGCGCGGTATTCGTTGCGCAGGCTGTGCATGACGTGCGGATCGGCCGTGACGATGCGTTTGAAGTTCAATCCATCGAGCGTTGCGATCAGGCGCTTGGCCATGCGCTGGAACGTTGCCTCGTCGCCAAGGCGGCGCGCGACGTCGCCGGTGTCCGTTTCGTTGGGCCCCAGCACGGCGTAATCGATGCCCGCCCGGTTCAGCACCTTGACCAATGCACGCAGCGTGCGCTGATAGCGCATGTCGAACGCGCCTTCGCCCGCAACGAGCAATACGTCGACAGACTTGCCCGGTTCAGCGATGCGTGCGTTCAAGTCGACGGCCCAGTCGTAGCGCGCCGCGATGTCGTAGCCGCCGGCACTGCCCGTCTCGCGCAGATTGGCGAGTACTTCGGGCGCCTTGCCCGGCAGATCGCCCTCGGTGAGCGTGCGATTGCGGCGCATATCGACGATTGCGTCGACGTGCTCGATCAGCATCGGACACTCCTGAACGCAGGCGCGGCATGTCGTGCAGGACCAAAGCGTGTCGGCTTCGATCAAACCTGAGACGATCGGCAGATCCGGCTGGCCGCCATGCTTGCCGAGCGCGATGCCCGGGGTGGGGCTGCCCGCATAAGCGGCGTCCGTGCCGCCCACCATGCCGGTAACCAGGTCTTGAATCAGCTTCTTGGGGTTGAGCGGCTGTCCTGCCGCGAACGCTGGGCACGCCGCTTCGCATTTGCCGCATTGGACACATGCGTCGAAGCTCAAAAGCTGGTTCCAGCGGAATTCGACAGGCTTGCCGACGCCGTACTCGCGAGCATCGAGCTCCGGCATCTTGAGCGCCGTCGGCGGGACGACACCGGGCTTGTCAGTTTCCGCCGCGCCAGTGCGGAAGCGTTCCTGACGCGGGTGGAAGGCGAGATGAAGAAGGCCCGCGAGCGCGTGCTTCATCGGCCCGCCGCGCGCGGCACCGACGGTCATCGCAAAGGCGCCGATCGCGATCAGGACCGCGATGATGACAGCGACGAAGCCCGAGGCGGCCGCGCTCGGCACGACGGCGAGCAAGGTCAACCCGAGTGCGAAGGAGCCGAGCAGCCAGGGCAGCGCATTCCACGGCCCGCGCGAAAGCCTGGCCGGCATCGCACGTTGGTCGCGCCGGCGGCGCCAGACGAAGACCGCACCGATCAGCATCGTCACGGCGGCCACGCCGATGAGCTTATCGAGCCACGGCGAGTAAATCGCGAGCCCGTAGTTGACGAAGACGAGCGCGAGCGCCGCGATGGCCCCTCCGGCCGTCGCCACGTGCGTCTTCGCGATGTAGGGATCGCGTGCAACCACGTGATGCAGATCGACGAAGTACCGCTTGGGAATCGTAAAGAGATTGGCCACCCCGAATGCGCCGGCCGGCGTTGCGCGCCCCACGCGCCAATATGCGGCGCGGCGCGCGAGCGCGTAGGCGAGGCCGGCCATCGAGAGCCACAGCAACCCTGTGATGACGAACGCCGGGCTCATGATCAGAAGTCCTTGCAAAGACGAAGCGAATCGTAGATTGCGCCGTGGATGTTATGCATCGAGATGCAGTCGCCCACGCGGAACAGCAGGAACCGGCCGTTGCCGAGTTCCTCCGAGAGGCACGGCTGCGGCTCGGCCGCGAACAGCTTGTGCACATCGGTCTGTCCGCGGTTCAGCGACTCGGGTTTGAGCTTCCAATAGAGTCCATCGTTGGGCGTGCTGCCGTTCTCGATCACGACCTGATCGACGGCGCGCTCCTCCTGCTCCTCGGTATACTCGTTTCGAAGCACGGCGATTTTTTTGCCGTCTTCCTCGTACACGCGATCGAGCCAATAGTTCGGCGTATGGATCACGCCCTCCGCATAGAGGCGCCGATAGAAAATCGGGAACGTGGTGCCGCCGCAATCGTCGGCTACTTTCACATCGGGCGTCACGATCTCGACTTTCGAGCCGCGGCTCGCGATGAAATCGGCTACCCCGGCACCGGCATGTGTGCTGACGCCGTCGTAGACGAGCACGTTCTTCATCGGCTCGACACGGCCCGACAGGATGTCCCACGAGCTCACTGCGAGCCCCTGGGCGACACCCCAGTCCTGTACCTGGTCGGAGAATGCGCGACCGCCCGTGGCCAGCACGATGATGTCCGGTTTTTCCGCCATGATCGCCTTCTCGTCGGCCTCGACGCCGAGACGCCTATCGACGCCCAGACGTTTCGTCTCCATGTCGAACCAACGGACGATGCCGGCCATCTGCTCGCGCTGCGGCGCCTTCGAGGCGAGGACGATCTGACCGCCCACTTCGGTATGCTTTTCGAACAGCACCACGTCGTGGCCGCGCGAGCGGGCAACACGTGCCGCTTCCAGACCCGCGGGACCGGCACCGACCACCACCACCTTGCGGCGCGGACCACGCGACTTCTCGATGACGTGCGGCATCGTCGCTTCGCGCGAGGTTGCGGCGTTCTGCACGCACAGCACGTCCAGGCCGTTGTACTGGCGGTCGATGCAGTAGTTGGCACCGACGCATTGCTTGATCTCGTCTTCGCGGCCGTCCCGGATTTTGATGACCATATGCGGGTCGGCAATTTGCGCGCGTGTCATGCCGACGAGATCGATCATGCCCGAGGCGAGCAGCCGCTCGGCCTGTCCCGCATCGCGGATGCTTTGCGCGTGCATGACGGGAATGTCGACGACCGACTTGATGCCTGCGGCCAGATGCACGAATGGCTCGGGCGGCAGAGCCATCGGCGGCATGCAGTTGGCGAGCGTATTGTGCGTATCGGCACCGGAGCCGATGACGCCGAGGTAATCGATGAGCCCCGTCTCGGACATCGCGTGGGCGATTTCCTTCAGTTGCTCGTGATCGAGACCGTCTTCATGGAATTCGTCACCGCACATGCGCAGACCGACGACGAAGTCCGGCCCGACTGCTTCGCGCACCGCGTTCAGCACCTCGACGCCGAAGCGCAGACGGTTCTGCAGACTACCGCCCCATTCGTCGGTGCGAAAATTCGTACGCGGGCTCCAGAACTGGTCGATCAAGTGCTGGTGCGCCGCCGAGATTTCGATCCCGTCCATCCCCGCATCCTTCACGCGCTTCGCGGCGCTCGCGAAGTCGGCAATGATCCGGCGGATTTCTTCGACCTCGATGATCTTCGCGTTGCCGCGGTGCACAGGCTCGCGAACGCCGGAAGGCGACATCAGATGCGGCCAGTGTTCTCCGTGAAACGCGGAGCGGCGCCCCATGTGCGTCGCCTGGATCATGATCTTGGCGCCGTGACGATGCATCGCCTCGGCCAGTCGCGACAGCGGATCGACGATGCGGTCGGTCGCCAGGTTGACGGATTTCCACCAGCCCTGCGGGCTGTCGATCGATACCGGGCTCGACCCGCCGCACACCGCCAGACCGACGCCGCCTTTCGCTTTCTCCTCGTAATACCGGATATAGCGATCGCCGGGCAATCCGCCCGGCTCGGCGTAGACCTCCGCATGTGCCGTGCTGACGATGCGATTGCGCAGCGTCAGCTTGTTCAGCGTCATCGGTTTGAACAAATGGGGGTAGCGCATTTCGATCGACCTCGAATCTGTTTCCTTGAGCGGCCTTCGTCGTTCAGACGAGCGGCGACACTTCGAAGACGCAATGCGCGTGGCCCTCGCCCGCGCATCGCACTTCCTGCGATATCGAACGCGGCCCGCGAGAAGCGGCCTCGGCGGTATCGTTGACCCAATCCATCGCGCCCGCGAACCAGCCGGCAAACATGTAGCAGAGCTTGCCGTGCTTGTTGGGCTGCGCGAGAACGAACGACGAGTTCCTCAGTTCGATGCGCGCCCGTGCCGCCTTCGGATCCGCCTCGACGATGCTGAAGAGCCCCCAGCCGCGCTGCGACAACCGCTTCAGGTAGTGCTCGAAGACGGCCATGCCCGAAAGGCCATGCTGCTTCGCTTCCTTGTCGCACCAGTGATAGGCCGACTTGTAACCGGCCTTGTAGAGGATGTCGGCATACGCCTCGCGTCCCAACGCTTCTTCCACGGCGACGTGGTTGTTCGTGAAGAAATGGCGCGGCACATAAAGCATCGGCAGCGCGTCCGTGGTCCAGACACCGGTTTCGGGATCGACGTCGATCGGCAGTTGCGGTTGCATGATTGGCCTGTTGCTGTGTTGTGGGGTGGATGTTCGATTCGGATGCGCGGGCGGCCTATGCGCCCCAAACGTCGCGGAAAACGCGTACCCAGTTCTCGCCCATGATCTTGCGGATGCGCGTCTCGCTCCAGCCCGCGCGCTCCATGGCAGCGGTCAGGTTCGGAAACTCGCCGATCGTCCGGATCCCCTCCGGATTGACGACCTTGCCGAAATTCGTGAGGCGGCGGTAACGGCCCTTGTCGTGTGTGAGCCAATCGAAGAAATCGACGCTGTAGCCCTGCGTGAAGTCCGTGCCGATCCCCACCGTGTCCTCGCCGATCAGATTGACGACGTAGTCGATGGCTTCGATGTAATCGTCGATCGTCGCCTCGATGCCGCGCTTGAGGAACGGCGCGAACATCGTCACCCCGACGAACCCGCCGGCGTCCGCGATCTCTTTCAGTTGCGCATCGCTCTTGTTGCGCGGGTGCTCCTTGAGCCCCGAGGGCAGACAGTGCGAGTAACACACCGGCTTTTTCGAAAAAGCGATCGCTTCGGAAGAGGTATTGCCGCCGACGTGCGACAGATCGACCATGATGCCGACACGGTTCATTTCGGTAATGACTTCGCGGCCGAAGTCCGAGAGGCCGCCGTCGCGCTCGTAGCATCCCGTACCGACGAGGTTTTGCGTGTTGTAGCAAAGCTGCACGACGCGCACGCCCATGTCCGCGAACGCCTCGACATAGGCGAGGTTGTCCTCGAACGCATGCGCGTTCTGAAAGCCCAGGATGATCCCTGTCTTGCCTTCTTTCTTCGCACGCAGGATGTCGTCGGTCGTCCGCACGAGCGTCAGCAGTTCGCCATTGTCGCGAATTTGCTTTTTCATCGAGCCGATGTTGTCGACGGTCTTCGCGAAGTTCTCCCAGACCGATACCGTGCAGTTGGCGGCCGTGATGCCGCCCTTATGCATGTCTTCGAATACCGAACGTTCGAACTTCGAAATGTTCAGACCATCGATGATGATGCTGTCTTGATGCAGTGTGCTCATTTATCGCTCCAGCGTAGGTCGATCGTCGCTTTCGTCGGTTTTGCAGCCCGGTTTCAATAGATCGGGAAGCGCTCGCACAGCGCGAAAATCTCGCGCCGCACGCGTTGTTCCGTCTCGGCATGGCCTTCGGGATGTTGCGTGAGCGCATCGAGCACTTCGAGAATCAGCCGCCCGACCTGCTCGAACTCGGCCACGCCGAAACCACGCGATGTACCGGCCGGCGTGCCGAGCCGCACGCCCGAAGTCACCGTCGGCTTCTCGGTATCGAACGGAATGCCGTTTTTGTTGCACGTGATGCCGGCCCGCTCGAGCGCCGTCTCGACTTGCGTACCCTTCAAACCCTTGGGGCGCAGATCGACGAGCAGCAGGTGGTTGTCCGTTCCGCCCGTGACGAGATCGACCCCGCCCTCGCGCAACACGGCGCCGAGCGCCTGCGCGTTCTCGAGTACGTTACCGATATAGGTCTTGAAGCCCGGCTGCAGCGCCTCGCCGAACGCGACGGCTTTGCCTGCGATCACGTGCATGAGCGGGCCGCCTTGCAGTCCGGGGAAGACCGCGGAATTGATCTTCTTGGCGATATCCTCGTCGTTCGTCAACACGAAGCCGCCTCGCGGGCCGCGCAGTGTCTTGTGCGTGGTCGAGGTGACGACGTGCGCATGCTCGATCGGGTTCGGGTGCCGGCCGGCCGCGATGATGCCGGCGATATGCGCCATATCCACCATCAATTTAGCGCCGACGGCGTCCGCGATAGCGCGAAAGCGTGGGAAATCGAGCACGCGCGGATAGGCGGAGAAGCCCGCGATGATGAGACTCGGCTTGTGTTCGTGCGCAAGCGCTTCGATACGGTCATAGTCGATGCGCAGCGATTCGCGATCCACGCCGTACTGCACCGCGTTGAACCATTTTCCCGAGAGCGCGGGCTTTGCGCCGTGCGTCAGATGCCCGCCCGCGTCGAGCGACATGCCGAGCACCGTATCGCCCGGCTTGGCCAGGGCGAGCATGACCGCGCCGTTGGCCTGGGCGCCCGAGTGCGGCTGGACGTTGGCGTAGCCGGCGTTGAACAGTTGCTTGACGCGATCGATGGCGAGCGTCTCGATGTCGTCGGCGAACTCGCAGCCGCCGTAATAACGCTTGCCGGGATAGCCTTCCGCATACTTGTTGGTCAGCACCGAACCTTGCGCTTCGAGCACGGCTCGCGACACGATGTTTTCCGATGCGATCAGCTCGACTTGCGACTGTTGCCGCTCGAGTTCCTTGAGGATCGCACCGCGTACGGGCGCATCGCGCTCGGCGAGTGACTGGCTGAAAAACGTCTGAGTATTCGACATTGTCCTATCCGTGATGGGTCCGACGCGGCACCCGCTCGCGGGGCCGCCACGGACATGCGTTGGCGACGGCTCTATTCTTCTCGTTCGCCTTCACGCCGGATTGACGAATTCAGACGCGTTCTTTGCCTTTTCCGACACGTTCGTCTGTTTTGGACAAGTCGCGCCGTGGCCGGCTGGCATACGGCGTTCCCGCACCGTCTCGCGTCCGCCTTGCCCGAAACGGGGGCGAAACGGGCACGCTTGCAGTGCAAGGCTGCGGCTGCCGGGTGGATGAAATGTGCGCCCGCATTAGGGTTAGGCCGTATGGCATGCTTGTTGCCCTGGAACCCAAAATGAGACGCCGAGGCTCCCCCAATCGGCCGCGCTATCCCGGATTCGAGGAAGGTCACCATGTCACCCCAGCGTACTGCGTCGCTCGCGAACTTCGCGTTCATGGCGCTGCCGAACTTCACGATGATCGCGTTCTCGAATGCGATCGAAGTTCTGCGGATGGCCAACTATCTGAGCGGCCAGACGCTTTATCGATGGTCCGTGGTCAGCCCGGACGGTGGTCCCGTGATGGCCAGCAACGGGCTCTCGGTCATGACGGAGCCGATCGCATCGCTGCAGGAACAACCCGACATCGTCTTCGTCTGCGGTGGCGTCGACGTGCAACGCGCAACCGATAATGCCCATCTTTCCGCGCTGCGGCGCTTCGCTCACTCGGGTATCGCGCTCGGCAGCCTCTGCACCGGAACCTATGCGTTGGCGCGTTCGGGTCTGCTCGATGGCTACGCTTGCGCGATCCATTGGGAAAACATGTCGGCGCTCAAAGAGGAATTCCCCAATACGCGGTTTCTGAAGGAGCTGTTCGTCATCGATCGAGACCGTGTCACCTGCACCGGCGGTGTCGCGCCGCTCGACATGATGCTGCATCTGATCGCCCCGCGTATCGGTACTGCGCGCGTGACGCAAATCGCCGAGCAGTTCATCGTCGAACATGTGCGCGATACGAGCGCGCAGCAGCGCATGCCGCTCGTGGCACGCCTCGGCTCCGCGAATAAATCGCTCTTCGAAGTCATTGCGCTGATGGAGAGCAATATCGAGGAGCCGCTTTCGCGCGAGGAGCTCGCGCGGCTGGCGAACATGTCACAGCGGCAATTGCAACGGCTCTTTCGCGAGCACCTCGGGATGACGCCGACGCATTACTACCTGACGCTGCGTCTGCGACGCG
The DNA here is from genome assembly GCF_056754935.1 of Trinickia sp. HAY1-2D. Taxonomy (NCBI): domain Bacteria; kingdom Pseudomonadati; phylum Pseudomonadota; class Betaproteobacteria; order Burkholderiales; family Burkholderiaceae; genus Trinickia; species Trinickia sp. HAY1-2D. The sequence continues at coordinate 978,918 of NZ_JBPGWX010000001.1, forward strand.
CGCGCGAACTTCTACTGCAAACCGACATGTCGATCATGCACATCACGATGGCATGCGGATTCCAGTCGGCCTGCCATTTCAGCAAGAGCTATCGCGACGCGTTCGGCACCGCGCCGACACGCGAGCGGCGCAAGCAAGTCGCCCCGCTTGCGCGCGGCAACGCGCCGGCCAGTACCACCTTGGCACGCGATACGCTCATGCACTGACGTTGCCCAGCGCAAGCGCATCGCGCAAGGCCGCTGCCAGCCGCGCCGCTTCCTGCGCCGTTGCGACGTTCGTAAACCCCATCAGCAAGCCTTCCTGTTTCGTCTCCCCGAGGTAGCGTGGCGACAGCGCCTGGCAATTGAGCCCGGCGCGTTGCGCACGTCTGGCAAGCGTTTCGTCGCGCGTCCTCCCCGCAAAGCGGGCCACGAGATGCATGCCGCCGCGCGCGAGATCGATCGTCACCCGCGCGCCGAATGCGTCGGTCAATGCGGCGGCCAACAGCGCGCGGCGGTGGGCATAAAGCGCGCGCATTTTCTTCAGATGCCGCGAGAAATGCCCGTTGTCGATAAAGTCCGCCACGATGGCCTGGGTCGCTCGCGCAACGTAGTTCGGCCAGATCTGCACGGACGCCGCGAACCGCTCGGTCAGCCGCTCGGGCAATACGAGGTAGCCGAGCGATAGGCCCGGGAACAAGACCTTCGAGAAACTGCCGGCATAGATGACGCGATCGGTCGTATCGCGGCTTTTCAATGCCGGCAGGGGCGGCCCGTGATAGTGGAATTCGCCGTCGTAATCGTCTTCCACGATCCACGCTTCATGACGCGATGCCCAATCGAGCAATTGCAGCCGGCGCGGCATCGACATCGACACCCCAAGCGGTGACTGGTGAGACGGCGTGACGACAGCCAGCCGCGCCCTCGGTGCTTCGCGAATGCCTTCGGCGACCACGAGTCCCTCGTCGTCGACCGGCACTGCGCACGGGATCGCTGCCGCGCGTTCGAGCAGCGTTCGCGTCGGCGGATAACACGGATTCTCGATCCAGACGCGATCGCGCGGGCGCAACAGCGTTTGCAAGATCAGTGCGAGGGAAGCGCGGTAGCCCCCCGTCACGAGAACCTGCTCCGCGCGGCACGGCACGCCGCGCGATACGAGCAGATAAGCCGCGATGGCTTGCCGCAACGGCAGGTACCCGCACGGATCGCCGTAGGACAGCTCGGACGGCGAGGTCGCGCGAATGCGTCTTGTCGCGAGGCGCGACCACAGTTTGCGCGGAAAGGCGTCGAGCGCCGGAATGCCAAGCTGCAACGGCGGCGGCTCGGGGTTCGCGGCCATCGCGCCGCGGTCCACCCGCGGCCGGGCGTTGGCCGTCGCCCTCGCCGGCTGCCGTGCCGCGTGCTGCGCAAGATGGGGCGAGACGATAGTGCCGGCAGGGCCCCGCGCGAGCACATAGCCTTCGCCGGCCAGCCGCTGATAGGCGGACTCCACCGTCCCTCGCGCGACACCGAGCTCGCTCGCCAGCGCGCGCGCCGACGCGAGCCGAGCGCCGGGTCGCAGCATGTGCGCGTCGATCGCGTGACGCAAACGGTCGTAGATTTGCTGCGACAACGGGATGCGCCGGTCGATTGGGCCGATCGCCAAAGGTGGGGAAGGCTCTTTCATGGACTAGTCGTTTCGAGCGTTTTTGGCGCTTTTCGGTGGGACATGATACGGCGACACTGCGAGGAACCGTCCACGTTGTTCGTCGACTTCGTCCGTCAATCCCATCCGATCCGGGAGCCCCTCTCATGAGTACGACACTCTTTCTGGCAGGCGCCGCCGGCGCCATTGGCAGCGCGCTCGTTCCGTTGCTCGTCGGTTCGGGCTACACGGTGTATGGCACGACCCGCAAGCCGGAGCGTGCGGGCGAGATCGAGGCGATGGGCGCACGGCCCGTCATTCTCGATGTCTTCGATGCCACTGCGCTCGCACGCGAGATGCAGCGCATCGCCCCGGCGATCGTCGTGCATCAGTTGACCGACTTGCCGCCGGGCCTCGACCCCGCCCGCATGGCGGACGCCGTGGCGCGCAACGCGCGCATTCGCGACGAAGGCACGGCGAATCTCGTCGCGGCGGCCCGCGCGGCCGGATGTCGGCGATTCATCGCGCAAAGCATCGCGTGGGCGTATGCCCCGGGGCCGGCGCCTCACGTTGAAACGTGGCCGCTCGATCTCGGTGCCGAGGGTGCGCGGGCGATCACGGTACGCGGCGTGGCGGCACTCGAAGCGCACGCGCTGAACGAGTCCGATCCGCGTTGGCAGGGAACGGTTTTGCGCTACGGCAATCTCTACGGGCCGCGCACGGGTTTCGACGAGCCCACCGGGGCGAGCCCGGTCCATGTCGAAGCCGCCGCGTGGGCCGCCGTGCTGGCTCTGAAAAGCGAGGCGACCGGTGTATTCAATATCACCGACAATGGCACGCCGGCCAGCAACGAAAAGGCCAAGCGCGTGCTCGGGTGGGGTCCCGCGTTACGACTTGCGCCGCTCTCGTGAGCGTACCGGCTTCATCTCTCTTGCGCGGTGTACTGACGATGATTCCCGCACGCTACTCGTCATCGCGAAAGAAAAAGGCTATCGTCCCTCGCGGGCCGTGCCACAGATCATCGCCACGCCCGCCTCCGCTGTCGCTCGCAACGTGCTGCGCTTGTCCCCCGCGCGAGAGCGCAGCGCGAGCGTATGAAGAATGGCCGAGGCGAGTTTGGACAGTATCTTGGGATCGGTCGCATCGTCCACTTCGCCCTCGGCCTGGGCGCGGCGAATGCGCGCTTCGAACGACTTGTCGAACGTCAGCAATCCTTTGCCGAGCACACCGCGCACTTCGTCGTCGTTGACAGCCTCGACCGCGGCTGTCCCGATCAGAAAACAGCCTTGCGCCGCGCCATCCGTTTCGAAATAGAGCGCCAGCGCCAGATCGTAGATACGCATCAGCGCTTCGCGCAGCGGTAGCGGCGCGGCCAATTCGCGATCCATCGCTTCGCGATTCGCGACGACGTAACGTTCGAGCGTTGCGAGATACAGCGCCCGCTTATCGCCGAATGCACCGTACAGGCTCGGGCGGTTCATGCCCGTCGCCTCGCTCAGATCGTCGAGCGTCGTTGCGCTGTAGCCCTTTTTCCAGAACGTGTTTCGCGCCTGCCGCAGCGCTTCGTCGGCATCGTATGCCCGCGGGCGCCCGCGGGGGCGCTTCGGTTCTCGCTCGTCTTTTTGTACCATTTGAAACAAAATCCTTGGCCATGAATATTTATGTGCAATATAGTACAAAAACAGACCGACGAGGAGGAACGAGGAATGGAACTGTACTTTTCGCCGCTCGCGTGTTCGATGGCCACCCGCATTGCGTTTTACGAAGCGGGCTACGAAGCTACCTACATTCAGGTCGACACGAAGCGCAAGCAGCTGGAGAACGGCAGCGATTTTTTTTCGCTCAATCCGATTGGCCAAGTGCCGGTGCTGCGTACGGACGAGGGCGAGTTGCTCACCGAAAACACAGCGATCCTGCCGTATGTCGCCGATCGGTTTCCGCACGCACAGTTGGCACCGGCGGGCAGCTTGGAGCGCGCACGTCTGCAGCAATGGCTGGGTTTCATCAGCACGGAACTGCACAAGGCGCTCTTCGTCCCGCTGCTCGACCCGAACGCCGGCGATGAAGTGAAGCGCTATACGCGTGAGAAGGTGGACATCCGCCTGAATCTCGTGGCCGCCCGCTTTGCCGCGCACGAATGGCTGCTAGATGCATTCAGCGTGGCGGATGCATATCTCGCCGTCGTGCTCAACTGGGCGCGCTACTGCGATGTCGATATCGATCGATGGCCCGCCATCGCAGCGTACTTCAAGCGAGTCACCGCGCGCCCCGCTGTCGCGCGGGCAATGAGCGAGGAATTCGCGCTATACCGTGAACAAGTCGAGCGGGAAAAGGAAAGGGAAAGGGCCGACGCAACGCGTGCTTGAGACGTACGAAGGCAATGAAGGCAAGCGCAATGGAGCGCACGCAACCGCCATACTGCGCGACTGCGCGGGCTCCATCGCTTACCGGTGTCGGCCTCAAGCCGCCTTCAGGATTCCGTGCGGATCGATCACGAATTTGCGCGGTGCGCCGCCGTCGAACTTGCGATAACCCTCAGGTGCCTGATCGAGCGAGATCACCGTGACATTGACGATCTTGGCGATCGGCAGCTTGTCCCAGAGGATGGCCTGCATCAGATTGCGGTTGTACTTCATGACCGGCGTCTGGCCCGTATGGAACGAATGCGATTTCGCCCAGCCCAGCCCAAAACGCAAGCTCAGACTGCCGCGGCGCGCGGCGGCATCGGCCGAGCCCGGATCGTCCGTCACATAAAGCCCCGGAATGCCGATCGCACCCGCCGCACGCGTGACTTCCATCAGCGAATTGAGCACGGCGGCGGGTGCCTCGTCGCCGTGCGCGCTACCGTGCCCATGCGCCTCGAAGCCCACGCAATCGACGGCGCAGTCCACTTCCGGCTTGCCGAGTATGGCCTCGATCTGCTCGCCAAGCGTCGCATCCTGCGACAAATCGACTGTCTCGAACCCCATCTGCCGCGCATGCGCGAGACGTTCGGCGTTCATATCGCCGACGATCGTGCAAGCAGCCCCGAGCAGGCGCGCCGACGCGGCCGCCGCCATACCGACGGGGCCCGCCCCGGCGATATACACGGTCGACCCTGGCTTCACACCAGCGGTGACGGCGCCGTGATAACCGGTCGGCAAAATATCGGACAAGCAGGTGAGATCGCGGATCTTGGACAGCGCCTGATCGCGGTCGGGAAATTTCAGCAGATTGAAGTCGGCGTACGGCACGAGCACGTACTCGGCCTGCCCGCCGATCCATCCGCCCATGTCGACATAGCCGTACGCCCCGCCCGCGCGCGCGGGATTGACGTTCAGACACACGCCCGTGTGCTGATCCTTGCACATCGCACAGCGCCCGCAGGCGACATTGAACGGCACGGAAACGAGATCGCCGATCGATAGCGTCTCGACGTCACGGCCGATTTCGACGACCTCGCCCGTAATCTCATGCCCGAGTACGAGACCGACGGGCGCTGTCGTGCGGCCGCGCACCATGTGCTGATCGGAGCCGCAGATGTTCGTGCTGACCACCTTCAAGATCACGCCGTGCTGGATCGAGCGGCCGCTCGGGTCCACCATCTTCGGGTAATCGATCGACTGCACGTCGACTTTGCCCGGCCCCATATACACCACACCTCGGTTGCTGCTCATCGTAAGCGTCTCCATGTCTTCGAAGAAATTTCGCGCGCGGCTCCATCGGACGGCCCGCGCACGATGTCCTACGCATTGCAGCGTAGTCCTCAATGCGCCGCGGCTATCCATCCAAACGCGACACGTCTTTGCCGGAACCCGACATGCCCGTCCCGATGGGTCCCTTATCGATTGAACGCATGGCGCAAAACGCCTATCGTGGAAGCCTTCGCGGCCCACCGTCACCGTTCGTTGGAGGTTCATTCGATGGCCCAGTCTTCCGTCTACGGCCTGAAGCGGCTCTATATCGACGGCACCTATTGCGATGCCACCAGCGGCACGACGTTCGATACATTCGATCCCGCCACGGGCGCGCACCTCGCGACCGTCCAGCAGGCCAGCCAGGCCGATATCGACCGCGCCGTTGCCGCAGCACGCGAAGGGCAGCGCCAATGGGCCGCCCTCGGCGCCATGGCGCGCTCGCGTATTCTCAAGCGTGCCGTCGAGATCCTGCGCGCGCGTAACGATGCGCTCGCCGAGCTCGAAATGCGCGATACCGGCAAGCCGGTCGCGGAGACGCGCAGCGTCGACATCGTCACTGGCGCCGACGTCATCGAGTACTACGCCGGTCTCGCGCCCGCGCTCGAAGGCACGCAAATTCCGCTGCGCGAGGACTCCTTCGTCTACACGCGCCGCGAGCCGCTCGGCGTATGCGCCGGCATCGGCGCATGGAACTACCCCCTGCAGATCGCCTGCTGGAAATCGGCGCCCGCGCTTGCAGCCGGCAATGCAATGATCTTCAAGCCGAGCGAAGTGACGCCGCTCTCGGCGCTGGAATTGGCCGCGATCTACACGGAAGCCGGCGTGCCGCCCGGTGTCTTCAACGTCGTGCAAGGCGACGGCCGCGTCGGTGCCATGCTCGCGACGCACGAGGGCATTGCCAAGGTCTCGTTCACGGGCGGCGTGGAAACCGGGAAAAAGGTGATGTCGATTGCGGGAGCATCGTCGCTGAAGGACGTGACGATGGAACTAGGGGGAAAATCGCCGTTGATCGTTTTCGACGATGCGGACTTGAACCGCGCGGCCGATATCGCCGTTACCGCCAATTTCTTCAGCGCGGGCCAGGTCTGTACTAACGGCACGCGTGTTTTCGTGCACCGTTCGGTCAAGGCCGAATTCGAAGCGCTCGTGGCCGAACGCGTCAAACGTATCCGCATCGGCAAACCGTCCGATCCGCAGACGAATTTCGGCCCGCTCGCCAGCGCGGCCCAGCTCGACAAGGTGCTCGGCTACATCGAAAGCGGCAAGCGCGAGGGCGCGCGGCTCGTGACAGGCGGCATGCGGCTCGTCGACGGCGATTTCGCGCAGGGGCAATACGTCGCACCGACGGTCTTTGCCGATTGCCGCGACGACATGCGCATCGTGCGCGAGGAGATTTTCGGCCCCGTCATGTGCCTGCTCGATTTCGACGACGAAGCGCAAGTCATCGCCCGCGCGAATGCGACACACTTCGGCCTCGCCGCCGGCGTCGTCACCGAAAGCCTGGCGCGCGCGCATCGCACGATCCACCGTCTCGAAGCCGGTATCTGCTGGATCAATACATGGGGTGAATCGCCGGCCGAAATGCCCGTGGGCGGATACAAGCAATCGGGCATTGGCCGCGAAAACGGTTTGACCACGCTCGAGCACTACACACAGATCAAATCGGTTCAGGTCGAACTCGGGCCGTACCGGCCTGCCTTTTGAAAGGGGATGCGCTTGAACACCAGCGAATTCGACTACATCGTGATCGGCGCCGGCTCGGCCGGCAATGTGCTGGCCACACGGCTGACCGAGGATGCCGATGTGAGCGTGCTGCTGCTCGAAGCGGGCGGTCCGGACTACCGCTTCGACTTTCGCACGCAGATGCCGGCCGCGCTCGCTTACCCGCTGCAAGGACGACGCTACAACTGGGCCTATGAAACGGAGCCCGAGCCGCATATGAACAACCGCCGCATGGAGTGTGGGCGCGGCAAGGGCCTGGGCGGCTCGTCGTTGATCAATGGCATGTGCTATATCCGCGGCAATGCGCTCGATTACGACGGATGGGCGCAAATCGAAGGGCTTGGGGATTGGAGCTATCTCGACTGTCTGCCCTACTTCAAAAAAGCCGAAACACGTGACATTGGACCGAATGCCTATCACGGTGGCGACGGTCCCGTTCATGTCACGACGAGCAAACCGGGCAACAATCCGCTGTTCGGGGCGATGGTGGAAGCCGGCGTGCAAGCCGGTTATCCGCGCACCGACGATCTCAACGGTTATCGGCAGGAAGGCTTCGGCCCGATGGATCGCACGGTCACCGCGCACGGCCGCCGTGCCAGCACGGCACGCGGCTACCTCGATCAGGCACGCGAGCGACCGAACCTGACGATCGTCACGCATGCGCTGACCGATCGTATTCTGTTCTCGGGTAAGCGGGCGGTTGCGGTGGCCTATTTGCATGGCGGCGAAGCGCGCGAGGCTCGAGCTCGCCGCGAAGTGCTGTTATGTTCCGGCGCCATCGCTTCGCCGCAGATCTTGCAACGTTCCGGGGTCGGCCCCGGTGAATGGCTGCGCGCGCTGCAGATTCCCGTGGTGCTCGATCTGCCCGGAGTGGGCCGCAATCTGCAGGACCATCTCGAGATGTATCTGCAATACGAGTGCAAGGAACCCGTATCGCTCTACCCGGCGCTCAAGTGGTACAACCAGCCCGCCATTGGACTCGAATGGTTGGCGAAGGGCACGGGCCTCGGTGCCAGCAATCACTTCGAAGCCGGCGGTTTCATCCGCACGCGCGACGACGATCTTTGGCCGAACATTCAATATCATTTCCTGCCGATAGCGATCAACTACAACGGCTCGAATGCTATCGACATGCATGGCTTTCAAGCGCATGTCGGCTCGATGCGTTCGCCGAGCCGCGGGAGGGTGAAGCTGCGGTCGCGCGATCCGCGCGATCATCCGAGCATCTTGTTCAACTACATGGCGGAGCCGCTCGATTGGCGCGAGTTTCGTGATGCTATCCGGATCACACGTGAAATCATCGCGCAACCCGCGCTCGATCGGTACCGCGGACGCGAGCTGAGTCCGGGTGCCGATCTGAAGAGCGACCGGGAACTCGATGCGTTCGTTCGCTCGCGTGCTGAAACCGCGTTTCATCCGTCGTGCTCATGCCCAATGGGGTATGACGGGATGGCGGTCGTCGATACCGAAGCCCGCGTGCATGGTATCGATGGTTTGCGTGTCGTCGATGCGTCCATCATGCCGATCATCACGACAGGCAACCTGAACGCACCGACGATCATGCTGGCAGAGAAAATCGCCGACAAGATTCGCGCACGTACGCCGCTGGCGCGCGCCGATGTGCCTTACTATGTCGCGAAAGGGACGCCGGCATGCCAGCGTGGCACGAAACTGGCTGGTACGGTCGACGTCTGAACGGTCCAGGAGATTTCAACGTGCGCAATCGTCTCGCCTGTCGTCTCGCGCTCATTGGCGCGAGCATCGTATGGGGCCTGTCGGCCATGCCTGCGGGTGCCCAACAAGCTGCCTCGATGCCTGGCATGGATATGTCGCATGCGGCGGGCACGACGCCCGGCGGTTCCAGCGATGCCTCCTCGCAGGCTTTCAAGGAGGCTGATCAGAAAATGATGCAGAACATGAATTCGCCGAGTTATACCGGCGATGCGGACAAGGACTTCGTCTCGCATATGATTCCGCACCATCAAGGGGCAATCGATATGGCTCAGGTCGAGCTCAAGTATGGGAAAGATCCCATATTGCGGCGTCTGGCTCATCAGATCATCAAGGCGCAGCAGGACGAAATCAAGCTCATGCAGCGTTGGCAGGAGAAACGGGCTCAGTAGTGCGGCTTGGGTGGGTGGTCAACGCCCGCGGCACGTACTCACGCATGCGCAACTCGGGTTGTCAGCTCGAGGCCCAGCGCTTTCATTACCGACAGCATTGTTTTCAGCGTCGGATTGCCTCGCTCACTGAAGGAACGGTAGAGCACTGCGGCCACGGCAGCCCGGTAACGGGCATCCATCGGCCGATGCCCGATCCCGAATGGCGCCGCTGAGCAAGTGCGATGGCGGATTTTCTATACCCCACGTTTTATTGGCCGCATCTACTGATGACAAGCCGCCGCGTAGGCGGTCTTTTCTCATCGGGAACTGCCATGCCGACCGCCACTTCGTCGAGGACCCCTCGCGCTCATGCCGCCGCCCGGCTCGAGCGTCTGCCATTTTCCTCGTACCATCGCCTACTTTTCATCGTTATCGCGCTGGCGTTCTTTTTCGATTCGGTCGATCTCGGCACCATGACTTTCGTGCTCGGCTCGATCAAGCAGGAATTCGGCTTGTCGACTGCGGCGGCGGGGCTCGTCGCCAGCGCCAGCTTCTTCGGCATGGTGTTTGGCGCCGCCGTGGCAGGCCTGCTCGCCGACCGTTTCGGCAGACGTCCTGTATTCCAGTGGAGCATGGTGCTCTGGGGAGTCGCCTCCTACCTGTGCTCGACCGCGCATGATGTGAATTCGCTCATCGCTTTTCGTGTCGTTCTCGGAATCGGCATGGGCATGGAGTTTCCCGTCGCACAGGCGTTGTTGTCCGAGTTCGTTCCGACCGCTTCGCGCGGCCGCCTCATCGCATTGATGGACGGCTTCTGGCCGCTGGGCTTCATTACGGCAGGCATCGTTTCGTATTTCGTGCTGCCGCAATTCGGCTGGCGCACGGTGTTCGCATTGCTGGCCATTCCGGCCGTGTTCGTGCTGATCGTGCGGCGCATCGTGCCTGAATCGCCGAGGTGGCTGGAGCATCGCGGGCGTCTTGCGCATGCCGACGCGGTACTGAACGATATCGAAACGAAGGTGTTGCGTGCGACGGGCCTTGCATCGCTGCCCCCCATACCGGATATGGACGCCGTGCCGTTCGGGCAGCGCCCGCGCAGTGCATTCCGCGAAATCTGGAGCGACGTTTATCGCAAGCGCACGATCATGGTGTGGACGCTGTGGTTCTTTGCGCTGCTCGGCTTTTACGGGCTGACCTCATGGCTCGGCGCGCTGATGCAGCAATCGGGCGTTACGGTGACGAAGTCGGTGCTCTATACCGTGCTCATTTCCCTGGCTGGTATCCCCGGTTTTCTCTGCGCCGCGTGGCTCGTTGAACGATGGGGCCGCAAGCCGACTTGCGTAGCATCGCTCATGGGCGGCGCAGCGATGGCTTATCTCTACGGGCAGGCAGTCTTGCACGGCGGCGATCTCACACTGGTGATCAGCGCCGGCTTTGCGATGCAGTTCTTTCTCTTCGGCATGTGGGCCGCGCTTTATACCTATACCCCCGAGCTTTACGGCACCGGTGCGCGTGCAACCGGATCAGGGTTCGCGTCGGCAGTCGGCCGGATCGGCTCGTTGATCGGGCCGTATGTGGTCGGGCTCGTATTGCCTGTCTTCGGACAGAGCGGCGTCTTCACGCTCGGGGCGCTTTCGTTCATGCTGGCTGCGGCAGCCGTCGCAGTGTTGGGGATCGAAACAAAGGGGCGCGCGCTCGAATCGCTTTCGAGCGATGTAGCAGAAGCGACGGACGATCGGTACGCCACGGCGACGGAGCGAGTCAGGGGTGGCTAGCAGGCTATGGAATGGACCTGCTTCGACATCGAATTCCCTCGCCGGTTGAGAGAACCTCCCCGTAGGGCCGAATCGAAAAACGCCCCAATCGACGGCAAGGTCGATCGGGGCGTTTTGCCAGCGAGCCCGAAGCCGCCGTTCAAGCCGTCTTCAACTGCTCTCCCACGGGTAACTTCCGTATCCGCTTGCCCGTTGCGGCGAAAATCGCATTCGTCAAAGCCGGCGCGAGCGCCGACGTCCCCGGCTCGCCGATACCACCCGGCGCTTCACCGCTCTTCACGATATGCACCACGATCTCCGGCGTTTCATTGAGCCGCAATACACGATAGTCCGTGAAATTGCTCTGCTCGACCCGGCCATCCTTGATCGTGATTTCGCTATAAAGCGCACCGGTGATACCGAAGACGACACCGCCTTGTATCTGCGCTTCGATCGTCCTCGGATTGACGGCCATGCCGCAATCGACGGCACATACGACGCGGTCCACCTTCACCGCGCCGCCCTCGACCGTCACCTCCGCCACCATGCTCAAATAGCTGCCGAAGGCGTGCATGACCGATACGCCGCGCCCCTTTCCTTTCGGCAGCGGACTGCCCCAACCGGCCTCGCGCGTGGCAACCTGCAACACATGCGCGGCACGCGGGGCATCGCCTAGCAAATCGAGCCGATACTTCACCGGATCGATGCCCGCATGTGCGGCAAGTTCGTCGATGAAACTTTCGACGACGAACGTGCCGCGCGTCGCACCGACGCCGCGCCAGAACGCGGTCGGAATAGGACCGGGCTCCTCCCGCACGTAATCGACGAGTTGATTCGGCAGGCTATAAGGCAGTTCGGCCGCCACTTCGACCGCATCAGGATCGACGCCGTTCTTCACGACTGCCGGCGCGAAGCGTGCCAGGATCGACGAGCCCACCACCCGATGCTGCCAGGCTATGGGCTTGCCGTTCGCGTCGAGGCCGGCAGATATTCGATCGTAGTAGCAAGGCCGATACATGTCGTGCTGGACGTCTTCCTCTCGGGTCCAGACGACCTTGACGGGCGAAGCGACGGCCTTGCCGATCTTCAGCGCCTGCACGATCGCATCGACTTCGAGCCTTCTGCCGAACCCGCCGCCGAGCAAATGATTATGGACGGCCACTTTTTCGGGGGCAGGCCCGTCACTTTGGCGCCCACGGCGCGAGCGATGGTCGGAACCTGCGTACCGACCCAGATATCGCAGCGGTCGCCGCGCACGTGCACCGTGCAATTGATGGGCTCCATCGTGGCGTGTGCGAGCAGCGGTTGCTCATAGACCGCATCGATGCGCGCCTTGGCCTCGCCGAACGCTTTGCCGACGTCCCCTTCCTTGCGCGCGACAGCGCCGTCGCGCCGCGACGCTTCCGCAAGATGGGAAAAAATCTTCTGAGTCGATAGCGTGGCAGCCTGTCCGCCGTTCCACTTGATGTCGAGGGCAGCAACGCCTTGCTTCGCAGACCAGGTATGCGCCGCGACAACGGCAACCGCGTTGTCGAGCTTCACCACCTGATGCACTCCGGGCACTTGCTTGGCACGCGTATCGTCAACGCTCTCGAGCGTGCCGCCGAACACGGGGCAATTGACGATGGCCGCGTAGACCATGCCGGGCAGGCGCACGTCGAAGCCGAACAGCGCAGTACCGTCCACTTTTTGCGCCGAATCGAGCCGGTCCGTGGGCTTGCCGATCAGTTCGAAGTCCTTGGGGTCCTTGAGCGGGACATTGGCCGGCAACGGCAGCTTCGCCGCGGCATCGACGAGTTTGCCGTAGGCGATCCGCCGTCCGCTCGGCGTGTGCACGACTTCACCGGCGTGCGCCGTGCATGAGGCGGGATCAACGCGCCATTGCCGCGCCGCCGCCGAGACCAGCAGCGCGCGCGCCGTCGCACCCGCCTGCCGCATCGGCTGCCATGCGAAGCGAATCGAGGTCGAACCGCCGGTGATCTGCCCGCCTCCCAGCAACGGATCGCCATACAGCTTGTCGTTGGGCGGTGCATGATCGAGCGTCACTTGCTGCAACGGCACGGCCAGTTCCTCGGCGATCAGCATCGGAATCGAGGTATAGACGCCTTGCCCCATCTCCACCTTGGGCATGACGAGCGTCACGCGGCTTTCGCGATCGATTCGGATGAACGCGTTCGGCGCGAAGGTGCCGGGCGGTGCGACCTCGGAAGCCTGCCCTTCGACGGCCGATCGACGCGCATGCGCGCCACGGTCGGTCGCGGCATCGGCTCGCACGTTGAAGCCGAGCAACAATCCGCCGCCAGCGGCCGCACCGAGCGTCATGCCGAACTTTAGAAACGTCCTTCGCGAGACGCCGGAACCGGCCGGCTCGTCTGCCAGGTCCGGAGCGCCAGCGGCGCTGCCTTCGAAGCTATGCGCGAGATCGAAGAGTCCTTTGGACATGTCAGACTTCCCCCGCCGCATGCTTCACGGCTGCGCGAATGCGGTTGTAGGTGCCGCAACGGCAGAGGTTGCCCGACATCGCCGCATCGATATCCGCATCGCTCGGCTTCGGGTTTTGGGCGAGCAGCGAGGCAGCCGACATCACCTGCCCCGACTGGCAATAACCGCATTGGACGACATCGAGATCGCGCCAGGCTTCCTGCACCTTACGGCCTGCCGGCGTAGCGCCGACGGCTTCAATCGTCGTGACTCTCTTGCCGGCGACGGCCGAGACCGGCAGCACGCACGAGCGCACCGCGGCCCCATCGAGATGGACCGTACACGCACCGCACTGAGCGATGCCGCAACCGAACTTCGTGCCGGTCAGGCCCACTACATCGCGCAGTACCCAAAGTAGCGGCATGTCGTCCGGCACGTCGAGCGTGTGGACCTTTCCGTTGATCGTCAGCGTCGCCATCCTCAGTCCCTTCTTATTGTCTCAATGAGTCGATATCGATCACGAAGCGGTATTTCACATCGCTCTTCAACATCCGGCCGTAAGCTTCGTTGATCTGCTGCATCGGAATCATTTCGATATCCGAGGTGATGCCATGCTGACCGCAAAAATCGAGCATCTCCTGCGTTTCGGCGATGCCCCCGATCAGCGAACCCGCCAGCCGGCGGCGTTTCAGGATCAGGTTGAACACTTGCGGCGACGGATGATCGTGCTCGGGTGCGCCGACCAGCGTCATCGTCCCATCGCGCTTGAGCAGTGCGATGAACGGATTCAAATCGTGTTGCGCGGCAACCGTATTGATCAAAAGATCGAAGCTGTTCGCATGTTTGGCCATCGCCTCGGGGTCCTTCGAGATGACGACCTCGTCCGCCCCCAACCGTTTGCCGTCTTCGACCTTCGACGCCGACGTCGTGAAAAGTACCACGTGCGCGCCCATTGCGTGCGCGAGCTTCACACCCATGTGGCCGAGGCCGCCGAGACCGACGATGCCGACTTTCTTGCCCGGGCCGGCGCCCCAGGTGCGCAACGGCGAGTAGGTCGTGATGCCCGCGCACAGCAACGGTGCGACGGCAGCCGGATCGAGGTTGTCGGGCACGCGCAGCACGAACGCTTCGTCGACGACGAGGTTCGTCGAATAGCCGCCGTAGGTCGTTTCACCCGTTACGCGATCCGTGCCGTTGTAGGTGCCGACGAAGCCGTTCTCGCAGTATTGCTCGAGGCCCTCCTGGCAGCTCGCGCAGGTTCGGCATGAGTCGACGAGACAGCCCACGCCGACGAGGTCGCCCGCTTTATAGCGCGTAACGGCCGGCCCGACTTCCATCACGCGGCCCACGATCTCGTGGCCGGGCACTACCGGGTAGAGGGTGTTGCTCCATTCGTTGCGTGCCTGGTGCAGGTCCGAGTGACACACGCCGCAGAACATCACTTCGATATGCACGTCGTGCTCGCGCAGACCGCGACGCTCCAATTCGAACGGCGCAAGCGGCGATTGTGCGTTCTGGGCTGCGTAGGCGTGAGTCTTGTACATGGTCGCTCCTGTCATGCGGTTGGCAAATCGAGCCTCACATCCTAGGCAGCGGCCGTGCCGCGCGGAATACCTGAACCTCTTGAAGCCTTGCCTGTTTCTCTTGGCGACCAGCAAAACCGCGCCGTTGGTGGTAGATTTCGAGCCTGTTCCTCTTGCCAGACCGTACCCCGGACATGACGCATTCTTCTTCGGAAACCGCTCGTGTGGGCATCGACGCATCGCAGACACGCGTCGTCGAATTGCTGGGCCGGCTCGCGCCGGCCGAAGGCATCGTGCCTTCGTCGATCGAAGGCGTAAAGCTGATGCGCCTGAACCATCGCTGCCCGCGCATACCGGTCTTGTACGACCCGAGCATCGTCATCGTCTGCCAAGGACGGAAACGAGGCTTCCTGGGCGCTCAGACCTTCGTCTACGACCCGCAGCACTATCTCGTGATGGCCGTGCCGCTGCCGTTCGAATGCGAGACCGAAGCGACGCCTGATGAACCGCTGCTGGCCGTCAAGATCCAGATGGATCTCGCTGTCGTCGCGGAACTGCTGATTGCGCTGAACGACTCGCGCGGTCCCATCCAGGGCGAGCCGCGGGCGTTTTACGCCACTCCGCTCGAAAGGCCGCTCGCCGATGCGGTATTGCGGCTCGTGGAAGCGCTGGCCTCGCCTGCCGACGCCCCGATTCTCGGCCCGGGCATCGTGCGCGAGATCTGCTATCGCGTGCTGACCGGTCCGCAAGGCGATGTCATTCGCGTCGCGCTGACGCATCAGCATCATTTCGGTCGCATTGCGAAGGCGTTGCGCCGCATTCATTCGGATTACCAAAACACCCTCGACGTCGAAACGCTCGCGCGTGAGGCAGGCATGAGTCTCGCGGTGTTCCATGCGCAGTTCAAGGCCGTGACGGCCACTTCGCCGATGCAGTATGTGAAGACCACGCGGCTGCACCATGCGCGTTTGCTGATGGCGCAAGACGGGCTCAACGTGAGCGCGGCGGCGGCTCACGTCGGCTATGAAAGTGCCTCGCAGTTCAGCCGCGAATTCAAGCGGCTTTTTGGCGTCACGCCCGCCGACGAAGCGCGGCGCGTGCGCGCGGCGGTCGGCTCGCCGCCGCCCGTCGCGCCTTTACGCAGCCAGTATGTGACGGCCGAATGAGCAAGCGTTCCATTTTGGGCTCGGGGCTTCGTTACCGGGGCGCGTCGCCGAAGCGATATTCGTAGCTCAATTCGTCGAGCTTCGTTTTGAGCGCGGCATCGAGTGGTCGAGCCGCGGCCGCGATGGAATCGCTCAATTGCTGGGGCCGGCTGGCGCCGATGATCGCCGAGGTGATGGCGGGATTGGCCAGTACCCAGCCGACGGCTGCGGTCACGGGCGACAGCCCGGCCTCAGCCGTCGTTTTACAGAACGCGTCGACCGTTTCGAATTCGCGCTCGTGCCAGTAGCGCTCCTGATACACCGCGCCGGCCGTGCCGAGCGTGAAGCGCCCTTCGGGGGGCGTCGCACCGCGCTTGTGCTTGCCCGTCAATAGGCCGCCGGCCAGCGGGTTGTAGGGAATCACGCCAAGCCCTTCTTCTTCGGCCAGCGGCAGCAGTTCGCGCTCGATCTGGCGGAACAGCAGGTTATAGCGAGGCTGAACCGAGACGAAGCGCGCAAGCCCGAGCGTGTCGGCACGGCCTAACGCACGCGCGAGCCGGTAGGCCACGAAATTGGAAACACCGATATAGCGGGCACGTCCCGAGCGCACGATCGTATCGAGCGCTTCGAGTGTTTCGTCGATGGGCGTTTCGCGATCGTCGGAGTGCAGTTGGTAGAGATCGACGTAATCCGTGCCGAGCCGCTTTAGCGACGCATCGATGGCATCGAGCAGGTGTTTGCGCGAGGCGCCTTGATCCCACGGCGACGGGCCCATTTTGCCGACGGCTTTCGTTGCGAGCACGAAGCGTTGGCGCTTGTCCTTCAGCCAGCGTCCGACGATTTCCTCGGTGGCGCCGACGTTTGAGTCGCCACCGCCTAGGGGATAGACGTTGGCCGTATCGAAAAAGGTAATGCCGGCATCGGCGGCGGTTGCCATGATGCGGCCCGACGTCGCTTCGTCGGTCTGAAAGCCGAACGTCATCGTGCCGAGACACAGGCGCGAAACAGTCAGTCCGGTACGGCCTAGCTTGCGGTATTCCATGGGGTTCCTCCGGGAGTCGAGCGCTTGAGGGGCAAAGCCCAAAGAATAGCTCTCGCGGCGGATGCGCGCTGGAACACCGATCTGCGAGCCGCAAATGGGCGACTTGTGCAGCGTGACGTTACAGCATACATTGCACAATGATCAAATCGTTTCTGCACAAAGGCTTGCGAGATTTTTTCGAGAACGGTGGCAAGGCCGGCATCCAGCCGCACCACGCCAACCGGCTCTCCCGTCAGCTACGCCAGCTCGACGATGCGGCCGGTCCCGACGACATGAACGTGCCGGGTTGGAAATTGCACTCGCTGCACGGAGATCTGGAGGGGCATTTTTCGATATGGGTCAACGGCAACTGGCGCATAACGTTTCGATTCGAAGGCGCCGATGCCGTGCTAATCGATTATCAGGACTACCCCTAGGAATTGTCTTATGAGCCGTATCTTCAATCCGCCGCATTCTGGCGCCACGCTACGCGAAGACTTATTGCCGGCACTCGGCCTGACCGTAACCCAGGCCGCGCAGCAACTCGGTGTCACGCGTTCCGCGCTTTCGCGCGTGCTCAATGAGCACGCCGCGATCTCGCCTGAAATGGCGTTGCGCATCGAAGCGTGGCTTGGCGTCGAACGAGGGGGCCGCGCCGACGTCTGGCTGGCCGGACAGACCGCCTATGATCTTTGGCAGGCACGTAAGAACAGCGGCAAGCTGCACGTCAAGCATGCGCCCGCTGAGCCGGCCCACTGACAGCAATTGGCCAGGTAAGAATCGAATTGAAAACTTCGCTCGGCGAAACGTGAGACTTCGCTCTTCTTCGATCGGCCCGGGCCGCCCACCGCCCAGAGCCGATCGCCCGCCTTACATCAACAACGGCGCCGCGGCATCCAACATAATGCGGCAGAAGTAATCGGCAAAACTGCGGCGCACCACGATCTCATAGCTGTCGCTACCCAGCGGCACGAGCACGATCGAAGCCTTGAAATAATGGCTCTGCACGCATTGCCCACGCGCCAATATACGCGGATGAAGATCGAGCGGGCAGCCGCGCGCCAGCACGTCGCGCACATGCGTCCCACTCGCTTCCAACACCGTATAACCGCTCCCCACATCGACAGCCGCAGCAAACAGCCCCTGAAACGCCGCGCCGAGCTTCGCTTCGAGCTGAGCCGCCCGCGGCTCGATCGAGCGAACGAGCCATTCGTCCGGACCCAACCAAAGCATGTCGCACTCGCTCGCCTGCGCAACCGTATTCGGCTTCACAGGCAAGCTCGCGCCAAGCACGCTTTGCACGGCACTCATGAACGCCGGATCGCGCGCATCGCCGCGCACGTTCACGAGTTCCAAAAACGGCCGCTCGCGCAGTCGAAATACATTCGATTGCTTGGCCTGACTCGCCGCAAGAATATCCTGCACGCCGACGAGCGGAGATTCGAGCCGTCCCTGGCCGCCGAGCGTCGCCGCATTGCCTTTCGTCTCATTCCACATGCTGACGCACTCCTTCGGTGTCATAGAACACGGGGCTCGATATCGTCGCGTCGACGGTGCGCCCGTTCAAATCGATCGTCACTTTCTGCCCCATCTTGCCAAGCCCACCCTTGACAACCGCCATCGCAATCGAGCGCTTCAGAATCGGGCTGTAGTAGCTCGACGTGACATGCCCGAGCATCGGCACCGGCTCCGTCGCAACGGTATTCGCGGGCGGTGTCCTCGTACCCTTCGCCAGAATCTGGCCACCTTCGGGCAACACGGTGGCGGGATCGTCGGTCAACAGCCCCACGAGTTGCTTGCGCCCTTCCTTCGCGGTGTCGGACCGGGTCAGCGACCTCTTGCCCAGACAGTCTTTCGTCTTCGCAACAAGACCGCCCATACCGAGATCGAACGGAGTGATCGACCCGTCAGTGTCCTGCCCGACGATGATGTAGCCCTTCTCCGCACGCAGCACGTGCATCGTTTCCGTGCCGTACGGCGTAATACCGAACTCCGCACCGGCCTCCATCAGCGCTTCCCAGACCGCGCGCCCCGCATTGGCCGGCACGTTGACTTCGTACGCAAGCTCGCCGGAGAAGCTGATCCGCATGATGCGCGCCTTCACTTCGGCCACCGTGCCATCGCGGTAGCTCATGAACGGGAACGCCTCGTTTGCGAAATCCACGTCGCGGCAAACCTTTTGCAGCACTTTGCGGCTCTTCGGCCCAACGACGGCAAACGTGGCCCAATGGTCCGTGACCGAAGCCAGCCGCACCTTCATGTCCGGCCATTCCGTCTGCAGCCATCGCTCGAGCCAGGTCAGCACCCGCGCGGCGCCGCCCGTCGTCGTCGTCATCATGTAGTGCTGATCGCCCAGACGAACGGTCACGCCGTCGTCGAACACCATGCCGTTTTCATCGAGCATGAGGCCGTAGCGGCATTTGCCCACTTCGAGCTTCGACCACGGATTCGTGTACACCCAGTTCAGCAGCTTCGCCGCATCGGGACCCTGGATATCGATCTTGCCAAGCGTGGACGCATCGAGAATGCCGACGCCCGTTCGAACCGCGAGACATTCGCGCGCGACGGCAGCGTGCAGGTCTTCGCCCGCCTTCGGGTAATACCAAGGCCGCTTCCAGTTGCCGACATCCTCGAACGCCGCACCGTTCTCCACGTGCCATTCGTGAATGCAGGTCTTGCGGATGGGATCGATGAAATCCCCGATCTCCCGGCCGGCGATCGCACCGAACGTCACAGGCGTGTAGTTGGGGCGGAACGTCGTCGTGCCCGTCTCGGGAATCGTCTTGCCGAGCGCGCTCGCGAGAATCGCCATGCCGTTGATGTTGCCGAGCTTGCCTTGATCGGTGCCGAACCCCATGGCCGTATAACGCTTCACATGCTCGACCGATTCAAAACCTTCGCGCGCGGCCAGCAAGATATCGGCTGCCGACACGTCGTTCTGAAAATCGACGAACTGCTTGGGCCCGCGTGCGGCACGCTCGTGTGAGCCGACGAGCCAAAGCGGCAGCAACGGCGACTCCTTGATATCCGCCACTTGCGGCGCAGGCGGACGCACAGCTTTGAAGCCCACCGATTGCGCGGCTTCGAGACCGGCATCGAGCGCCAGACGCAGGCCGCGCGCAAGACTGAATTCGCCCGACGCGGCACCGACGCTCACTTCGGGCTGGGCAGCCTTGCCCGGCACGAAGCAGGACTTCTCGTCGTTCCAATGCGCCTTACCGCCCGACTGCGCGAAAAGATGCAGCACAGGGCTCCAGCCCCCCGACATGGCCACGAGGTCGCAAGCGATCGTCTCTTGCCGCGCGCCGACCACGCCCTTGTCGAACGTGGCGATTTCGACCGACGACACACGACGCTTGCCGTTCGCCACGGTGACGACGGCACCGCTTTTCACGGCGATGCCATGACGCCGCGCGGCGGCGGGCAGTGCGCCGTCGCTCGATGCCCGCGGATCGACAACCGTGACCTTCGCGCCGCTCGCTTTCAAATCGAGCGCGCACTGATATCCGTCATCGTTGTTCGTGAAGACGACGGCCTCGCGCCCCGGCAATACGCCGTACCGATGCACATAAGTCGACACCGCCGATGCGAGCATGATGCCCGGCAGATCGTTGTTGCCGAACACGAGCGGCCGCTCGTGCGCGCCTGTCGCGAGAATGACGCGCTTGGCGCGAATCTTCCAGACGAGCTCGCGCGTACCCTTGCGCAGCGAAACCGGCAGATGGTCGGTCAGCCGCTGCACGACCGTCACGAGATTGTGATCCTGATAGCCGAATGCGGTACTGCGCGTGAGGATTTTGACGTCCGGCATCTGCGCGAGCGCCGATTCGATCTTCTCGGCCCACTGCACCCCGGGCTTACCGTCGATCTGCGCGCGGCACGACAGCAGGCTGCCGCCGAGTTCGCGCTGGTCGTCGACGAGAATCACACGCGCGCCTGCCAGGCCGGCCGCATGCGCCGCGGCCAAACCTGCGGGCCCGCCGCCGACGACGAGCACGTCGCAGTGCGCGAAGCATTTGTCGTAACGGTCCGCGTCGAGCGTATCGGGCGCTTTGCCCAGACCCGCTGCCTCGCGAATCTTTTCTTCGTACTTCGGCCACCATTTGCGCGGCCACATGAACGTCTTGTAATAGAAGCCCGCGGGAATGAAGCGCGCGATCTTCTGATTGACCGCCATGCGGTCGTCCTCGATCGACGGCTCCGCATTCACGCTGCGCGCGACGAGTCCCTGGTAGAGCTCGATTTCGGTTGCACGCGCATTCGGCACGGTATAGGCGCCGCGTTCGAGTTGCACGATGGCATTCGGCTCTTCCACGCCCGCCGTCACGATGCCGCGCGGGCGATGGTACTTCCAGCTTCGCGCTACGAAATGCATGCCATTGGCGAGCAGCGCCGATGCGAGCGTATCGCCCTGATAGCCCTGGTACGTACGGCCGTTGAACGTGAACGTCAACGGAATGGCGCGATTGATCCGCCCACCGGCGCCGAGTCGGTCTTTCTGGCTGCTCATGATTGGGTGCCCTGTTGTTTGCCGTTGTGCTCCGCCCGCTCGGGGGTGGCCCCGTCGAACGTTTCATATCCCTGAATCGCGTACGTCACCGTATCGCGCGTTGCCTTGAACCACCGCCGGCAGCCTTGCGCGTGAAGCCATTGCTCGCGATGCACGCCGCGCGTGTTGTGCCGCATGAAGAGGTAATCGCCCCACTCGCGGTCGGACAATTTCTCGGGCTCGAGCGGGCGCACGATGTCGGCTTCGCCGCCGCAGGAGAATTCGGATTCGGCACGCGGGCCGCACCAGGGGCATTCGATCATCAACATGATTGGTCTCTCTCCAGTGCCTTCAGTGGGCCACGGCGGCAGCGCCGTGTTCGTCGATCAGATGGCCGGTGTAGAACCGGTCGAGCGAAAACGGCGCGTTGATCGGATGCGGCGCGTCGTTGGCGATCGTGTGCGCAAACACCCATCCGGAACCCGGCGTCGCCTTGAACCCGCCCGTTCCCCATCCGCAATTGAAATAGAGCCCTTTGACGTCGGTCTTGCTGATGATCGGGCACGCATCGGGCGAAACATCGACGATGCCACCCCATTGCCGATTCATCCGCACGCGCGAAAACACGGGGAACATTTCGACGATGGCTTGCAACGTGCCTTCGATCACATGGAAGCTGCCACGTTGGCCGAAACCGCCGTATTGATCGATGCCGGCGCCGATGACGAGATCGCCCTTGTCGGACTGGCTGATGTAGGCATGCACGGCGTTGGACATGACCACCGTATTGACGACAGGCTTGATCGGCTCGGAAACGAGCGCCTGCAACGGGTGGCTTTCGATCGGCAGACGGATACCGGCCATATCGGCAATCGTCGTCGTATTGCCGGCGGCGACCACCGCGACCTTCTTCGCTTTGATGAAGCCCTTCACCGTTTCGACACCGACGACGGCACCGCCATCGCGTCGAATACCCGTCACCTGACAGTTCTGGATGATGTCGACGCCATGCGAATCCGCGCCGCGCGCGAAACCCCAGGCCACCGCATCGTGACGCGCGACCCCGCCGCGCCGCTGAAACGATGCGCCGAGCACCGGGTAGCGGGCGTTCAGATTGATCGTCGGCTCGATCTCCTTGATCTGCTCGGGCGTCAGATATTCGGCATCGACGCCGTTGAGCCGATTGGCGTTGACGCGCCGTTGCGTATCTCGCACGTCCTGAAGCGTATGCGCGAGGTTCATGACGCCGCGCTGACTGAACATGACGTTGTAGTTGAGATCTTGCGAGAGCCCCTCCCAGAGCTTCATCGCCTTTTCGTAGAGCGCAGCCGACTCGTCCCACAGGTAGTTCGAACGAATGATCGTCGTATTGCGCGCGGTGTTCCCGCCGCCGAGCCATCCCTTCTCGAGCACGGCGACGTTACGCACGCCGTGCTCCTTCGCGAGGTAATAGGCGGTGGCGAGACCATGACCGCCGCCGCCGACGATCACCACGTCGTATTCGCGCTTCGGCTCGGGACTGCGCCATTGGCGCTCCCAGCTCTCGTGATACGACAATCCGTTGCGCACCAGACTGAATAGGGAAAAGCGGCTCATAGCGGTCGTCCTTGCGGTGTTCCTCATTTAGCATTCGATGACGTTGACGGCCAGCCCGCCGCGCGACGTCTCCTTGTACTTCGTCTTCATGTCCGCGCCCGTTTCGCGCATCGTCTTGATGACCGAGTCGAGCGACACGTAATGCTCTCCGTCGCCCTTGAGCGCCATGCGCGATGCGTTCAGCGCCTTGATGGCACCCATGGCGTTGCGCTCGATGCAGGGAATCTGCACGAGACCGCCAACCGGATCGCAGGTCATGCCGAGGTTGTGCTCCATGCCGATTTCGGCCGCATTTTCGACCTGACGCGGTGTGCCGCCCATGACCGCGGCGAGCGCGGCGGCCGCCATCGAGCAGGCCACGCCGACTTCGCCCTGACAGCCGACTTCCGCGCCCGAGATCGAAGCCGTTTCCTTGTAGATGATGCCGATGGCCGCGGCCGTCAGCAGAAAATCGACGATGCCGTCCTCGTTCGCGCCGGGCACGAACTTGACGTAGTAGTGCAACACGGCCGGAATCACGCCCGCCGCACCGTTGGTCGGTGCCGTGACGACTCGCCCGCCGGCCGCGTTTTCTTCGTTCACGGCCATCGCGTAGAGATTCACCCAGTCGAGCATCGAAAGCGGGTCGCGCAGGCATTCCTCCGAGCGCGCCCGCAGGTGCTTCGAAAGCTCCGCGGCACGACGCTTGACGCGCATTGGTCCGGGCAGTTCTCCCTCGGTGCGGCACCCGCGCTCGACGCACGCGGCCATCGTGCGCCAGATCGCGAGCAGCCCTTCGCGCACCTGAGCCGCATCGCGCGAAGCACATTCGTTTTTCATGGCCACTTGCGCGATCGAGAGCCCGTGTTCGCTGCAAGCGCGCAGCAAATCGGCCCCCGTGCGAAACGGATAGGGCACGGATGCACCGCTGCTGACACCGTTGACACGGTCGCCGTCGCGATTGACCACGAAGCCGCCGCCAACCGAGTAATACTCTTTTTCGACGAGCAACTGACCGAGCTCGTCGAACGCCTGAAAACGCATGCCGTTCGAATGGACGACGTTCGTACCGGTCATGAGCCGACGATAGAACGCGATGTCTTCCTTTTCATCGAAGCGGATGGGCGTCTGACCCAGCAGTTGCAGCGATTTTTCGCGCCGAATATGGGCGAGCCGGGGCTCGATCAGATCGGGGTCGATCGTATCGGGCAGATGCCCCTCGAGCCCGAGCAGCACAGCCTTGTCCGTGCCGTGGCCCTTGCCCGTCGCACCGAGCGAGCCGTATAGCTCGACCTTCACGCGGCGTACGTAGCCGAGCAGATTCGCATCCTCGACATGCGAGACGAACCGGCACGCGGCGATCATCGGACCGACGGTATGGGAGCTCGAAGGCCCGACACCGATCTTGAAGAGATCGAAAACACTGACGTTCATGGGGACGGCCTCGATTGACGAATTGACGTCTCGTGAGATGGTGCGGCGCCGCATCCTCTGGCGTGATGCCGTTGCAGCGTACGATTACCGATGGACGCCAGTACACCAAAGCGTAGAATTCGCCGATAGAACAAAAGCGGCATCGCTGTGGGATGCCGTCGCCAAACCTACCCGCGCGGGCCCCGGTTGTGCGCGTAAATGATAATTTGCGGCGGAAAACCACAAATGGGCACCCGGCGGCTCGCCCGCCACACCGTCTTTTTGCATTGGCAACATGAACGCAGTCGAACCGTCACCGCCGATTACCTCCGTCATACCGAAGGAACGCATCCGTTTCGGCATCGTCCTGCTGCCGAATTTCACGCTGACGGCATTCTCGGGCTTCGTCGACATGCTGCGCCTGTCCGCCGACGACAGCGATTTCAGCAAGCCCGTGCGCTGCGCCTGGAGCGTCGTGGGCAGGACGCTTGCGCCCGTGCGCGCGAGCTGCGGCATCCAGGTGACGCCGTGGGAAACCTATGAGGAGTCCGAACCGTTCGACTACGTCGTCGTCGTCGGTGGGCTGCTGCATTCGGGACCGCACGCCGACGACGACACGCTCGAGTTCATTCGACGCGCGGCGAACCGCGGCGCGACGGTCGTCGGCATCTGCACAGGCGTCTTCGCGCTGATGCGCGCGGGCGTGCTGGACGGCTACCGTACCTGCGTCAGCTGGTTTCACTACTGGGATTTCATCGAGCGGTTCCCGTCGGCAGATACGAACCTGCTCGTGGCCGACAGGCTGTTCGTCATCGATCGCCGGCGCGTGACCTGCTCGGGCGGCCGCGCATCGATCGACGTCGCCGCAGCCATTCTGCTGCGTCACTTCGATCATGCGACGGTGCAAAAGGCGTTACGGATCTTGCTCGTCGGGGAAATGCAGAAGGGCAACGCGCCGCAGCCCCATCCACCGGGGCTCGCGCCCGCGACGCATCCGAAGGTCAAGCGTGCGATCCTGTTGATGGAGCAACACGTCGGGCGTACGCTGCCGCTCGAAGAGCTGGCGTGCAAGCTCGATTTGTCGCCGCGTCAGCTCGAACGGCTCTTCAAGGCTGAAACGGGTAAGAGCCCTCAGACGTTCGCCAAGCATGTGCGGCTACGCACGGCCGCATGGCTGCTGACGAGCTCCGACCGAACGGTCGCCGATATCGCATCGAGCTGCGGGTTCTCCGATGCGTCGCATCTGGGGCGCGAGTTCCGCAAGCAATTCGGCGTGCCGCCCGTGACCTATCGCGAGCGGCAAGCGGGGCTGTCGAAGCAGGAAGAATTCGCGCTGATCGACGGTGAATCCCTGCCCGACGACGAGGATTGACGGGCAAGCCGCATTCGTCGAGCGGTTCGCACCAGCCGTGACTGACCCGCCTCGACGCGTATATCAGCCACGGCACCCGATATCGACCCGATCGGACGTCAATGCGAGGCGATGTAAGACTTCACCGCCGCGAGCCCATCCTTCCCGTCGAACGTCGTCACGCCGGAGAGCCATTGATCGAGCACCTTCGGGTTCTGCTTCAACCAGGCCGTCGCGGCCTTCGTCGGATCTTCCTTGTTCATGATCGGCATCATCACGTGGTTTTCGACATCCGTCGTGAACTTCAGATTCGATACGAGCTTCGCCGCGTTGGGACAACGTGCCGCATAGTCGGGCGGCGTGGCGGTGAAAACCTTCGCCTCGCCGTAGTTCGGCCCGAACACGTCGTCGCCGCCGCTCAGATAATCGATCTTCATCTGCACGTTCATCGGGTGAGGCTCCCAACCGAGAAAAACGATCCACTGCTTGTTGCGGACCGCCTTGTTCACCTCGACGAGCATGCCGGCCTCGCTCGATTCGACGAGCTTGAATTTGCCGAGGCCATACTGATTGCCCTTGATCATCTTTTCGATGAGGGCATTGCCGTCGTTGCCCGGCTCGATGCCGTATATCTTGCCATCGAGCTTGTCGGCATACTTTTGAATATCGGCAAACGTCTTGAGCCCGCCGTTATAGACGTATTCCGGGACGGCCAGCGTATATTTCGCACCGGTCAGATTGGGGCTCGCCAGTACCTTGACCTGCCCTGCCTTGACGAACGGCGCGACGATCGGATCCATCGTGGGCGACCAGTAGCCGAGAAACACGTCGATCTGCTTGCTTTTGATGCCGGTAAAGGTGATCGGCACCGAAGCGATCGTCTTCATCGGGTGATAGCCGAGCCCTTCGAAAACCGTCGAGGCCAAGCCCGTCGTTGCCGCGATGTCGGTCCAGCCCACATCCGCAAAACGCACGTTGCGACACGCCGCCGGATCCGTCGCATAAGCGGACGTCGATAGCGCCGCGGCGGCCACTACATAACCGGCTTTCATCCACACCTGCTTCATCGCGATCATCCTCAGTTCCCTGCCTTGTTTTTTGCTGATTACAGGATCGACACTTCGCCGGGCAAGGCAAAGCATCGTACGGACTGCCAATCGATTCACAACGAACCTGCTTCGTCAATGCTCGCGCCTGCGCTCGCGGCTCGGCGCATACCCGAACTGCGAGCGATAAGCCTTGCTGAAGTGGCACGGAGACTGGAAACCGCATATCGACGTGACATGCGCGATCGATGCATCGGTCGTGCGCAGCAGCTCGCGAGCACGGCGAAGGCGAAGCGACAAGTAGTAGTGAGTCGGCGAAACGTCGAGATAGAGCTTGAACATGCGCTGCAGATGGCGCTGCGAGAGTCTGACGAGCCGTGCCAGTTCATCGAGGGAAAGCGGCTCTTCGATGTTCGCTTCCATGAGCCGCACGACTTCGACGAGCTCCGCCCGCGAAAAACCGATGCGCGCATCGACCGGAATCGGCTGATGGTCCGAAGCGCTGCGGATGCGCTCCAGGATGAACTGCGCCGACACCTGCCCAGCCAGGTTCTGCCCGTGCCGCCGCCCCACGAGATGGAGCATCAGATCGAGCGGTGCCGTACCGCCGGTGCAGGTGAGGCGATCGCGATCGATGACGAACAGCTCGTCGGTGAACTTCACGCGTGGGAACTCGCGATGCAGGGCGGACATGTCCTCCCAGTGCACGGTGCACCGGTAATCGTCGAGCAGGCCCGCGCTCATCAAAGCGTAAGCGCCGGTGCACAGCGCGCCGAGCGGCACATCGCGCGAGGCGAGATAAGCAAGCAGGCTGCGCACGCGCAGATCCACCCCCTCGCGAATCTGCGTGCCGCCGCAAACAATGAGCACATCGGGCACGCCCGCTGTTTCCAGCGTGCAGGTCGGCGTCACGGTGACCCCGTTGCTGGCGGGCACCGGAACACCGTCCGGCGAAATCACCGACCACCGGTAGTGGTCGGCGCGGCTGACGTAGTTCGTCATCCTGAGCACCTCGACGGCGCTCGTGAACGCAATCATCGAGAAGTTCGGCAAAGTCAGGAAGCCGAAATGTTCGGTCCTGGTCTTCGCCGCTTCGTCCGCTGCAACGACGGCCGACGCCATATGTGCCTCGCGTCAGCTTTGAGCGGCCGGCTGCTGCGCCGAGCGCACGCGCATCACGTTGCGAAGCCCCTTGAAGCGCTGCGTCTGCACGACGCCGGGCATGCGTCCGAAGCTCTCTGTGATGCGGTCGAGGACGATCGCGAGCAGCACGACGGACAAACCGCTTTCGAACCCGAGCCCGATATCGAGCCGCTGAATGCTCGCCAGCACATCGTTGCCGAGTCCGCCGGCGCCCACCATCGAAGCGATGATCACCATCGAGAGCGCCATCATGATCGTCTGATTGACGCCTTGCATGATCGACGGCAACGCATTCGGAAACTGCACCTTGTAGAGCAATTGCCACGGCGTGCAGCCGAACGCCTGCCCCGCCTCGACGATTTCGCGATTGACGTGCCGGATGCCGAGGCTCGTCAGGCGCACGGCGGGCGGCATCGCGAAGATGACCGTCGAGAGAATCCCCGGGACGCGTCCGAGGCCGAACAGCATGGCCGCGGGAATCAAGTACACGAACGCCGGCATGGTCTGCATGAGGTCGAGGATCGGCCGCACGACGAGCGCCACATGCTTGCTCTTGGCGGTCCAGATGCCGAGCGGAATCCCGATGACGAGGCTGATGATCGTCGATGAGAGCGTCAGGCCGAGCGTGACCACGGTCTGATCCCAGAACCCGGTGGCATAGATGAGCAACAGCGATAGCGTCGTGAACAGCGCGAAGCGCCAGCCCACGCGCCACAGCCCGACGCCGATGAAAATTGCCATCAGCGCCCACATCGGTATGGCCTGCAGCCCATGCTCGACGAGCGCCGCCAGCGATTCGATCGCCCGGCCGATCGCATCGAATGTGTTGCTGTCGTGATCGAGCAGATAGTGGACCGAGTGGTCCACCCAACTTCCGAGCGGAATGAGTTCAGACATGGGAACCTCGCATACGCGTAAGAGCTTGAAGAACGACGGCGCGATCGACCGAGCCACAGTAGCAGCCGTCGTCGTCCACCACAGGCAGCGCGCGCGCATGCGCGACGACGCGCGAGACGACCTGCTCGAGCGTCGCCCCGCGTGAGATGCATTCGACCTGTCCGACGTCGGAGGACGCCTTGCCGAGCGCATCGCGCGTGACGAAGCCACGGAACTTGCGCTCGCCGTCGAGCACGAAGGCGTAGTCGGCGCTGCTGTTCAGCGATGCCGCGACGCCCGCCGCATCGAGGTGCCGCACGAGCGGCACGGCGTCCGTCTGCATGAGATCGCCCGCGGTCAGGTAGCGGCTCGTATCGACGCCATCGAAAAACGCGCGCACGTACTCATCCGCCGGACTGCTGATGATTTCCTGCGGCGTGCCGAGCTGCACGAGCCGGCCGCCTTCCATGATCGCAATCCGATTCCCGATCCTGAGCGCTTCCTCGAGATCGTGCGAAACGAACAGAATCGTGCGCCGCTGGTCCTTTTGCAGCTGCAGCAGGACGTTTTGCATCTCCTTGCGCTTGAGCGGATCGAGCGCCGAAAACGCCTCGTCCATGATCATCAGCGATGGATTGACGGCCAGCGCGCGTGCGAGCCCGACCCGTTGCTGCATCCCGCCCGACAGCTCGGAGGGCAGCTTGTGCGCAAACGTCGCGAGGCCCACCTGTTCGAGCACCGCCATCGCGCGCGCCTCGCGCACCTTGCGCTTTTCGCCGGCGACTTCGAGGCCGAAGGCCGCGTTGGCGAGCACCGTGCGCTGCGGCATCAGCGCGAACGACTGAAACACCATGCTCATGTCGCGCCGGCGCAGCGCCGTCAACTCCGAGCGCTTCACAGCTGCGATGTCGCGCCCGTCGACGAGCACCTTGCCCGCCGTCGGCTCGACAAGCCGATTGATCAGGCGAATCAGCGTGGATTTCCCGGAACCCGAGAGCCCCATCAGGACGAAGATCTCGCCCTCCGGAACCTCGAACGACACGTCGTGCACGCCGACGACCTGCCCTGTGCGCGCAAAGATCTCGTCTTTCGTCGCGCCCTGAGCCAGCATGTCGATCGCTTGCTTGGGGTTGCTGCCGAACACCTTGCAGAGCCCTTCGACGACCACCTTCGGTGAACTCATTTTCTCCGTCTCCTTGCGGCAGGCGCGTGCCTGCACAGTCTGCATACATAGTTGCCAGAAAAATCCCCGGGTAGCCGACGAATTCCGACGCACGCTTGCGAAAATGCGACACGGGCCGGCAAGCCGCCGATCCCGGCGCGGTTCCGCGTCGTTTCATGCCAAAATGGCCCCGTTTTTTGGCAAGTTCGTGTTCCAGGAAGACATTACGCACGCTATGTCAGACAAGCCGCGCCATCGTGCCCCCGAGGGGCGTGCGATGCTTCACGGGAGCCGTATCCGTATCGGGCGCATGAGGCTCGAGCCGCGCCTCGCCGCCCTGCTTTGCGCATCGGTACTGGCAGCCGGCTGCGCGACGCTCGCCGCGACGGATCCGAACGCGCTATGGCAGATCGTTCACTTCGATTGCACCGCCGCCGCGCGTTCGAGCGGCCGCACCGGTCTGTGCGCCGCTGTCGACCTCGATCGGCATTTCGCCATCCTCAAGGATCGCAGCGGCATTGCCCAGCACCTGCTGATCCCCACCGAGCGCGTTTCAGGCATCGAGAGCCCCGCAGTGTTGGCACCGGACGCCCCCAACTACTGGGCCGACGCATGGCAGGCGCGCAG
Organism: Trinickia sp. HAY1-2D; assembly: GCF_056754935.1. Lineage (NCBI taxonomy): Bacteria > Pseudomonadati > Pseudomonadota > Betaproteobacteria > Burkholderiales > Burkholderiaceae > Trinickia > Trinickia sp. HAY1-2D. The sequence continues at coordinate 1,009,567 of NZ_JBPGWX010000001.1, forward strand.
TTACGTGCAGGCTTCGCTCGTAAAAGCACATCGGCATGCGCTCGCCGACGATCAACTCGGACTCGAGATCAACTCCACGTATCGGCGTTCGCAAGACCAGTTGCACATCCACATCGACTGCATGAGCGCCTCGGCGAGCGCCGCGCTCGCCAAGCATCGATACGACGCCGCGCAGCGCTGGACATGGGACACGATCGATGGCGCGCGTTATCGAGTGATGCACATCGACGGGCCCACGCTCAGCGTGGATCCCTTCGACATCGTTGCGCGCGACCGACCCGGCGCGATGGCGATGCAAACGATCCTCGTCACTGGAGCCGGCCCGTGGGCACAGCGCGACGGGTGGCTGATCGTGAACAGCGCCACCGACGTCGACGGCGGAACAGGCTCCGCCGAAGTCCTGCTCGACCATCGCTGCGAGGCGGCGGGCCCGGTATAACGCCGCGCAGACGTTCCTCCCGCTCGCGTGAATATCGCCCACGCCAGGTCGCAATGAGACCATTTCATGTCGCCTTTATTCACGTGACGCGGAATATGGACTTGTAAGTTGCGGTAATCGTCGCCTTTGCACTACTTGCCCGACTCGCGACGACTTGCTGCCGCATCTTCCCAACCTCCAGAGACAGAAGCGATGAAAAAACGACTGAATGCAGCGGCGTTCACGGGCGCCGCGCTCGCGATCGCATGCATGCCCGCTGCAAGCTATGCGCAAAGCAGCGTCACGCTCTACGGCATCATCGATGCCGGCATCACCTGGGTCAACAATACGGGCGGCTCTCATGTCGTCAAGTTCGATGACGGCATCTCCTATGGTAATCGCTGGGGTATCAAAGGCCAGGAAGATCTTGGCGGCGGACTTTCGGCCGTTTTCGTACTCGAAAGCGGCTTTCATGTCGGCAACGGCCAGTTGGGATTCGGCGGCGCCGAATTCGGGCGCCAGGCTTATGTAGGACTGCAGAACAGCTGGGGCACCGTTTCGCTCGGCAATCAGCTCGACATGACGGGCGAAATGGTCGGGCTGTACAACGTCTCGGCATGGGCCAGCGGCTATGCGATTCACCAGGGCGACTTCGATCGTTTCAATATCGATCGTTTGCCGAACTCGATCAAATTCCTCTCGAACGAATTCAGCGGCTTCAAGTTCGGCGGCATGTATTCGTTCGGCAATGTGGCCGGCAACTTTCATCAGGACAGTGCATGGAGCGTCGGCGCGCACTATGCGAACGGCCCCTTCACGATCGGCACCGCCTATACGCAGCTCAACAATCCGCACGGCATCTATGCGTTCGATCCTTACGCGATGATCGGCACCCACACGTTCCTGGGACGGCCGACCGTCAGCGTCGATCCGGCAACCGGCGCGATCACGGACCTCTTTTCGAGCAGTTCTTTCCCGGTGGACAAACAGGCCACGTTCGGCATCGGCGCGAGCTACCTGATCGGCACGGTCACGCTGATGGGCAACTACAGCTACACGCAGATCAAGGGACTCGGTACCAAATCCCACATGCACGTGGGCGAAGGCGGTGCCAGCTGGCAGGTCACCCCCGCATTCAGTGCCGTGGGCGGTTATCAATACACGTCGTTCGAAGGCCACCACTGGAATCAGGTGTCGGCAGGCCTGCATTACCTGCTCTCGAAGCGGACCGATGTCTATATCTCCGGCGATTGGCTGAAAGCGTCGAGCGGCGTGGATGCCGTGATCGGCTACAGCTTCACACCCTCCACGACGACGACGCAAGCCGACGTGCGCATCGGCATGCGGCACTCGTTCTGAACTCCATCGCGGGGAGGCGCCGCGTCGCCTCTCCCTCCCGCTATCCGTCCCGCTTAATTATTCGACCGATGTGCCGACATCCTGGATAGACGGCCATGTACGGTCTCGATCGCATCGGATGGATGAGATCGAATCATTCAAACATCAAAAGGGGACAAGGTGAAGTTCACACATTCGATCGCGTTCAAGATCAGCGTGGCCTCCGGCTTCGCGTTGGCGGCCACCGTAGCGTTATTGACCACGGTAGGCGCGCTGAACGTTCGCCATCAGGCTATCGATGCTTTCGAGCAATCGAGCAGTGCGCGAATCAAGCAAGCCGATGAATCGCTGGACGGGCTTTTCCGCGAAGTCGAGCAAAACCTGACGTACCTGGTGAATACGGTTCAACTGCAGTCCGCCGATAACACCATCGTCGATTACATGACGCACAGCGATACGATGACGCCCGAGTCGAACGGCCCCGTCGAACGATCGATCTATGCGTTGCTGAAGGCCTTCGGCGACAGCCACCCCAATATGCGCTACCTCGATATCGGGACGAAATGGGGAGGCTATGTACAGTGGCCGGTCGAAAGCTTCAACGGGGCACACTACGACCCACGCGTGAGACCCTGGTATCAGCTTGCAATGACCGCACCCGATCGCGTCGTCAGACCGGCTCCCTATCTGAATGCGGCGGCCTCGGGCGGCGCAATCATTTCGTTCGCGCGCGTCGTGAAGAATCCGCAAGGGGAAGTCATCGGCGCGCTCGAGGGCGACATTACGCTCGACGGCTTCGCCAAGCTCACGAACGCCATCCGTTTCGGCAAGACAGGCTACCTGATCGTCGTCGACAACAACGGCAAAATCCTCGTCGACCCACGTGACAAATCGCACGAGTTCAAGGATATGAAAGCGCTCGGCGAAGGGTACCGCCAACTCGCCGCCGCGAGCGATGGTCTCGCGACGATCGAAATGAACGGCACGTCGTATCGCGCGTACGTCTATACCTCGCCTCGAAACGGATGGAAGTATTTCGCGCTGGTTCCAAGCGCCGAAATGATGGCGGCCGCCAATCGGCTCACCGCGATGCTGATCGGCGTCGGTCTGCTGGTGCTCGCGGGAGCGCTCGCCGTAACGATTGCGCTCGGACGCCGGATGACGTCGCCTTTGCGCACGCTGGCGGGCTCGATGTACGAGATTGCATCGGGCGATGGCGACATGACGCGTCGCCTGCCGCTCGTCAGCAAGGACGAGGTGGGACACCTCGCGACCCAGTTCAACGCTTTCGTCGAGAAACTGCATGGCGTGCTCGTCAAGGTGATGGCAAGCAGCCGTCACTTCGAGCTCGCCGCCAACGAAGTGTCCGCCGGCAACGGCGACCTCTCGGCGCGCACGGAACAACAGGCCGCCTCGATTCAACAGACCGCCGCAACGATGGAAGAACTGGCGAATACGGTGCGCGGTACGGCCGAGCAGGCGAAAAACGTCAACGAAGTCGCAACGAACGCAGTCCAGACCGCCCGCCGCGGCAATGAAGCCGTGTCGAGCGCCGCGCGGACGATGGACGTCGCCGTCGAACAATCGGGGCGTATCGTCGGCATCGTCGCCATGATCGAAAGCATCGCTTTTCAGACCAACATCCTGGCGTTGAACGCGGCGGTCGAATCCGCGCGTGCGGGTGAAAGCGGCCGCGGATTTGCCGTCGTCGCATCGGAAGTGCGCAACCTCGCACAGCGATCGACGAGCGCGGCGAAGGAAATCAAGGACCTGCTGGAATCGTCGGTGGACCACGTGAGAACGGGTGCCGAGCAGGTCAACGTCGCCGGCCGGACGATCTCGGAGTTGACCGACGCCATAGCGAACGTCGCAACGATCACGACCGAGATTTCCGCATCGGCCCGCGAACAGAGCCGTTCGATCGACGAGGTGAACCAGGCCGTCTCGCTCATGGATCAATCGACGCAACAAAACGCCGCGCTGGTCGAGCAGATCGCGGCCGCCTCGGCGTCGCTGAGCGAGCAAGGCCGCGAGCTGCATACCACCGTCGGCTTTTTCAGGCTCGACTGAGGGGAGCCATCAGCCGGCCCGCAACCCGCGCTGCCGCAACCATTCGCTATTGAACAGGCGCGCGAAATAGAGGCTGCCGCGATCGCAAAGCAGTGTCACGATCGTATGGCCCGGCCCCATTTCGCGGGCGACCTGCACGGCGGCAGCCACATTGATTCCTGTCGATCCACCGACGAAAAGGCCTTCCTCGCGAAGCAGCCGATAGACCATCGTGACGCAGGTCTGATCGTCGATACGAACGGCATCGTCGATCGGCGTGCCTTCCAGGTTCGCTGTCACGCGGCTCGAACCGATGCCCTCGGTGATCGAGTTCCCTTCGCTTTTGAGCTCGCCGCTTTTGACGAAGCTGTAAAGCCCGCTGCCGTGAGGGTCGGCCAATACCGTCTTCACCTCCGGTTTGCGCTCCTTCAGACAGCGCGCCACGCCTGCCAGTGTGCCGCCCGTGCCGGTCGCGCAGACGAACGCGTCGACCAGGCCGGCCGTATCGCGCCAGATCTCCGGGCCGGTCGTTTCATAGTGCGCCTGGCGATTGACGAGATTATCGAACTGGTTCGCCCAGATGGCGTTCTCCGTTTCCTGCGCCAGGCGGCCCGCGATTTTCTGGTAATTATTGGCATCCTTGTAGGGCGCGGCCGGTACCGGCCGCACCTCGGCGCCCAGTACCCGCAAGAGATCCATCTTTTCCTGCGATTGCGTTTCGGGAATCACGATGACGCATCGATAACCGCGCGCCGCACAGATATGTGCGAGGCCGATGCCGGTGTTGCCCGCGGTACCCTCGATCACGGTGCCGCCGGGCCGCAGCGCCCCCCGGCGCTCGGCATCCTCGATGATATAGCGGGCCGCCCGGTCTTTGACCGAACCGCCCGGATTCATGAATTCCGCTTTGCCGAGAATCTCGCATCCGGTCTCGGCACTGAGCTTGCCAAGGCGCAGTAGTGGCGTATTGCCGATTGCGCCGGTAAATCCATCGAGCGCGGGCATGATCCCTCCCTTCGCCGTTCACGTACGGGACGATCTCAGTATAGGCCGGTTCAATATAAACAGATCGGTATGTATCAATACAAATCCCCCCGCCAAAACACCCGATAAGTTTCAATTAGGCTATATTCAACGCATCAAAGATTGAAACGAATAAATCGGAGACCGCCCTACCGCCAGGACTTCGCGTCACCATTGAAACGAGTTCGGCCATTTCGAGCCGGGTTCGATTTAAAACGTTTTCAGCTTATTCGGTTACAGAAGATTTGCCTTTGCAGCATACTCTTTTGCCGGAAATATGCGCATACGGGGGATCGGCGAATAGCCGGTCGAAAACGTCAGCCTGTACCACCGCGGCCTTCACGACGAAAGGGATGCTCGTTCAACCCATCGTCGGGGGCCATCTTGAACATCAGCACTCGGGAAAACACCGTCTTCGAATTGATCGCGAAAGGCCTTACCGATCGCGAAGTTGCCAATCACCTTTCGATTTCGATCGCGACTGCGCGTAAACATCGTGAAAACCTGTTGGGCAAATTCCACTTCACGAAGTCGTCTCAACTCGCTACGCATTACTTTCGACTCAATCCGGACGCCCTCAAAAAAACGATGACTTGCGACTGACCGTCGTTTGCACGCCTCGCGAACGAGAAATATTAAGGCTTCTCGCAGTCGGCCTCAGCGACAAACAGGCGGCACGAGCACTTTCGATCAGCGACATGACCGCGCGTAAGCATCGAGCCAATCTTCTGCGAAAAACCGGCGCCCCCAACGTCTGTGCATTGATTTTCATGGCGGCGGCGGCCGGATGGCTCGACGACCTTTTGCAGCCGCCGGAATCGGCTTGATTGCGATCTACCGCATTTGCCGTATGGAGCCGGCGAAGCCGCACTCGCACAATCGGTTCGTCGATTGTTCAGATGATTCGCCCAATAGGTGCCAACGGCATCGGGGTTGTTTCATCCCGGTCGGCACGTGACCGGCGCACACACTCCATTCGACTTACGCGCCGGACCATTCCGCTCTCCATCGAGGATTCCGAAATGACTTACGTACATCCTGCTTTTGCCGGCGTAGTGCCGCATATGCCGTACGTGCACCTTCATCATCTCGCGGCGATGCCGCAGGCCGTCGCGCCGCAATCCGTGGCACCGCAAGCAGTCGCGCCCATGGCCTATGCGCCGCAAGGCATTTTCAGCGGCATCGTCGGCGCGCTGGCGCCGACCGTAGGTCAAGCCGTGGGCGGTCTTTTGGGCGATCCGGGCGCAGGCAGGGCCATCGGTAATGTGGCAGGGCATATTGCCAGCTTTCTGCCGTTCGCCGTCGAGCCGCAAACGGCCTTCGCACCGCAAACGGCCTTCGCACCTCAGACGGCCTTCGCACCGCAAGGCGTTTTCGGGAACATCGCGGGTGCGCTGGCCCCGACGGTCGGCAACGCATTGGGCAGCGCACTCGGCAATGGCGCACTCGGTCAGCAAATCGGTAACGTCGCCGGGCATTTCGCGCAGTTCCTGCCCTTTTCGGTGCAGCCTCAACAGGCGTTCGCGCCGCAGGGCGTCTTCGGCAACATCGCAGGCGCGCTGGCCCCGACGGTCGGCAACGCGCTGGGCAGCGCGCTCGGCAACGGCGCACTCGGTCAGCAGATCGGTGGCGTTGCCGGGCATCTCGCGCAGTTCCTGCCGTTTTCGGTGCAGCCCCAACAAGCCACCCTCATGCCACAGGGCGCCTTCGGCAACATCGCGAGCGCGGTCGCTCCGACGGTCGGCAGCGCATTGGGCAACGCATTGGGCAACGCGGCGCTCGGCCAGCAGATCGGCGATCTCGCGGGACACTTCGCACGCTTTCTGCCCTTTTCGGCGCAGCCTCAATCAGCCCCGCTCATGCCGCAAGGGTTGATCGGCAACATCGCCGGAGGCCTTGCATCGATGCTGCCTTTCGCGGCACAGCCAATGTCGGTGCCGATGGCCGTGCCGATGCACGTGTCCCCTCTCGGAACCATGCACTGACACACGACGGGAAGCCACTTGCTGTCGCGCCGGCCACATGCGCGGCAGCACGCCCCTCATGACGGACGGACGAACTTTACCGGTTTTGCCGCCGCGTTCGTCCGTCGATCGATGCGTCGTTCTCACGGCGACGCGAAGGAGACTGCGATGGACAAGGACAAAAAGCCGGTCGCGCCGAAATCCGCGGCCGAAGGCGACGCCGATTCGACGCCGAAGACCTCGCCTGCCGCCGCGGCAGGAAATGCGGTCCCGGTAGCCGGCGGCAAGCGCCAGTATCTGATTGCGCCACGGCGCGGCGTGCTGGCGAGGCAAGCGGCCGTCACGCCGATGTCGGCGGGCGACATGAGCAATGCGATAGATCGCCTGCCCGGTGTCGAAGTCGTTCGGGTCCTGGCCGGCCACAAGAACGCGCGCATGATGTCGGCGCGCCCCGACGAAGCAACCGACACCTACGTGGTCAAGGTCGATCCGGCCCACGCGCAGATCCTGCAGGCAACCGCACCGCCCGAGATGATCGTCGAAGAGGACCATTCGCTCGGCTACGGCCGCAAGCCCGACGCCGACGCCGGCGCGCAACTCAACCCGCAGTCGGCGTTCTCGTCGGCCACGCTCAGACAGGTGACCATTCGCGTGCTGGGCACGGACGACGCACCTGTTGCCAACGCCGTCGTCGAGGTCGCCGCCGACGGATTTCCGGCCAAAGGCACGACGAATGCAGGCGGGGAAGTCACGCTGACGCTCGTGCAAATGAGCAACGGGCCGGTGCAGTCGCTCTCGGTTCGTCCCGCGCATACGTACTGGAACAGCTATCTCGTCGGACCGTCGCTCGCGAGCGACCAGGTCAATATCGTGAAGCTCACCCCTTTATGGCTGCCGAATCGCAATGTGCCCCCGTTCGCACCGCTCGGCTGGGGACAGCGGCTCATGGGACTCGACGAATCGCCGAGCACGGCCAGCGGAGCCGGCGTGCGCGTGGCCATCATCGATTCCGGCGCGGACACCTCGCATCCGTTGCTCGGCCATATCCTGCGCGGCGCCGACATGACCAACGAGCAGGACCCGGCCACGTGGAAGACCGATGTGATCGGCCATGGCTCGCATTGCGCCGGAGTGATCGCCGCACGCATGGGCGAGCAGGCGAAAACCGAGAGTATCGCCATGCGCGGCTTCGCCCCCGATGCCGAGATCCATGTGCTGAAGGTCTTTCCGAGCGGCCAATACAGCACGCTCATCGAAGCGCTCGACTACTGCATCAATCACGATATCGATGTCGTCAATATGAGTCTCGGCGCGCCGCAGCCTTCGCTTGCCGTCGAGCAAAAGCTCATCGAAGCGGTACAAAGCGGCGTCGCTTGTGTCGTCGCTGCAGGCAACTCCGGCGGCCCCGTCCAATATCCCGCGGCCTCGCCCTACGTACTCGCGGTCTCGGCGTTGGGGCTGCACCGGGAATTGCCGCCGAGCGCCTGGGAACAGACGCAAGTCGTCGCGCAAACGCTGACTGCCGACGGGCTCTTCTCGCCGACGTTCTCGTGTCATGGGCCGCAGATCGGCGTGTGCGGCCCGGGCGTCGGAATCGTGTCGACCGTGCCGGGTGCGGCCTTCAATCCCGAGTCCGGCACCTCGATGGCAGCGCCCCACATCACCGGTCTCGCGGCACTGCTGCTGAGCGATCCGCATCTTGCCGGCTATCTCGGTCCCAGGGGACCGCAACGCGTCGCCGCGCTCTTTCAATTGATCCGGATGATCTGCACACCCGTTTCGGCGAACGATCCATTGAACCGCTTCGGCGCGGGTCTGCCGAGATTGCAAAACATTCGCCGGCTGCTGCCGCAAGTCTACCGGTAAGGACCCCACGCACGCGCGATGCGCAAGCGCACGCCGCGAATATCGCGGCGGCGCCGCGCACCGGCGTCAAAACGACAGGAGAACATCGACATGTCGACGCTATCGCACCGGAGAATCAGGCGGGCCGCATTGCTCGCGGCGATCGGCCTCGTTTCGGTCGGCGCCCACGCGCAAAGCTGGACGCTCGCACTTTCGTGGAAAGCAGGATCGTGCGACGAGAACAACGGAACCACCACCTGCATCGCCCAGGCGGCGCAGAGTGTCCCGGCCCGTGGCGCCGATACGGATGCGGGTGCCCCGCCCCCGATGCTGAAAGCGATCGCGCTGCGTACGGATCGCGTCGATTGCGATGCGACCGCGCTCGCCGACGAGAGCCTGCCCGCCGGCCTCGAACGCTATGTGTCGTCGACGAGCGGCAATTCGTTGCAACAGCGCTGGAGCCGCTATGGCAGTTGCAGCGGATACACGCCGGCAGGTTACTTCACGGAAATCGCGGCCATGGCGCGTGCCGTCGGCCGTACGAACCTCGGACAGTATCTCGAGCAGCATGCCGGCAAACGGGTGCCGCTCGACGAGCTGAAAGATGCGCAACTGCATGACTTCTTCTTCGGCGCCGATAAAGCCATTCAGTTCTACTGCGCGCCAGACGGGCGCCTCGCCGAAGTGCGCTACACGTTGCGCGACTGGTCCGACATGTTCGTTTACCGCGACAGGGGCAGCCTGCTCGTGCCCACACCCGGCGGAAACTGCGGCGAAGAGGTCATTCTCTAGCAGCGCCCAATAGAAGACGCCCGCAACGTCCCCACGCCAACAGGAGACCTCATCATGTGTGCTGTCCGAATCGGTGTGCAATATCCATCGCCCAAGATCGGTTTCGACCAAGGCATTCGAGGCGCGCCGGCCGGCGCCGCGATTGCGCCGGCCGTGCCGAGGCACGCGCTGATCGCGCAATTGCAAACGGAGTGCGACGCGATGGCTCGCTATGCACTCCGGCACGGCATGGCGATCGCCCCGGAGCTCGTGGCGCAACTGTCGCCGCTGCTCGCCATCGATCCCGAGTCGGTGAGCGCTTCGACGAACGGTGCCGAAGGCATCGGCAACGGAGCGGCTTCGTCCGCGCAGACTCCGCTATGCCACGCGCTCGCCACGATTCACCGGCGCCTCGCAATCGCGATCTCACCGGCCACGCCGCAAGCCGTCGCACTGCTCGATAACGAGCGTCGGCGCCAACGCTTCTCCTGGCTGGGGCCCGTGCCGCTGATTCGCACGCTGACGGTCTGCGCGCTGTCATTCCTGTTCGCGGTGATCGCCATGTCGCTGCCGCCCGAGGTCTCGGCCGCGAACATCGACCGGGGATTCCTCGATTCGTCGGGCACGCCGCTGTTGTTGAACGCGATCTTTCTGCTGTCGTGCGCCGGCCTCGGCGCGTCGTTCGCCACGCTCTTTCAAGCGCATCGATTTGTCGCGAATGCGACGTACGACCCTCAATACGACGCTTCGTACGGCGCACGCCTGATACTCGGCGTCATCGCCGGGCTGATTCTCGTGGAGATCCTGCCTTCTCATCTCTACGACAGCGGCAGCATGCGCAGCTTCGGCAAGCCTGCACTCGCCATGCTGGGCGGATTCTCCGCGACCGCCGTGCATCGGCTGCTGCATCGGCTCGTCGAAACGCTCGAGACGCTCGTGCGCGGCGACCCGCGGCCGGCCGCGGAGGCGGCCTTCGAGACGCGACGCGCACAGGCGGCGACCGAGCGCGTCCAATGGAAAGGCGAGCTTGCCGCGGAATTGCTCGAACTTCAACAATCGATCGAGGGCGGCATGCCGGTGGACGCGGTCAAGCAGCGGCTGGCCAGCTTCACGCGCAACGTCCTGCATCCCGATGCACCGAAGCCCGCCGCAAGCGCCGCGGCCGAGCCCGGTCAGAAGGAGTAAGCCATGCTCTTCCTCTATAACTGGCCGTCATCGATCATGGGACTCTTCGTCGTCACGCTCACGCTGATCGTCGCGCTGGGCGGCTATGCCTTCTTTCGCCGCGTCGTGGGCGTGCGTCCCGCACCCGAAGAGCAATCGATGACGATTGCGATGGTCTCCGTCATCACCACGATCAACTCGCTGCTGATTGCGTTCGCCGCCATCAACGTATGGGGGGCCTACTCGGACGCAGCCCACAACGTCGACCTCGAAGCCACGACGGCCGGCGAACTCGCGCGTGATCTCGCTGCATTCGGCGAGCCGCCCGCGGGCCAGGCAGTCGATGCGCTCCATGCCTATCTCGATGGCGTCGTGCGCTTCGAATGGCCGAAGATGCAGCAAGAAGCAGCCGGCGATCCCAAGTCGGAAGCGCGTTTCGACGCACTCTTCGCCAAGGTCAACCAGATTCAGCCGCGCAACGAGCGGCAGCGCGCGCTGCTGGCCGAGGTGCTCAAGCGCGTCAATGAGTTGGCCAAACTGCGCGATCAGCGCCTGCTGACGCTCGATGTCGCCATGCCGGCGACGCTGTGGACCGTCATGCTGATTGCGAGCGCCGTCTCGTTCCTGCTCCTCTATACGCTGCCGGGCACCATGTTCAACGTCGCGTTGATCGCCGCGTGGGCGCTGACGCTCGGGCTCGCATTCTTTTTCGTGCTGGCCGTCGACCGGCCCTTCGCGGGCCGGGTCAGCGTGGGGCCAGAGCCGCTCGCGCATCTGGTGCAAGCGCTGAATGCCCGCGCGCAACCTGCGATCGGAGTCGATCATGACACGCGATGACTTCCTGGCTGCGGCACAACTATCGGACGCGCTCGTCGATCAATGGTACGCGCCCATCCGTGCCGCGTTCGACGAGTTCGATATCTCGACGCCGGCGCGCATGGCCGCCTTCGTCGCCCAGGCAGGCCACGAAACACTCGGCTTCACGCTCACGCGCGAGCTGTGGGGGCCGACGACGGCTCAGCTCGCTTACGAGCCGCCCTCGCCAAAAGCAGCCGAACTCGGGAATGTGCGACCCGGCGATGGGCGGAGGTTCCGCGGTCGAGGACTGCTTCAGATCACGGGGCGGGCGAACTACGCGGCCTGCGGCCACGCGCTCGGCATCGATCTCGAGACGCAGCCCGAGCAGCTCGAGCAAGCGCTCGCCGCGGCCCGCGCTTCCGCATGGTGGTGGCACCAGCATGGTTGCAGCGCCTTCGCGGATAGCGGCGATTTCATCGCGCTGACCCGGCGGATCAACGGCGGCGTCAACGGACTCGTCGACCGGCAACGCCGGTGGGAAATCGCGAAAGCCGCGTTCGGTATCTGAGCATGCGCGTCGCGCATCGATGCGGGATCGATCACTTTAACGAGCGCCCCCGTGCGCCGGCGCGCTACTACACGCACTACTTGTCCAGGCTCCAGCCGCCATCACCCGCCCGTCTCCATGACGAGCAGCTGCGCCCCGTCGGCCACCTGATCGCCGACGCCGTACAGCACCTCGGAGACTTTTCCGGCGGCGGGCGCGCCGATCGTATGTTCCATCTTCATGGCCTCCATGACGATCAGGGGCGTGCCCTTTTCCACAACGGCGCCTGCCTCGACGAGCACCGCGATCACCTTGCCCGGCATCGGGGCGGTCAAGCGCCCCTCTCCGTGCTCGGCATCCGCCGCATGCGCGAGCAGGTTCGTCCACTCGAATGCAAGCGATGTACCGGAGCAAAATACATGGAACGTATCGCCATCGACAAAAACCCGGCCCGTCGTTCGAACGTCGCCAAGGCGTACCCCGTAGCCATGAGGCTGCGCCTCGCGCCACCAGTCGAACGGCTCCGTCCATTGCTCGTGCTCGAGGGCGCGAACGGAATCGTCGCGGGTATAGACGACCCTGCAAGGCGCGTCGTCCTCGATCGCGCGCCACTCGATCGTCTGGCGATAGCTGCCGTTCAAACGCCAATGCGATAGCGCATCCCACGGAGAGGCGCCATGCGCGGTGCCGCCTTCGCGCGTCAGCAGCGCTGCGCAGGCAAGCGCGAGCGCTTCCTTGAACGGTTTCTCGGTGCGAGCGAACAGCACATCGTGATGACGCTCGATGAGGCCTGTATCGAGTTCGGCCGAGGCGAACGGCGGGCACGTCACGATGCGCCGCAGAAATTCGATATTCGTTTGCGGGCCCACCGCTTCGCAGGCTTGCAATGCGCGGTCCATACGGGCAAGCGCCTCGTCCCGGTTCGCGCCGTGTACGATCACCTTCGCGATCATCGGGTCGTAAAACGGCGTGATGGTATCGCCTTCGCGCACGCCGCTATCGATGCGCACTGCCGCGCGCCGCGGCTCGCCGATCGTGAACTCGACGCTTGCCGGCATGCGCAGATACTTGAGCGTGCCCGTCGAAGGCAAAAAGCCGCGCGCCGGATTCTCGGCATAGACGCGCGCTTCGATCGCATGGCCATCGACCTTCAACTGGTCCTGCCGCAATGGCAGCGGCTCTCCGGCCGCCACGCGCAACTGCCACTCGACCAGATCGAGCCCCGTCACCATTTCGGTAACGGGATGCTCGACCTGCAGGCGCGTATTCATCTCCATGAAGTAGAACGCCGTGCCGGTCATGATGAACTCGACGGTGCCGGCGCCCACGTAGGACACCGCGCGCGCCGCCGCGACGGCAGCTTCGCCCATCGCTCGCCGAACGTCCGCCTCGAGCCCCGGTGCGGGCGCTTCCTCGAGCACTTTCTGGTGACGCCGCTGCACCGAACAATCGCGATCGAACAGGTAGACCGCACCGCCATGGCGATCGGCGAATACCTGCACCTCGACGTGCCGAGGCCGGAGCAGGTATTTCTCGATGAGAATGCGATCGTTGCCGAAGCTGCTCGCCGCCTCGCGCTTGCATGATGCGAGCGCAGCCGCGAAATCCTCGTGCTTGTCCACCACGCGCATGCCCTTGCCGCCACCACCCGCGCTGGCCTTCAGCAGGACGGGATAGCCGATCGCATCGGCCTCGCGGTGCAATCGTTCGGGGTCCTGATCGTCGCCGTGATAGCCGGGCACGAGCGGAACGGCCGCCGCTTGCATCAGCGCTTTGGCCGCCGCCTTCGATCCCATGGCCGCGATGGCCGACACCGGCGGCCCGATGAAGACGATTCCGGCCGCGTCGCAGGCTTGCGCGAATGCTTCGTTTTCCGAAAGAAATCCATAGCCGGGATGAATGGCCTGCGCGCCCGTCTTCAGCGCGGCATCGATGATGCGCTCGATGCGCAGATAGCTTTCGGCCGCGGGCGAGGCACCGATATGCACCGCTTCGTCGCATGCGGCGACATGCTTCGCACCGGCATCGGCGTCCGAATATACGGCCACGCTCGCCACGCCGAGCCGGCGGCAAGTCGCCGCGACACGGCAGGCAATCTCGCCGCGGTTCGCAATCAGGATCTTGTTGAACATGTGAGGTCTCGCAATGGGGGTGCGCGTCGCGCTGCCGTGTCTCGCCGGGTCGTGGATCAATCGCGCCAGGCCGGCGCCCGCTTGTCGAGGAACGCGGCCACCCCTTCGCGGCCTTCGTCGCTGGCCCGAATGGCTGCAATGCGCGCGGCCGTATCGTCGATGAGCGCTTCGTCGAGTGCGCGACCCGCGACATCCTGCACGAGCCGTTTGGATTCGCGTACGGCCCGCGGACCGTTCGCGCAGAGCGCGGCGGCGAGCTTTTGCACTGTGGCGTCGAGCGCATCGGCCGGCACGGCTTCATGAACGAGCCCGAACCGGCAGGCAACCGCGCACTCGAACGGCTCCGCCGTCGTGAAATAGCGGCGGCAGGCACGCTCGCCGAGCGCCCGGATAACGTACGGTGAAATAGTCGCGGCAATCAATCCCAAGCGCGCTTCAGACAGGCAAAAGCGTGCCGTCTCGACCGCGACGACGATGTCGCACGCAGCGACGAGCCCAACACCGCCCGCATACGCATCGCCGGACACGCGCGCGATGACCGGCTTCGCCGAGCGATAGACGGCTGCCAGCATGTCGGCGAGCCGCCGCGCGTCGGCGCGATTCTCCTCGTCGGAGAACGACGCCATCTTTTTCATCCAGTTCAGATCGGCGCCCGCGCAAAACGCCGGACCGTTGGCCGCGAGCACGACCGCGCGCACATCGTCGCGCGTCGGTAGACGCGAAAAGACGTCGGTCAGCTCGTAGATCATCGTCTCGTTGAATGCGTTGCGCACCTCCGGGCGATTAAGCGTCACCGTCGCGACGTGCCCGGAAATCGCTAGCTCAAGCGTGCTGTATTGCATCGAGGGCTCCTCGTCCGTTCGTTTCGAAGGTCGCTTCTTTCCGATTGCGGATCACATCCGAAACACGCCGAAGCGCGTGTCGCCGATCGGCGCATTCATCGCCGCGGATAAGCCGAGACCCAGCACGTCGCGCGTTTGAGCCGGATCGATCACACCGTCGTCCCAAAGACGCGCGCTCGCGTAATAGGGATGGCCCTGGTGTTCGTACTGGTCGCGAATCGGCTTCTTGAACGCTTCCTCCTCGTCGGCGCTCCACGAGCCGCCCTTCGCTTCGATACCGTCGCGCTTGACCGTTGCCAGCACCGACGCGGCCTGCTCACCGCCCATGACGGAGATGCGGGCGTTGGGCCACATCCAGAGAAAGCGCGGCGAGTAGGCTCGCCCGCACATGCCGTAGTTGCCCGCGCCGAACGAGCCGCCGATGATGACCGTGAACTTCGGCACGTTGGCCGTCGCAACCGCCGTGACCATCTTGGCACCGTTGCGTGCAATTCCTTCGTTCTCGTATTTGCGCCCGACCATGAAGCCCGTGATGTTCTGCAGGAACACGAGTGGAATTTTGCGCTGACAGCAAAGCTCGATGAAATGGGTGCCCTTGAGCGCCGACTCCGAGAACAGAATGCCGTTGTTCGCCACGATGCCGACCGGATGACCCCAGATATGGGCGAAGCCCGTGACGAGCGTCGTGCCGTAACGCGCCTTGAACTCGTCGAATTCTGAATCGTCGACGACGCGCGCGATGATCTCGCGAATGTCGAACGGCTTACGCGTATCGACCGGAATGACGCCGTAGATGCTCTTTGCGTCGTAGCGCGGCGGCTTCGGTTCGCGCAGTGCGATCGGCGGTACTTTCACGCGGTTGAGCTTGCCGACGATGCTCCGCGCGAGCGCGAGCGCATGCGCGTCGTTCTGCGCGAGGTGATCGACGACACCCGACAGACGCGTATGGACATCGCCGCCGCCCAGATCTTCCGCGCTGACCTCCTCGCCCGTTGCCGCCTTCACGAGCGGCGGCCCGCCGAGGAAGATCGTGCCTTGATTCTTGACGATGATCGATTCGTCGCTCATTGCGGGCACATACGCGCCACCCGCGGTGCACGAGCCCATCACCACCGCGATCTGTGCGATACCCGCTGCCGACAGATTGGCCTGATTGTAGAAAATGCGCCCGAAATGATCCCGATCGGGGAATACCTCGTCCTGATTCGGCAGATTGGCGCCGCCCGAGTCGACGAGGTAGACACACGGCAAGCGGTTTTCGGCGGCGATCTCCTGCGCGCGGACATGCTTTTTGACCGTCACCGGGTAGTAAGTGCCGCCTTTGACCGTTGCATCGTTGCAGACGATCACGCATTCCTGCTGTGCGATGCGGCCGATGCCGGTAATGATGCCGGCTCCGGGTGCCGCATCGTGGTACATGCCGAAGGCCGCGAGCTGGGAAAACTCGAGAAACGGCGTACCGGGGTCGAGCAGTTGCGCGATGCGATCGCGCGGCAGCAGCTTGCCGCGCGAGACGTGCTTGTCGCGCGCCGCGGCCCCGCCGCCCAATGCGAGATGCGCGACTTTCTGCTGCAAATCGGCAACGACCGCTTCGAGCGCAGCGGCGTTGGCGCGGAATTCGTCGGAACGCGGATTCAGCTTGCTTTCGATGATCGGCATGAGGGGAATACTCCGTTCGCGGCGCAGATGTCGGGATGCGTCAGGCGGTTTCGGCAAAAAGCTCGCGGCCGATCAACATGCGGCGCACCTCGCTCGTGCCCGCGCCGATTTCATAAAGCTTTGCGTCGCGCCAAAGCCGGCCGACCGGATATTCGTTGATATAGCCGTTGCCGCCGAGGATCTGGATCGCCTCACCGGCCATCCATGTCGCTTTCTCCGCGGTATAGAGAATGACGCCCGCGCAATCCTTGCGAACTTGACGTACGTGTTCCTTGCCGAGCGTATCGAGCTGACGGCCCACGGCATACAGATACGCACGGCAGGCTTGCAGCGTCGTGTACATGTCCGCGACCTTGCCCTGGATCAGTTGAAATTCGCCGATCGCCTGACCGAATTGCTTGCGATCGTGAATATACGGAACGACGGCATCCATACAGGCAAGCATGATGCCCGTCGGGCCACCGGCCAGCACGGCGCGTTCGTAATCGAGGCCGCTCATCAGCACGTTCACGCCGCCGTTCAAGCGGCCGAGGATGTTTTCTTCGGGGACCTCGACATCCACGAAGACGAGCTCGCCCGTATGCGAGCCGCGCATGCCGAGCTTGTCGAGCTTTTGCGCCACCGAGAAGCCCTTCATCCCTTTTTCGACGATGAACGCCGTGATGCCGCGAGCACCCGCTTCGACATCGGTCTTGGCATAGACGACGAGCGTGTCGCAATCGGGACCGTTCGTGATCCACATCTTCGTGCCGTTCAGCACATAACGGTCGCCACGCTTGTCCGCGCGCAGCTTCATGCTGACGACGTCCGACCCGGCGTTGGGCTCGCTCATCGCCAACGCGCCGACGTGCTCGCCGGAAACGAGCTTCGGCAGGTATTTGTGCTTTTGCGCTTCGGTGCCGTTGCGGTGAATCTGATTGACGCACAGATTCGAATGAGCGCCATACGAGAGTCCCACCGACGCAGAGGCGCGCGAGATCTCTTCCATCGCGACCATATGTGCCACGTAGCCCATGTTCGCGCCGCCGTATTCCTCGGAGACCGTCATGCCGAGCACGCCGAGTTCGCCGAACTTGCGCCAGAGGTCCATTGGAAATTGATCGGTGCGATCGACCTCGGCCGCACGCGGGGCGATCTCCTTCGCGGCGAAGTTGGCCAGCGTATCGCGCAGCATGTCGATTTCCTCGCCGAGCGCGAACTGCAATCCAGGCACGTTGCTCATGATGCCTCCCGCTGGGCCGCCCCAAGGGAAGCATCCGCCCCCTCGGGGGGCGGCGAACGAAAGAGAGCGTGGGGGTCGTTCATTCAGTTTCTCCAGTCGGGGCGGCGTCGTACGCCACCGTGGTCGGGCGGAGGCGCGGATCGCGCGCTCGATCAACGCGCATTTCACGCCACATTTACGTAAGCGTCAATAGGTTTTTCTGAGTATCACTCACTTTTGGAAGACGCTATATGGAGCGTGCCGCTCGGTGCTACCATCGCGATCACCGAGCCTCCGAACGGAGGCAGACTTGAACCTGACTCAAACATGGACGATTCGAAGCCCGAAGCGGGCGGTGCGCGGCGTCAGCCGGCCGGTCGCAAATCACAGCAACGTGTGAAGGACATCCTTCAGGCGGGCCGCGAGGTGTTCTCCGAAAAGGGGTACGAGCGCGCGACGACGGCTGAAATCGCTCAGCGCGTCGGCGTTTCCGAGGCGACGGTCTTCAGTTACTTTCGCGGCAAACGAGAGTTGTGCGTGCGAGTCATCTCGGATTGGTACGATGAAATCATCGCGGCCATTGAAACGGGGCTTCCGCGCGACGGCGGCACGCGTCAGCAGTTCGCCTTTATCGTGCGCATGCACGTGCGGCTCATGCTCGTGCACGGCACCGGCCTTTGCTCGCTGGTGCTTTCGGAGGGGCGCACGAAGTACCATGCGCTCGGCGACGAATTGACCGTCCTGCAGCGGCGCTACACGGCGCCGCTCATGCGCGTTCTCGCGCAGGGGCAGCAAGCGGGACATATTCGCACCGACATGCCGCTTCGGCTCATGCGCTCGCTCGTATTCGGCCCGATGGAGCATGTGTTGTGGGATGCGACGCTTGCGCGTCGTGGCGCGGATATCGATGCAACGGCCGAACAGCTCGTCGATGTCTTATGGACCGCGCTGCAGCCGCCGCACCCGGACGTGGCCGCGCTGACCCGGCTAAAGGAAGACGTCGACGACGCGATGCGTCGTTTCGACCATGCGACGCGCACGGCAGAACGGATGTCGAAGCCGGTCGCCAACGGCAAACGTACAAGCAAGAAGGCAACGGCCGAAACGTGAGGGATGCGCCGCCGCTCGGCGTACGCTTGCCGGTTATCGGCCGCGCGCGTATCGTTGGCCCATCGTTCGCTTTGGCTCGATAAGCCGATGATCTCCGTTCTCACCCCCGCCCTGGCCTCGAAACTCGCAAAGCTTGCTCTCGCCCATTTGACGCGCGAGTACCCCAATAAGCTGACGCATGCTCTGGCGGGTCCCGAAGACGTGCGCTCGCCGCGCGAACTGCACCCGATCTTCTATGGCAGCTACGATTGGCATTCGTGCGTGCACGGTTATTGGATGCTGCTGCGTTTGGTGACGCATTATCCCGACATGCCCGAAGCGCCAGCCGTCAAGGCCGTCGTGGATGCGCACTTCACCGATGCTAACGTTGCCGGGGAGTTGGCTTATTTGAGGCTCCCTCACAACGGAAGTTTCGAACGCCCATACGGTTGGGCCTGGCTGCTCGCGCTCGCCGCTCAGCTTCATTCGATGCCCGGGACCGACGCAGCGCGTTGGTCGCGTACGATCGCGCCCCTGACTGATACCTTTGTCGCGCGCTTCGAAGCGTTTTTACCGAAGGCCACCTATCCGCTGCGCGTAGGCACGCATTTCAATACGGCATTTGCGCTTGCTCTTGCGCTCGACTTTGCACGTATCGCCGAGCGCGCAAGCTTCGCTGAGTTGATCGTCGATACGGCGAAACGCTGGTATTTGAACGATGCGGCTTGCCAAGCTTGGGAGCCGAGCGGCGATGAATTTCTTTCTCCGTCGCTGATGGAAGCGGAATTGATGCGGCGTGCCCTGCCTCCACCTGAGTTTTTGAACTGGTTCGACCGGTTCTTGCCGGGCCTCGCGCAGGGGAAACCGGCCACGCTGTTCACGCCCGCGACGGTGGCGGATCGCAGCGATGGCAAAATCGCGCATCTCGATGGACTGAATTTGAGTAGAGCATGGTGCCAGCGCTCGATTGCGCAAGCGCTGCCACCAGACGATGCACGCCGGCCGCTGCTCGAGGATGCTGCCGAGCGGCATTTGCAGGCTGCGCTTACCCATGTGGCGGGCGATTATATGGGTGAGCATTGGCTGGGGACGTTTGCGGTGCTGGCGCTAGCGCTCCCTGACGGCAGTTGATCGTTGCCTGCGTCAAGCACCCGGTGGCGGCGAAGCAGATCGTCGCGAACGACGAGCCGGCTTCTCGCAGAGTTTCTCGAATTCGTTTGCCATCTCGCCGACGCGAACGTACCGTGCACAGGCTTCGATATCGTCTTCGCGCACACCTGCCGCTGCAAAATGCTCCTGCCATCTTTCGAGCACGACCATCATCTCGCCGATCTCGCTGCGCGCCTCGGCTTCCGTGAGCATAAACCGGCCGCAATCCGATAGCACGTTGCGCATCGAGGGCTCGTAGTCAAAACGGCCGACCTTCAGTTGCTGATAGTGGATGCCCTGCAGCTGCGGCTGGACGTCGTAGGCCGGTGCGAGGTTCCAGCGGCCGTCCCGCCACAGAAATGCGTGATTCTTCTCGTGATCGTCCGTATTTTCCATCGCGACGTTGAACACCATCCGCTTGAAGATCTCCCGCGCCTCCTCCTTCGGAGCCCGCGAGAAGCGACGCGCCGTGTCCGCAATATCTGAATAGGCGGCATTCGCGATATCCACGCCTTGCGCGATCAGCAGCGTCCGCGCGCTCGCGAAATGAATCCGGCTACCGGCCTCATCGCGGTCGAATCGCTCGACTAGCAGGACATTGCGGCCGCCAACATCCACGAGGCGCGAGTCGGCCACCGTTATACCGCACGCAGCTGCGAGACGAAGCGAGGCCTGTTCGATCGCGCAAACGTCGACCGAGTCCCCTTCCGCTGGAAACTTGGCGAGCCAGTGGCACCCGTCGTCCCGAATGATTGCCTTCGGACGCGCCCCCCCAGCGCTGGCGCCCGGTCGCAGCAGCCGGCGCATATCGTCATCGATCGGCATGTGTCGCTCGATTGCCTGAGCGGCGCTGAGCAACGCCGCAAGATCAGCCGTGTGCAGCGCCTGTTCGACAACGACGTTGTAACGGCCGGATTCGAGCGAGAAGGCCAGTGCACCGATGCGATCCTCGCCCGCAACCGCGAGGTAGTCGATCTCTGAGCTCCGTCGCAAACGGAACACCCGATCGATGATCTGCCGTCCCCAACGATCCGGGCCCGCGTCCGCGAAGATGGGGTGAATGTTGAGCCCCGCATCCGGCTCGAACTTACCAGCATGCAACGGAAGATCGGGGGACAACTCGAACGCGTCAGCACGCGCGAGCCATGCTGGCGCATACTCGAAGCGACACAGCCGGCCGCGAATGAGCTCCAGTACGCCGCAATGCACCGGGTCGGCGGAGGACTCCGGATAGATCCAGACGGACAGTTCGTTGTTCGTCCCGATCTCGATACTTCCATTCATCGCTGGGCTCCCTTACCGCCTGATTTCAGGTTCTGCAATTCAAGTGCGAGCGCCGTTTGGTCGGCGGCTGGATCGGCAATTCGGGGAGAAACTGTACCCGGCCGACCAGCCACAGCGCCATCGCATAGACCGAAATGGAAACGGTAGGGTCGCCCGCCTCCATCTTGCGCAGCGTCGGGACAGACACCTGCATGCGCTCGGCGAACGACTGCATGGTCTCGCGGCGGCGCTTGCGCGCGACCCGCAGGTTCTCCCCGAAATCCGCAAGGGCACGCTCCACGGGGGAAGGGAGCATATCGGCGGCGTTTGATCGTCTCGGCATGGAAATAATAATTCCCTTTTTTCCGTAAAATGGCAACTATTTTTTCCTTTTTGACGTTCCGAATTGTTGCGACGACCGCGCCGGCCGTCGAAGCCAGCAGATGAGCGCGACCGATGCCTTAAGCTGTTTTTAAGATCGACCTCCTAGCCTCATTTCGCGCCCCACCGGCGAACCCATGAAAGCGCACAAAGCGCTTCGCGTAAGTCACACGGGCGCTACGGCAAACTTCGTTTTCTTTCAGACAATGAGGTGCAGCCATGTCCTCAAGCCCCATTCGCTCACTCGGCGCGACCTGCCTGTTGTGCGCGCTGCCGCTCCTGGCACAGGCCACCGAACCCGAGCCGTTTTCAATGCCGACCCCACTCGGCCCGCAAATTCGTCACGATGGCTTCTCGATGCAGCGCATCAAGGCTGGCGGCATAGGCAACGGCAAAGCCGGCGCGTCAACGCTGTTCGGTCCGGAGATTTTGCCGAATTGGCAGCCGAAAACCGGAGATACCCCCGCGCGGCGCCTCCAGGGAAACCGTTTCGAATTTCGGTGAGCGGAATAATGGCTCGGCCCTGCGCTGCATGACCCCGCGCGCCCATCGATCCATCGGCCGCGCACAGATTTTCTGACTATACGGTCAACATCCTCAGGTCAGCGAGCGCAACGCCAGATTGATGACGTCGGCCAGTTGGCTCTCCTCGTCGACCACTTTGCTCATGACGCGCAACCCCTGCGTCACACAGAGTAGATATCGGCCGACCTCGCCTTCATCGAGCGACGCATCGAACTCGCCCGCCGCCTGGCCCCGGATGACTGCGGCGGTCAGCAGCGTTGTCGTGCGCCGGTGGAACGATTCGATCTTCTCGCGCAGCGCAGTGTCGTCGGCCTGCATCTCGAGCGTCGTATTCGTAATGAAGCAGCTGCGCTGCCCCGAGAGCGCATTGGTGATTTTGGCGTAATGCAGCAGCGCCTCGCGCAGCGACTCGGTTGGCGAGCCCTCAGCACTCAAGCGCTCGGCCAACCGCGCAATGACCCCATCCGAGTAATGCTCGACAGCGGCCAGCAACAGGCCATGCTTGTCGCCGAATACTCCATACAGGCTACCTCTGAGCACGCCCGTTGCCTCGCAAAGGTCGTCGATCGAAGTCGCGTGATAACCGTGGTTCCAGAAGGTCCGGCTCGCGCGGTCCAGTACTTCGTCGACGTCGAACTCGCGTGGGCGGCCGCGCGCTGCTCGTGGCTCGGCGCGAGATTTGCGGGATGGGATAGCGGTGGTCATACGGCGATAATATGACTCCTCAGTCAATAATTCAAGTCGCACCGCATCGCCGCAGGACAAAAATGACGCCATCCATTATTCGCTGAAAGGCGGTGAACCGCGGTCGGGCATCGTCACTTCAAACACATTCAATGTCATGGCAACGAGTGTGTAATAGCCCAGCAAGCCCACCAAATTGACTGTCGTTGTACGTCCAAGCCGTGAAAGCGCGGCCTCGAACGTTCGATCGGAAACGCGTCGGTTTTCGTAAAGTTCGGTCGCGAAAGCGAAGATCAGTTCATCGTCCTCATCGTCGAAACGCGGGGGTTCGCCTGCCCGCAACGCCTCGGCAATCGCTGGCGACACGCCCGCATCGATGGCTATCGGATAATGAATCTGCCACTCGGCCTGGGCATGCCAGCGCGCCGCCGTCACAAGAATGGCCAACTCCGAAAGACGTTTCGAGAGCCCCGTTTCGTAGCGACAGAACGCGCCCAGCCGCTGGGCGTGTTGTGCGAACGCAGGACTGGCGATCCACGCCAGAAACGGCCCGTCGAGATTGCCGCGCGGGCCGGAAAGGATCTCGCCAAGTACGGCTTGCTGCTCGGCACTCGCTGTCGCGGGATCGAATGCTGGCAATCTGGGGGCACGGACGGTCGGATCGTTCAACGTGATTCCCCCGTGATCGGAAGCGCGGCACCGCTCGATACCAGCGCTGCATCGATGGCATCCGCGAGTCGCTCGCCGATACGCTGAATGTCGTCGGATGTGCAAATGAACGGCGGGGCAAGCAGAACATGGTCGCCGAACTTGCCATCGACGGTGCCGCCCATCGGGTAGACCATCAGTCCGCGCGCCATCGCCTCACGCCGGATGGCCGTATGAACCTTGAGCGCGGGATCGAACGGCGCCTTTGTCTCGCGGTCCTGAACGAGTTCGATACCGACGAACAGGCCGCGCCCACGAATATCGCCGATGAACGGATGCTGCTTCCAGCGTTCGCCCAACAGCGAACGCAGCTGCTTGCCGCGAGCGCGGACATTGTCGAGCAGGCATTCGTCGGCAATCACACGCTGCACCTCGAGTGCCGCGGCACACGCCGTTGCGTGCCCCATGTAGGTATGCCCGTGTTGAAAAAACCCCGAGCCGCTGACGATCGCATCGTAAATTCGATCGTGCACCAGTACACCGCCAATCGGCTGATACCCAGCACCGAGCCCCTTCGCGATGACGAGCAGATCCGGCACCACCTCCTCGTCGTCGCAGGCGAACATTTGGCCCGTGCGTCCCATCCCACACATGACCTCGTCGAGAATCAGCAGTACGCCGTACTTGTCGCACACCGCGCGGATTTTCTTGAAGTACTCACACACTGGCGGGACGGCGCCGGCCGTGGCGCCAACGACGGTTTCCGCAACGAATGCGGCCACCGTCCCGGGACCCAGTGTCAGGATTTCTCGCTCCAGCTCGTCTGCCAGCCGTTGCGCATAGACGGTCTCGGACTCCTCCGGCCGCATCTCGCGGTAGGCGTAGCAGGGACTGACATGCTGCGTTTCGGCCAACAGCGGCAGAAACGGCTCGCGCCTCCACGCGTTACCGCCTATCGCGAGCGCGCCGAGGGTATTGCCGTGATAGCTTTGCCGGCGCGCAATGAAATGACGGCGCCGCGGCTCACCGAGCTCGACGAAGTATTGCCGCGCCAGCTTCAGCGCCGCTTCGATTCCTTCCGATCCGCCCGAGACGAAGTAAACGTGACCCAGCCCAGCGGGCGCCGATTCGACGAGCTTTTGCGCGAGCGCTTCGGCCGGCTCGCTCGTAAAGAAGGACGTATGCGCATAGGCGAGCGAGCGCGCCTGGCGTGCCACGGCCTCGGTCACGCGGCGATGACTGTGGCCAAGGCACGAAACGGCCGCACCGCCGCTTGCATCGATGTAACGTTGCCCTTTCGAATCGATGATCTCGATGCCGTCGCCCGTCACCGCGACGGGCAGCGTTTGCTTAGGCATCCTATGAAAGACGTAAGACATGGAGTAAGCCTCGTGTCATGAAATGTATGAGCGCTCGACGAACCGTTCGAACACGACATGACCGCTTCGATGAACGCGCATCGCGACGCCGCTGTTTTCGATACGCAGCAGGGTCGTAGCCAACGTGTTTTCTCCGTCGGGGTCGCGCGGATCGTCGCGATAGATCGGCAACCCCTCGGGAGCGCGATCGCGAAGCGTCCTTAGCAACGCTTCATCGTTCACATCGCTTTGCTCTCGGGGCAACAGCTGCGCCAGCCGCGCCAGCCGCGCCTGCCTGTCGCGTGACGAGGCGGTCACGATCTGTGCGTCGCCGGCATGTTCGGGATGGATCAGATGGTTCGCGTGACCGTACACGCCATGAACCTGCAGCACCGAGCTGCGGCGCGCCGTCGCTTCGACGCTGACGATTCGCGAATCGCCTGCGCACCCAACGGTATGGTGAAAGCCGCTCGCGGACGGCGTCGCCCGCAACAGCGAAAGCGCTGCATCGAGCGAATCGGCGTCCAGCACGGCGCGTGCCAGGATCATCCTCGGCACACCGGGGGCGGACTCGACGATGCGAACATTATTGATCGTCTGAGCCAAGCCCGCGCGCGTCACCGCAAACGTATGCCCTGGTAGCGAGCCTGGATAGCAAAAGCTGATAAAGCCCGGCCGGCCCGACGGCTTCACATCGACTAAAAAGCATCGTCCCGGCCCCAGTAAGTACGGATCGCCATCCTCGTTGTGGGCGATCGCCCGGTGCGATGCTGTGGCAACCGCCAGCGTCGTACAGCCGTCAGCCGTCCGGTGGATCAACTCGCCGCGGCAGTTCCAGATGAACAGATCGTCAGCGGACCACCCCAGCCCGCGCGCCATGCCGTCGAGTTCTGCGACGTATTCGGGAAACGCGGTTACCGCCGCGGCTCGCAACGCGGCCACGAACGGATGGCCGCGCCAACGGCGCAACTGCTGCCACGTTGGACTTTGCGCCATATAGGCGTCGAAATGAGGCCGGGCGAATTCGCCCAGACGACGTCCAATGCGGTGCGAATCGCCCTCGATCGAAAAGCATTCCAACTGCGACATAGCGGACATAGGCGAGAACAGGTTGCCGCGTTACGCGACGTGTTTGAGAAAGTTCTGCAAGCGCAGCGTCGGCGGGCGATCGAGCAGCGCGGTGGGCAGTCCATCCTCGATGATCCGCCCTTCGTCCATGAACACCAACCGAGTGCCGACACGCCGCGCAAAGCCAATCTCGTGCGTGACGACGATCATCGTCATGCCTTCGGTTGCGAGATCCTGCATAACCTTCAGCACCTCGTGTCGCAACTCGGGATCGAGTGCCGAGGTCGGCTCGTCGAACAGCATCAGTTTCGGCCGAATTGCAAGCGCACGCGCAATAGCGACACGCTGTTGCTGCCCACCGGAAAGCTCCGAGGGGTAGTGCCCGGCGCGCTCGGCCAGTCCCACCTTGCGCAGCAAGGCTAGCCCTTGTTCGCGGGCCACCGTACGCGTCGCACCGCGAACCTGTATAGGCCCGAACATGAGGTTTTCGAGCGCTGTCATCTGTGGGAACAAATTGAATTGCTGAAACACCATGCCGGCTTCGAGCCGAATACGATGGATATCCGCGCCCCGCCCTTTCACGCTGAGACCGTCGACGAGAAGATCGCCGCCCGAAATTTTCTCGAGCGCGTTGATGCAGCGAAGCAGCGTGGATTTGCCCGACCCCGACGGTCCGAGCACGACAACGACTTCCCCTGCATCGATTTTCAGATCGATACCGTTCAGCACCTGTACCGCGCCGAAGTGCTTTGTCACGGATTTGAATTCGACCATGCTCATAGCATCCGCATCCTTTTTTCGACGATTCGCAGAACGAACGTCATCGCGCCCGTCAGAACGAGATAGATGCAGGCCACTGCCGTCCATATCTCGACCGCGCGAAAATTGCCCGCGATAATTTCCTGGCCCTTGCGCGTGAGTTCGCCCACACCAATGACAATGAAAAGCGACGTGTCCTTCAGGCTCACGATGCACTGATTGCCGAGCGGCGGAATCAGGCGCCGGAATGCAAGCGGCCCCACAATTTTCATCAGCACGCGCGGCATGGACAAACCCATCGCCAACCCTGCCTCGGTCAGCCCGCGCGGAATCGAAAGGAACGCGCCGCGCACCACCTCGCCCAGATAGGCGCCAGAATTGACGGCGATCGCCACGATCGCCGCTGTCATCCCGTCGATCCGCACATGCGCCAAAAGCGGCAATGCAAAATAGAGAAACATCACCTGTACGACGATGGGCGTGCCGCGAATCAGCTCGATATAGGCTTGAGCAAGCACATTTAACGCGAGCGGCCCGTAAGCGCGCGCAAGACCCGCCAGCAGGCCGATCGCGAAACCACCCACGAGGCCCGCCACCGCGATCCATATCGTCAGCTTCACGCCTTCGAGCAGATCGGGAAGCGCTCCCCAGATCACCGACCAATCGAACTCCACGTTCATGCTCCCGTTGTTCGTGGACACAATTGCGCGCCCACATACATGACATAGCGCGGGAGAGACTTCGCCCGCCGCGGCTTCGTCGCGTTTTTGCAGATGCCGCGCGCCTCGCTCAGGACTTCGGCGGCTCGGCGCCGAACCACTTGCGATAGAGCGTCGCGTACCGGCCATCGGCTTTGATGCGCTTGAGCTCTTCGTTCACCTGCGAAACGAGCGAGCTGCCTTTCGGAAATCCGATGCCGTATTTGTCACCGCTGACCGGTGTACCCGCCACCTTGACCTTGCCCTTGCCCGCGGTATTCACGAAGAACTGAACGTTCGGCGTGTCATGCATCGCGGCATCCACGCGTCCGGCCTCGAGCGCCATATAGGCCTCGTCCGTATTCGGGAACTGGCGGATTTCCTTGGGCTTGAGGTGCGCCTTGATCCAGTCGATCGTCGCCGTTCCCGTTTTCGCGGCAATAACCTTGCCGTTGAGATCGTCGATCGAGCGCACGGCTGTGTCGTCTACGCGCACCATGGCGGCCAGACCGCTGTCGTAATACGGATCCGAGAAATCGATCACCTTCCTGCGCTCCTCCTTGATCGTCATGCCGGAGAGCGCGACATCGATGTTATGTGTCTGCAAGGCTGGGATGAGCCCCGCAAAGTCCATCGGTTGCAGCTTATAGGTCAAATGAAGGTCTTTCCCAATTTCGGCCCACAGGTCGATGTCGAAACCGACGTATTTGTCGCCCTGCTTGAATTCGAACGGCATGAACGACGTATCGGTGCCCACCGTCAGCGCTTCACCCGACCAGGCGGGGAGCGCCGCCGATCCCAACGCGAGCACCGCAATCAATGACATCAAGAACGAACGACCTTTCATGTTGGCCTCCACTGCCGGTTGAATAGCTGCGATCAAGGCGGCAAGGCAGCCTCGCGCATTTCGAACGACACACGCTGTAAGCGAAGTCGGCATCGCCGCATCCTCAACGCTTGATGTGCGATTCGCCCTCTTAACAACATATGTTGTCAGCGCGAATGCTATAACAACAAAAAGAATCGTCAAGGGGGATTTACCTGATAACCGCTGAAGCGAGGCGGTTGGTGTGACGATTTAGCTGTTTACAACAAACGTTGCAAACCGGCCCCCGATAGCTTGGGAGGGTGGTGGAGGTGTGAAAGGAAGCTGAGCAGGCCGGGCCGATCAGGCGACGTATGCGCCTTTGGCATGCAGCGCACGCTCGGCTGCTTCGAGCTCCTCGACGGCGTGTGCGCCCTCGAGCGCCAACAATTGCGCGACGAGCGATTCGGCAAGGGCGGTGGCCGCGAGCAGGGAGGGGAAAAACGATGGACTTTCGTGGGAAAAGATCAGCACCTGGGCTGCGTTGAGCGCGATCGGCGAAACGGCGCTGTCGGTAATCGCGACGAGGCGGCTGCCGTTTTCGAGCGCCGCTTCGGCTACACGCGCCGCTTCTGCCGAATACGGTGCGAAACTGATCACTATCGTCGCACTGTCGTGCCCGATGCTTCGTAACTGCATCTCGAGCGTGCCGCCTTCGCCGGATAACAATGAAACGGTCGGTCTGAAAAGGCGATAACCATAGACGAGACTGAACGCGACCGCATAGCAGGACCGGAAACCGGCGACATGGACGTGCTTGGCGCGCCGCAAAAGCCGCGCCGCCTGTGCGAGGCCGCGTTCGTTGTGTGCGGCAGTGGAAACCAGGTTATTCTGCTGCGCAACCAGCAGATCGTGAGCGAAGGTGTCTCTTTTCGCCCCCGCGACGAGCGATCTCGCCCGGGTGGTCATCGGCTCCGGCCGCCTGCGCAGGCGCGCAACGAACAGCTCGCGCAACTCGTTCCAGCCGGGAAAGCCGAGCAACTGCGACAAACGCACGAGGGAAGCGGGCTGGACCTGCGCACGCTCGGCCACCTTGCGCATCGACAAGACGGCGACCTCGTCCGCGTGATCGAGCAGGAACGCGGCACCGGTTTGAAACTGAGGGCTCAGCTCGGTGAAACGCGCGCGAACGAGCGCGGCGAGTTCGTCGAAAGTTTGCGGCATGCGGTGGTGTCCGAACGACTGGCGGCGGCAACAAATGTTACCACCGTCCGCCGCTCATGCGGGCGCCCCCCCGATCACAACACCGCCGCCATCCGCACATCCGACTTGTCCGCCGACGCGACGATCTTGCCGCCCACCCGGCTAAACGTGATCGTGACGGTCTTGCGGCCCACACGCAGGTTGCTCACTTCGAGCCAGTCGATCCCCTCGGGCAATGCCGGCTGCTCGATCAGAATCTGCTCGCGCTCGGCATCGATGGTCAGTCCAAGGCAGGCCTCGAGCATCATGAACGGCGCGCCGGCCGCCCAGGCCTGCGGCAGGCAGGCCACGGGATAGGCCGTGGGCGGCTCGCCGTGCTGACGCATGAAGCCGCAAAACAGCTCGGGCAAACGCATGTCGAAGTTGACGGCCGCCTCGAACAGCGCCTGCAGCAAGCGCACGGCCGCCGGTTTGTCGCCATAGCACGCGAGCCCGCGCGCGCACAACGCGTTGTCGTGCGGCCAGACGGAGCCGTTGTGATACGACATCGGGTTGAAACGCGGCTGGTTCGCGGCCAGCGTACGCACGCCCCAGCCGGTATGAAACTGCGTCGATTCCAGCTTGCTTGCCACTGCCTCGCCACGCTCGCGCGACGGCAGCCCGAATGCAAGCAGGTGACCGGCATTGGAAGCCAGCACGCGACACAGCTCGCCATGACCGTCGAGCGCTATGCCGTAAAAGTTCGCCTCGGGCATCCAGAACAGCGCTTCGACGCGCTCCCGCAAGGTTTCCGAGCGTGCGGCATAACGCGCGGCCGCATCGACGAGCCCGCGCCGTGAGGCAAGCTTCGCCATCGTGTCGAAAGCGGCGCAGGCGTAGGCCTGAACTTCGACGAGTGCGATCGGCCCGTCCGGCATCCGTCCATCGGCGTGGAACACCGAATCGTGGCTGTCCTTCCATCCTTGATTCGCCAACCCGCGATCGGAAGTGGACTGGTAATCGACGAGTCCGTGCGGATTTTTATCGCAGACGCCGGCCACCCACTGCGCGGCTCGCTCGAGCGCGGGCCACAGTTCGTCGATGAACGCCTCGTCGGCCGTACGCGCGAAATAGGCGCCGGCCAGCACGACGAAAAGCGGTGTGGTGTCGACACCCCCGTAATAAAGCGCGAACGGCACCTCCCCCGTTCCGGCCATTTCGCTCTTGCGCATCTCGTGCATGATCTTGCCCGTCGACGCGTCGCGAAAGGCGGAATCCTCGCGCGCCTGATATTCGGCCAGAAAGCGCAGTACACCGCGCGCCAGCCACGGCTGCAGCCAAAGCATCTGCAGCGAGGTCACGACCGCATCGCGGCCGAACGGCGTCGAAAACCACGGGATACCGGCGTACGGATAGGGGCCGGTCGGCAAATCGGTCGTCAGCAGGCCGAGGTCCGCGAACGACCGCTCGAGCCATCCGTTGAAAAGCGGGTTGCTCGTCCGGATGCGGGCCGTCGCCCGGCGCCGCTCGCGCATCGACAAGTGCGCGCTCGCCAGTGCGGCACGCACGGCGGCACGGCCCACGCGCGGGCGCACGGCATCGATTTGCGTCAGATGCGCCGGATGGCTGCTGTGCGGCGGCTGTGCGACCTGCGCACCCGGTGGCTCGGAACAGGTGGCCGCCGCGAGCTTGTGCGCATCGACCGCGACCGACAAATAAATCGACACACAGGCCTGCGCCGGGAGCGTGATCGAATAATCGGCCCGATCCTGCGCAAGCTGATCGGGCTGCGGTGCGAACGCAATCCGAACGGAGCGCTCGACACAATCGAGACCGGTATAGCTGTGCCGCACTTCATCGCGACTCACGAGAGGCGCCGCGATGGTGCCCCGCTTCGGCCGCGAGAGCCCACGCACCTCGAACATATCCTTGAAGTCGCAGCCGAACGAGATCGACAACGGCACGACCGCTTCGGTCGAGCCGTAGTTGGTAAGCGTAATCGCTTCGTAAAGTACCGTACCGGCGAGCACACGCATGCGGTCGACGTGGATGACGCCCTCAGGCGTGAATCCGCCACCCACCGGCGGCAGCGGCCGGTTCGTCAGATGTGCCGTGAACGAAGTGTTGTCGCTGCTGACATTGCCTGACAGCAGCGAAGGCGCCCGGCCGCCGAAGGTCAGGCGAAGCTGCGAAAGTGTGCGGGTGTCGTTGACGAAAAGCCCGTCGTCGAAACCGTTGATGTCGCCCAAAGGGTCGTTGACGACGAAAGTGTCGCCCGATTTCAGTACGTACTGGCTCGTGCGTGCGACGTAAGGGTGCTCGGGGGCAATGAACGCGCCGTCGGGCTGATGTTCGGTCGGACCGCCCGCTCGTGTCACTAAATCCGGAACTTCGGTATCCAGCATCGTGTGGCTCCTGACGTTAGCTCTTCTCGATTGTAGAAAGCGATACGCGAAGGCAAAGAACAAATGTGGGATGGCGCGCCGGCTCCGCCGTGGCGCAAGAGCGATGCCCGCTCGACTATGCCTGCTCGCGGATGAACGCCTCGACGTGTCGATTGAACGCGGCGGGGTGCGCGAGGTTCATGCCATGGGAGGCACCGCGGATCGTATGACGCCGCGTATCGGGCAGCCAGTCGACGAGCGCAGTGACGTTGCGGCGAAACAGCTCGGGACTCTTCTCTCCGTCGATCAGCAACGTCGGGCATGCGATCTGCACGGCGGCATCACGAGTGTACGCCGGCAACGGGTCGGCGAACTGGCGCGGCAACGTATCGGCATTGTCCATCGCCATCGTCCTGAAGGCCGGGGTGCTCTTCGCCCACGAGCCGACGCGGCTGACCGAATCGACGAACAGCTCCAGGCCGGCCTCGGCTTCGCCGGCCTCGATCAGCATCGCCGCATGAGCGCGCAGCGCGTTGACGGTCTCGGGCAGAATCGCGAGCGCCTGTCCGGGCGTCTGCAGCGGGCCGCCGGGATCGGCGAGCGTCAGCGTACGCAGGCGCTCGGGGTACCGCAACGCGAAATGAAACGCGACGCAACCGCCGCGCGAATGCGCGACCATGTGGGCCGGGCCCGCGCCGAGCTTGTCGATGAACTCGGCGAGCTCGTCCGCGTGACGGCTCCAGCTGAAAGGCACCGTGCCGGGCAGCCCGCCCAGCGGCCAGTAATGCGTGAGGCTCACCGCCACGCATCGAAAGTGCGCGGACAATCCGGCGAGCTGCGGCTGCCAATAACGGTAATCGCACAGCGAACCATGCACGAAGAGAAGCAGTTCGCCGGCGCCGCGTTCGACGTAAGGCATGCGCAAGCCATTGCCAAGTTCGATGAAATGCAAATCGGAAGCCGGTGCGAGCATGGAGGGACGGGAGGACATCGGGTCTGGCATCCGCATCAGTTGTCGAAGCGCAGTTCGGGCGACGCGTCGCAGCCTGCGGCGAGCACGGTGCCGGCGCCCTCGACGACAACGGCGTTCTGTCCGAACGTCATTTGCCCGTCGACGCGACTGTCGGCGCGGTAGGCGCTCAACGTATCGGTAGGCTCGTGAGGCCAGCGCGGATCGGGGGCGCCACTGAGTTGATCTATCGTCGGAATCGGGCAGCGCGTGCACGGCTTGACGAACCGCAATCCGATCGGACCGGCACCCGTCTCGAGCCGCAGCGTATCGATATAGTCCTCCTCATACGCCTCGATGCCGCTCAGCACGAGATTGGGTCTGAACCGATTCATCGGGATGGCATCGACGCCCTTCTTCCCGAGCCGCGCGTTGAGATCGTCGAGCGACGCCTGGCCGATCACGAGCAGCGGGTAGCCGTCCGCAAAACGAAGCGGTGCGATCGTGTCTCCGGTCCGGTCGCGATTCGCGATCCGTTGCGCGGCGGGATCGAAGCGTACGAGCCGCAACGGCACACCGAGGAACGCCGAGAACCACTGCGCTGCCTCGCCGCCCACGTCGAGCGCGTTCAACGTACTGCGCCAGACGGTGACTTCGATGCGCTCGGCATCGGACAGTACCGTTGCGTCCAACGGCGTACGAAACGGCGCTTGACCCGGCGCCCGAACGACGAGCTCGCCGCCCGCGAGCTCCGGCTCGATCAGCGCCATACGCGGCATCGTCCGCTGCGTCACGAACCGGCCGCTCGTATCGACGAGCATCCAATGCCGGTCGTATTCGAGCCCGTGCGCGAACATGCGCGCCTCGTCGAGCGCAATGCCCGCGCAGGATTTGATGGGATAAACGTTGATCTGGCTGATCGTTGCCATGGATGGATGTCTGCCTGGCCGCAATGCCGGTGAAAGCGGCGATGGTAACACCGCCGCGAGGCACTAGACCAAGCTGGCCGCCTGCGCATGCTGCATGCCAAGCACCCGTGCGCGGGCTCCGGCAAGCCGTTGCGGGATCAGCCGAACGCGGCGGCGTCGACGCAACTCGCGGCCGCGCTTGCTCCGCGTACGGCGCAGGTGAGCGGCTCGTGGGCGACGCGCACGGCGAGCCCGGTTTCCTCGGCGAGCCGCTTATCGAGGTTGGCGAGCAGTGCGCCGCCGCCCGTGAGGACCATTCCGCTATCGGCGATATCGGTGACGAGCTCGGGCGGCGCGTTTTCGAGCGCGAGCTTGATCGCAGCGACAACCGTACGAAGCGGTGCGGCCAGGGCTTCCGCCACATCGTGGTTCGAAAGCTCGATCGTGCGCGGCAGACCGTCGACGAGGCTGCGACCGATCGCGCGCGCCCGTTCGGTCGGCACGTCGAGCGTCGCGGAGCCGATCGTCTTTTTGACATGCTCGGCCGTTTGGTCGCCCAGCACGACGCCGTAGAGGCTGCGGACGTAGGACACGATCGCGGCATCGAATTGATCGCCCCCGACACGCACGAAGCCTTGATATGCGACACCGCCAAGCGACACCACAGCGACTTCGGTGGTTCCCCCGCCCATATCCACGACCATCGATCCGCGCGCCTCTCCGACGGGCAAGCCGGCTCCGACCGCGGCAGCGAGCGATTCGTCGATGAGGCTGACCTTGGCGGCTCCGGCGGCAAGCGCCGCCTCGCGAATCGCGCGCCGCTCGACCTGCGTCGCCGAGCACGGCACACAGATCGTGAACTCGGCGCGAAGGCCGAAAAGGGAGCGCAAACGGGCCATCTCGACGAACTCGCGGAACATTTGCTCGGCAGCGGCAAAGTCCGCGATCACGCCATGCCGCATCGGGCGGACGGCCTCGAGGTTCGTGGGCGAGCGTCCGAGCAGTTGCCTGGCCTCCTCGCCCACGGCCGCCACCCGCCCCGCGCCCGGGCTCGGCGTCTTCTGAAAACACACCACCGAGGGCTGATTCAGTACGATGCCCTTGCCGTGCATATAGATCAACGTGTTGGCGGTCCCCAAATCGACGGCGACGGGCCTGGGCAGCAGACGGCGGAAAATGTGATGCGACATCGTTGACTCTCTCATAGAGTGACAACAACGGCAAGCGAGTCTTCCAGCGGCAAAATTCGAGTCGCGCACGTTGTGCCGGGTAGGGTTCACCCGACAATCGCTTTACGGCAGCGGTACGTGACACCTTTAGGGTCGGTTGCACTTTTTGTTGTTGTGCGACGCAGCAGCCTCGTTACAGGTAGCCATTCCCCAACATGCTCGTGCCTTACTGCGTGCGCCGCGGGCACAGGCCCGCCGCGCATGGCATCCTTAGCGACTCGTCTTGTCCTGCATTTGTCTGACGCATATCTCATGCGCACTCTGTTTCGCCGCCTGCTCGTCCTTTTTTGCGTGCTCCGCTACGGCACGCGGCTAGTGCTCGCCGCCGCGCCGGGCAACCACAAGCTGCGCTGGATCGTCACCCTCGCCGCCCGTGTGCACGAGCGGCCCAGCGGGCGAGCCGCACTGCATCGCGCCATGCCTCAGCTCGGGCCGCTCGTGAGCGCCTATGCGGCAGGCGTGGCCGCCCAACCCGGGCAGGCGTTACAGACCGTCCATGACATGCTCGATGCCGTAGGCCGCACGCAGACGGAACTGAACACCCCCCTCACTGGGCAAGAAGCGCAAACCGCGTTGCGAGCGGCTATCGGCCGGCCGCTCGAGGAGGTGTTCGCCGCTTTCGATGCGACGCCGCTCGAGAGTGGGCTCGCCGTTCAGGTTCATGCCGCCCGCTTGCGGACAACCGATAGCGCGCGAGGAGAAGCGGATGTCGTCGTGAAGTTGTTGCGCGTACGTCAGGTCCGGCAGATCGGGGACGACCTGTCGGTACTGCAATGGCTCGCGCGTTTCGCGGAACGCTTTTTCCCCGCGGCGCGCGAGTTGGGTCTGCGCACGCTGGCCGAGTCTTTTGCGGCGGACATCGCGCGCCGCTTCGATTTGCCCATGGAAGCGGCGAATCTTTCGCAGACGGGCCGTCATTTCAGCAACGATGTGCGCGTGGCCGTTCCCAACGTTGTCTGGCCGCTCAGTAATGAGCGCGCGCTCGTGATCGAACGTATTGCCACCCTGCCTCTCCTCGATCTCGACGATTTGCGCCGGCATGGCGTGAATCTCGAACAGCTCGCCGAGAACACCGTCGCCATTGCAGTCGAACAAGCATTCGAGCACGGCTTCTTCCATGCGGCACTCACCGCCGAGCGCGCGCGTGTCAGCATCGAACCGGCGACACGCGGGCGGCTCGTCCTCGCGGACTGCACGATCATGTCGAGTCTGACGGAACCGGAGCGGGAGTTCTTCGTGCATGGCGCGACGGCGCTCTTCAAACGCGATTACGGCCGCGCTGCCGAGTTGCATCAGCACGCGGGACACATCGAGCCGCACGCACGGACAGAGCAGCTCGAAGGCGAATTGCGCACGCGCAGCGAAGCGCAATTCGCCTTGCCCGGCGGCAAACGGATGGCGGCGGGGTTGCTTCGCCATCTGCTCGAAGCGGTCGAACCGCTCGGCGGCGGCACGCCTTCGTCGCTGAAACTCGCAAGCGATTCTCTCGCGCGCGCCGAGACGCTCGCGCGCGCGCTCGCTCCCGCGCTCGATACTTGGAGCATCGCCGAACATGCCCTCGCCGCGCTCGCGCGCAAAGACTCCGATCATCGGGGATGGATCAAACGGCTTTCGCGCGAATTCCCGCACTTCGCGGCGATCGTGCCGCGACTGCCGCTCATGTTTGCGCACCACCTCGAGCATATCCAGCAGCGAGGCGAAACAACGGCCTCGCCCGCGTGGCTCGAACGGATGCGGCGCGAGCAACAGCGCACGCGCCGTCTGCTATGGGCGTGTGCGATGCTGGGAGTCGTGCTGGGCGCCGTGCTGACCTGGCTGCCGCATTGGCCCTGACGGCTCCCACGGGTGTCGCTACGCTTTGCGACGCGCCTGAAGCGAGCGGATGCGCTCCATCGCGGGTTTGTCCGCTGTGGTCCTGTCGTAGAGTTTGCCGAGATCGGCCTTGAGCGCCGTCCGAGAACCGCCGTCGAGATAGACCATGTGACCCGACGGGTAAAACGTAGCCGACAAGTTCTCGCGGACCTTCTTGTCGAGCAGCGGCATGACCTGCAAATCGATGACGGTCTGATAGAACGGCGTAACGAAATCGTAGACACCGTTGGCCGACAGTACCTTCAAGTCGACGTTCAATGCCATGACCGCCGCAAGGTCGCCGGCCGTATTGAGAATGACGTTGCCTTTGCCGTCGATGCCCTTTTGCGCGCCGGTCGGATCGGTATGCTTGAAATCCCAGTGCTTGAACGTCTGGTCGTTGAGATCGGTGAAGGCGGAAGTCGACGTGTACTTCAGCTGCTCGTTCAGATAGGTGTTCCACATCGTCGTGTAGACACCCGAGACGGCCGTCATGGTCGGATCGTTGCCGCCCGAGTTCGGATCGACCTGGCCGGCAATGCCGGTGTCGATGCCGGTCACGCGACCGTCGTATGCGCCCAATGCCTGGCCCTTGGCCTTGAGCAGCGACGTCAGAAAGAGCGAATTACCGCGGCTGTCGTAGCCCGCGATATCGAGCCCCCATGCAATCAGGGTCGCCTTGTCGATGCCCGTGTACTGCGAGAGTTTCTCGACGACGGCATCGTCGGTCTGCGGGAATTTACGCAACGCCGCGAGGTAATCGGTGCGCGCGAACTGGGCGACTTCCTCGAGAAAATCGACGAGCTTCGTCGGCGTCGGCGTCACGCCTAGCCGTTTGTGATACCAGGCATCGGCCGCTGCCGTCGGCAACGCGCCAACGGGGTTGCCGGCCTGTGCGTAATCGAGAATCGACGATTGAAGCGTGATGCCGTTCAGGTCGACGCCGTCTTCGTGCAGCAGATAAGCCAGCACGCAACTGCGCGCGGTGCCGTACGATTCGCCGAACAGATATTTCGGCGAATTCCATCGCTGGTTCTTCGTCAGATACCGCTTGATGAATTGCTTGATGGACCGCGCGTCCTGATCGACGCCCCAGAACTCCTTGTTCGTATGCGGAGCGACGGCTGCCGAATAACCGGTACCGACAGGATTGATGAAAACCAGATCGCTCTTGTCGAGCAGACTGTCGGCATTGTCCTCCAGTTGATAGGGCGCCGGCGGCGTGAAGTTCGGCATCGACGTCTTGATACGTTTGGGCGCAAACGATCCCAACAAGACGAAGACCGACGAGGAGCCCGGACCGCCGTTATAGAAGAACGTCACCGGGCGCGATTCCTCCGACTGGCCGTCTTCGGTGAAAGCCACGTAGAACATCTTGGCGTTCGGCTGCGACGTGCTCTCGTCGACGGTGACGAGGTGGCCCGCCGTCGCCGTGTAGGCGATCGAGCGAGCGCCGAGCATGATCGTGTGGTGGGTGACGGCAGCGGCTTCCGTGGTATCGGAGACGGAGTCATCAGGGCCATTGCCGTAGGCGACGGAATCGAAAAACGGCTCGTCCTCGCCCGCTGAACCGCCGAGGTGCAACGGACGCCCCAGCGACGCTCGGCCGGACGATGGCGTCTGGGCATTGTGGTGCGACGTTTGCGGACTTGCGGAACCGGTATCGGGGTTCATCGTGATCGCTCCATATCGAGTGAGCCGGCGCATCGCCTCGCGCGGCCGGCCGTGTTGGCCAACTGTTGTCTGTCCTTGCCTTCTGATCGACTCCATGCTTCTCGCACCGCGATGAAAAACCGTCCATTCATCGCAGCGAAACTTGATGCATCCCGCGCCATCACGTGCCGCCGGCACCGCCCAACGCCGTCGCGATCTTTTGGCCGTCCGGGCTGCCAAGCCCCGTGCAGGCATCCCAGCCACGCGCGGCCGCAAACGTACCGTTGTTGCCCTGCGTGATGTCGTGAAACGCGTCCGGATGGCTATAGAGCTTCGGCTGAACCCAGCCGACCGGTGTTGCGCGGGACGCGTTGATGCGGGCAATGAGTCCCGCGAAGAGCGGCGCGACGGCGCTCGTGCCGCCCACCACCGCCGATTGAGCGGCGACGAGCACGCGGTAGCCCGTGCTCGGCGAAGCGTCGGCGGCCACGTCGGGCACCCCGCGCCCGGTCAGGGAGCTCTGAGGCGAGCCGTCCGTGCGAACGACCTTCAGCCCGCTCTGCCACGTCGGCATCGGGAACCTCGCGCTGACGCCACCGCCCGTCGCGCCGCCCGCGGCTCCGTCGTTCCAGACGACTTCTTCTGCGATCGAAGCGCCGGTGCTGCCCGCGCCGCGCGCCACGAGGTGCGTTCCCCCGCAGGCCAGCGCGTATTGGCTGGACGCGGGGAAATCGACGACGTCCCCACTGCCCGCTTCGTCGCTCGATCCGCTGTCCCCCGAAGCCGCGCAAACAGTGACACCCAGCGCCGCGGCGTCCTTGAGCGTCTGATCGAATTGCGACAACGCCTGGGCCGTCCAGCTCGATTCGGGCGCCCCCCAGCTGATCGAGATGACGGAGGGCTTGTTTTTCGTATCGTGGATGGCCTGCTTGAGCGCGGCGACGAACCCGGCGTCGCTGTTGGGCGCGAAATACACGGCGATCTTCGCGCCGGGCGCGATCGCGCCGGCAATTTCGATATCGAGCGTCACCTCTCCATCGGGCCCGGAAGGATCGCCCGTGGGCGCGTTCGCGCCCGTGCCCACGGCCACGGAAATCACTCGCGGGTTCGGCCGCAGTCCCAATTCGTTGAAGTACTGCTCGAGGTCGGACGCCTGGTAGCCGCCGCCCAGTTCGATGAGGCCGATACATTGACCGCTACCGTCGCTGCCGGACGGGAAATCATAAATCTGCGCCAGTTGCAGCGGCGTGAAGCCCGCCGTGTGCGGCGCTGCGCGGCGCGGCCCGATGGGGGGCACCGACATCCGGAAATGAGGGCGGGCCTGCGGACGATCGTCGAGACCGAGCACGGCCGTCACCACCCCGCTGAGGTCCTGCGGAATGCTCACGCTGCCGGTACGGCCGCGAAAGCCGCCCAGCTCCGGATGCTCGTAATGCGCGAGCTCCACACCGAACGCTTGCTGAAAGCGCTCGACGGTGCCCTCCAGCGTGACGGCAGCGGCCGCGGCGTCGCGCTTTGCCACGCGCAGGCCGTATTCTTTCGCGAACGCCTCGACCTTCGCGAGATCGTCGTCCGCTGCACCGAACCGGGTGGCGAACGCTTCCCGCGTCAACGGCTCCTGCGTTTCGCCGCGCGCAATCTTTTGTACCGTCTGCTCCAGCGCGTGCTCGTCGCGCCGGCGCAATGTGACCACCACCTGCAGCATCTGGCCCGGATCGCATGGACCGAGACGCGTGGAACCCTCAACCGGCTCGCGATGGCTACCGACGAGCTGCTCTCTTGCTGTTGTCATGAATTGACGCTCCTCAGGAAGGATTACGTCGAAGCTCCGACCGAACCGCCCTGGCGCAGTTCCTCTCCGTTTCGGTAGGTGAGGCGCCGGTGGCCTGCGTTCGTCGCCGTCCGGCGCCCAATCGTCGGACGAGTGCTCAAAGTGTAGTGCATGCCGTGCG
The DNA here is from genome assembly GCF_056754935.1 of Trinickia sp. HAY1-2D. Lineage (NCBI taxonomy): Bacteria > Pseudomonadati > Pseudomonadota > Betaproteobacteria > Burkholderiales > Burkholderiaceae > Trinickia > Trinickia sp. HAY1-2D. The sequence continues at coordinate 1,049,853 of NZ_JBPGWX010000001.1, forward strand.
GATGAGGCATCGCATATGCTCGCGCCTGGCCGAACGGGAGATGGAATCGGGCGGTGCGCCGCGCCGGGCGGGCTCCGAGCAAAGATCAAGCGGGCGGCATATGATGCGAAGCACCCATTTACACGAGGAACCGGGACATGTCTCTTTCCATGTATCAAGCGTCCGTGCCTGTATTCGTCCGGGGGCTGACGAACCTGCGCGCGATCCTGACCAAGGCGCGCGCCCATGCCGAGTCGAAGAAGATCGACCCTGCCGTTTTGCTGGCGAGCCGCCTTTATCCCGACATGCATCCGCTCACCCGCCAAATCCAGATCGCGTCGGATGCCGCGAAGTTCTGCATCGCGCGCTTGGCGGCTGTCGAGCCGCCGAGTTTTCCCGATTCGGAAACGACGTTCGAGGAACTCGACGAGCGCATCGCCAAGACGATCGCCTATCTGGAGGATTTCGACGCCGCCAAGCTCGAAGGCAGCGATGAACGCATCGTCAAGCTGAACATGCGCGACGGCGTGCTCGAGTTCCCGGGGTTGAACTACCTGCTGCACTTCGCGCTGCCGAATTTCTTTTTTCACGTCACGACGGCGTACGACATTTTGCGGCACAACGGCGTGGAGATCGGCAAGTTCGATTACCTCGGCAAGCCCGGCCGCGTCTGAAGACCGCCGAGACGGCAAGACCCCTTCGAGCGCGGGGTTAAAGCATATCGTCTAATTCCGATATATGATTCGCCTCATGGTGATCCGGCTCTGTTGCCGGATCGCGATGGGGTGACCCGCTCGACATGAACATAGACATCGATGCCATTCACAAGGCGCTCGCCAATCCCGTGCGCCGCGAGATCCTGACCTGGCTCAAGGAACCGGAAGCGAATTTTCCGGACCAGGAGCTGTCGTTCGACCACGGCGTGTGCGCCGGACAGATCAATCTGCGTTGCGGCTTGTCGCAGTCGAGCTGCTCGGCGCATCTGGCGACGCTACAAGGTGCGGGGCTCGTTACTGTGAAGCGCATTGGCCAGTGGTGCTTTTTCAAGCGCAACGAGCCGGTCATTCGAGCGTTTCTCGATGCGCTCGGTACGGATTTGTGAATCGGCGAAACCGAAGCCGATGCGTCGAGCCGCCCCCGACCTGCACGAACGTATCCGACTCAACCCAACTTGACAGGCACGCGGCCACAAGCCCCGCCAAAGAAGAGGACTCCAAGTCATGCCAACACTTTTCGATCCGCTCGTCGTCGGCGATCTGACACTGCCCAACCGCATCATCATGGCGCCGCTCACACGTCAACGCGCGGGCGCCGCCCGCCTGCCGAACGCACTGATGGCCCAATACTATGCAGAGCGCGCATCGGCCGGACTCATCCTCAGCGAAGCCACCTCCGTCACGCCGCAAGGTGTGGGCTATGCGGCGACGCCGGGCATCTGGTCCGACGAGCAGGTGGCCGGATGGAAACAGGTGACCGAAGCCGTGCACGAGGCCGGCGGGCGCATGTTCCTTCAGCTCTGGCATGTCGGGCGGGTCTCTCACCCCATGTTCCTGAACGGCGAGTTGCCCGTCGCGCCTAGCGCGATCGCCCCCAATGGCCATGTCAGCCTCGTGCGGCCACAGCAACCCTATGTCACGCCGCGCGCGCTCGAGCTCGATGAAATCCGCGAGGTCGTTGCAGCGTTTCGCAAAGGCGCCGAGAACGCGAAAGCAGCGGGCTTCGACGGCGTCGAAGTCCATGGTGCGAACGGCTACTTGCTCGATCAATTCCTGCAAGACGGCACGAACCACCGCACCGACGCTTACGGCGGCTCGCTCGAGAACCGCGCGCGTCTGCTGCTCGAAGTCGTCGACGAATGCATCGCCGTATGGGGCGCCGGCCGCGTCGGCGTCCATCTCGCGCCGCGCGGTGACTCGCACTCGATGAGCGACTCGAACCCTGCCGCGACGTTCGGCTACGTTGCGGGCGAGCTGGGCAAGCGCGGCATTGCGTTCATTTGCGCGCGTGAATCGCTCGGCGAGAACCGGATCGGCCCGATGCTGAAGGAGGCATTCGGCGGCGTGTACATTGCGAACGAGAAGTTCACGCAGGAATCGGCCCAGCACACGCTCGACGCGGGCGAAGCCGACGCCGTAGCCTGGGGACAGCTCTTCATCGCCAATCCGGATTTGCCCGAGCGCTTCAGGCTCGGCGCATCGCTGAACCAGCCGAACCCATCGACCTTCTACAGTGAAGGCTCTGCCGGCTACATCGACTACCCGTCGCTCGAAACGGCCTAATCGCGACGGTTGCCGCCGCGGTGTGTGGCGGGGTGCGGTCAGCCCCGCGACACACCGGGCGAACGCGTCGATCGCCTCTCCAACTCCCCCCGCACCGACGCCTTGGCGCGCGCACCGCTTGCGATTGCCGAGCGGTTTGAGCATCATCGAGGTCTCGCCCTTTCGCCGCCCAATTCCAGTTAGCCGCCCCAACTGACGCAAAGGAATTGCCCATGACCTCCTCGACCCCAATCGTTTCGAAAGCCATCGTCACCGGCCACACGCGCGGCCTCGGCGCCGCGTTGTCCGAGACGCTGCTCGCGCGCGGCTTTGTCGTCCTCGGCGTTTCGCGAACGCGCCATACGTCCCTCGCGGCGCGTTTTCCCGATGCCGTCGAGGAAGCCGAAGTCGACCTGGCCGATACGGAAAACATCGAAGCATGGCTCGGCACGGGCGCGCTGCAACGCTTTTTGCGCGGCGCTGACCGGGTACTCCTCATCAACAACGCGGGCACGGCCGAGCCGATCGGCCCGCTCGACGCTCCCCATGCACGGGAAGTCGGGCGCTCGGTCGTGCTCAACGTCGCAGCACCGCTGATGCTGTCATGCGCATTCGCCGAGGCAAGCAAAGACGCCTCGGACCGGCGCATCGCGCATGTTTCGAGCGGCGCGGCGCGCAATGCCTATGCGGGCTGGAGCATCTACTGCGCGACGAAAGCAGCGCTCGATCACCATGCGCGAGCCGTGGCGCTCGGCGACGAGCGCGCGCTGCGCATCGCCACGGTCGCGCCCGGTGTCGTCGATACGGAGATGCAGGCCGCACTGCGCGAAACGGATCAGGCCGCGTTCCCCTCGCGCGACAAGTTCGTGGAACTCAAGCGCTCCGGCCAGTTGGCCTCGCCGCAGCAAGTTGCCGAGAAGTTCGCCGACTACCTGCTGAGCAGCAAGTTCGGCGACGCACCGACGGTCGATCTGCGCGATTTGCCGTCGTAGTGCAGTCTTCGCCGATACTTTCGTTTTTCGAACACGGGCCGCGCGAGCGCGGCTCGCGCCGATGCACCGCCAACAACGGAGTCTTTGCCCGATGAACCCCTCTCGCCGCACGTTCGTGATCGCCTGCATCGGCGCAGCATCCTCGCTCGGCCTGCAAGGCCGCGTGCTTGCCGCCGGATCGGCGCCGAAGCTCGAAGAAAGCGATCCGCAAGCGAAGCAATACGCTTATATGCACGACGCCTCGAAAGTCGATGTCCGCAGCAACCCAAATTACAAGGTCGGCCAAACCTGCGCGAATTGTTCTCTGTTCAGCGGCGAATCGGGTCAGGAATGGGGAGGCTGCCTGATTTTCGGCGACAAGCAGGTTGCCGCGAAAGGATGGTGCAACCAGTACACGAACACGTGATCGCTAAATGAGACAACAGGGCAATCGACAACTCGCCACTTGGCTTCAGCAAGCCATCGCCCTGCAGCAAAACGGAGCGCTCTCCGACGCCGAAGAGATCTACCGCGAAATCCTCGCGCAGCGCCCTCGCCATTTCGATGCCCTCCAATTACTCGGCGCGCTCGCGCTGCAAACCGGCCGCATCGAGGAAGGCGCCCAACTGCTGCAGCGGGCCATCGATATCGACGGCACTCGAGCGCCGCTTCATTCGAATCTCGCTTTTGCGCTCAACGCTTTGGGTCGGCCGCGCGACGCACTCGCCAGCGCGAATCGCGCGCTGGCGCTCAAACCCGGCTTTCCCGATGCCCTGAATAATCGCGGTATGGCGCTCGCGGCACTCGATCGTCCGGACGAGGCGCTCGCGAGTTTCGATCAGGCGCTGGCCGCGAAACCGGACTTTGCGGCAGCCTGGAACAACCGCAGTTGCGCGCTGCGCGACCTGGGACTCGCCGCCGAGGCTCTCGCGAGCTGCGATGCAGCGCTGAAACTGGGACCGAACTACGCGCAAGCCTGGAGCAATCGCGGCAACGCGCTGAGCGATCTCAATCGCCCGCTCGAAGCGCAGGCAAGTTACGCGCGCGCGCTCGAACTCGCACCTGATTTTGTCGATGCCTGGAACAACCTCGGGTTGACGTTCGTCGATCTGAACCGGCATGCCGACGCGCTCGAAAGCTATGAGCGCGCACTCGCGCTCGCGCCGCAGGCCGTCGAGACACGCTGGAACCGTGCGCTGTGCCTGCTCCAACTCGGCCGACTCGACGACGGATGGGCCGAATACGAATGGCGCTGGCAACGCAAACGGATCGCGGCGGGATCGCGTGCGTTCGACGCGTCGCAGTGGCGCGGCGATGCGCCGCTCGATGGCAAAACCATTCTGCTTCACGCCGAACAAGGTCTCGGCGACACCCTGCAGTTTTGCCGTTACGCGTCGCTCGTCGCGCAACGCGGCGCACGTGTGATCCTCGAAGTGCAGCCGGAACTGATACGGCTTTTGCGTGATCTCGATGGCGTGACCGAACTGATCGAGCGCGGCGCGCCGCTGCCGCGTTTCGATTACCACCGCCCGCTGCTGAGTTTGCCGCTTGCACTGCATACGACGCTCGACACCATTCCAGCGACCGTCCCTTATCTGCACGCCGACCATGAAGACGCGGAGCGTTTTCGCGTTCGGATCGACGAGGCGATGAATGGGGCGGATGCGGGCGCATTGAAAGTCGGGCTGGTCTGGGCGGGCGGCGCTCGTGCTCATGTGCCGGAGCTGCGCAAGAACGATGCGCGTCGATCGCTCGCCTTCGAACAGCTTGCGCCGATTCTCGATGTGCCTCATGTGCGTTTTTTCAGCTTGCAAAAGGGTGCCGCCGCCACGCAGCTTCGGGAAGCCCAGTCCGGACAGGGAGCGCTGCAAGCAGCGGCCCGACGCATCGTCGATTGGACCGACGATCTGCAAGATTTCGCCGATACAGCGGCGCTCGCGGCCAACCTCGATCTCGTCATCTCGGTGGATACATCGACCGCACATCTGGCAGGCGCGATGAACCGGCCCGTCTGGATTTTGAACCGCCTCGATACCTGTTGGCGATGGATGCTCGAGCGCGAGGACAGCCCGTGGTATCCGAGCGCACGGCTCTTTCGCCAGCCCTCGCTCGGCGATTGGACCACCGTGCTCGCAGCCGTGGCACGTGCACTGCGCGAGCGCGCCACGGCTGCCCGGTGACAGGCGACGTCAGCGGATCAAAACGCGGCGGCTAAGCCGCCCATTGGGCAAGACGGCTACCGAGTTCGCTGCTGGCCGTCGTCATCGGCGCACGCAACTCGTTGACCAGCAGTCCGAGTCCGGCCAGCGCGGCCTTCACGGGCGCGGGATTGGGCTCGGAACCGAGCGCCTGCACGAGCGGCGAGAGCTCGTGGAAGATGCGGCGGGCTTCGATGAGCTCGCCGCGCTCGCACGCGCGATACATCGCAACGAAACGATCGGTCCGAACATGCGCCGCTGCCGAGATCGCACCGCTGCCACCCATGCAAAGCGTGCTGAAAATGGCATCGTCGTTACCGGCCAGCACCTGCAAGCGCCCATCGGCAATCAGCGCCCGGGTCGTCTCGGCCGAGCCCGCGCAATCCTTGATGGCCGTGATGCGAGGATGGGCGGCTAGCGCCAGCACGGTATCGAGTTCGATGCGCACACCGGTGCGGTGCGGAATGTCGTAGAGAACCAGCGGCTTTTCGCTTCGATCCGCCAGCGAGGAGAAATGCTCGATGAGGGCCGCTTGCGACGGACGGATGTAGTACGGCGCCGAAATCAGCAAGCCCGCCAGAGGCAGTTCGTTGAGCCGCCTCACCGCCTCATGCAGTTGCGCCGTTTGATTGCCCGCGACGCCAGCGACAACGGGAGTATCCCCCGCCGCCCGAAGGACCGTATCGAGTACGGCTTCGCGCTCGTCCTGGGCGAGTGCCGCCGGCTCACCCGTGGTGCCAAGCGCAGCGAAGCCCGCCACACCTTGCCGGCGATACCGTTCGACAAGCGACGCGAGTGCGCCATGATCGACCGCACCCGCTGAAAAAGGCGTAACGAGCGCGATCCAGATACCAGAGAAATTCGACATGTTTTCTTCACCTCGATGAACTGACCGAAGAGAATCCGTCGAACGGCGAAGGGGTGGCGTAAGAAGTGAGGCGGCTAGTCGCTGTCCCGTCGATCGCCCGACGGCAACAGCGCGCCGGTCAGACGAGCAGCTGTTTTTTTGCTTTGGAAACCGCGCACGCCACCGCGTTCGCCGGCGCAAGGCGCGCAGCGAAGTCGTCAAAAGCGGCAAGGAGGGGGCGGCGATCGAAATCCATTCGACGCAGTGTACAGGGGACTGCGCCATCGAATCAATCGAAAGCTTGACTTCTTATCGCGGCAACGTAATATACGCAACGCGTATAAATCGATCGAGGAGCCCACGGCATGAGCGTTCCCCAGCAAGCCTTCCTGCGCGACGCCATGCGCCGCCTCAATATGACGCGCGACGCGTTCGCCAGCCGCATCGGCGTCAGTCGCCGCGCGCTCGACACCTGGCTCCTGCCCGACGATTCGCAGGAATCGCGCAGCATGCCCGAGATCGTCGAACGCTTCGTCTCGGAAATCGTCGAGCGTCGGGAGCAGTCGCCCGAATATACGCAAAGTGTAGATTCTCAATCGATCGCCAGCCAGATGCTGTTCGAGGGCAAGCCGCAGCTCCTCTCGGTCGATCAGTTCTCGCGCGATGCCGTGGAGGCACTGTTTCGCGTTGCCGACGTCATGCAGCCCATCGCGCAGCGCAAGAAGATTTCGCGCGTGCTGGAGGGCGCCGTGCTCGGCAATCTTTTCTTCGAAGCCAGTACCCGCACGCGCGTTTCGTTCGGCGCGGCCTTTTGCCGGCTCGGGGGCACGGTGTGCGACACGACGGGTTTCACGTTCTCGTCGATGGCCAAGGGCGAATCGATCTACGATACGAGCCGCGTCATGAGCGGCTATGTCGATGCGCTCGTGGTGCGTCATCCGGAGCAAGGCTCCGTGGCCGAATTCGCGCGCGCGACCAACCTGCCCGTGATCAACGGCGGCGACGGTCCGGGCGAACATCCGAGCCAGGCCTTGCTCGATCTTTATACGATCCAGCGCGAGTTTTCCCGCCTCGGCAAGATCGTGGACGGGGCGCATATCGCGCTCGTCGGCGACCTCAAATATGGGCGCACCGTGCATTCGCTCGTCAAGCTGCTCGCGCTTTATCGCGGTATCAAATTCACGCTGATTTCACCGCCGACTCTCGAACTGCCCTCGCATATCGTCGAGCAGATTTCACGCAACGGCCACGTCATCGAACAAACGCACGATCTGACCGCGGGGCTCGCAGGCGCCGATGTCGTCTACGCGACGCGTATTCAGAAGGAGCGCTTCAAGGACGAGTCTTTCGAAGGCTATACGCCCGACTTTCAGATCAACAAGGCCCTCGTGGATGCCGTCTGCGGGCGGGATACATTGATCATGCATCCGCTGCCGCGCGACAGTCGGCCCGGCGCGAACGATCTCGCGACGGACCTCAATCATGATTCGCGGCTGGCGATCTTCCGCCAGACCGACAACGGCATTCCCGTACGCATGGCGATTTTTGCGGTGCTGCTCGGGGTGGAGAATCAGGTGCGTCATTCGATGCGCGACGCCGCGTGGCGCCCGCCGGCCTATCTCGGCCCGGACGATGCGATCTTTCATGGCATCGATTGAGACGCCACGGATGCGCGAGGCAACTTGGCCTCTGTCCGTTAATTCCGGAGCAACCCGCAAAAGGGGCCGCGCCTCGGCCCCGCGGCCTGAGAGATCGCATTCAACGCGTCCGGTCGATCCGCCACTCGAAGCATGAGAACGATATTGCGCCTCATGTACTTCGCGAGTCGATGCCGATCGCGCTCCGGTAAGCGCTCGAGAACCGGCAACGCATGTTGCAGCGCCTCGCCGCTATTGAGGTGAACCCAGTCGTCCCCGGTGCGGTATGTTTCCGCAAGCGCGTTCGTCACCAATTGGGAGGCAAGTGTCGCGAAACGGGGATGGTCGTGCAGCGCGACTACATGCTCGCATAGCAATGCGAACCGGGCTCGCACGGGTTCGATTGCCTCTGTCAGGTCTGTGTCCGGAAGCTTATATTCGGCAACCGCTCGACCGACGATTTCCGCCCGCAGCGCCTTCGGCAACTCAGTGACACGGCCAAGCGCCGGCGATGCGGCGTCGAGCACTGTGCCCTGGGGGTTCGCGAATACCTGAATTTCGTTTTCGGCGGCGGCTTTGATCGTTGCGACGCGCTCTCTTACGTGCGGTAGAAGTCCGAGCGTCGCGCGACTCGTCATGGCCAACCTCGCCTGCGCGCCGAGATTCAGGTGATCCCCGACGGCAACGGCCACCTCATAGGGCAACCGGCCCTCCGGCCGCGCCGTAGCGCGCGACGACAACGGCGACAGCACCGCCGATCTCGACGCCGCGAAGCGGCTGCCGCGCTGCCCTGGCGTATCGGCCGAACGTTGCCCGGTGGGCGACGAAATATCGTCGCCGGCAATACCGGAGCGGCATCTCGATAGAGAGAGTCCCATGCTGAGTTCCCCGACGGTGTTCCATCGCGTTCAAAGATCCAATACATTGAACGGTCCGGACGACCTGCGCGCGAAGCGCGGCGAAAACGATTGCCTGCGCGCGAACGCCTGCGGCGCTCCGGCTCGGCAGGCTCGCTCCGGACCACGCGCGTCGCAAACGACGCTGCCCTTCGCCGGCGGGCAGACCGACGCATAGCCGCTCAGCAATTTTTCGAGCACTTGCTATAACAGTGGAAATCAGTCGCGCGCCGCACTTCCGCCCTTCGCTATCGGGCATTCGCTTTGCTGCACACCCGCTGGCCGACACCGTGCGGACGCGATACGCGCACACCTATTGCACGCGCGTTTCAGCCAGCTTACCGGAGCCCATTGACTGCTATGTCGAAGCCCACCGCTCCTCCACCATCCTCCCCCATGACGGATCCATCCGCCACGGCGGCGACGCATGCGGCGCTCCCCAATACGGCGCGCCGCCGTTTTCTACAAACAGCCGCCGCCGCGGCAGCGGCCGGTGCCGCGCCGCGACTGCACGCGGAGGATGCCGTCATGGCGCAACCCCCTACTTCCGCATCGGACACGACGCCGCAACGCAGCGCGCTCACACAGCCCGTCAAATTGACGATCAACGGCCACCCCTATCTGCTGCAACTCGAACCGCGCGTCACGCTGCTCGATGCACTGCGCGAATATGTGGGACTCACCGGCACGAAAAAGGGCTGCGACCGCGGGCAGTGCGGCGCCTGCACGGTACTGGCCGGCGGCAGGCGTATCAATGCGTGTCTGGCGCTTGCCGTCATGCACGACGGCGAAGCGATCACGACAGTCGAGGGGCTTGCATCGGGCGAGACGCTGAGCCCGCTCCAACAAGCGTTCATCGAACACGACGCGTTCCAGTGCGGATATTGCACGCCGGGTCAACTGTGCTCGGCAACGGCGTTGCTCGATGAATTCAAAGCGGGCAACGCGAGCGCGGCAACGCGCGACGTCCGCACGCGCCCCGCGGAACTCACCGCGCCGGAAATTCGCGAACGCATGAGCGGCAATATCTGTCGCTGCGGCGCCTATCCGAACATCGTGGCGGCAATCGCCGCTGTGCACACCGGCCGACGCACCAGTTGAGTGCGTCTGCGAGGGAGATTCGATGGAAGCCATTTCCTACGAACGGGCATCCGACGTTGCAACGGCGCTGCGCGCAATCCGCGAACCCGGCGCGGTATTCATCGGCGGCGGGACCAATCTCGTCGACCTCATGAAGGGCGGCGTGCAAAGGCCCCTGAAGCTTGTCGATATCACCCACATCGGCGCCGGGCTCGACACCATCGGCACGCTGCCCGATGGCGGCCTGCGCATCGGCGCGCTGGTGCGCAATAGCGATGCGGCCAATCACGCGCTCGTCCGCGAGGGCTATCCGCTGTTGACTGAAGCGTTGTTGGCCGGCGCTTCGGCGCAGTTGCGCAATATGGCCACAGTCGGCGGCAATCTGATGCAGCGAACGCGTTGTCCCTACTTCTACGACACCGCGTTTCCCTCATGCAACAAGCGTCTGCCGGGCAGTGGCTGCAGCGCGATCGATGGCCGTAACCGGGGTCACGCGATTCTTGGCGCGAGCCCACAATGCATCGCCGTCAATCCGTCGGACATGAGCGTGGCGCTGGCCGCGCTCGATGCCACCGTGCGCGTCGCGGGTCAAGACGGGGAGCGCTTGATACCGATCTCCGAATTTCATCGGCTGCCGGGGGACCGGCCCGACATCGACACGACGCTGCGCCCGGACGAGTTGATCACCGCGGTCGAACTGCCACAGCCCGCATTCACGCAACATGCGTACTACCTGAAGGTGCGCGACCGCGCCAGTTACGCATTCGCGCTCGTCTCGGTGGCCGCCGGCTTACGACTCGATGGCAAGACGGTATCCACCGCGCACATTGCGCTGGGCGGCGTGGCGCACAAGCCTTGGCGTGCGACGATCGCCGAACGGATGCTGACGGGCCGGCCATTTTCCGATGCGACGTTGCGCGAAGCGGCGGCGGCCGAGTTACGCGCAGCCCGACCGCTGCGCGAGAACCGCTTCAAGGTCGCACTTGCGGAACGCTCGATCGTGCGCGCGGTCGAGCTCGCAGCGCGCGGCGACACCGGCCGCACGGGAGCCACGACATGAACATCATCGGTCAACCGCTCGATCGCACCGACGGCGTGCTGAAGGTCACGGGCCAAGCTCAGTACGCTGCGGAATTTCCGGCCGGCCGGCTCGCGCACGCGGTGCTCGTCACGAGCACGGTCGCGTGCGGCTCGGTCGCATCGATCGATTCGAGCCACGCCCGCACCCTGCCCGGCGTCCTCCACGTGATGACGTCCCAAAACGCGCCGCGTCTACCCGGCAACGGACAGCCGAAGGTTTCGCCGCCTGCGCTGCGGCGACTTTCGCTGCTGCAGGACAACGAAGTCCACTATGACAACGAGCCCATCGCCGTAGTCGTTGCCGATACGCTCGAACATGCCGTGCATGCGGCAGATCAACTGCGTGTCACGTACCGGACATCGCCTGCCTCGCTCGACTTCGCGCTGGGCAAATCGACGGGACACCCACCCGCCTCGATGATCGGCGGCCCGGCGGACACGCAAATCGGCGATTTCGACGCCGGGCTCAAGGCCGGCAGGGTGCATGTCGACGCTGTCTATACGACGCCGATGGAGCATCACAATCCAATGGAACCGCATGCCGTTCTGGCCTCGTGGGATGGGCCGCGACTCACGCTCTATGACACGACACAAGGCGTCGCCAATGCGCAGCATGCCGTCGCCACGACGCTCGGCATGCCGCCCGAGCAGGTGCACATCATTTCGCCGTTCGTCGGCGGCGGTTTCGGTTGCAAGGGCTCGGTCTGGTCGCACGTGGTGCTCTGCGCCATGGCGGCACGCGAGGTGGGCCGCCCCGTGCGTCTTGCGCTCACGCGCCCTCAGATGTTCGGGCCCGTAGGCGGCAGGCCGCGCACCGAGCAGCACATCGTTGCGGCGGCGCGCGCCGACGGCACGCTGACCGCGCTGCGCCACGATACGTTCGCGAATACCTCGAAGATCGAGGATTGGACCGAGACCAGCGGCGTCGTGACGCGCATGCTCTACAACGTGCCGAATCTCGCCACGACGCACCGTCTCGTGCCGCTGAACGTCGGCACCCCGACCTTCATGCGCGCGCCTGGCGAGGCAACCGGTTCGTTCGCGCTCGAGTGTGCGATGGACGAGCTCGCCTATACGCTCGACATGGACCCAATCGAGCTGCGACTCAAGAACTATGCGGAAGTCTCCGCGCACGAGCACAAGCCCTGGTCCAGCAAGCAGTTGCGCGAATGCTACCGGCTCGGGGCCGAGCGCTTCGCTTGGGCACGGCGGCCCCGCAGGCCTCGCACGATGCACGCGGGCGATACGCTGATCGGCATGGGCATGGCGACGGCGACGTATCCGGCGCGACGCAGCGAAGCCTCGGCCACGGCGCAAATCCTGCCGGACGGTACCGCGAACGTCGTATCCGGCACGCAGGACATCGGCACCGGTACCTATACGGTCATGACCCAGGTGGCGGCGGACGCACTCGGCTTTCCGGTCGACCGCGTGCGTTTCGGCCTCGGCGACTCGACGCTGCCGCGCGCACCCGTGTCGGGCGGCTCGCAATCGGTCGCGAGCGTCGCACCGGCCGTGCACGAAGCCGCAAGTGCGGCACGCGCGCGATTGATCGAGCTCGCGCGCGCAGACCGCGATTCCCCGCTTTTCGGCGTTGCGGCGGAGGAACTGACGGTCGTCGATGGCTGGGTGGTCAATCGCGCGCGGCCCACGCAGCGCGACCCCGCCGCCGCACTGATTGCTCGCGCCGGATCGCGGCCGATCGAAGCCACCGCGACGGCCCGCAGCGGCGATGAGCGCGAGCACTTCGCTTTCGATTCGTTCGGCGCCGTATTCGTCGAAGCGCATGTCGATGCATCGCTCGGCACGATTCGCGTGCCCAGAGTCGTCGCCGTGTACGACGTAGGCCGGTTGCTCAACGCTAAAACCGGCCGCTCGCAACTGATCGGCGGCATCGTCTGGGGCATCGGCGCCGCGCTCGAAGAAGAGAGCGTGCTCGATGCGCGTTACGGCCGTTTCGTCAACGCCAACCTCGCCGAGTATCACGTGCCGGTCAATGCCGATATCGGCACGATCGATGTGACGGTGCTCGATGTGCCCGATACGCGGTTCAATTCGCTCGGCGCACGCGGCATCGGCGAGATCGGCATCACCGGTGTGGCAGCGGCCGTCGCCAACGCCGTCTATAACGCGACGGGCGTGCGAGTACGCGACTTGCCGATCACGCTGGACAAAGTCCTCGCACCGGTGACGGCCTGAGTCCGACCGGCCCGGGCTCGGCGGGTGCGAGTTCGCGGCCGCACGAGTCGCTCGAGCGGGCGTCGCCAGACCGCGGCTTCGCGCTTGCCAGCGTTTCTTGCCGCGGGTTGCCTCCGCCGCCCTTGCCACTACGGTTGCCGCGAGGTCTGCAGCCGCGCACAATCCAAGGTCACTTTGCCACCGGACCTGCCGATGACCTATGCCTCACTTGCCACCGGATTGCTGCTTGCGGCCGGGCGCGGCACGCGCTTCGATCCGCTGGGCCAGCAAAACAAGCTCCTCGCGCCGCTCGCCGATGGCACCCCTGTCGCGCGCGCGGCCGCGCACACGCTGCTGACGGTATTGCCGCGCGTCATCGCTGTCGTGAGGCCCGGTGCGGAAGCGCTCGCGCATCTGCTCAACGAGGCCGGCTGCGAAGTCGTCTTTGCGATCGACGCCGAGCGCGGCATGGGCGCGAGCCTGGCCGCGGGCGTGCACGCGAGTGCCGATGCGGACGGATGGGTCGTCGCCTTGGCCGATATGCCCTGGATCTTGCCGGCGACCGTCGAGGCCGTGGCTCGCAAGCTCGGCGCAGGCGCGCCGATCGTCGCGCCGGTCTACGAGGGGCGCCGCGGACACCCGGTCGGATTCGGCGCGGTCTACGGCAAAGCACTTGCCGCGCTCGACGGCGACACCGGCGCCCGCGCTCTGCTTGCATCGCCAGGGCTGACGACGATCGCGGTGGATGATCCCGGGGTGCTTGCCGATATCGATACCCCCGAGGACTTGCGCCGCCGATGACGCGCAAGGGTAAGCATCGCTTCGACGCTTGCTCAGCCGACCATTTTCACGACGACCTTGCCGAATGCGCCACGTTCCAGATGTTGGAGCGCCTCGGGCAACTTATGGAACGAATAGGCGGTATCGACGACGGGTTCGATCTTCGCCGCGTCGACCGCCCGCACGAGGGCTTCGAGCGCGCGCCGGTGCCCGACACCGATGCCTTGAATGACAGGCCGCGTCAGAAACGAAGGTACGCTCGGCAGCGTCATGCTGAGTTCGCCGAGCACGCCGATCAGCGAAATCCGTCCGCCTTGCCGTAGCGCGCGCAGCGACGCGCCGAGGTTGTCCCCTCCCGCGAGTTCGAAGACATGATCGGCTCCGCGCCCGCCGGTCAACTCGCGCACGACTTCGTCCCAACGGGGATGCTCCAACCGGTCGATGCCGTGCGTCGCGCCGAGCGCGAGGGCGCGCGCCAGTTTGTCGCGGCTGCTCGAGGTCACGATGACCTCGGCGCCGTGCGCTCTCGCGAGTTGCAGTCCGAACAGCGCGACACCGCCCGTCCCCTGCACTACCACCGTCTGGCCGGCGTGCAATGCCCCTTTTTCGACGAGCGCGAACCACGCCGTCAGGCCGGCGCACGGAAGCGTACTTGCCCGGACCGCATCGAGCGAGCGCGGCGCGTGCACCGCCCAATCTTCGTATAGAACGACGTACTCCGCCAAGACGCCCGGCAGTTTGCCGCCGACGACACGCGCGTGCTCGGGCCAATCTCCATCGATCCAGCCCGCCCAGAACGTTCCGATCACCTCGTCGCCCTCGCGAAAACGCGTGACGTTTTCGCCGGCCGCGACGACCACGCCAGCCATATCGGAACCGGGCGTAAGCGGAAACGGCATCGAAGGCGCACCATCTTCGCCCGCGATTACGCCAAGGTCGCGATAGTTGAGCGATACGGCACTCACTCGGACCAGAATTTCGTTCGCAGCCGGCGTAGGGACCGGACTTTCTTCGATGTTCAGGTGTTGCACACCCGGTTGCGCGACCACCCACTTCTGCATCGTGCGACTCATACCGACTCCTCGTTACGTTGATGGAATGCGACCAGCTTAGCGGCGAATAACGGGAACTAGTGGTGCCATTTTTTCCGCTTGTTGTAGACTTTATGTAACCAATAGGACATGTACCGAGGCTCACCATGACCGATCGTTTGGCGGGTATCGCCCCATTCGTGCATGCCGTCGAGGCAGGCAGCTTCGCGCTCGCCGCCGAGCGGCTGAATCTGACGCGCTCAGCGGTCGGCAAGAGCATCGCGCGGCTCGAGGAACGGCTCGGCACGCGGCTCTTTCAGCGCACCACACGCTCGCAGAGCCTCACTGAAGATGGCGCGGCGTTTTACTCGCACTGCGCGCGTGCGCTTGCCGAACTCGAAGCCGGCGAAACTTCGCTCGCGGCCGCCCGGCATGAACCGCAGGGGCGCCTGCACGTGGGCGTGCCGGTGTTGTTCGGGCGACGATGTGTCGCGCCGCTGCTGCTCGAGATGGCAGCGCGCTATCCGCGCCTGGAACTGCAAATAAGCTTTACCGATCGCATCGTCGATCTCGTCGACGAAGGTGTCGATCTCGTCGTGCGCAGCGGACGGCTTTCCGATGCGCCGGCCGACCTCGTCGCGCGCAAGCTGGGCGAGCAGACCATGGTGCTCGTTGCCGCCCCCGAATACCTGGCGCGGCATGGCACGCCGCGATGCGTCGCCGATCTGGCGCATCATCATGCAGTCGTCTACGCGAGCGGGCGCCGCGAAGCGCCATGGCCTCTTTCCGACCAAGGCGGAACGATGCGCGAGATCACGATGAAGCAACGGCTGCGCTTCGACGATCTTGAGACCATCGCCGAAGCCGCGAAGGCGGCCGCCGGCATTGCGCGGCTGCCGTGCTGGTTGATCGCGGACGCATTGCGTTCCGGCGAACTCGTCAAACTGCTGACCGATACACCCGGACCGCGCGTCGAAATGCATCTCGGGTGGCGCCGCACCCGCCATCTGCCCACGCGCATGCGCGTCGCCATCGATCTGCTGATGATGCGCGTGCCGCCGATGCTGACGATCGGAGCCGAAGCGGAGCAAGAGCGGGACCGGGACCGGGACCGCATCGTCTCGAAGGCCGGTCGGCGTAGCAAGGCGCGCCAAGCCGGCAATGCGGCACGCAGGCTTCGCGCGAATAGCCTATAAAAGAGGAGGCGACGACGCCGTTCATGCCTTCGGTTTTTCGTTCGACTTCCTCCTTTCTCGGGACCGCCCATGAGCTACTGGATGCACACCACACCGAATCCCGATCCGCTCGCCGATCCGACGCGCGACCCGGAGGGCGAACCGCTGGTTCCGCCACCCCCGGGCCATCACAACGACGAACCGCAACGCCCGGAAGGTCCGCCCGATAAAGATCCGGTCTGAGGCATTGCCGTCCCATTCGCTCGGAACGCGACGAGGGCGCGAACACGAATGAGTGTCGGTGCACTCTCGCGCCCCTATCCGTCATACCTATTGCGCTTTCCGCATCAGGGTTTCCCCGCCTGAATTGCACCAAAAAAGTGCCGATAAGACGGTCAGGCACGGCGTGCGCGGCCCAGGCACGTCACCGTGAACGACTCGACTGACCGGTGGAAATACAATGCGCAAGATGTCTTTGAATCAGAAGCTCGGCTCGATGGTGGCCGTGCTGTGGGTTGGACTGATCCTGATCGCCATCGCGGGGGTATGGCGCTACCACGAATCGCTGCTGCAGGACCGACGCGACCAGCTGAAATCGCTCGTCCAGCAAGGCGAGAGTGTCGCCAAGCATTACTACGAGTTGTCGCAGCAACACGTGATGACGGAAGAGGAGGCCAAGAAGCAAACGCTGGAGACGCTGAAAGTCATGCGCTACGGCCAGGACGGCTACTTCTCGATCAACGACTCGAAGTCCGTGATGCTGATGCATCCGATCAAGCCGCAACTGATCGGCAAGGACTTGTCGAACTTCACCGACCCGGCCGGCAATCACCTGTTCCTCGATATCGTGAAAGTCGGAAGCCAGGAAGGCGGCGGCTTTACGAACTATCTCTGGTCGAAGCCGGGCAGCGAAGAGCCCGTGCCGAAAACGTCGTATTCGCTGCGCTTCGCGCCGTGGGACATGTTCATCGTGACGGGGATGTACATGGACGACGTCAACGCCGCCTTCAAAGGCGCCATCATCCGATGGGCGCTGATCACGGGCGTGCTCGGCGCGCTGGCAACCATCGCCATGGTGGTCGTCTTGCGCAGCGTGCGCCGCGAACTCGGCGGCGAGCTCGAAATCGCGATCGCTACGGCACGGCGCATGGCGCAAGGCGATCTGACGGTTCGCGTGCCCGTCAGCGGCAACGACGACGAAAGCCTCATGGCCGCACTCGCGCAAATGCAGAAGGGTCTGGCCGATGCCGTCTCGCGCGTGCGTAGCGGCGCAGAAAACATCAATGTCGGCGCCAGCGAGATCGCGGCGGGCAACACCGATCTATCGCAGCGCACCGAACAACAGGCCGCCGCACTCGTCCAGACCGCGTCGAGCATGGACCACATGACGGCCAACGTGAAACATAACGCGGATAGCGCGGCGCAGGCCGCGAACCTTGCGGAGCAGGCCGCCGATGTCGCGACCCGCGGCAGCAGCGTCGTCGACGATGTCGTCCGGACGATGAGCGAAATCACCTCGAGCTCGCAAAAGATCGGCGACATCATCGGCGTCATCGACGGCATTGCCTTCCAGACCAACATCCTCGCCCTCAATGCGGCGGTCGAAGCCGCGCGAGCGGGCGAGCAAGGCCGCGGCTTCGCCGTCGTCGCCTCGGAAGTGCGCAGTCTCGCGCAGCGCTCGGCAACGGCCGCGAAAGAGATCAAGGCGCTCATCGAATCGTCGACGAATACGGTCGACCAAGGCGCGGCGCTCGTCGCGAATGCCGGCTCGACCATGAGCGAGATCGTGCAGTCCGTGCGGCGCGTCAACGAAATTCTCGAGGAAATCAGCCACGCGTCGCGCGAGCAGAGCGCGGGCATCGAGCAGGTCAATCGCGCGGTGGGCGAAATGGATAAGGTGACCCAGCAAAACGCGGCGCTCGTCGAAGAGGCAGCCGCTGCCGCGCAGTCGCTGAGAGATCAGGCCGCGGTGTTGCGCGAAGCCATCTCCGGATTTGCGCTGCCGGCCTGAGGCAGCGCTCGCTTCTTGCCTGGCTGGTTTTAGCTGTGGCCGCCGCATTCGCGGCGGCCTTTTCATTGGCAGGCTCGGCTCCTCCGTTCCCCGCTCCCCTTCCCGTTCGCGCAAGGCGTCATCTTCGCCGTCCGCGCCAGCCTGAGTGCATCCCTCGTCGCTCCAATTTATTACATTTAGCCTACAATGCCTGGGCGTCGCGGAGCTGGCAATGTCTTGGTGCTGCCTCGCTCCGTATTTGTCTGTGACGGTTTCCCCCGTCTCGCTCATCGCCTGCCATTTCCCCGATGCCCCTGCTCCGCAAACGTCACGTCCCCTATGTATCGATGGAGAGAAACGCCGTACTCGTCCCGCGTCTGCCGGCATGGCGCTCGTCTGTGGTCGTCGCGCTGCTGACGGCAGGCTTCGCCACGCTCGCGGGGCGGGCGCTGTGGGTACAGATCGTCGAGCATGAATTCCACGTCGCTCAGGGCGAGAAGCGTCATCGCATCACGGTCGAGTCGCCGGGCATGCGCGGACCGATCGTCGATCGTCATGGCGCCCTGCTCGCCGTGAGCCTGACGACCTACGAGATCTGGGCCGAGCCTCGGCGCATGGGCAGCCGCGATCGCGCAAAGCTGGCTCGGGCACTCGGCATTGCTGCCGCTGAACTCGAGCGCCGGCTTTCGACGGAGCGCGCTTACGTGCTGCTCGAGCGCCACGTCGACGCGACAACCGCCCAGGAAATCGACGAACTCGCCATCCCCGGCATTACACGTGTCAGCGCATCGAAGCGGTTCTACCCGGAGGGCGAATCCGTCGCGCACGTCGTCGGGTTCACGGATATCGACGATGCAGGGCAGGAAGGCATCGAATTAGCGGCCGATGCCATGCTTGCCGGCGAAACCGGCTCGCGCGACGTCATCCGCGACCGTCTCGGGCGCATCGTTTCCGAACTCGGTACACCCGTGCAACCGCGCAACGGCGGTACGGTTCGCCTGACTATCGATCGCCGCATTCAGCAGCTCGCCTACACCCAACTGAAAGCCGCACTGAGCAAGCACAATGCGCAAGCCGGCAGCGCCGTGGTGCTCGATGCGCAAAGCGGCGAAATTCTCGCACTGGCCAACGCGCCGAGCTTCGATCCGAACCGCCAGATGCACCGCACGGGTTCCGCGCTGCGCAATCGCGCGTTGACCGATACGTTCGAGCCCGGCTCGACTGTGAAGCCGCTCGTCGTCGCGCTCGCGATGGATACGGGGCTCGCGCAGCCGGACACGCTCGTTCATACCGGGCCCGGTTATTACACGATTGGCCCGAACACGATTCACGATACGTCGAATCATGGAACCATCACCGTCGCGCAAGCGGTTTCCAAGTCGAGCAACATCGCGTTGGCGAAGCTCGCGCTGAACCTGCCGGCCGAGCGGATATGGACCATGTACCGCGACTATGGCATCGGCTACCAACCGCCGCTGCCTTTTCCTGGGGTGGCCGCGGGCAAGCTGCGGCCGTGGCAGCGCTGGCGGCCTGTCGAACAGGCGACGATGGGCTACGGGTATGGTCTATCCACTTCCCTATTACAGATCGCCCAAGCCTATACGGCATTTGCCGGCGATGGCATGTTGCAGCCGGCGCGGCTGGTCGTCGCTGAGGGCGACGGCACGGGAGCCACATCCGGCGCCGCGGAAAAACGCCGCGTGACGACATCGGCCAGCGCGGCGGCCATTCGCGAGATGCTCGAAGCTGCCGCACGCACCGCAGGGGTCGAGGGCTATCGGGTCGGCGGCAAGACGGGCACCGCGTGGAAGCATATGGGGACTTCGTATGCGAAGGGCAAGTATCGTTCGCTCTTCGTGGGGCTGGCGCCCATTCACGCACCGCGCGTTGTCGTCGCGGTCATGATCGACGAGCCGTCGGGCGGAGCCTATTACGGCGGAGCGGTGGCTGCGCCGGTGTTTGCGTCGATTGCGGGTGGGGTGTTGCAGTTGTTGGGGGTGCCGCCCGATGCGTAGCGGGTCGACCAACAACGCCTTTCGGACGAACCGAATGGACGACGGGAAGAACCGTTGATTCTAGATAAATAAAGACAGCAATGCTCGCCACAACATCGCCGTTATCGGAAAAATCAAAATCGATTAAAAAAGTAAGTTTCTATAACGCAGTTGACCTATATTAACACCGAGCGGCTTAACAGCGCTCGACGATCCTAATTAGGAGACCATCACCTCAGAACACTTCACTGCGCCGCGCGTCAACATTTACATCCAGCAGTACTTCACTCGTGCCCCGCCAACTATAAGTGGGCAACGTACTAAATTAATCTGCGCGTTCGAATTTAAATAATCCAATAATATTTTCGCCAGTTCGTCGCGCCGCCTCTCCGGTCATATCGCCTATAAATCGCCGACCGGATTTTTATTATTATTAAAAAACCGGACCACCATTCTCCACGCTTCTCGGCCATTTCTCGAGAAACGACGATGATTGTCTTGGAGACAAATATGAAGAACCTAGCTTTGATTACGTTGGCTGCCCTGCTGGTCGCTCCTGCGGCTTGGGCCGAAACGAATCCCGCCAACGGGCCCAGCGGAGCGCATTTTGCAACTGCCGAACCGGTATGTACCGTGGACCAGGCCACCCAGGACGTCAGCTGTACCGGCGCCACCATCGGGGGAGTCGGCCACACTAATGCGACAGCGACTCTGTCGGCGACCTACTCGGGCACCGTACAGTGCACTAACCATGGCGGCCAGGTCGTCGATGTGAAGACGCAGACCACGGATTCCACTTCATCGGGAAAACTGACAGCTTCCAGGAACGGGCAACTGGTAGTGCCGCCGCTCGGTGCGACGGCACCGACCACCCAGGACTTACAAGCCTCTGCCACCTGCCCCAACGGGAACTGGACTAAGCAGGTGATAGCCGGCCCAACCCTGGCGAATTACGTGTATACGATCACCTTCGCGGGCTTCAGCGGGCCTTATTTCAGTCTCACCGGGCCTTGATCGACTTGGCATTCAGGCTTCAGCACTTGGACTGATACATGGCAACGCGACGCTCGCGAGAGCGTCCTGAATCATCGGGGATGGATGGGCGTGCCGGCATCCGCTGGCACGTCTGCAATCGGTGGCGGCACCGTCATTTCGTACGGTGCCGCGCCTGCTTTTTCTGGATCGTCGGATGCGTGGCCATGCGACAAGATGTTCACCTTGATTGCGGCGTGTGGCATGTCCCACATGTACCGCGCCATTTTTTGCGTGCAGGTCCAATGCTGTTGTTCAGTCTGCTGCTTACGGGATGTGGCGGAGGGGGTGCGGATTCCACCCCGACACCGAGCACCCTCGCCGCGCAAAGCACGTCGCCAGGGGAAGAGAGATCGGCACCTTCGGCCGTGAAGGACGAAGCTGCCGTACCGTCGGTAGAGTCTCCCAGTTTCGTGCAACTTAGCGCGCTACCGCACATGTCATCGCTCTCCGACCGTGAGAAAGCGGGGTTGCTCATGCTGTTGCCCTCCAAGTCGCCGGCGCAACGGCTGGCATTGATCAACATGTATCCGAGTCTGGTCAAGCTGCCGGAGCAGCAAAAGGAGCTGTTGCTGGACCAACTGGAAAAAATTGTCCCGGTCACGGTCGGTCAGCGTCAATGACCGCTTTCCGGTGAGCGGGCGTTGTGTCTTTATCGGCCCATGAACCAAAACATGGCGAGCGCTGCCGTTGCCATGGCGATCGTTGCAATCCAGCCTGTAACGCGCAGACGCAACGGAATCACGAAGTTCCCCATGACCTTCGGATTCACCGCCATGAACATGATCAGTGCCATGATCGGCACGGACACCACGCCATTGATAACAGCGCTCCAATAAAGCGCCTTGACTGGATCGATCCGTGTAAAGCCCATAGCGAGACCGATGAGGGTCGACAGTACGATGATGGCGTAAAAGCGTTTGGCCAACCGGGGTTTCAGGGCCAGGCTATTGCGCCACTTGAACGTACCCGCCATTGCATAAGCGGCCGATCCGGCGAGTACCGGAAGGGCCAGCAGGCCGGTACCGACTATTCCCAGACTGAACAGGGTGAACGCGAACCGGCCCGCGATGGGCTTGAGGGCGACAGCGGCCTGCGCCGACGTCTGGATGTCAGTCACGCCGTGTGCGTGCAGAGTGGCAGCAGTCGTCAGGATGATGAAAAAGGCGACGATATTCGAAACCCCCATCCCGATCCAGGTGTCCATCCGGATGCGACGCAAGCTGGCCGGGCCCTGCCTCGGCGCATGCTTGAGCGCACGCTGGCCCGCTTGGCTCCGCATCTCTTCCACCTCCTGCGAAGCCTGCCAGAAGAACAGGTACGGGCTGATAGTCGTACCGAGCACCGCGACTATCGTAGTGAGGTAATCGCGCTTCCATGACAGTTGGGGAGCCAGAGTCCGAATCACCACCGTCTGCCATGGGATTTGAACGACGAATACCGTGGCAACGTAAGCGAATAAAGCGAGCGTGAGCCACTTCAGGACGCGAACATAACTGCGATAGGGCACGAAGACCTGCAGCACGACGGACAATACGCCCAGTGCAACGGTGTACACGTGGGTTGGACCGCCGACCACGAGGTTCAATGCCGCCCCCATCGCGCCTAGGTCGGCGGCAATGTTGATCGTATTGGCGACCAGGAGCAGAAGGACCGAGCCATAGAGCAGCCATGCAGAATAGTGCCGCCTGATATTGGTTGCGAGGCCATGACCACTTACCCGTCCCAGGCGAGCGCTAATGACTTGGATGGCCACCATCAGCGGATAGGTGATGAGGGCGATCCACAGCATGTTGAAGCCGAACTGCGCTCCCGCCTGCGAATATGTCGCAATGCCGCTCGGGTCGTCGTCCGCGGCGCCGGTCACGAGCCCGGGGCCGAGCTTCTCCAGCCACGACGTCACTTCGGGATCCGGCTTGTCCGACTGGTCGATGTCGATGTCCATGTTCGCCTCTGTAGGCAACAGTGATCCGGCAGCGAGCGATGCGTGGCGCTGGTGCCCCGATGGGTGAGCTTTCCATCGGGAATCGGGAACTCACTAGGTCCAAGCAATCTACAAACCAGGCCCCGGCGCGACGCGATCGCCCATCAGTTCGACAATGAAGTCGACAAAAGCTCGGGTCTTTGCCGGTACGTGATGCCGCGATGGGTAGTAGACGTACAAGGGAAACCGCTCGTCTGCCCATTCGGGAAAGAGATTGATCAGTCGGCCGTCGGCAATCAGGGGCTCCGCACCGAGCAGCAACATCTGCGCAATTCCGGAACCGGCGAGGCATGCGTTGAGCAGCGCGCCAGGATCGTTGACCGTGAGGCGTCCCCGGGTGTCGACCGCGATGCGTTTTCGCCGTCGATGGAATTCCCACGGGAACGGCTTGCCTGTCTCCGGGTTGCGAAACTCAAGGCATCTGTGGCTGCGGCTTTCAAGGTCCTCGGGTTTTGCCGGCCGTCCTCGGCAAGCGACGTACGAAGGCGCCGCGACCGTAACAACGCCGGTATCGAGCAGTTTTCTGGCGATCAGGGTAGACGGTCGGGGTTCGCCGAATCGCACGGCGAGATCGAAGCCATCCATGACGAGGTCGCCAAGATTGTCTCGCGCGATGAGCTCGATTTCGAGTTCGGGGTGCGCGTCCATAAACGCATCCAGACGTTGTCCAAGAATGGTCCGGTAAACGACGGGGTCCAGATTGATTCTCAACTTCCCACGCACAGCGGAGGTGCCACCCGCTGCCGCAGCGGCTGCTTCCTCCAGCCCGGCGAGATGGGGCATGACCTGCTCGTAAAAACGGCGGCCCTCTTCCGTCAGCGAAATGGAGCGCGTCGTTCGGTTGAAAAGGCGGATATTCAGCCTTTTTTCCAGCCGCGCAATCGCCCGGCTGACGCCCGGTGGCGTCATTCCTATTGCTTCCGAAGCGGCCGCAAACGTCCCCGCATCCACTACGGCGGCGAACACGCTGATGCTGCCGGAGAGCTTCTCGCTAATGGATCTCATGGGTGCTCGAGTTAAAGGCCGGTGGCAGATCGCGACCGACCAACCGAAGGGCAATGCGCCATCGCTGCACCGTAGAGCGGCGCTGGTCATCTATGTCGAGCATGCCTCATTCATGACTCGTTGTCACTTATCTGATGTCATCCATGTCATTTTGTTTTGTTCTGGGGTCGACCAGAATGCGTCTCACCGAGACATCGGGTCCCTCACCATGGAGAACGAGCAATGTATGCAATAACAGGAATCACCGGTAACGTCGGGGGCGCACTGGCCCGTGAGCTACTGGCCGTTGGTCAGCCCGTGCGTGCCGTTGTGCGGGACGCGACGCGGGCAGCGTCGTGGGCGGAGTGCGGTTGTGAGATTGCGACGGCCTCCATGGAAGACGCTTCATCGCTCGCCGCCGCATTCGACGGCGCGACGGGCGTTTTCATTCTGCCGCCTCCGGAGTTCGATCCGGAGCCTGGGTTCCCTGAAGCGCGGAAGGTGATCGAGGCTGTGGCTGCCGCGCTTCTGACGGCTCGACCTGGAAAGGTCGTTTGCCTGTCGACGATCGGCGCGCACGCTGATGAGCTCAATCTGCTCACTCAACGCACGCTGATGGAGCAGGCACTGCGCGAGATGCCGATGCCGGCGACGTTTCTGCGGCCAGCTTGGTTCATGGAGAACGCCGCATGGGATGTTGCATCCGCACGTGACCATGGCGTCATCGCCAGTTACCTGCAGCCGCTCGACAAGCCTGTGCCGATGGTCGCCACGGCGGACGTGGGCCGCGTTGCGGCCGAACTGCTTCGGCAGACGTGGCGCGGTGTGCGCGTCGTCGAGCTCGAAGGCCCGCGTCGGGCGAGTCCCAACGATCTGGCCTTGGCATTCGCCCGCGTGTTGGGCCGCAAGGTACGCGCGGAAGTCGTCGAAAGGCAGACGTGGGAAACGCTGTTCATCGCGCAGGGCATGAAGCATCCCCAATCACGCATGCGTATGCTGGACGGATTCAATGAAGGCTGGATTGATTTCGAAGGCCGTCCCGACGAAATCATGCACGGCCATGTCGAGCTGGAGAGCGTCCTGAGGGAGCTTGTAGAACGTCCGGTTTGAATGCTTGCCAGCGTCACGCCCGGAACGCAATAGACGTTCTATCTGTTGTCCTTCAGCCTCGACGTTAGCAACGCATATTTTTCCGGCGAGGTATCCGCCAGCGCCGCTTCGCGAGTGCAAGGAGTATCGTCGTACGGCACCGGTTCGGCGAACTGGCTCACCGTGAGATCCCACTTTTTCCCGTCGATCAAATTGTAGAAGTGAGTACCGCCCGAGGTACGCGTCGTGAGAATCTCCCCACCGAAATGGTCCTGCACGACGAGCGCGGTGACGCTGCAATGATTCTGCGCGGGATTCGATGGTGACCACGCATTGGTCGGGCTTGACGTGTCCGCCGACCACACGCGTGAGATGACTCGATACAGATCGAGGGGCGTCGCAAACGTCTTCGATGCGTCGGGCATTTAATTGTCCTCTTTCATTGCAAAAAATTTGTTGTTCATCTCCAGCCAGGCGAGCACTTCAGCCGCGTTCCCATGAGGCGGAAACACCGGATAGAAAACATGCTCGATCACGCCGTCGTTAATGATCATCGTCAAACGCTTCAACAGTGTCATGCCCATAGCGGTGAAGGTCGGCAGCGAAAGGGCCCTCGTCAACAAGAGACGGTCGTCCGACAGTAGTGGGTAGCTCAGATGCAGACGCTCGACAGCCCCTCTTTGATCTGGCGTACGTTGCGTCGAGAGACCAAAGATATAGGTTGCGCCGGCTGCCTTCATGTTCGCCGCGTGATCGCGAAAGGCACACGACTGCGGTGTACATCCCGGGGCGCCGGGGATCGACAACCATCCATCGGGCACCGGCTCGTCCGGACGTTTTTTCCGGGGGTAGGCGTAAATAACGGCGCGGCCTGCGAGTCGACTCAGGTCGACCGCGGCTCCATCCGTCGAGTTCAACCGGATACTGGGCATGCGCAGCCCCTTCAGGTGACTTGCTCCACCGTCGTCTATAGGTGCCGGCATCGTTGACCAATCGATGTTCATCGGATCTTTCATGTTCATCTCACTAGTTGAGCCGACGCTTGACGGGGCGACAACGAAAAAGCCCCGTCGTTGCCGGCGGGGCTTTTTCGCGCATATTGCTGAAAATTGCTAGCCTATGCACTTCCCCGACGGCAGTCCCATGTGGGCATGCGCATGATGGGGAGTCGCAATTGCAAAGGATGTGATGGCTTGCATGGGTAACGAGTGTGCCTTCAGTCTCGGAACTCGTCAACGAATGCATTATGTGGCGTTCGTGCTTAAAATCAGGTCCGCTCGCGACCACCGCTGAGCGCCATGAGCCCCATCTAACCATTCGAACAGCGCAGAGCGCGCATGCTGACATCCTTCAGTTGCTGCGTCGCCGGTTATCTCCCCCTATGAAACGCTTTCTGCTGCCAGCCGCCCTCTTCGCTCTTTCCGCCACGCTGCACGCCGCCGGCCTGCCGGCAAGCATCGCTGCCCAGTTGCCAACGGGCTACGAGCCGATGCTTTTCCGTGCAGGGCCGCTGATCGAAGGCGGCCGGCGAAGCTTGCTCGTCGTTGCTCACCGGCGCGACGACTCTGTGAGCAGCCCATCGCCTCGTCCACTGCTGATCTTCGAGGAACAAGCAAGCAATCGGTACCGGCTCTCCGCGCGCAACGATACGGTTGTGCTGCGCGCCAACGAGGGCGGCCAATGCGATCCGTTCGACAGCGACGACGGGCTCGCAGCCAAGGGCCGCTACTTTACGGTGCAAAACGGCGTCGCGTGCGGCGCACACTGGACCGACTTCATCACATTCCGCTACGACGCCCAGCACCGCGCATGGCTCTTCGATAGCGAGATCGTCACATCGTCCGATCCGCTCAACGGCACGCCGGACAAAACCGACGTGATGCACGCGGATCATGCGAAGCCGGTTGCGTTCGACACTTGGCGCCCAGCACGTTGAAGCGACGCGATGCATGACCAGCGCTGCAGGATCGTGCATGCGAGTGCCCTGTCCGCGCTCTCACAATTCAATTCGGGTTCGGTCTGGCAGGCACAGCCAATGCTGGCTTGCATCGTGTCGTCGCCCACTGTGGAGCATCGCTAAGGGCACGCCGGTCGGCGACTCGAGGCACCCGTCCAGATCGGCCACCAAAATGGCGAGCGTTTCCGCATCTCAAGGGCCTAGGATGGGAAACCTCGTACACCGCTTCCATCGCTGCGGCGGAGCCAGGGGTTACGCAGATGCGGTCCCGCGGCTCATTCCGATGAGCACTCCGCAAGGAGACGGCATATGAACGTAGTAAATGCAAGGATCAGACTAAGCGATCCGAAACCCGTCGCAATGTTCAGCCAAGCCGAGCGTTCGCATTCGGGTGCAGATAACCCTGATGCAGCGAGCAAGGCCGCACCGCCTGCGCGGGTCAAACGCCTTGCGCTTTACGTTGCGTCGGCGAGCGCATTGGCTGTCGGGCTCATGGGTCTCGTCGTGTACGGCGGTGACCAAGTGCTCGGGATCATCCGAGCCGCGTCGCGAGCGCAACATACGGCTTGGTCGGGTCAAATCGCACAACGATCATCGCCTCCCGCTCGCGCAGCCGCGGTTGCCAATGCTGAGGCGGCGCTCCCTACGCCTTCCGCTCCGTCCGCTCAACGCCCCGAATCTTCTTCCGATTCCGCTGAGCCGCCGTCGGTTACACGAGGGCGTAGTCAAGCAAGCGATGCCGCGACACAGAATCGCCATCATTCGGCGCCGCATGTGAGAGCAATCGCGCCGCATGCACCCGGAGTCACTCAATCCATACCGCCAACAAAACGAGCGTCTTCGTCCGATCGTGTCGCGAGACCATCGCCACCTCCTGGCCCGGGAACTGCAATTGACAGTGCGGAGTTCGAGCCACCTGTGCCTGCCGCTTCGTTCGATCAACCCAGCGCACCTTCTCCGAATCCTCCTTTACTGAAGTTGGATCACGAACAGCTTGCAGGCGGTGACGACGCGGGCGGTTCGGGCA
Organism: Trinickia sp. HAY1-2D; assembly: GCF_056754935.1. Taxonomy (NCBI): domain Bacteria; kingdom Pseudomonadati; phylum Pseudomonadota; class Betaproteobacteria; order Burkholderiales; family Burkholderiaceae; genus Trinickia; species Trinickia sp. HAY1-2D. The sequence goes on from NZ_JBPGWX010000001.1 coordinate 1,078,020, forward strand.
CAGGCGGCTCGGATGCTGGCGCAGGCGGTCCGGGTGCTGGCGCAGTTGGTTTGGGTGCAGGTATGGGCGGTTCCGGCGCAGGTGGTCGAGGCGGAGTCGGTGCAGGCGTAGGCGGTACGGCTGCAGGTTCAGGCGGTACGGGCGCAGGTGCTGGCGGTACGGGTGCAGGTGCTGGCGGTACGGGTGCAGGTGCTGGCGGTACGGGCGCAGGCGCAGGCGCTGGCGGTACGGGCGCGGGTGCCGGCGGTACGGGCGCAGGCGCAGGCGCTGGCGGTACGGGCGCGGGTGCCGGCGGTATGGGCGCAGGCGCAGGCGCTGGCGGTACGGGCGCGGGTGCCGGCGGTACGGGCGCGGGTGCTGGCGGTACGGGCGCGGGTGCTGGCGGTACGGGCGCGGGTGCTGGCGGTGCAGGTGCGGGTGCGGGTGCGGGTGCAGGCGGTGCAGGTGCGGGCGGTGCCGGTGCGGGCGGTGCCGGTGCTGGCGCAGGTGCTGGCGGTGCTGGCGCAGGTGCTGGCGGTGCTGGCGCAGGTGCTGGCGGTGCCGGTGCTGGCGCAGGCGGCCACGGCGGCGGTCACGGTGGCGGCGGCCACGGTGGCGGCTCGAGGTAATCGGCTGCATTGTTTTGAGCCGCCCTTTATGCGAGACGCAAATCAGGGCGGCTACCGGAGGGGATTGTCGGTGCCCGTCCTTTTCGATTCGATGAGCACCACTGTCACAGAGTTGGAAGCCAATCCGGGCAGCTGCAAGGCACGCCCGAATCGAGCGTTGCCTGGAACTCCCGCGGCGCTAGTGCGAGAACCCCGACGCAGTTTCGCTGAGACTCTTGCCTTTAGTCTCAGGGGCGAGCCATTGGGACACCCCGGCCCCGACTGCCGCGATGCCGGCCGCGATCAGGATGGTCACCGAAGGCCCGAGATTGTTCATCGACCAGGGCATCAGGAACGTGCCGAGCCCGGCCCCGATCCGGCTGAAGGCGGCGGCAAAGCCCGTCCCGATCCCGCGGATTTCAGTCGGGAATACCTCGCCAGGATAGATGCAAGTCAGCGTCCCGCAGCCCGCGTTGAAGAACGAGAACGCGAGGAACAGGCCGAGCACGACCGCCCCGGGCGCGTTCGCCCATATGCCGAGAATCGCGAGGATCACGGTGATGATCCACTGCGGCGGTACCGTCAGAACACGACGACCCGCCTTGTCGATCATCAGAACCGTGGCAACACTGCCGGCCAACGCAACTGCGGATAGCCCGACCCCTCCGGCGAGCCCCCCGCCGAGGCCGAATTTCTGCAGCACGCTGTCGGCGAATGTGGCGATCGCGAAGTACGGCGTGACGACGCAAAAAAAGAACATCGACACGAACAGCGTGACTCGCCAATACCGGCGGGAGAAGAGCATCCCGAAACCTCCTCCCGAGTGAACGATCTCGTGTTCGACGTCGGCCATGTCGGACGCGCTGTTCATATATCGGCGAGCGACGGAACGGGCCTGCTCGATACGGCTCTTACTCCACAGCCAGCGCGGCGATTCGGGCATGCCGATCCGGCCAAGGAACAAAGCTATCGCAATATACGTGCTGGTGCCGAGGATGTTCCGCCATCCGAGGTGCGTATACCGATCGAGCAGATAACCCACGACGAAGGCGAACATGAAGCCGGCGTACCAGGCGATGAGGGTCAAGCCCATCAGCCGCCCTCGGATACGGGACGGGGAGAATTCCGACAGCAGCGGCCAACCGACGGAATATTCCGCACCGATCGCGATACCCATCAGCAGTCGCACCATCAACAATTGCAGCGGTGACGTGATGAAGAACTGCATGGAGCCGACGAAGAACTGCATGAACGATGCGATCACGAACAAGCCCATGTCGAGCAGGAACAGTGGTTTGCGGCCGAACTTGTCTCCAGCCCATCCGCCCAGCGGCGAACCGATGAGGATCCCGAACAACGCGCCGGCTGCGATCAGTCCCTCCCAGACCGGCGATATGGCGAGCTCCGCGGTCATCTTGCCGGACACCGGGCCGACGATCCCGAGAATATAGCCATCCAGAAACGTACCGCCGGTCAGAACAATGATCATCCGGATCATGAAGCGTCGTTTGAACGCTGAGGATGTCTCGTCCCCAGGCGCTTCGGCCAGAACAGTAACTCCCTTCTCTAAAGAAGTCATACGTATCTCCTTTTATTACGACATGTACATACCGATTGGGCGGCGCTGCGTCGAGTCTATGGACGGGGGAGAGTCGAGCTTTCACGCTTACGTCTGCAAATCGGCCGTAAACGACACTTGGCGCGTACGTTCAATGTCGTGTCGGGAGAAGACAATCGTGACCCGGATCGGATCGAAGTGGACTGTCGAGTTTCGTGCCATTGAATACGACTGGGACGCTGCGTCGGCGACAGCGAAGGCGAACGGCCGGCACGACTGGGCCGTCGCTCTTCGCAGCGGTCGGTGCTGAAACAAGGTGCTCACGTCGGAAACCGGCCGGATATCAGACAATCCGCCTCTTCGACAACGAGCTCATGCAGTTAGCGCGGGCCGGCCTACGACGCTGCGATGGCCTCGTTGACGAAGTCGGTGTACTTGCGCAGGGGACGGCCGAGCATGGCTCGCAGGCGATCCGCTGCGCCGTCCGCGCCGTGCATGCCGAACTTCTGAATCCCGGCCATCATCAAGCGCATGTCGTACGCAAGCCAGGACGGGCCGAACGAGGCCATCTGTCCTTCGAAGGCCACCACGTCGTCTCCGCCGTAAGTCACTTCGCGACCGAGCGCGGCACTCCAGATTTTGGCCACCGACTCTCCAGTCAACCGCTCGGGCCCGACCAACTCCAGCGTCACGTGCGGTGACGGCGCGAGCTCGCGGTCCCGGCGCAGCAGTTCGGCGACGGCGATGTCCGCGATATCTCGCGCATCGATCATCGCGACGCCCGTCGAGCCGATCGGCATCGGATAGACGCCGTAACTCTGGATCGTCTGCTGGACCATGCGCTCGTTCTGCATGAAGTAGGCAGGTCGAAGGACGGTCGCCGGAATGTCCAGGCTCTCGATCATTCGCTCAACCGTGTACTTGCCGGTGAAATGCGGCACGTTGGTGAACTGGTCAGCGTGGATGACCGACAGGTAGACGACGCGCTCGATGCCAGCCTCGCGAGCCAGGTTCAGCGCGACGAGGGCTTGCGTCACTTCGTCGGGCGTGACGGCGTTCAGCAAAAACAACGTGCGCACCGACGACAGTGCGGCGCGCAATGAGGCCACGTCGGTCAGGTCGCCGACGACTTCCGTGACGCCCGCCGGAAACAGTTGCTTTCCGGGCGTGCGGACGAACGCGTTGACCTGGGCGCCGGCGGCGGCCAGACCTTGGACAACGAGGGAACCGATGGTGCCGGTGGCACCGGTGACGAGAATGCTCATGGAAATCTCCAGGGGGTATGTGACGAGTTCAGGGATCGGTCGGCGCGAGACGTCCGCGACGACATCGGAGTTGCGATGACGAGAAGATACGTCGTTGCGCAACTAAAACGAAGATGCCAGAATCAAGACGCATCGTTTCAAATTTGGAACACCATGGACCTGAATGCATTGACCGACTTCGCGCTCGTCGCAACGAATGGAGGACTGGGAAAGGCGAGCCGTGCGAGCGGGAGATCGAAGGCGACCCTGTCCCGGCGCATCGCAGATCTGGAGGAGCAACTCGGGTTGCGACTCATCGAGCGCGGCGCCCGGGGGCTCAAGCTCACGGAAGCCGGCCAGATGCTGATGGATCGCACCGAAGGGCCGATGCACGAGGTGCTCGAAGCCATGACTTCGGCTCGCGAGGGCTTGTCGGCACCGCGCGGACGCTTGCGGGTCGCTTCCCCGGTGCTGTTCTCCCAGCTTGCGATGGGCCGCATCTCCGCCGCGTTCTGCGCGGCCTATCCGGAGGTCACGTGCGAGATCGTGGCGGAGGATCGCCTGGTCGACCTGTTCGAGGAGCAGTTCGACGCCGCGATTCGTATCAATCCGGGCCCGGACAGCAGCCTCGTGGGCCGGTGCTTCGCCAAAGACCGGCTGGTGGTCGTGGCCGCGCCCTCAGTGCCTGTACCAACCCGCGGCAAGGTCAGGCCCGTTCCCGCGATCGTTTCCTCGAGCTTTCAAACCGGGAATTGGACGCTCGACGACGGACGCCTGCTCCTGGAGCCGATCCCGAGGCTGATACTGTCCTCATTCATGATGATTCGCGACGCTGCAATTGCCGGTGCAGGCGCCGCGCTGATACCGCAGTCGATTGCGTGGAACCAACTGACTCGCGGAGAGTTGGTTCAGTGGGGCACGGTTTCGGGCGCGGACGTCGCGCTCTGGGTCCTGCATACATCGCGACGACTTCCCGCGCCGAAGGTTCGGGCGTTCGTCGACTTCATGTGTGAGCAATATCCGGAGGGATCTCTCGTACTGAACGGTTAAGCGATCCAGATCGGACAGCGTGCGAAGCCCTCGAGGGCGGCGACGGGTTGCGCATGTGCGGTACCCTTTACCGCCGATGCGCCGCCGCTTCAGCCGCGGTATCGTGGTACTCGGTGAACCTTGTGATCTTTCCGTTCTCGATCGTGAACACGTGCGCCCACTCGTCTTCGTAGGTGCTCCCGGTCGAATGGACCTGCCAGCGCTGCGCGCCGAGCACCACGACCCTATCGCCGCTGGCGATGAACTCGAGCGGCTCGAACCGTTCAGCAGTCTGCATCGACGCAAGGGTCCCGAAGAACGCCGCGACTTCCTTGTGTCCATTTCTTCTGCCGACGAATGGGACGGTGTCCGTCGGCCCCGGTATGAACCAGTCGACGTTTTCCGATAGTGTCTGCAGCACGCCATCGATATCGGCCCTGCCGAACGCCGCGTACGCCTGCTGCACCAGTTGAACGTTGCTTTGCTCGCTCATCGCCCCTCCCGTCTTCGCTCGTTCACGGCCTTGCGCGGCGGACAATTCATCATAGTCGAACCACCGGGCCACACACGTTCGATTTGCGGACGAAGGATGTCGAACCCGACCCATGGCTCGAACGGCTCGCAGGCATCGATGTGGTAATCAACGCCGTCGGCATACTGGTCGAACGAGGCAACCAGATGTTTGACACTGTCCCCGGCAGAGTCCTATCGCGCTTATCGAAGCGTGTAGTCACGCGGGCGTGAAACGAGTAATCCAGATTTCGGCATTAGGCGCGCAAACGGGTGATACGCCTATTTCAAAATAGGTACTGATGCGCCCATGCAAAGATGGCGACAGATATTCGATGGATTGCATCGCTATCGATCGATACGAAATGCGCTCAGGTATTAACCGTGTACGGATCGAATCGGGCATTTTCCAGGCTGGGCAAGCGTCCGGCACCGGACAGACGCAGATTGGGAGTCGGCGCACAAATGCCCTGTTCGATCAAGCTCGCCCGCAATGACCGCAATCCCCTCGGGGAGTCCATCGAATCCGTTCGGAGAACGATTATGAAACTCGTTGCACACCCAACCCAAACCCAACCGCGCGCTGGAATTGCTCTCGCGATAGCGGTTTTTCTCGCGATAGCGGTATTCCCCAATCCTGCGAGCGCTGCCTCGCCAGCACAGACTCAAGCACCTACACGCGTCATGACCGTTGCGGTCCACAACCAGGTCGAAACGCGCATCGATAACCTTCACGTAAGGCTTCAGATCACCGCAGCCCAGGAAGAACTTTGGCAAAAGGTCGCGCAGGTGATGCGCGACAATGCGGGCAGAATGGACTCTCTGAGACAAGAGCGAACCACTAATACCAACAACATGAGCGCTGTCGACGATCTGAAGTCCTATGGCCAGATCGCCGACGCCCATGCGGATGGCATCAGAAAGCTCACTCCCGCGTTTCAGTCTCTGTACGACAGCATGTCCGACGCCCAGAAGAAAAATGCCGATCTGATTTTCCGGACTGGCCATCACCATTCCGCAAAGAAGGGGTGATTTCGACATACCGGTAACGAGAAGCGGACCGGCACTGCAATAAGGGATCCGGATCGCAACAGGAGAACATCATGAAAATCCCTGAAGTGCGAGCCACATACATGAGCTCGAAGAGAATCAAAACCATGACGGCCGCTGGCGCGTTATTGGTCATTGGCGGTATGTCCATGGCGCCCGCGTTTGGCGAGGACCATGGCAACCGCGAGGGCCAACTGCAGCATGGCGCGAATGACGGCTATCGGCATACCCATGACAATCCGGAGCAACATCGCATGGATAACAGTTATCGGCAAGACCAGCGGCATCCGTGGGATCACCGCAATCGCCAGGCTTATGAACATCTCAAAAATGACCACCGTCGCAACGACTACTACGGTGACGACTACGGCAACCGGGACTATGTGTATGCGCCCCCACCCGTGGTGTATGCTCCGGCGCCGGCACCAGGAGTAAACTTGTTTATACCGCTCGAGTTCCGGTAGGACGCACGACTGTCCGGGAGCGTTGTCCGCTCCCGTGTCGCCCTCTGAACTTATGACATCGAACCGCGGAGGTGCACGATGAAAGGGGTTATCACGCTGGTATCGGTGGCTGTGCTCGGAACTGTCCTGATCACGGGAACGCTGCATGCGCAGGGAACGCCACAATCCGTCACGGAGAAGCGCGTTGATGTCGTCCAACTGGCGACGGGGTATCGAGCCTCCAAGATCAACGGATCGCCCGTCTATAACCGCAACAAGGACAAAATCGGAACGATTGACGATTTGATCGTCAGCCCAACCGATCGGGTTCCCTACGTCATCATCTCGGTAGGAGGGTTTCTCGGTATGGGAACTCATCTCGTCGCGGTACCGTTTGGGAGCCTCCAGGTCGTCGATAAACAGATGCGGCTGCCGGACGCGACCAGGGAGTCACTGAAGGCATTGCCTGAGTTCAAGTACGCGCCCGAGTAATGCGGTTGTCGCCGGTTTCATGCGGCGCCGCTCACGCGGCCGTTGTTCGTCCGTTTATTTTGTGATGGTGCCCGAGCCAACGTAAGCAACTGACCGATGATGATCGGCAACATGATGCCGTTCAGATAGCCGTAACGGATAGGCGTCGAAAGCAGATCCGCCACGAAGCCGAGCTTGAACAGACCGACAGCGGCACAGAGGCCGCCGGAAAGGAGTGCGAGCGCGCTGGCAAGCATCACCGCTTGTGCGCCGCTGCGATGCATCGACGCCGTGACAGCTACCGCTATGAGCGCGACAAGCGCAGAGGCGGGCCCTAGCACGAGGATACGGCTCGGCCCGAACAACGCGTACGCGATCAAAGTGCTGCGACAAAGAACAGCGGGCCTGTGGGCCAATTCAAGCCGCTTGCGTCTGGCCGCGTTAGCTGCCCTTGCCGTGCTCGGAGTCTTCGCGCGGTTGGTGCGCCTCATCTCCGTGGCCGGGGAAGAAAACATTCATAACGGCCCGGACCCCTTCGGCGAGCGTCGCCTCCGCACCGATGCTTTCCGTTTCGCCAGACTTGGCCGGGTCGGCGCTCAAGCCGCGCCAATGCGTAAAAACGAGCAAAGGCTTTTCGGTCCATTCACCGTCGCCATACTTTGCGAAGGCGGTATCGCCACTTACAAGTTGAACCTCGTACCATCCATCGCGGACCGGAGCGTACTTGTCCAGCGCAAACCAGTCGGTTGGTTGGATTTCCATGAGTTCCTCACTGAGCTATCGCTGTCTGTCGATCGAAGGGCCGCGCCGGCCAGACTGGCCACTGCCGATGTCATCGCTCTGCGCCGGCGTTGGGCAGGCCATCGGGACGTGGCAAACGGTTAATTATAGAACTCGCCAACTTTGGGGCCACATGTGGCGAACCCCAAGTTCTCGATGCTGTGGGTCGGCTTCCCCTCGCCCGCTTATAATCCGGCATGACTCTCTCCATTCCCGATGTAAACCCTAAGAATCCCACCGGCTGCGCGACTCATCATCTGCCCATCGCGTACCCCTCAGCGGGCCATTCGCCGTCCACGCATTTCGAACGCACACGCCATGAGCGGCACGGGACGATCGTATGAAAATACCCAAAAGGCTCGCGCCGCTTCTCGACGAAGGACTCATCGACGAGGTTATAGGCCAGCTGATGAGCGGCAAGGAAGCCACAGTCTATGTAGTGCGCAGCGGCGACTCGACACGTTGCGCAAAGGTCTATAAGGACGCGAAGCAGCGCAGTTTCCGGCAAGCCGCGTCGTATCGGGACGGCCGCAAGGTCCAGAACAGCCGGCAGGCGCGTGCAATGGAAAAAGGTACGCGGTATGGCCGTCAGATGCAGGAAGAGTTGTGGCAGAACGCTGAAGTCGACGCGCTGTTCCGGCTCGCCAATGCAGGCGTACGCGTACCGCAGCCCTATATCTGCACCGATGGCGTCTTACTGATGGAACTGGTGGTCGACGGAACGGGCGGTGTGGCGCCTCGCCTCAACGACGTCGATCTGACCGAAGCGCGTGCCATCGAACTGCACGCGCTGCTGCTCAACCAGGTCGTCCGTATGCTCTGCGCGGGTGTGGTTCACGGCGACCTGTCCGAATACAACATCCTGCTGGCGGCGGATGGGCCAGTGATCATCGATCTGCCTCAGGCCGTCGACGCCGCTGCCAATAATGAAGCCGCCTCGATGCTCAAGCGCGATGTCGACAATCTGGCCGCGTACTTCGGACGCTTCGCACCGCAAATTCTCGCCACCGGTTACGGGACAGAAATTTGGACATTGTTCGAAGCAGGCCAGCTGCACGCGGATATCGAATTGAGCGGCCGCATCGAAGTCGATACGCGAGCCGTGGACCTCGATAGCGTGCTGCAGGAACTCGAAGACACACGTCTCGAGGAAGACGCGCGAATTCGACGACAGCAGGAACTGAGCGCAGGGTAATACCCCCGATACAGGAGTTTTCGGCGAAATGGCACGGGGACGCCGGTCGCGCGCCGTCAGCAAGGCTGAGCGCGGCCAGCGGGTCGGGCCGGATACGCGAACCGAATTCGAGCAGCGGCGCCACGAAGCGTCATTGGCCGAGCGTATTCATCGACCGGTTCGCACATCGGTCGCAAGCGACGCGTCGTCCACTTCCCCCTCGTTGTCAAAATCGCCAACCCGGACGGTGGGCCCATCTTCCGTACCGCCGATCAAGTCGACAAGCCAACTGCGCAGCGCCACGACCTTCGCGCAGTTGGCAAGATCGCGCGGCGAAACGAGATAAAACGCGCGATTGGTCGCCACCGACTTCTCGAACGGCGCGACGAACCGCCCGGCGCGCAGGTCGTCCTCGACATAGGCGCGCCTGCATAACCTCGACGCCACGCTCTCGCAAAAGTGCCGGACAGCATTATTTGAACGTGTTCGACCAGCCCGGGAGCCAGCCTTCAAGAAACTCCGCGAAGCCGGCAGCAGCCGGCGAGAGGTCTCGCGTCGCTGCCCGGTAGATGCAAACCGTGCGCAGGACCTCGGGTTCCTTGACTCTTTTCATCGACAGTCCGAACGATGCCGCCAAAGCGCCGACATAGGCCGGTGCCAGTGTGATCGCGAGCCCTTGTGCAGCAAGGCCCAGCGCAGTAGAGATGTTGTCGACGACGTCGATGGGTTCGACCCGCTCGCCTTCCGGCATGCTGAGGCGCATCTGACTGACGCTGTGCTCGTGGTCTCGTCCCGCTGCCACGAGCGCGGTCCGCCGAAGGTCGTTCCATTTAAGCGTTTTGCGGCGCGCGAAAGGATGGTCAGGGGAGCACCACAATACCCATAAGCTCTCGAAAATAGTCGTTCGCGACACGGACGAGTCCACGTATCGATCGGGACCGATCGCGAGATCCACATCGCCCACTGAAACGGCGCCAACCAGTTCGTCCACCGACAGATCGCGGATCCGAATCACGACTTTCGGGCGTTCGGCCTGATATTGACGGATCGCGGCGGGCAGCGCCGTGCTGGCGAGCACGAGCGGCGCGCCCACGCGAACCACGCCCGCAGACCGGTTTCGCACATCGCTTGCCGTGCTCTCCGCAGCGCTCACATGCCGCATGATGGTTTCGGCCGCCGGCAGAAAGTCACGACCGGCGCTCGACAGCCGCACCTGGCGCGTGGTTCGATCGAACACCTTGAACGAGAGAATGCCTTCGAGTTCCGCGATCAACTGGCTCACGGCTTGAGGGGTCATGCCCAGACGCTGCGCGGCGCCGGCGAAACTATGCAATTCCGCCACGCAAACGAAGGTTTCCAGTTGTCGGAACGTGAATCGTGTCAGCATCGCCGTCGCGAATTATCAAGTAAAAGTTGATTGTAGGTGAGGATTCATTGTTTGTCCTCAGCCGGCTGAATCGCCAAACTTCTCGCATTCCACGTGGGCCGCATGGTCTCGTGATGGCTGCTCAGGAGACACCCCTTGCTGGATTCAACGACTCACAAGGCGCTGGCGAGCGAACTGGACCGGGCCCAGCGCACGCGCATTCAATCGCGCCAGTTCACGCAGCGCTATCCCGACATGTCGATCGACGACAGTTATGCCATCCAGCGCGAATGGATTGCGCTGCAGTGCGCACAGGGACGCTCTGTCATCGGGCACAAGATCGGCTTGACCTCGCGCGCGATGCAACTGGCTTCTCAGATCACCGAACCCGATTACGGGACGCTCCTCGACAGCATGTTGCTGCGCGACGGGTCCGAGGTGTGCGCCGATCAGTTCATCGTTCCCCGCTTCGAAGTCGAATTCGCATTCATCCTGGCAAGGCCCCTGCGCGGGTGGAACGTCACGCTGTTCGACGTACTGAACGCAACGGACTACGTGGTCCCGGCCCTCGAACTGATCGATGCCCGCATTGAAATCCAGGACCGCGAGACGAAAGTGCCGCGACAGGTCCGCGACACGATCGCGGATAACGCCGCAAACGCAGCCATCGTCATGGGCGGCCGCCCGATGAAGCCCAACGATATCGACTGGCGCTGGGCGGGCGCGCTCCTGTTCAAGAACGGCGCGATCGAAGAGACGGGCCTGGGTGCGGGCGTGCTGGGTCATCCTGCAAACGGTGTGGCCTGGCTGGCGAGAAAGCTTGCGGCCTTCGACGAGGGCCTCGCCGCAGGAGAAATCGTGCTCGGGGGCTCGTTCACGCGACCGGTTGCCTGCGCCGCCGGCGACACCTTTCATGCGGACTACGGCGCACTGGGCTCGATCTCGGTGAAGTTCGCATGAAGACCGGCAACCCGTTCAAGGAGCGACTGCAACGCGCCGAGGCGCAAATCGGCCTGTGGGTCGGCCTCGCGGACCCCTATACGGCCGAAGTGTGCGCAACCGCCGGTTTCGACTGGCTGCTCATCGACGGTGAGCACGGGCCGAACGATCTGCGCAGCATGCTCGGCAGCCTGCAAGCCGTGGCGCCCTACGATGCGCACCCCGTGGTGAGGATTCCTCATGGTGACAAGGCGCTGATCAAACAAGTGCTGGAGATCGGCGCGACCACGCTGCTGGTTCCTATGGTCGACACCGCGGAACAAGCGCGTGAACTGGTGCGGGCGATGCGGTACCCGCCGGAGGGTGTGAGGGGCGTGGGCAGCGGCCTCGCCCGGTCCTCTCGGTGGGGCAGCGACAGACATTACCTGCAAAACGCCAATGAACGAGTTTGTCTGCTGGTGCAGGTTGAAAGCCGTGAAGGACTCGAGGCGACCGGCGAGATCGCCGCAGTCGACGGGGTGGACGGCGTGTTCGTAGGGCCTGTGGACCTGTCCGCCTCGCTGGGTTATCTGGGGCAGCCTGGGCATCCGGCCGTGATCGAGGCGATCGAAGTGGCCTTCCGCGCGATCCAGGCTGCTGGAAAGGCAGCAGGCATCCTGACGGTGGATGAACCGCTCGCTCGACATTACATCGCGCTTGGCGCGCGTTTCGTTGCGGTTGGCGTCGACGCGACGCTGCTCGCCCAGGCGACGCGAGCGCTCGCCGCAAGGTTCAAATCGGACGCAGTAACGACTTCGGCATCAACGGGCTATTGAGCGACGCGGTGAAGGCGGCGAATCGGGTCGAGTACCTGAATAGATAATTAGGTGTGCGAATGAATGGAGAGAGCAGAATGACGCTGGACGTTGCAGGCGTGCGTGTGTCGCCCGATCACTATATCAACGGCGAGCGCGTCGCATCGGCGCAAACCTTCGAGCTGTTTAGCCCGATCGACCAGACGGCGCTCGGGAAGGTCTGCGAGGGTGGCGACGAGGACGTTGACGCAGCCGTGCGCGCTGCGCTGGCCGCGTTTCCTGCATGGGCGGCGTTGAGCGCAGAGGCGCGCAAGGTTTATCTGGACCGCTTCGCCGAAGCGATCGGCAAGCGCGCCGACGAATTCTGCCGGCTGGAAAGCACCGACGCCGGTCTGCTGCTTTCGCGCATGCGGCACGGCGTGGTGCCGCGAGCGATGCTCAACATCACGTGGTTCGCAAAACATGCGCTCGATTTGCAGAACCGTTCGATCGAGACCTCACAGGCGCACCATCGCGTGAGGCACGATCCGGCAGGCGTCGTCGCCATCATCACACCGTGGAATTCGCCGTTGCTGCTCTCGACGTGGAAACTCGGTCCCGCGCTCGCGGCGGGCAATACCTGCATTCTCAAACCGCCAGAGTGGGCGCCGCTTACATGTTCGCTGCTTGCCGATGCCGCCGATGCCGCCGGCTTGCCGCGAGGCGTGTTCAACGTCGTGCAGGGGACCGGCGCGAAGACGGGTGCGACGCTGGTCAGCGATCCGCGTATCGGCCGAGTGTCGTTCACCGGCAGCGTGCCGACGGCGAAATGGATCGCTCAGGCAGCGGGTGCGAACCTCGTGCCGTGCAGCCTCGAACTTGGCGGCAAGAGCCCGTTCATCGTCCTGGAGGACGCCGATCTCGATGGGGCTGCTTCGACTGGCGCGCTGATGTATCGCAATGCCGGCCAGGTCTGTCTCGCGGGAACGCGCTTTCTCGTGCACGAGGCGGTGGCGGATGAATTCCTCGCGAAGATGCGGGCCTACGTAGAGAACCTCGTTGTCGGCGACCCGCGCGAGGAGACCACGGAGGTCGGGCCGATTATCCATCCGCGTCAGGTCGAGCGTGTCGAAGGCTTCGTGAAACGCGCAGTTGCGGCGGGCGCGAAGGTGCTTTGGGGCGGTGAGCGTCACGGCTTCGGCGCCCAGTACTTCCAGCCGACGATGATCGGCGCGGTGAATCAAACCGACGAGATCGTGCAAAACGAAGTCTTCGGGCCGGTGCTCACGATCCAGACCTTCCGCGACGACGACGAAGCGGTCGAACTGGCTAACGGCACGGATTACGGTCTTGGCGGCGTGTGCTATGGCGAGACCGACCATGCGGTTGCCGTCGCCGACCGTGTGCGAACCGGCTTTCTCTGGATCAACAGTTTTGGCATTCGCGATCTCGAAGCGCCGTTTGGCGGCATCAAGCGCAGCGGTGTCGGGCGGGAGGGCGGGGATTGGAGCTTCGAGTTCTTTTGCGACATCAAGGACGTCGTTATCCCGACGAAGCCGTTCCGCGCAAGCTTTAGCCATCGCTGAGGAGTTGAAATGGGTCAGATCGCAGGCTCGGCCATCGTGTCGCATCACCCTGGTTTGATGCAATGTGAAGAATTCCGGCGCGCCATGGGCGCCGGCGAGGACTCGGACCTGATCGCAGGTTACGCGCGCCTGAGAGGCAAGATCGAGGCGGCGAAGCCGGATGTGGTCATCGTGTTCGACAGCCACTGGTTTACCACGGGCTATCACCTCGTGGATGGCGCGGCGCGTTATAGCGGCACGTATGTGTCGGACGAAATGCCGTGGTACCTGCATGGCGTGCCGTTCGACTATCGCGGTCATCCGGAGCTTGCGCTGGCTATCGAAGCCGTGTCACGCGAGCGCGGCGGCTACAACCGCGCCGTGAACCATCCGCAACTCGAGCGTCAATATGCCACCGTGAATCTGGTCAAGCATTTGCGCTTCGAACTCAGCGACACGCCGGTGGTTTCGGTGAGCTCGTGCCAGAACTGCGAATGGCCGCACTTTCTGACTTCCGGCGAGGCCATCGGCGAAGCGATCCGGCGCAGCGGCCTGCGCGTCGTGCTGCTGGCTTCGGGCGCGTTGAGCCACAAATTCAACGGCATCGACTGGAAGCCGAATCACCCGCGCATTTTCCACGAAAGCAACGTCTCGTCGGAAGAAAACATCCGCAGCGACAAGGAAGCGATCGAACTGATGGCGCATGGTCGTCACGATCTGATTCTCGAACGTTGGGACGACGAATACCGGCGCAAACCGTGGGAAGCGTTCGGCGCGCACTACTTGCAAATGCTGGGCGCGCTCGGTGGCCGGGATTGCCGGATCGAAGGCGAGGCGCTTTCGGTGTACGAGAACGCGCGCGGAACCGGCAACATCCACGTCTGGTTCCCGGGCTGATTCAAACGAAACGGCGCCAGCCACGCTGGTTTGAACATTATCTTCGTGAGATTCGCAGATGCACTTCGAATTCCCTTTTACTGCTCTGCCCGCTGTCATGCAGGGTCCCCGCGTCGAGCGTCGTCGTGTGCTCATAGGCGGCAGCGCCTTCTGGGGCACCGTCGTGGAAGCAGGGGTCGACGCGGGCAAGCTGCGCCTCGACGATGGTCGCATGCTCGACGCGCACGAGCAAAGCTACCTGCCGCCGGTCGATCCCAGCAAGATCATCGCCGTGCATATCAGCTATAGCTCGCGAAGCTACGAAACGCGCAACAAGCAGCGTCCCACCGAGACGCCGACGTATTTCACGAAGCCTGCGACGTCGTTGAACGGGCACCGCGGCCAGATTCTCAAGCCTGCCGACTGCCAATATCTGAACTACGAGGGCGAGTACGCCGTCGTCATCGGCCGCACTTGTCGCAACGTAATGCCGGACGAGGCGTGGGATTACATCGCCGGCTTTTGCCCCGCGCTCGACATGGGCTTGCAGGACTTCCGCGACACCGACCAGGGAAGCATGCTGCGGGTCAAGGGAGCGGACACGCTTTTGCCGATCGGGCCGGGCATCGTGCGCGGCGTGAATCTGTTCGAACAGACGCTGCGCACCTACGTCAACGGCCGCGTCGTGCAGGAGGCTCACATCGGCGAAGAAACGATTTGGGGCCCGCACTATGTGATCGCCGACCTCGCGAGGCATATCACACTGGTTGCTGGTGACGTGATTCTGATGGGCACGCCCTGCCACTCCAGAAGTATCGATCCGGGCCAGGTGGTCGAGTGCGAGATCACCGGCATTGGGCGGATTACCGGCACCGTCGTGTCCATCGATGCGCCGCGCGCCGCCGCGCTCGGGGTGGGTCATGCGCCCACCGACTCTGCAGAGGTGCGTCGCGTCGCTCTCGGATTTGACGAACGCGTGCCCGCGTATCTGAAACAGAACCTGAGAGACAGCAAGGAGTACGTAGCATGACGCGAGTCTCAATCGTCGGCGCGGGTGCGATCGGTGGATTTATCGGCGCAAAACTCGCGGCTTCGGAGCAGATCACGGTGTCGGCGCTCGCGCGCGGACAAACCCTCGCCTCGCTCAAGGAACACGGCTGGCGACTGCGTACCGCCGATGGATTCCTGCAATCGCCTGTCGTTGCAAGCGATCGTGCTGAGGACCTTGGCCCGCAGGACGTCGTGGTCATCGCGGTGAAGGGGCCGGCGCTTGCGTCGGTCGCCAGCCAGATTGCGCCGCTGTTGGGGCCGGACACGACTGTCGTTCCGGCGATGAACGGGGTGCCGTGGTGGTTTTCCCACGGGATTGGCGCGCTCGACGGCCGGCGTTTGGAAAGTGTCGATCCGGGCGGCGAAATCGCGCGATCGATTCCCTTCGAACAAGTCGTGGGCTGTGTCGTTCACGCCAGCGCATCGACCTCGGAGCCGGGCCTCGTCGTTCACAAAATGGGTTACGGTCTGATTCTGGGTGCTCCGCAAGGCGGCCATAGCGAACCCGTGGCGGGCGTCGTGGAACTGCTGCGTCACGCGGGTTTCGACGCGAGCCAGTCGGAGAATATTCGTCAGGACATCTGGTACAAGCTGTGGGGCAACCTGACGATGAATCCCGTCTCGGCCGTCACCGGTGCAACGATCGACAAGGTGCTGGCCGATCCGCTGTTGCGCAGCTTCTGCTCGCGCGCAATGGAGGAGGCGTCCGAAATCGGCGCACGCATTGGCTGCGCGATTGCGCAAGGACCGGAAGACCGTCATGCGGTCACGGAGAAGCTTGGCGCGTTCAAGAGTTCCATGTTGCAGGATGTCGAGAGTGGTCGCGCTATCGAGCTCGATAGCATCGTCGTCGCGGTCCACGAACTCGGTTTGCAGCTTGGCATCGCGACGCCGAATATCGACGCGCTGCTCGGTATCGCCCGCGTATTCGGGCGCGCCCACGGCCTGTATCCGGAGGCGCACTGATGAGCAACACCAACGCAGCGCAATCCGTGTTCCGGAATTTCATTGCTGGCGAATGGGTGCTCGGCAGTCATGAAGCGCCCAATATCAATCCCTCCGACACGCGGGACACGATAGGCTTGTATACGCGCGCATCCGCGCAGCAGGCCGAAACGGCCATCGCCGCGGCGGCAGCGGCACAGCCGAGGTGGGCGGCCACCACGCCGCAACAGCGCTTCGACATCGTCGATTCAATTGGCAACGAAATCCTGGATCGACAGCAGGAACTGGGTGATCTACTCGCGCGTGAAGAGGGCAAGACGCTGCGCGAGGCGGTCGACGAGGTAGTCCGTGCGGGCCGGATCTTCAAGTTTTTCGCGGGCGAAGCACTGCGGGCAAACGGCGAACTCGTCGCCTCGACCCGGCCCGATATCGACGTCGAAATCACGCGCGAGCCGATCGGCGTCGTCAGCGTCATCGCGCCTTGGAATTTTCCCATCGCCATTCCCGCGTGGAAGATCGCTCCCGCTCTGGCGTACGGTAATGCGGTGGTCTTCAAGCCGGCGGATGCCGTTCCCGCGAGCGCTTGGGCCTTGAGCGAAATCATCAGCCGCTCGGGCTTGCCGGCGGGGACTTTCAATCTGGTGATGGCACGCGGCCGTGACGTGGGCGATGCGTTGATCGCGAATCCCCGCGTTGCCGGCGTGTCGTTCACCGGGTCCGACACAACCGGCCGCCGGGTTGCGGCGGCGTGCGTGGCGCGCCCCGGCGCGATGGCGAAGTTCCAGCTCGAGATGGGCGGCAAGAATCCGCTCGTCGTGCTCGACGACGCCGATCTCGACGTCGCCGTCGATTGCGCGGTCAACGGCGCGTTTTTCTCGACCGGTCAACGATGCACGGCATCGTCGCGGCTGATCGTAACGGCCGCGATTCACGATCGCTTTCTCGAAGCCGTGATTGCGCGGCTGCGTCAGGTCGTCGTCGGCGATGCGCGTGATCCGGTGACCGTGATGGGGCCCGTCGTCGACGCGGGACAGTGGCAGCAGGACATCGACTACATCGAGATCGGGCGCAGCGAAGGCGCAGAAGTGGTGTTCGGCGGCGCGGCGCTCGAAGAGGTCGCGGGCAAGCCGGGCTTCTACTTGCAACCGACGTTATTCGCGGGCACGCACAACGGCATGCGAATCAATCGGGAAGAGATCTTCGGTCCGGTGGCCAGCGTCATCAAGGTCGCTGATCTCGATGAAGCGATCGCTGTCGCGAACGACACCCTGTTCGGCTTGTCGTCCGGCGTCGTCACCAACTCGCTGAAAAGCGCCCGCCAGTTCAGGAAACCGCGCAGGCCGGGATGGTGATGGTCAACGCGCCGACCGCGGGTGTCGATCTGCATGTGCCGTTTGGCGGCCGTAAAGGATCGAGTCATGGCCCGCGGGAACAGGGACGCTACGCGGTTGAGTTCTTCACCACGGTAAAGACCGCATACGTGAACGCCTGAATGCGGCGGCGGCCTTCGGCGGCGGCACTGTCGTCGGTCTGAGGCGTCGCCTGAATCCAATCGAAATCGGAGACACATGTGAACCCATCCCCTGAGGACAAGGCGCTCAAGCGCACCTTGAAAGACAGGCATATCCAGTTGATCGCGTTGGGCGGCGCCATCGGAACAGGTCTATTCCTCGGCATTTCGCAGACGATCCGGATGGCCGGCCCGTCGGCGATTCTCGGCTATGCCATTGCGGGCGTGTTTGCCTTCTTCATCATGCGCCAGCTCTCCGAGATGGTCGTGGACGAGCCTGTGTCCGGCTCGTTCAGCTATTTCGCGGAGAAGTACTGCGGGGGCTTTTTCGGCTTTCTGTCGGGCTGGAATTACTGGGTGATGTGCGTGCTCGTGGGGATGGCCGAGCTGTCCGCCGTCGGCGTGTATGCGCAATACTGGTTCCCCGGCATGCCGGCGTGGGTATCGGCGGCCGTCTTCTTCGTGGCCGTCAACCTCGTGAACCTCATCGGCGTCAAGTCGTTCGGCGAGACGGAGTTCTGGTTTTCGCTCATCAAGATCGTCGCCGTGCTTGCGATGATCGGCTTTGGCATTTACCTGCTGATGACGGGCACGGCAGGTCCGCAGGCAGGTGTAGCGAATCTGTGGAACAAGGGCGGCTTTTTCCCGAATGGGATCGGCGGCTTGGCGATGGCGATGGCCGGAATCATGTTTTCGTTCGGCGGGCTCGAACTGGTCGGGATCGCGGCGGCGGAAGCCAGCGCGCCGGAAAAGACCATTCCCAAGGCGACGAATCAGGTCATTTACCGCATCCTGATTTTTTATATCGGCGCGCTGCTGGTTCTACTATCGCTCTATCCCTGGGAGCAGGCCGCATCCAGCGGTAGTCCCTTCGTGCTGATCTTTCACGCGTTGAGCAAGAACGGCGTTGCGAATTTCCTGAACGTCGTGGTCCTGTCCGCTGCGCTGTCGGTCTATAACAGCGTCGGCGTCTACGGCAGCAGCCGGATTCTGTTCGGCCTCGCGCAACAAGGTAACGCGCCGTCTGCCTTGCTGGCGGTGTCCAAGCGCGGCGTACCGGTAAAGGCATTGGGCGCTTCCGCGGTGGCGACTGGCATTTGCATCCTCGTGAACTACGTGATGCCGGGTAAGGCCTTCGGTTTCCTGATGGGCCTCGTGGTGTCGTCGCTGGTGCTCAACTGGTGCTTGATCACCGTCATTCATATCGCGTTCCGGCGCGCGAAGGCACGCCGCGCGGAAAAGACCGCGTTTCCCAGTATTGCCTACCCGTTCACCAACATCGCCACGCTGCTTTTCCTCGCCGCCATCCTGGTGGTGATGTATCTGAACGAAGATCTGCGCCTGTCGGTCGTTCTGATTCCGGCATGGCTGTTCGTATTGATTGTCAGTTATCGCGTTGGGGTTCAAAAGCAGTCGTTCGAGCCTTGGCCGAAGTATGGAGAGTGAAATGTTCGATCATGTACAGGCCTATGCAGGCGACCCGATTCTCAGCCTGAACGAAAGTTTCCAGCAGGATCCGCGCGCCAATAAGGTGAATCTCAGCATCGGCATCTATTTCGATGGCGATGGCCGGCTACCCGTGCTCGAGGCGGTGAGAAAAGCCGAGGCGCGGGCGATGCTTCGTATTCCTGTCAAGCCGTATCTGCCGATGGCTGGCATCCCCGCATTCCGCACGGGCGTGCAGCAACTGGTCTTTGGCTCGGCATCGCGTGCGCTCGACGATGGGCGCGTGGCCACGCTCCAGTCGCTCGGCGGATCGGGGGCGCTGAAAGTGGGCGCGGATTTCCTCAAGCGCTACCATCCGCATGCGCAGATCTGGATCAGCGACCCGTCGTGGGAGAATCACCGCGTGGTGTTCGAAGGCGCGGGCTTTCGTGTCAACACCTATCCGTATTACGACGGTGAGACCGGCGGGCTTCGTTTCGACGACATGCTGGCGGCGATCAAGCGGTTGCCGCCGCAGAGCATCGTGCTGCTGCACGCGTGCTGCCACAACCCGACCGGCGTCGATCTCACCCAGGCGCAGTGGAGCGCGCTGATTCCCATCCTCAAGGATCGCGAACTGATTCCGTTCGTGGATATGGCCTACCAGGGGTTCGGCAGCTCGCTCGACGAAGATGCGTTTGCCGTTCGCGCGCTCGCCGAAGCGAGTCTGACGTTCCTCGTGGCGAATTCCTTTTCGAAGAACTTCTCGCTGTATGGCGAACGTTGCGGCGGCCTGAGCGTCGTTTGCAAGAGCCGCAACGAAGCAGAGCGCGTGCTCGGGCAACTGACCTGCACGGTCCGCGCGAACTACAGCAACCCACCCACGCACGGTGCGAGCATCATTGCGCAGGTTCTCGAAAGCGACGAGCTGCGCAGCGAATGGGAAGCGGAGTTGCGGGTCATGCGCGAACGCATTCGGGCCATGCGCCATACGCTTCACGATGGCCTTGAAGGTCACGTCGACGAAGGCGCGCGCAAGCGCTATGTCGAACAATGCGGGATGTTCACGTACACCGGCTTGAGCGCCGACCAGGTGGATCGCCTGCGCGCGAAGCATGGCGTCTATCTGTTGCGCTCGGGTCGGATGTGCGTCGCGGGACTGAATGAGCACAACGTCTCGACCGTGGCCTCTGCGATTGCGGCCGTGATCAAGGAAACGGCGCAAGCTTGAGCGCATCACCCCACCATGTCGATCGGGTATCCGTGAAGCGGGCGCCGTCGATGTCGGGTGGCGACTGCAATCTGGTCGCCAGCCCGAGGCGCCGTTTCGATCAACCCCGACGAGGCTGCCCGCGAACCGTATCCAAGCCGTACAAGCGCTGCGTAGAATTTACCCGCCGCCAGGAAAACCTAGCGCGGTCGCCTTCGCCCGCAACTCGGCGAAGCGTCCCCCCGGTGGCGCAGCCGCTGTATCCGATGCCGAAGTGGGAGCGCTCTGCTGACTATGATCGACTCCGCCGAGCCCCGGTACGATGCCTGCCGTCGAGCACGCGACGCCGAACGTTCCCTGCGTGACGGCAATGGCAGGCGAGTCCGTTCGCGCAGCGTCGGTGAAGTCGAGCGCAAAAGCCATGTTGAAGGTGTTCGGGTCGGTTGCGCGCACACCCAACGGGTCGAGACCGAAACGCCATGCAAGCAGTTGATGAATCGAGCTGGGATCGAACGGGTAGCGCGATACGAGGTTCGCGCGCACGCGCGGCCCCAACAGCATGCACGGCACGCGAAATCCTAGCCGGCCATCATTGCCGAGGCTCCTTTCCGCCGTCGACACCGGCTTGACGGGCGGCACTGCATGCTCCATGAAGCCGCCCCATTCGTCATACACGAGAATCATCAGGGTCGTGCTCCATTGCGGTCCGGTGCGCAGCGCCTCGTAGATCTGGCCGAGCAGCACCTGCCCATTGCGCACGTCGGCATGGGGGTGATCGTCGTTGGATGTACCCTGCGCTTCCCCCGAGAAGCTCGGATCCACCATGCAGAACGACGGTAGGTTGCCGGACGCCGCGTCCGACAGGAAATCCGAGAACAACTTCGAGCGACCGACATAGCGCGTGCCGTACAGCGCAGTGAACGGGACATCGTGGAAGTAGTATGTCGATGAGACGTTCTTTGCGTCGAGCCGATCCCAGATGGTCGACAGCGACGACGTATCGCTGCTGTCGTCGAGACGATCGGTCTCGCCGCTATGCAGATAGAGACGATTCGGAAACGTGGCCGACAAGACCCCGCTCATGAAGTAGTCGCACACTGTGTATTGCGTCACGGCTCCTCGGTAAAAATCGAGATCGGCCTCGCCGAAGTAGCCAATGGGCAGCAGGTCGCCGCGCATGAGACTCGTGCCGGGCGTGAGCAGGAAGCCGTTCATCGCGCCGTTGGCCAATTGGACGCGCCCGCCTTCGTACGTATGGTTCGGGTCGGAGAACGAGCATGCCTGGAATCCGTACGCCGGGTTCGAGGTCAACGCGAACGACGATTGCAGCTGACCGAACGCGTCGGTGAACTGACGAATCTGCAGATGCTCGGCGTTCGGTACCCAGCCGAACATGTGATCGAACGAGCGGTTCTCCATCGTAACCAGAACGATGTGATCGACGCCCGAGGTCGCCGGGTTAGGCAATGCAGGCCGCGGAAGATTCGCGCGATCGGGCGGAATGCCGCTCGTCGCACCGGTGCTGCCGGACGACCCGCCGCCCCCTCCGCCGCAAGCCGACAACGCGACGGTACCCGCGAGCGCGGCGACTATCTTGCGGCGCACGGGATCGGGTGTATTCGAAGGTTGATGATTGTCCATGGCCTTATCTCCGTTGTTGTCAACACCGACCGGGTCGCCGACGCTTGCTCGGTAGCACTTCACGTACCCGCATCCAACCCGAGCGCTCGTGCTGCAGCGCAACGCGCGCGCTGGACAATGGCTGGTGACGTTGACTGTGATGGACGGCCGTATGAGCTAACGCAAGATCAAGGGACTTCCCTTCTTGCCACATAGTGCTCGACGAAACGGAGGATCGCCTTGGACCGGTAATCCCTCGCCAACCGGCAAAGGTGGTCGGCGAAAGGACGATAGCGCTCATCGAGCTCGCTCAGGTGCATGGCGTGTTGCACGATGGCACGCATGTCGCCCATTCGCGCCAGGTGGTGCAGCGCTTCCATTTGCTCCCGCGGCGGTACGACCAAAGTCCCCATGGACGGATCGGTTGCGCGTACAGCCGTTCGGCCCGCGTCGGCCGGTTGCGTCTCCGGCATCTCGTCGTTCCACTCGATGTTCAGCAGAGCCGCGATCTGTGACAACAACTCACTGAAATCGATCGGTTTCGATAAAAACGCGTTTGCACCGGCCGCCAGGCTGTTTTTCGCATGACTCCCCGACGCTCCGGCGGAGACCGCAACGATGGGCAGATCCCCGAACTCCGGCATTTCGCGCAGCCGCCGCGTGGCTTCGAGCCCGTCCATCCCCGGCATGACGACGTCCATCAGGATGAGTTCCGGCCGCCGCCCTTTGGCCTTCTCGAGCGCTTCCAGTCCATCGCCGGCCTCGATGGTGTCGAATCCGAGCTGACCGAGCAGATCGACCACCAAAGAACGGTTTGCCGCTACGTCATCCACTACCAGAATGGTCCTGCGTGGCCCCTTATAGCCAGTCACCGTCCATTCGGGCGCGGCGACAGGTGGCTGAGGCGCCACCACCGGGACGTTCAGCTCGAACGAAAACGTGCTTCCAACGCCGAGGCGGCTGTCGACGTGGATCTCGCCCCCCATCAAGCGCACCAGCTGCCGGCTGATCGCCAAACCTAGCCCTGTGCCGCCAAACCGGTGCTGAGCATCGCTCACCTGTTCGAATGGCCGGAAGAGCGCCTCCAGACGCGCTTCGTCTATGCCAATGCCGGTGTCCTCGACTTCGAACCGCAGCCGCTCGGGCGGCAGGCAACTGACGCGTAGGCGCACGGTCCCCTGTTCGGTGAATTTGATTGCGTTGGAGAGCAGGTTGAGCAGCACTTGGCGCAGCCGCTTTTCGTCGACCCGCACGCCCGCGGGCAGATCGGGGGCCATCTCGCACGCGAAGCCCAGGCCCTTTTCCGTTGCCTTCACCTGAATCGTCTCGGCGATGAAGTCGATGAAGCCGTCGAGCCGAATGTCGGACGGAACGAGTTCCGCCCTTCCGGCTTCGATTTTGGCCATATCCAGGAGGTCGTTGATGATCGCAAGCAGGTGTTCGCCGCTATGCTGGATCACCGCGACCCGCTCGATCTGGCGTTGACCGAGGCTCTTATCGCGCTTGAGGATCTGCGCGTAGCCCAGAATTCCGTTCAACGGCGTGCGCAACTCGTGGCTCATGTGCGCGAGAAAGCCGCTCTTGGCCTGGTTGGCCGCGTCGGCGCGTTCCTTGGCGATGGCCAGTTCGGCCGTTCGCTCGCGGATCATATCTTCGAGGTGCTCGCGATAGCGCCGCAGTTCCTCTTCGGCACGCCTTTGCTCTGTGATGTCGCGCGAGATGCCGAGCAGAAACTGCGGCTCGCCGCGCGCGTCGAGGATCGGGATTTTCATCGTATGCACGAGGCGCAGCCCGTGACGCGTGTGGGCCGGCTCCTCGGGCACGTCGACCATCTGCTGTGACTCCAGCACCTCACGATCCTTCAGCGCGAAGAAGGCTGCCTCCTCCGCCGGAAAAAGATCGTGGACGGACTTGCCGATCAGTTCCTCTCGCCGATACCCGAGCAGTCGCTCTCCAGCCTTGTTGAATCGCACGAAGCGCAGCGTCGCTGCATCCTTGACGAAGATCACGTCGGGAATGTTCTCGATGATGCTGTCAAGGAAATGTTCGCTTGCTCGTGCAGCCGCTTCGGCGTGCTGTCGTTCGACGATCTCGGCCGTCTGGCCCGCAAGCGCCTTGCTGAGTTCGGCCGTGCGCTGTGCGACGCGCGCTTCGAGCTCGGCATTGAGATTCTTCAGCGCATTCTCGGCCTGCTTGCGCTGTCGTCGGTCTTCGAGGAACTGCTCGACAGCGCGCGCCATATCGGCAATCTCATCGCCGCCGTAAACGGGGACACCGGCTGACGCACCGTCGACCTCGCCGTGGCGCAGAAAGTGGCTGACCCGGCGCAGCCGTTCCACGACGTGGCGACCGAGGAACGTCCGGGCAATCAGCCAGGCAAGCAGCAGGCTCACCGCAACTTCGCCACCCACCCACCTGCGCGTGCGGTCCAGGTCCGCAGCCAGATCTTGAACCGCTTTCCGATAATCGCGCGTGAAATACTCGGACTGCTCGTGCGCCGCTGCGGCCAAAGCGTCGGCCTGGCGGCGCAGATCGTCATCGAGGCTGGCCAATGACGCCCCGGGGCGCGGCGCAGCGGCCGGCGCGACTGCGGCGACCAGCGCGGTCTCGCGGACCTGCGCCTCGATGTTGACCGTATTGCGGAAGCGCTGACTCGATCGATGTAGCGCCAACGCGTCGACACCGACGTTGCCACCCGTGGGGGTGGTCGCGGAAGCGAGGCGGTCCACCAGGCGGTCGAAGGACGCCAACTGCTCCATGATATGCCGATGTGTCTCGCGCACCGAGCCCACGGCATCGTCATTCGACAACTCCAATGCGAGGCGTTCGATCATCAGAGTGCGCTGTGCCAGGTCCTGTGCATCTTCCTGGCGAGCCAGCCGCTGTTCCGCCAACTGGCGGATGGCGTAAACCGAACCGGCCAACGAGTAGATGGTCGTGGCACCGACCACCACCACCAGGGTGGCGAGGCAAGAAACCACGAGCGTGAACTGCGCGGTGAGGGACCGTGGGAGCTGAAGTTTCACGGGCGTTGCCAGATGCGGCGATAGACGTCGCGATAGCCGTTGTTCGGGTCGTAGAGCAGGCGATCGCCGCCGTCCGCTGCGACGTTGTCCGCCGTCACGAGATGCACCGGAAACACGTATCCGGTGACGCGCTGCCCGGCAAAGAGCCGGTTCAACTCGTCGATCAACTGCCAGCCGTGCAAATTCACGGGTTCCGCCACGGTGCCCGTCTGGAAGCTGCCCGTTCGGATGCGCAGGAAGGCGGACTCGCTACCGTCGCCGGCCGACAGCATGGCCATGGCAGTGCTCGGCATTTCAGCCTGGGTCAGCACCGGGGCGGCGTAGTCGAAGTAGATGTTGTTGACGGCGAGCGCATATGTCCAGCGCTTGCCATACCGCTCGAGCAAGGCGCGTGTCGTACCCGCCATCAATTCCTGGCTGCGCGCAATCGCCACGTCGCGCACTTCGAGCAAGGTGCAACCGCTGCACGCGCGCACGACGGCCGCCATTTCATTTGCCTTACTTTGCGCGATTTGGAAATTGGAGTCCGTGAAGATGACGACTCCCGCATGCCCGCCGGACTGGACGATGGCCGCCAGCGCGGTCACGCGCGCGACCTCGAGCGGATCCGTCGTCACGTTCATCGCCACGGGCGTGCCGGACACCGGGCCGGCCTGGGCCGCGACATGCCAGCCGACGATTGGAATCTTCCGCTCGGCAAACGGCCGCAACCCGGGCAGCAGGGCGCGTGCGTCGCCACCGACGATGATAAGCCCGTCCGGACGACTTGCCAGCGCGCTTTCAAGCGTCTTCAGCCGCTGATCCGGCATGCCGGCGGAGTCGAAGATCTGCACACTCCAGCCGATGACCTTGGCCGCCTCCAGCACACCGTCGATCACGCCGACGATGCCGCCGTTGCGCAAATCCTCGGCAACGATGGCAATCCGTTTCCCGGGTTGCGCCCGCGGCCCCGTGCGCGGCCCGCTCCAGGGCGCGGCCGGTTGCGCCGCGGCATCGACGACGCGTTTCGCCGCGGCCAGGTAGTTCTCCCCGGCGACCGACGTCCCGGGTACGGATGCAGCCGGCGTACCTTGCGCCGCAGCTACCGAAAGCATGCATGCGCATACCCACGCAACGAGCCAGCCCCTCATCGTTTTCCCCAAGGCCCCGACGCGATTCGCCGACCGCGTTCTCAATGTACCGAAATGCCGCGCAGGTAACCCTGCGAATCAGATACTACACCGCGCCCGCCGCGTACCATCGGAGATGCGTGCGCCGCCTCGCATGAGAATCACGACGGTTGGCCGGTTTCGATTTATGAAGAGAACTGTGGCGATGCTATGGCGATGAACCGAAAAACGCCGCAACAGCGACTTCGCTTCGCGGGCGTCACCATGCAATCGCGATGCGTCATTCAAGGTGCCGTGGATGCGCGAGAAAGAATCGCACCATCTCGGCGCTGGCATCGGGGCCAGCGGCATCCGTGTAGGTCCCGCGGACGCTGCCACCGGCCCACGCATGCGGGGCACCGTGGATGATCCAATACTCCGCATCGATGCCGTTGGCAGCCGTCAGGCGCCGCCGCGTGCATGCGCGCCCCGGGCGGTCCAGTGGCTCGGCGACGGGGGACGTGCTAGCGCTGAATGCCCGCACGAGCTCGCTGCCGTTGGAGGGATGAACCGTCTTGTCCGCGTCGCCATGAAAGACGATCAACGGTCGCTTCGGCATCGTCGACCCATCGTGACCGTCGGCGCCTTGCGCACGCCGTGCCCCCACGGCCCCCTTCATCGCGGCAAGCGCCGACGGCACGTCGTGAGCGCAGCCATATGGCAGACCCGAGTGGATTCCCGCTGCGGCATACAGTTCCGGATAGGTGTGAATCATCACCGCGGCCATCGCGCCGCCCGCCGACAGACCGGCGACATAAACGCGAGCCGGATCGACGCTGTGATTGGCTATCACGTCGCGCGTGATTCCCGCGATCAACGAAGGTTCGCCCCGGTCCCGCTGCTGGTGGCCCGGCTTGAACCAGCTCCAGCAGCCGGACGGATTCGCCCGCTTCGATTGAATCGGATAGGCAACGAGGCAGTGGTGACGTTCGGCGAACGTGTTCATCCTGGTGCCAGCCGCGAAATCGTCCGCGTCTTGCGTGCAGCCGTGCAACATCACGATCAGCGGCAATGGCGCCCCTCGGTACCCGCTCGGCACGTAGAGCTTATAGTTCCGCTGCCCGGCGTTGTTGACGTACGTGAGCGAACTGAAATGCCCACGGTCCTCCACATCGGCCTGCCTGGCGACATGCGGGCGGACGAACCCCTCCGTTGCTCCCGCGCGTGCGGATGGGGTCGCGTCGAGCGCGTCGACAGGTGGCTCAGGCGCCGCGCGCTCAGCGCTGCCATCGCCCCCGCGCAGCGCTCGCTGAATCGCCGCGGTAGCTTCAAGCGGCCCTGCGGTACGCAACAGGTGCATCGCCTCTTGCATCGACGAAAGGAAATCTTCATTCATCTTCATCATCGTTGTCCGTATGGTGGTTCGAGCAGCGGGCCGGGCTAGCTGATCCTTCCTGCCAACGCTGCTTTGACCGAGGGTGAAGCGTGGAATGCGCCGAGCACCACGACCGACGCGATCGTGGCTAGCGCGAGTTCAGGCGTAACATCGGAAGCAATGCTGGCCAGCCCCAGCACATGAATGTTGAGGCGCTGCTTGGCCGCTCGCGCCGACTCCAGGTCCTGCCTGGAAAAGTGCTGTAGACCCAGTACCAGCGCCCGGCGCGTAACCGTTTCATTCACGGTCTGGGCGTGGACCGCCAACTGGTTGCGGATCGCCGTTCGAATCAGATCCGTGCGATTCGAGTAAAAGCCTTCTTCGACCAGCA
The DNA here is from genome assembly GCF_056754935.1 of Trinickia sp. HAY1-2D. Taxonomy (NCBI): domain Bacteria; kingdom Pseudomonadati; phylum Pseudomonadota; class Betaproteobacteria; order Burkholderiales; family Burkholderiaceae; genus Trinickia; species Trinickia sp. HAY1-2D. Next base: position 1,106,025 of record NZ_JBPGWX010000001.1, read on the forward strand.
GATCGATCTGACCGAGGTCGACAGGGCCCAGATTGATGGTGATCTTTTCCGTCTCGCCACCCTTCGGACGGGGCGGCTCCGCGAGTGCTGGGGGGGATTTGCCAGGTCTCATTTCTCCATCCGGTTACCATCCAATGGGATGGTTATAAGATGGGCAAGCCGCCGTGTCAATGTGCGAATACGGGGCCAAATATCTTTTTAGGGAGACGTAGGATGAAACGGGTACTCGTGATTGCCTTCATCGCTACCTTTAGCGCGGCTGCGATGGCCGCCACTTCCATGGGATCCTATTCGAGGAACGGCAGCGACCAGCAGGACGCTTGCCGTTCCGCAATCGCTGCTTCGGAGCAGGACAGGGTCAATTGGCTATCCCAGGGATGGACCTTCGCAGGGACGTCAAGCTGCACCTGCTCCGGGAGTGGAACAAGCTGGACTTGCTCAGTCAACGCGACCTATTTCCGCCGATAAACGCAGAGCGAGGCAGCCCCGCGACAGCATTGCGGCTTGGACAAGGCGCGGGGCTGCATGCAACCGGCAATCGTCGGCTGTCGAACTTTGCGGAGGGTTCCCGTCAGCGGCGGAATGGATGATGACATTGGCCCGATCACTGCACATCGGCGGCGCGCATTGCGCGGTATTCCCTCCGCACGATATCCATGAGCTCCGCCACCGAAGTCAACGCGCTCTTTTGCTCGTACGTCACGCGGCCTCGCTGCATCAACATGATGCGATCCGCAATATCGAGCGTCTGCGCATAGTTGTGCATGATCATGATGATCGACAGCCCGCCTTTTTCCTTCAACCGCATCAGGAGGTCGATGATGAGCCCCGCCTCACGCGCACCCATCGCGGCGAGCGGCTCGTCGAGCAACAGGATCTTCGCATTGGAATAGACGGCGCGCGCCACGGCAATGGCCTGCCGCTGGCCGCCTGAAAGGCGCTCCACGGGCAAATCCACCGAAGGCACGTGCACGCCGACATCGTCGAGACACTGCGCCGCGCGCTCGCGCATCTGCTTGTGATCGACCAGCCTGAACGGTCCGCGCCTGACGATTTCGCGGTTCAGAAACATGTTGTGATAAATGCTCAGCGAATTCGCGAGCGCGAGGTCCTGATACACGCATTCGATGCCGAGCGAACGCGCATGATCGACGGAACGCAGAAGCGTCTCCTGACCGTCGATGTAAAGCGTGCCGCTGGTTTGTTGATGAAAGCCCGTCAGTATTTTGACGAGCGTCGACTTGCCCGCGCCATTGTCGCCGAGTATGCCGAGAATTTCGCCGCTGCCGAGCGTAAGCGAAACGCCGTCGAGCGCAGTCACCGCACCGAAGCGTTTGACGAGGCTCTCGCCGTGCAGTGCGAGCGGCGCATCGGCGGCCGCGTTCGCGCCAGGCGAAGCGGTTTGCGATTCGTCCATCAACTCCCTCCCTTGCGGCGAATGCGTCCAACATGAATGTTGAAGATCATCGCCGCGAGAATCGCGGCGCCAAGAATGATGTTGAACGTAAAGGCGTTGATGCCGATCAGCGTGAACCCGTCGTTGAGAATGCCGAGCACAGCAGCGCCGATGAGTCCGCCCACGATCGTGCCCGAGCCGCCCGTGAGCGGCGTGCCGCCGATCACGGCGGCCGCCACGGCAAGGAACATGATCTGGTTGCCGCCCGCCTGCGGGTCGATCGAGGTAATGCGAAAAGCCTCGAGCATGCCGGTGAAGCCGGCCAGCACCGCCGCGAGAACAAAGTTGCCCAGGCGCAGCCGGTTCACGTGAATGCCCGCCTCGCTCGCGCCGAGTGCATTCGCACCCGCCGCCTGGGTATGCAGACCCCAGCGCGTATGCCGCAGCAGCACGTGCATCGCGAAAGCGATCGCCACCGTCCAGACGATCTCGCTGTAGCCCCACGCGCCCATGAACTCGGAGAACATGGGCGACCCGGGTGTGGCGGCGGGCGTGCCGTGCGAAACGGTGAGCGTGATGCCGTTGATCAGAAACAGCGTGCCGAGCGTGGTGACGAACGACGGCAGCCGCAGCCAGACCGTGACCGCGCCGTTGACGAAGCCGACGGCCGCCGAGGCCACGAGCCCCGCGATCACCGCAAGCCACATCGGCGCACCGGCTTCGTTCGCAAACACCATCATGAACGGCGCGAACGCGAACACCATGCCCGCCGAGAGATCGATATCCCCACCGATCATCAACATGATTTCGCCGAACGCGATGATCGCCACCGGCGCAATGAACTGCGAAAGGTTGACGAGGCTCGCGTTGGTGAGCAGGAAATCGTGGTTCGCGAATTCGAAATAGGCGGCCAGGAGCACGGCCACGAGCAAAATGCGCAGCTCGGCCGCCCATCGCGATGCGAACGGAACGCCCGCGCGCCGTGCCGCGCGGGCCGCTTCGATCTTGCTGGTTTCGTTCACTGTATTCATTACGACCTGATGGCACCCTTCATCGGAACGATTTGCGGCTTGGTGGTCTTGCCTTCATAGCGTGTCGAGGTATTCAGATACGGCTCGACCGTATCCTTCGTCACGAATTTGAGGCCGGTGTTGATGTCGGCCGGTCCCACCAGTCCGCCCGAAGCGAGGAATACGAACGCCTCCATCACAGTATAGAAACCCTGCACGTAAGGTTGCTGATCGATGGTGAAGTCGAGGAAGCCTTCATGGATATGCTGGATCGTGGCCGGAAGCAAATCGAAGCCGCCGCCGTGCACACCCTTCGATGGAAGATTCGACTCCTTCATTACCTGGGCAACGCCCTGTGTACTGCCCGCGTCCACGGCGAACATGCCCTTGAGATCCTGGTGGCCTAGATAAAACGCCTTGATCTTCGAAAGCTCCTCGTTGACGGTCGCGCCGGTAGCCACGGTCTGGATATCGATCTTCTTGCCGGACTTCTTGATGGCGTCCTGCGCACCGTCCAGACGCGGCTGGATATTGAGCTGCCCCGGTGTCGCGATGAAAAGCGCAACCATTCCGCTGTCGATGAGACTGACGATGCGTTCGCCCATCTGATAGCCGGATAGATAGAGGTCCTGCCCGATATAGGCGAGGCGGGGATTCTTCTTGCCGCGCGGCGCATCGGCGTTATAGGCGAACACCGGAATCCCGGCATCGAGCGCGGCCTGGATGGGCTTGTCGAACGCGCCCGGATCGACGATTGGCACGGCGATGGCGTCGGCCTTGGCGGCAATCGCCGAATTCACGGCGCGAACCATTTCGCCCGCGTCCGAATTGGCCGAGCCCGTCCACTGATAATCCATGTTGAGCAACGCGCAGGCGTCCTGAATGCCGTACTGCGTCGGCACGAAGAACGGGTTCGTGGTGACGTGATTGACGAACACGATCTTCCATCTCTTGTGCGACGGGAAAGCCGCCTCGGCAGCCTGCGCGGTGCCGATCAGCCCGCCCGCCCCGCCCAGTGCGCCCATCAGCGAAAGCGCAGCGCCCAACCCGGCCCCTTGCATCAGTCCGCGCCGCGCCGCGCTGAAACCCTCACCGCCGTGTTCCTGGTCGTCATCCCGTTCGTGTGCCATCTCTTCCTCCAGTTCTTTACTTCGTGGGTCGATATGATCGGCGTCGAGCCGATCGCATGCAGATGCCGGATGGCACCGGGAGCGCCGTTGGATTGAGCTTGACCGGGGCATGCACAACTGCAACCTCGGTCGGAGGCGTTCGATGATGCGCCGCGTGGTACCGGCAAAATGTTAGTGCAGTGCGGCTGTGCCTCCTAATCCATGTAAACCCGTAACTAGTCGGACTATTTTGAAGCTGTCGTCGAAATCGATTTGACTGTTCGATCGTGCGTCGCGCGGCGTTACCGAAAGGCTTCTGTAGTCTCGCCGCACCCGCTGACTACGAAAATCGCCAACTAGTCCGACTACTAGGCGCTCAGCCGAGGGACCTTGCGTTCGGCCGCATCGGCAGGTCACCTGTCCTTGTTTTCATCGGAAAACGTACTAACGTTCAAATGGCGGCCAAGAGCCGTCCATACCTAAAAGGGAGACATACGCCCCCGGGTGCTGCCGAACCACGGCCGGCACGGGCGAGGGGTGCCGATCATGAGTACTGCCGCCCGCTTTCAGGTCGAATACACCCGCTATCTCGACCCCGACGGTAACGCGACGCAACCGCTGCCTGCGTTTGCAAACGAAACAGCACTGCTCGTCGAACTATATCGCGCAATGACACTGACGCGAACGTTCGACAACAAAGCAGTTGCGCTGCAACGCACCGGCAAGCTGGGCACGTTTGCCTCATCGCTCGGGCAAGAGGCCATCGGCGTCGGTGTGGCGGCCGCCATGCAGCACGACGATGCGCTTTTTCCTTCCTACCGGGATCACGCCGCCCAATTGTTGCGCGGCGTCACCATGACTGAAAGCCTGTTGTATTGGGGCGGCGACGAGCGCGGGAGCGATTTTGCCGCTGCGCGTTACGATTTTCCGAATTGCGTGCCGATCGCGACGCAGGTCTGTCATGCCGCAGGCGCGGCTTACGCGTTCAAGTTGCAAAAGACGCAGCGCGCGGCGGTCGCGATCGTCGGCGACGGCGGCACATCCAAAGGCGATTTTTACGAAGCGATGAACATGGCCGGCATCTGGCAGGCGCCGCTGGTCATCGTCGTCAATAACAATCGTTGGGCCATTTCCATGCCGTGCGAACGTCAGACGGCAGCCGGCACGCTCGCGCAAAAGGCCATTGCGGCAGGCATCGAGGGCCAACAGGTGGACGGCAACGATCTCATTGCCGTGCACGACGCGATGCGCCGCGCACTCGACAAAGCGCGGCGCGGCGACGGCCCGACGCTCATCGAAGCGCTCAGCTACCGGCTCGGCGATCACACGACGGCCGACGATGCGACGCGCTATCGCGATCCGGAAACAGTCGCCCAACAATGGGCGAGCGAGCCCATTGCACGTCTTCGCAAGTACCTCGTGCAAGCCGGTGTCTGGGACAAGACGCAGGAAGAAGCGCTTTCGCGGGCCTGCCGCGAGCAGGTCGAGAGCGCGGTCGAAGCTTATCTCGCCGTGGCGCCGCCGGACGTCTCGGCCATGTTCGAGCATTTATATGCAACGCTGCCGCGCGCGCTCGACGAACAATTGGACACGGCACTGCGATTCGCGAACGGCGAGAGCGCGGAAGACGACCATGTCTGAGTTGAATCTCGTCGAAGCCGTCAATCGCGCCCTCGCCCACGAGCTGGAGCACGATCCATCGGTTGTGTTGCTCGGCGAGGATATCGGCGCGAACGGCGGCGTATTTCGCGCCACGCTCGGATTGCAGGCGCGTTTCGGCGCCGAACGCATCGTCGATACACCGCTGGCCGAAACGGCGCTTGCCGGCACCGCGATCGGCATGGCCTCGATGGGCTTGCGTCCCGTCGTCGAGATTCAATTCAGCGGGTTCATTTATCCGGCGATCGACCACATACTCAATCATGCCGCGCGATTGCGTCATCGCACACGCGCGAGGCTCACGTGTCCGCTCGTGATCCGCTCGCCCTGCGGCGCGGGCATCCATGCACCCGAGCACCATTCCGAGAGTCCCGAGGCGCTGTTCGCGCACATGCCGGGGCTGCGGGTCGTCATGCCCTCCTCGCCCGAACGCGCCTACGGTTTGCTGCTGGCCGCCATACGCGATCCGGACCCCGTCGTCTTTCTCGAACCGACCCGGCTCTATCGGCTCTACAAGCAAGCGGTCGAAGACGACGGTACCGCTGCGCCACTCGACACATGCTTCACATTGCGTGAAGGCACCGACGTGACGCTCGTCAGTTGGGGCGCCATGCTCCATGAAGTGCAAATGTCCGCCGACGTCCTCGCGGCCGAGGGCGTCGAAGCGGAGATCATCGATGTCGCGACACTGAAGCCGCTCGACATGGAAACCATCGTGGCCTCCGTGGCGAAGACCGGACGCTGCGTCATCGTTCATGAGGCGCCCCGCACATGCGGGCTCGGCGCCGAAATCGCCGCGAATCTCGCGGAGCGCGGGCTCTATTCGCTGCTCGCGCCGATCGAGCGTGTCACCGGCTACGACGTGGTCGTTCCGCTCTTTCGGCTCGAGGCCCAATACATGCCGAGCGTCGCGCGCATCGTGAGCGCGGTCCGAAAAACGCTCGAGGCATCCACATGAAAGTCTTCAAGCTCCCCGACCTCGGCGAAGGCCTGCAAGAAGCCGAGATCATCGAATGGCGTGTCCACGAAGGCGACGACGTGAAAGCGGATCAACCGCTTCTCGCGGTCGAAACGGCCAAGGCGATCGTCGATATTCCTTCGCCGCAAGCGGGCCGCGTCGCCAAGCTGTTCGGCAAGAAAGGCGACATCATGCACCTGGGTGCGCCGCTCGTCGCGTTCGAGGGAGCGAACGACGATACGGGCACGGTCGTCGGCGAGATGCCGCAGATGCAACCGACGCAGCCTTCGACATCTTCCACGCGTCCGGCACCCGCGGGACACATCGCGCGCGACGTATCGATGCGCGGTATCGTCGGGGCCGGCGCGGGCGCCCGGGCTCCCGCGATCAAGGCGACGCCGGCCGTACGCGCGTTGGCCCGCACGCTCGACATCGATTTGGCGATGGTCACGCCGTCGGGCCCCGATGGCGTCGTGACGTCAGCGGACGTGCAACGCACGGCAAAGCTGCTCGTCGAACTGGGCCCGCCCGAGGAGTTGCGCGGGGTGCGGCGCGCGATGGCGCAAAACATGGCGCGCGCCCAAAGCGAGGTGGCCGCGGCTACCGTCATCGACGATGCCGATATCGATGCCTGGCCGCCCGGTACCGATGTCACGATCCGGCTCATTCGCGCGCTCGTGGCCGGATGCCGCGCAGAGCCGGGACTCAACGCGTGGTTCGACGGCCGCGCGGCGCGCCGCCATGTGCTCGCGCATATCGATGTCGGCATTGCCGTCGATCTTCCGGACGGCCTCTTCGTGCCCGTGCTGCGCGACGTGGCACATCGCGATGCGGCCGACTTGCGCACGGGCCTCGATCGCTTGCGCGCCGACGTTCAAGCGCGCAAAATCCCGCCCGAGGAATTGCGCGGCGCAACCATCACGCTGTCCAATTTCGGCATGATCGCAGGCAAATACGCCGCGCCGATCGTCGTGCCGCCAACCGTGGCAATCCTCGGTGCGGGTCGCATTCACGACGGCATCGTGGCGGAAAACCGCCAGGCTGTCGTGCATCGAATCTTGCCGCTCAGCCTGACGTTCGATCACCGCGTGGTGACGGGCGGCGAAGCGGCACGGTTTCTCGCGGCGGCAATCGCGGATTTACGGGCGCTCGACTGACCACTATTCGGGACGCCGTTTAGGCCGAATTTGCCGCCTCCATCGCAAAAAGCGGCAGGGTTCGCTCCCCGCCGCCTTTTGGGGATTGGGCGCCCGGCCGGCACGGCTCTTGCAGAGATCGATCTATGCGGCCTGCATTTCCCCGCATCCTTTTCAATTCGCTCGTGCGAGGTCGATATGTTAGGAACCATTTTGCTCGTCGTGCTGATTCTCCTTCTGATCGGCGCTTTTCCTGCCTGGCCGTATAGCCGCGGCTGGGGCTATGCACCTACCGGTGGTCTGGGCCTGTTGCTCGTCATCGTGATCCTGCTCGTGGTGTTCGGCCAGATATAGCGCTGCAAGCCTGGTTTTTTATTCGCTGACTTGCGTGCCGCGGCATCCTATCCGCCCGCGGCACGCGCAATGCAATGAGGTGCGCGAAAGACCATTGCGTCTCGAGGAGAACGAAATGCACTTCGTTGCGCTCGCAACCGACTATGACAACACGCTCGCCACGGACGGGAGGGTAGTCGAACGCACCTGGTCGGTGCTGGAGAAACTGCGGCAATCGGGCCGGCAGTTGCTGCTCGTGAGCGGACGCGAGCTCGACGATCTGAAGTCGATTTGCCCGCGCCTCGATCTCTTTGCGCGTGTCGTCGCCGAGAATGGGGGCGTGCTCTACCAGCCCGATGGCGGCGAAAAGCGGCTGCTTGCCCCGCCGCCGCCCGATGCGTTCGTCGCCGCGCTGAAGCAACGAGGCCTTCGCGATTTCAGCGTCAGCGAAACGCTCGTCGCGATGATGAAGCCGAACGAGCGGATCGCACTCGAGGCGATTCGCGATCTCGGGCTGGACTTGCATGTCGTCTTCAACGGCGATGCCGTTATGATTCTTGCGCCCGGCGTCACCAAGGCAACTGGCCTGATGGCCGCCCTCGATGAACTGGGCCTTTCGCCTTTGAACGTCGTCGGCGTAGGCGACGCGGAAAACGATCACCCCCTGATCGACGCGTGCGGATTTTCGGTGGCCGTCGGCAATGCGCTGCCCGCGCTCAAAGCCCATGCGAGCATGGTCACCCAGGCTGCCAACGGCCAGGGCGTCGAAGAGCTGGCACGAGCGTTGATCGACGACGATCTGAGTTCGCGTATCTCCAACGTCGAACGCTGCCGGGTGCTGCTCGGCCATCGCCTCGACGACGAGGAGCGCTCGCCGGTTCACCTCGGCGCCTACGGCACGATCGCGCTGTTGGCCGGGCCCTCGGGCGGCGGCAAATCGACGGTGACCGCCGCGGTGCTCGAACGGCTCGCGGACGCCGGATACCAGGCCTGCATCCTCGATCCGGAGGGAGACCATTGCAGCGAAGGCAGCCTCGTCGCGCTGGGCGATCCGCATACCGTGCCCTCGATCGATAACGCATTGCAGTTGCTCGAGCGGCCCGAACAAAGCGTCGCCGTCAATCTGCTGCGCGTGCCGCTGCCCGAGCGGCCGCAGTTTTGCGCGAACTTGCTGCTGCGGTTGCAAGCGCTGCGGGTGCGGACCGGACGACCGCACTGGCTTGTGTTCGAAGAGGCGCATCAGCTCTTTCCTGCGGGCTGGGACCCCGCGGACACGTCGCTGCCGATCGTGCTCGAGACTGCGCTGGCCGTTACGGTCCATCCGGACCAGGTGGCTCGTCCATTCCTGCGGCAAGTCAACACCATGATTGCCACGGGCGCCAAGCCCGCCGCAACGATGAACGCGTTCGCCGAGGCGGCCGGCGTTGCAGCGCCGTCGCTCGCGCTACCCTCGGATGCGCTCGAGCGGGGACAAGTGCTTGTCTGGGAAACGATGCGGCAAGCCGCTCGACCCTACCTGGTGCAAGTCGAGCCCGGCTCGACGCAGCGCCGGCGGCATCATCGCAAGTATGCGGAAGGCTTGTTGATTCCTGAACGCAGCTTTTATTTCCGGGGTCCCGAAGGCAAGCTCAACCTCCGCGCGCACAACCTCGTGCTGTTTCTCGAGATGGCGGATGGCGTGGACGAGGACACCTGGCGCTTTCATCTCGAACGCGGCGATTATTCGCACTGGTTCGGGGAAGTGATCGGCGACGACGAGCTCGCGCAGGAAGCCAAGACGGTCGAACGAGAAACATCGCTCTCGCCCGACGAGAGCCGTGCGCGCATCCGGGCCGCTGTCGAAAAGCGGTATACGCAGCCGGCCAATCCGTCGTTGCCGCCGCTGCGGGCATCGTGACGTGAGTTGCGGCGCTATCCGACTACGCGACTATTCGACCATCTGCCAATGGGTCGCATCCGCGCCCGAGCGCCGGGCCAGTTCGGCGAAGGCCGAGACTTTCGCATCCTGGTCGAACGGTTCGCGCCATCGCACGAGCAAGCGCTCTTCGAACTGCTCGTCACCGCGCCGCCAGGCCGCGCCGCGCCGCGTGACCGAGCAACCGTGAGCCGCCAACTCGTGAACGAGCCGGGACGGACATTCGCTGCCCGCCCCGTACTCGACGGTGAGCCACGCGCTCTTGCGGCGGTGCATGCGCTGTTCGACGTAGTGCAGTCCCCATAGAACGGCCACGCCCGGTACGATCGCGCTGGCCGCCAGCCGATATTGCCCGCCGCCGATACATAAGCCGACGATCGTCACGAACCACAACGTGGCCGCGGTCGTCACTCCGGTGACGAGTCCGTCTTTGCGCATCACCGCGCCCGCGCCGATGAAACCCATGCCCGTCAGTACCCCGAGCGGCAAACGCATCAAGTCGAGCGTCGGAAACGAGTCCGGATGCTTTCCGGCCTGCGGCAGCAAAGCGTTGACTTGCAGCATCGCGATGCAGGAAGCGAGGCACACGAGAATCGTCGTGCGCAGGCCGGCGGTCTTTCCCGATTCGCTGCGATTGAAGCCAAAGATAAACCCGGTTCCGAGCGCAAAGACGAGCCGGATCGCAACAGCTTCCCAATCGAGCACGAGCGGCATCGTATCCATGGCGAGCGCAAGCGCCTCCTTCTGTCGATTCCACCGACCGTCGAGCAAGCGCCGGGCCCGTTCGACCGCCCCGGGGGGTGCGCTGCCTTGCTCGATTGCCAGGCTCCGGCAACATCGACTCATCGCATTGCAAGTCTTACGCAAGCATGCTGCGCAGCCGCAACCCGCCGCACGGACGTGCTTTCGGTGAGAAGCGGTACGTTGTTTGCGGTGCCCTATCGGTACCGCAGCCCCGCGCCTCGTCGGCATCGGGCTGGTTTATTCCCAACCATTCGAGGAGCCGTTATGAAGCGTTCGTTCTTGGCTTTGGCCTGCTGCGCGTTGTCGATCCCCGGGCTCGGCAATGCGCAAACCGAGGCCGCGTCGACAACGTCGGCCAATCCGCTACCCGAACCCGATCGCAACTTCGTACAGGCGGCAACGAAGTCGTCGTCGACCGAAATCGACGCGGGCAAGCTCGCGCAATCGCATTCGAACGACAAGGATGTGAAATCGTTCGCACGTCACATGATGTACGACCACACGAAGATGACGGTGCAGCTCAAGGCAGCGGCGCCTCACGATGTGACGGCGCCGAAGGACAACTCGGACACCGAGCTGCTCGATTCTCTACGCGGGCTCAAGGGTAAGGAGTTCGATCGAGCCTACATCAGCAAGCTCGGAGTGAAGGGCCACGAGGAAGCAGTCGCCGCCTTCAAGAAGGAAATCGAGAGTGGGCAGAACGCGGATCTCAAGAAATTCGCGCAAAAAGAGCTTCCCGTAATCGAAAAGCATTATCAGATGGCCGAATCCCTCGCCAAGAAAAAAGGCGTGAGCGAATAACCGATCGACTGCCCGCACTGGGCGCAGCGGCCGGCACGCGATACGCGTGCCGGTCCGCATCGCTTTACTCCGTACTCGTCCATTCGACGTTGGCACCGACAGAGCGCAGGTTCTCGACGAAATGCGGATGCGCGCGCCGGATCGGCAGGGCGTTCTTGATGACCGATTGCCCTTCGATGCTGGCTGCCACCATGAAAAGCGCGATGGCCACGCGGATGATATAGGGGCTCTCCACCTTGGCCGGCGTGAGCGGGATACCGCCGAACGTGATGAGCCGATGCGGGTCCGAAAGAAACACGTGCGCGCCGAACTTCGATAGCTCGACAGACCAGCCCATTGCACCGTCATACACCTTGTTCCAGAACATGGCGCTGCCTTGCGCGCGCACACCGAGCGCAATGAAGATCGGCAGAAGATCTACGGGCAGATACGGCCATGGCGCCGCCTCGATCTTGGTCAGGATGTTGGGCGTAAACGGCTTGCGCACGCGTAGCGGCCCGTCGCGCCGGGCGCGCGACCAGCCATCGCGATGGACGACATCGATGCCGAACTTGGCGAACGTCCTGTCGATCAACGGGAACTGCTCGGGCGCACTGTTTTTGACCGCGATGTCGCCGCCCGTGATCGCGCCCAGCGCGAGAAACGTGGCGATCTCGTGGAAATCCTCGTCGAATCGGAACTCTCCGCCGCCGAGCTTGCAGCCACCGGAGATGGCGAGCCGCGATGTGCCGATACCGTCGATCGGTACGCCCAGCATCGCGATGAACCGGCAAAACTCCTGCACGTGCGGCTCGGATGCGGCATTGACCAGCGTCGACGTCCCCGATGCGGCCGCGGCGCAGAGCACGAAGTTCTCGGTCGTCGTCACGGAGGCGTAATCGAGCCAGTGATCGTTCGCGCGCATGGCGGCGTCACTGCGTACGATCAGCGAGCCGTTCGTGCGCTCGATGCGCGCGCCGAACCGTTCGAACACCTCGACGTGCGGATCGATCTCTCGTACACCGAGCGTGCAACCCTTGACGTCGTTTTCGAGGCGCGCCACGCGAAAGCGTGCAAGCAGCGGCGGCACGAGCATGATCGACGAGCGCATCTCCTCGGGCAGGTGATGGCAACCCGGGTCGAACACGGTCGCGCGATGATGGAGTTCGAGCACCCCGGTTGCGAAGTCCATCGAGACCTCGCTGCCGAGCGTGCGAAAAATATCGAGGATCTTCCTGACATCGGTGATGTCGGGCACGCCGATGAGCCGCAACGGCGCATCGGTCAGCAAGGTGGCGCAAAGAATAGGCAGAACGGCGTTCTTGTTGGCCGAAGGCGTGATTTCGCCGCGCAGCGGAAGGCCGCCGTGAACGATAAGGTCAGACATATTGGGGATGAGCGGTGAACGAGCGAAAAAGGCCAAGGCGCATATCATGCCATCGTCGGGCGGCGGCCGGTCCGAAATCGGGCATCTCGGCTCGATCGCCGCGAGTCCGCGCGAATCGTTCGAGCTGCTCAGGTTCGTATCGCTGCGATCCACATGCTTTCGCATCAAGCACTTACATGGACTCCCGGCGGGTTATACACAGGTTTGCCCCCAATATCTGGGGATAAGTCTCGTCGGTCTTGGCGAAGCTCGGTCAGCCAGCCGGCCGCAGGCCAGCGCCTCCCGGCCGGTGCGTTAAACTGGCGCCTCCCGCTCTCTTCGCCCACCGATTTGCCCGTCTTCACACTTGCCGCGCCGGTCACGGCCGAACTCGAAATCCGCAAAAGCCGCTTCATCGCGCATGCGCTGCCCGTCGCCGATCGGGACGCGGCAATGGGGGCGCTGCGGCAGTTGCGCGATGCGCATCCCGGTGCTACACACGTTTGCTGGGCGCTGCTCGCCGGAGGGCAGTCCGGCATGTCGGACGATGGAGAGCCGTCCGGCACGGCCGGCCGCCCGATTCTCGAAGTCCTGCGCCATCACGATCTCGATAGCGTGCTCGGCGCCGTCGTTCGCTACTACGGCGGCGTCAAGCTCGGCGCGGGCGGCCTCGTGCGTGCCTATACCGATGCCATTGCCACCGCGCTGGGAGGGGCGCAGCGCGTCGAGCGCATCGCTCAGGCACGGTTGGCCGTCGAGCTCAGCTATGCGGACGAGGCACGCGCGCGACGGTGGATGGAGCAGCACGACGTCGTCCTCGTCGAGAGCCGCCATGGTGCGCAGGTGTGGCTCGCCATGCAGATGCCGGCGAGCGAAATCGAGGCCGCGCGCACTGCGTTGCGCGACCTCACGCAGGGCCGCGCCGTGTTCCCCGAAGACTCCTGATTGCGCTGCGCTCGTCGGGCTGTGCGGCCCGAACGCCGCTCTGGGCAAGGCTTGCGGCCCGTAATGCAGCGTTACCGATCTCGCAAGCCGCTTTCACCTGTGTCAGCGCGTGGCCCCTACACTGGCTCCGTGGTCAAAACAACGCACATGGAGTGCAAGGAGTAGCGCGATGAACAAGAAGCTCGTGGGAGCATTGATCGGCCTGACGGTATTGGGTGTCTCGAGCGCGGCATCCGCGCACGTCGATCTGGCCATCGGCGTCGGCATCCCCGCGCCGGTATATGTGGCTCCGCAACCCGTCTACGTGGCGCCGCCGGCACCGGCCTACGCGGCACCCGTGGCGGTAGGCTATTACCGCGGCGACGACTGGCGCGCGCGCGAGTGGCGCCGCCGCGAATGGCGCGAGCATGAATGGCGCGAACACCAGTGGCGCGAACGCCGTTGGGGCGGTTATTGACGATCAACGGCTCGCTCGTGCAGGCGGACTGGCGAGCCAATGCACGCTGAAAAGCCGGGCCTCGTCTGTCCAGACGGGACCCGGCTCGAATCCCGTCGATACCGCAAGTGCGCGGAAGCCATCGATCGTGAACTTGTGCGAGTTCTCCGTGTGAATGCTCTCGCCCTGATCGAACGCAAAGGCATGTCCGCCGAGCCTGACCGTCTGCGCGCAACGGCTCACGAGATGCATTTCGATACGCTGTCGGCGCGGCTCGTAAAACGCGTAATGCGCGAAACGGCTCAACTCGAAATCGGCTCCCAGCTCTTCGTTGGCACGCCGAAGCAAATTCAAATTGAACGCGGCGGTGACGCCTTGCCGATCGTTATAAGCGCGGTGCAAGACGTCCGGGTCCTTCACGAGATCGACACCGATCAAGAGGCCGCCGCCTTGGAGCAGGTGCGCCGCCCGACGTAGAAAGCCGCGCGCCTCGTCCGGATCGAGGTTGCCGATCGTCGAGCCCGGAAAGAACCCGACACGGCGCTCCGATGCGGCCTCCAGGTCACCGAGCGCGCCCTCCTGCATATAGTCGGCTCCCACCGGGTGTACGTGCAGCCACGGATAGTCGGCATGAAGTCGGCGCGCCGCACCCTCGAGATGGTCCGCTGAAATATCGATCGGAAAGAAACGGCGCGGGGCATGCGCGGGCTCGAATGCATCGAGCAAGCGCCGGATCTTCGAGAGCGATCCTGCGCCGAACTCGACGATGTCCGCGCGCGGACCGATACATTCCGCGATCGCACGAGCATTGCGCTCGAGGATGGCGAACTCCGTCCGAGTCGGGTAGTACTCCGGCAATTCACATATCCGATCGAAAAGCGCAGATCCGGCCGCATCGTAGAAATACTTCGGTGCCACACGCCGCGGCTTCACGGACAGGCCGGCCAAGAGGTCGCGTTCGAAGGCGTTGCTTGCACCGCGCGGTTGCCGAACGTCGCCGACGAATGCCGCGGCGCCCGAGCCGGCGCCGGTCAGCCCCGACGTGTCAGATGTCTCGAACAAGGCGTACTCCAGAGAATTGCCAGCGCGCCGCCGGCGGAAAGAAGTTTCGGTAACTGCGACGGGCATGACCCGGCGGTGTCGCGATACTGCTGCCGCGCAAGACGAGTTGCCCCACCATGAATTTGCCGTTGTATTCCGCTGCAAGGCCCGCCACGGGGCGAAAGCCCGGATATGGATCGTATGACGAGCGCGTCCATTGCCAGACGTGGCCCATCATCTGGTCGATGCCCGGTGCATCGAAGGCTGCCTCCCATTCGAACTCCGTCGGCAATCGCGCGCCGGCCCACTCGGCGTACGCCGCGGCTTCATAAAAGCTCAGCTGCGACACCGGTGTTTCGGCCTTCATCGGCTCGAGACCGCCCACGCCGAATACGAGCCACTCGTCCACGCTCGCCGCATCCGATGCGGCGCCCTGCCTGCGCTGCCGCCAATAGGCCGGCGCGTGCATCCCTTCGCGCTGCACCATCGCCCATCCGTCCGAGAGCCAGAGTTCAGGCCGCTCGTAACCTCCGTCCGCGATAAAGGCAGTGTAGTCGCCGCATGTGACGAGTCGATGCGCGATTTCGTAGGGACGTAGCAAAACTTCATGTCTGGGTGCCTCGTTATCGAAGCAAAAATCACCGCCCTCATGACCGATCCTGACAACGCCGCCGGGCCGGGACAGCCATTCGATCGGCCCGGCATGCGTCGTCGGCCAAAGCGGCGTGCCCACGTCGGGGTTCCGATAAGCCGGCATGAGAGGATTGCACGAGAATGCGTGCAGGGCATCCGTCACGATCAGTTCCTGGTGTTGCTGTTCGTGATGAAGTCCAAGCGTCACGATCGGCTCGATCGTCTCGAGCAAATCGGGCTCGGCGCGGTCGAGCACCGCCAGCACTGCTTCATCGACATGCAGCCGATAGGCATGCACCTCGTCGAGCGACGGTCGAGTGAGCATCCCACGCTGTGCCCGCTCATGGCGAGGCCCGAGCGCTTCGTAATACGAGTTGAAGAGAAACGGATAGCGTTCATCGAAAAACCGGTAACCCGGGACGTGCTGCGCGAGCAACACCGTTTCGAAGAACCAGCTCGTGTGGGCCAGATGCCATTTGGTGGGGCTCGCGTCCGTCATGGACTGAACCTGTTGATCCTCCGCCGAGAGCGGGCGGGTCAGTTCGAGGCTGTATCGGCGGACTTCTTCGAAGGCCTGCCGCAGCTGGGATACATCGCAGCCCATCGGCTTTCGCTCCTTCATCAAGGCAAACACGGTCCGATCCGCGCTACCGGCGCGGCCGATCGTATCGGTGGCGGCCACCGCTTTTGCATGCACTGTACTTTACTCGTGCGAAGCTTGCACGGCATGGGAGCGCGGCTTGCGCCGCGCCGAGCCGGCCGAGGCCAGCGGCGGCGGCGCGTCGCGCTTTCGGAGCGCAACGCCTTCGCGTCCGAGCCACTGCTTCAGGCGCTGAGCGTCGAAAGGCGCCTGTACTTTCTGGTCGTTGTCGAAGTAGCAATAGATATCCCTCGGCGTACGTGTCAGGCGTGTCTTCGCAATACGTCTTGCGTCGCGCGGCTCGCTTCCGCGTGCCCATGTGGCGATACGTCTGGCCCAGCGTTCGAGCGCGGCGTCCGAATAAGCGCCGCTGTATAGCGTTTCGGTGCCATGCAGACGCAAATAGAGAAAATCGGCCGTCACGTCTTCCGTATAGGGCCAGTCGGCCACGGCGTCGGAGACGACGAGCGCAACGCCATGCCGTCGCAGTATTTCCGGAAACTCGGGCGTGCAAAAACTACGGTGCCGGATTTCGACCGCATGGCGTAATTGCCCCGCCCGTCGCGTTTCGCACCATGGCTTCTTCACGCGCGCATCGTGTCGTTTCGCAAGCGTTACGGCATCTTCCACCGTTGGAGGGAGCAGCGCGAGAAACCGCTCGAGCCGTGTCGCCTCGAATGGGAAATTCGGCGGAAACTGCCAGAGAAACGGGCCGAGCTTGTCTTCGAGGGCGAGCACGCCGGAGGCGAAGAAATTCGCGATCGCGGGCAGTGCCGACTCGTCGCGAAAACGCAGCATATGCGTGAGATACCGTGGCCCTTTCACACTGAATACGAAATCCTCGGGCACGGCATCATGCCAGCTCCGATAGCTGTCTATCGTCTGTAAGGAGTAGTGCGAGCCGTTGATTTCGATCGTATCGACGGCTCGCGATGCGTACGCGAGCTCGCTCGCCTGGCGCAATCCTTTCGGATAGAAGACGCCGCGCCAACCGCCGTAGCGCCAGCCGGAAATGCCGATATGAATTGCCATCGCTCGTTCATCAGACCTTTGCTTCATATGGTCGAACGAGCAAGCACCGTTCCTATTCCAGTCGCGATGCCGATAAATGTTCGATTGGCCGCGCGGCCTCGGGGGCGCGCGCAGCCAACGATGGCGCCTCTATTGAACGATTCTCGTGACGCCGCGTCCGCGCGGATCGGCCGCCGGCTCCGGCGTATCGCCGTTGATCTCGATGGCCTGGATGTCGCCGTTGAAGCCCTGCTTCTGCAAGACATAGCCCATGTCCTGCAATTGCTTCGCGAGTTCGCCCTCGATCGGCTTGTACGGCTCCCAGAAGATCGTGTTGGGCGGCAGCAACTGGTGGTGAAAGCGCATCGCCGCAACGGCATCGGGCAACGGCATCTTGAAGTCATAGACGTTGCTGACGACCTGGAAAATCGACGTGAAGATGCGCGAGCCGCCCGGTGTGCCGATGACGAGCGCCACTTTGCCGTCCTTCGTCAAGATCGTCGGCGACATCGACGACAACGGCCGCTTCTTCGGCTCGATCGAATTCGCATCGCTGCCGACCACGCCGAACATATTCGCCACGCCCGGCTTGGCGGAGAAGTCGTCCATCTCGTCGTTCAACAGAATGCCCGTGCCGTCCGCCACAACGCCCGATCCGAAGTAACCGTTGATCGTGTAAGTGTTCGATACGGCGTTGCCCCATTTGTCGATCACGGAGAAGTGGGTCGTCTCCGCTTTCTCCGGCATCGAGGTGCCGAGGCCCGGCTGCACGCTCTTCGTATCCGATGGCTTGTCCGGATTGACTTCGGCAGCGCGCTTGGCGATGTAATCGTCGGAGATCAACTGCGCAACGGGCACCTTGAAGAAATCGGGATCGCCGAGATATTGCGCGCGATCGGCGAAGACACGTTTTTCGATTTCCGCGACGAGGTGTATGTACTTCGCCGAATTGAGCGGCACGCCCTCGAACTTGTCCTTCAAATCGGCCTTCATTTTCAGCAACTGCACGAGCCCGATGCCGCCCGAGCTCGGCGGCGGCGCCGTAATCACGTGATAGCCGTTCCAGTCGGCTTGCACCGGCTGGCGCCATACTGCCTTGTATTGCTGCAGGTCGCGTTTCGTGATGAGGCCGCCGTCCGCTTTCATCGAGGCCGCGATCAGATCGGCCGTCTTGCCGTCGTAGAACTCTTTCGCGCCTTTCTCGGCGATGCGCGTGAGCGTCGCAGCGAGTTCCGGCTGCTTGAACGTGACGCCGGTATTCAGCCCGCCGAAATATTTGCCGAAGTTCGTTTTATCGCCGAAGTCCTTCGCCGCATTATCCCGACGCTCCTGCAATTGATCGCTGACCGCGAAGCCATCGCGCGCGTAGTGGATGGCCGGTGCGAGGACCTGCTTCCATTTCAGTCGGCCAAAGCGCTTTTGCGCCTCCCACATTCCCTCCACGGTGCCAGGCACGCCGACCGCGCGCGGGCCGACGAGACTCATGCCCTTGATCACGTTGCCGTCCTTGTCGAGGTACATGTTCTTCGTCGCCGCCAGCGGGGCCCGCTCGCGGTAATCGAGGAAGTACGGCTTGCCGTCGACGAAGAGCGTCATGAACCCGCCACCGCCGATGTTGCCTGCCTCGGGATAAGTCACGGCCAGGGTGAAGGCGATCGCCACCGCCGCATCGACGGCGTTGCCGCCTTCCTTGAAGATCTGTTCGGCCGCATCGGCGCTGAACTCATCCGCGACCGCCATGGCCGATGCCGTCAATACGGGTTTCGTCGTACCGGTCTTGGCGACGGCCGGTACGCTTTCCATCAGGCCGAGCGATGCCGTTGCCAGCGCAACGACACTCCACCCTGCTGCGGTGGCCTTGATGCGGCTGATTGAACTCATGAAGTCCCCTCCTTGTAAATCATCGTATGCACGCGCTTATATCACGCGGAAATGGTTTGCGAAACGACGAAGTTTCGTAGTCGCATTCCGTGGCGGCAGTTGACGGCTTGGAGCACTCCCGCGGCCTGACTCGCCTTGGCACGCTGACGCCGTCGCAGAGTCCGCGCTGAGCAACCACCCCGAGGGCAAAACGGGTCTCGCCGTCGCAAAAAAAGTACTATTTGAACCAGACAATTACGCAAACGGTCTCCGGCTAAAAGCCGCGAGCACTGCAAGTGACTGGCGGCCCGCTGGTGGATAATTCGCGGCATCGGCACTCGTCAGTCATCTGGGCGTTGTCCTTTCGGAGCCATCATCCATGTACACGCACACCGTTTCCGCTCACCACGGCTCGCAATGGATCGTGGAGGGATGGGCGCTGTTCCGCGTGCGGCCCGCAGTATGGGTCGCGCTTGGCGCAATCGACCTCGTCGTCACGGTTTTGCTCAGCATGATTCCGGTGATCAGCGATCTAACGCCCGTATTCACCGTTTTATGGGCCGGCGGCATGTGCGCCGCGGCCGAAAACTGCCGCACGCTCGGAACCGTACGCGTGGCCGATGCGTTCAACGGCATTCGACGTCACGCTCAGCCGCTCTTTGCCGCCAGCCTCGTCGCACTGGCAGCCGCGCTCGTCTGCGATTTCGCCGCAAGCCGCATGGCAGCATCGTTCAATGCGCTCGCACTCGCTGCCCCCGGTGCGGCAAGTGCAAGCGCGCCGTGGCTCGCCGCGTTACTCTATGCGGTAGCCGTCATCGGCGCCGCGCTCACGCTTTGGCTCGCGCCGGCGCTGATCGTGCTCGAACGCATGCCGCCGCTGGATGCGCTCAAAGCGAGCGCGGTCGCGACCTGGCGCAATCCGCTGGCGGCGCTCGTGTATGGAGTATTCATCGCGGGCCTGGTCGGCGCCGCGCTGGTCACACTCGGCATCGGCCTCATCGTGCTTGCGCCGCTCGCGTATCTGTCGACGTTTGCGGCTTACCGCGATCTGTTCGCGAACCGGCGAACCGGCGCGGATACGCCGGCTTGAAAGTTCAGCGCAAGCCCCACATATCGACGTCATGACGCCCTCTCTCGCTCACGAGGCGCTCGCCGAATTCCACCCCGCGGTCGCCGCGTGGTTCGAGCGCACGTTCGATGCGCCCACCGAGGCACAGTGCCGTGCATGGCCGCCTATCCGGCGCGGCCGCTCGACGCTTGTCGCCGCACCGACCGGCTCGGGCAAAACGTTGACGGCTTTTCTATGGGCGCTCGATGAACTCGTGCGCGACGGGCTCGCCGCGGGCGGCGCGCTGCCGGACGCAACGCTCGTCGTCTACGTCTCGCCGCTCAAGGCGCTGTCGAACGACATCCATGCCAATCTCGAGCGGCCCCTGGCCGGTATCGCGGAAGAACTGGCCCGACTCGAGCTGCCGCCCGTCGATATCCGCACGGCGGTCCGCACGGGCGACACGACGCAACGCGAACGCTCGGCGCAACGGCAGCGGGCCCCGCACATCCTCGTCACGACCCCCGAATCGCTCTACGTGCTGCTCTCGTCCGACTCGGGCCGCCGAATGCTCGCCACGACGCGCACGGTCATCGTCGATGAAATCCACGCTGTCGCCGCCACCAAGCGCGGCAGCCATCTGGCGCTCTCGCTGGAACGGCTCGACGCGCTCTGCAAGCGTCGTCTGTCGCGCATCGGGCTGTCCGCCACACAAAAGCCGATCGAGACCGTCGCGCAGTTTCTGGTCGGGCAGGGCCCGCATGCGCAGTGCGCGATCGTCGACGTGGGCCACAACCGCCCGCGCGATCTCGCGCTCGAGTTGCCACCCGTCCCGCTCGAAGCCGTCATGGCCAACGAGGTCTGGGAACGTGTCTACGACAGACTCGCCGAGCTCGCGGCGGCGCATGCCACGACGCTCGTCTTCGTCAATACCCGCCGCATGGCCGAGCGCGCCGCGCGTCATCTGACGGAGCGGCTCGGCCAGGATGCGGTCGCGGCGCATCACGGCAGCATGGCCAAGGAACACCGGCTCGATGCCGAATCGCGGCTGAAGCAGGGTGCCCTGCGTGTGCTGGTCGCCACCGCCTCGCTCGAGCTCGGCATCGATATCGGCGACGTCGATCTCGTGTGTCAGCTCGGCTCGCCCCGTGCCATCGCGCCTTTCCTGCAACGCGTGGGCCGCTCGGGACACCATGTCGGCGGCATGCCGAAAGGCCGCCTTTTTCCGACTTCGCGCGACGATCTGGTCGAGTGCGCCGCCCTGATCGATTGCACGCGGCGCGGCGAACTCGATGCGCTCGTCATTCCGCGTGCGCCGCTCGACGTGCTCGCCCAGCAGATCGTGGCGGAGGTGGCCTGCGAGGAATGGAGCGAGGATGCGCTTTTCGAGTGCTATCGCCATGCCGCGCCGTATGCAACGCTCACGCGCGAACGCTTCGACGCCGTGCTGCGCATGCTGGCCGAAGGCTACACGAGCCGTCATGGGCCGCGCGGTGCGTACGTGCACCGCGACATCGTGAGCGGCACGCTGCGTGCGCGCCGCGGCGGCAAGCTCACTGCCGTCACTTCGGGCGGCACCATTCCCGATAACGCCGACTATGCGGTGCTGCTCGAGCCGCAAGGCATCAATATCGGCACCGTCAACGAAGACTTCGCGGTCGAAAGCCTCGCCGGCGATATCTTTCAGCTCGGCAACACCGCCTATCGCATCCTTCGTGTCGAAGCCGGACGCGTGCGCGTCGTCGATGCGGCGGGGCAAGCTCCGAACATTCCGTTCTGGCTCGGCGAGGCCCCCGGGCGCAGCGACGAACTGTCCGCCGCCGTTTCGCGCCTACGCGCGCGCATCGACGCGTTACTGAGGTCTCCTGACGATACGGCGCAATCGCCCGTAGCACCCACGCTCGTGGATGAAGCAGTGAAGACGCTCATGCGCGAGCTGACCGTGAGCGAGAGCGCCGCGCGGCAGATCGTCGAGTATCTGGCCCGCGCCCGCGCCGCACTGACGGCATTGCCCACGCAGGACACCGTCGTGATGGAGCGATTCTTCGACGAGTCGGGGGGCGCGCAACTCGTCATCCATTCGCCGTTCGGCAGCCGGATCAATCGCGCGTGGGGGCTCGCCTTGCGCAAGCGCTTTTGCCGCACGTTCAACTTCGAGCTGCAAGCCGCGGCAACCGAGGACGCCATCGTCCTCTCGCTCACGAGCGCCCATAGTTTTCCGCTCGACGAAGTCTGGCGCTATGTGCATTCGAATACGGCCGAGCATGTTCTGACTCAGGCTCTGCTCGATGCACCGCTATTCAACGTACGCTGGCGCTGGAACGCGACGACTTCGCTGGCGTTGCCGCGCTTCACCGGCGGGCGCAAGACGGCACCTCAATTGCAGCGCATGAAAAGCGAGGATTTGCTGGCGGCCGTCTTCCCCGATCAAGTGGCGTGCCTCGAGAACATCGCCGGCGAGCGCGAACTGCCGAATCATCCGCTTGTCGATCAGACGATCGACGACTGCCTGCACGAAGCGATGGATTGCGACGGCTGGGTTGCGTTGCTGCGTCGAATCGAAAGCGGCAGCGTCTCGCTCGTGACGCGCGAGCTCGCGGCGCCGTCGCCGCTCGCCGCCGAAATTCTCAATGCACGTCCCTACGCATTCCTCGACGACGCTCCGCTCGAAGAGCGCCGTACGCAAGCGGTACTCTCGCGCCGTTTCAGCGAGCCCGACAGCGCCAACGATCTCGGCGCGCTCGATGCGCAAGCGATCGATACGGTGCGCCAGGAAGCATGGCCCAGCGTGCGAAACGCCGACGAGATGCACGAGGCGTTGATGACGCTCGCGTGCGCGAGCGAAAGCGAAGTTCGGTCGAACGACGGGTGGGCCGCGTGGCTCGCGGAGTTGGCGCGCTCGGGGCGCGCAACCCGGATGCAGATCGCGCAAGACGACGCGCTATGGATGCCGCTCGAGCGGCTTGCCGCTTTTCGCGCGGTCTATCCCGACGCTGTGTATGAGCCGCGCCTCGTCGTTCCGGCGCAGTTCGATGTGGGCGGGTCGGCCGGCGACGCGCTCGTCGAGATCGTCCGGTCACGTCTGAGCGCCCTGCCGCCATCCACCGTTGCCCAACTGGCGCGCCCGCTTGCTCTGCCCGCCTCGGCCGTTGCCGGGGCGCTCGTCGCGCTCGAAGCACAAGGCTACGTCATGCGCGGCCGCTTTTCACCGGGCGCGAACACAGACGAATGGTGCGAGCGACATCTACTCGCACGGATTCATCGCTATACGATTCGGCGCTTGCGTCGCGAGATCGAGCCTGTCGAGCGTGCCGATTTCATGCGTTTTCTGTTCGAATGGCAGCGCGTTGCGCCCGACGCGCGCGGTATGGGGTCCGACGCGCTCGCGGCCACGCTCGAGCAACTCGAAGGCTTCGAGGCGCCCGCCGCCGCGTGGGAAGAAGACATCCTGCCCGGCCGGATTCGCGACTACACGGGTACGTCGCTCGACGCGCTATGCCGCTCGGGCCGGCTCGTATGGGCCCGGCTCGCGCAAGCGTCCGCCCGCGTATCGAGTACACCTGTGCGCTCGACGCCGATCGTGCTGCTCGCTCGCCGCCATCTGCCGCTCTGGCAGGCGCTGAGCGAGCCGCCTCCCGCCGATGCGTTGTCTGCCCGCGCCCGCGCCGTCTTCGAAGCACTCGCGCGACACGGAGCGATGTTTTTCGACGAGCAGCTTCACGAGACGCGCTCGCTGCCCATCGAGCTCGAAGCGGCCCTCGGCGAACTGGTCGCAGCCGGCCTCGTCAATGCCGACAGCTTCGCGGGACTGCGCGCGCTGCTGCAGCCGGCTGCGGCACGCCAGCGCACCGCGCGCCATGGGCCTCGGCGCGGCGCGCGACACGGGGCGTTCATCGGCGGCATGGCGGATGCCGGGCGCTGGGCGTTGATCAGGCGGCCACCCGTCGGAGAGACCGCGGCCGCGGATGCGCCCGGCATCGGCGATGCACGGCACTCGAGCGCCGCATCGGCGGACGTACTCGAACATGTCGCCATGACATTGCTGCGACGTTACGGCGTCGTCTGCTGGCAGCTGCTCGAGCGCGAGCCGTCGTGGCTGCCGCGCTGGCGCGAGCTGCTGCGTACCTTCCACCGTCTGGAGGGGCGCGGCGAAGTACGCGGTGGCAGGTTCGTCAACGGCCTGTCGGGCGAACAATTCGCCCTGCCCGAAGCGATTCCGGTCTTGCGCGAAACCCGAAAGTGTTCCGTCGACGGCACGTTGGTCTGCGTGAGCGGCGCCGACCCGCTCAACCTCGTCGGTACCATCTTGCCAGGCGACAAGATCCCTGCGCTCGCGGGGAACCGCATCGTCTTTCGCGATGGCGTGCCGATTGCGACGCTGATCTCCGGTCATTTCGATTTCCTTGCGGCGCTCAGCCCCGACGAACGCGAACGGGCGCGCGGGCAATTGACGCGCCGCGTTTGAAGCGCACGGGCCATCGACGCATTGCGGCGCCCAACCCCGACAAAAACGTGTTTCCCCCTAGGGCAAACGCGGGGGTCTATCAATTTTCGGCACTCGCGGCCGTTATCAAGCTGGTAAGCCCCCGGCGCGCCCACGCGTGCCCGGAATCGGGGCCGCAACCCTTGTACCGACAGGTCCAACCTCGAGGAATGCCTCAATGGCCGCAGATCATCACTCGATCGACGAACGCACCAATCTGACCAGCTCGAACAAGTTCGAACTCCTGCTATTCCGGCTCGGCGCGGCCTCCGGCGACGAAGGCGATCCGCACGAACTCTACGGCATCAACGTATTCAAGGTGCGCGAGATCATGACGATGCCGGCCGTGACGCCGATCGCCGGTTCGTCCGTTCACGTACTCGGTGCGGTCGATATCCGCGGCCAGATCATCCCTGTGATCGATCTGCCGCGGCTCATGGGATGCAACCCGACACGGGGCCTCAACATCCTGCTCGTCACCGAATTCGCCCGCTCGACGCAGGCGTTCGCGGTCGAGGAAGTGGACGACATCGTCCGCCTCGAATGGAATCAGGTCCTTTCGGCCGAAGCGTCGGCAGGCGCCAGCTCGGTCACGAGCATCGCCCGCATCGACGGCAATACCGGCGACTCCCGGCTCGCGCAGGTGGTCGACGTCGAGCAGGTGCTGCGCGACGTGTTTCCGGCGCAGCATCCGAGCGTCGACCCGCAGGAAGTCGGCGCTGCCGTGACGGTCAAAACCGGAGCGAAGATTCTGGCGGCCGACGATTCCGGTTTCGCCCGCAAGCTCATCGAGCAAAGCCTGGCCGCGCTCGGCGCCGAATACATCATCGCCAAGACGGGTCAGGAGGCGTGGGACATTCTCAACAAGATCTCCCGCGAAGCGCAAGACGAAGGCGTGCGCG
Source organism: Trinickia sp. HAY1-2D (assembly GCF_056754935.1). Lineage (NCBI taxonomy): Bacteria > Pseudomonadati > Pseudomonadota > Betaproteobacteria > Burkholderiales > Burkholderiaceae > Trinickia > Trinickia sp. HAY1-2D. The sequence continues at coordinate 1,131,430 of NZ_JBPGWX010000001.1, forward strand.
CACGCGACAAGATCGCGCTGGTGCTGACCGACCTCGAAATGCCGGAAATGGACGGGTTCATGCTGACACGTCAGATCAAGGCCGACGAACGCACTTGCGACATCCCCGTCATCATTCACTCGTCGCTGACGGGCACGGCCAACGAGGCGCACGTCAAAAACGCGGGTGCGACGGGGTACGTGGCGAAGTTCCAGGCGGGCGATCTGGCATCCGCCATCCGCCAAGCCCTGGCGGCCTGAGCGCGAACGGCAGGCATTTTCCTTGCGGGGCAAGCCTGCGTCGCCACCGCCGGCTCGCCTCTCCCGCCGCATGAGTCCCTCGCCGCTTTTCGTCGTTTCGCCTCATCTCGACGATGCCGTTTTCAGCTGCGGCATGCTGCTCGCGATGCACCCGGGCTCGATCGTCTGCACCGTATTCGCGGGCGCACCGCGGCCCGCTCTGTCCACACCGTGGGACCAGGCCTCGGGCTTTGCCGATTCGGACGCCGCATTGGAAGCGCGTAGGCGCGAAGACGATCGCGCGCTCGCATCGCTCGATGCCTGGCCGATCCGGCTGGCGTTTACCGACAGCCAATACCGCCAAAGCCCGGCGATCGAGACCGTGAGCGCGGCGCTTGACGAGGCATGGCAACGAAGCGGCCGTCTCGCCTTCGTCGCGCCGATCGGCCTTTATCATTCCGACCACGTACTCGTTGCCGACGCCTGCTGCGCATTGCTCGACTCGGCAAAGATTGCCTCGCTCATCGCATACGAGGAAGCGATCTATCGGCACATCGGGCGTATCGCGCTCGAGCGCCGCGGTTCGCTCGCGTCGAGGGGAATCCTGACGACACCCGACACCGACGAGATTCTCATGCCCGTCCGAAGCGCGCGCGCCGCCGCGCAAAAATGGCGCAGCGTGCGAGCCTATCGAAGCCAGCTGCGCGCGCTCGGCGACGCCCATCCGAACGATCTCGTCGAACCCGAGCGCTATTGGCGTTTATCGCTCGCGCGCAGCGTGTATCGGCGCGCCGACCGAAGCTGCTGAAGCGCCTGCCGTCGGCCGAACGCCGCCAGCTCGGCCTCCCGCACCTGCTCGCACATTCGCACGACGGCGGCGCCCACCGCACGGCGCCTGCGCATAGCCCATCCGATATCGCGCAGCAAAGCGGCAGCATGTCTGAGGAAATCTCGTTCGCCTGCTCGTAGTGCGGCGAATGCGCGGAAGCTCGCGCTCAACGCTTCGCCGCGCGGCAGGCGCAGCCATGCCACGAGCGCCGCGTTGCGCGCGAGCATGCGCCGGCGCAACGGTGCGTCACGCGCAGCCGATGGCCGGTGCACGGTCACGACGGAATCGCAATAGACGATCGCGTGGCCTGCATCGAGCACATCCAGCGCAACGAGCGCTTCCTCGCCGCCGATGAAAAGCCGCGGCTCGTACCCGCCCACTTTCCGGAATACCCCCGCGCGAAATACACAGGCCCCGGCCATGTAACCCACGAGCGCCGGTCCGGGCAAGCCAGCCCGATCGAGCGGGCTTGCCCGCATGCGCGCGCAGGTCGGATCGAGCTCGCGCGATTCGCCGACGAGCACTCGCCCGGAAATCACCGCCACGCGCGGCGCTGAATCGAGTATGCGAACCGCTTCGTCGAGCGCACCGGGTTGCCATTCCGTGTCGTCGTCGCTGAAGGCGATGTAGTCCGTTCTTGCGAGCTTCGCGGCACGATTGCGCCCCGCCGCGCCGAGGTTGGCGCCGCACTCGATCACCTGAACGTCGGGAAAGCGCTCGCGCAGCGCGGTCGCCGTGCCGTCCGTCGAACCGTTGTCCGCCACGATGACGGGCGGTGCTTCGGGTAGCGAAAGCAGATGCGACACCGTACGCGTCACTTCGGGCAGGCGGTTGCGGGTCAACACGACTACGGAGATTCGGTCGTTCATCTCGGCTCTCGCTCCTTGCGGTTCCCGCTGGGAACGACATCGCGGCAGCAAGAAGTGCTCCAGCGATTCCCGCCATCCGGCGGCCGGCAAAGGTGCGTCCTAATTACATCGTTCCGGTAAGAGCGGCGGTGGACGTTCGTTGAGTAAAGAACACAGAAGCGATGCGCCGCTTGACCAGCGCTTCTGAAGCTTTGACCGGATGCGATTGGCACAAGGCATGCTCGGGGGCGGGAGACGGCCTCGCGTGTGTACCTGCCAGGGAGGCCATCGGCGAAATGCCCTGCACCGTCTCCGTATGAAGGACACCAAATGAAAATCGCACTGGTCAGTGAACATGCTTCTCCGCTCGCCATCGCGGGCGGGGTCGACAGCGGCGGCCAAAACATCTATGTCGCCAACGTCGCCCGACAACTTCGGCGTGCCGGGCACGACGTCGATGTGTTCACACGGCGCGATCGCGCCTTGCTGCCTGCAATTTCGGACATGGACGGCGTGCGGGTGATCCACGTGCCGGCCGGTCCCCCGACGCAAATGCCGAAGGAAGCGCTCCTGCCCTATATGCCTGCCTTCGCCGACTTTCTGCTCGGCTTTTGCCGCCGCGAATCGAGGCCTTACGACGTGATTCACGCCAATTTCTTCATGTCGGGTCTGGCGGCGCTCAAAGCGAAACACGCGCAGCGCATCCCGCTCGTCATGACGTTCCACGCGCTCGGCAAAGTGCGCAGGCTCCATCAGGGCGCCGACGACGGCTTTCCCGACGAGCGCTTTGCGATCGAAGAGCAACTCGTGCGGGAGAGCGACATCGTCATAGCCGAATGCCCGCAGGATGCCGCGGACCTTCGCGAGCACTATGCGGTCGATCCGTCACGCGTGGAGATCGTCCCCTGCGGCTTCGATACCGCCGAGTTCGCGCCGATGGAGCGCGAACTCGCGCGCAAGATCCTCGGCTGGCCGAATGACCAGTTCGCCGTGTTGCAACTGGGCCGGATCGTGCGACGCAAGGGCATCGACAATGTCGTTCGCGCCCTGGCGCTGTTGCGCAAACGCAGGGATGTCAATGCTCACCTGTACGTCGTGGGCGGCAACGCCGATCTACCCAACGAAATCGCCACACCGGAAATCGCGCGCCTGCGTGGCGTCGCCGCGGAGTGCGGCGTGGCCGAGCACGTGACGTTCGTCGGGCGGCGCGGGCGAGCCCAGCTGCGTCAGTACTATGGCGCGGCCGATGTGTTCGTGACGACGCCATGGTACGAGCCGTTCGGCATCACGCCACTGGAAGCGATGGCATGCGCGCGTCCGGTGATCGGCGCGGACGTGGGCGGTATCCGCTATTCGGTCGTCGATTCCGAAACCGGCTTTCTCGTGCCGCCGCGCGACCCGATGGCCCTGGCCGAACGGCTCGCGCAGCTCGCCGCCGATCCGGCCCTCGGCGCACGCATGGGCGAAGCGGGGCTCGCCCGCGCTCACCGCGAGTTCACGTGGGCTCACATCGCGGCCCAACTCGAAGCCGTCTATCGCCGCGTGGCGCGCATCCCGGCAGATCTCCCGGTAACGGATCTGCGCCGCGAACGGGCGAAGAAGCAGCAACGCGGCGCACGCGCGGCCGCGGGCCGCGTTTGAGCATGACGCCGCCATGCTCAAGCCCGCAGTATTGCTCGACAAGGACGGCACGTTGCTCGAAGACGTGCCTTATAACGTCGATCCCGCGTCGATGCGGTTTGCGCCCGGGGCGGCCGATGCGCTGCGGCTTTTTGCGGAGCACGGCGTGACGCTCGTCGTCGTCAGCAATCAAGGCGGTGTCGCGCTCGGACGTTTTCCTCACAGTGCACTCGATACGATGCAAGCTCATCTGCGCGATATGTTCGCCTCGTGCGGCGCCGTGCTCGCCGGCGCCTACTGGTGCCCTCACCATCCGCACGGCCACGTCGCCCCTTATGCCGGCCCCTGCACCTGTCGCAAGCCGGCGCCCGGTCTTTTGCTGCGTGCCGCGCGCGAGCACGGTCTGGATCTCGGCACTAGCTGGTTCGTCGGCGACATCCTCGATGACGTCGAAGCGGGCACGCGGGCCGGCTGCCGAACGGTATTGATCGACAACGGCCACGAGACCGAATGGCGCGATGGCCCGCTGCGGCGGCCGACGCTGCGCGTGCACGACATGCGCGAGGCGGCGCTTGCCATCGTCGATTCGCTTCAGCAACAACACTCCCGGGCGCATGCCTCCATCGAGCCAGCGAGGGCCGCAGGATGAACGCACTGCCGTTTTCGGTGGCACCCTCGTCGGCGCACGCGCATGCGCGCGAATCGACTGCGTCGCGCTGGGGCCCCGAGGTCAAGCGCATTCTGTGCGTGCGCCTCGATCACATGGGCGACGTGCTGATGACGACGCCCGCTCTGCACGCTTTGCGCGCGGCGGTACCGGGTCGGCATCTGACGCTGCTGACATCGAAGGGGAACGCGGGGCTCGCGCCGTTCCTCGGCGATGTCGACGAAGTGCTCGGCTACGATGCGCCCTGGCACGGCTGCAAGGACACGCTCGATCCCGAGCCCGATCTCGCGATGGTGGACGCGCTGCGCGCGCGCCACTTCGATGCGGCGGCGATCTTCACCGTCTACAGCCAGAATCCGCTGCCCGCCGCGATGCTCTGCTACCTAGCGGGCATACCGCGGCTGCTGGCGCATTGCCGCGAGAACCCGTATGGCCTCCTGACCGACTGGGTCTGCGAAACGGAGCCGCAACACGGCGTACGGCACGAAGCGGAACGACAGTTGCAATTGGTCGCTCAGGTCGGCGCGACCTGCGGCGATACGCGCATGCGCTTCGACGTGAGTGCTCAGGCACGACGCACGCTCACGCGCCGGCTCGCGGCGCGCGGCATCGCGGCACGCGGCCCGTGGTTCGTCGTTCACCCTGGTGCGAGCGCCGCGTCGCGCCGCTATCCGCCGGAACGCTACGGCGAAGCGGTAGCCCGGCTGGCACGCATGAGCGCACTGCCGATCCTGCTCACCGGCAGCGCCGACGAACGCGAACTGATCCGGTCCGTCATTTCTGCTGCAGGGCCCGCGGCGCTGACGCGCCTGCACGATCTGTCAGGACAACTGAATATCGGCGAACTCGGTGCACTGGTCGAGCGCGCTGCCGTGCTGGTCAGCAATAACAGCGGCCCCGTCCATCTCGCCTCGGCGCTCGGCACGCCCGTCGTGGATCTGTACGCGCTGACCAACCCGCAGCATACGCCGTGGCAAACCGAACACCGTGTGCTCTTTCGCGACGTCGACTGCCGCTGGTGTTATCGCAGCGTCTGCCCGAAAGGCCATCATGCCTGCCTGCTCGGCGTGCCGGCCGCCGAGGTCGCCGCAGCCGCACTCGAGCTCGCGGCCAGACGCACTGCTTCGATGCCCGCCCCCGATGCCGTTCGGTCGATAGCGACTCCCCCTCCCCCGAACGTGTGTCATCGGATTTTTGACGATTGACGAGTGACAGCCATGCATACTCTGGGAATCAATGCCGTTTATCACGACAGCGCCGCGGTGATCGTGCGCGACGGGATAGTGCTTGCCGCGGCCGAAGACGAACGCTTCACGCATGTGAAGCATGGGAAGCGTCCAGTACCGTTCTCGACCTGGCAACTGCCATTCGATGCGATCGATTATTGCTTGAAGGAAGCCGGCATCTCGCTGGCCGACGTGGATCATGTGGCCTATTCCTACGATCCGGCGCTCCTGCCGATCATGCCCGCGGCAACGCGCGCCGGCCGTGCCTCGATCGCGCTGCCGCTCGAACCCGGTTTGGAGCAACCGGGCGATCCGAATACGTCGCCATGGGATCCGCTTTTTTTGAGCTACATCGTCAACGCGCGGGCACAGCTCATCGACGGCGCGCCGCACCACCTGGCCAAACGTTTCCGGGCGGCCAAGGGCGGCCATCGCTTCGCCTGGCACTACGTCGAACACCATCTCGCCCATGAGGCCAGCGCGTTTCTCGCCGCGCCGGGGGGTGATACGGCCGTGCTCACGATGGACGGCCGCGGCGAAGGCGTGACGACGAGCCTCGGCCAATACGTCGGCGGGCAATACAAGCGTATCAAGCAAGTCGAGCTGCCGCATTCGCTCGGGCTGCTCTACGAGGCCGTGACCGACTGGCTCGGCTTTTTACACTCCTCCGACGAGTACAAGGTCATGGCGCTCGCCGCGTTCGGCAAGCCGGTCCATGCCGACGTGTTCCGTGAAATCGTCCGTTATCGCGGCGATGGCAGCTACACCGTCGAAGCGCCACGCCTCGTCGAACGCTTCGGTGCGCCGCGCGAACGGGGCGGACCGCTCGAGGCCCGGCACTACGACATCGCGGCATCGTTGCAGTGCGTGTTGCAAGAGACGGTGCTGCAGTTGGCGCAGTGGCTGCATGAGCGCACCCGTCTACCCCGCCTCGCCATGGCCGGAGGCGTTGCGCTCAATTGCGTGATGAATTCGTTCATCCGCGATCGCGGCCCGTTCGAGGAGGTCTGGGTGCAGCCGGCCGCGGGCGACGCGGGCACGGCATTGGGCGCGGCGCTCTGGATCGACTCGCGCGAGCGCAGCCGCCAGGGCGACCACGAACGCCGGTGGACGATGGATCATGCCTACTTGGGCCCCGCTTATTCCGATGCTGAAATCGAGGGGTTTTTACGTTGGTCGAAACTGCCGTTCAGGCGCTTGACCGATATCGCCGGCGAGACGGCGGAATTGTTGGCGGCCGGCAACGTCATCGGCTGGTACCAGGGCCGTACCGAGTTCGGGCCGCGGGCGCTCGGCGCACGCTCGATTCTCGCGTCGCCGATCGATCCCGGCATGCAGGCAAAACTCAACGAGATCAAGGATCGCGAAGATTTCCGCCCCGTCGCGCCGGTCGTGATGGAAGAGCATGCGGCCGACTGGTTCGTCGGCGCACGCAAGGCACCTTTCATGTTGTTCATCTTCGATGTCCGGCCCGATCGCGCCGAGCGGATTCCAGCGGTCCGTCATGTCGACGGCACCGCCCGCATCCAGACCATCAACCGAACGCAGCATCCCCTCTACTACGACCTGCTCGCGGCATTTCACGCGCGCACGGGCGTGCCGATTCTCGTCAATACGTCGTTCAACACGCGCGGGGAGCCGATGGTCAATTCGCCGCGCGACGCGCTCGAGTCGTTCTGGACGTCTCCGCTCGACGCACTCGTGATCGGACCGTTTCTGATCACGAAGGCCAAGGATGCTGCGAACGGGAGGGCCGGGTGAACGTGCGCGATCCGCAAGCCCACGCCGCCCCGCGCGTCGTGGCGCCGCCCGGCCTCCCCGCGTCGATGCCCGAGATATCGGTGGTGGTGCCCACCTGGCGGCGACCCGATCTGCTCGAACGGTGCCTGAATGCGCTCACGCATCAGACGCTCGCGCCGCACCGCTACGAGATCGTCGTCTGCGACGACGGGCCGGATGACGCCACCTTCGAGCTGACGCAGCGCTTCGCGCGCGCGCAGAGCGAACGCGGCTTGCGCATCGACTACCTGCCGATTCGCGCGACACAAGGTCCGGCCGCCGCGCGAAACGCGGGTTGGCGGCACGCGCGTGCGCCGGTCGTTGCTTTTACCGACGACGACACGATACCCGACGCGCACTGGCTCGAACGCGGCCTCGCCGCGCTGACCGACGGCGTGGGCGCTGCGGCCGGCAAGATCGTCGTGCCACTGCCGCCTCAGCCGACCGACTACGAAGCCGATGCGAGCGGGCTCGAACGAGCCGAGTTCGCCACCGCCAACGCATTCGTGCGTCGCGACGCACTCGTTGCCGTCGGGGGATTCGACGAGCGCTTCACGGCGGCATGGCGCGAGGACTCCGACCTGCAATTTGCGCTGCTTTCCATCGGAGCGCGCATCGCTCAGGCAACCGATGCGCTCGTGCTGCATCCGGTCCGCCCGGCACGATGGGGTGTCAGCCTCGCGCAGCAGAAGAAGAGCCGCTTCGAGGCGCTTCTTTACAACAAGCATCGCGATTTGTACAAGCGCCGCATCGCCGCCAGGCCGCCCATCGACTATTACGTCACGGTGGCGGCAGCGCTCGTCGCGCTGGGCTGCGCCGCGGCCGGTGCGCCGTGGGCCGCCTGCGGTGCCGCGCTGATCTGGCTTGCGCTGACGACGCGGTTTTTCGCCCTTCGTATGCAGGGGCGCTCTCGCGCCTGGCCACATATCGCCGAAATGGCCGCGACATCGGCGCTGATTCCATTCCTATCGATCTACTGGCGTCTTCGCGGCGCCTTGAGCTACCGAACATGGTTCCTCTGAACGACACTGCGCCAGCCGTGCCGATTTTTCCGGCGCCGAGCCGCGTCGCGATATTCCGCGCGCTCCAATTGGGCGACATGTTATGCGCCGTGCCTGCGCTACGCGCGCTGCGCGCTGCCTGGCCGCAGGCCTATATCACGCTGATCGGCCTGCCGTGGGCGACGCAATTCGTGGAGCGCTTCAGCTCGCTCGTCGACGAACTCGTCGTCTTTCCGGGCGCACCCGGCTTTCCCGAGCAGGAGGAAAGCGAGGCCGGCCTGCCGTCGTTTTTCGCGGCCATGCGCCGGCGCCGCTTCGATCTGGCTATTCAGATGCATGGCAGCGGCGGCCCCGCCAATGCGATCGTCGGCCAGTTGGGCGCGAGAGCGTGCGCGGGCTTCATCGAGCCGCACGAAGCGCCCGCACCTGGGCTCCTGGCATGGCCCGACGCGCTACCGGAGCCGCGTCGATACCTGGCCCTCGTGCGGGCGCTCGGGCTTCCCGCGGCCGACGATACGCTCTGGTTTCCGCTCACTGCGCAGGATCGCGCCGAGTATGCCGCGCTCGAAGCACTGCACGGGATCGAGCCGGAGCGGCTCGTCTTGCTGCATCCCGGAGCGCAGCTGCCGTCGCGCCGATGGCCGGCCGCCCGCTTCGCCGAAGTCGCCGATGCCCTCTCGGAACAGGGCTGGCAAATCGCGATCACGGGTACGTCGCACGAAGCGAACATCACCGCGGCGGTACTGGGCGCCATGACGGCCCCGGCGCTCCATCTCGCAGGCGCCACGTCGCTTGGCGGATTGGCCTCGCTCGTCTCGCATGCGCGGCTCGTCGTCTGCAACGACACGGGCATTTCGCATTTGGCGGCCGCCATGTGCACGCCAAGCACGGTCATCGCCTCGGGCAGCGACACGCGCCGTTGGGCACCGCTCGATCACGCGCTTCATCATGTGCTGGCGGACTATCCGCCATGCCGCCCCTGCGCGTTTCGCGAGTGTCCGTACGAGCACGAGTGCGCGCGCAACGTCAGCGTCGAGAGCGTCGTGAGCGAGGCGCTCGCTCAACTGGCGCATCGCATGCGCACGCGCCGGGGCGCGCCCGGCGTGCTGCACATGCGCGGTACACCCGCGAGGGAGGAAAGGCATGCGAACTGAGCGCAGACTGCGTGTGCTGACCTGGCACGTGCACGGCAACTATCTCTATTACCTGACGCAAGCACCTCACGATTTCTGGCTTGTCACGCGCCCCGGCAATCCGCCGGGCCATGCCGGGAGGACAGGCGTGTTGCCCTGGGGCGACAACGTTCATGAGGTCGACGCACAGGAGGTTGCCGCACGCGAATTCGACGTTGTGTTGTATCAGCATCGCGAGCACTGGGAGACGGACCGCCTCGAGGTGTTGTCCGACGCTCAGCGCGCGCTGCCGCGCATCTATCTCGAGCACGATCCGCCCCAGCGCAATCCGTTTTGCGAACGGCACTGGGTCGACGATCCGAGCACGCTCATCGTTCACGTGACGCCGTTCAATCGACTGATGTGGGATTGCGGCGATACGCCGACGCGGGTCATCGAGCATGGCGTCGTCGTGCCCGAGGGTGTCCGTTATACGGGCGAACTCGAACGCGGCATCGTGGTCATCAACAATCTCGCGAGCCGCGGGCGCCGGCTCGGCGCCGACATCTACCGAAGCGTGGCCGAACGCGTCCCGCTCGATCTCGTCGGCATGGATGCGCAAAGCGCCGGCGGGCTCGGCGAAATCGGCAATCTCGATCTCGCCGCGTTTTGCGCCCGCTACCGGCTTTTCTTCAACCCGATCCGTTGGACGAGCCTCGGGCTCGCGATCGTCGAAGCGATGACGATCGGCATGCCCATCGTCGGGCTGGCGACAACCGAGCTCGTCACCGTAATCAAAAATGGCGAGACCGGCTTCATCTCGACCGATGTCGATTCGCTCGTGCAAGGCATGCAGTGCCTGCTGCGCGATCGCGGCGAAGCCAGGCGGCTCGGCGACGGCGCGCGCCGCGTCGCGCTCGAGCGCTTTTCCATCGGCCGCTTCGTCGAAGACTGGTGTCGCGTGCTACGCGAGGTCACCGCCTAACCGGAGAAAGGACGTGAAGGAACTCGATCGAAAGCGAATACTCGTGACAGGCGGTGCGGGCTTTCTCGGCTCGCACCTGTGCGAGCGACTGGTCGACGCGGGCCACGACGTGCTCTGCGTCGATAACTTCTTTACCGGCACGCGCGAGAACGTCGCGCACCTGTTGCCACGCGCCAACTTCGAATTGATGCGCCACGACGTGACGTTTCCGCTGTATGTCGAGGTCGACGAAATCTACAACCTCGCCTGTCCTGCGTCGCCCGTCCATTACCAATACGATCCGGTACGCACCACGAAAACCAGCGTACATGGCGCGATCAACATGCTCGGGCTCGCAAAACGGGTACGCGCGAAGATCTTTCAAGCGTCGACGAGCGAAGTCTATGGCGATGCGCGCGTACACCCTCAAAAGGAAGACTACTGGGGCCACGTGAACCCCATTGGCCCCCGCTCCTGCTACGACGAAGGCAAGCGCTGCGCGGAAACGCTCTTCGCGGACTATCACCGTCAGTACGGGCTCGAAATACGCATCGCCCGCATCTTCAATACGTACGGTCCGCGCATGCACCCGGCGGACGGGCGTGTGGTCTCGAACTTCATGGTTCAGGCGCTGTCGGGCGAGCCTCTGACGGTCTACGGCGACGGCTCGCAAACGCGCTCGCTTTGCTATGTCGACGACATGATCGATGCGTTCATGCGCCTCATGGATGCGCCAGACGGGACGTGCCATCCGGTCAACCTCGGTAACCCGCACGAGGTCACGATGCTGGAGCTCGCCGGGCACGTGCTGCGCGCGACGGACTCGTCGAGCGAGATCACATTTCGGCCGCTGCCGATAGACGACCCGTGGCATCGGCAGCCCGACATTTCCGCGGCGCGCGCATTGATGGGCTGGGAACCGACGACGACGCTCGACGCGGGATTGCGCAAGACGGCCATGCACTTCCGGGAAAGACTGGTGTCGGGCGTGACGCCGAATTGACCGACGACAATGGGTCTGTCAGTAGGCACCGAGCACGAACAAACCGATGTCGGTCGCGTAGGACACCCGCTGTTCAACGGTCAGCGGGAAGTGTCCGGACTCGCTGTCGCTGCGCAGAAGTACGTCGCGCTGGCGCCCCCGTTCGACGTCCTCATGCTGAAGCGCCGCAACGAGTTTTGCAGCCCCCGCCGCTTCGACCCGATTGTCCAGGTACGCAGTCGTGGCCATGATGTTCCCGGCAGCATGGACCCCGGGAAGATTGCGATATACGTCGATCTTCAATTTTCCCTCGAAGCCCTCGCGGGTCGAGACGGTGCCCAGCTCGGGGACGTTACCGGGTCCGTTGGCCGTGAATTCGTGACCGAACGTATCGACCATCGGGTATTCGAGCAGCAACTTGCCCGACAGGTTGGGATCCTCGACGCCCGCGAGCCCCACCGTGGCACCGCCCCGACTGCGGCCGGAGCGTGTCAGTTGCGCTTCGCTCGTGTAGCCTTCTTCGATCAGCTTCTTGGCTGCGGCGTTCACTTCGTCCGCCGCGCCGTCCCAGACGTCCGCGTATGCGAGGACCGTGTTGCGCCGCTCGACCAGCCCATGAACGTCCAGATCGTGAAAAAAGAAGGTGGGGGCGGCACGGACTTCATACCCGCCATACGACACGAGTTTGGCGATGTGTCTATCGTCGCGGCTCAAATCCTTGCGGTGAATGACAATGACCGGTACCGTCCGGCCACCGGGATTGGGCGCATACAGCAACTCGACCGCGATATCGGAAGACGGGCCGGACGCCGCCGATAACGAGGGGATCGGGGCGGCGCGGCCTTCGTGCGTCACCCGCCACGATTGCGGGCGTCCGCTCGCCCACGGCACGGCTTCGACGAATACTTCGTCATGACCCGCACCGGCTTCGGCAGCATGGCCGAATATTGCAGGCAGGCCCGAAACGCTCGAAATCTTGCCGTCGATCGAAAAGATGACGCCGGGCTCGCCATCGTCCAGCGGCACACGCAGCAGCTCTTCGGTCATCGCATTGGCCATGCGCGTGACGTGTAGAGTCTCGTCTATCAGGTACATGCCGGTAATGTCCTGGCCCGTTTCGGGCGCGGCAAGCGTTGCTGTGCCCCAGTCAGGTTCGATCGTGCCTTGCGCGCGCAGTATCCGGCGTTCGCGCTGCGCGCTGCCGCGCACCATCAAAAGCCATTCGTCGCCATGCTTGTCGAAGTCCACGACTCCACGAGACGAATCGATGATTTTTTTCCAGGAAGGCGCGCCGCGCAACAAGTCCTCTTTGGGCGTGGTGAAGACGGTCTGCTCATGCGACACGCCATATCGCGCGGTACCGAAAGCATGGTCTCCGATGATCCGGATGTCCAGGTTATCCATGGGACCAACGGTTGCATCAGCTTGCACGCCATTGCCGAAGACGGGCACGTCGTCTTGCATGTCTGTACCCACCACATGCCGGAAAATGCGCTTATTGCCATAGCGGTCCGTGCGGGCCAAATCCTCGTCGCACGGCGCACAGCGCTGATAGACGAACATCGAATCGTCGAGCCACGCGATACTGCCGTTGCTGATATCCGGCAACGAGCGCTCGAGTATGGACCCGGTTGCGGTTTCGACGACCGCCAGTTCCAGCACTTCGTTACCGTACGACAGCGGCACAGCGACATATTTGCCGTCGGGTGAAACGCTCGATTTCAGTCCCCAAGGCGAATAAAAAGTCCCCCTTCTCTCGCCGCCAACGCGGTTCGTCTCCGGGTCGAAAACCAATCTTTCGTCGCCGTCCAAGCCGGTGCGCATAAACAGTTTCTGCCTGCCTTCCCCGGTTGGCGTGCGCCAATAGAACTGGCGTCCGTCGCGCCATACGACGTTCTCGGGAATCGCAGCCGCTTGCGCCGCCGCATCGCGCATATCGCGCTCGAGTTGCGGCCGCGCCGGCGAGCCGTCCAGCTTCGCACGCGTATAGCCGTTCTGTGCCTGCATCCACCCGACAAGTTCCGCGTTCGAACTCGCGTCGACCGCGCCGGCTTCATTCACTTCGTTCATCCAACGATAGGGATCGTCGACAATATGGCCGTGCAGTGCGAAATGCGCCGACTCATCTCGTCGGGCGGCCGGCGTATCTCGTAGTGCGACTGTTCTTCCGCTCAACGTCAATGCACCGTCCTCATCGACCGACAATTCTTCTGCGCCGATCCGCGGTGTGCCACGCGGTCCCAGCGTCAGCGCGCGATCGCCCACGTAAAATGTCCGGCCATCGCGCATGAGCCGCGCGAGATGATCGAGGACATAGGAGGCTCCGAGCGGCGCACTTGCCGTCCCAGCGTTTGCATCCGCACCGGACCTGTCGGATGGGCGCGGGAACGACGGCATGCCGGGCGGACCACTGAATGCCGGACGCGGCGTCTGCCGAGCCGGGTTTCGAGGTTCCCCCGCCTTTATCGGCTCGTTGCCATCGCCAAAGCGCGCTGGGTCGATTCGCATGATCTTTCTCTCCTGAACCTTTTGAATTCTGACTCGCGCAACACGCTTGCGCGTCCCGACCGGACTCTACGCGGTCGGTGGCCGTACGGAGATACTCGAAACGAAGCGCTTCGTGTGTTGGCGAAGGAAACGACCGAAGCGAATCCAGCGCGAAGCAAGGGAAGGTCCGAATCCGCCGTCCGAACGGTAGCCGTGCGGCCCGTCCTCGTCAGGCATGCGCAGCGAGCCGCTGAATCTCTTCGGCCAGCGCGTCGATCTGTACGGGCTTGACGAGATGCGCATCGAATCCGGCGCGCTGCGTACGCTGGCGCGTCGCGCCGTCGGCATGGCCCGTCAGCGCAATGGCGGGCGGCGGTGTCGCGGTATGCCGTCTGGCCAATTCGCGAATGCGCGACAACACGTCGCATCCGTCCTCATCGGACAACGTGACATCGCATACGACGACCCCCGGCCATTGCGAGGGCGCAGTGCGCTCGAGCCGCGCAAGCGCATCGGTGCCGGTCCCGGCCAACTCGACCGTCGCGCCGTTCGCGACGAGCGCGGCTTCGAGCGCGTCGCGCGCCTCCTCGTCATCGTCGATCGCAAGCACCGCGATACCGTCGAGCGGAAGCAGACGCCGTGCTCCGGCGGCCGGGCCTGGCGCGCGCTCCGTGTCCGGCTTCGTCAGGACCCAAGGGGCGACGGCCGGCACGACGGGTACGAGCGGCAATGCAGCGACATAGGCCACGCGCGCCTCGAATGGCCTCGGCATGAACGTGCCGCCGGCGGCCCCGAGCACACGCTCGGCCTCCATGGCCTGCTCGTCCGTCAGCGGCGCGGGCTCCGCGTGGGCACCGAGCACCACGAGCCAGACGACGTTCTCCATGCGTTGCGCGCGCAACACGACGCGTTCGCCGGCCCACGCATGCTCGATCTCGTTGGCACACAACATCGCCACCGCGTGCTCGATCTCCTCGATCTCGCCGGTGACGGGCAGCGTCGCATCGGCGACGTCGGTCTCGAACGCGACACCGCGTGCTGCCGCCTTTGTGGCGACGCGTGCCGCAATCACGGCGGCGAGCTCGCCGATCGGCAGCGGGTGCGCGGCAAGCTTGCGCTGCGCGTGTTCGAGCTCCCCCTGTTCGCGCTGCAGTGCCCACATGCGGGCGTAGACGCCGTCGCGCCGCCCGAGCAGTTCATTGTGCGTGCCGTGTTCGACGATGCGTCCGTGCTCCATCACGAGAATCTTGTCGGCATCGACGATCGTCGAAAGCCGATGGGCGATCACGATCGATGTGCGCCCCTCGGATAGCCGACGGAACTCGTTCTGGATTGCGCGCTCGGAGCGCGTGTCGAGCGCGGACGTGGCTTCGTCGAAGACGATGATGGGCGGGTCCTTCAGGAATGCGCGCGCGATGGCGATGCGTTGGCGTTCGCCGCCGGACAGCCGCAGGCCGCGTTCACCGACTCGCGTGTCGTAATGATCGGGCAGCCGTTCGACGAACTCGTCGAGCTGGGCCGCACGCGCCGCGCGCACGATATCGGCACGGGTCGCTCTCGCCCGCCCATAGCCGATGTTGTAAGCGATGGTCTCGTTAAAGAGCACCGTGTCCTGCGGCACGATGCCGATCGCCTCTCTGAGCGTGCGGCGCGTTACGTTCGCCACATCCTGGCCGTCGATGGAAATGCGCCCACGGGCCGGCGCGTAGAGCCGAAAGAGGAGCCGCACCAGCGTCGACTTCCCGGACCCGCTGCCCCCGACCACAGCGAGCGTGCGGCCCGGTGTCGCCCGAAAAGTGACCTCGTGCAGGATCTGCCGCGCGGGGTCATAGCCGAAGTCGACGTGGTCGAACACGATCTCGCCGGCGCCCACGACGATCGGTTGCGCGCCGGACGCATCGCGATCCTCCAGCTCGTCCACATGTTCGCCGTGCTCGTCGCCCGCGAGCACCGCGAACATGCGCTCTACGTTGACGAGTGCGTCGTTGGTTTCGCGGAAGACGAAGCCCAGCGTGTTCAGCGGCATGCAGACCTGCACGATATATGCGTTCACGAGCACGAGATCGCCGACGGTCATCCGCGCCGCCGCCACATACTGCACGGCCAGCAGCATCGTGGCCGCGATGCCGAGACAGACGATCGCACTCTGGCCGAGGTGCAGTGCCGTGAGTGCGCGCTGATTACGCAGGCGTGCGAGCACCCACCCCGCGAGCACGCCACGGTACCGCTCGGTCTCGACCTCCTCGGCGGCAAAATACTTCACCGTGTCATAGTTGAGCATGCTGTCGACGAGGCGACTGTCCGCCGCCGACTCGAGCCGGTTGACCTCGCGCTGCACGGTCATGCGCCGGCGCGTGAAGATCATCGTGTAGGTCGAGTACGCCACCAGCGTACCGGCAATGATCCAGATGAACGTCGCGGTGAAGTTCAGCACCATGATGCCGATGATGCTGGCAATCTCGATCAACGCCGGCAGGATCGTGAACAAGCCGACGCCAAGCAGGTAGCCGATGCCATCGGTTCCTTTCTGCACGTCGCGCACGATGGAGCCCGTCTCGCGTTTGGCATGGAAGCGGGCGCCGAGGCGATGCAGGCGCGCGAACGTGCGCTCGGCGAGCGAGGCCACCGTGTGCTGAGTGACGGTACTGAAAACGACGTCCCTCGCCTCGCCGAATGCGTCGCCTAAAAAGCGCAGCAGCGCGTACGCGAGCACCAGGAAAACGGGAATGAGCGCGAGCGGCGTGCGGTGGCCGAGATCGTCGACGAGCGAGCGCAGTGCCAGCGGGACCGATACGCCCGCGAGCTTCGCCGCGATCATCAGCGCGGTGGCGCCGAGCGTCTCTTTCCGGTAACGCCAGACGGCCTGCCACAGGTCGCCGGCAATGCGCCGCTTGAGCCTGGCGCGGGCGGCAGCGGGGTCTCTCACTTATTCACTCGAACAGCGTCGTCTGTTTCGGTTACGGCGATCATAGCGGCCTATCCATGCCCGTACACGCAAAATTGCAAGCTTGCGCTGTCGTCGGTGCGCTGCAATGGGCGTTCCCGGGTGCGTCGGAAGCGCTTCGAGGCATGGTGCTTGCGGGTCTTCCCATGCGTGCGAAATCCGACGCGCATAGGAAAAACCTTTCGATGGAGGAATCACGATGAAATCCACGACGAAGACCTTACTTGCTTCGGCGCTCGCCATCGCATGCGCGAGCGGCGTGTACGCGCAAGCAGCCGGCGGCGGCCCGGCGGGCACGGGCGGCGGCGCGGGCGGCAACTCGACCGGCGCGGTTGGCGGCCCGGGTGCGGGCGCCTCGCCGGACGGCAGCACGCTCAATACGCCGTCCAAGCGTCAACACATGCGAAGCAACCGGGACCGGGGCGGCTATGGTTCGCCTGGCACAACGGGCATGGGCGCGGGCAGCAACTCGACGATGCAGCCGCGCAGCACCGACGAACAGACCCCGGACACGACCAACGGCACATATGGTCCGAAGACGCCTCAGAGCCCGCCGGATCAAGGTCATGAGTGACGCATGAGTTCCCGGAGGCCCGGCGCGCGATGCGTCGGGCCCCGGCGTCGAACCGGGGCGTCCCTGCGGACGCGCCTGTAAACTGTAACTCGATTGCCCCGGCAGCTCAGCTTTCCCCGTGCAGGCCCCTCGCCGCGACCGTACGTGCGAGTTGCCGCTTGGCGGCGTCATAAACGCATTCGGGCGTGAACCCGAATTTGCGTTGAAGGTCCTGCATCGGGGCGGATGCGCCAAACGTGTGCATCCCGATTCGAGCGCCCGTGCGCCCCACGTATCTGTCCCAACCGAGCGTCGCTGCCTGTTCGACCGCCACACGCGCTTCGACTTCAGGCGGCAGCACGCTGTCGCGATAGGCCTCGTCCTGTCGCTCGAAGATATCCCATGACGGCATCGAGACGACGCGCGCCGCAATGCCTTCGCGTGTCAGCCGCTCGTACGTTTCGATGCATACCGATACCTCGCTGCCCGTGGCGAGCAGCAGTACCTGCGGGGCGCTCGCATCGGGTGAATCGGCGAGCACATAGGCGCCGCGCCGTACACCGTCCGCCGACGCGTAACGCGTCCGGTCGAAAGTCGGCAACGGCTGGCGCGACAAGACGAGAGCGGTGGGGCGGTACGGTTGCGACAGCGCAATACGCCAGGCTTCGCTGACCTCGTTCGCATCGGCGGGGCGCAGCACAGTCAGCCCCGGAATGCCGCGCAACGAGGCGAGTTGCTCCACCGGTTGATGTGTGGGGCCGTCCTCGCCCAGTCCGATCGAATCGTGGGTGAATACGTAGACGACCGGTACCTCCATGATCGCTGCCAACCTGATCGGCGGCTTCATGTAGTCGCTGAAGATGAGGAACGTTGCAGCGAACGGCCTCAGGTTCGAAAGCGCGAGCCCGTTACAGACCGCCCCCATCGCATGTTCCCGGACGCCGAAATGCAGATTGCGCCCACCCGGATCGTCGCGACTGAAGCTGCCCGCGCCTTCGAACTTGAGCACCGTTTTCGTCGAAGGCGCCAGGTCGGCGGCGCCGCCGATGATCCACGGCACGCGCGCCGCGATGGCATTGAGGACTTTACCGGACGATTCGCGCGTCGCAGCGCCTTTCGTATCGGGGTCGAACGTCGGAATATCGGCATCCCACCCGTCCGGCAACGTATGCGCTTCGATCAGCGAGAGCTCGCGAGCGAGGTCCGGATAGCGCTCGGCATAGGCTTCGCGGCGCTGCTCCCATTCGCGCCGCGCCGCCTCGCCGCGGGCGCCGATGCCCTGCGCAAACCGTTCGCGCACACCGGGCGGCACGTAGAACTGCTTGTCTTCCGGCCAGCCATAAGCGCGTTTTGCCAGCGCGACTTCCTCGGCACCCAAGGCTTCGCCGTGCGCCGCGGCGGTATCCTGCTTGTTCGGCGCGCCCCAGGCGATGACGCTCTTGACCACGATCAGCGTCGGAGCGTCGTTCGTCGACTCTGCCTGCGTCAATGCGGCATCGAATGCAGCCGTGTCATTGGCGTCGTCGACATGCAGCGTATGCCATCCGTAGCCGCGAAACCGCGTTTCCACATCGTCGCTGTAGGCAAGGTCCGTGTGGCCTTCGATGGTGATGCGATTGCTGTCATAGATCCAAATCAGATTGCCGAGCCGCAGGTGACCGGCCAATGATGCCGCCTCGTGAGAAACACCTTCCATCATGTCGCCATCGCCGGCCAGCGCATAGACCCGGTAGTCGAAAAGATCGAGGTCGTCGCGGTTGAAACGCGCGGCATACCACCGTCCCGCTATCGCCATGCCGACGCTGTTGCCGAGACCTTGGCCGAGCGGCCCCGTCGTCGTTTCGACGCCGGTCGTCATTCGATACTCGGGATGTCCCGGCGTTTTGCTGTCCAATTGCCGAAAGTGCTCGATGTCCTGGAGCGAAACAGCGGGATCGTCGGTCGCCCGGCCCTCGTCGTCGACCGCCTTCACGCCGGCGAGATGGAGCGTCGCATAGAGCAGCATCGATGCACGTCCTACCGAGAGCACGAACCGATCGCGGTTGGCCCATAACGGCGTTTGGGGGTCATAGCGCAGATGGTGCTGCCAGAGCTCGTACATGACCGGCGCGAGCGCCATCGGCGTGCCGGGATGCCCGGAGTTCGCCTTTTGCACTGCATCCATGGCCAGCGTGCGAATGGTGTCGATCGCCAACCGATCGAGTCTCGGGTCTCGTTGCATGGGGGTTTTCCTCGCAAGGCAGTAAGCGGACTGATCATAGGAGTGCAGCAACGCATGTACCTATCGGCCACGGACAGCCGGCCGTCGCGCGTCTCCCAGCCCGGCAATGTGTGCAGCGTCGGTGCAGGTTTTTCATGGCCGCCCCGAGCCCCGCCGCATCGCGCGTCCAGCGTTTCATGGAACGGCGGTTGCTGGATACCGGATATGTCCAACCCGCGCACAAGGAGGCGTACATGGCGCAACATCCAGCGCATTCGCAGCATCAGCGGCATTCGGGACAACCATCGCCAGTCGAGATTCAAAAGGCGCTCGCCGGCGTCGATTACCCGACGACCCGCGAGCACCTTGCCGAAGTGGCGCGATCCCACCATGCCGATCGCGAGATCGTCGAGCTGATCGATAACCTGCCCGATAAGGATTACGACAGCCCGGCCGCGGTATCGAAGGCGATCAGCCGGCAACACTGAGCGCCGGCCCGCACATCGATTCGATTAACAGAATGGAGAAAGTTATGCCCATCTCAACCGATCCACTAGGCAGCAGAGGTGAAACGCGCATCGTCGGCAAAGGCAGCGAAACGGCCGAAGGTCCGGGGCCCTATGTGATGGCGGCCAGCACCCTGGAAGGCGACAAGGTCATGTGCTCCGACGGTAACGAAGCCGGCAAGATCAAAGAGATCATGCTCGACGTCTACACGGGACGCATTGCGTACGCCGTGATGTCCGTGGGCGGCTTCCTCGGCATCGGCGACAAGCTGCTCGCATTGCCTTGGAAGGCCCTCACGCTCGATACGGACCGCAAGTGCTTCCAACTGTCCGTGTCGTCCGACACCGTCAAGAATGCGCCGGGGTTCGACAAGGACCACTGGCCGGCCATGGCGGACGTCGCGTGGGCCAGCGAACTTCATGACTATTACGGGACCGCGCCGTATTGGGGTTCGGGCGTGAGCGACCTGGATAGCGATCTCGACATGCCGAGCGGCACCGTTCCCCGGGACGAGCCTCACCACTGAGTAGCCGGCAGCCGTGGGACCGCCGCCGTTGCGGCGGCGGTCCGAGCTGCGTACGTTCATCCGCCACCAATGCCCTGCAACACGCGGCCAGTCCCGCCGCAGACTGTGCAGGGTTGTCCCTCTACAGTGCCGGTGCCGCGGCATGCCTGGCACGGCGTTTCGCCGACACCTGGTGCGTCCGGGGGGCCCTCATCTCCCGGATGTTGTTCGTTGGTGTCTTGCATGAGCAGTTCTCCTAAAAGACCGGCGCCCAGCCGCCGCGTGTAACGCAGCAAATGCCGGACCGCGAGATCCGCGTGCGGGCACTCCGCATAAATCACCGTTCCGCCACCGTTTATTCATACCTCCGATATATGACGACCCATATTCGGATTGTCATGTTGTTATTCCATGCCACGCGAACGTTACTGCTCGGCGACAAGCAATTCGTTCTTATTGACATCCTTGACATCGGTCGAAATGACGCTTTGGTAAAATTCCTACCTCGCAAACCAAACAGGTTCGCTTCGGAGAAATCCATTCCATATTGCGAAGTTCCACGAGGGGTATTAGTATTGCTCCAGCAGCGAATCCGAGCTTGAGCGCGCGTCATCAGCGCGATATCCGAAACAATTACCCGCTCAGCCCGCGCAATCGCACGCCCGATCTGTAATTAATACCTCCTCTTACATTATGGGCAGCGAAAACGTTTCAACTCGTAGCACTAATTGGTTATAAAGGTCGCATGACCGTATTTAATCGATCGATTGAATGTTTTGCGATTTTCACCCGTCGCGGTGCGCGACGATGTGGCTGAAAGGCAGTCCGCCGCGCAAAACCGATTCCGTCGCTCTCCTGGCAGATCGGCGAAAACGAATAGATGGTTTGGATTTACTGGGAGTGAGAGCATGTTGAGCCCACATGAATTTGCCACCTTGATTCTGGTCCGCGATGCCCCCGACCAGATCGAGGCACACCGCGCCGAACTCGGCACGTTGCTCGAGCGCGAACTCGTCGCGCTCGACGAGGCGGAGCGCGGAATTCCGCGGCCCCGCATCACGCCGAACGGAAACTCAGTCCTCGAGGCATTCGCGCGAATGCGATGACCGCCGGGCGCCGTCCGGCATTCCTTTGTACATCACACAATCTTGGAGAACCCTATATGGCAAGAAGAGTTGCCCTCGTTACTGGCGGCATGGGCGGAATCGGCGAAGCTATCAGCGTCAAGCTGCATGACGCCGGCCATACCGTCATCGTGACTTACTCGCCGAACAATGCGAATGCGGACAGCTGGCTTGCCAAGATGGACGCGAACGGGCGCCAGTTTCGCGCCTATGCCGTGGATGTCGCCGACTACGAGTCATGTGTGCGCTGTGCCGCCCAGATCCGCTCCGAAATCGGGCCGATCGACATCCTCATCAACAACGCCGGCATCACGCGCGACGCCAGTTTCAAGAAGCTCGACAAGGGTGCCTGGGATGCCGTGGTGAGCACCAATCTCGATTCGGTCTTCAACATGACGAAGCAGTGGTACGAGGACATGACGGCCCACGGGTGGGGGCGCATCGTCAACATTTCGTCTGTGATCGGCTGCAAAGGCGGTTTCGGGCAAACGAACTATGCGGCGGCCAAGGCGGGCATGCATGGGTTTACCAAGTCGCTTGCGCTCGAATTGGCCCGCAAGGGAGTGACGGTCAATACCGTATCGCCGGGCTTCATCGCAACGCGTATGGTCATGGCGGTACCCGAGGACGTCTTGAAGACCAAGATCCTGCCCGAGATTCCCGTCGGCCGACTCGGTCAACCCGAGGAGGTGGCCGCGTTGATTGCCTATTTGTGCTCGGACGACGCTGGTTTCGTCACCGGGGCCAACATCTCGATCAACGGTGGACAGCATCTGCAATAGCGCCGCGATGCCTCGCGGCATCGTTGCCGCACGTCGGTTCCGCCCCCGTCCGGCGCCGCGCCAACACTCCTGACGCGGACAGCCACCGGACGGAATTTGCCGCGCGCCACGCGTTACGTGCGCGCGGCTTTTTCTTGGCTTCACGAAGACGTTCGTCGATGGCCGCCACCTAGTGGGAACAGGGGTTGCTGGCTCGCCGACGCACCCCATCGTTGCTGCGAGCGCGCCGGTGACAGGCGCTCGGGCCCAATCGCCAAGGACCGCATATGTCGCTTTCCCTCGCCCGGCGCATCGCAGCGGCCAGCCTTACGGCCACCCTGTCCGCGAGCCCGGTTGCGCTCAGCGTCTGTTACGGCGCGCAGCCGATCGAGGCGTCGCCCTACTCGAGCGCTGTCGCCCGGCAATCGCCTCCGATCGCGGCATCGCAGGTCAACCCGCACGCCCAGCCCTCTCCCGTCGAGCCGGCATCTCCGTTCGCGCTGTACGGCGAGCTCTATCGCGCGGTGGAGCTTGCCCGGATTTTTCCGGATAGCAAGACGTTCGCCGATATGATCCCGAACGCACCGCCGCAGCAGATCGTCGCCGAGTTCGCCGCCCAGCGGGACCAGCCCGGGTTCGATCTGCGCAAGTTCGTGGAAGCGCGGTTCAGCGCCCCGGCCGGCAGCGATAGCCACTATGCAACGGATCCGAACCAGAACGTCGTCGCGCACATCGACACGCTCTGGAACGTGCTACGCCGCGGCCCAGACCGCGTCGAGAGCCGATGGTCGTCTCTGCTGGCGCTGCCTCAGCCCTATCTCGTCCCGGGTGGCCGCTTCGACGAAATCTATTACTGGGATTCGTACTTCATCATGCTCGGCCTCGAACAAAGCGGCCGGCACGACTTGGCGAAGCAGGAGCTCAAGAATTTCGCCACGCTGATCGACCGCTACGGTCACATCCCCAACGGCAATCGCACCTATTATCTGAGCCGCTCGCAACCGCCGTTCTTCGCGCAGATGGTCGGGCTCATCGCGAGCGAGGATGGCGACCGTGTCTATCTGGATTCGCTGCCGGAACTCAAAGCCGAATATGCCTACTGGATGGACGGCGCGGACAAGCTCGCGCCCGGCCACGCTTATCGCCACGTCGTGCGGCTACCCGACGGCACATTGCTCAATCGCTACTGGGACGACCTCGCGCTGCCGCGCGACGAGTCGTATCGCGAGGACGTGGCGACTGCGGCCGCCACCCCGCAACGCGGCGCGCCCGACCTATGGCGCAACCTGCGCGCGGGCGGTGAGACGGGCTGGGATTTCAGCTCGAGATGGTTCGCCGACAATGCCACGCTTGCGTCGATCGAAGTGACGGAACTGATCCCCGTCGACCTCAATTCGCTCATGTACGGTCTCGAGAAGACGCTGGCCAAGGCGTACCGTCTCCAGGGCGATGCCGCGCATGCGGAGAATCTGGAGGTGCGGGCGAGGACACGTGCCGAAGCGATTCGCCGCTGGTTGTGGGATCCCCAGATCAAGGCATTCGGCGACTATCAATTCGTCGAGCGCACACTCACCCATCGATTGACGGCTGCCGCCGTCTACCCGCTGTTTGCAGGCGTCGCCACGCGCGACGAGGCGCACGAAACCGCCGAGACGATCCGGCGAGGACTGCTTCGGCCCGGCGGCATGGCGACCACGCAAGTCAAGACCGGCCAGCAATGGGACGAACCGAACGGCTGGGCGCCGCTGCAGTATCTCGCGGTGACCGGGTTGCGCCGCTATGGCGAGGACGAGCTTGCGCGCACGATCGCGACGCGCTGGATTCGCACCAATGTCGCCGCCTATGTCCGCACGGGAAAACTCGTCGAAAAATACGATGTGAGTGCCGATGCGTCGGCCGCCGGTGGTGGCGAGTATCCGTTGCAGGACGGCTTCGGCTGGACCAACGGCGTGCTGCGGGTGCTATTGACATCGTATCCGAACGCTGTCGACATCGCGGCTGCGAAACCCTCGAGCGCCGCAGCGTTTGTCGCGCCCATGCGCGCTTCCATGAAGCGCGATCGGCGCTGACCGCCTTCGGCACAGCGACCGGTTTTTTCGCCGTATGTAGCGATTGCAGCGATGCTGCAAAAAGGCGCTTCAAAACTTATCCGGCGGCAATGGATCGGTCGCGAAAGACGCGAGCCTCTTCACGCAACCATGCGGTGAAAAGACGAAGCCCTTTCTTGGGGCGAGTTGAAGACGGCACGACGAGGCGGTACGCAAACCCCGGCAGACACGGACCATCGATCCGACGTAGGCGGCCCCTGCGCAGTTCCTCATCGATGAGCACGTTGCTGCACATCAACGGCCCGAGCCCGCACTCGGCGGCGTAGAGCGCGAGCATCTCCTCGCTGTACCACGACATGCGAAAGTGAACGGTTTTATCGTGGTCGACCCGCGCGAGCCAGGCCGACCAGTCGGGCGCATTCAACGCGCTGTTTGCCCACTTGTAGGCGAGCAGCGGATGTTTGCGGAAGTCTTCGATCGTCGGATTCCGGCCCTCCGGACAAATACCTCGATCGGCGACCGCCAGATAACAATCTTCCAGAATCAAGGCATCCCGTGGATCGTCATTGACGGGCCCATACCGGATAGCGAGGTCGATGGACTCGGCCCGCAGATCCACGATATTTTCCGAACCGTGGAGGTGCACCACGACTTCCGGGTGGATCGCGTTGAACTGCGACAGCCTCGGCATCAACCAGCGCTCGGCGAACGCTCGCGTGGCCGAGATCTGAATCGAGTCGTCGTTGGTCGGCGTATTGACGATCTCGAACGCCTGGGCCATGTGGTCGAAGCTGTCCCTGAGCAGCGGGTAGATCGTCTTGCCGACCGGCGTAAGCGTAACGGCCCGCCCCGTTCTTTCGAAGAGTTTGTGGCCGATCCGCGCCTCGAGCTGACGGATTTGATGGCTCACGGCCGTGATCGTGACGGAGAGCTCGGCTGCTGCAGCGGTGAAGCTTTGATGGCGGGCGGCCGCCTCGAATGCGCGGATCGAATTGAGCGGTGGCAACTTGCGCATGGCGAAACGCCCTCATTCCGAAGTCGGCCGGTTACGGTGAGTGCATTCTACCGAAGCCGGCCCGCGCTTAGCAGGCATCCGGCAGCGCGGCAACAAGGCATTCAGTAAATTGCATAATGCGCGTCGGTCGGCAGCATGCCGTTGACTGCGGTGACATCCTGCGGACAGGCCGACATCACGACGATGCAGTCCATTTCCGCGCGCAGGGCGACGTGCTGGCCAGCACGACTGACCGGCGGCGCGAATTCCAGTTGCCCGTTCGCGTGCACCGGCACGTTCATGAAGAGATTGAGCGGACACGGCGTATCGTGTGCCTTCAGGCCGAGGCTTGCGAGCGCAGTGGCGAGGTTGTCGGTGCAGTTGTCATGGTGGCCCTCGACGCCCAGCTGCGCGTAGCGGTGCCGGTCGCAGGCTGCAATCAGCGTGTCGTGCACGCCGGGCGTCGTGTCTTCGATCATCGTCAGGATGGGCCGCCGATGATTCGTGAGGAGCGTGTCGCCCACCTTCGGTACCGTCCTCAGCATCGATGCCCGGCTATGCTCCATCGACATCGATTCGCCGATGTCATCCCCATTGAACGCCCAGGTATCGATAACCTGATGACCGTGTGTGTTGATCACCTTGATCGTCGCGCCTTTGGCGAGCCGGACCGCCACGCCGCTACGCGCGGGAATGCGCAAAGGCGTGCCGTCACGGCCAACCGTTGTCGTATTCATGTGCTGTTTCTCCACGAGAAAATTCAGAGGCTCCTGCTTCGATGCATGGTGTTCAGCTGCTGGCAGTCTCCCGAACATCAGCCAACTGGCGAACCAGTTCGGGGACGGCGGCAAAGGCGTCCGCCATCGACGCTCGATGTCGTTCGTCGCCGAATTCCTGATAGCTGATGCTGATCGCGTGGCTTTCCTCGACACCCAGGTAATGCGCGCAAGTGAGGATATGGGTATCGAGGTGATTCATCTTTTCGCGTACGCCGCCGGGCCCGAATCCGAACTCGCCGTGCGAGCTGAGCATGACGAGCTTCTTGCCGCTCATGATCGGCGCGAGCGGAAAGTCGCCGCGAGCGAGGTCGAACGTAAACGTCTTGCCCACGCGGATCACCTTGTCGAACCACGACTTCAGCGCGGCCGGCATCCCGTAGTTGTACATGGGCGTGCCGATGACGATCACATCCGCACGGTCGACTTCGTCGATCAGTTCGTCGGACAGGCGCAATGTCTCGCGCTGCGCCGGCGTCCGATCCTCCTCGGGTGTGAAGGCAGCGGCAATCCATTCCTCGGTAATGAACGCAGGAGGATTGGCTCCGACATCGCGGGTAATGATAGTGGCGTTTGGCTCCAACTGCTTCCAGGCGTCGACGAAGGCGCCCGACAGCCTGCGGCTGAGCGAGCGGTCACTGCGTGCGCTTGCATCGATGTGCAAAAGAGTGGTCATAGGGTGCTCCTTTTTGTTGCCGAACGAAAGAGATGGATCGATCCGGAACACCGATTTAGCCACGACGTGTTCGCGCGCACGATTGATGAATTTTTTGGGCCAGTTGAGAAAATCTCAACGACGCGGGTTGAATGGCGGGTCTTTCGTTTTTCTCAACCCCGGTTGAGAAATCATCGGTTTCGCCGTTTATTTGTCTTCGCTCCAATACGTACTCAACGATTCAGCGTAGCGTTCGAAGAGGAGACAGCCGTGTCGAACAATCAGATGTTGCAAGCGCAGGAGCGCACCGGTAGCACATTAGATGTGCATGGTATCGAACCCGTGCCGTACGAAAGCAGAACCTCGGGGCAGCTCGACCAGTTCTGGATCTGGGCCGGCGCAAACGTCGCACCGATCAATTGGGTGCTCGGCGCGATCGGCATCCAGCTCGGCTTGAGTCTCGTCGAGACGCTTCTCGTCATCGTGATCGGCAACGTGCTCGGTTGCGCGTTGTTCGGCGCCATGTGCGTGATCGGGCATCGCTGCGGCGTTCCCCAAATGGTGCTCTCGCGGCTGGCATTCGGCCGGCGTGGCGCTTGGCTTCCCACCCTCATGCAGGTGTTGATGCCGATGGGCTGGGTGGCGATCAATACGTGGATCGTGCTCGATCTCGCCGTTGCGGCGCTCGATCGCATGGGTATCGGCGGCGGCATCGAACTCAAATATGCCATTGCCGTCGCAGTCATGGTGATTCAAGTCGGCATCGCGACATGGGGTTTTCACGCGATCCGTTATTTCGAGCGGTACACGATGCCTTTCGTGCTGGCCATCATGGTCGCGATGACCGTGCTCGCCTTCACGCACGTGGACATTCACTGGCATGTGTCGACGGCACATGGGATCGGCAAGCTATCCGCGATGAGCAAGCTGATGACTGCGATCGGCATCGGGTGGGGAATTTCGTGGCTCGTCTACGCATCGGACTACACCCGCTTCACGAAGCCGACGTTGAGCAGCCGGCAGGTCTTTCGCGCAACGTCGCTCGGCATGTTCCTGCCGACGGTCTGGCTCGCGCTATTGGGGGCGGCGATCGCGTCGGCAGGCACGAGCACCGATCCGTCCCAGCTCATCGTCGCCGCGTTCGGTGCGATGGCGCTTCCGGTGCTGCTCGTGCTCGTCCACGGCCCGGTCGCGACCAATATCGTCGTCATCTATTCGGCCGCGCTTGCTACGCTGTCGCTGGATCTGCGCGTTCCGCGGTGGGCCGTTTCCGTCGGCTCCGGCATCGTCGGGCTTCTGATCCTCTATCTGTTCCTGCGCTCAGGCACGTTCGCGAGCACATTCGAAGACGCGATGGTGTTCTTCGTCGTATGGATCGCACCGTGGGCCGGAATCGTCCTCGTGGATTTCTTCGTGATCCGTCGCGGCAGCATCGATGTCGATGCGCTATACCGCCACCACACCGTCAGCGGCTGCGGAGACATCAAATGGTCCGGTGTCGTCGCGTTGTCATTGGGTGTGTTCGCAGCGTGGCTCTTTCAGATCGGGAGCATCGAATCGATGCAAGGACCCATCGCCATCGCGAGGGGCGGTATCGATCTTTCATGGCTCGCCGGTCTCGCCGTCGGTGGCGGAAGCTACTACCTCCTTCATCTCGGCCGGCGCCAGATTCGCTCGTCACAGGCGCCGCTCGTCGACAACAGGAGCTCGACATGAACCCCGTGCGCATGGACAACATGACGTGGATGGAATACGAGCAGCGCGTCAAAGCCGGATCGGTCGTATTTCTCCCGTGCGGCGCGACGGAACAACACGGGCCCCATCTTCCGCTCGGCACCGATGCGTTGCTCGCGAGCGCGATCTGCGAAGACGTGGCACGCGAGGTGGGCGGTATCGTGGCGCCGGCAATCTCATACGGCTATAAATCGCAACCGAGAAGCGGCGGCGGTCAGCATTTCTGCGGCACGACCAGCGTCGACGGCGCGACATTGAGCAGCTTGATCCGTGACGCGGTACGCGAATTCCACCGCCACGGTGTCAGGCGTCTCGCGATCGTCGTCGGACATTTCGAGAACCAGTGGTTCGTCACCGAAGGGATCGAACTCGCGATGCGTGAGATCGGGGAGCACGGCGGCATGGAAGTCATGCGGGCCGAGCATTGGGAGTTCTGTCGCAAGGAAACACTCGATGCGGTTTTTCCGGATGGCTTTCCCGGCATCGCGCTCGAGCACGCCGCGGTGATCGAGACGTCGATGATGCTGCATTACTATCCGCAGTTGGTCTCGCTCGACCGAATCCCGGGGCACGGCCCCGCGCAATTCCCGGTCTACGATATGTATCCGGCCCGTACCGCGTGGGTTCCGTCGAGCGGCGTCCTGTCGTCCGCGAAGGATTCGACGAGCGAGAAGGGGCGGTTGCTGGTCGCGGACGTGGTCGCCGGCATGGCGACGGCTGTACGCCATGAGTTTGTTCTGGACGAGCAACGGCGCACGCAGTCCGCGCTGTAGCGCCGTTGCGCGTCATGGCTCGGTGTCGGTACCTCGTTCGAAGGGACTGTCGACGCGATCCGGCGAGATATCCGCATCTTCCTCGAGCGTCGAGTCGCCGTCCGCCGACGCTCGCTCGCCGGTTCCGGCCCGATCGGTATCACTTGCGAGTTCGGCATCTCCCGTCTCCAGCGCGTGCTCGTCGAGTTCGGTATCCCGATCGAAGTCGTGCCGTTTTGCCCCGGCAATGTCGCTGCCGCTGTCGGAAGAATCGCTCGGGCCGAGCGCGCCGGTATCGCGGCCCTTTTCCGCCCCGCTTTCATCGCGTTCCGGGAGCGGATTGTCTGGATCGAGCGTGCTGCTCATGGGCTTTCTCCTATCGAGGTGAACGTTCATCCAGCAAGTCAGCATCGAGCGCGCCTGCCCCCCGCGGCGAGGCCGGCACGATCGATGCGGCATGAATGAGTTGCGACTCTCACTAGCTCAGGAGGCACCTCATGAAAGCACACGCCGGCCGGTCGCAGGACGAACGCGTTGCGACGCGAAAAGGCCGATCGTTGCCGTCTCTCGAACCGCCTGGAGGGAAGATGGCCGAGGAAGGGACACAACCCGACGAGACGCATAGCAGCGGACAACTGTCGGAAGCTGGAAAGGCGGTCTGGCGCACCGGCAGCGGGATCGACGGCGGCGGGAAAACTCGCCGTTGACACCGCATGAAGGAACGATCGTTGCTTGAACGGTCATCGCGCCGGCCGTGACCGGCGCGAGCGCGCGCAGGCGAAATTTGCAGCGTGCGGCAGATTCGATACGACACTGAAAAGGAGGACGCCATGCGTACTCAGAAGTCTTCATCCACGACCACACCGTCGATGGGCGCCCACATCGTGGGCAAGGGCAGCGAAACCTCAGCGGGTCCGGGGCCCGAGGTGATGGCTGCCAGCACACTCGATAGCGACAAGATTCTCAGCACCGATGGCGAGGAAGTCGGCAAGGTCAAGGAGATCATGCTCGATGTGCAGACCGGGCGTATCGCTTATGTCGTGATGTCGTCGGGCGGTTTTCTCGGGATAGGCGACAAGCTGATGGCCATTCCGTGGAGCGCGTTGACGCTGGACACGACTCGCAAGTGTTTTCTGCTTTCGCTGTCGTCGGAACGCGTGAAAAACGCCCCGGGCTTCGACAAGGATCATTGGCCGACGATGGCGGATCGGACGTGGGCGACTTCGCTGCACCAGTACTACGGGCGTGAGCCGTACTGGCAGCAGCTCGGGGCGGACGACGAGTACGAGCGCGGGCGCGGTGTCGGCGCGGAAGATCTCG
This sequence comes from Trinickia sp. HAY1-2D, assembly GCF_056754935.1. Lineage (NCBI taxonomy): Bacteria > Pseudomonadati > Pseudomonadota > Betaproteobacteria > Burkholderiales > Burkholderiaceae > Trinickia > Trinickia sp. HAY1-2D. Next base: position 1,162,036 of record NZ_JBPGWX010000001.1, read on the forward strand.
ACCCCGATGCGCCGGAGTCCGGCGGGGTCAAGCTTTGACCGCTTGTGACGGCTAACGGCCCCTCGTGATCGTCAGTCGATCATTGGGGGCTCGCGGCCTCGCTCGCGTGCTTCCCCGCTCTTGATTGCGACGCGCCCTCCGAGGCGCCCGCAGCCGGCGCGGCCCGTTTCGCAGCCGATGCGCCCGCCGTCCCAACGGCGCCTTGCGTACCGGGCTTACGGGCCGCACCGGACGAATCGCCGTTCATCACCGTCCCCTGGGCAGCAGCAACGCCCGCCCAAAGCAATGCTATCCATCGCGCCGCTCGCGCATACGCTTTCATTGAACACTCCCTCGGCGAAAATCCGACGCATGACCCGGGTCACTTGCTCGCCGCCGTCTTTGCAATCGCGCTCCGCAGCTCGCGAACCTCGCGCGGCGTGACGGGCGCTGCCTGATTGCCCCAGGCGTTGCGCACGAACGTCAGCACGCGCGCCATTTCCGTATCGGTGAGCTTGCCGCCGAACGCAGGCATCTCCTGAGGCTTCGGTCCATCCTGGGTCTTGGCAGTCGATCCTCCCTCGATCAACAGTCGTACGAGCGAGGTCGTCTCCGGTGCCAGCACCACCGCACTACCGGCAAGCCGCGGGTATTTACCCGGCTCCCCCATTCCGTCGTCATGATGGCAACGCGCGCAGAAACCCCGGTACAGTCCCGCGCCCGGCTGATTGATCGCACCCGTGCGCAACACATCGACGGTACGCTGACGTTTGGCCGGATCGGTGTCGGCAAGCCCATTGCGCCGCCGCGGCACAAGCGTCTTCAGGTAGGTCGAGATCGCCTCGAGATCGGTATCGGTGAGGTATTGCCCGCTGTTCTCGATGACTTCGACCATGCTGCCGAAAGCCGCCGCACCGGCGCCGTGTCCACGCTTCAGGAAAGATGCGATATCCGCCTCCGACCACCGCCCGAGCCCGGAAGCCGGGTCGCCCGTCAGGTTCGGTGCGAACCAATGATCGACGGTGCCGCCCGTCAAGAACAGGGGGTCCTTGTCGCTATAGCCGCGCTCTTCGTAAGCCGGGCCACGCCCCGTATGGCACGCCCCGCAGTGTCCGAGCGCCTGTACGAGGTAGGCACCGCGATTCCACGCAGCGCCACGATTCTCGTCCGGCTTGAATCGCTCGTGCGGCGCAAAGAACTCGTTCCAGAAAACGAGCGCCCAACGTTGATTGAACGGGAACGGCAACTGCGTTTGCGGCGGCCGCTTCGGCACCGGCTGCACGCCGTGCATGAAATAGGCGTAAAGCGCCCGCATGTCGTCGTCGCTGATCTTCGCGAACGACGGATAAGGCATCGCGGGATAGAGATGCTTTCCGCCCGGCGCAATACCGTCGCGCACAGCTCGAACGAAATCCTCGTAGCGGTATCGGCCGATTCCAGCCTCCGGATCCGGCGTGATGTTGCTCGACCAGATGATGCCGAACGGCGAGCGCACCGGCAGCCCGCCCGCGAATGGCGCTGAAGGCTGCGGCGGATTCCCCGCAGGCGCCGCCGTATGGCATCCCGCGCAATCGGCCGCTTTCGCCAGATACGCGCCGCGCGCGACCAACTGCGAATCGGCACTCCCGGGGTGTGCGGGCGCCGGCGTGGGCGCAGCAGGCGCCGCGTCGGCAAGCGCCAGGCGCGACGGCAAGACGATCCCCGCGGCGAACGCGAGCATGAACGCCACGCCGCGCGCAGCCCGGGCCAGTTGCAGCGCGCAAACCGCTTCGCCCAGACCCCGATCGAATTGCGCCGTTCCCTTGTTCATGATTTCAACACCCGGAAACGAGGGCGACGGCAACGTCGGTTGCCACGAGCGCGAAGAGAAACAACAGGCTGGACATGAACCCGACCTTGGCAACGAACGCCTCGCCGTTCAATAACGTCCGGTCGGCGCGCGGGGGCGCTTCGTTCGCTCGATCGGCGAGGCGGCGCCAGTTGCGCCAAGACAAGCATGCTCCCGCGACGCCCACCACCAGCGCAGCGGCACTGATGCCGACGACAGCGCGAAGCGCCGCGCCCGCATACGATGCGCGCATCGGCGCATCGTAGGGAAAACAACTTTGCGCAACGAGCGCCTCCGCAATACAGACCTGCAGCGTCCATGCCGCCGGTGCGGCAAGTATTGCAACGAAAACGCGCCACGGTGCCACGGGCGTCTCGCCGATCACACGTTGTTCATTCGCGCTGTCTGCCATCGGAGCCACCATCGACGAACCGTTATCCGATCCAATAAGGTGTCAAATAGATCGTAGTGAAAATGAAGAGCCATACCACGTCGACGAAATGCCAATACATGCTGCCGATCGTCAACGCCGCGCACCGTCGCTCGTCGAAATATCCGAGCGCCGTCCATGCATCCAGCAAGGCGAGCACCACGAGGCCGATCAGCACGTGCGCCATATGAAAGCCGGTGATCGTGAAATAAAGCGACCCGTACAGATTGGCGAGCGGCCCGTATGGGTGACCATGCCACTCGTGGAGCTGAATGCCTACGAATACGATGCCGAGCACAATCGCGATCGTCATCGATACGACGGCAGCTCGCAGACGCGCGCGGCGCACCATGCGCTCGCAATACCAGACGAACCCGCTGCTCGACAGCAGAATCAACGTATTGATTGCACCGAGCGGAAGCTTGGGCAAACCCTCGGGCGGCCAATGCCGCGTGGTCTGCACCGCGAGGTACAGATAAGTGAAGATCAGATAGCCGAACAACGCGCCCTCGGTCGCGATCAGCATCAGACAGCCAAGCCAGCCGCTGGAACGATTGCCGGCACTACCCACGGGTACGCTGGTGCCGGCTGGTCGCAGCGTCGCCGCGGAGGCGCTCTCGGCCTCGCTCTGCTCGGCCCCGTCCCACGCGGGTCCCGAACTTCCTGCGAAAGAGCGTGGAGGCTGTTCCATGTCAGTGCCTCGCGACGGGTTCGGGCTCGCGCTGCATCAATCGGCGTTCGGGCCACAGCCAAACGACGATCGTTGCGGCGGCGCCAAGCAGCGCGAGGCCGGCGAAATACCAGGCATGTAATGCCAGCCCCGCGAAGAAGAGCGCTGCCGTGAGGCCGAGCCAAAACGGCGCGTACGAGTCTTCCGGCATCTTCAGAATCACATACGGTGCGGCTTCGAGCGCGGTCGTCCCAAGCGCCTCGCGCCCCTGATCGAGGATATAGCCATCGGCGAGGCGCGAGCGCGGCGCTTCGCCGGCATCGCCGCCTTCCCCTTGCATTCGCCCTTCCCACAGCGGATGGCGGCTGGCGATCGTCGGCACGACGGCGAAGTTGTAAGGCGGTGGCGGCGAAGGAACGGTCCATTCGAGTGTCGGCGCATCCCAGGGATTGTTGCCTGCGATCGGTCCGCGCTTGCGGCTATACAGCACATCGACGACGAACACGGCGATACCGAGCGCAAAGATGAACGAGCCGATCGACGTCAGCAAGTTGACGGTCGTCCAGCCCATATCGGCGCCGTAGGTATAGATTCGCCGCGGCATGCCGAGCAACCCGGCGATATGCATGGGGAAGAACCCGAGATTGAAGCCGACGAACATGAGCCAGAACGTGATCCGTCCAAGCCGCTCGCTCATCATCCGTCCCGTGAATTTCGGAAACCAGAAATAAATGCCACCGACTACAGGGAACACATTGATGCCGATCAGGACGTAATGCAGATGCGCGACGACGAAATAGGTATCGGTCAACTGCCAGTCGAGCGGCACGGCAGCCGTCATCACGCCCGAGACGCCGCCGATCACGAACAGCAGTACGAAACCGGCGAAGTACAGAAACGGCACGCGAAAAACGGGGCGTCCCGTCCAGATCGTCGCAATCCATGCGAACGTTGCGACGGCGCTCGGAATCGAGATCACCATGCTGGCCGCGCCGAAAAACGACAGCGCGAGCGGCGGCAGGCCGGTAGCGAACATATGGTGGATCCAGACGACGAAGCCGATCACCATCGTCGCGACAGTCGATATCGCCACGGGCCCGTAGCCCACGAGCGGCCGCCGGCAGAAGACGGGCAGCGCGTCGGAGACGATGCCCATGGCCGGCAGCACGACAACATAGACCCACGGATGCGCGAAGATCCAGAACATGTGCTGCCATAAGAGCGCATGCGAGCCGGCGGTGACATCGAAAAAATGCGTGCCGATACGGCGATCGAGCCACAGCATGAGGAACGCGAGGCTCACGGACGGCACCGCGAAGAGATTGGCGCCCGATGCGGTCAATGTGCCCCATACGAGCACCGGAATGCGATCGATCGACATGCCCGGCGCGCGCATTCTCAGCAGCGTAACGACGAAATTGACCGCCCCCACCGTCGTCGAAATGCCGAGCAGCACCATGCCCAGCGAATAGACATCGATGTTCGGCCCGACATCGTAGGTCAAGTCCGATAGGGGTACGTAATTGAACCAACCCGCATTCGGCGCCTCGCCGAGCGGAAAGCTCGCATACAAGAAGATGCCGGCGAACACGAAAACCCAATAGGAAAACGCGTTGAGCCGCGGGAAAGCCATATCGCGCGCACCGAGTACGAGCGGCCACAGGAAATTCGAAAAGCCCGACAGCACCGGCGATGCATAGAGAAAGATCATCGTGATGCCGTGCATCGTGAACAGTTGGTTGTACTGTTCCGGCGTGAGCACGGTCGCGTTCGGCTGGGCGAGCTGCACGCGCATGACGAGCGCTTCGACGCCTCCCAGCAACAGAAAGAGAAACGACGTCACCAGATAGCGCAGGCCGATCGTCTTGTGATCGACAGTGGAAAACCAGCCCCGCCACCCACGCCGCGTTTCCCAGATTTCGGCAAGGCGCTCGGCACGGTCGGCATCGATGGACTCGCGCACGAGCGGCCTCGAAAGCCGCATGGTTTCCGGCGAATCGCCGGACAATGCAGGGGCGGGCGTATCGGACATCGGCTATCTCTCGCTTGTTCCTCGTTGAGTCCCGGTTCAGTGAAGCGTCGCCAGATAGGCGGACAGCGCGCTCGCATCCGAGGCGGACAGCGCCATCGAAGGCATCATCGAATCGGGCTTGATGCGCTGGGCATGCTGGATCCAATCGAGCCGATTGGCAGCGGTGTTGGGCAACTGCCCGGCGGCGATCAACCGTCTCGAGCCCAGATGCGTGAGATCGGGCGCTTGAGCGCCCGCCGCATCGGTGCCGCGAACCGCGTGGCATCCGGCGCAGCGCTCGCCGAACAGACGCTTGCCTGCATTGATCGCAGCCGACTGAGCGGCAGGCGACGCGCCGCGCGCCTGCGCCCGCCGCCATGCATCGAATTCCGCCTGCGGCTGCGCGACGACCTCGAACGCCATATGCGCATGCTGGGCGCCGCAAAACTGCGAGCATTGCCCGCGATAGACGCCCGGCGCATCGGCCTCTATCCACTGCTCGTTGATCTGGCCGGGGATCATCTCGGTCTTGCCGGCCAATTGCGGAACCCAGAAGGCATGGATGACGTCGGCGCTGCGCAGCTTGATCTGAACCGGTACGCCGACGGGGATATGAATTTCGTTCGCAGTTGCGAAGCTGCGCGAGGCATCGTCGGCATACGGGTACTCGACCTTCCACCACCAGTCATAAGCCGTGACATCGATTTGCAGCGCGGGCGCCACGCGCGGCGCGGCCACCGATTCGAGCGTCGCCATCACATAGATCAATGTGGCGAACAACGCGAGCGACGACACCCCCGTGCCGATGTAGATCCACGACATGCCCCCCGCTTCGGCCCCGATCGCATCGGGCCGCCCGCTCCGGCGCCGACGCATGAGCGCGGCTACGAGCAGCGCGGCCACGACGATCATGACCGCGCTCACGAGCGCGATGAGCGCCCACTCGAGCCGTTGCGTCGGCAAGCTCGCCGGCCCGGCGGCATGCGCCAGGTATTCGAGCGGCGCCGTCTTCATCGCTCAGCGTGCGGGGGGACGGCCTGTCGGTGCGGCAGTGCCTTTGTCTTCGCTGCCCCCGGTGCCATCCTCGCTGCCGTTGGGGGTGCTGTCGCTTTTATCGCGATCCTTGCCCCCTTTATCGTCTTTCGAACCGATCTTCGTCGTGCCGCCGACGGCGGGTGGGTCGCTGGCGGGAAAGGTATCCTCGACCGACTTGTCGATGAGGTCCTCCTCGTGCTTCGACTGCTCGCCCTTCTTGCTCGTATCGCTGCTCATGGCAAATCCTCCCTCGTCAAGGATCCTGCGATTCGCGCATGGCACATGCCTGACGACACGCGCAACGCAGCCGTGCATGACCATTGCCATCGTCTGTAAAAGTTGACCACCGGCAGCCTGTAACTCGCGGATCGGCGCCGGGGGCCACGCAGTGCGCCGCATCGTTCATGCCCGGGCCGCCTCGCGCGCCCCTGGCCTCGCGGCGGGGCCTCCCGCTGGGCCGGCGCAGCGGGGCCGGCCCAGCGGGGCATGCCCCTTGCGTGTCGGTGGCGTTGGGTAAGCGTTTACCGATTCCGCTGAAAATGAGCGTTGCCGACCACTCCACACGCCGTGCTGACTCCCCGAAGGCACCAAGCCGCGACAACACACCGATCGCGGCCGTCCGCGCGCACGCCTTCACGATACCGACCGATGCGCCCGAAGCCGATGGCACGTTCGAATGGCATGCCACGACGCTCATCGTCGTGGAGATCGACGCAGGCGGTTGCACCGGTATCGGATATACGTACACCGATGCCTGCGCCGCCGCATTGATTCGCGAAACGCTCGCCCCCGAGCTGCTTCATGGCGACGCGGGCTGCGTGCGTGCGCTCACGCAGCGGCTTTGGCGCCGCGTGCGCAACATCGGCCGCGCCGGCGTCGCCGCCACGGCCATTTCGGCCGTGGACTGCGCTCTGTGGGACCTGCAAGCGAGACTCGCCGGATTGCCGCTCGTACGATTGCTCGGCGGACCGATACGCGAAGCCGTACCGGTCTATGGCAGCGGCGGCTTTACGAGCTATAGCGACGTGCAGCTGCGAGAGCAATTCGAACGATGGGTGGGGGAGAACGGCTGCCGCGCCGTCAAGATGAAAGTCGGCAGCGAGCCGGCCCGCGATCCGGAGCGCGTCGCATGCGCGCGCGCGGCGATCGGCGACGCCGCCGCGCTGTTCGTCGATGCGAACGGCGCGCTTTCTGTCAAATCCGCACTCGATTGCGCGCAGCGCTTCGCCGAATGCGACGTCACCTGGTTCGAGGAACCCGTTTCTTCCGACGATCTCGCCGGGCTGCACGCGGTGCGACGCCGTGCACCGCCGGCAATGGACATCGCGGCGGGCGAATATGCCTATAACCCCGACGATTTCCGCCGCATGCTCGAAGCGCAGGCAGTCGATGTAATGCAGGCCGACGCGAGCCGATGCGGCGGCGTGAGCGGCTTTCTCAAAGCGGCCGCGCTCTGCGACGCATGGCATATCCCGTTGTCCGCACACTGCGCCCCGGCGCTGCATCTGCACGTCGCGGCCGCGGCACCTGGCCTGCGTCATGTGGAGTGGTTTCACGACCATGTGCGCATCGAAGCGATGCTGTTCGACGGCGCGCCCGTCGCGCGCGACGGCGTCATCCGGCCCGATCTCTCGCGCCCGGGGTGCGGCCTCGAATTCAAGCACCGCGACGCGCAACGTTTCGCGGTATGAAGGAGCCGACAACCCGATGAACGGATCGAACCACGGATGGCTTGCCGCCTTGGGCGTCGTGGCGCTCGCTGCCGCGGCCGCGTCGCATTCGAAGACGAACCAACGCCGGCTCCCGCACCGTGCCGGTCGCTCAGAAAACGACACCTGCGATGGCGCCGTGCCCGCACCGAGCCAGGCGCGGCACGACGAGCGCTCCAGGCGCGTTCCCGCTTCGCAAATCGCCACGCATATTGCCGCCGCACGCAGCTTCAACCGCAGCTCGGCATTGCTTGCCTGGTCGGCGCTGACCGATTCGGCCATCGAACACTATCGCGGCTCCTATGCCAACCCGGCGATGTTCGTTCCGCTCGCGGCCGGCGCGCTCTGTCTCGCTGCCGGGGTACATGGCGGCACGGATGAAGCGCCCAGCACGCACGGGCTACGCCGCGCGATTTATCTGGCCGCTGCCGGCGTTGGCATCGCCGGTACCGGCTTTCATCTTTATAACGTGACCAAACGTCCCGGCGGCTGGAGCTGGCACAACCTCTTTTACGGTGCGCCGCTCGGCGCGCCGATGGCGCTACTGCTGTCGGGCGCGCTCGGCGCCGTCGGCGAGACGCTGCGCGACGAACCGCTCGAGGACCCGCGTCTGTTCGGGCTGCCCGCCGGCAAGGCGCTCGCGTTATTGAGTGCGGTCGGCTTGGTGGGGACTGTCGGCGAAGTTGCGTTGCTGCATTTTCGGGGCTCGTTTCAGCATCGGGCCATGTATGCGCCCGTCGCCGTGCCGCCCGTTGCGGCAGCGTTGCTGGCTCGCGCGGCGCTCGGCGAGCCGCGCGTACGTTGGTGGACCCGCGCGTGGCTGCGCGTCACCGCCGCGCTCGGCGCGCTGGGCGTGGCGTTCCACGCACGCGGCGTGGCGCGCTATCACGGCGGCTGGCGCAACTGGTCGCAAAACGTATTGAGCGGACCGCCCCTGCCCGCCCCGCCGAGCTTCACTGCGCTCGCGACGGCCGGCCTGGCCGCGCTTCGCCTCCGGGAGACCGAGCGATGAACCCGAAACACCCCCTTGCGTCGCCCTACCCCGGCTACGACGTACTGAAGCTGCGCGACACCCCGTCGTGGGACGATGTCACGCGTGCCGTCATCGATGAACGCCTCGCCCAACCCAACGCGCCGCGCTTTTGCAACGACACGCAATGGCGCGCATTGCAGGCGCTGTGTGCCGTGATCGTTCCGCAATCGCTCGACCCGTCGGTCGACGTTGCGCATCGGCGCTTCGCAGCGCCGCGGATACCGGTAGCGGGCCTCGTCGATACGCGGCTCGACCAGGATACGCGCGACGGATATCGCGACGCACGCCTTCCCCCACTGCGCGAGGCATGGAGAATCGCGCTCGCCGCGATCGATGCCGAATCGCAGACGTTGCACGGCGCCGCATTCGCCGATATCGACGAAAACGCGCAATGCGATGTCCTTCGCCGCATGCAGACGGGCGAACTGCAAAGCCCTGCATGGCAGGGCATGGGCAGCGACGTTTTCTTCCGCTTGCGTCTGATGGTCGACATCGCCTCGGCTTACTACTCGCACCCGCACGCATGGAGCGAGATCGGCTTCGGCGGGCCCGCCAATCCGCGCGGGTACGTCCGCATGCAGGCGAACAGACGCGATGCGTGGGAGCCCGTGGAGGCCCGCCCGGGACAAGAGGAGAACGCGCGTCGGGAGAACGGCCGTGTTCGATGAAGCCATGCACACGCCGCGCGGCAAAAACGGCCGCGCGCCCGACGTCTTCACGATCGGCGGCTGGGTGCCGATGCGCGAGTATCCTCAGGACGAGCCCGTGGATTTCGCCATCGTCGGTACGGGTGCGGGTGGCGGCACGCTCGCCTGCCGGCTTGCCGAACTCGGGTTCTCGGTCGTCGCGTTCGATGCCGGCGCATGGTGGCGTCCGCTCGAGGAGTTCGCATCGGACGAAACGCATCAGGCCAAACTCTATTGGACCGAGGAGCGCATCTGCGACGGCGACGATCCGCTCCAACTCGGCAGCAACAACAGCGGGCGAGCCGTCGGCGGCAGCACGGTGCACTTCGCAATGGTCTCGCTGCGCTTTCGGCCCGAATGGTTCAAGTCGCGCACGTTGCTCGGTTATGGCGCCGACTGGCCGCTCGATTGGCGCGAGATGTGGCGCTATTACACGGAGGTCGAAGAGGCCCTCAAGATTTCGGGGCCGGTCCGCTATCCGTGGGGCCCGCCCCGACCTCGTTACCCCTACCGCGCCCACGAACTGAATGCGCCCGCGCTGGTGCTGGCGCGCGGCGCCGAAGCGCTCGGCATCGATTGGACCCCGACGCCGCTGGCCACGCTGTCCGCGCCGCGCGGCCGGGCGCACCCGTGCGTGTATCGCGGATTCTGCGTATCGGGCTGCGCGACGAACGCGAAACAGAGCGCGCTCGTCACCTGGATTCCGCGCGCCGTGGCCGCCGGCGCCGAGATTCGCGATCTGGCGATGGTCGGGCGTATCGATGTCGGCAGCGACGACCGCGTGACCGGTGTCGAATATTGCCGCGAAGGCCGCTGGCAGTTCCAGCGGGCACGCAACGTCGTGGTCGCCGGCTATGCGATCGAGACGCCGCGATTGCTGCTGATGTCGGCGACGTCCCGTTTCCCGGAGGGGCTCGCGAATCGCTCGGGCCTCGTCGGCAAAAACCTGATGGTGCAGGCGAATCAAGCAGCGTGGGGCGTCATGGACGACGAGATTCGCTGGTACAAGGGGCCGCCGTCGCTCGCATTGACCGAGCATTGGAACTACGAGGACAAGGGCAAGGATTTCTTCGGCGGTTATTGCTATATGAGCCAGGGGCCGCTGCCTCATGTATGGGCCTACGTTCAAACGGGCCGTGGGCTCTGGGGCGAGGCGTTGCACGAGGAGATGTCGAAGTACAACCATCAGGCCGGGCTGAAGATGGTGGGCGAGACGCTACCGCAAGAGCGCAACCGCGTCACGCTCGCCGAGGAAAAGGATGCGCTCGGATTGCCTATCGCTCGCGTCACGCATTCCCTATGCGAGAACGACAAACGGCTCATCGGCCACGCGCTCGACTATATGAGCGATGCGCTCGTTGCCGCCGGCGCGAAAGAGGTCTGGCGCCAACTCGACGACACTTGCCATCTGAACGGCACCGCCCGCATGGGCGACGATCCGCGCACGAGCGTCGTCAATGCGGACTGCCGAAGCTGGGATATCCCCAATCTCTGGATCTGCGATGGCTCCGTTTTTCCGACGGTAGGCGGCGTCAATCCGTCTCTGACGATTCAGGCCATCGCGTGCCGCACGGCCGACCGCATCGCCGCCATGCGGGGACGCGGCGAACTATAGGGCCTGTTCGCGCTGATTACAGGCCCAGATCCGAGCGGCACGATCGTTGCGTCGTCTTGTCTTATGTAGCAGGACGCAACTTCCAGCGGAGGACTGCATCGTGGAAAACAACGAACACAACCCGACCCAGAGTCAGCAAAACGAGATCGCGGCGAAGAGCCCCGCCAAGACTCCAGCAGCCGGCGGCGCATCGCCGGACGCCGCAACGCAGGCACGCGAGTTCGGTTCCGCGCGACACGCCACATCGGCACAGACCGTCGCGGCCAAAGAGCCTGCGCCGCTGCCCGCTCTCCACCGGCAAGCGTCCGAAGACACGGGCGACCCCGTCGCGCGGGCCAATGCCCGAATCCATTCGGTCGACAATGCGGGCATGGCCGCAACCGACGATACGGTCGACACCGACGGCAAGGGTCTCGAAGCGCGACGTGGCGCTTCGCAATGGCAAGACAACGTCATCTATTCGAACGCCTCGCTCGACGACAGTATCCCCGTGCCGTCCGAAGGACTCGTCGACTGGGACTCGCGCATGGGCGGGACAATGCCCGTTATCGCCACGCGAGCCGGCTGGCAGGTCGTCCCTCGCGGGACCATCGCTATTCCCGATCGCCATGGGACGCACGCCGAGCAAGTCTTCACCCTCGATCGCATCGGCAACTGAGCGCGGCGACGAACGCCCCCATCAACGGACGAAACGGATATCTCGATGCTCGGCTCTCGCATACCGAAAGTAGTCGTCGTCACAGGCGCGAGTGCGGGCGTCGGCCGGGCCGCGGCGCTCGAATTCGCGCGGCTGGGCTCCGATGTGGCGCTGCTCGCGCGCGACCCGGGCGCGCTCGAACAAACGGCCGAGGAGGTGCGCGAGCGCGGTGTGCGCGCGTTGTCAATCGCGCTCGACGTCAGCACCGCGGAGGCCGTCGAAGCCGCCGCCACGCAAATCGAATCCACGCTCGGCCCCATCGACGTCTGGGTCAACAACGCGATGGTGACGGTGTTCTCGCCCGTCGCCGATATCGCCCCGGCCGAATTCGCGCGCGTGACCGAAGTCACCTACCTCGGCTACGTCTGGGGCACGATGGCCGCGGTGAAGCGCATGAGCGCGCGTAATCGCGGCGTGATCGTGCAAGTCGGCTCGGCGCTCGCCTATCGCGCGATTCCGCTTCAATCGGCCTACTGCGGCGCGAAGTTCGCGATTCGCGGCTTCACCGATGCTCTGCGTTGCGAGTTGCTGCACGACAAAAGCCGGGTCCGCGTAACGATGGTCCAAATGCCGGCACTCAACACGCCGCAGTTCGACTGGGCACTGAACCGCATGCCCGGCGCACCGCGTCCGGTACCGCCTATCTATCAGCCCGAGGTCGCCGCACGCGCCATCGTTCACGCCGCCACGCATCCGCAGCGCGAGTTGTGGGTAGGGCTGTCTTCGATCAAGGCGATCGTTGCGAACAAGCTAGCACCGGGTTGCCTCGATCGGTATCTCGCGCGCAACGCCTATGAGGCACAGCAGCGCGACACCGCGGCGGACCCGGCACGTCCCGTCGATCTTTGGCAGCCGGTGGCCGGCCGACATAGAACGCGCGGCGCATTCGATGCGCAAGCCAAAACGACGAGCGCCACGCTGTGGCTCGATACGCACCGCGGCGCCGCGCTGAGCGCCACGGTGGCCGTCGCGCTCGCCGCGATGCTGTTGCGGCGGCGCGCCCATTGACGATCGATCAGGAGTCCTATCAGGAGTCCTTCTTGCCCGGCAAGACCGACGCCATGACTTGCTTGGCCGTATTGACGAGCACGCTGCCTTCGCGCGGGTCGCCTTCCATCAGCGTGCGCATGAACTGACGCGCCTGCGTGAGCGTGATATGCGGCGGCAACGGCGGTACTTCCGGGTCCGTCTTCACCTCGAGCACGACAGGCTGCGACGCCGATAGCGCTTCGTCCCATGCCGGGCCCAACGCCTCGGGGCGATCGACGTAGATGCCCTTCAGTCCGATCAGCTCGGCGAAGCGGTGGTACGGCACGTTGGGCAGGACCTGGGACGCGTCGAACTTCGGATCGCCCTCCATGACGCGCTGCTCCCACGTCACCTGGTTCAGGTCCTCGTTGTTGAGAACCATGCAGATCCAGCGCGGGTCGGCCCACTGCTTCCAATACTTCGAGACCGTGATCAACTCGGCCATATTGTTCATTTGCATCGCGCCGTCGCCGACCATCGCAATGACCGGCCGCTGCGAGTGCGCGAACTTCGCGGCGATGGCATACGGCACGGCAGCGCCCATCGATGCCAAGCCGCCCGAAAGCGAGCACATCATGCCGCGGCGGATCTTCAGATCGCGCGCAAACCAGTTCGCGCAGGAGCCTGAGTCGCTCGTCAAAATGACGTCGGGGGGCAGACGCGGCGACAGCTCGGTGAATGCGCGCTGAGGATTGACACCTGTTTTCGTCGTTTCGCCCGCACGCTTGTCGAGCGTCGCCCACCAGTCCTCGGTCCAGTGCGCGATACGCTTTTGCCAGGCGTCGTCGTCCTTCTGGTCGATGAGCGGCAACAGGGCGCGCAGCGTCTGCGCGGCATCGCCGACCAGGCTGACCTCCATCGGATAGCGCAGGCTCAGCATGCCGGCATCGATGTCGATCTGCACGCCGCGCGCGTCGCCCTCTTTCGGCAAGAATTCCGAATACGGGAAGCCCGAGCCGATCATGAAAAACGTATCGCAATTCGTCATCAGCTCCCAGCTCGGCTTGGTGCCGAGCAAGCCGATGGAGCCCGTCACCCACGGATATTCGTCGGGCACGACGGCCTTGCCGAGCAGCGCCTTCGCCACGCCGGCGCCGAGCTTCTTGGCCATTGCGATGACTTCGTCCGTTGCATTGAGCGCCCCCGCGCCCACGAGCATCGCCACGCGGCTGCCCGCGTTCAGCACATCGGCGGCCCGCGCGAGGTCGGCGGGCGCCGGCACGACGCATGGCCGCGAATAGCCCACGCCCGAGTGCGCCGTTCCGTGCTTGCGCGCCGGCGGGGCGTAATCGAGTTCCTGCAGATCGCTCGGCAAGATGATGGCAGTGACCCGCCGTTCGGCAAGCGCGATGCGTACGGCCCTATCGACCATGTGCCGCACCTGGGCCGGCACGCTCGCTTGCTGCACATAAGCGCCTGCGACATCCTTGAGCATGGACGCGATGTCGATTTCCTGCTGATAGTGCGCGCCGAGCCCCGCACGCGCTTGCTGGCCGCAGATGGCCAGCACCGGCATATGATCGAGCCGTGCGTCGTAGAGTCCCGTCACGAGGTGCGCGGCACCGGGCCCCGAAGTCCCGATGCAGACACCGAGCTCGCCCGTGAACTTGGCATGCGCGCTGGCCATGAATGCCGCCATTTCTTCGTGGCGTGCCTGAATGAATTCGATCTTTCCCTCAGCGCGATTGAGCGCGCCGAACACCCCGTTGATGCCATCGCCGGGGTATCCGTACATTCGCCGCACCCCCCATTGATGCAATCTTTCGACGATGAAATCGCCTACTGTTTGCGCCATGCCTGCCTCCGCTATGCGTTGAACCCTGAAGCAGTGTCCGGCGCCGATCGGCACCCAGGGCGCCGGACACTAACGCAAGAAAAGGCTGCAAAAAGCGGACCCAGCGGCGGCGGCTTTCCCTGCCTCAGCGGGATTTGTCCATGCCCAGGCGGTCGCGCATCTCGCGCGTGATCCTCTGCCGCGCTTTCGCATAGTCGGCCCACGGATCGGCCCGCAACGTGTCCAACCTTTCGTGAAGATTCGTGACGGTCCACTGAGCACCACCCGTCGTCTGCTCGACCTCTTCCCATGCTAGCGGCACCGAGACGCCCATCCCCGCGCGCGCACGCGGCGAATAAGCGACGACCGTGCTGGAGCCCCGGTTGTCGCGCAGATAGTCGACGAAGATGCGGCCGCGCCGGTTCTGCGCCCCCATCTTCGCGCTGAAGCGATCGGGCAGCGTGGCGGCCATGTGCTGGGCGGCCGCCTGCGCAAACGCCTTGACGTCGTCCCACCCCGCCTGTTTCGCGAGCGGCACGACGACGTGCAGCCCCTTGCCTCCGCTCGTCTTGCACCACGAGTCGAGCCCCAGTTCCTGCAGCAGCGAGCGTGTCAGCAGCGCCGCCTCGATCATGCGATCCCAGCCCAGCTTCGGATCGGGGTCGAGATCGAACACGACACGGTCGGGCTTTTCGATGTTGGAGGCGACGGCGTTCCAGGTGTGCAGCTCCACGGTCCCCATTTGCGCCGCACCGACGAGCGCTTCGACACTGTCGATCGTCAACAGCGGCGGGTGACCGGGATCGAGTCCTTCATGCTGTGTGATATGCGGAATCTCGAGCCGGCTCGTCGTGTGTTTTTGAAAGAAAAGCTCCCCTTCGATACCCCCGGGCGCCCGCACGAGCGCAAGCGGCCGGTCCTTCAAATGAGCGAGCATCCAGGGCGCGACCCATTCGAAATAACGCGCGAGATCGCCCTTGCGAAATCCCGAAGTGCCGTCGATGACACGGTCCGGATGTGAAATTCGCACACCGGCGACGGTCGTTTCATCGGTCGATGTCGAGGAGCGGCGCGAGCTTGGATGAGCCGACGCCCGCCCCGAGGTGCCACGGTGCGCCTTGCGGGCGGGCGTTGGGGCTGACGGTTCACGCGTTTGCGAACCCACTTGGTCTCCTTTGCGCGGCGTCTCTTGCGCGACCTCGTCCGCAGGCTTGTCTTGCCTGAGGCTGATGAACGATGCCTGACGGACGATGCGCTCGCTCGTCCATTCCGAAAAGTTACATTCCGCGACCAGCTCGGGCTTGACCCAATGCACGCGCGTCCGACTGCGCTCGCGCGGCATTTCGGCAAACGGCATCTCATCGGTCTCGCGCTCGTCGAGGGCCTTTTTGATGGTACGCAGCGTCGTCGTGTCGAATCCCGTGCCCACGCGCCCCGCGTAGTGCAGCCGGCCATTGACGTCATGGACGCCCAGCAGCAGCGCGCCGAAACCGGTACGGCTGCCCGACGGCTCGGTGTATCCGCCGATCACGAACTCCTGCCGCCGCCGGCAGCGCAGCTTGATCCATGCGCCGCTTCGCGTCGAGGTATAGGCGCTGTCGCGCCGCTTGCCGATGATTCCCTCGAGCGCCATTTCGCAGGCACTGCGCAAGAGGTCGTTCGCGTCGAGCGCGAAATCCTCGGAAAACCGTATCGTTTCCTGTTCGGGCTCCTCCATCAACGCACGCAACAAAGCGCGCCGCTGCACGAGCGGCACCTTGCGCAGATCGTAGCCATTGAGGTAAGGCAAATCGAACAGGAAAAAGACGATCTCCTGGGGTCGATTGGCATCGAACGCGTTTTGCAGCGCCTGGAAACTGGGCACGCCGCGCGCGTCGAGTACCGTCGCTTCGCCATCGAGCCACGCCGTTTCCACGTCGAGCGCGGCCAACGCTTCGATCTGTCGGCTGAACTTGTCGGTCCAGTCGAGCCCGCTGCGTGTGAACACTCGCACAGGCTTCGATCGATCCTTGCGATCGATGCGGACCAGCATGCGGTAGCCATCGAACTTGATTTCGTACGACCAATCGTCGCCGGTCGGTGCCGAATCGACGAGTGTCGCCAATTGCGGCTTGAGCGCGGCGGGCAACGACGCCTTCGTCGCGCCTTCGATGGCCGGCGAGCGGGCGAGCTCACGCAGCGACTCCGAGCTGCGTGTCGCAACGATATCGGGCCGTCCGCTTTTCTTTTCGCCCGCGTGCGGCGCCTTGGCGGGCACCGCGAGCCGACCGGCCGGCTTCGCCTCGCGCGCCGTCCTGGAGCGTGCGGTCGTCCCGGCTTTGCCGCGGCCTCGCGCCTTGTCATGACCGTTACCGAGCACGCTTCCCGGACGCTCGGCGATCACATCGAATTCCGCTTCGCTGCGGGCCTCCTCGTCGCGCTCCTTGATGAGCAGCCACTGCTCCTTGTCACCGCTGCCGCGCATACCGCTGCGTACGAGCGCCCAGCCGCCGTGAAGCTTTTGGCCATCGAGCCTGAACTTGAGCCGGCCGGCCTCATAAGCCTTGCGCGCCTCCTTCGGCCCCCCGGCCGGTTCCCAGGTGCCGCGATCCCAGACGAGCACCGTCCCCGCGCCGTAGTTGCCTTCGGGAATCTCCCCCTCGAACGACCCGTATTCCACAGGATGGTCCTCGACATGAACGGCGAGCCGCTTCACGGAGGGATCGAGGCTCGGCCCTTTCGGCACCGCCCACGAATGAAGCGTGCCGTCGAGTTCGAGCCGAAAGTCGTAATGCAGGCGCCGGGCGTGGTGCTCCTGGATCACGAAAGACAGTTCATGCTGTCCGCGGCGCGCGCGCGATGCGCCGGCCGGCTCCGGCGTCTCGCCGAAGCGGCGCTTTTTGCGGTAGGTATCGAGGTTTCCGGCCATGCTAGCGATCCCGACGGTGGGTGAGATGGATCGGCCGGCACATCATCGCGATACAGACGACGATCGATGCGCCAGTGCCCTTGCTACGCGGCATGCTTGCCGCGCCCGCGTCCCAGGCTGCGCTTGAGCAGTTCGGACAAGTCGACGACGTCGGCGGTTGCGCGCCGATGCGCGGGTGCCTTGGCCGCTTCGCTGATCTCGCGCGTCTTGCCCTCGCGCACCTTCTTGTCGACGAGCGCGAGGATTTCATCGCGAAACGTGTCGTGGTACTCGCCCGGATTCCACGATTCGGTCATGTCCTCGATCAGCTTCTTGGCCATCTCGACCTCGCGTGCATTGACGCCCGCTTTCTTGGCGTCGGTGGGCGGCAGGGCGAGTTCGTCGATAGCCAGCACCTCTCCACCCCAACGCAGCGTGTTGAGCGCGAGCACCGGGCCGGCGGGAATCAACGCGGCCAGATGCTGCTTGTTGTGCAGCACGACACTGGCGATGCCGATCTTGCCCGTCTGCGCGAGCGCTTCGCGCAAGAGCGCATAGGCCTTCTTGCCCTGCCGTTCCGGAACGAGGTAATAGGGCGTATCGAGATAAAGGAACGAGACGGAATAGGCCTCGACGAACGAAAGAATATCGACGGTTTGAGTCGACTCGGGGCTCGCCGCGCGGATTTCCTCGTCGGCGAGCAGCACGTAATGTCCTTTTTCGTACTCGAACCCGCGCACGATGTTTTCCCGGGGCACCTCCTTGCCCGTGCGCTTGTTGATCTGCTTGTAGCCGACCGGATCGGCCGTTTCCTTATCGAGCAGGTTGAAGCTCGTACGTTCGGGCCGCGTGGCGGGATGCAGTTGCACCGGCACGTTCACGAGGCCGAAGCTGATGGCACCTTTCCAGATGACGCGTGACATGGCGGCTCCTTTCGCGCTACGGGCGATTCTTGCCTTCAAGCACGAAACGCGCCGCCGCGCATCACGTGCCCGGCATCGGCGGACTCGTCATCGGAACGTGGCGAGCAACAGCGTCGCCACGAAGATGACAACGAAGATGAAAAAGAGAACCTTCGCGATTTCGGCCGCCCCCGCCGCGATACCCGTAAAACCGAATATCGCGGCGATGACCGCAACCACGAAGAAAACGATGGCATAGCGGAGCATGATCTTTTTCCTGGAGGAACGATGCGGGTGTCAACGCTGCGCGGGCTGCGCGCGCGAACCGTGCTCCGGGCCGGACGCTGCTTGCGCGGCTGCACTGCCACGCGAGGCGTCTATTGGTTCGACGTCTTTCGTCGGATCGAAATCGGCCCAGCGTCCGTGCTGCCAGCGCCCATGCGCACGCTCGATCTCGAGGCTGCCCGCCTCGCGCAGCACGCGGGCCACCGTTTCCTGGTTGTCGGGGCTCACGTGTACCGCAACGAGCACGCCGGAACCATGGCCCTGATGCAGAACCTGCCGCTCGGGCACCTTGCCGCCGCCTCGCGTATGCGTCATCGCACCGATGAGCGAGCCGATGTACGCGCCGACGCCCGCTGCAACGATAAGGACAACGAACGGAGCGGAAATCACGGAGAAAAGCGCCACGCCGACGGCGGCGCCCAACGCGGCGCCAATCACACCGCCTTTGCCGGCACCGACGGAACTGCGCGAGGCCTGCCGGTCGGCATATTCGTCGCCACCGACGGGAAACCGGGCATGCTGGCCCGGCGGATTGACGAAAAACAGCGTGACGTCTTCCTGAACGATTCCCGCGTCGAAGAGACGCGCGGCGGCGGCTTCCGCCTGGGCAAACGTGGTAAACCGACCTGCGACGATCAGCGACATGGCGTGACCTCCAGTGTGGTTGGCAGTTCTTATCGAGCACCGGTTCCTGGAACCGCTTTCGGCGCCCGACCGTCAGCGGCGCGGCGCCTCAGGCGTCTTCCATCCTGAACAGGCCGCTGCGCAGCACGACGGCCGCGCCGTCGTTGGCCTCGATCGCGCGCGTGCACACCGAACGAATGCGCTCCGTTCCTTCATGATAGGCACGCAGAATGTCTTCGGGCAACGCCGAACGGGCGCCGAAATGATCCTCGAGCGCTTCGGCCGTCACAGCGCAGGCGAGTTCCACGCCGTCGACCACCGCAGCGAAGCGCACCACCATCTGCGCTCCGTCGAAAACGGGTTCCTCGTCGGGGTAGTCGATACGCATCAATGCCTCTCCATGTGGTCCCCGATGCGGCTCCGGCCGCCGCGCGCAGCATCCATTCACGCCGTCAAGAGGCGCGCGCACCGTGCCGCGCCAGTTGCTCGATGATCTTCCGGTTGAACGCGGGGATATCGTCGGGCTTGCGGCTCGTGATGAAGTTGTCGTCCTCGACCACTTCCTCGTCGACCCAGGTTGCGCCGGCATTGCGCAGGTCGTCCTGCAAGCTCGGCCAGCTCGTCATCGTATGTCCGTTGACGATACCGGCGGAGATAGGCAACCAGGCGCCGTGGCAAATCACCGCCACCGGCTTATGGGCCTCGTCGAGCGCGCGCACGAATGCCTGCGCTTCCGGGACAGTCCGTATCGCGTCGCTGTTGACGACTCCACCCGGCAAGATGACGGCGTCGTAGTCTTCGGGCCGCACCTGGTCGAACGTCGCGTCGACGGTCACCATCGCACCGCGCTCGACATGCTGGAAGCCTTGAAGCTGTCCAGGCTTCTTCGAAATGACATGGACGAGCGCCCCCGCTTCGGAGAGCGCGCGCTTCGGCTCGATCAATTCGGCTTCTTCGAAGCCGTCCATCGCCAGCATTGCAACCTTGCATCCTTGAAGCGTCTTGCTCATGAGTCGAACTCCTCGAACAGGTGATGAACGTCTCTCATTCCCGCACCTCATCACCTCTTGCGAGCAAGCCCGGTGCCAGCGTCACTTTTCCCTCGTTTCCTCACTCATTTCTTCAATTCGGCGGGCAATCCTTCAAGCAGGTCGGCCATATCGTCGGCATGTTCCTCTTCCACGGCAAGTATCGATTCCATGATGCGGCGCGACGTGGGGTCCTTTTCTCCGAGGTAATCGATAATTTCGCGGTAGCTGTCGATCGCGACGCGCTCGGCCACCAGGTCTTCGCGGATCATCTCGACGAGCGATCCCCCCTCGACGTACTCGGCATGGCTGCGCGAGAGCAACCCCTCCGGCGAGAAATTCGGCTCGCCGCCTAGTTGCACGATGCGCTCCGCGATCTGATCCGCGTGGCCCAGTTCCTCTTGCGCATGTTGGAGGAATTCATCGGCAACGCTTGTCGAATGGATCCCTCTCGCCATGAAATAGTGGCGCCGGTAGCGCAGCGTGCAGACTAGCTCGGTCGCTAGTGCGTCGTTGAGCAGCTTGAGCACCGTCTCGCGGTCAGCCTTGTATCCGGCCGTGACGGCGCCCTCGGAAATGTGTTCTCGGGCTCGCTTGCGAATCTCTTTGACGTCGGTCAGAAACGGTTGTTGAGCCATGGTCCTCTCCAGGGATTGCGCGGTTGTGTGAAGGAAAATCGATGACGCGCCGGCAGGTGCGCCATCGGCGGTCGGTCGCTATGGGCAAGGCGCGCACTTTCGTCACGCATGCATCACTCGTGCCAGCGGGAAGACAGCGGGCTGAGCGCGGCGGCACGGACGCTGCATGCGGGGGTGGGAGTCGAACTCGCGTGAATCGATTCCCCCTGATTGTCAGAAAGGCGTACCGATGGTCCATTCGTCCACACCTCATTCATCGACGCGTCGCCGCTCCGGTCACCCACCCCGGCAACGCCACGCCGAGGCATCGAGCCGCAAAAAGCGCAAATCGCCCCACCGCTGGTCGCATCACGTCATGGAGACGAGCGACGCACTCGATCTCGAGTCGGGGATTTTCAAATCGGGCACCGCCGAGGAGATCGCGCAGTCGCTCAAACGCTCGTCGCTCGCGAGCCGCCGACGCCGCGGCACACCGTTTCAATCCGCAATGTCGATGCTGAACTTCTATTTGAATCGCGCAGGAAGGAATTTGCCGAAGACACGTCGGCGCGTGCTCGAGAGCGCGAAGGGAAAGCTGCGCGAAGCGTTCGGACGCGCGCGGTAGCCGCTCCAAGCGGGCGGCCGCGCGCCGCGCATCATTCGCTCGAATCCGTCGGGAACACGTCCGGCTGCGCAAGCGTGCGGTAAGGAGGCTTGCCGGCGGGATCGTCCATCATGTCGTCGATGACGCGTTCGACGTCGGCCGTCTTCGCCAGCTCGGACAGGAAGGTCTTTTTATCGAACCCCGGTCCAACGCACCCCTGCACGTAGACGAAGCGGCGTTGCAGGGTCAACCACAGCGTCGTCTTTTCCTTCCAATGAGTGGCGGATTCGATGTTCGCGAGCCGTCGCTTGACCGCCTCGGCGATTTCCTTGTCATAGAGGTAGCCGTTCGAGAGCCGGCACCGCCCCTCCCACCAGCAGCTGTTGCCGCGTTCGACACGCCAGTGGCTCTCGGCTCGCCACTCGCTTTCCGTTTCGAGCGGCCCGAGCGGTTCGGGGCAGTGGGCAACCGCCTGCGAAATCGAAAGGAACGGATCGTTGCCGCGATTGAGTCGTTGGGTGTCCTGGGCGTGCGCCGCCGCACTCGCCAATGCGAGCGCCAGCGCACAGGCCGCGGCAGGGCGGCGCGGGCTCATGCGCTCGTGAATTCCAGCACACGCAGGATCAACTGCGGTGTCAGCGGCTTGGCGCAGTGGGCGTCGAAGCCGGCCTCGCGCGCGCGTTCGCGGTCCTGCGACGACGCATAGCCGCTACAGGCGATCAGCAGCATGTCCGCGGTGCTTGGATCGGCGCGCAACCGCCGCGCGAGCTCCAGCCCATCGAGCCCGGGCATCGCGATATCGAGCAGCGCGGCAAACGGCTGCCATTCGCGCGCGATTGCACACGCCTCGAGCGGATCGCTCGTTGCACGGCATTCGAAACCGTCGGCATCGAGCAAAAGTTGCAACGCTTCGGCCGCGTCGCGATAGTCGTCGACGACGAGCACCCGGCGATGATGCGCCATCACCGGCCGGAACGTTCGCCAAAGAACGACGTCTTCGCTTGAATCGGCCTTGCTGGGGTCGGTCACGAGCAGCTCCCTTGTCGTACGTCAACACCGCGCGAACATCTGGCACTGCAAAATACGAACCTGCCCGGCCCCCAGTGCGCTTCGGCATGCACATTGCTCCCGGTTCTGGCACGATTGACGTCGTACGAGCGCGGCATCCGATAAACAAAGCAACCAGGAACGAACCATGTCGATCTCCACAGCGGCACCGCGTGGTGCCCTCGCCGTCTTTCTGAGCGCTGCCATGCTCCCGCTTGCCGCCATCGCGCAAACACCGTCACCGCTCGCACAGTGGCAGTACTCGTCCGGCATCACGCTCGAACAAATGTTCCTGCCGCAACTGCCTACCTGGCGGATTCGCGTCGGCCCGTCGGTCAGCTTTCAGCCGCGATATGACGGGGCGAGCAGCTACCACATACTCGCGGGGCCAAGCATCGACATTCGCTACCGCGATCGCTTCTTCTTTTCCACGGGCGAAGGCCTGGGTGCCAATGTGGTGACGGGGCCGAACTGGCGTGCCGGCATTGCGTTGTCCTACGATCTCGGCCGGCGCGCGGCCGACGATCTCGATCATCTGCACGGTATGGACAATATCAATCCGGCGCCCACGATGCACCTGTTTGGCGAGTATGTCGTGTCAAAAACCTTTCCGCTCGTCGTCCGCGCCGACGTGCGACGCGCCATGGGCGGCGATAACGGTTGGGTGGGCGATCTCGGCACTTATATGCCGATGCCGGGAAGTTCCGAAAAATTCAATTGGTTTGCCGGTCCGACCGTCACGTTTGCCGACTCCCGCTATATGAACAGCTGGTTCGGCGTCAACGCCAACGAATCGGCCCGCTCGGGTCTGCGCCAGTATCACGCTTCGGCCGGCGTCAAGTCGGTCGGGTTCGGCGTAGCCGCCACCTGGATGGCGAACAAACATTGGCTCGTGACGGGTAACGTCGCATATCAGCAACTCGTCGGCTCGGCCGCCAACAGCCCGATCGTCCAGCGCCGCGGCTCAGGCGTCGTCGACTTCGCTGTCGATTATCAATTCTGAGCAGGCAATGACGATGCGTCGTGCGCCTCGCGCTGCTCGAGCGGCGAGCCACCCAATGACTGGTAAAGCGCCGCCGTGTCGGCAAGACGATCCGCCTGAGCCTTCGTTCGGTCGAGACCTGCCGCGAGCGCCTGACGCTGAGCATCGATCAGCGCGAACTGGCTGATCCCACCGGCCGCGTAGCGAGCCGAGGCGACGTGCAGGCTCGCCTCGGCTTCGCGCGACGCCGCGTCGCGCATATCGAGCGTTTCGGCATCGCTTTGCAATGCCTGCAACGAATCGGCCACCTGTTGCAGTGCCTGCAGCACCGTCTCGCGATAATCGGCCAGCGCCGCCTGGTAGGTGGCCTGCGCCGCCCGTCGCTGCGCCCGCAGCGCGCCGCCGCGAAAAATCGGCTGGGTCATGCTCAGTCCGATGCTCCAGACGTTGAACTGCTTCAGGATGTCCCGAATATGCGTGCGTTCCGATCCCGCGCTCGCCGCAATCGAAAACTGCGGAAACAGATTCGCCGTGGCCACGCCCACGTCCGCGCTCGCCCGATGCAGCAAGGCTTCGGAAGCGCGAATATCGGGCCGCTCGCGCGCGAGCGTCGACGGCAATGTGACCGGCACGGTACCGGGCAGGCGCAATTCGTCGAGCGCGATATCGCCCATATCCGCCTCGGCGCTCGGCAGCCCGACCAGCACGGCGAGCCGATGCTCGGTCTGCGCGAGTTGCGCGGCGAGCGGCGGTATCGTCGCGCGTGTTTGAGCCAATAGCGTGCGCTGCGCGTGCACATCGAGCTCGGACACTCCGCCGGCGCCTTGCCTTCGCTCCATGATCCCGAGCTGCTGCGCTTGCGCGGCTGCGAGCTGTCGCCTCAAGGCCAGCTGCTGCCGCAACGATGCCCGGCGAATCGCCGCCGACACCACGTTGCCCGCCAATGAAAGCCGCGCCGCATCGAGCTCGAATGCCGCATAGTCCACCTGCGCGCGCGTTCCTTCGAGGGCACGCCGGTTGCCGCCGAAAACGTCGAGCAGATAGGTCACGCTGACCGACGCGTCGTAGAGCGTAAACGGCGGCGGGCTTGCCGTGTTGGCCAGCCCGAACGAGGCGAGATCGACTTTGCGGCGCGTCGCCGATAAGCCGGCATCGACGCTCGGCAGCTCTGTCTCCCCTGCTTGCGCGCGGTAGTCCTCCCGCGCGGCGATCAGGCGAGAACGCGCAGCCTCCACTGTCGGGCTCCGATGCAAGGCTTCGTCCACGAGCCGGTCGAGTTCGCCCGATCCAAAGCCCCGCCACCACGCGCGCGGTGCGGCGTCCGAGCGGACGAAGCGCTGCGCGCCGCCGCCCGGCCCCCTTGGATCGGCTGTCTCGCTCGGCATCGGCTCACGCGTATACCCTTGCGCGCGCGGTGCGGCCGGCGAATGGAAATCCGGGCCGACGGTGCAGGCACTCAAAGCGAGCAACGACAGCATGACGAGGCGTGGCGTCATCGTGGAGCCCCTAATCGAGCGTACGCCGATAAAAGCGCACCGCAACGCCCATGACGAGCAGCGTAAACAGCGCAAGCGGCCAGACCGAAGGCCACATGTCGGACCAGCCGATGCCTTTGAGCAGGATTCCGCGTACGAGCCGTGTGAAATAGGTGAGCGGCAGCAGATCGCCGATGAACCGCGCCCAGACCGGCATGCCCGCGAACGGAAACAGAAATCCGGACAACAGGATGCTCGGCAGAAAATAGAAGAACGTCAGCTGCATGCCTTGCAACTGGTTTTGCGCGAGCGAAGACAGCGTGATACCGACGGTGAGATTCGCCGCGATGAACAGTAAGGCCGCGACGTAGAGGGCGATGAGGCTGCCGGCGAACGGCACATGAAAGACGAGGCGCGCGGCAGCAAGAATGATCGACACCTGCAGCAGACCGATGAAGATATAAGGCACGATCTTGCCGGTCATGACCTCGAGAGGCTGCACCGGTGTCGCGAGCAGATTCTCCATGGTGCCGCGCTCGCGCTCGCGCGTGATCGCAAGCCCCGTCATCATGACCATGGTCATCGTCAGAATCACGCCGATCAAACCCGGCACGACGTTGTACTGCGTGATGCCTTCGGGGTTGTAGAGCCGATGCACCTGAATTCCGAACGCGGCGGGACGTCCGTTCAAATGCGCGAGCGCCCCCGTCAGATCCTTGTCGACCACCGGTTGCACGAGATTCGGCAATGCCTGCAGCGCGGAGCCGGTCGCGACCGGATCGGTCGCATCGGCTTCAACGAGCAACGACGGATGCTCGCCGCGCAGCAGCCGCCGAGAGAAATCGACAGGTACGCTGACGACGAACTGCACGTCGCCGCGAGCGAGCGCGCGGCGTCCCGATGCCTCGTCGGGAAGACTCTCGACCACATCGAAATAATCGGAATGCTTCAACGCCGAAATGAAACTGCGCACGAAAGGACTTTGATCGGACACCACGACCGCGGTCGGCAAGTGCTTCGGATCGTCGTTGATGGCGAACCCGAAGAGTGCCAGCTGAATGACAGGAATGCCGACGATCATGGCGAACGTCACACGGTCCCGCCGCAATTGCAGAAACTCCTTTTGCACGATGCTCCACCATCGCACGAACGAGAAGCGGGCAACGCGCGGAGAGGGGGCGGCATTCATGGCCGGGAGCCCCCGGCGTGCGCCTCGTTGTTCGGCGCACGCGTCATGAGATAGATGAAGACATCTTCCAGACCGGTCGCGATCGGTGCAACGCGATAGCGCGCATGCCCAGGTTGCGCGCCCTCTTTCTCGATTTCAGCGAGGGTTGCGGCCAGCGCCGCGCGATCGCTTCCGCTCACGTGCAGAGCAGAGCCGAAGACCACGGTCTGGTCCACGCCCGGCTTCGCTTTCAACCGCTCGGACAGCGCGGTCAGCCCTTCCCCCTCGATCGTCCAGGTGCAAAGGTGCTGTGCATCGATCACTTCGGCCGCGCTGCCTTGCGCGAGCAGCGTACCGTCCGCGATATACGCGAGTTTGTGGCACCGTTCGGCCTCGTCCATGTAATGGGTGCTGACCAGAACCGAAATGCCGCGCGCCGCCAGTCGATGCAGCTCCTCCCAAAACTCCCGCCGCGCATTCGGATCGACACCGGCCGTCGGCTCGTCGAGCAACAGCAATTCCGGTTCGTGCAGCATGCAGGCCGCCAGGGCCAGCCGCTGTTTCCAGCCGCCCGAAAGCGCCCCCGCGAGTTGATCGGCGCGCTCGGCAAGACCTAGCGATTCGAGCGAGCGCTCGACGGTCTCCTTGCGGTTCGGCATTTCGTAGACGCGCGCAACGAAATCGAGGTTCTCGCGAATCGAGAGATCCTCCCAATAGGAAAACCGTTGCGTCATATAGCCGACGTGGCGCTTGATCTGCGCGCTCTCGCGAACGATGTCGAAACCAAGGCATGTGCCGCTGCCCGAGTCGGGTGTCAGCAGACCGCACATCATCCGGATCGACGTGGTTTTGCCGCTTCCGTTCGGGCCGAGAAAGCCGAAGATTTCGCCGCGCCGCACCTGCAACGAGACGTCTTTGACGACATGCTTGGCACCGAATCGCTTATTGAGCCCACGCACGTCGATCGCGTAGTCGTTTGCCGGCGCGCTCATCGCAGACGCACCTCCACAGGCTGGCCCGGGTGCAGCTTCGGGGCATCGGCCACGGCAGGACGTGCTTCGACCATGAAGACGAGCTTTGCGCGCGTCTCGTTGCTATAGATGACCGGCGGCGTGTACTCGGCTTCGCGCGAAACGTAGGTGATCGTCGCCGGCACATCGGCCGCGCAGCCATCGCAATGAACCATGACCTCGCGGCCCGCCGCGAGCCCGCCCACGACCGGCTCCGGCACGAAGAACCGTACCTTGACGTTCTGCGGCGGCAGCATCTGGACGACCGGATTGCCGGCTTGCACCCATTCGCCGATGCGATAAAGCGTGTCGTAGACGATGCCGGCCTGCGCGGCGACGACGCGTTTCTGATCGACCTTCCACTGTGCCTCTTCGACGCTGGCTTGGGCCGCCTCGACCTGGGCTTTTTGTGCCCCGATCTGTTGGGCTCGCGCGGGCAATCTGGCAACCGCGACCTGATTCGTCAACTCGCGCACCTGCGCGGCGCTTGTGTCGGCCAGCGCGCGAGAGTCGTCGAGCTGAGCCTTGGCGATGCCGCCTGCGCGGTACTGCGCTTCGTCGCGCGTCAGTTGTTGAGCGGCCTTGCGCGCATTCGCGACGGCCTGTGCGAGCTGCGCCTTCGTCACGTTGACCTCCGGGGCGCGCTTGCCGCTCGACAGGTCGGCCAGTTGGGCTCGAGCCGCACTCAACTGCTGAGCGGCCTGATCGAGCGCCGCCGTCTCGTAAGTGGACTCGAGCGCAAAAACGGTCGCGCCGGCCGCGACCTCCTGCCCACGGTGCACGCTCAATTGTGCGAGCGTGCCCGATTGCGACGATGCGAGGTACACGAATTCGCCTTCCGCGTAGCCCTGCCAGCTCACAGGACGCTCGCGCGTGCACCCGCCCGCGGCGAGGCCCAACGCCATCACCCACACGCCGAGCATCGACCGATGCCGCCCGCGCAGGCTGCGCCGCGACGTCGCGAAGGGCTTCATGTGCGGCTCCTTGCCGGCTTGCTCGCGCCGCGGCCTCGCGCAGCCGCAGGCGGTTGCAAGCCGCTCGTCAGCAACGCCGCGACGTGCCGCTGCAGCGCAGCACGGCCGAGCTTGGGCATCTTGTGCAGCCCTTGCCATATCGTCGCGGTCGCAAGCGGCAGCATGACGAGCCCGAGTATCGATAGAAAAAGAAACGGCGCCTCGATGTCGGGATTCACCGTGCCGGCTCGCTGCGCGGCTTGGATCCGGTGCGCGAAACGCCGGAGGTTGTCCATCGGAATACGTGCAAGCAGCCGCTCGCGCAACAGGCCCCCTTCGTTGACGACTTCGCGCAACCACAGGGAGGGCAACCACGGCATGCGCCCTGTGACGTCGAACAGACGGTCGGCAAGCTGATGCGCGAGTTGCGCCGCATCCTCCTCGTAGTCCGCCTCGCCGACTTGCCAGACGAAGTGAATAGCGCGTGCGATGCGCTCCTCGACGACGATATCGAGCAACGTTTCGCGATTCTTGAAGTAATAGTGGACCATCGCCGAAGTCACGTCCGCCGCCGAGGCGATCTGCGCCATCGTCGTCGCGGCGATGCCTTGCGCGGCAAAAAGCTCGGTCGCGCGATCGAGGAGACGTTCGCGTCCGTCGAGATCGGGCGCGGCGCGGCGCCGCCCCCGCGTCCTGGGTCTCGGCGCGCCGGATGCAGTCCTGTTCATGCTTCAAATTTAATTCATGCGTTAGTTAATTTCAAGGTCGATTGCTGCAATACGACCCATGCAGGCCGCAAACCCTTCCTATTCGACCGCGTACCGTGGAATCGAAATATGGACGGTGAACCCGCCCGCCGCATCGGGACCCGCCGTCACCGTGCCGCCCAAGCGGCGCACGCGGTCGCGAATACCGGCGAGGCCGGATGGCGGCGGCCGGTCCTTGCGGAACTCGGTGTCATCGCTGCCGCCCGCCGGCGCGGTCGTCCCGTTGTCGCTGATCTTCAGATCGCAAATCGAGGCGGCGCAGATCAGCGCCACTTCGACCGACGTCGCGCCCAACGCATGGCGCATCGCATTGCTGAGGCTTTCCTGCACGATCCGGAACAACGCTGTCGAAGCCGCTTCGCTGAATGTGACGTCCTGCGTTTCGGTCACGAGCGAGACATGCAAATCGGAGCGCTGCCGACAATCGTCGATAAGCCATTCGAGGGCGGGCACGAGCCCGAAATCGTCGAGCGCGGCGGGGCGCAAACCCGCGGCGAGGCGCCGCACCGAGACGATGGCGCGATCGACGGCATCGCGTAGTTGCGCGGCACGGGCAGTGTCGTCGGCAAGCACGGTGGCGAGCCCCATCTTGAGCGCCGTCAACTGCTGGCCGAGATCGTCGTGCAGTTCTCGCGCGATACGTTTTTTCTCTTCCTCGCGCGCAGCCTCGATTCGGGCCGCGAGCTCGCTCGCGTATTGCAACTGCCGCAGCTCGTTGCGCTCGGTCATGTCTCGCGTGACTGCCGCGAATCCGATCAACTCGCCTCGCTGCCCGTAGACAGCGGTGATGATGACGTTGGCCCAAAACCGCGAACCGTCCTTGCGCAGGCGCCAGCTCTCGTCCTCGGTGCGCCCGTGGGCGGCCGCGGCCGCGAGTTCGGCCTGCGGCTTGCCGGCCACGATGTCTTCCATCGGGTAAAAGCGGGAAAAATGCTGG
Source organism: Trinickia sp. HAY1-2D (assembly GCF_056754935.1). Classification (NCBI taxonomy): domain Bacteria; kingdom Pseudomonadati; phylum Pseudomonadota; class Betaproteobacteria; order Burkholderiales; family Burkholderiaceae; genus Trinickia; species Trinickia sp. HAY1-2D. Next base: position 1,191,818 of record NZ_JBPGWX010000001.1, read on the forward strand.
CCTATGATTTCCGATGCGCCAAATCCCTTGAGACGCGTCGCACCCGCGTTCCAGCTCGTGACGTGTCCCTGGGGGTCGAGCATGAAGATGCCGTCTTCGACGGCATCCATGAGCCGCCTGAGCCGCTCTTCGCTTTGCTGCGTCCGCTCTTCGTGGCGGCGGCGCTCGGTCATGTCGCGCGTGATCTTGGCATAGCCCGTCAGCACGCCCTGCTGGTCGCGCAAGGCCGTAATGACGACGTTGGCCCAAAAACGGCTTCCGTCCTTGCGCAAACGCCAGCCCTCGTCTTCCCAACGCCCATGCGCGGCCGCGCGCGCGAGCTCTTCGTCCGGATAGCCGCGCGCGACGTTCTCGGGAGGATAAAAAACGGAAAAATGGCGTCCGATGATTTCGTCGGGAAGGTAGCCCTTGATCCGCGCCGCACCGCCATTCCAGGTCGCAACGTATCCGTCCGCGTCGAGGAGAAAGATCGCGTAATCGTTGATCGCTTCCACGAGCGAGCGATAACGCTCGTCGCCCGACACACGGTCGATCGACGAAGCCGCGCGCCGGCCATGCGTGAAGTGCGGGCGTGAATCCACGGAGACTCCCGGGCAGAGATGTCGCCAGTCTAATCTCCAGCACAATGCTTGCCAACCGGCCCCATTGGCCGAAGCTGTAAGCGGTGTCCGACACGGCCGCCCGAATGCGCACAGCAATTGCATCCTGCACCGATTTGCAACCGCGCGGGTTTGGGCCAGACTGCATGTATGAAATCGAACCTGCCGCCACCGGCCTTGAAGGTGTTTCTCGTAGAGGATCACCCCACCATTCGCGAGCGCATCGCCGAACTCGTCCGCTCCGTCGCCGGGACGCAAGTCGTCGGCATGGCCGATGAGCCCGATGCCGCTTGCGCCGGCATCGGGCTCACGCAACCGGACATGGTCGTGCTCGATTTGCAGCTCAAATCGGGAACGAGCGGATTGGCCGTGCTCGAGTGGCTGCGCGAGCATGCCCCGGGCATTGCCGCCATCGTGTTGACGAACGCGATCTACCCGCAAATGAAAGCCGCGTGCTTGGAGCTCGGCGCACGCCTGGTCCTCGACAAATCGTCCGAAGCCCTGCGTGTGCGGGACGCGGTGCGCGAGCTCGCTCACCGCTGAGGTTGTAGGCGAATCCCGACAATCGGCGCGCTTGCCGCTTACGCCAGATTCAGCCCGACCTGATTTCAAAGACATCCGGTGAAGCCGATACTGGATCCAACACCAACGTAACCGCGACACCGATACAAACGCCGCCGGCATGACCGGACATCGAGTGCCAGGACGCGGCCAATGCGGATGCGCTACGGAGATACGCGATGTCGGACCACACAACGAAAGACGCACGCGCGAGCGAGGTCGAGGAAATCGTGCAGCTCGCACGCGATGCCGGTCTGCTGGTGACTCTCGATGGGCGCATCGGGCGCGAGACCTATCAGAGCGTCGGGGGCTCGCTCGCATCGTTTCTGCGCTTCGTCGATGCGCTACGCCGCGCGCTGGCCGAGAAAGAGCCAGTCTGAATCCCCGGATTTATTGCGGCATCTATTGCGCATAGACGAGTCCAGCGGGCGCTGAATCGATTGACGCAAGTCAATGCGGTCCGCTCTTTCCGGATAGCCATCATCTGACGCCTTGCGACGTTCGCCTGGCGGCGCGATGAACGCAATGTCGGTGGCGCCGACGATCTTTCATCCCACCCTCCTTTTTCGGCCATATCGGCCATTGCGTTCCGCCATTGGCAGGCGGCCGTAATTCGCGCACAATTTCGCCCAAAGTCGCCGCTGACCGCGCAGGTCATCGGAAACACGCGTGCAATTGATCGATCACGGGCCTCGCTCGGCCGTTCGAAGCCGGACCACCAAAAAATATCGCATGCCAGACGTTGCTGCCTCGCCGCCCCCCGCCGCACCGCCCGGTCGCCTCCGAGGCCTGTCAGGCCGTTCGCGCGAGCCTCTTTTCGCAGCGGTCGTCGCGGCTTGCCTCGTCTTCCTGATCACCGCCGTGGCCACGACGCTCGTCCGGCAACGCCTGCTCGATTCGGCGCAAGAGCGCTTCGACATGACGGCGAGCCGCCTGACGGTGGACCTGCATCGCGAACTCCAGATGTGCACCCACATCGTGCGAGGGGCTGCCGGCTTCATCGGGGCGCAGGATACGATGCCCGGCACCGACGCGTGGGAGCGCTACATCGCCCATCTGGCGCTCGACGACGCCCCGCCGTGCGTGCGTACACTCGGCTATGCGAACGTGTCGAGCGGCGAACTCGCGACGGGTAGCGCCGCGAAAGTCATGCTCATGTGGCCCCGGCGTCCCGACGGCACGGGGCAATTGCAGCTCGACACCCGCGCGGACACGCTCCCCGCACTGCAACGCGCTGCCGATTCCGGGCAAGTCGTACTGAGCGTCCATGCGAGCCAGAAAGACGACGATATCGACAGCGCCGATCACGCGCAGCGCGCACGCGTCGATATGTACCTCCCTGTCTACCGCAATGCGCCCATGCCGATGACGGGTTCGACCCGTCGTGCCGAGCTGGCGGGCGTCATCCTGGCGCAAGTCGATACCGAATATCTGTTTGCCAGCGTCGCGGCCCGATCTCCTCGCGTCGATATGCGCGTCGCCGCCGGCACACCCGCGGTCGCACTCTACCCGCCCGCGGCATCGCTGCAGGACTTCCCCATGCCGTCCGGCTCGCCCGCACGCTTTCAGCACACGGACAAGCTGCATTTCGGCGGTCAACTCGTCAGCGTCAGCTATGCGAGCGACGACCCGCTGCTGAGCGCGCCGCTCGGCTTCGCCACCGGCGCGTTCATCGCGTCGGGCCTGCTCGCGGCGCTGATCGCGGGCGCCACCGCGTTCGTATTCGCGTATCGCCGCGGCGAAACCCTTGCCACCGCCGGGTTGGCACGCTCGCTCTCGTCGCTCAACGAAGCCCGGATGATGGCCATCGTGCGGGCCTCCTCCGAAGCGATCATCACACTCGACGAGGCTCAGCGCATCGTCATCTTCAACCCGATGGCCGAGCGTATTTTCGGATGCTCCGCGATGGACGCCATCGGCAGTTCGCTCGACCGCTTCATTCCCGAGCGCTACCGCGACATGCACCGCAAACACGTCGAGCAGTTCGGCGCGACGGGCGTCACCGAACGCCAGATGGGGCGCCAGCGCGTGCTCACGGGATTGCGCGCCAACGGGGAGGAATTCCCGATGGAAGCGTCGATTTCGCAGATTTCCGACGGCGACGGACAGCGCAAGTTCTACACCGTGATGTTGCGCGACGTCACCGAGCGGGTCAAAGCCGAGAACGAATTGAAGGCATCGCGCCAGGAACTGCGCGAACTCTCGGCCAACCTGCAGAATGTGCGCGAAGACGAGAAAACGCGTATCGCGCGCGAGCTGCATGACGATCTCGGGCAGCAATTGACCGCACTGAAGATGGATATCTCGTCGGTCCAGCAAGTGCTGGGCGCGCAGGACGGGGTGCCGTCCGCCGTGCTGACCCAGTTGCAAGGCATGCGCCGCATCATCGATACGACGGTCGGCTCCGTCCGGCGCATTGCGGCGGATCTGCGGCCCGTGATGCTCGACGACCTTGGGCTCTTACCCGCCATCGAATGGCTGCTCAATGATTTCACGACGCGCTACAGCATCGAGGTGGCGCGCCGCATCGAGCCGGGCGACGTGCTTTTTTCGCGCAACGGGGCAACGGCGCTGTTTCGCATCATGCAGGAGGCACTGACGAACGTCATCCGCCATGCCGAAGCCACGCGTGTCAGCGTCGAGTTCACGGTCGCGAACGATCGATGCCGGCTTCGGATTGCCGATAACGGACGCGGCGCCGCCCCGGAAGACACCGAAGGCCACGGGGAAAAGACTTTCGGGCTGTTGGGGATTCGCGAGCGCGCCCACATGCTCGGCGGCTCCGTCGAAATCCAGACAGCCACCGGGCGCGGGTTCGCGATAACCGTCATACTGCCGCTTGCAGCAATACAACAGGAAGAGGCGCTGCCATGACCAGAGTTCTATTGGCCGATGACCACACGCTCGTGCGCGATGGTCTGAGGCACATTCTGCAAAACACGAGCGGTTTCGAAGTTGCCGGCGAAGCCTACGACGGCCCGACCACCGTCAACCTCGTCAGAGGCACCCCGGCCGACGTGCTGGTGCTCGATCTGTCCATGCCGGGACCCCGCACAGGCGTCGAGCTCGTCAAACAGATCAAGGACGAGACGCCATCGCTGCGCATACTGGTACTGACCATGCATGCCGAGCAGCAGTACGCCGTACGCGCATTCAAGGCCGGCGCTTCGGGCTATCTGACGAAGGAAAGCGCCAGCACGGAACTCGTCGCGGCAGTCACGAAGGTCGCCGCGGGGGGCGTCTACGTCAGCCTGTCGATGGCCGAACGCCTGGCGCAAAGTCTGAACGAGCCCACCGACATGGCGCCCCATCAGCGCCTTTCGGATCGCGAGTTCGACGTCTTCCGGCGCATCGCGGCCGGCCAGACCATCACCGAGATCGCCCACGAGCTGTGCGTCAGCGCAAAAACCGTCAGCACCTATAAAACGCGCATCCTCGAAAAGATGCAGATGCCGCACGAAGCGGCGCTCGTGCGCTACGCGATCCAACACAAACTGTTCGACGACAGCGACCAGATATGAGCGCGAACCGGTTCCGCCAAGCGCACACCGGCACAATCGACGCCCCATCGGGGCCCGGTAGGAAACGTCCTACAGGGCGCTTCGTCAACACCTACGCGATCTTCTTATTTGGCCGATTTGCAGCCGCCTGACGGGCGATGATACTGGTGAATATGAGCTCACCTACGTCATCTCCTTTGAAGGTCTTCGTCGTCGAAGACTCCATGCTCGTGCGCAAGCGGCTGGCCGAACGGATTCAGCCGCCCGCCGGGGCGGGGCTGATCGTCGGCGAGGCGGAGGATGTCGAGGCGGCGCTTCGCGGCATCGCAGCAAAGGAACCCGATGTGGTCATCGTCGATCTGCGGCTGACGGATAGCCACGGCATCGATCTTCTGCACGCGTTGCGCGACCGTACGGATCCCATCGTCACCATCGTGCTGACCAACTACGCGAGCGATGTTTTTCGCGAAGCGAGCGCCGCCGCGGGCGCCGATTACTTCTTCGACAAGACCACCGAATTCGATCGGGCGATGGAGACCATCGCGCGGCTGGCCCAGGAAAAAAACGAGGACGCGGCAGGCTGAAACGCCGCGAGCCGCGCCGGCCTGCGACACGCGGGGCCGCCCCGATTCCCGCGTCGCCAATGTACGCACCCGCAGGCGCTCAGGCACTTGCGGCGCCGGATCCGAGCGGCATGCCGTCGCAACCGGCCAGCTTGCGCTCGGCGTGATCGAACGCGGCGCGCACCGCGGCTTCCGGATCGTCGTCCGCGCAGTGAGGCATCGGCAAAAGCTGGCCGCTGCGCGTCACGAGATCGAGCCTTGCGTCGAAAACCATATGTTGATTCGCCGAAAGCTCCTCTATCGCGAGGTGACAGCTTCCGAGCATGCGGCTGAACCGTTCGAGACGCAGCAGTTGTACCGCAGCCTCGGCTTCTATCCGCGCGTTCCCGGGAAACCCGAGATACACGATCTGCATGCCGATGCCCATCACCGCCTCCTCGTTCAATCGATTGCGCCGTGCCCGCATAGGACAGCAGCTACGACACAATCTTCGCGCGCGCACGAAAAGACACGTTGACCTGGGTCAACGGCAAACGAGTACCGTGCGTGGAAGGATAGGCGGCGATAGTGACGAATGGGCGGTGCGGGTGTGCGGCGCCGTGTCCCCTGCGCCCCACCCCGTGTCCGACGTCGCGCGAACTCAGGACGGCGAATGCGTTGCGTCCGCCGGCGCGACCGGCCGCACGCAATAGGCGGCTGACGCTTGTGCGGCAAGCGGGCGTACGCAGTAAGCCGCCTCCGCCGCTTTCGCCATCGGCCGCACACAGTAAGCCGCCGACGCGCTCTCACCGAGCGGTCGTACGCAGTAACCTGCCTGCGACCCTTTCGCCATCGGTCGCACACAGTAAGCCGCATCCGCCGCCTTCGCCATTGGCCGTACACAGTAAGCCGCCGACGCCCCCTCGGCAAGCGGGCGCACACAATAAGCCGCATCCGCCGCCTTCGCCATCGGCCGTACACAGTAAGCCGCCGACGCCCCCTCGGCAAGCGGGCGCACACAATAAGCCGCATCCGCTGCCTTCGCCATCGGCCGCACACAATAAGCCGCCGACGATTCGTCGGCAAGCGGGCGCACGCAGTAGGCGGCCGACGCCGTTTCGTCCAGCGCCTTGACGCAGTAGGCGGCCGTCGCACCAATGCCTTCGTTCGCTTCTCCGAACTCGCGCATCATCAGCGCCTCGCTGGCCGTCGCCTGTTGTACGCGTTGCGGCTCGTGCTCCGCGCCGCCGATGCCGAGATACGGATCGTGATGGAGCATATGCCCGAAGATCGCTTCGCAGTCCGAACCGTAGCGCTGCGTATCGAGAATGTGCATGTGCCAAAACTCGTCGACGGCCTCGCTCGGCACCACGGGCATGTCCGGATACTTCGCGGCCAGCTTGAGAAACTGCCGATAACCGATTTCCGCGCGGCGGACTTCCTCGACGCGCGCCTCGTCACGATGCCGATGCAGCAGCTTCGCTTTGATGCGCTCGAAATCGAGCTCGTCGATGGCTTGCCACATGGCCGCTGTTTGTTTTTTCGATGGTTGTTGCATGGTCTTCCTCGTCATGAATGAAACGAACGCCGCGAGTTCGATTCCCGCGTGTCCCTCGGTGAAAGCCCCGACGCGCTGCCGAGGCCGGATTGGGCTGGCTGACCCAGGAAAACCCTCATGTCGCCAGCTGACAAAGGGCGGCTGAAGAAGTAGCCCTGCACTTCATCGCAGCCTTCCTTACGTAGAAAATCGATTTGCGCCTGCGTTTCCGCGCCCTCGGCGATCACCGTCAGGCCGAGCGAATGACCGAGCGCGATCACCGCGCTCGTGATCTGGGCATCGCAGTGGCTGTCCGGCAAAGAGCTGACGAACGAGCGATCGATCTTGACGGTATCGATCGGGAATCGATTCAGATAAGCCAGCGACGAATAGCCAGTGCCGAAGTCGTCGATCGACAGCCGTACGCCGGTCTTCTTGATGCTGTTCAACCAGCGCACGGCCTGTTCCGGATGGCGCATCACCGTGCTCTCGGTCAATTCGAGTTCGAGCCTGTCGCCCGGCAGCCCGGCCTTGCCCAGTGCATCGAGGATGCAGTGCTGCAATCGCCTGTCCGCGAACTGACGCGCCGAGACATTCACCGCGACGTGAATATCGCCGAGACCGCCGTCGCGCCATTCCGCTGCCTGGCGGCACGCCTCGCGCAACACCCATTCGCCGATCTCCACGATCGTGCCCATTTCCTCGGCAAGCGGGATGAAATCGCCCGGCATGACACGCCCAAGCGTCGGACTGTTCCAGCGAATCAGCGCCTCGACGCCGGTGCAGTGGTTCGAGCTCAAATCGACGCGCGGCTGATAAAAGAGCTCGAACTCGTTGCTGGCAACGGCATGGCGCAGGCAGGCCTCCATCTCCACGCGCTTTTGCAGCGACATGCTCATTTGACGCAAATAGAGCTGGTAGGTGTTCTTGCCGCGTTGCTTCGCGCCGTACATGGCGATATCGGCATTCTTGAGCAGCGTTTGCGCATCCGCTCCGTCCGCCGGGAACGAGCTCACACCGATGCTCGCGCTCACCTGCAACTGCACACCGCTCAGGCTGAATGGCTGGGCCAGCGCGGTCTGAATGCGCTCGATCGTCGCAAAGACGCTGCGGGAGCCGTCGCATCGATCGCTCAGCGCAACGATGAACTCGTCCCCGCCCAACCGGGCGATCATCTCCGCTTCGCGCACCTGTGCGCTCAGGCGCTCGGCCACCGCGCTCAACAGCTGATCGCCGATGTTGTGGCCGAGCGAATCGTTGATGTCCTTGAACCGGTCCAGATCGATGAAGATCACGTGAAGCGCGGTGTTCTCCGCGTCGGCGCGGGCCAGCGCCGCATCGAGATGATCCTTGAACATCAGGCGGTTCGGCAGTCCGGTCAGTGCGTCGTGGTTGGCGAGAAACTGCAAATTGTTCTCGGCATTGCGCCGCTGCAGGAAATGGCTCATCTGGCTCGAGATGGAGCGCGCCATCGCCAGCGCCTGCGACTCGACGTGGCGTCGCTCCCGCGAGTAGAACTGCGCTACGCCGAGCACTTCGGTGCCTGTCACGAGCGGGAACGAAAACGTCGTCGCGATGGAATCGTCGCCGAGCCTCGCAAACGAGGTGCCGCTTTGCACATGGCGCCTCGCCGACCAATGCGGCATGGCCGGCACCTCGGTCGCATCGACCTGCTGCGCGCGCTCGCGCAGCCACGAAGCGAGTTCCGCTACCGTCACCGAATGCACGGCCCGCAATTGCTTCCGATGCCCCGCTGCCGTGGGCCAGAACGCGCCGGCCTCCCAATCCATGCCCGTCGTCAGCAGTCCGATCAGCTGGTGCAGGACATCGCATTCGTTGGTCGCCGTTGCGAGTTGCAGCGTGAATGCGTGTTCGAGCTCGCGAACGCGATCGATCGATTTCTGCCGCGTGATCTCATGCGCGGTACCGCGCAATTGCCGAGTCCCGGCGGGCCCGCACGCGCGACCGATCATGCGCAGCCAGCCCCGGCGGCCGCGCGGCGACCGGTAGCGGCACTCGAACTCGAACGGCTCCCGCGTCTCGAGCGTGTTGCGCAAGCGCGCGAGCAGTGCGTGCCGGTCCGCCGGTTCGATCGCACGAACGAATCCGACCAGCGTCGGCTTGCCATGGCATCCGATCAAACGCGCCATTTCCTTCGAAAGGTGGGTGGTGTGCTCGTCGAAGTCCACGCGCCAGTCGCCCAGCCGCGCGATGTGTTGAGCCTTTTCGCGCGCCGCTTCGCTTTCGCGCAGATCGGCCGTAATCGCCTCTGCCAGTTTCACGGCTCGTGCGCGCGCACTCGAGAGCGCATGCGCGAGCACGGACAGCAAGACGCTGATGACGAGACCCGACACCAGCGCGAGCTGCGGCATGAAGCGCTGCGATCCGATCAGCGCGGGAACATCCGCGGAAAAAACGATGACCCACCGACGGCCCGCGAACTCGCCGTACGTTTGGCGGGACAGCCTGTCGTGAGTGCCGGCCGATGCGCTGGCCGCGCCGATTTGCGAGGCGAGCGCACCCGTCAACGAAGGCCCGTCCGCACTGTCGTAGAGCAGGCTGAGGGGTGCTGACGCCGCCTCCTGCTCACGCAGACTGCCCGCATCGTAGATGCGGTATCGCAGGGTTCGCAGCGTTTCCCGGCTGACCAGCCCGGCCATCATGCCGTTGATCCGGATGCCGGCGCCGACCGAGCCGAGATAAGCGAGCCGGCGCTCGGCCACGGTGCTCGCGGGCAGCCCGCGGCGATAGACAGGCAAGCGCATCGCCAGACCGACTTCTTCGGCGCCCCGCTCCGCGAAGATGCGCCGTCCGCTGCTGATCGACATGCCGGAATCGCGCATCTGTTGCAACACGCCGCCGCGGCCGGCCTTAGCTTCGATATCGACGCCGAGGACGTCGCGATTCGCTGCGAGCGGCTCGACGAACGTCAGGATTTCATGCGCCTCGCCGGTGCCCTTTACACGTACCCTGAAGTCGACTCCCGCATCGTGCAGCAATGGGTCGACGCGCTCATGCGCCTCGAAGCCGGGCAGATCGGCGGTGCGGACATACACCGAGTAATTGAGCGTTTGGAAACCAGGATAACGTCCCGGCAGATCCAGACCGTTCACAAAATTGCGAAATTCACTACGGGTCACGGTGCCGTCCGCGCTAAATAGGGCGCGCATCGTGACAAGCACGTCGGAATAAAGACGAACACGCGTTGCAATCTGTTGTTCGACGTTACGTGAATCGTTTTCAAATCGCAGTTTCGCTTCTCGATCGACGAGCGCATTCAAGAGCGAATAGACCACCACGGCCGCCCCCACGCCCAATATCAGGGCGCCCAGGGCGAATCCGCCGGCGTAATGCTCGCGGCAAAAGCTCCGCGCACGTTTGAACATCATGTACACCGCAGCCCCCCGGCCGACGAGGCCAGCGCGGCGCCTCGCATTGCAAACATTCGCCGCTCGTTCAAAGCGACATTTTTACCGATTTAAAAAGACGGCTATTCTGCAAGCTGTTAATAAATTAGCCGGTGCGGCTTGATTGTCTTTGCTCGAAGAATATAGGTTTCCAGGCGTGTTACAACGAACAGAAACCCTATTAACCTAAACCCCAAAATATTCTGTTTTTGGTTGCGAGGTTTAATCTAGATCAAAGAACTGTCTTTTGCGCATAACGTATGCAGCAAAAAATACCGGGGCTCAAGCATAAAGAAGGCGGCTTGGCCAATGCAGCGAATATAGAAAACGCCGCTGTGGCCAAAACCGCCGGGAACGTGACCTCAATATGGCAAACGCGTCAATCAATCTCCAAGTCCAATCTTGCCTGCGCCCGCTTGGGCCAGCACGATTGACGCCACCTGGTCCGTCGCATCGAGGTGCGCGATCCCACCGGCGCCGGGACCCTTGCCCGTCGGCGATGACGACAGATCGACGGACTGGCCGTTCACGAGCGAGCCGCTATCGGTCAGGTGCCCCGAATCGCCAAAGCGCTTGACGAGGCTCTGCGTGCTGACCCCGTTCGTTTCGAATGCATTGTTCTGCGACGTGATGTTCGAGTCGACGCCAACGCCGAGGTTGTATTGAAAGCGGTTGGCCTGCGACGAACTGTCTTGGTAGAGGTTGTTGGCGACGTCGACGTTGCCGAAACGCACGCGCGGATCGCGCTGCGACACGCCCGCGAACAGGTTGTGGTCGATCGTGACGTTGAGCTTCCCCTTGTCGCTCGTCATGCCGTCGCTCGAGCCGATCAGAATCGACTTGTTGTGGCTCAGGAATTGATTGTTGGAGACCGTCGCATAGTTCGCGCCGTCGGTGAAATCCAATTGATCGCCGCTGATCGCGCCGGCTGGCGTCGTGCCGTCCTTGAACGTGTTGTGGTCCACCCACAGGTTCTGCGTTCCCTTGGCCTCGATGCTGTACACGCGCCCATGCGGATTGCCTTCCGCGTCCTTGCCCGGGAAAAAATCGAACGGCGACGTCATGTTCAGGTTGCGGATCATGATGTTGTGCTGGTTGCTGACATTGAATCCGCCGCCGCTGATGCCTGCGTCTTTACCTATGCCGATGATCGTCGTGTTGGAACCCACGTTGAGCATGTCGTGCGCGAGTTGAGCTTTCTCGTTGGCGAAGTCGCCTTTGCTCATTTCCTTGCCGTTGCTGTCGGCATTCAAATTGATGTTGCCTTTGATCTGGATGATCTTGGGCGTCGAGTTCGAGCCGTTGGTCGCATTGTTTCCGCCCAATGCGGCGACGAGCTGATCGCGCGTCGATACCGTGAATACGTGGGCTTTGTCGGCCTTCGATCCGCCGGTCACCCCGCCGTTCTGTGCTCCCCAGCCATGTCCGGCCGCGAGCGTTTCGCGCGAGTGATCGCCCGGCGTCGCGGCGGAGACCGACTGGGACGACGGCGTGCTGGATGACGCCGTGCCGACGCTCGAAGTCTTGCCCGACACCGCCGACGACGGGTCGTGTGCGTCGACCTTGTTATGAGAATTTTGTACTTCGCGCGACTGATGCCCATGGTGACCGTTGCCATGCGCGTCGGCGCTCGGGCCCCGTCCGGACTGGGACATCATCCTCAAGATGTCTTCGAGTTGCGCTTCCACTTTAGCGAGCAGTGCCTGGGTATTTTGCTGCGGACTTTCGGCTGCGGTACGTTCATGCTTGAACGACGTTGCAGTGGGTCCCAGTCCATCGACGCGAGCGTTGATGCTTGACATGGTTCTTGCCTCGGTTGCGTACGTTGAAATACGGTGCGACCGTAGATCACTGGGTCCCACCGATGTGGAAACGCGGATATCCGGCTTTCGCATCGCGCGCGTCGTCCGAAGGCCCTCATGGCACGCTCGGGCAGCCGTTAGTCTTACCCTTTGGTTCCATGGTACGAAGCACCCGCGTCGGCCACCGAAACGAGCCGCGAATTTCCGATGCCGCGTGCGAAACAGCGGAAAACCTAGAAGAGGTGGCGCACGCCGAGGGAAACGACGGCTTGCCGTGTGGAGCCGGACGCCGGAAGGAGGAATATCTGCGCCTGCACACCTGCGCTGGCGCGCAAGTAAACCGCATGGAAATAGATGTCCGTGCGTTTCGAAAGCGAATAATCGGTGCCCGCGACGATCTGACTCCAGGCGTGGCTCGCAAGCGTCGATCGCGCATAACTGGCGGATAACGAAAGCGCATAGTCGACCGAGTACTTGACGCCGCCCTCGGTCGTGCGCAACGACGTGCTCTGGCCGTGGGAATGGAAGCCAACCGCGGTATAAACGGCATGCAGATAAGCCGGGCCGAGCTGGTAGCCCGCGCCGACACCCGACACCGTCAGCTTGTCGAACGTCTGGAACCGCGGCAGCAAGCCTTGCTGAGCGGTACCGATCAGCGGCGTGCCCAAGACCGTCGTGCCGATACCCGACACCGCGGTGAAGTCGTGGATTTCGACATAAGCGGCGCCGGCCTTGAACGGCCCATGACCATAGGTGAGCCCGAAGCTCGCGGCGCTATGCGAAGCGAAGTTGCCGGGCTGCCCGCCAAATGCGTAGAGCGCGCCGAGTTGAAACCCCGCCATATCCGGCGTCACATAACGGACAGCGTTATCGATGCGCTCGGCGCCGAGCCGGTCGAGATCGCCGAGATGAAAGGCGAAGACGGACGGGGTCAACGTACCGGAGGCGAACGCCGTGAGGTTCGTGCTCATGAAATCGTATTGGCGCCCGAACGTGAGTGTACCGAAGCGCTCGCTCGCGAGGCCGACCCACGCCTGGCGGCCGAACTCCAGCCCCCCTTGGGACAGCCGTCCATCGTTGAGCGTGAAACCGTTTTCGAGCCGAAAGACCGCACGGTAGCCGCCGCCGAGATCTTCCTGTCCCCGCAACCCCCACCGGTCCGATTGGCCGATGCCGCTCGTCTGGGCCCACGCGTGATGGCCTGCTTCGTTCGTCACGAACGCCACGCCACCATCGACGATTCCATACAACTGGACGGTACTCTGGGCATGCGCGCACGCGCTCGCCAAACCGCAGACCGCGGCACTCATAGCCCAGCGCTTCATGAGGAGCCCCCATCCGGAATTTTTCGTTTTATCGATCGATGGCGTACCGCGTAGAGTCATCGACACATTCGGACTCAGCATAGGCGATTCTCGATAACGGCGATAGCTGTTCGACGAAACTGCTTGCGCCGCCTCCGATGAACACGGACGAGCCTCGCGCTGAGCGCGCTTACCGCACGCGCGCATCTCCCGAGATGAAGTCGAGGAACGTCCTCACCTTCGGCGAGAGATACTTTCGGTTCTGATAAACGCCGTAGAGCTGCGAATCGAAGACGCGATACCCGGGCAGCACGGCCTCGAGCCGTCCCGCCTGGATATCCCGCGAAACGAGAGCGTTCGGCAGTAATGCGAGGCCCATGCCTTCGAGTGCCGCGAGGCGCATCAGCGATTCATCGTTGCTCTGAAGTACCGGGTCGACTTTGACTGTTTCGCGGCCATCGGGTCCTTCGATGTCGAGGCGGTTGACGTCCGGCATCAACGAATAGGAAAGCATGGCGTGCGTGCCGAGATCGGCCGCACGAGTCGGCCGCCCCGCACGGTCCAGATACGCGGGAGCGCCTACGATGTAAAACGTCACGGGAGCGATCGGCCGCGCGATCAGCGACTGCCCGAGCGCCATCGGGTTCGTGACACGTAACGCAAGGTCGATCCGCTCTTCGACCAGATTGACGAATCGTCCCGACAGGTCGACGTCGAGCCTCACTTCCGGATAACGGGCGCGGTAATCGTTCAGCACACCGATGAAATCCGGGTTGGCCATCCATACCGGTGCACTGAGCCGAAGCGTGCCGCGCGGCGCCGCTCTCGATTGAGCGACGCTCGCCTCGACATCTTCCAGATCGTCGAGCATTTGCCGCGCGTGATCGAAATAGACCGTGCCTGCTTCGGTCAGGCTCAGGCGGCGGCTCGTCCGGTTGAGCAGCAATGCACCGAGGCGCCGCTCGAGATGCATCACGTGTTTGCTCGCCATCGCGGGCGACATGTCGAGCCGCCGCGCCGCCGCGGCAAAGCTCTTCAGCTCGACAGCCAGACGGAACACCTGCATGCTCGTCAATGTATCCATCCGATCGTCAACCAGGAGTAAATGATGGATCAATCATAGCCGAGTTGATCCGCGCGCCGCCCCACCGTATCGTTCGCCACAGGTCGCAACCGGAATGCCCGCGAATGCCGTTGGATGAGCGTGCCTCCGGTGCACTTCCTCCTTATCGCTTCATTTCCGGCCACCATCATGATCAATCCGAGAACCGCCCCTTACGCCGCGCTGCTTTTACGAATCAGCCTCGGCATTCTCTTCCTCGCCCACGTCGGCCTGAAGTTTTTCGTATTTACGATACCCGGCTTCGTCGGTTTTTTCGGCTCGCTCGGATTGCCCGCTATTGCCGCCTATCTGACGATCGCCCTCGAGCTCGTCGGCGGCATCGCGCTGATCTTCGGTATCTATGCTTCGTGGGTGGCGATACCGCTCGCCATCGAAATGCTCGGCACCATCGTCATGGTGCACGGCGCGAACGGGTGGCTCTTCACGAACAAGGGCGGTGGATGGGAATACCCCGCCTTCTGGGCCGTCGCGCTCATCGCGCTGTTCTTGCTCGGCGACGGCGCGCATGCGCTGCGGCCCGCGCCGCAACGAGGCTGAAACCGCCCGGCTCAGCGCATGTTTCCCGTATGCCCGAGCGAATAACGCCCGGGCTGCGGCCATACCGTGAGCCCGTGAGGCTCCATCCCGACGGCGATCGAGCGCACCGCGCCCGTCGCCGTATCGATCGCATAGGCCACATCGTCGAAGCGGCCGGACAGCCATAGCGTCTTGCCATCCACGCTGACATTGCCCATATCGGGGCTTCCGCCGCCTGGAATCGGCCATGTCGCCACCACCTTGCGCGTAGCGAAATCGATGACCGACACGCTGCCCTTGCCGTGCTTCATGCCATGGACATGGCTCGAGCCGCGATTGGCGACGTAAAGCTTCGTGCCGTCCCGGCTTGGGTACAGGCCGTGCGTACCGAGCCCGGTGGGGATGAACTCCAGCTCCTTGAAGCTGTCGCCATCGACGACATGCACGCCATCCGCCGTCATGTCGGCCACATAAAACACCTTTCCGTCGGGCGCGATGCGCACGTCCTGCGGCATGCTCTTCTTGCCGAACGTGATGTAGCCGAGCACCTTGCGGCTCGTCATATCGATTTTGGCCAGCCCATGGCCGAACTCGCAGGTGAAGACCGCGTATTTGCCGTCGATCGAAAAATCCGCATGATTGATGCCCTTGCATTGCGGGACATCGAGGCTCGAATGCAGCGCCATCGTATGAGGGTCGCGAAAGTCGAGCCGCGCATGGGCCTCCGCGACGACGATCGCTTCCTTGCCATCGGGGGTGAAGTACATGTTGTAAGGATCGTCCACCGCGATGGCCGCGCCGGGCTTGCCGGTCTTCGGATCGATCGGCGTCAACGTTCCATCGGTCCGCTCCTCGGCGTTGTTCGTCACCCACAGCGTTTGCAGGTCCCATGACGGCACGATGTGCTGAGGACTGCGGCCGACTTTGAATTTATCGACGACTTTGAAGGTGGCCGGATCGATCACATAGACGTCGTCCGAACGCAGGTTCGGCACATACACGCGCGTCAATGCGCCGGCAACCGCTTTGCTGAGGTGAGCGCTGCCCGCTTCGCTGTAAAGGTTGCGCGGATCGACGACCGGCGGCATGCCAGGCACGGTCGTCACCGCCGGCTGGGCGCTTGCGGCGAACGCCGAGGCGCCGCTCGACAAGCTCGCCAAAACGACGCAAGCGGCGCCGATCGAAGCGCGGACTGACAGCAAGGTAACGCGGGCATCACGGTTCTGGCGCATAGGGAAGTCCGTTGTCGAATGTCGAAAAGCGAAGCGATCGCAAAACCCCAAAAAAAACGAATCGAAAAACCCGGGAATCAAGACCCAAGCAAAACCCGAAGCCGGCGAAAGCGCAAGCCGGCGCAATGTCGCTACTGCTTGCCCGTCGCTTTTCTGATGGCTTCGACGGTGCGTGCCACGATTGCATCGGTGCCGAGCCGCCCGAGCTCCGCGCTCGCGCGTCGCGGGTCGCCGCCATAGACGCCGTCCGCCGGTCCCGGTTTGGCCGCACGGCGCAGCGCGTCGGTGCGGACCATCTGCGGTGCGACGGCCAGCAACAGCGCCGTGTCGGCAAGCCCGGCATGCGTGCCGATCTCATCGTCGCGATAGCCATGTTGACGAAGAATTTGTGCGTAGCCCTCCGAACTCGTGCCGTAGTACTCCGGTGGCACCAACGCGTGCGCGCTGCCGCCCCAACGGCGGTTGAGGCTCACCACCGCCTGTTTGATGTCGTTCTGATATCCGCCATGATCGCCGAGGAATACGACGTTCCTGAAGCCATGAATCCGTAAGCTGTTCGCCGCGGACTCGAGTGTCTTCTCGAACACCTCGTCCGGCACCGTGATCGTGCCCGCAAAGCGCATATGGGAGGTGGGGGGGGCGTAGCTTCCCTCGGGCACATAGGCAATGACCGGCGCCACGAGCGCGTTGCCGAGCGCCTGCGCGATTCGCGCGGCAAGCACCTTCACGCGCGCGTTGTGCTTGCCGAGCGCAACGTACGGCCCGCTTTGCTCCGTGCCGCCGATCGGAATGATCGCGGTCGTCTTGCCGGCTTTCACAGCGTCGCGCAACTCTGTCCAGGTGAGATCTTCGATCTGCACGGTATCCGGCGTTTGCGCGTGTACCGCACGCATTGCAAGGAGGATTGCGGCGAAAACGAAAGCGTTTTGTAAAAAACGATGCATGACGCAAGCCTCGAGTGAAAGTCCGCATTAAAGAGCCATCGGCAAACGTAGCGGCGATTATCGCCAAATACGTAACGGTGATTTCTCAAAATAGGAGTTAACCCTTAGCGTTTGGCTCGCTAGACTGCAGTCATCGGTTCAAGCAGTTGCATCGGCAATAACCGATAGGACAATCAAATCGGAGGTTACTTATCATGAAATCGCTCATTCAAGCCGCAGTCATCGCCACGCTCATCGCCGCGCCGGCTCTTTCTTTCGCTCAATCGGACGCTCCGGTGTCCCGCGCTCAAGTCAAGGCGGAACTCGCGCAGTTCGTGCAGGCCAACCCGCACACGGCATTCGGCAAGGATCCGTACTACCCCGATAACGTGCAAGCCACCCAAGCCCGCATTGCCCAACAAGACGGCAACGTTGCGACTTCGTATGGCGGCACGGTAGCAGGTTCGTCGGCATCGGGCAGCCGCGCTGTCGGCCCGGCATTCAACGCTGTCTATTTCGGTCGCTAATACCATCGATCGGGCGCCCGGCCGCACCGGCAAAGGCGGCGCCCGAAATCGTTCGGCCCTACTGATCGGCGCCGGCCCGATCGTCGACGAAACGGCGATCGGGCCGGTGTTTGCCATCGGTACCTCCGCCGCCGGACATCCGGCGGTTTCGCCTGGCCCCCTTTGGCCGGGCGCTTTTTCGTTGCATACGCGCAATAGTGTTTTGAAAGCGCGGACGCGGCACTCGCGGCATAATTCGCGGGTGCGGCCGCCGGCCGACGCCCTCGCTCCGGACAACTCCCGATGCTCCACGATCTCGTCGCGCGCTACGGTCCCATGCTCGTATTCGTCAACGCGCTGGCCGCTGCACTCGGACTGCCGGTACCGGCGATGCCGACGCTCGTCCTGTTCGGCGCATTGGCCGCCATGCATCCCGGCTCGCTCGGCATCGCGCTTGGCCCCGTGCTCGTGCTCGCCGTCTGCGCGACGCTGATCGGCGACAGTCTGTGGTTCTATGCCGGCCGCATCTACGGCGGCACGACGCTGAAGACGATATGCAGGCTGTCGCTTTCGCGTGACACCTGCGTACGTAAAACGGAACGCTTCTTCGGGCGATGGGGCGTACGTGTGCTGACCGTTGCGAAACTGATACCGGGCCTCTCGCTCGTGTCCGTGCCGATGGCAGGCGCGATGGGCACTTCGTATCGGACGTTCGTCGCGCACGATGGCGTCGGTGCCGCGCTTTGGGCCGGCATAGGGCTCGCACTCGGTGTAGCGCTCTCGCCGCAGATCGACTATCTGCTCGTGGCAGCGGGCCGGTTCGGGCGTGCCAGTGCGCTCTTCGCCGTCGCTTTCCTTTCGCTCTACGCGCTGTGGCGATGGGCACGCCGCCGGGCATTGCTTCGCGCGCTCGAATCGGCGCGCATCGATGTCGATACGCTGCATGCCCTGATGGAGTCCGGCGCGGCGCCGACGATCTTCGATGTCCGTTCGGATGAGACGCGCAGGCTCGATCCATTCGTCATTCCGGGTGCCCGCTTTGCCGACGAACGCGAGCTCGATGCCCTCATCGCCGGGTACCGCCCCAATCAAAAGCTCGTGATCTATTGCTCGTGTCCGAACGAGGTGACAGCGGCATGGATGGCCAAGCGGTTGGTCGATGCGGGCTTCGTCGACGTATTGCCGCTGAGGGGCGGTCTCGATGCGTGGCGCAATGCGGGGCTTGCCGTGTCGCCGCTGCCGCTCGAGGCGGCCGCCTCGCCGTTCAACGATGCGCCGCTCGGCGGGGGCGACCCGAAGATCGTCTGATGCCGCCCGCTCGCGGACGTTGCGCGGCGCGCGGCACAGACGATGCGATGGCAGACGCTTCGCTCAGCGCGACTCGCTCAATTGCTTGCGTCGCACCTCGCCCTGACGCGCCAGCATCCAGCCCGGATATTCGGCGGGCATTGCGCTGACGCTATCGAGGACGGCCAGCTCTTCGGCACTGAGTTCGACCGAGGTGGCGGCGATATTGTCATCGAGCTGATCGACACGCTTCGCGCCCACGATGACGCTGGTCACCACTTTTTGATGGAGGAGCCACGCGAGCGCGATCTGCGCGACGGATACGCCCTTTGTTTCGGCGATGCCGCGCATTGCCTCGATGCAGTCATAGCCGCGCTCGAGCTGCACCGGGGGGAAGTCGAAGGTCGTGCGCCGGCTGCCTTCCTCGGCCTTCGCGTGACGACCGTATTTGCCGCTGAGGAACCCGCCCGCGAGCGGGCTCCAGACCATGAGGCCGAGGCCTTCGCTCGCCAGCATCGGCACGATCTCGCGTTCCAGATCTCGCCCCGCGATCGTGTAGTACGCCTGCAGCGATTCGAAACGGGCAAGACCGAGGCGCTCCGCTATCCCTAATGCTTTGACGATCTGCCAGGCCGCCCAATTCGAAACGCCGACGTAGCGCACGTGCCCCTGCTGCACGAGGTTATCGAGCGCGCGCACCGTTTCCTCGATCGGGGTCGCGGGATCGAACCCGTGCACCTGGTAAAGATCGATGTAATCGGTCTGCAAGCGGCGCAGGCTTGCTTTGACGCCATCCATGATGTGATGGCGTGATAATCCGCGCGAATTGATGCTTTTCGTGCCGGTCTCGCCGAACACCTTCGTTGCGACGATGACGTTCTCGCGCGGCGTATCGAGATTCTTCAGCGCCGTGCCCGTCATCGACTCCGATACGCCATCCGAATAGACATTGGCGGTGTCGATGAAATTGATGCCCGCATCGATCGCGCGGCCGATCAGCTTCTCCGCGTCGGCTTGCTGCAACTGCCCGATCTGCCCCCAGATGCCGCTCGTACCCCCGAACGTCATCGTGCCCAGGCACAGCTCGGATACGAATAGACCTGTGGAGCCAAACTTTATGTAACGCATGACCCGATTCCCTCCATACACGCTTCGTTCATGACATCGCCGCGCCGCACGGCTGGCCCGCCTGGCCGGAGGCGGGACGCATACGCACGAGCCGCGGCGCGCAAAGTATGATCCCGATGCCGCACGGCCTCGATACCCGATCGTCTCGGATTCTTGCCTGATTCTCTCGATGCGGTGCGCGAAAGCAGCGCTGCCGTGCGTCCATCAAAGCGACTGGCGCTGAACGGGCGCGCCGGGCTTGCCGGACACTCTCGGCGCGATGACGAGGTAGCGGCGCACATCGCCGGGCGCGCTTGCACCGGGGGCAACGATCTCGCGAATCTGGCCGACAGCGTTGACGACCGCGGAGCCCGCCGGGTTCGTCATGAATGTCGCGAGCGGCTCGATGCGACCGGTACCGTCGGCATGCTCCGTCAGCCCGAGCACATAGGCCTGCTTGGGCTCGAGTCCTGTCACGGCAGCCTGGAGCACCTGCAACAGGCCTTGATCGAAGAGCGCGACCGTCGTTCGCGCCGGGCCGCCTTGCACCGGTACGAGTTCGAGATGCGCCGCGCTCGCGGCAAGGCCGAGCGGCTCGGTGTTCTGCGTGCCGTCGCCGCGCGGCACCGCTTCAGGCACGTAGGCCACCGCTTGGGGTGCCTGGCCGACCGGGACCGTCGCCACGACCTTGTTGGTCGCCGTATCGATGACAGCCAGCGCATCCGCATTTTCGAGGCCGACATAAAGACGGCTACCGTCGCCCGACGGCCAGAGGCCATGCGGCAGACTGCCGACGGGAATCGTCGCCACCTGCGAAAAATCGTCGGTGCGGAATACCTTCACCTGATTCAAGCCCCCGACCGTGACATAGGCGAACATTTCGCCGCCGCGACGAACGATGTTGACATGGTTGGTGATCGGTCCCGTGTCGAGCGTGGCAAGGACCTTGAACGGCGGCCGCGCGTCGAATACCTGGGTCTTGCCGAGATCTTTCAGTGTGAACCACACTTGCGTGCCATCCGGCGTCGCCGCGATGTTCGGGCAAAACGGGCTTGCCTGGCGCACCTTGCCGACGATCTCGTGATCGGCGACGGAGATCACGTCGGTCTCCGGATTGAACGACGAGCAGACGTATCCGTACTTTCCATCGGGCGAGAAGATCTGCATGCCCGGGCCGGCCGGCACCCTGATTCTCGTCTTCTCCTCGAAGGTCTTTCCATCGAGCACGGCGATATAGTTTTCGCCTCGCACCGTCACCCACACCTCGCTGCCGTCGGGCGTGAAAAAAGCCTCGTGCGGCGAACGGCCGACATAAGTGATGTGCTTGACGGCATTCGTCTGCGTATCGATGAACGCGACCGAATTCGAACCGATCGAGACGACCGCGAGCGTGCGATGATCGGGCGAAAAGCCCAGGCCGTGTACCAGTACCTGGCCCCGGTAAAGCGGGGACAAGTTCTTCGGCGCCGGATCCCCGAGCCGAATCGCGCCGACGAAACGATTGGTGACCGGATCCACGATCGACACGGTATTGGAGAACTGCTCGGCGGCATACACCCGGTCGCGATGCGTGATCGGCACATCGGGGCTCGACGCGGAACCCGGCACCTGGCCCGCCCACGCGAGTTGTGCGACAACAGCAGACATGGCGCAAGCGAGCGCGCGAAAACAAAGACCGTTCATTTGGACTCCTCAATGGCTGTGCCCGTGGGCTGGGAATGTTCGTGGCGGCCAGGCGCCGCCGATCGAGCCGGCTCGGATGCAAATCCGCCCTGGTCGGGCGCCGGTGCAGGCGCGGGCAGCGCCTCGCCGAGCGCGAGCCGCATGGCGACGATTTCCTGCTGCTGCTCGACGACGATCTCTTGCGCGATCCGCCTCAATTGCTCGTTGCGCCCGTGGCGCAACTCCGCCTGTGCCATGTCGATCGCGCCTTGATGGTGAGGAATCATCGTCTGCACGAAGTCGCGATCGACGTCGCCGGCCGGCTTGACGGACATGCCCTCCATCATTCGGGTCATCGCCCGATCGTTTTCCGCGAGGAAAGCGGATTCCTCCGAGCTGGCGGCAAATTTGCCGGCAGCGAACGCGGCACTGCCGAGCGCCAGCGCCGCTGCGAGAAGTGCAGTTTTTTTCATGAAAGTCCCGATGAATGCAAAGCAAAAACAAAGCGAACCGTCACTGGGCGAACTGCACGAGGTGCGGGGATATTCCATCGTCCGCGCGAATTTCCTCGAGGGCGTGCCCTCACACGTCCCGGCTTCATCCGCGTCGAGTGCGACACGCGCGCCGCGGCCCTGACTCGAATTTGAATCGGGCGGAATAATTGGGCCGCCGGCGGCGTTTGCCTCGAATAGAACAGGAATCCGAGCCAACATGCCTAAAGCCGCTGACCGGCAAGTCCCATGAACCACCGTGACGAGTTGATGGAGCACATCCCCCGACTGCGGCGGTATGCGCGCGCGCTCATTCACAACCGGGAACTCGCCGACGACCTCGTACAAGACACGCTCGAGCGCGCGCTCGGCCGCCTTCATCAGTTCGAGGCAGGCACCGATTTACGCGCGTGGCTCTTCACGGTCATGCATAACGTTTTCGCCAGTCAAACCCGGCGGGCCGCATCGCGCGCGCATTACGTCGAGGCCGACGAGCAGCAACTGGGACAAGCCGAATTCGCGGTGCCGGGCGGCCAGTTGCGATCGCTCGAGATGCGCGATCTCGACTATGCGCTTCAGCGGCTGCCGGCAGAGCAACGCGAAGTGGTACTGCTGGTCGGCCTGGAAGAGATGAGCTACGCGGACGTCGCGCTGACGCTCGGCGTGCCGATCGGTACGGTCATGTCCCGACTGTCGCGCGGCCGTGAGCGGTTGCGAAACCTCATGGCAGGCGCTCAGCCCGTCGAAAAGCTGAAGGTGGTGCGATGACCGGTAAAACGAACCCGATCGGTGACGAAGTACTTCACGCGTATGTCGACGGCATGCTGTCGGACGAAGAGCGTGCGCACGTCGACCAGGCGATTGCGCGCGACCCGGCGCTTGCCGCTCGCGTGAACGACTATTTCGCGCTCAATGCGCTGCTTCGCGAGCGCTACGACCGCGTCCTCGGCGAACCGGTACCGAAGCGCCTACGGCCGGCCGCGCTGCAGCGCAGGCGTACAACGGCCAATTGGCCCTGGTTTGCGGGTCTTGCCGCCGCACTGCTGATCGGCATCGGCATCGGGGCGGAAGGCGGCATGCGGTTGGGCTACGAACGCACCCCATCGGTTGCAGGTTCGAACGAGACAGGCGCCGTTCGAGCCGATGCAAGCCAGACGTTCGCGCGCCGCGCTGCCATCGCGCACGTCGTTTACATGCCGACCGTGGAGCGGCCCTCGCAACTCGGTGCGAGCCACGAGCAGGACTTCGTACGATGGCTGTCCGCCAAGCTCGGCACCGACATTCATCCGCCGATATTGTTACGCAGCGGATATGAGCTGATGGGCGGCCGTCTGCTGCATGACGCCGACGGCGAGATGGCAATGTTCATGTATCGAGACGCGCAGGGCCGGCGGGTGACGCTATCGATCTCGCACCGAAAAGCGAGTGCCGATACGACGGCCTTCGCGCTGTATCGCGACGGCCCCGTCAATGTTTTTTACTGGGTGGATGGCGATTTCGGCTATGCGATCTCGAGCGGGATCGATCGGCCGGCATTGCTCGCCTTGTCGCACGACGTTCACGAACAGTTGCGCTCACGGCCGTCCGCCGCGAAGCAGCCGAGCCCGGGTTGAAAAGCGCTCCGCGCTGAATCGGCGCGTGCAGCGCCGACTATCGCGACGACGCAACCTTGCCGTTTCGTCGCGGCTCCTTCGCCGCCGCACCGCCGGGGGTCTCGAGGACCGGCGCGGCGCCCGCTCCCGTCGGCACCGGAAAGTGGACGCCGGCGCGCTGGGCCGCGGCCACGATATGCGCCTCGATCGCACGCCCCGTGCGATTGGCATCGCGCCGCCTCAGCGCCTCGACGATCGCCGTGTGTTCGCGATGCGTCGAGAGCGCGAGCTCCCGTTGATAGAACGGCAGCCGCTGGCTTTCCTGCATGATCTCCGCACTGTTGCGCAATATCGATTCGATAGCCGAATTGCCGGCCAGCGCAACGATCCGCATGTGGAATTCGAAATCGAGCGCGGCCGCCGCCTCGAAATCGCCCTCGACGAGCGCGACGCGCAACGCCTCCACGTTCTGATCCAGCACGGCCAGATCCTCGTCGCCGACGGCGAGTGCCGCCAGCCGCGCCACGAAGCCTTCGAGCGCATAGCGCATCTGATAGGTATCCGGCAGCGAGACCTGATCGGCGAACCGCCAACGCTGAGTCCGGGCGGCCCGAGCGCGGCTGACATAAACGCCTTTGCCCGCGCGGATCGTCACGAGCCCGAGCGCCTCCAGCGTCGAAAGCGCCTCGCGCAACGAAGCGCGGCTGATTTCGAGTTCCTCCGAGAGCTGTCGCTGGGCAGGCAGCAGACTTCCGACGGGATAAATCCCTTGCTGAATGCGCTCGCGAATCGTGGAGATCGCGGCCTCGGTGACGGTTTGCGGAATGCTGTTCATGCGCGGCGGGTCGGATTTCAGGCGGTCAGACCGGTAGTGTATTACGAGCGGGCAATCGCCGCCGCAACCGCGCGGAGCAACGTTCCGTCGACGGGACCGATCCGAGGCGCGGGTTAACCCCCTTCGATCGGACCTTGACGCTCGCATATTGGGTTTCTAATATCCGCAATAACGAGTCCGGTCTGACCAGTTCGACCAGTCTGGCCACCGCGCCGTTACCGACTCATTATCGAATGGAGGCAGACTGTGTCGCGATTTCTGAATTCCCTTTTCGGGCGCGTGGTCATAGCGCTCATCGCCGGCGTGGCCATCGGTGCGCTGTTCCCGCATGCCGGCGAAGCGCTGCGTCCGCTCGGCGACGGCTTTCTCAAACTCATCAAGATGGTGGTCGGGCCCATCGTCTTTTGCGTGGTGGTGAGCGGCATGGCCAGCGCGGGCGACCTTCGCAAGGTCGGGCGCGTAGGCGGCAAGGCCATCCTCTACTTCGAGGCGATGACGACGATCGCGCTCGTGATCGGCGCATTGCTGGCATGGTTCATCCATCCCGGTGCGGGAATGAATATCGATCTGCGTACCGTCGACGCGAGCGCACTCAACACTTACACCGAGCATGCTAAAAGCCTGAAGGACGTCGGCGGCTTTCTGCTGAAGATCATCCCCGACACGATCGCCGATTCGTTCGCCAAGGGCGACATCCTTCAGGTTCTCGTGTTCTCGGTGCTGTTCGGCTCCGCCCTGTCGCTGCTTGGAGACAAGGCGGCACGCGTGTCGGGCTTCATCGACGATCTCGCCAAGGCGCTCTTTTGCGTGATGGGTTTCGTCATCAAGCTCGCGCCGCTTGGCGTGCTCGGCGCCATTGCGTTCACGACCGGCAAATACGGCATCACGTCGCTCAAGCAACTGGGTCTGCTCGTCGCCGTCTTCTATTTGAGCTGCATCGTGTTCGTCTGCGTCGTGCTCGGCGTTGCAATGCGTATCGCGGGTTTCAACATCTTCAAGCTGATACGCTACCTCAAGGACGAGCTGTCGATCGTGTTCGGCACCGCCTCGTCCGACGCCGTGCTGCCGCAAGTCATGCGTAAGCTCGAATGGCTCGGCATCAAGGATTCGACCGTCGGTCTCGTGATCCCCACGGGCTATTCGTTCAACCTCGACGGGTTTTCGATCTACCTCACACTGGCCGTTCTCTTCATCGCGCAGGCCACCAACACCCCTCTCTCGATGCACGACCTGATCGTCATCGTGCTCGTGTCGCTGGTGACGTCGAAAGGCGCACACGGCATCCCCGGCTCGGCCATCGTTATCCTCGCCGCGACGCTCTCCGCAATTCCCGCCATACCCGTGCTCGGGCTCGTGTTGATCCTGCCCGTCGACTGGTTCGTCGGCATTGCGCGTGCGGTCACGAATCTGATCGGCAATTGCGTTGCCGCAATCGTGGTGGCGGCCTGGGAAAACGACATCGACCGGGCACGCGCCAAGCGCGTGCTGGATGGCGAGTCTGGCCTCGAATTCATACCGCAAGCGCCGTCTGCCGGTGCCGTGCCCCACGCCCCCGCAGCAGCGCGCGCTGGCTGATCGCGGCGATCACCCCCGCCGCTCGGGACCGCTCAACTCTCAGGACATCGACATCCCATCATGGCTATCGTTTCGTTAGACCCGAACGCTCCGGCGTTCACCCGGCGCTATGTCAATCTGGCCGACCCCCGGCTCGGCGCGCAAGCGCTCGAAGCAAGCGACGAGTTCTTTGCGCCCAAGGACCGCATGCTCAACCCCGAGGCCGCCGTATTCATTCCAGGCAAATACGACGACCACGGCAAATGGATGGACGGCTGGGAGACGCGCCGCAAACGTACGACCGGACATGACTGGTGCATCGTCAAACTGGCGCGGCCGGGCATCGTGAAAGGCGTCGATCTCGATACCAGCCATTTCACCGGTAATTTCCCGCCCGCGGCTTCGATCGAGGCGACCTGCACTGAAGGCGAACCGGGATCGTCGAGCGAGTGGGTCGAGATTCTGCCGTCGGTCGCGCTCTCGGGCAATGCGCATCACTATCATGCGATCGAGGCGAACCGCCCGTTCA
Organism: Trinickia sp. HAY1-2D; assembly: GCF_056754935.1. Taxonomy (NCBI): domain Bacteria; kingdom Pseudomonadati; phylum Pseudomonadota; class Betaproteobacteria; order Burkholderiales; family Burkholderiaceae; genus Trinickia; species Trinickia sp. HAY1-2D. The sequence goes on from NZ_JBPGWX010000001.1 coordinate 1,218,427, forward strand.
CGCACCTGCGCATCAATCTCTATCCCGACGGCGGCCTCGCACGCCTGCGTGTCTACGGTCAGCCCCAGGTGGACTGGAGCCGGCTTGCGAACGCCGATACCGTCAACCTCGCGGCGATGGAGAACGGCGCCCATGTCGTGACGGCGAACAACCAGCACTTCGGGCTCGCCTCGAACATGCTGATGCCGGGACGCGGCGTCAATATGGGCGACGGGTGGGAAACGCGCCGCCGTCGCGAACCCGGCAACGACTGGTGCATCGTCGCGCTCGCGCATCCGGGCGAGATTCACCGCATCGAAGTCGATACGGCACACTTCAAGGGCAACTACCCGGACCGCTGCTCGATTCAGGCTGCGTTCGTCACCGGCGGGACCGACGAGTCGCTCGTGACGCAATCGATGTTCTGGCCCGTCCTGCTGCCGGAGCAACGGCTGCAAATGGACGCGAACCATACGTTTGCCGGTGAGATCGTCGACAACGGGCCCGTGACCCACGTGCGATTCAATATCGTGCCCGACGGCGGTGTCTCGCGTCTCAGACTGTTCGGGAGTCCGAAACGATGAACGTCCTCGAAATCGAGCCGCTCACGCGTGAAGCATTCGCGCCGTTCGGCGACGTCATCGAGCTCGACGGCGCGCGTCGCTTTCCGATCAACGCGGGCACGACCGAGCGTTATCACGATCTCGCCAACATCGATGTCGGCGATGCGGGTGGGCGCGTGCTCGTCAACGTCTTCCGCGCTCAGCCGTTTCGCTTTCCGATCGAGATTCGGATGATGGAGCGCCATCCGCTCGGCTCGCAGGCGTTCATACCGATTGGCGATGCGCCTTACCTCGTCGTGGTCGCCCCGCGCGGCACGCTCGACGCCGGACAACTGCGCGCATTCGTGACGCGCGGCTGGCAAGGCGTCAACTATGCCAAGGGAGTCTGGCACCACCCGTTGCTCGCGCTCGGGGACCGCAGCGACTTCATCGTCATCGATCGCGGCGGGGCAGGTGCCAATTGCGAAGAGGTTCAGTTGAGCGAGCCTTGGACGATCCCCGATGCAGTTGATGCAGTTGATGCGCTCGAGGCGTCGCACGTGAAGCAGGCGTCGAGCCTGCCCGAACACGCTCAGGTCTCGAGCGCCGCCCCGCGTGTTTCCGGCAAGGTGATCGCAGCGAGTACGACGACGCCGTAGGCGATCGCCGCGAATACGCCGATGGCCGAGCCAAGCGACATCGTCTGCGCGACGAGCCCGATCAGGAACGGGAACGTCGCGCCGACGGCGCGGCCGAAGTTGTAGCAAAAGCCCTGGCCGGAGCCGCGAATACGCGTAGGAAAGAGCTCGGTCATGAATGCGCCCATGCCGGCGAACAACCCCGACGCGAAAAAGCCGAGCGGGAACCCTAACGCCAGCAGCACTTCGTTGTTCATGGGAACGCGCGTATAGACGAGCGCGATCAGCATCGACGCCACCGAGAAAAGAATGAACGTCAGGCGCCGGCCGAAGCGGTCGCTCGAAAGCGCACCGCACAGATAGCCCGCGTAGGACCCGGCAATGACGACGGCGAGATATCCGCCGGTGCCGACCACGCTCAGATGCTGCTCGGTCTTGAGCCAGGTGGGCAGCCACGTCGTGATGGCGTAGTAGCCGCCTTGCGCGCCCGTTGCCAGTACCGCCACGCGCAGCGTCGTGAACCAGACTCCGCCGCCGAAGATTTCGAGGAACGAGGTGCGCTGGCCTTCGGCCGCTTCACGTTGCTGTTGCTGGCGGTGAATTTCGGGTTCGTCGACGAGCCGGCGGATCAGGATGACGAATGGCGCCGGCAGCACGCCGAGGGCGAACAGCACGCGCCACGCCGTATCGGCCGGCATCAGCGAAAAAACCAGCGTATAAAGCCCGGCCGACACCGCCCAGCCGATGGCCCATCCCGCCTGCACCATGCCGACCGCCTTGCCGCGATCGCGCGGGCGAATGATTTCGCCGATGAGCACCGCGCCCGCCGTCCATTCACCGCCGAAACCGAAACCCATCAAGCCGCGCGCGACGAGCAATTGCGTGTAGTTTTGCGTCAACGAACACATCAGCGTGAAAAAGGCGAACCACACGATGGTGATCTGCAACGTCCTCACGCGGCCGATGCGATCCGACAGAATGCCCGCGATCCACCCGCCGAGGGCCGACGTGAGCAACGTCACGGTGCCGATGAGTCCTGCTTCGCCTTTGGTCAACCCCCAGCTTGCGATCAGCGCCGGGATCACGAAGCTGAGAAACTGCGTGTCCATCGCGTCGAGCGCGTAACCGATCTTGCAACTCCAAAAGGCGCGACGTTCGCCTCGGCTCGTGTGTGCATACCAGCCGAAGAGGCCCGGTGACGCGGGCAAAGGCGCCTCGGGCTCCGGGACCGGTGCGCTACCGGCGTAGTGGGCTTCCGTAGTCATGACAGCTTCTCCGAACAATCAGCTTGATGGTGGCGTATCGGCTCACAGGATCGCGAGCGATGCATCGGGGATATCGGTCACGAGCATGTGCCCGGGCCTGTGTGCGATCGCGAACGGCAGCCGTGCGCTTTCGATCGCGCTTTGCGGGGTGACGCCGCATGCCCAGAAGAGCGGCAATTCGTGTTCGCGAACGGTGACGGCATCGCCGAAGTCCGGACGGCTCAAGTCGTCGATGCCGATGGCCGCCGGGCTACCGATATGCACGGGCGCGCCGTGCACGCCCGGGAAACGGCTCGTGATCTGCACCGCCCGCACCGCATGCGCCCCGCTCATCGGCCGCATCGAAACGACGAGCTGCCCACCGAACGGGCCCGCGGGCTGGTTGGCAATCGACGTGCGATACATCGGCACGTTGACGTTTTCCTCGATATGCCGCAAGGGAATCCGGTCCGACGCCAGTATCTGCTCGAATGAAAACGAACAGCCGATGGCGAAGACGACGAGATCGCTGCGCCAATGCTCGACGATGTCGCGCGGCTGCTCGGCCAGGACGCCATCGCGATAGACGTTGTAACCCGGTACGTCGGTACGGACATCGACGTCGCGCCCGAGGGCCGGCAGATGCCCTTGGCCGGGCTCGCCGACTGCGAGCAGCGGACAAGCCTTGGGATTGCGCTGACAAAAACGCAGAAAGTCTTCGGCATAGGCTTTCGGCAGAATAGCGAGGTTCGCCTGGGCGTATTCGCCGCAATGGCCTGCCGTCGGTCCGTTGAACCGCCCGGTGCGGATCTGCTGGCGGAATTCGTATGGCATGGAGATCTCGTGGTCGCGAAGCATGAAACGCAGCGTATGCGCGTCAAAATCGACGCGCCAGCGAATATTTGTGATCGTTTCCGTTTAGGAAAACTTAACGGAAATATCAGGGTCTTCCCGGATGGATTGCCGATGAGTCAAACCCAGTCGCAGCGTTGATGCTGCTCGGGCCTCCAATGCTGACAGGGCAAGGCACCCTTCTTTGGAAGGTTCGATGCACGCGGCCGGCGGGAATATCGGCTTCAGGCCAGCCCGCCGCCGGTGCACGGTCTTTGTCGATTTTTGGCGCATTCATAATGCAACAATGAACACCCGCTTTCTCGAAACCTTCGTTACGCTCGCCCAGCTCGAGAGCTTCAGAGCGACCGCGCGGGCGTTGCACGCCACGCCCGCCGCGATCTCGCTACGGATTCGCTCGCTGGAAGACGAACTCAAATGCGAGCTCGTCGATCGCAGCACGCCGAAGTTCCGCCTGACGCCCGCCGGGGTCGGCCTGCTCGGCTTGGCAGCGAACGTGGTCGACGCGGTGCGCGCGTTGCGGGAGGCGGCGGGACAGAAAGTGGTGGTGGGCGGCAAGTTGCGGCTTGGCGTGATCGAAACGGTCGTGCATAGCTGGCTCGCGCACTACATCGCGCATTTGAACGCCCATTTCCCGAAGCTCGAAATCGACCTGACCGTCGATACGAGTGCCGTGTTGCAACGGCGCCTGCTCAGCGGCGAGCTGGATCTTGCGATTCGCGTGGAGGGTATCGATAGCACGAAGGTCGTGTCGAGCGCCGTTGCAAGCTACCCGGTTCGGTGGATCGCACGCCGCGGGCTGCTTTCGCCGCGCAAATCGGGGCTTGCGCTGCGTGTGCTCAAACGTCCGTTGCTGACGTTCGGTCGCGGCACGGCCCCGCAGGTCGCACTCGAAAGCATCGTTCATGCGCTCGCGCGGGAACACGGGATAGCTCAGGAAACGACGCGTATCACTTGCTCGCCATCGGTTGCCGCGATCGTCCAGTTGATTCGCGACGGCTATGGAGTGGCTGCCATCCCACGTCTTTTCGTTGCCGATGCGCTGCGCAGCGGCGAATTCGTCGAATTGCCGCTGACGCCGATGCCCCCGCCGATCGTCGTCTCGCTGTGCCGGCCGGTGGATGCCAGCGTGACAGTCAACGCGGCTGTCAACGCTGCCCAGGATGCGTGCTCGACTTATTGCCGATCGTTTGCGAAGGATCTGATCGAGCCGCTTTGATCGGCAAGCCCGGCCTCACAGAATGAGTTGCCAGTACCCCACGTCGACCCAGCGCCCGAACTTGAACCCTACCTGCTCGAAGTGAGCGACTTTCCGAAAGCCGAAGCGTTCGTGGAGCGCTTGACTTCCCTCGTTCGGCAACGCTATGCCACCGATGACGACATGCGTGGTGCCCTCGCGCAATCGAGCGATCAGGGCCTCGTAGAGTTCGACACCGATGCCCTGCCCCGTATGCCCCGCGGCAACGTAGACCGAACTTTCGACGGAAAACCGGTACGCGCAGCGGCCCTTCCACTTGCTTGCGTAGGCGTACCCGACGATCTGACCGGCTCGCTCGGCGATCACCCAGGGCAGACCGGCCTCGGTCACTTCGCGGATGCGGGAACGCATCGCCTCCGCGGAAACGAACTCAGTCTCGAACGAGATGGTCGTGTTCTCCACGTAGTGGTTGTAGAGACTGGCGATCGACGCCGCATCTTCCGGTGTTGCCGAGCGAATCAAGTCAGTTCTCCTTGGCGGTTGCTGTTATTGCCGATAACGCTGAATTATCTACTCGGCAGCTGATGTGCGGAGAAAGGTTTCAGGCATCAAGTTTCCCGCCTATCGGCCGTTATCGGCGTTATGGGTGCTTGCCGATGCGACGAACCCAGTCCGGCATAATATGACATCCAAATTTTCATCGCAGCTCGCACGCCACGGTTCGGTTCCCGACAGCCTGCGTTTCACTGCTCCGCGCTAGCCCGGACCGGACTATGGAAGTCACGCTCATTCATTTGACCGCTACGAAGCGGCACCGTTTTGCCGCCGCTATCGCGGCGACCGTCCTGATTTGCGCCGCGCTATTCGTCTTGCCGCACGCGAAGGCTCAAGCCATCGTCGTGCAGCCGTTCATGGCCATCTTCGCGACGTCGGTGACGCTCACGGCAGCGCTGACCGCTTTTTTACTCTGGACGCAATATCGAGCATCGCGACGGTTCGTATTCGCAGTGCTCGCGAGCGCCTACGCATTCGCGAGCATCAGCGCGGCAATTCATTTGATCGTCTTCCCGGGGGTGTTTTCGGGCACGGGCCTGCTTCGCGCCGGACGACAAACCTCCATCTGGGTCTGGCTGCTGTGGCATGGAGGGTTTCCACTGTTGGTCACACTCGCGCTGGCGACGCGATGGCGGCCGCCGATCGACAATCGCTCGGAACACCGGCGTGGCGCCCTCGCACTCGTCGCATCGGTCTCGCTATCGATCGCATTGTCCGCGGTAGCCATCTTGGAGCGTGACCGGCTGCCGGATCTGGTTTCCAGCACGCAGTACTACCGGCATCTGACGCCCGGCCCCGCGCTGCTCATCGTCGAAGCGGTCTGCGCAGGCGCACTCGTCACGCACGCCATGGTCACGCGGCTAAAAACGTCGATGGATTTGTGGCTTGCCATCGCACTGCTTGCGGAGTTCATCGACGTAACGTTGACGCTCGCCGCGGGAGCGCGGTACAGCGTCGGCTGGTATGCGGCGCGCCTCGCATCGATGGCATCGGCCAGCGCGCTCCTGGGCATGCTGATGTACGAGACCAGCGGACTTTATAGAAAATTGGCCGAGGCACATCGTGCACTCAAAGAATCGTCGGTGCGCGATGGGCTCACGGGCCTGCTCAACCGGGCGTATTTCGACGAGCGCTATCGCCGTGAATTCGCGCTTGCGGCCGAGTCTGATCGTCCGCTCGGCGTCCTGCTGGTCGATGTCGATCATTTCAAGGCGTATAACGACGCATTCGGACATCTGGCCGGCGACGAATGCCTGCGGCGAGTCGCGCAGACGCTTGACTCGCAATTGCGGTATCCGGCCGGCTTCATCGCGCGATATGGTGGAGAGGAATTCATGGCCGTGCTGCCGGACTGCGATCGGCAAACCGGCCTGGCCATCGCGGAGCGGTTGCGCCGCGCGATCGCGGATCTGCAGTTGCCCGCGCCTTCGAAAAGCGCGCCGCATGTCACGGTGTCGATCGGGCATGCGTCGAGTCAGTTTCTATGCGGTGCCAGACCGCAAGCGTTGCTCGCCCATGCCGACGCCGCTCTCTATCGAGCGAAGGCCGGCGGACGGAACCGGGTGGAAGACCAAAACGGCGCGCGGGTGCTCGTGCCATCCGGCTCTCAGACGACGACCGATCCCAGCGAGGCGATGCACTCCCGCGTGGAGTCGTGAGGCGCTGCGAGCGGCCTCCGGCGGCTGGGTAACCGCCGGAGGCCGCTCGCAGCAGCGCAAAAACTGCCTGGCTTAGCTTGCTCCCGTCACCGTCGCACGAGTCCCATGATCAGCGTCACGAGGAAGATGACGACGAAGACGAAGAACAGGATCTTGGCGATACTCGCCGCGCCTGCCGCGATGCCGCCGAAGCCGAATGCAGCGGCAATGACCGCGATGATGAAGAAAACGAGAGCGTAATACAGCATGATCTGACCTCCGTTGGCTGTTGCGGGTCGTGCGCCCAAGCTGCACGCATCGCTTTTCCTCAAGCAAGCGACGTACCGCATATGCTCCGCCCCCCGCTCCGCCCCGGCTGATACAGGACATTCCAACGTTGCTCCGGCCCCCGCTCATTGCTCGAATCCAGGGAATAACGGCAAATTTGGCCTTTCCTTGCCTTTTGGTTATATGCAAACCACAGGCATAATGCGACTGGTGCACTGCACTGAATAGGGGTCGCATAATAGTTACGTTTTTCCTCCTACTTAATTGCGCCGCCTTATAGACCACGACCCCGTTTTAGGAAACTTGCATGAAACCGGCAAAGAATTCGCCGCGCGCCCGAATCGTCCGATATATGGTCTTCGGCGCAATCTCCATAGCTGTCGCGGTAATCACAGCATTCGGCTATCTGCGCTATGAGCAGCGCGGCGACGCGAGGCATCCGGCGCTGACCGGCATCGCCCTCCAGATGCGACGCGATCCCGCAGCCTGGACGCGGCAAGAGCGGGACGCATCGGAAATGTTGCGCGATATTCGCGAGGAGAAGGTTGCCGCAATAGGTGTGAGCCGTGACGCGATCCTGGTATCGACGCAAACGGGGGCTAAATACTTCGTGACCGATCACAATGGCGCGTTTTCAAATGCGCTGTTGCTCGGCGAAATGAAAGCGGGCGCCGATGCGCCTTATCAACTGGTCTGGCTGCCCGACGCAAACGTCCAAACCGGAATGGCTCGCTGGGCTGCCGTATTCGACAAGATTCGCGACCTCATTACCCTTTTGATGCCTCTGATGTTGATCGGCGGCCTCTTCTGGTTCATGCGCCGCGAAATGACGGGCGGCGCGCAATTGCTCGAAGAGTCGCCGACATTGCGCTTCGAGGACGTCATCGGCGCCGGCGAAGCCAAAGCCGCACTGGCGGACGTTCAGTCGTATCTGACCGACCCGGCGCGATTCACCGATATGGGCGTGCGCGCCCCCTGCGGCATTCTGATGACGGGCGGCCCTGGCGTCGGCAAAACACGCTTGGCGCAAGCGCTCGCGGGCGAATGCGGCGCAAGCTTCATCTCGATCACCGGCAGCTATTTCAGCGCGAAGTATTACGGTGTCGGTATTCAGAAGGTCAAGCATCTCTTCGAGCTGGCGCGTAAAAACGCGCCCACCGTCATCTTCATCGACGAAGCCGACGGCCTCGGCAAGCGCACCGATACCGGCGGCGGGCCGGCCGAAGCGGAAAGCAACCGCATCGTCAATCAGTTGCTGGCGGAAATGGATGGTTTCGCATCCAACCAGGGGGTGATCGTCGTCGCCGCGAGCAATCATCCCGAGAACCTCGACGAAGCGTTGCGCCGGCCCGGCCGGTTCGATCGCACGGTACAAGTGCGCCTGCCGGATCTCGAAGACCGCGCGGAGATTCTCCGCTTTTATGCGGCGAAGCTGACGTCCAAGGCGAACGATATCGACTTCGGCCAATTGGCCCGGCTGACGACGGGGCTTTCGCCCGCCACGCTGGCGATGATCGTCAACCAGGCGGGCCTGGTCGCTCGCAAAGCTGGCGCGAGCACCATTACGGCCGCGCATTTCATCGAAGCCATCAAGATCGCGCGCATCGGCGACGTCAGCGGCGCGGAACGCGCACTGTCGGAAGAAGAACGTACGCGTATTGCCGTTCACGAAGCGGGGCACGGTCTGGTGGCGGCTCTGCTCCATACCGGCGTGCTCGAGGAAATCACGATTTTGCCGCGGGGCGGGGCACTCGGCGTGGCACTGGTCACGAAAGCGCAAGACAAGCACCTCTATCGCGAGACGGAGATGCGCAACGAAATCCAGGTGCTGCTCGGCGGACGTAACGCGGAGTTGCTGGTGTTCTCCGAAGCGTCGAGCGGCGCCGCGCAGGATTTGCAGGAAGCTTCGCGGATCGGGCTCGACATGGTTTCGAAGTTCGGCTTCAACGCCGACGGAAACCTGTTCAGCCTCGCGGCGCTGCCGGCTCAATACGCGGGCTTGCAACTGAAGAATGCGATCGAACACGCGAATGTTCTGCTACGGGAACTCGACGATGCATGCCAGGCGTTGCTGCGCGCCAACGAACCGGTATTGCGGGCCATCGCCGAGCGCCTGCTCGAATCCGAAACGGTATCGGGCGACACCGTCGAACAACTGATTCGCGAGCATGCCGCTGCCTCGAGCCCCAGCGTGCATCTCGCTCAGGAGCCGGCCGCGGCGTAGGGGCCGCGCCTGAACCGCGTGCAGCCATCGGGGCTGCACGCGCCTCGCACCATCGAGACCGCATCTGCGAAAAACGGAACCTGTGCTCCGGACACCGGCCATTCACATGGCCAGGTCATGAGCAGGCGTATGTACATCGCGCATGGGTTCGATCATGTCGATCAGTCGGCGTAACGCCGGCAAATGCAGATCTCGACGCCATATCAGATGGATTTTCACGTCGCGATAGCGCGGCGGCAGCTTGTGGACCGTGACCATGGTGCGATTTGCCATGCTCTCGAGCATGCTTGCCGGCAGTAATGCAAGACCGGCGCCCGCGGCGACGCACGCGAGCATCCCGTGGTATGACTCCAGTTCGAAGATCCGCCCCGGTGCAGCCCCGTCCTCTTCGAACCATCGCTCGAAAATGCGCCGGTATGAACAATTAGAGCGGAATGCATAAACGCTCGTGCCAGTGACATCTCGCGCGCGCTCGATCGGACTCCGGTCTGCCGCGGAGATCAGAACGAGTTCCTCGTCGAACGCCTCGGTGCCAGTCAACGCCGGATGCACGACAGGACCATCGACGAATGCGGCAGCCAGTTGCCCACTCAATACGCTGTCGATCAGGTCACCGGAGCGCCCGGTGCTCAGATCGAGACTCACATCGGGATACCGCCGGTGGAACGCCCCAAGAAGGTGGGGAATGTGAACGGCGGCCGTGCTTTCGAGAGCGCCGAGAAGTAAGGGGCCCCGCGGCTCCTCTCCCGATACCGACTGACGCGCCTCCTCGGACAGATCGAGAATCCTGCGTGCATAGCCTAGAAAAGCGACGCCCGCCGCGGATAACCGAAGCCGCATTTTTTCCCGGATGAATAGTTCGGCTCCCAATTCCTCCTCGAGTTGACGCAGCCGCGTAGTTACATTCGACGGCACCCTGTGCAACCGCTGCGCAGCCGCCTGAACGCTGCCCGCATCCGCAATTTCTCTGACGATCAGTAGCTGAGCGAGCTCCACTTGTTCACTCTCCGAGAACAACACGTTCTCAATTATTCACTATTTGCAATTTCCAACAGATTCTATTCTTCCAAGCTGGCAAACACATCAGAGACAACGGTAATCCCCCCGCTTTTAACGCGAGGCAGAAGTAGAAGCTATGCTGCGGCCATGAGCCGCTGTTTCGGCGTCATGCCGCCCAGGCCCATGTTAGGGCGCTCGTGATTGTATTGCCACATCCATTCCGTCGCGAAGTGCTGCACGTGCGCGAGGTCGTCCCAGTAGTACTGCGATAGCCATTCATAGCGCACCGTACGATTGAATCGCTCCACGTAGGCGTTCTGCTGCGGCTTGCCCGGCTGGATGTAGTTCAACGCTATGCCATGCTTGGCTGCCCATTGCGTGATTGCGTCGCTCAGGTACTCCGGGCCGTTATCGCACCGTATCGCCATCGGCTTTCCCCGCCAGTCAATGATCTGCTCCAAGGCGCGGATGACGCGCGCAGATGGCAACGAGAAGTCGATCTCGATTCCCAATGCCTCGCGGTTGAAGTCGTCGATCACGTTGAACAGCCGGATACTTCGGCCATCCTTCAACTGGTCGTGCATAAAATCCATCGACCACACCGCATTCATCGACGCCGGAACGATCAACGGCTCCGGTGCCTGCCGTACGAGCCGCTTGCGCGGCTTGATGCGCAGGTTCAACTCCAGTTCCCGGTAAATCCGGTACACGCGCTTATGGTTCCAGCCGAAGCCCTTCACGTTGCGCAGGTACAGGAAACACAGCCCAAAGCCCCAGTTGCGATGATTGTGGGTCAGCCGTAGCAGCCAGTCGGCAATCTGCTCGTTCTCCGCACTGCGCTGCCGCTCATAGCGGTAGCACGTCTGGCTTATGCCAAATGCCTCGCATGCAAGCCGTATCGACACACCCCGGCTCGCTACTGCTTCTCTGGCCATCTCGCGGCGGGTAGATGGCCTCAGTCTTTTTTTGCTAGCGCCTCCGCGACGATCTCCGCCTTGAGCTTCTCTTCGACGTACATCTTGCGCAGTCGCGCGTTCTCCGCTTCCAGCTCCTTCATCTTGGCCATCAGCGGCACGTCCATCCCGCCGTACTTGCCGCGCCAGTTGTAGAAGGTCGCCGTGCTAATGCCCAGCTCCCGGCAAATCTCCGGTACCGCCACGCCAGCTTCCGCGCGCTTGAGCGCCTCCATGATCTGGCTATCCGTGAACTTCGACTTCTTCATTGCGTAGAACTCCCTTTGCTGGAAATTCTACTTCTGATCCCGCTTACTGGACGGGAGGATTACCCAACCATGATCAACCGTTCCGGCGACGGCCACGCGATCTCTCGCAACCCCGCCACTGGCGCTGTCATCGCCCAGTATCCGTTCGATTCCGAGGTCGAGGTCGAAGCCGCGCTCGCACGGAGCGAGCGCGCCGCCCGGGAATGGCGTGTCGCACCGGTTGCGCGACGCGCGCGCATCCTCGAGCAGATCGGGCAAGTATTGCGCGACAGGAAAGGTGAAATGGCAGCGATGATCGCCGACGAAATGGGTAAGCCAATTACGCAGGCGCGCGCCGAGATCGATAAATGCGCCTCGCTATGCGACTGGTACGCGACCCACGGCCCCGCCTTTCTCGAACCCGCGCCGACCATGGTCGAAAACAATCGCGCGCGGCAGGAATTCAGGCCGCTTGGATCGATTCTCGCGGTCATGCCATGGAATTTTCCGGTCTGGCAGGTTCTCAGGGGTGCGGCGGGCATGTTCCTCGCCGGTAATGCCTATGTGCTCAAGCATGCACCGAACGTGATGGGTTCCGCCTATTTGCTGCGCGATGTGTTGGCCCAAACAGAACTGCCGGGCGGTGCGTTCGAGCTCGTCAACATTCCGCCCGAACGCGTGGCCTCCGTCATCGCCGATCGGCGCATCGCCGCGATCGCCGTAACGGGCAGCGTCCGAGCCGGCGCGGCGATCGCGCGGCTCGCCGGCGAATCGGTGAAGAAGTGCGTGCTCGAACTCGGCGGCTCCGATCCCTTCATCGTTCTGGCTGACGCCGACCTCGAACAGGCAACGCGCTCGGCCGTCGCGGGACGCTTTCAGAATGCCGGCCAGGTTTGCCTCGCGGCGAAGCGGATCATCGTCGAGGAGCCCATCGCCGCGGAATTCGAGGCACGCTTCGTCGCGGCGGTTCGCGCATTGCGGGTCGGCTCGCCGCTTGACGAGCACACCTATATCGGGCCCATGGCGCGCTACGATCTTCGGGACGAACTGCATGAGCAAGTTCAACGCTCGATCGAGGAGGGCGCGAGACTGGTGCACGGCGGCCACAAGCTCGACGGAGCGGGCAACTATTACGCGCCGACAGTCCTGGCCGACGTCCGCCCCGGTATGACCGCTTTCCGGGAGGAACTGTTCGGCCCGGTTGCAGCCCTCATCGTCGCGCGCAACGCCCAGCATGCAGTCGAGCTCGCGAACGATAGCGAATACGGCCTCGGCGGCACCGTCTGGACGCGTAATATCGAACAGGCCAACGCAATGGCAGCTCAGCTGGATACGGGCGCCGTGTTCATCAACGGCGACGTCGCAAGCGACCCGCGGGTCACCGTCGGCGGCGTGAAGAAAAGCGGCTATGGACGCGAGCTGTCGTGCTATGGCCTGCACGAGTTCTGCAACATCCAGACTGTCTGGCTCGATCGTCGCTGAACGAGCGTCGCGGCACCCGTACAGCACGTGCCCGTGCTGTACGTCGGCGAATCCCGCCGATTGGTTCTACCCAATCCACGAGATCGTAATTGGACCTAAGGTCCAACATAAATTGGACGCATAGCCCATGCGCGAGCAGGCGTACTGTAACGCATCCGCGCCAGCGTCAATAGCGATTCGATGGAGAACTGGAGAATCATGGAAGACATCAAGCATCAAGGCGATATAGATTTGGAATCCTACTTTATGGGGTTCACTCCAAATCGACTTTTCAAGCGCAAGCCGCGGTTATTCGAAAGAGCGGAAGGCAACTACCTTTACGGGAGCAACGGCGAAAAAGTATTCGATGGGTTTTCCGGCTTATGGTGCTCGGGAATGGGGCATTGCCACCCGAAAATCGCCGAGGCGGTCGGCCGGCAAATGCGCGAACTGGATTACGTGGCCGCGTTCAACATGTCGCATCCGAAGGCGTTCCGGCTCGCCGAGCGCATCGGCGCAATGGCACCCGGTGATCTCAATCACGTCTTCTTCACCACCGGCGGATCGGATGCTGTCGATACGGCGCTGAAGATTGCGACCGGATACCATCGCCTCAAGGGCGATGCGACACGCTTTCGGATGATCGGCCGCGAGCGCGGATATCACGGCGTCGGGTTCGGCGGTATCTCCGTCGGCGGCATGGTCGCCAATCGCAAGATGTTCGCGACTCTGATGATCCCGGGTGTCGATCATCTGCCGCATACGCATAGCCTGCCCGACATGGCATTCTCGAAGGGTCAGCCGAACTGGGGCGCGCATTTGGCCTCGGATCTCGAGCGCCTCGTTGCACTTCACGACGCCTCGTCGATCGCGGCGGTCATCGTGGAGCCGATGGCAGGCTCGACGGGTGTTCTCGTGCCCCCTACCGGGTATCTCGAGGCGTTGCGCCGAATCTGTACGAAACACGGCATTCTGCTTATTTTCGACGAGGTGATTTGCGGTTTCGGCCGCATGGGCGAAAACTTCGCCGCCCAGCGATTCAACGTGAAGCCGGATATGATCACGTTCGCAAAGACCGTGACGAATGGAACGCAGCCGCTCGGCGGCGTCATCATGACCGATGAAATTTTCAATACCTTCATGACGACGCCGGAGCAGCAGAACACCATCTTTCACGGATACACGTACTCGGCCCACCCGGTTGCCGTCGCGGCGGCATGCGCTGCACTCGACATTTTCGAGGAAGAAGGCGTACCGGCTCGCGTGCGCGCTCTCGAAAGAACATTCGAAGAACTGATTCATTCGCTCAAAGGCGAGCCGAACGTGGTCGATGTTCGGAATATCGGGTTGGGTGCCGGTGTGGAATTCGCACCCATCGATGGAAAGCCGGGCCAGCGCGGTTACCAGATCACGGAAGCACTACTTGACCGAGGATTCTATTCCCGCTGGACCGGCGACAACGCGACCCTTGCACCGCCGTTCTTCTCGACCGAAAGCGAACTCGCGCAAATGATCGAAACGATGCGGCAAGTCATTCGCGAGCATGCCACGATGAACTGATCCGCACCCGACGATCGACGATCGACACTGCCGGGATGACTCAACCGGGTAACCTGGCAGTTCCTCTCGATGCACAAAGAAAAAAAGGCTCGCCGATGACGGCGAACCCTGAAGTGGGACTTCGAAACGACGCGCTTCTTGCCTGCAACGATTCAGGCCAGCGCCGCCTTCGGCGGCACGAACGATTCCAGCGGCGACGCAACATGACTCAAGAACGACTGAATCCGCCGATTCGTCGTACTGCGAAAGAATTCCTCCGGCGGCGCAACCTCGATGATCCGGCCGCCATCCATGAAGACGACCCGATCGGCGACGGCTTTTGCAAAGCCCATCTCATGGGTCACGCACAACATGGTCATGCCCTCCCCCGCAAGTTCGAGCATCGTCTCCAGGACTTCCCTGACGAGTTCTGGATCGAGTGCGGAAGTCGGTTCGTCGAACAGCATGACCTTTGGACGCATGCAGAGCGCGCGTGCAATCGCAACCCGCTGTTGCTGGCCGCCCGATAGCTGCGACGGGAGCTTATGTTCGTGGCCGGACAACTTCACTTTCATCAGATAGTGCTGTGCGATTTCCTCGGCCTCCCGCTTGTTCATGCCGAGCGCCTTGATCGGAGACAAAGTGCAATTGCGCAAGACGGTAAGGTGCGGATAAAGGTTGAAATGCTGGAACACCATCCCGACATCTTTTCTGATCGTCAGCTTCGACTTGCGATCGTCCCCCAAAGAGTGACCATTGACTTGAATCGCGCCGCTCTCATGGCTCTCGAGTCCGTTGATGCAGCGGATCAGCGTCGATTTTCCCGATCCCGACGGACCGCATATGACGATTCGCTCGCCTTTGCCGATACGAAGATCGATATCGTGCAGAACCTTGACGTCCCCGAACGACTTGCTCAGTCCCGCGATGGCGACCGCGTCCGTACCGCTTTCCGGTGCCTCGCCAGGCGGTCGATGCATTTCCTTTCTCACAACGTCCCTCCGTTCTCCAATCCACTCATTCATTGTTCCGCCCGACGTCGGGCGACGTACCCATCGAACGATGTAAGCCGCTCATCGCTTCATGATCGACAGGAAATACCGGCGTCACGACGCTCGTTTGAGCTGGAAACCGAACACTCTCCGGCGCCCGTTCGATTTCTCGCTGTGGCCGTTGAGCTTCCGCTCGATTGCCTCCACCAGTTTTGCCGCGGGATAGCTCAGCATGAAGTAGATCAGTGCCACTATTGCGAATATCTCGAAGTGCTTGAAAGTCGACGAGGCGAGAATCTGGCCCGTAAACATCAAGTCCTTCATCGTGATCACCGACACGAGCGCCGAGTCCTTGAAGATCGCGACGAAAAAATTCCCGATCGGCGGAATCACGATTTTCAGCGCTTGGGGAATCACCACATATGTCATCAGCTGCGTATTGGTCAGCGCCAGTGACACGCCAGCCTCCGACTGCCCCTTCGGTACCGCGGCGATTCCGGAGCGGAACACTTCCGCCATGTAGGCAGCGTAGTTCAGACTCAGGCCGAGAACACCGGCCTGGAACGGTGACAGCACCACATTCGCGTACGGCAATACGTAGTAGATGAAGAATAGTTGCAGCAGTAGTGGTGTGCCACGAATGAACTGAACGTAGCACGCCGCCAACATGCGGACGGGCGAAAACCGCGAGATTCTCGCCAAGCCGATCGCCAGGCCGGCAACCAACGCAATCAGGTATGAAACGACGGATACTTCCACTGTGACCAGCGCCCCTTCGAGAAGGGGGGGCAACAGGCTCGATAATTCGTTGAAAGCAAGCATGGCGATCTCTGACTCATTTGGAACGACGACGGATTTCGATCATTGAAGCTGGCTATCTAGTTCGCTCCTAGTTCGCTTCCTCGCCCAGCCCATGGTTTTTCAGAACCGTCCTCAATTGCCCTGAGTACTGCATCCATTCGAGCGCGCGGGAAAACGCCTCGTTCAGCTGCTGATCCTGCTGGCGAAAGATATAGCGGCTATAGTTGGCCGGAACCTTGACAGCACGCGGCTGATATTCCTTGACGATCTGGACGGGCCACTGCGGGTGGTCTTTGATAATGGATGCGACCACGGGCAAGTCATAGATACCTCCGTCCAGACGGCCGCTCGCGACATCTTCGACCAGCGATTCAGCATCTTTGTAGCCCTTGTACTGGACGCCTGCCGTTTTTTGGATCCACTCGGTATAGTTGGTCCCGAGGATGCTGCCGACGGACTTCCCTTTCATGTCCGCGATATTTTTGGCGGTGATCTTGCTCCCTTTCTTTACGACGAGGGTCTCCGCATAGAAGTACGTCGGGAAGCTGAACGCAACGAGCTTCGAGCGCTCGGGCGTGAAATGAATGGAGTCGCCGATCATGTCGAACCGCCCTGACAGCACACCGGGTACGAGGCCGTCGAACGGGACCGTCTGGATCGTCACTTTCTTGATTCCCAGCATCTTTGCGGCGTATTGAATGATATCGGCATCGATACCGCTGAATGCTCCGGTTTTGGCGTCCAGATACGAATAGGGCCAGTCGTTCGACGTTCCGATCACCAGCTCGCCTTTCTTCCGGATGCGATCGAGCGATCCATCGCCAACCGACGGTGAAATAGAAAATCCCTCGAATGCGCTCGACGAATCCGGTGTCGCAGCATTGGCATGACCGACGAATGCCGGAGCGATTGCCAACGCGGCGCTGGCAGCGATCAAAGCGATGCGTCGTCCCATTTTAAATCGATAGCCCTTCATCTCTTCTCCTCACATCTTCAATGAATATGCAAGCTCATGTCGGGCCGCCGCCCAGGCGAGCGCCGCCATGAACCAATTCCTCTGTTAATTCGGGTTCTGTAGCAGCCTTTACAGTACGCGTAGCCGGCGCTAACCTCTGAGTCCAATTCAAATTGTTCGATAGGTCCAAGTTGGCCGACTCACTCCTCGCCGATTTCC
Source organism: Trinickia sp. HAY1-2D (assembly GCF_056754935.1). Classification (NCBI taxonomy): domain Bacteria; kingdom Pseudomonadati; phylum Pseudomonadota; class Betaproteobacteria; order Burkholderiales; family Burkholderiaceae; genus Trinickia; species Trinickia sp. HAY1-2D. The sequence continues at coordinate 1,235,751 of NZ_JBPGWX010000001.1, forward strand.
TGAACAGCAGGTTGCGCCGTGACAGCGCAACTCCGCTTCAGGCACAGATTTCCGCTTTGATCCGCGATGCAGCCCTGGGCGGCACGTTGAAAGCATCGGCACGCCTGCCGTCGTCACGTGTGCTTGCGGCCGCGCTTGGAGTCGCGCGCGTCACGGTAGTCAACGCGTACGACAAACTGCTTGTCGACGGCTATCTGCAGACCGATTCGACCAGTGGGACGTTCGTCTCCGACAAGTTGCCCGCCGCCTCAAGGCGCACCGTCCAAGGCACGCTTGCCCGCCCGCTCTCACGAAGAGGCGAACAACTCGTCCATGCGCCCGCCGGCATTCAGGAACGCAAGGGTGCCTTCGTGCCAGGGGTATGCGACACCAACTGCTTTCCGTATCAGACCTGGCGGCGCATCCAGAATCGCTATCTGGGAGCGCAACACTCCGACCTGATGGGGTACTCGAATCCGGGCGGGTATCTTCCATTGCGCCGGGCGCTGTCCGAGTATCTGCGTGTGTCCCGCGCCGTGCGCGCGGCGCCCGAGCAGATCATCGTCACGATGGGGACCAACCAATCCGTCGATCTCTGCTCCCGGATACTGACGGATGAAGGGCAACTCGCGTATGTCGAGAGCCCTTGCCACTGGGCGACCCCGATCGTGTTGCGGGCCAACGGACTCGAGGTCCTACCCGTGGACGTCGACCGTGAAGGGATGCAGATTGCGCAATGCACGCGTGCCGCACGGCTGATCGTTGCGACACCGTCGCATCAGTTTCCGATGGGCGTCACATTGTCCGACGAACGCCGCCGGATGCTCCTCGATGCCGCTGAGCGATGGGATGCGTTCATTCTCGAAGACGATTACGACAGCGAGTTCCGCTACGATCAACGCTCGTTGGCATCGCTCCAGGGCATCGACGAGCGTGATCACGTCATCCTGATGGGGACGTTCAGCAAGGTCATGTATCCGGGCATGCGCCTGAGTTACATCGTCGTCCCGCCCGATCTCGTGGACGCATTTGCCGCCGCATCGCTTCGGCTCTATCGACCCGGGCATCTTTCGTTGCAGGCATCGATGGCGGACTTCATCACCGACGGACATTTTTCAAAACACATCCGGTGCATGCGTGAAGTCTACGGCGCGAGGCGGTCTGAATTGATGAGATGCCTCGACCAACAGTTCGGCAGTGCATTGGAAGCATCCCCTAACGCGGCAGGACTTCACATGACGGTCCGAATCGATGGCTTGGCCGATTTCGATACCGCGATATCGCGCTCGCTCGAGGAAGGTATTTATCTACGACGCCTGCAGACGTTCAATCAGGGCACTACGCCGTTTCGCGACGGGTTCCTGCTCGGATTCGGTGCAATCGAATTCGAGGCAATCCGGCCGGCGGCAGAGACGTTCGCACGTGTGGTGAATCGTCTGGCCAGGTAGATCGGACAGCGTGTCGAGCTTCGGCATAGCCTCCCTCGTCCGATTCTGCAGCCGCGGCAAATGCCCGCATCGTCAGCGCAGCCATACGGTGAGCGCGTGGATCGCAAGCCCGACGCATCCCCCGACAAGCGTCCCATTCAGGCGGATGAACTGCAAGTCGCGGCCGATGTTGAGCTCGAGCTTCTCGACGACCTCATGTTCTTTCCATTCCTTCATCTTGCTCGCGATGAACATGCCCAGCTTCGGCCGGAAATGGTCGAGCAGACGCGGCACCTGTAAAAGCATCTGCTCGTTGATGACCTGCCGCATTCCCGCATCGCCCGCGAGCGCGGCACCGAATGCGCTCACGGCCCCCGAAAGCCTTGCCCGAATGCTCGACTGACCGCTCGCAATATCCGCGCGCAGCCAGGCGTTGAAATCTCGCCATAGCCCATCGACATAATCGGTCAGCACTTCATTAGCGGCCAGTTGGCGCTGATAGCCCCGAATTTGATCCCGAAACGCGGGATCGTCTTTCAGTCTCGCAATCAATCGCCATACCGCCCGGTCGAATTCGGCGCGCAACGGATGATCCGCATCCCGATCGACTTCGTCCAGCAGTCTGCCGAGAAAATCGAGCAGCTTCTCGATCGCATAGTTCGCTGTCGAGTCCTTCCATGACTTGAAATAGAGCGGAATTTTGTCGGCCAGAAATTCGGCCACCCGATGCTTGATGCTTTCGTCGTTCAGATACTTGCTCGTTGCCGTGAGCATCTGATCGAGCACGGCCTGGTGCCGGCCGTCGTGTGTGAGCGCTTGCAGGATTTGCCCCGCCAACGTCGACAAGTCGATATCCGCGAACTTGTCCGCCACCGTCTTTCTCAGGAACGCGCGCACTTCGGCGTTGTCGAGCAGCGTCAAGCCGTAGCTCAACAGCTTGACGGCACCCGAACCGATGAGATCCGCGTTCTTTTCGTCGGCCAGCCATTGCGCGACTCTCGCCGCCGGATCGACGGCCCGGATCACGTTCGTCACACGCTCCGTCGAAAAGAATTCGCCCTGAACGAAATCGCCGAGGTTATCGGCGATGCGATTCTTGTTCTTCGGAATGATGGCCGTGTGGGGGATGAACGACAGACCGAGCGGATGACGAAAAAGCGCCGTCACGGCAAACCAGTCGGCCAAGGCGCCGACCATCGCTGCCTCGGCGAATGCGCCGATGAAGGGCCATGCCGGGCTCGATCGAGCAAAGACGACCGAAACGCCATAGAGCACCGTGACGCCTATCAGCAGCCCCGTGGCGAGCCAACGCATCTGCCTCAGACGCAGGCGCTTGAGCTCGTCTTCGGCGCTCGACAGGCGCGCATAGATCGAATCCGTAGAGATCGACATCGTAGTAGCCACTTGGAACGCAAAGGACTTGTTCGAGTTGATGACAGGCGGGCGCTGGCCACCGGAACAGCCTAGCAGACTGGTGAAAAGCGCCTCGTTTTGACGACGGAGCGCTGGTTAAAGGGTTTCTCATGCGATTTGCCACTGAATTGCAGATGCATCGCCCAGGTTGCCGCGCTGGCGAGCGTGGCAGCCGGCACCTAGCCGCTGTGCGGCTGGGCTGTGGCGATTCATTGCACTGCTCCATGCGGCCCGCGGCCAATATTCGGGCCATTGGAGGTGTCAGGAAGTTTGTGTGCTGAGGTCGGTTAAAAATCTCAGCTGATGGCGGCGGTGAATCGCTCGCCGAACAGGATGGCGAACTGATTGACTGCTTGCCGCCAAGTGATAGGTGGCATCTTCCAATCCTTTTCGATGTTGCGCAAGGCCAGGTACAGCAGTTTGCTGGCGGCTTCGTCGCTGGGGAAGTGACCGCGGTTCTTGACGATCTTACGCAACTGCATGTGCATGCTCTCGATCGCGTTGGTCGTGTATATGATTTTGCGTACTTCCGGCGGATAGGCGAAGAATGGGATGACTTGTTCCCATTGGCGCTGCCACATCGCGGCGACCGTTGGGAATTTCTTGCCCCATTCGCTTTGCGAGAAGGCTTGCAGCGCCGCCTCAGCGGCTTCGGCGGTGGCGGCCTGATAGATCGGCTTGAGCGCCGCAGCCAACGGCTTACGGTCCTTCCAGCTCGCCAGATTCAGCGAATTGCGGATCAGGTGCACGATGCATGTCTGGATCTGGGCGGCCGGATACACCGCTTCGATCGCCTCGGGGAAACCGCGCAAGCCATCGACGACGGCGATCAGGATGTCGTGCAAGCCGCGGTTCTTCAGTTCGTTGAAGACCTTCAGCCAGAACTTGGCGCCTTCGGTTTGCTCGATCCACAAACCCAGCACTTCCTTACGGCCGTCGGCCCGAATGCCCAGCGCGAGGTACACCGCCTTGTTCTTGACCGTGCCTTCGTCGCGAATCTTCAGCCGAAGTGCGTCGAAATACACGATCGGATACATCGCTTCGAGGGGGCGTTGCTGCCACTGTTCGACTTCGGCCAGCACCTCATCGGTGACGGTCGAAATCAGGTCGGGCGACACCTGTAGGCCATATAGCTCCAGCAAATGGCCTTGGATCTCGCGCACGCTCATGCCGCGCGCGTACATGCTGATGACGTGGTCATCAAAGCCTGGCAGCCGGCGTTGATATTTGCCCACTAGCTGCGGCTCGAACGTCGCCTGCCGATCGCGCGGAATGTCCAGATTCAGTTCGCCGTTGGGCGTGAGGACCGTCTTGGGGCTCGTACCGTTGCGGTGGTTGGCGGCCTTGCCTTGCTCAGCCTCGTTCTCCAGGTGATGCGTGAGCTCCGCTGCCAGCATGCGCTCAGCCAGTCGCTTCTTCAGTTGCCCGGCCAGGCCCGATTCGCCGAGAACCGACTCGGCATCCTTGTTCTGAATCTGCGCCAGCAATTGATCGATCAGTTCGTCAGGGAACAGCTTCGGCGCCTTCGGGTTCTTGCTCTTCTTGGTCACGGTTGCTTCGGTCATAGGACGTAATTTCCGTTATCGTCTCATGACCTCGGCACACTAAAATTCTGACAGGCTCGGGCCATTCGGGTCGAGTTGCTTGCCACCATCGTCAACTTGAAGTGCCGGTCCACACGCTTGATGCCGCGATAGACCGTCTGCCGAATCCGACCGATCGTCTTGCCCCAACCGAAGTGCTCCTCGATGCGTTTGCGGATGACCTAGCTTGCCCGATACCCAGCGTGCCGCGGGGGTGCGCCCGTCGATTGCGCTAAACAACCCGTTGAGCCGCTTGAGCGCTTCATTCACGAGCAGCCAAATCGGCCGCAGCGGATGATTGGCTGGCACGACGTCATCCAGCTTTACCGTCGTGAACAGCGGTTCTTGCATCTCATCCATTCCGCGCACCGCACTCATCGCCTAAATCTCATCATAACGGCTGGGCCTCAGAGTAGCCTTGTTGAGCCTCGGCGAAACGCTATACCTCGCCAGCCAGCTTGCTCACCCCATTGTGAAGCGCCCAAAGCGGATAATACGGGTCGCCGAACATCCCCATCGGCGGGCCTCGAACGTGCCGCCTCGGCATCGAGCACTGCCGGTCCGACAATGTAGCGTCCGCACAGCAGCTCGATCTCAGCCAGTCGAGCATCCAGCGTCCGATCCCGCCTTGACGCGGTTGTTACCGCATGGGCACTGTACGGGATCGTTATCAAGCACACTGGCTCGCCCGTCTTCGTCCATGTCCGTGCCGGTCCCCTGGATCGGGTGCTCCCCCGGACAATTACCACACGTGGCCATCTCCTGATCGAGCGCAATACGCCGATCACCATCGAACATAGTCGATGCAGTAGCGATGACCTTGCCACCCGTGGTGGTCGGATCACCGTGGCAGACAGATGCTTTACTCATCGATGCAAATCCGAAGATCGTTTAAATTAGCGATGACATTAAAATGTCGATAATATACTTAACTCACTTCATCACAATCGATTTTAAAATGACCCTCGCTTGTTTGGCGGCATTCGATTTCGATCGATGAAGTGATTTTGGCCCGATCCAGTAAGTTATAGATAACGTTTTATCACGACTCTCCTCAACCAATTCATAGCAATCACCACCATAGGCTGACGGCCCCTCGCTGTCGGTTGCCGGACATGCAGGAAAAGCCTCGTATGCAACTTCACCAGAATCGACCTCCTTTTTCTTGACACTCGTCGTCGCACTAAACAGCATCAGCGACCCATCGCTGCTGTACCAATAAGGTTTGACCGCACCAGTATCCAAGGCACAATGACCAAGGTTCGCCTTACAAACGGTCAAGACATCCTCTGCGTCCGAACCCTTCACCTTCAGATAGTAGGTATAGAGTCCATCCTCCGTTACCTCTCCGAATCGCACCTTCGAATAGCGATTTTCAGGATAAAAAAATACTACCTGTTCGTCGACAAACGCTTTTCTGGGCTCCCGAGCATAGCCTTCCGCACCACACAAGCACAAGAAAACACATAGCAAACAAAACGTACCTTTCCGCAACGAATACATTATTTTCCGCTATGATAAGCAGCATCGCCTCCCCTGGTGCGATCGAACGTAAACACGCTGTTCCCCAGACGGCATCAGATACAACAAATTGCGCAGCCCGGCTGCCCCATGTCCACAGACAAAACCTCATGCTTTACGGTAATCGCCGATTGACCAAATGCGATCTCGGCCGTGAAAAACTGAGCAACAAGTAAAAAAACGACCAACAGTCTTTCACTCATATATCGGTGCACGAATAATCATGATCGGTTCGCGCTCGATCACTCGACGAAACTGACGCTGCGAAGAATACGCATGATTGCAGGCAAATAGTTCCCCTTCGGCTCCTCCAGCCTCATCGATTGACCGGTCCCGCAAACCGCCGCTTTCCCATGAAACAAGCAAAATGAATAAAATCGGACGCGCTGAGCCTCGTCACCATTAATTTGATCCGTCGTCCTCAAGAAACCAACAGCATTTATAGATCTTATCTGATAAATCCTAGAAACAGGAGGCAATATTTTTTTATCATTCTCATCCTCATAATACAACCCCCAAATTTTTTCTCGTTCGTTCCACTGCGCCCCAAAGTTCTGCGCAGCCTCATCAAATTCTCGATTAATCTGACACTCAAAGTCGATCGAAAATTTGTCGAGCGTGCTGTGCACCGGTGGTACATCAGTCCAATAAGAGGCATTTTTTGGCATACCGCTTTCCAAGTGTCCGCCATAAAAATCAGTAACACTGATCCCGCACCCTGGTTGTCCCATATTTACCGACAAGACTCGTCGCCCCGCCCCGGCACTCGCTTGAGCAAAGACAACACCGACGCAGCACTGCAGGATGCAAAATAGAGCTGTCATCGTTAGCTCTTTATCCATCTTTCAGCCTCTTCTTAGCCATTTTTCACAAATTTTGCTTCAAAACACTGATCATTGATCACTTCGCCCGCGATCGTCGATAAAGCTTACACTACGAAGGATGCGCAAAATTGCTGGCAAATAACTCCCCTTCGGTTCCTCCAGCTTCATCGATTGACCCTCGCCGCAGACCGCCGTTCTTTCATGAAAAAGACAAAACGAATAGAAGCGAACGCGCTGATCCTCGTCACCACTAACTTCATCGGTTGCCCTCAAAAACCCGGTTGCATTTGATGATTTCAATTGATAAATTCGAGAGACGGGTAATAACAGCTTTCTATCGCCGTCATTTTCATCATACAAAATCCAAATTTTCTTTCCTTCATCCCACCGAGTTCCATATGTTTGCGCTGCATCATCGAATTTCTGATCAATTCGGCATTTAAATCGAATCCCAAAATCGCCGAGCGTACTCTGCACCGGGGGCGTATCCGTCCAATAGCCAGCCGTCATCTTCATTCGACTCGCCAGATGTCCATCAAAGTAATTGATTACACTGATTGCGCAGCCAGGCTGCCCCATGTCCACAGACAAAACCTCATGCTTTACCGTAGTCGTCGATTGACAAAATGCGGTCTGAGCCGAGCAGACCTGAGAAAAAAACAAAATAATGGTTAGCAGTTTTCGTTTCATCTTTCAATCTCTCCTCGGTTGTCGAGCTTCATGAGACGTGTCCAATCAGGTCCGAACGTACGACTGAGGGCAGGCGATACCGGGGGCCGAGTAGACCAGTCGTGCGTGGTTTGGAAAATCCATCTCGGACCGATCCTGCGCGCACCACACTTGTTGGGAAGCCAGAAATGCCGTGACCAGTAAACAGAATCGAGTTACCGTCCTCACGTTTATCCTAGTGTTACCTTGGGGCCGTCGTAGCAACCGGAAGCCACACTCCATGCTGAATTGCCATACATCGAGTGACTCAGTACGTTCTACGCTTCGTTTCGATAAACATACTGCTACTTGCACTTCGTCTTATGGCACTTAAAAAAAGATTTCACTGCACCTGCGGTCTTGTACGGAAACGCCCCCTCTTGGTATCCATCCATCCCGGTCATTGCGCCATTATCGACAACACTCCTATTTTCGATTAACCGACCTTGCTCATCTGCGATGTATGCATATATTTGATAATACTTTCCGTATGCGTCAATTCCGCGAAAATTGACATCCCAATGAACAATGGCAAAAATATTTAGTTTACCCTTAAGATTCAAAAAAGAGAGTGAATCCACATTCGGCGCCCCACCTTCTATCGAGTATTTCGCGAATGTTGTTTTTTCGCATCCACTTGAACTCGGCCTGTAAATAGACAAACTTATCGTTTGATCGGTCTCATTTCTTTCGACCGAAATGATTGAATCCCTATAAATTTTGCTAGCCGAATATACACCCTCGGATGGGGATACTACCGGACAGGCAACAAGTTCGCTCGCATGCGCATGCGCCAGGGAGAAGGACGACACCACGGCATAGCACGCGAGGGATGCAAAAAAGCGTTTAGTTCGACTGTTGTGGTAGCCCCAAGAGCGGTGCAACTCTGTTGTATGCAAGAAGTCTTTCTGGATGTCCATGTTGTCCTCCGTTAATCTGCTATGTCACCGCCGCAACATCTCCTGTATCCGCCACCGAATTCACGTCGCGATTGACGGTCCAATAGACGAATGCGGATTCCACTCCATACTCAAGATTCGAGAGCAGGAGATCGGGATTAGTCACAAAATATTTCTGATCATCAGGGAAGCGTCGATTGTGCTCTGCATTGAACACTTCGCAGCTGGCCTTGAATGTAATTTGCATATAGCTGGCGCTGATCGAATATCCGAAGCGGTCGGTCAACTGAAACCATCGCCCCGGCATCACGAAGCGGTTGTTGCCGGTGGCCTCCCACTGCCGTGCAATCGCCTCGATGGCTTCGATGCGGCGGCTCGATCCCGCGCGTGGTCACGCACAAAGCACTCAACCAGATCACAAACCTAGCGCCGCCAATCGGGCGCGGATTGACGCCGCATTCTTGTAGGGAAACGTTGTCAAGCGCATTCGAAATCTGAGCCACTTCGCGCGTGAGCGCGCAAAGTAAAAGTGAGCCAGTGGTTAGTTCTTCGATGCCGGGACGTGGCCGGCTTTGCGTTGCTGTTTAAGTCGGTAGCTGTCTCCCTTGATCTGGATGATGTGGGCGTGGTGCAGGATGCGGTCGAGCATGGCCGCGGTTAGCGTGGCGTTGCCGCCGAAGGTCTGGTCCCATTGGGTGAACGGTAGGTTGCTGGTCAAGATCATTGAACCGCGCTCGTAACGCTTGGCCACGATCTGGAAGAAGTGGCTTGCCTGGTCCCCCGAAAGCGGCAGATAGCCGATTTCGTCGACGATCAACAGTCTGGGCCCGATAACGTTGTGCCGAAGCACGGCGTCGTAGCGTTCTTGGCGCCTAGCCGCTTCGAGTTGCAACATCAGATCGGCGGCCGTGATGAACTTGGTCTTGATGCCCGCTTGGGTGGCGGCGTATCCGATCGCGATAGCCAGATGCGTCTTACCGACGCCGGATGGGCCGAGCAGCACGGCGTTCTCGCCGCGTTCGATGAAGCGCAGCGTGGCCAATTCGTCGATGGCCTTGCGTGGAGCGCCGACGGCGAAACTGTAGTCGTAATCGTCGAGTGTCTTGATCGCTGGGAATCCGGCCATGCGCACCAGAGTTTGCCGCGATCGAAGCTGCCGCATCTCGCGCTCATGAGCCAGTGCGTGTTCGAGGAAATCGAGGAAGCTCCACTGCTTGGCCGCCGCATCGCTAGCGAGCGCGACGTAGCGCTGCATAAGCCCTTCGAGCTTCAGGCTTTGGCAGTGCCCGTCAATGCGTTCTTGCTGCAGATTCATGCTCGTACCTCCGTCAGCAATTGCTGATAGACGGACAAGGGATGCTGCAGCGATAACGATGAAGGTGCCGTCGGCCTTGCGGCCGGCGTTGCTACCGGTCGTGGCGTTGCGAATGCTGGCAGCCTGCGCAGCGTTTCTCTCTCGCGTTCTTCGAACAGCCTTGCCGGCGGCGCTCCTGTAACCGGATGCACCCGCTGGTTGGCAACGTCGCGCAGCCACTTGCCGACTTCCGCGTTGGCAGTGTCCACATCGAGCAACATGCCGGACTGCTTGAGCCAGCTGGACAACGGCACGTAGAAGTTGCCGCGCAGGTAGCGATGAAAGCGCTCGATCTTGCCCTTCGTGCGTGCGCGATAGGGCTGGCAGAGCCGGGGCATGAAACCGTAACGTTTCGCTAGATCGAGCAACCCCGGATGCCACCGATGCTCGCCTTTGCCATAGGCATCACGTTCGAGCACGATCGTCCTTGCGTTGTCGTACAGAATCTCGCGGGGCACCCCGCCGAGCGTTTCGAATAACGCGTGGTGGCAAGCGATCAGCGTTTCCGCCTTCTCGTTGGTAGCAAAGCGTGCCCAGCGCCAACGGCTAAAACCAAGCGTGGCGGTGAACGCATACAGCGGGTTGGCTCCACGACGAAACACAACGAAGTCGCATTGCATCTGCCGACCGGGCTCGGTTTCGAAGCGCACGATCGGATCGGGTGCCGGCGTGGGCTTATGCGCCTTCATGAAAGCTTGAATGCTGCGTAGCTGACCTTCGTAGCCAAGCGCACGAAGTTCGCGCAGCAGCGCTGGCGCGGCAATCGTGTCCGGCGCCGCCGCTTGCATCCGCTCGACGATATACACCTGAAATGGATCTAGCTTGGTCGGCCGCGGCTCACGCTGCTTGTAGCGAGGCACGTCGTGCGACGCCAAGTAGCGGGTAACGGTGTTGCGGGATACGCCCAAGCGCCGCGCGATCTCTCGCAACGACAACCCTTGGGCTTTGAGCACATGGATTTGCATCCACTGTTCCTTCTGGAGCATCGCCAGCCTTCGCGCGAAAAAGGCTGACTGTACTGAAAGGTGGCTCAGATTTACTTTGCGCGAAGTGGCTCAGTATTACTTTGCGCGCAACAACGTCACACGCTTTCCGTTGAGCGCGCCATCGTAGCCATCACCAAATGCTTTGGTTATAGCCGGCACCGTCCGGAACGTCGCCTGATCGTTCACGCTCCGCGCGTGCAAGCAGTAGCCGATCTGACGATGTAGATGAGATCACGCTGAACGATATCTGCCACGCGTCCTTCGGCGGGAGAGCCCCGGATCCACCTAGCGTAGCGCCGCGATACTAGTCGATCGAAACGGGTCCGCAGCAACTGTGCTTCAGGATTGTCGCGCGCTGTTCGACTGGCGCTGTTCGATTGGCAACTGCTGACGCTGTCATCAAACCATCGAAATTGTTGTCCCCCGGCTCACCAACGTGCATCCGCAGGTCGCACGGTGCCCATGCAACGCGGCAGGACTGCCGCCGATCAGGCTGGTTTCATCGCCTTCCGCAATGGTCTGCGTACCGTGCTGCTTGCATTCGACCGTGTCACCTTTGCGGGCGATCGGCTTGCCGTCCACGATGTCCGCATTCGAGCCCGCGGTGACGGTTCCTCCGTGCGGCGCCAGCGTGTCACCCACGACTATGACCTGACGAGCCATACGAGTTCCTTGTATCCGTGTTTCCAGTTTTCATGCTTGGAGAAGGCTGCCACTACAAACCGATCTCGCGGATACCGGACATACCGGTTTCCGCGTTCGAACTCCCCAGGTTTGTCAATTGCACGCTCCTTCACCGACTCGAACCGCTCGCCTGCTTCGTAATGTTCCGGAAGTGCGGAGCGAGTCATCAATCGCGTATCTGGTTGCGTAGAAGCCCCGTACTGTGCAATCCAGTAGCCAGTCTTCGGAACCAGTTGAGCACCGGTAACCGCTGGAGTTCCTGTGTCGACGGAAGGAACCGCATGGCCATCGGGAACGAATGAACGCCCCTCCCGCGTGCTGCTCTTGTGTGCTTTGGCCGGGGCGGTAACGGCCTTCGCTGCATTGATCAACGTTTGCACGTCGCCGTTCCATTTTGGCAGCGGCGCGGGTGGCAGGGGCAATATTTTGTCCAGATTGGGGAGTTTCAGACGGCCATCGAAGAGCTCCAGGACATCGCCAATTTTGCTGTACCGTTGAGCGCGTGCCTTGTCGATATGACCGATAAGGTTCTCTCCCCGTGTCAGTCCGTACCCGTCGAACTCGGTCGACAGGTTAATTGCGCAATCCGAGCAGCCCAGTTTGACACCTTCTTGCAGGACTCGAAGTGCGCGGGACTTTGATTCGGGTGTGGTATCCCGATAGACGTACGACAGTTTATCTGCGGCCGGCCCATAGCCTTGCGCTAAAGCGCACTCAAGCATTTTGGTGCCAACCGATAAATTGCCCCAGAACTCCCCCTCAGGATCGTCATGAACCGCCGCCATTTTGTCGCCAAGAAAGGTCATCGCGACCGGGCTACCCATGTCCGCCGCGCGCTGGAGGAACGCGTAGGCAGTTGTCGCGCTCCCGCCGTCGACTACTCCGTTCATGTGGTAGACACCCATTCGGTCGTAGGCGTCCGGCACACCCAGCGTCATTGCCTTCTCGACCCACCGGATCGCCTGCTCTGGATCGTGCTCCGGTACGCCAGGATCATGCCGAAGAATCAGCGAGGCCAGATTGAGCATCGCCTTCCAGTGCCCTCGTTCGGCAGCCTGCAGGTATAACCGGTACATCTTCCCGTAGTCGATGCTTCTCGCGTAAGGATCGTTCAGCGCCAAGGCCTGCTGAAACCACAGCTCGGCCTGGGGATCGGCAGCCGGAACCCGCTGCGCTTGATAATTGCAGGTGAACTCGGGCCGATGAGGATTGAAACGGGGCAGCTTTTCGTGCCGGGGCAGATCGGACATGACTGCGGTGGCTTTGGAAAGCATTGAATCGAGAAGCCCTGCATGGACGAGAGAGGTCCGCATGCAGCACACCATCAACACCGCGAGGCGTGCAACGCGGATCAGAGTCTTCATGGGCGCATCCATCAGTTCACCGCAGTTCGATCCGGCAACGGCACGTCGATCCATCCAATAAACATTGCTGAGGACCCGTGGTCTTCAAACGGGGGCAAGGAGTCCTGCGAACGCGTTTGCGTTCCACGCTCGCTTCGCAACAACTACTACAAAGTGATGACATGGATACCGGGCGAACCAGCTTCTGCATTCGGACTCCCCAGATACGTCCATCGCACGTCCTTCATTGCAACATCGATGAAGCGATCCCCGGGATGAGGAAACGACGTTCCCTCCTCGACGAACGCCTGCTGGTCCCAGCGGTTGTACAACACAGCCAGCGGATGATCGTCGAATACCCGAGCTTCCCAAATACCGCTCGCCGGACAACGCTGCTCTCCTGTGCATTGCAGTGCCACCGGCAACGACGGGACTTCCCGCAGTATTCCTGCGCCAGTCAGGTTCGCGAGGAATTCCGCGCGCTGCGGCGGGAGGCGGTACGCCTCGCCGAGGTAATACCAGCGAACGCTCTCCGGCGACAGCCAGTCGTGAGAAGGTGACTCGAACCGCTCGCCTGCTTCGTAGCGTTCCGGAAGTGCGGAGCGAGTCATCAATCGCGTATCTGGTTGCGTAGAAGACCCGTATTGTGCAATCCAGTAGCCAGTCTTCGGAACCAGTTGAGCACCGGTAACCGCAGGAGTTCCTGTGTCGACGGAAGAAACCGCATGGCCCTCGGGAACGAATGAACGCCCCTCCCGCGTGCTGCTCCTTTGTGCTTTGGCCGGGGGGGTGACAGCCTTCGCTGCATTGATCAACGTTTGCACGTCGCCATTCCATTTAGGCAGCGGCGCTGGTGGCAGGGGCAATACCTTGTCCAGATTGGGGAGTTTCAGACGGCCATCGTAGAGCTCCAGGACATCGCCAATTTTGCTGTACCGTTGAGCACGGGCTTTGTCGATGTGACCGACCAAATTGGTTCCAGAAGTGAGATCCATTCCTTCAAATTCGGGTGCGAGGCTGTTCGCGCATATCGCACTTCCCAGCTTGACACCTTCATGCATAACCTTCAGCGCGCGGAGCTTTGCCTCACTGGTGTTGGGTCGCGCATATATGAAGGCTAGCTTTTGAGCTGCGTCCCCATATCCCTGACCGACCGCGCATTCCAACATTTTCGTTCCGATCGGCAAATTCCCCCAGAAGCCTTCATCCGGATTGTCGTAGCTTCCGGCTAATTTATAGCCGAGATATGCCATTGCAGCAGGACTGCCCATGTCTGCCGCGCGCTGGAAAAAAGCGTACGCGCTGGTCGCATCCCCTCCCTCGATCAATCCATCAAGGTGATACTGTCCCATCCGCTCATAGGCATCAGGCACACCCAGCTTCATCGCCTTCTCGACCCATCGGATCGCCTGCTCTGGATCGTGCTCCGGCACGCCAGGATCATGCCGAAGAATCAGCGAGGCCAGATTGAGCATCGCCTTCCAGTGACCTCGTTCGGCCGCCTGCAGGTATAACTGGTACATCTTCCCGTAGTCGATGCTTCCCGCGTAAGGATCGTTCAGCGCCAAGGCCTGCTGAAACCACAACTCGGCCTGGGGATCGGCAGCCGGAACCCGCTGCGCTTGATAATTGCAGGTGAACTCAGCCCGGTGCGGATTAAAAAGGGGCAGTTTTTCGTGACGGGGTAGATCGGACATGGCTGCGGTGACTTTAGAAAGCGTTGGATCGAGAAGTCCTGCATGGACGAGAGAGCTCTGCATGCAAACCACGACCAACACCGTGAGGCGTACAATGCGCATCTGTATTTGCATGATCACTTCCATCAGGTTACTGCAGTTTCATTTGACGACGGCACATCGATCGATCCAACAAGGACCGTTGCTGAACGATGGTCTTCGAACGGCAGCAAGAAACCATTCATTGGCTGCGTCGCAGCGAGTTCAATGTCACGATTTTTTGCCATCAAGTAAGTCCAGCTTTTGAATACTGCCGGCAACGCCTTGGGGTCGCCGCTCCCAGAGGTGGTACCGCCTGACTGTAGCCCAAACACTCGCCGACGCAGATCGGCAGCATAGAGTGGTCCAGTAGCGGCGATATTGATCTCGCTGTCCACCGACATGCTGCGCTGATTCATGTTGGCACTGCCTACCGTGATAAAGGCATCGTCGATGATCATCAGTTTCGCGTGAATATAGATTTCGCGATAGGCCATGTTGCCCTTCGCATCCGGACCGCTCGTGCGTAGCCGGGCCACGCTCACCTGGAGGCCAAGGGTCTGCTGGAGTTGTTCCACGCTCGGGCGATCGAGAACCTGGCCTCCCTTGGGACCTTTGCGAGAGTTGGGATAGGACTGGGTGAGCTTCCCCTTGTCTGACAGCTTTCGCTGCTCCGGCATCGCCTCGATACCGTTAACTTTTTGCGCGTACCCCAATTCCGTCAAGGAATCGTAGGTACGTGGAATCATCTGATCCCGCTCCGGGTGGGGAATCACGATGAACAGGTGCAGTTTCGGGATCTCGGTAACCGGCTTGCCGGACTTCTTCATCCATGCATCGCAAAATGCCTTGCGGGTTTTGATGAGATGCCGAACGAACTCTGGGTAAAAGAAGTACTGGTTCTCAATGTAGATATAGTTGAGAGCACAACTGCTGGCCTGGAAATAAACTTCCTTGATCGATTTTTCGAGTTCGTGTGGCTGCGTCCGAACGATCTGCACAAGATGTGCAGCGCTGCCTGCGGCGGTCGGTATCTTCGCGGGCGGCGCGGGCGGCTTCTCGAACGGCAGTGGCTGTTCGAGCGCAGCTGCCCATCCGTTTTCGAAGTTATATTTCAGCTGCGCCAGCGAGGGCCCCCGGATCCTACACGCGTAGTCCTGGTAAGGTTTGGAGTGTTTGTAGACCGAGCCACTGGCCTTACCTTCCGCGAGCCTCTGGTGATCGGCCTCACCCTGCAGCCCTGCGGATGCCCAACATTCCCGGCGCGGGTCGTCCACCCTATGCTCCGAACTATCCCAGTAGTCGGTGACGGAGTTGAGTCCCATGACGTAGCCGATCGCCTTGCTGCCGTGGTCATAATCGTAGTCGATCAGGATTGGCTTCTGGTGATGCGACCCCGCCATTTCGAATCCCACTTGTTCGAGGCGCGCACGCGGATCCTCTTCCTCCCGCAAGGTCGGCGCCTGCATGCTGAGCAGTGCAATTACATCGTTGCGGGAGACGCTACGTAAGACGACGCTCAAATTGGGATTCGCGCCCGCGTTGCTGCGCCCGCCCGGCAGATTTCTCGCCCACCAAGCGACACAATAGTCCTGGCGCTCCTTGCTGTCATAGGGCGACGACAACATCAAGTTTCCTACGTAGGTATCCGAGTGATCGGTAAAGCCCGGCATGTTGGCGGCCCCCTTCCAGACCGCAGGGTTCGGTTCGTACCAGATGAGCAGGCGCACCTTGACGGGGTTTTCCTTACGCTGCGAGATCTCCTCAAGCAGTTCGCCATAGGTCTGGCCGCGTGGCCATGTTGCTTTGTCGCCACCTCGCACCAATTCCATCCCCGGATCGAAGCCCCAGCAGATGATGTCAGCGCTCGCCTTCGCTCCTTTCAAATCTTCCGCGATCTTCGCGAATCCATCTTCGGAATTGACGATGAAGCTCAGGGTATTGCCTCGCGTGATGGGAACCTTGTCCCTCCCTTCCAGGAGCCACTGAAGCGAGCCCGTTGCCATCCGGGTCTGTTCATCGACTGCAACTTTCGATGACTTGTGAGATTTGAGTGGAAAGTCTGCCACGTCTGTGTCCTTGATGATGAATGCGGCGCGTGCCATGCTCAGACCTGCCGTTCGCCCCGGTTGGATCGCTGGTCGAGATGATCCGGGTCGTCGTTGAGCGCGTCTTTGACGTCCAGATCGTATTCCGCACCATTGCTCAGCTTCGCCGTATAGGCGGGGGTGCCCGTCTCGTGGTTCTTCACGACGATGCGCCCGAATTCGTCCGTAACACCCTCCCCGATCTTGGCGCCGCCCTTATAGATGTCGTACGGTACATTGGCAACTGGATGGCCCTCACCTGCTAACGCCTGCAGAGCAAAGTGCAGTTGCTCCTTCTCCGGTGCCTGCGCTGGCATGACTGGAGTGCTGACGCTGTCGGGACCCACCAATGTGCGGCTCGCCGAATGCACTTCAAATCCGCCTGAAGTGCCGCTCTTGATCTGCCCCGCCGTCCAGCGGGTATAGCTGCCGCCGCCGTTGATCTCGACCTCCTGCTGGGCGCTGATCGTGATTTTGTTGGCCGTCACCGTCACATTCAGCTTTGCCAGTAGGTTGATGCTGTCCTTCAGTGCCTTTAGATCAATATCTCCAGCGGCTGCAACGAGCCGCATGCCGGCCCGGTACACAAAAAGACGCAATGAGTTGCGCATGCTGGCGAACAGGCTGCCACCCGCGCCGATCGACACGTTCTCGCCCGACGTGACCGCGACATGCTGGCCCCCGGTCACGTGCGCAGTAGCCGGCGTGGTCATCTCCAAACCGGCTGCGCCGGCGAGCAACAAATGCGGCTGGCTGAGTTCCGGAAATGCGCCCTTACCAGCGCCCGAACCCCGGATGCCGTCGGACTGCGATTTGAGCACATCCGCCACCTTTGTTTGGTCAGCGCCGTTGTCCTGCGCTTGGTGGTGCTGGGCGAGCTTGGCGAGTTCGTCGTGCAGCGTTTGCGCGTTCATGAGGCGCGATACAGGCTCGCTGACGTCGGCAATGTGCGCCGTCGCCTGCTGTCGTGCTTCGGTACTAACCAACATCCCCTTGCCCGAGCGAATCGCCCCAACCGCATCGGTGCGCAACTCGAACCCTTCCCCGCGCGCATCCTGCCGCCCCTGCCAATCCTCGATCCGCGTAATACTCCCGAGCGACAATTGACTTGCTTGATGATCGCTGCGCAGCTGGGTCTGAATGGCATCGGCCGTATCATCAAACACAAGATGATTGCTACGCCCGCCACCCCGGTTGCCGGTATCGCCAACAAGTTCACGACTACGAATGCCCGTCAGCGCCCGCTGATGCGGCAACCGCCACGCCGGCAGGTTCATCGCACTCCCCACGCGCCCCGTTACAAGCGGATGGTCAGGGTTCCCGTCAATCCATTGAACGACCACCTCGGACCCGATCCGGGGCAGCGCACTCATCCCTTGACTGCCGCCCGCCCAGCCGCTCGATACGCGCACCCACGTCGTGTCCTTGCCCTCTCGATCCCAATGGAACTGCAGCAGCACACGCCCGTACTCGTCGGTATATAAGCTCTCGCCCTCGGGGCCGACCACGATCGCCGTCTGCGGCGCCAAGATGCGTGTATCGACGCTGTTCAATCCGCGCATCGGCCGCCACGGCGTGGTTTTCTTCACGCACGTGAATCGGTTGCTGTACGTCGCCTGCGCGCCGACACCCTGAAGGTAGTTGTTCGTCGCAACGTGATGCGCAAAGGTAATCAGATATTCATCGTCGAAATGGCTGGCGCTGATCGAATATCCGAAGTGGTCGGTCAACTGAAACCATCGCCCCGGCATCACGAAGCGGTTGTTTCCGGTGGCCTCCCACTCACGTGCAATCGCCTCGATGGCTTCGATACGGCGACTGGTTTGCCACTCCCCATCTTCCAGGTCGCGGTGCGCATACTGGCCTGCATAGTCGTACCATTCCAGCTTCTGCCCGCGATCACTCGCCCATGCGTCGGTGCGCGCATCGACGAACCCGCCGCTACGCGCGTTCAAATGGGGCATGGCCTTGAAGTCGGTAGTCGACTCACCAATGTGCGTGGACGTGACTTGTTGAATGAACGACCACGACGCGATCCCGTCCGCTTCCTGTGAGCCGGCTTGGCTCTGGTAAGGAACCTTGGGGCTTTCACCGTCGATGACCGGCTCCTGGCGCCCCGGATCGGAGATGATCAGCTTGTGCTCCGTCGCCGTGTGCTCGTACCAGTAGCACAGCCCCAAGTGCTCCCAGCGGCGGTGGACGTAGTTATGGTCGTGCTCGCCAAACTGGCACGCCATCGTCATCGAAGGGTCCTTCTGATAGACCTTCCACTGCCAGACCGCCAGCGTGCCGTAATCGGAGAAGATCGTGGCAGTTTGGCCTCGGATATCTTGATCCAGGAACAGCCGGTTATTCTTGCGTAGCGTCAGGTACCGGGTCCACGGACCCATTTCGGCTTCGTAAAAAACGATGCCCCCGTCGCTCCGCACGAGCCGAAACGAAAAAATGTGTCCATTGAAATACCGATAGCTGCCATCGTTGCGCAGCAATTTCACCGCAATGAGCTTGCCGACGAACTCATTGGGATCGAGCTTTGCGTTATCCGACAGGATCTCGATCACGAACCGGAAATCGCACGAGAGCGATTCCTCACCTTCGAGGCGATTCACCAACAGGACCTCGTACGGCGCTTTGCCATCCGGGAACGCCAGCGTCAATAGCCGATTGTGCTGCATCCCCGTGGCGATCTTTCGCAGATCTTGAACAGACAAGTTCGTATTCATTAGCAAGCCTGACGAAGAAGTCGGCATTTAGAGTCGCGCGATTTTACATAGATTTTCTTCACGCCCAAATACCTCAAAGCATTGTTAGGAATGGTCGATCGTTCGCAAAGAAAATATTTCCGATCCATTCATGTTTTTCGGCAATAGTTGCTCCCTTACAGCCGGTCTTCACAATAGCGCCGATCCGCCTCTCACCGGCTCGCCTCGCCACAAAACGGCGCCGCTATGAGTGCTTGAGCCAATGACCAATTGAACGAAACTGTTGGTCGGCGCGTACGGCGTAAAGAAGCGCTCCATGACGCGTGCGAAGACGGCGACGCTGTGCGCGACGAAGCGTTGCTCGTCGATTTCCAGCGTGACCTCGAGCCCGCGCACCATCGCCGGCTGCGGCGCTCTCGCCATGAGGGTCATGACCGCCCGGTGCTTCAGGCCCGTGATGCCGTCGACGTGCTGCGCTTGTGAAGGCGAAAGTTGCGCGAATTGCTGAAACAGTTGCTTGAGGGCCGGCAACCCGGCCTGAGTCAACCTTAATGCGTGGGGCGTCTGCTGACCAATGAGCCGCCACAATGCACCGTTGGTACGAGAAAGCTGAACGACCGATGTGGGCACGTGGAGCAACGCGATTTTCTCGGTAGCGGATTTCTTGGCTGCCAGCCGCATGTCCCCACCCGATGCGCCGAACGGCAAGGAATGCGGCAAATCCCCATTGGTACACGTCACGTCGGCTACCAGTGTGTCCATCTCGGGCCCCGTCCTCACTCGAGCGTCGGTGCCGTCAAGACGCAGCGCCGCAGCGAGCCCGGTCTCAAGCGATGCGGGACCACTGCGCTGCATGAATGTCCACGTGGGGGATGCGTGACCGGTCATCAGCGCGGCCGACGAGCGCAGCCGAGTGCCTTGCTCGGTGCAAACTTGATCGACCGACCACACCTCGGTGTGTGCGTCGTTCTTGGCCTGCGCGTGGATCGGCCACACACCATTTTGCCGATCGTACTTGAGCGAGACGCCCTTTCTTTCGAATAAATTGACGACCGGTGTGCAGAACAACTTCAGGTGATCCGCCGATAGATGCGCGAGCTGCTGAGCGGCGCGCGAATTCGGCGGCACATCCGTTACCACCCAATGCAGCGTCAATTGTTCGGACTGCGGTTCGCCCGCCGGTTCGCCCTGTGCCGCCGCACACACCGACGCCAAATCGATGTCGACAAAATGGAAGCGCTCGGCATAAGCGAAGTATTCGCCAAGCAGCCCGAACGTCTGGCCGGGCTCTTTTGCATCTGTGACTAGCCAATCGTGCGGACCGAACCCCACCGGTGCAATGGCAATCGTCGGCAGCCGAGCCCAGCGTCCTTCACTGTCTTCGACATAAGCCCTCGCCGTGCGCAGCAGCATGGTATCCATCAGCGCCGCGACCACTGACGGTTGGCCGGCGAGATGGACCCGCAGCGTAGCCGGGGCAGCCACATCGAGGCCGCTACCGATCTTGGCAGAGCGGAAGGTCACGGAGAGCATGCCACTGGCATCGGGCGGCAGCTTGACGCTAAGCGGAGCCGTTGGCGTGGTCGCATACTGGGCTCGGGCGATTTCCACCGGCGCCAGCACGACGTTATACGTGGTTCGAAACAAACACCCGCCCTCCGTCGTCTTCAACTGCGTCCCACGCTCGATCCGGACGGATTCAGTCAAGCTATCGAACATCCCTGCCATGTCGAATTGTGCGACCGAGCACGACGGGAAGGGCCGAAGGTACTGCGCAAAGGTGCGTTCGATCAGTGCCTCGGACAACTCGGGATAGTCGTCATCGATTTTTGCGCTGTGGCGGGCGTGCAAAATGGCTGTCGATTGCACCATGCGTTCCACGCCCGCGTCATCCGAACGTCCATCGCTATTGATGGACAATCGGGTGGCCGCCTCTGGATTTCGCTGTGCGAACGCGCGCAAGTCCCGGCGCAGAATCTCCAGTTCTCGCTCGTAATAATGTCGAAGTAGATCGTCGTCGAACTCGCCGTGGCGTGTCGTCATCGGCACAGGTCTCCCTTTTCCATCACCCGAGAATCAAGTCGCTGCTGCGCGGCTTGCATCGCACAATCGGTTCGCCCGTATATTTCGAAAGGACGACCAGTTGAACAAAGCTATTGAGCTGCACGTAGTAACCGAGAAACATATTGATCATGCCCACGAACGTTGCGATGCTGGCACCGACGAAATGCTTCTCGTCGAGAGTCACGCGCAATTCAGTCCCTGGCACTGCCGTCATGGATGGGTTTCCCGGTAGCTCAATCGCGGCATCGCGCACCTCGACGCCCACGATCCCTTCGATATGCCGCGATGTCACGGCGGAGCGCCGTAGGTCGTATAACACCAATGCCGCCTTGAGCGCGTCGACACCCATATCGGCAAGCGAGAGATGATCGAGCGCAAGGTGCGTAGCAAACCTCAAATGCAACGCGTCGCTGCGTTCGAAGCGCAGCGTCTGCGTCGGACGGCGCAGCATGGCGGCACCGATCGACGGGCCATGCTCGTCGCTGTCCCGCAAGAACAAGTCGCCGCCCTCGAGCCCGATGGCGAGTCTGGAGGGCAGATTCCGGTTCGTGCAGGTCAGCTCGAGACTCAACGTATCGATGTGCGACGCCATCGGATCGAAATCGGTGTCGATGACCGAAATCTCCGTTTCGTAGCCGGGGCTTGCCAAGGCCACCGCTGGGTCGCGGCGGGTGAACCAGTAATGCACGGACCGTGGGTCATCGCCGTAGCGCTGCGAGAAAATCGGCCGGAACTCGATGACGCGGCTGCGCGTTTGCGTTTGGCGCACGACGTTCACTGAATCGATCGAATAAATGTCGTAAGAGGCCGCGTGGCTTGCATCCGCCACGACCGGATACGCGACTTCCTGGTGCGTCACGCGGATAGGTTCGCCGGGGCGGCGAAACACGTTGATGACAGGCGTCGAGAACAGGCGAAAGTGCGTGGCCGACAACGAGTCCAGCAGGCGCGCAGCGTGCGGGTTACCGTGGCCTTCCTTCAGCACCACGTACAGCGTCACGCTCCGGCATGGCCCCGCAGTATCGAGTATCGCGCCGAGATCGATGTCGGCGAAATCGTGTTTCTCCGGGAAGCCGAAGTATTCCGCCAGGGGACGGTATGCCGGGTGCGATCTCCCCGGATAGTCGAGCAGTGCATCGTTCTTATCGAATCCGGCCTGCGCGACGGGTACTGTCCGCAACGGCTTCCAGCTACCATCGCCATCAGCTTGCACATAGCCTGCCAGCGCATGAATGAATAAACCATCGGCGAGCGCCGCGATGAATGAGGATTCGCCATTCAAATGCGTGCGGACGGTACGCAGGACGAGCGATCGCAAATCCAGGTGCGGGGCCGTCGATTCGAATGTCATCGACACTATCCCCGCCGCGTTCAGCGGCAAAACGACAGGGGCCGCAGCCGCCGGCAGATAACGCGCCTCGCTGATCGCAAGCGGTGCAAGCGTCACGTCGTAGGCGGTCTTGAATCGACACTGAACACCGTTGATCGACCGGCTGACCAACTCCGTGCCACGTGCCAGCTTATGGGAGTTCGGCTTACCGCCTGTGGCAGCAGTGACGGAAAACTGCGCAATCGAGCATGACGGGAACGGGCGCAGATAATGCGGATGCATCACGTCCAACAGCGCCTCGACACACTGCGGATAATCATCCTTGAGCTTCTTGCCGATGCGAGCATCGAGCAGCGCTATCGCCTGGATCAATTGCTCGATGTGCGGATCGTCGCCGTGCTCGTCGGCCGGCAAAAGGCGTCCCGCAATCTTGGGATAGCGCTGTGCAAAGCCCCCGGAATAACGGCGCAAATGCGATAGCTCGCGCTCGTAGTACGGCAGTAATTCTTCCATCTGGGTCTCAGGATCAGTGTGCTAGCCGGCCGGTGCGGCGCTATCGTGTTCGTGGCCTTCTTTTAGAGCCTCTTCGGGCGTGCGCGGCTGACCGAATATTGCAGCGTGGACGGTTGCAGCATGGCGTCGAAGTTGACCGGCTCCGAGGCCGGATGCACGACCAGCATTGCCTTGATGGCGAAGCACAGCAGGTTCGTGGACTGCACGTTCACTTCCAGTTCGACCTCGACGTGCTTGAGCCTGCGCTCGTGGCGTTCGATCGCGCGTTGAATCGACTTGCAGATGGTCTCCCGGTCGTCGTGACTGGCGAGACTAAGCCCTGCGAAATCGTTGAGCCCATAGGTCAGCACCGACCGCTGGCATTCGTCGAACCCGGCGAGGCGTTCCTCGGTGAATGTAATTCGGGCATTCAGAAGAGACTCGATATGGCGCGCGACCGTACCTTTGAGTTCGTCCAGCGACAGCTGCCGCACGACGGCGGACGCCGGCTGATTCGGGCCGTCGCCGAACAATTTGTCGAGCAGACTAGGTTCGAAACGGTTCATCTATTTTTTTGAAAAATTGGTAGTGATGCACCCTCTCAAGTGCGAGGCGTATGATACAGGACCGCTCCAGCGCCTGATGGAACGCTCGCACTGCTGCCGAGAAAATCAGAAATATCTGAAAATGCTCGCTAAGTCGCAACGAGTTCCAGATGAAGCCGGCCAGGACTGGCGCTCGAACCATCCTGCTATCACTCGGTTTCGTGGCGCGAAGGCACGCGTACCGCCCTGAGGCCCGACGGCAGCGGCGCCGAAGCCGCCGCCCCCGACAAGGGAGGTCGATCCCGCGTCAGCGTGTAAACTGTCAGGTTTTTCGACTCCGCTCGTAAAGCCGTATCGTGACAGTCCCACAGCGCTCAGCACTGAGCGGTCCGACACTTATTCGTCTGCTCGCCCGCCTGACAGACAGCAACGTCGCCGAACCCGCGCAGACGCTCTCGCAGCACCTGAGCGGGTGGCTCGATTGGACCGACGCCATCGCGCTCTCCTCGGCGCTCGGCGGGGGCGCGTCCGCCGTGGTCGTCGCCGACGCCCAACCGCTAGGCACGGCCGAAGCATGCGAAAGCGAGTGCGATCGCGTTCGTGCAACGCTGGCTCGCGCCATTGCGGGCGACAGCATATTGATGCCCGCAAGGCTCGCGACGCGCGGAACGCCCGGGCGCGCATCGATACCCGCGCACGCGCCGCGGCGCAACGACAAGGGCGACGACGCAGCCGATTACACGCTCTTTCGACAGTGCTACCTCTCGCTGCAGCAGAGCATGGAGACCCATATCGGCAATCTGCGCCGCCGCCTGAGGGCGACGCTGGCAATGCGCTCGAGCGCGATGGCCCGCCTTGCGTCGGTCGATGCTGCAATGGAGCGCGCGCTCGAAGCGCGCGAGCAACATCTGTTGAGCAGTGCGCCCGTTGCGCTGCGTGGGCATTTCGAGCGCCTGCGTACGGCCGAAGCCGAACGGTTGGCACACGGAGAAGCACAAGCACAAGCGCAGGCTCAGGGCCGCCTCACCACGATCGAGCCCGGTGCGTGGCTGGACACGTTCCGCTACGACATGCAGTGTGTTCTGCACGCCGAGCTCGATCTTCGTTTTCAACCGGTGCAAGGGCTGCTTGCCGCCCTTCGCGCCTGCTAATCCGGACCCAATGTTTAGGAATCCCATTCATCTCGCAGTGTTCCTGGCCGGTCTCGCCGTTCTTGCCTGGATTGGTACCGGCTATGTCGTCTCGAACCCGGTGGCGCTCATCGTCACGCTGTCGATCGGCGCGTGTTATGTCGCCGGTTCGGTCGAATTGCAACGCCATCATCGGGCGACGTCCGGACTGATCGAAGCAGTCTCGGACCTCGCGGAGCCGCCGCCCGCGCTGGGGCCGTGGCTCGAACGCGTGCCCGCGAGCCTGCGCCATGCGGTGCGCCAGCGCATCGAAGGTACGCGCGGCCCTTTGCCCTCGCCTGCACTCGCACCCTACCTGGTCGGCTTGCTCGTGTTGCTCGGCATGCTGGGGACGCTGCTCGGCATGATGGCGACGCTTCGCGGTACGGGTGCGGCACTCGAAAGCGCCGCCGACCTGCAAGCGATCCGGGCTTCGTTGGCCGCGCCGGTGAAAGGGCTCGGCTTCGCGTTCGGCACCTCGATTGCCGGCGTCGCGACTTCGGCGATGCTGGGCCTGCTCGCTGCGTTTTGCCGACGCGAGCGCACGCGAGCCGTCGAATTGCTCGATGCCAAGATCGCGACGACGCTGCGTGCGTTTTCGCCTGCGCATCAGCGCGACGAAGTGTTCCGATTGCTACAGCGGCAGGCCGATGCGATGCCCACGCTGGTCGACCGGTTGCACGCCATGACCATCGCGATCGAACAGCAAAACCTGAAGTCGAACGAGCGGCAGCTGGCCAGCCAGGAAGCGTTTCACAGCAAGACGGAAGCGGCGTATCTCCGCCTCGCGTCGTCGGTCGAGCAATCGCTGAAAGAGAGCATCGCCGAAAACGCCCGCAACGCGGGGGCCATGCTCCAGCCGGTCGTCGAAACCACGATGGCCGGCCTCGAACGCGAGAGCGTCGCGCTGCGCGACAGCATCGCTCGGTCGGTGGAGCGCCAGCTCGATGGGTTATCGAAAGGCTTCGAAACGTCGAGCGCCGCGGTGGCGCAGATCTGGAACGGCGCGCTGGATGCGCATCGGCAATCGAACGAGGCGCTCGTCGCGCGCCTGAGCGCGTCGGCGCAACAGTATGTGGATGCAGCGGCTGCCCAATTCGAGCAGCATTCGGCGTCTTTGCTCCAGTCCACGAGTGAAGCGCACGTCCGGTTGGCCGATCTGCTCGCATCGCGCGACGAAACACGACTCGCGGCCTGGGCCCAACGGCTTGAAGCGATGGCCGCGGCCTTGAGTCAGGAATGGGAGCGCGCGGGTGCCGGCAACGCAAGCCGCCAGCAGGAGATCTGCGATACGTTGTCCCGCACGATGCGCGAAACGGCAGCCCAGACGCAGGCCCATGCGAGCGAGACGATCGCCGAGATTGCGCGCCTGATGCAAGCCGCATCGGAGGCACCGAAGCTCGCGGCCGAAGTCGTCGCGCAATTGCGTCAGAAGCTGTCCGACAGTATGGCGCGCGATACGGCGATGCTCGAAGAGCGCAGCCGCATGCTGGCGACGTTCAATACGCTGCTCGATGCGGTCAACGACGCTTCGACTCGTCAACGCTCGGCCGTGGACGAGCTGATTGCGACCTCCTCGGGTCTGCTCGAACGCGCAGGCCAGCGCTTCACCGAAACGCTCGGATCCGAGTCGGACAAGCTCGGCACCGTTGTCGCGCAGATGACGAGCAGCGCAATCGAAGTGGCGAGTCTTTCGGAAGCATTCGGCGCTGCCACACAGTTGTTCGGCGACGCGAACGAAAAACTCGTCGCGCATCTGGAGCGCATCGAAGCGGCACTCGACAAATCGCTCGCCCGCAGCGATGACCAACTCGCCTACTACGTCGCCCAAGCGCGGGAAGTCATCGATCTGAGCATGATGTCGCAAAAGCAGATCGTCGAAGATTTGCAGCGGCTCGCCACGCAGCGCACGTCGGAATCCGCCGGAGCCGAGGCGGCATGAACGAGGAAATCGAAGCCGGCGCCGAAGCGGGTGCGCCGATCTGGGCCGCGTTCGGCGATCTGATGTCGGTTCTGCTTGGTGTGTTCGTGCTGATCCTGGTGGGCGTCATCGGCGTTCAAATGGAGCTCTCCACACAGCTCGACAAAGAGATCAAGGAACGTCAGCTCGAAGCGCAGCGGCGCAAAACACTGGAGCAGGCGCTGGCCGGGCCGCTCGCGGCGGGCCGCGTGACGCTCGTCGACGGACACATCGGCATTAGCGGCAGCCTGCTCTTCGCGCTCAACTCGGACCAACTGCAGCCGCAAGGGCGCGAGTTGCTCAAGAGCCTTGCAGGGCCGCTGGCGGACTATTTACGAGGTCACGAGGAAATCCTGATGGTCAGCGGTTTCGCGGACGATCTGCAGGTCCGCGAAGGCAACCGGCACTTTGCCGACAACTGGGAACTCTCGGCCAAGCGTGCGCTGACCGTGACGCGCGCGTTGATCGACGAAGGCATTCCACCGTCGTCGGTTTTTGCCGCCGCGTTCGGCTCCCAACAGCCCGTGAGCTCGAATGCGGACGAACAAGGCCGGGCCAGGAATCGACGCGTCGAACTCGCGCCGATGCCAAAGGCGGCGGCCGCCGCGCCGAGGTCCCATGGCTAAGGAGGCCCTCGATCCAGCCTCGATGCTGCAAGCATGGCGCGAAAGCGGTGCCGATCGCCTGAAGCCGGTGCGCTTCCGTGCGATCGAAGCGCTTGCACGCCGGGCCGCGTACCAGACGGGCGAGGTGCGTCGCCTTCTGGACGAGCGAATCGCAGGGCTGATCGACGCCTATGCCGAAGACCTTGAAAAAGCCGCGCCGGTTGCGGTTGAGCGCGACATGCCGATGACGCCAAACCCGCGCCCGCGTAGCGCGCTGGCCGAGCTCGTCGACCAGATGGCCGCGAATCGTGCGCCCAGCGATGGCGATCGTCCTGCAATCGGCGGCACGGCAGGTCCATCGCGGTTCGATCCCGAGCCGGAAGCACTCGATTATTTCAGGCACACGTGGTCCAAGCTCAGCACCGAGCGCCGGTTACGCGAATCGCACGAACAGGTGCCCGGGAATGCGGGGCCGCTCAATTCCGAGAGCCTCGTATATCGCTCGCTCTCGTTGATGCGCGAGCTGTCCCCGGAGTACCTGCGCCAATTCCTGGGCTATGTCGACGCACTGTCCTGGATCGAACAATTGAACGAAAGCGAGGGGAT
The DNA here is from genome assembly GCF_056754935.1 of Trinickia sp. HAY1-2D. Classification (NCBI taxonomy): domain Bacteria; kingdom Pseudomonadati; phylum Pseudomonadota; class Betaproteobacteria; order Burkholderiales; family Burkholderiaceae; genus Trinickia; species Trinickia sp. HAY1-2D. The sequence goes on from NZ_JBPGWX010000001.1 coordinate 1,263,747, forward strand.
GGCGGCGAAAGATGGCGCGCGTCCCGCCCCCGTCAAAAAGAGCGCGCGCGGCAAATCGCGCTGACGCGAACGCCGTCGCTGCAAACGGCCGCCTCGTGCCCGCACGTTACTGCAACGTGCCCCAACGTTCGACCGCCGGCTCGGCCGACGCCCATTTCCATCGGCTGTCCTGCTGACACGCGCTCGCCGCATACCAGTGCTGCGGCGCGCCGGGCTTTTCCCCATCGACAACCGAGAACACGAACTCCTTGCAACTCACGAGCGGCGTCGCGAAAGCGCGCGTCACGCGTACCTCGCCGTGGCCGTTTTCGAGCGGGATGCGGTGCTTGACGCGCCACGGACGCGTTTGCCCAACATCCATCTCACCGGCCGCGCTGGAAATCGCGTCCTGTTGATCGGTATGCATCGAACGCGTGTAGCGCTTGACTGCCTCGTCCGTTGCGCCCTGCACCGCAATGCCGACGCCGATACCGACGGCAGGATTGGCCGACACCAGACCTGTCGCCGCACCGGCAACGGCGCCCGCCGCAGCCCCCACCGATGCGCAACCGTTCAAAGCAAGACCCGCGTAAATGGAAAGGGTCCCTACTGCGATCAAGCGCATCAACGGCGCGCGTGGGGTCATCGGCCCGCTCATTGCAGCGCGCCCCAACGTTCGGTGGCGGGTTCCGCCGATGCCCACTTCCACGCATTGCCGTCCTGGCAAACGGCGGCGACATAGAACGCGCTCGACGCCGGCGTGTCCTTTTTCGCGGGCCGATCGACCGAAAACACGATTTCCTTGCAATCGAGCGCGCCCTGGCTGATGACACGGCTCACCGTGACACGTCCGTGCTCGTCCTCTTCGATGGGCACCGAATGCGTCGCGCTCCAATTCGCCACTGCCCCGACGCCGAGCGGCCCGGCCACTTTGGCGATGCTGTCCTGGGTGTCGCGATGAACGATTCGCTGGGAGAACTGAACACCAGCTCGTGCTGCTGCGACGGCGCCCAGGCCGATGCCCGCCGCCGTCGCGGCGTTGTGCGTGACCGTGCTGGCGACTGCGGCACCCGCAACGCCGGCGCCTGCTGTCGCGCCTTCCGTATAGAGCGAGTTGCAGCCGGCAAGCGCGGCGCCAAGCGTGGCCGCGACGACCGCCAGCACGGCGCGGGATACGATGAACGAACCGCTGCGCCAAGCGGCATGATGTCCGAGATCTTTCATGCGTTCAGTGTTCGATGGTGGTGCGAGCCCGGCCTCGAGCAGGCGCGGGATCGCCAGGGTTTTCCGTGCCGCAGCATGGTACAGGATGGTGTGCGCCGTGCAACTCGAAAAACGCAAAGAATTGCAAACCGCGGCGAGCGGCAGCAAACGGTGCTTGCGCGTCCCGTATCGGCCAGTATCTGTTCGCGTCACCTCTCGCGCAACTATCTGTCAGGAACTCCGTCCCCTCTTTTCGGGTCACTGACACTGACGTGCGGAAAATCGAGACATCGCGCGCCGCTCACATCATCAGGAGAATGCATGCAACGCCGTCAATTCATTGCGATGACGAGTGCCCTCGTGGCTTCGGGCGGACTCTCGCTGGCCGGATGCACGACCACGCCCGCTTCGTCGAGCGCCACGCCCGAGGCCAATGCCGGACGGCGTCAGTCGATCGATGCCGACGTCAACTCGACGCTGTCCCGGCTCTACGCCACCGTCAACGGTTCTCGGGAACTCGTCGGCAAGGCGCGCGGGGTGCTCGTGTTTCCCTCGGTCATTTCGGCCGGCTTCTGGTTCGGTGGCCAATACGGCCAGGGCGCCTTGCGTATAGGCGAGCAGACGAGCGGCTACTACAGCATCGCGGCCGCATCGTTCGGACTGCAGATCGGTGCGCAATCCAAAGCCATCGTCATGCTGTTCATGACGCAAGAGGCGCTCGACAAATTCGTCAACAGCCAAGGGTGGGCGGCAGGCGTCGATGCCACGGTAGCCGTACTCCATGTCGGGGCGAACGGCAACGTGGATACATCGACGACGCTGAGCCCCGTGGAAGCCTTCGTTCTGACGAATGCGGGATTGATGGCGGGCGTCTCGCTCGAGGGCACCAAGATCTCGCGGCTCGTTATCTGAACTGTGCGGAGGCGCCTGCGGCGCGCATCATTGCGAGGCGAACCGCTCGCGATACGCCTGTGGTGTCGCGCGTAGCAGACGGATAAACGTGCGGCGCATCGTTTCTTCCGTGCCGAATCCGCACCGGGAGGCGATGCGTTTGATCGACCATGACGTTTCGCCCAGCAAGCGCTGCGCGGCTTCCACCCGAAACTGCTCGACCGTTCGCGCCGGCGTGCGGCCCGTCTCGGCGCGGTAGTGCCGCATGAAGCTGCGTTCGCTCATGCGGGCGCGGCGCGCCAATGCCGGTATCGAGAGGTCGGCGCCCAGATGCTCGGCCATCCATGTATGTAGCTCGGCGAATGGGTCGCCCGCTTGTTGCATCGACAGCAACGCGCTGAACTGCGCCTGCCCGCCGGGGCGTTTCATGAAGACCACGAGCTCGCGCGCAACATCGAGGGCGGCAGGCCTGCCGAGGTCTTCTTCGACGAGCGCCAGCGCCAGATCGATGCCTGCGGTCACACCGGCCGATGTCCATATCGAGCCGTCCCGAATGAAGATCGGGTCCGCTTCCACCTGGAGCGCGGGATAGCGTTTCGCCAATTGCTCGCAGCGGCTCCAGTGCGTCGCTACGCGACGCCCGTCGAGCAGGCCGGCTTCCGCCAGCACGAAGGCCCCGCTGCATACCGACACGACACGTCTCGCACCACTCGCCTGCTTGCGAACCCAGCGCGTCAGCCTCGCGTCCTGCGACGCCGCCTCAACCCCCCTGCCGCCTGGAACGATCAGTGTATCGATGCCTTTCGCGGCCGAACGGAGTCCATCGGCTACCACGGCGAGCCCTGACGAGGTGGTTACCGCGCCGGGCTCCGCTGCGACGACATGCGCTGCATACGGCCGCGGCCGCCCACTTTCCGCAGCCAGCTCGTTGGCCGAGGCAAAAACCTGCAGCGGCCCGGTGATATCGAGCAACTGAGCATCGGGGAACGCGAGAATCAGAATCGGAAACATCGCTTGGACAATCGGCTTCTAAATTGGCGTGGCAGGAAATGTGGGTTAAATGGCATTTCCGCCATACGGTACACGCATAGAATGGTCTTGTCGACGGGCGATCCGCGCCGGCCGCAGCGAACCGGCATCGTTCCGTTCCATTCCATCGCCGAGGTACCTCATGACACTGCAAGTAGGCTTTCTCGTATTCCCAGAAGTTCAGCAACTCGATCTGACCGGGCCGCATGACGTGCTTACATCGCTACCGGATACCACGGTGCACCTGGTCTGGAAAACGCGGACGCCCGTTGCCTCGAGCAGCGGACTCCTGCTGACGCCGAGCATCGCTTTCAGCGACTGCCCTCAGCTCGACGTCATCTGCATACCGGGCGGCAGCGGCGTGACGAACTTGATGCGCGACGAGGAAACGCTCGCATTCGTTCGCAAGCAAGCAGCCGGCGCGCGTTATGTCACCTCCGTTTGCACTGGCTCGCTACTGCTGGGTGCCGCGGGGCTATTGCGTGGCCGCCGCGCCACTACGCACTGGGCATTTCATTCGCTGCTCGAACCGCTGGGCGCCATTGCGACGCACGGCCGGGTGGTTCGCGATGGGAATCTATTGACGGGTGGGGGCGTCACGGCCGGCATCGACTTCGCATTGACCATCGCGGCGGAATTGGCGGGCGACGATGAAGCTCAGGCGATTCAGTTGGAACTCGAATACGCGCCCGCGCCGCCGTTCGATTCGGGCAGTCCCGATACGGCGCCCGCTCATATTCTGGCAATGGGCAAGGCGCGTTCGGCCGCTTCGCTTGCAAAGCGAGCCGCAGTCGTCAATGAGATCGTGGAAGCGTCACGGGCGTGAGCGTGGCGCGTTGCATCGATAATCGACGGAGCACGCATTGAAAGTTATTCGAAGCAAAGCGTTCGAAGGCAGGCGCGCCTGGGACGCTATCGATATCGCCAATTTGGCCGGCACGACGGTGCGCCTGCACTGGACCGATCAGCCGTATCGATGGCACATCAATGACGGTGAAGAGGTGTTTGCCGTACTCGATGGTGTGGTGGACATGCATTATCGAAGCGCCGGGATCGAGCATGTGGCGACGCTCGAAACGGGGGACGTCTTCTTCGCCGATACAGGCTGCGAGCATGTAGCCCACCCGCGCGGGGTGGCGCGTATTCTCGTGGTCGAGCGTGAGGGAAGTGTGTAGTCGAGGAACGGTCTCAGAAGAGAGAATTTAAAGTGACTCGACCAAAACAGTCTCCTAGCGCAGAGCGTTACGCTCGAACGTCAATCGATGCCGACTTTACATATGATGGTGCCCCGCACGGATGCGGCCTTGGAACCATGAACATAATCACCCACCGCCATACGATCCCCCTGCTTCTTCTCAATGGTGATACTTCGGTATTGTTTCGGCGGCATCCAATCTAATATTGGACGTCCGTCTCACATGCGAGGCTCGACATGTGCTAGCCCGGCATTGGCAGCTGAATACAGCGCAGACAAGCGACCCTGCGACTGCTTGACGATTAGCTGGAGACCGGCTCAAAAAAACAATTCGTAACAGATCATGCGCATCGCATATCGATGATACGCTAAATTTAGCTCTTCATCGAGTCGAAATCGCTCAGAGCGGTGTTTTAAAGCTCGGCCGTTTCCGGGTGTTCAACATTCCTAACCTTAGGGCGGCAAACCAGCGTCCGGTGGGATCCTTCATGCAGAAGCCCTGAAGCATCCGGGTTTTAGGCATTGCTCTTCGTGTTTCATATTACCCACTGATTACCTCGACCATCGAGCTACGGAGACAGTCAATGCTGGTCGTAAATGAAGGAAGATACGCACAACACCTGGAAGAATACGAGAAGCAAGGGTTCACCATTTTCAGGAACGTCATCGATTCTGCGCTGGTTGCCGAAGCGAAGGCGCATTTCCTTTGGCTGCGCGAGAAATTTCCCGAATTCCGGCCGGAACATCTTCATCATCCGTTAATGCGCGACGATGCATTCTGGGTTCGCCTCGTAACCGACAATCGCCTGCTCGATATAGCCGAGCTATTTCTTGGCCCCGACCTGGCCTGTTTCACCGCGCATTACATCTGCAAACCGCCGCTGGACGGCCAGGCCGTGCTCTGGCATCAGGACGGCGCGTACTGGAAGCTGTCGCCGATGCAAGCAACCTCGCTGTGGCTCGCCGTCGACGAGAGCACGACCGAGAACGGCTGTCTGCGGATGGTGCCGGGTTCGCACAAGCTTCCGCTGCGCAAGCTGATCCTGCGCAGCGACGTGCCCAATCTGCTGATGTCCTCGATGGAGGACGAGTACGTCGATATCAGCTCCTGCAACGTCGTCGACATCGAACTGCAGCCGGGCGACGTGTCCGTGCACCATCCGAATCTGATTCACAGCTCGGAGCCGAACACGTCGACGAAGCGCCGATGCGGTCTCGATATCGCCTTCATCAACACATCAACGACGATTTCGAGCGAAGGCCTTTACCTGAATCCGATCCTCGTCAGAGGCGAGCCGGTGCCAGGCATCAACACATACCGCGCGTGGCCGTCGTACGATCCGAGCACGTCGATGCCGTTCGCGGGCTGCGAATCTTGGGCGCAGCAAAGCCGCGACTTCAACGCGCGGCATCCGGGTTTCGTCCCGTCGCAGCAAGACGACGAACCGGTGCAGGAAATCGTGCGACGCATGATTTCGCGGCTAAAAAGCGGAACGACGAAAGAAGCGCGCTCCGAAGCCTAATTTGACCTCTTCAACTTCGAGACAGACTCCGAAAGAGGGACATAGATGTCCGCGGTTTCAGACCTCACGCCACAAATGCAGGGTTATGTCGGTGACTTCATGGACCCGAGTAACCTCGGCTGGTTGCCGTACATCATGTATTTCCATCCGGCCAACTTCAACACGGATATCGTGTCGACGGACGGCTCGGGTTTTCGCTATACCGTCGCACGGGGCAAGCGATATTCGCCGACAACGTTGAACCAGGCGGAGCCAGTGCGCCTGCTTGTCGGCAGCTCCACCGTTTTCGGGACCGGCGCGACCGCCGACCGCCATACTCTCGCCTCGCGGCTGACCGAAAACGATCCGCGCGACGAGTTGTGGGTGAACGTCGGCGGCCGTGCATTCAACTCGATTCAGGAGTTCGTCCACTTTTCGCTTTACCGGCACCAACTGCCGCCGATCAAGGAAGTCGTGATTTTCTCAGGGCTCAACGATCTCGTGCTGTCGCGCCTGCCGGCCCAGCTGCGCGGCGAGCACGGCGGGTTCTTCTTCAGCCGCGAATTCTTTGATCGTCTGACCGGCAAGAAGGAGAAAGCATCGGGTTTGTCCGGCTGGTTCAAGAAGGACGCAAAAGACGCGAAGCAAGCTGCGCAGGAAGACGGCGTGCTGCCGTTCGACGAACAGCTTCAATACACAGCCGACCTGATTCTTCGTCATCTCGACTCGTGGCGGATCGTCTGCGCGGCGATCGGCGCGAAGCTGACCTACGTGCTGCAACCACTCGCCGACTGGGTGCGTCCCATCGGCTCGCGCGAGGAGCGGGCGATCTTCGCTGAACTCGATCACCAGGGTTCGTTCCGGGAAACGTATCGCGACGTCTGCGCCGTCGAGACGCATCGGGCTTTCGTGGAGTGCCTGCAACCGGGCATCGCCGCGATGGGCGTCAATTTCATTGATTTCACGCCGGTTCTGGCCAAGGCAGCGTTACCGGATCAGTGGCTTTTCGTCGATCGCATTCACTTCACCGACGAGGGCTCAGAAGTCGTTGCAAAACTTCTTTTGCGTGAACTGGATCAAGGATGAACGGGCATGAAAACACTATGGAACTTCATTCTCCGGATGTTCGGCCTCAAAAAGAAGGAGGCGAAGCAGAAAGACGCGTCCATCTATCCGATGTTTTGATGCGCCGCGTATGGCCGCCGTTCGAATCGAGGAGTAAGGAACACACGATGATTCAGCCGAGCCTTTGTCCATCTGCGCCTTACCCGATATGACGGACTCGAAACCCTCGGTGACGTGGACCGTGATCGCCACAGGCCTCGGCTTCGCCGTCGTGCAACTGGACGTGACGATCGTCAACGTCGCGCTGACGAAGCTGGGGATCGCCCTCGATAGTCCGCTTGCCGGGCTGCAATGGGTGGTCGATGCATACACGCTGGCGTTCGCCGTGCTGCTGCTGTCGGCGGGCACGATGGCCGATCGCTTCGGCGCGCGACGCGCATACCTGATCGGCTTCGGGATCTTCGGGCTAGCCTCAGCGGCATGCGGGGCGGCGGGCTCGGTGACGCAGTTGATCGCCGCGCGCGCGGTGCAAGGCGCCGGCGCAGCGCTGCTGGTGCCGCCTTCGCTGGCGTTGCTCAATCACGCCTGCGCCGACGACCGGCAATTGCGCGCGCGGGCTATCGCATTGTGGACGGCGGCCGGCAGCGGGTCGATCGCGGTCGGGCCGGTGGTCGGCGGCATCTTGCTGGAAAGCTTCGGATGGCGAAGCATTTTTTTCGCGAACCTGCCTTTGTGCGCGCTCGGTTTCGGGCTCACTTGGCGGTTGCCCGAGACGCTGCGCACGAAGCGTCCGCTCGACCTCGCCGGACAGGTGCTGGCGATTCTCGCGCTGACGAGTCTGTGCGGCGCGACGATCGAGGGCGGCGCGCTCGGATGGAGCCACCCGCAGGTGCTCGGAGGTTTCGCCCTGGTGGCGGCGTGCATGGTGGCCTTCGTCGTGGTCGAAGGGCGCGTCGCGCATCCGATGCTGCCGCTGCGATTCTTCCGTCTGCCGAATTTCAGCCAGGCGGTGCTGCTCGGCGTCGCGGTGAACCTGACTTACTACGGGCTCGTGTTCGTGCTCAGCCTGTATCTGCAGCACGTGAAGCACTACAGCGCGGTGCAGGCCGGTCTCGCGTTCGTGCCGCTCACCGCGACGTCAGTCGTCGCGAATCTCGTGAGCGGCTGGTTGAACAGCCGTTTCGGCGCGCGTTTGCCGATGCTGCTCGGCAGCGCAATCGGCGCCGTCGGCTATTTCCTGCTGTCGCGGCTCGATGCGAACAGCAGCTTCCTGACGATGCTCGCGCCGTTTCTGCTAATCCCAGGCGGCGCGGCGTTGGTGGTGCCGGCGATGACAGCGACGATCCTCGCGAGCGTCGAGCCGACGTGGTCGGGCACGGCGTCAGCGGTGCTGAACGCCGCGCGCCAGGCCGCGGGAGCGGTCGGGGTCGCGGTGTTCGGCGCGTTGGTGGCGGGCGGCGATGATCACATCGTGCCCGGCCTGCGCATCGCCGCCGGCGCGTCGGTCGTGATGCTCGGCTGCGCGTGGCTGACGGTGTGGGTCGGCATTCGCCGCGAGGACCACGCGGGCTTGTCGAAGCGCGGCGCATGACGGCGGTTCGAGGCGGTGTCGGGCTCCGGGCAGACGGACCTTTCGGATTCAGGCGCGTAAGCGAACGGAACACTAGCGATGTGGCGTGACATTTACAGACTGACGCTGACCCCGGAACTGTTCCTCGACGCGGACAACCTGCGGGATCTAGTCCGCCAGGCGGGATCGCCGACGATCGACACGCTGCCCGCGGCGTCGAGCGCAACGATCGACTCGCTCGCCGCCTATCTGGTTCAACGCGCCCACCGCGACGAGACGGAACTGCGCTCGACAATCGAAGCGGGCTCGCACCTCGGGCAGGTCGGCTACGTGGTTCGCGGCCTTTTCGCGCATGGCGCGCCGATGGCGTCCGCGCTCGGCCGATGGCTGCAGGGCTTGAGTTGCCCCGGCAATTTCGAAGACGACATACAACTGAAGACGCTCGCGCTGCTCGCCGACGACATCGGCGTCGGCAAGGCGGAGCGGTCGAGGACGGACGGTTTTCGGCAGATCGCGCGAAGCGCGGGCCTCACGGAGTCGGCCGGGCAACCTCACGAACTCGTCGCGGACCGCAGCCTGCGCGACGGCGCGTTCCGCTTCCCCGCGCTGCTGCTGGCGCTGAGCCGGCGCAGCGACGCGTTCATGCCGGAAATCGCGGGGCTCGACTTCGCGTTACGCACAATCGGCCTGCTGCCGGCCTGGCGCATGTTGTCTGGGTACATGAACGACGCCGGATGGGCACGGCTCGATCTGGCCGAGCCGCAGACCGATGCGCTGCCGCCGGGCCACACGCCGGTCTCACTATCACGCCATATTCTCGATCGCTACGACATAGATGCCGGTCATCATGCGCGAATCAAGGAGGGCATGCTGTGGGCGATTCACGCGCTCGCGGCGGACCGCGCCGAATGCGATGCCGTCGTGGCGCTCGCCGGCGATCCCGTGCTCGCGATGGCGCGACTCATCCAGGAGCGCGCAGGGGAAGCCGCCGTCTATCACCACAGTTTCGAACTCGAAGGCAAGCCGCTAAACGCGTGGTTCATCGAGGCAAAGAGCGATCCGCTGCCGCTCGTCGGTGCGCTGTCCCGCAGCCGGCTGGTGCATCCGGGCCAGCCTGACCAGAGCATGCTGCTCGGTTCGTTGCTGCGGCCCGACGGGCGCATGTTCCGCATCTTCTTGCCGAAAGACATCGAGGTGATCCGTCGATGGATTCTAGCGCTGCCGGAAGCGCAGCCTTCAGCGATTGAGGCGGGATCGCCGGCACCCGAGCATCCTCGCCGGATCGAAGCCGGCGATGCTTCGCTCGGCACCGTGCCCGACGACATCCGCGACGCGTATCACCTGCTGCAAGGCCGCGCGCTGGCGCCGCGGACGCGCGATTTCGCGCTCGGCTACGCGCGCTTCTGGCTGTCGGTCGCGCGGCGTTCGATCGATGCGTCGAACCGCTCGCTGCCGCCGACATGGCAGCACGGCACGCTTCGACGCTGGCTGCTTGACGCGCACGCAACGCACGACGAGGCGTTCCAGCGAAGCGAAGAACAATCGATGCCAAGCCGCGAGAAGCTCGTTGACGAGACGCTGCAGCTCGCGCCGCTGACGCTGATCGACGGCGCGTGGCTGCAGGGCTTCAGCGAAGTCGCGTATGCATCGAGCAGCGTGGGCGCGCCGCTTTTCCGGATCTACTGGGATGAACTCGGCAACGGCAACTGGTCGATCAACCATCCGAAGATCTATCGCGATCTGCTGGTATCGATGGGGATCGAACTGGCGCCGACCGGATCGCGCGCGTTCGCGCAGGACCGGCGGATCCGCGACGAGTCGCTCAGGCTGCCGGTGTTCTGGCTGTGTCTTGGCAAACTGCCCGCGACGCTGCGGCCGGAAATTCTCGGGCTCAATCTGGCGATGGAACTGTCGGGCGTCGGCGGCAGCTATCGAACGGCGCGCAAGGTACTGAAGCATCACGGGTTCTCGACGCACTTCGTCGACCTGCACAACGCGATCGACAACGTTTCGACGGGCCACTCAGCATGGGCCGCCGATGCGATCGATGCGCACATGGCGGTCGCGACGCAGTTCGTCGATCCGCACGACGAATGGGAACGCATCCGGGCAGGGTACGAGGCGCTCGCGCCGCTCACGAAGCGCAGCACCGACCTCGACTTCTTTAAACATCAGAAGCGTCCACGGGGCGCGAGGATGACGCGGGAGTCGTCATATGCCTAAAGCCCATCTGGGACTGTCTGCGTTTTATCACGACAGCGCTGCGGCGCTGATCGTCGACGGCGTGCCTGTCGCCGCCGCGCAGGAAGAGCGCTTCTCACGCAAGCGTCACGACTCGGCTTTCCCGCGCCACGCCGTGCGCTATTGCCTTGCCGAAGCGGGGCTGCAACTGTCCGATCTCTCGTCTATCACGTATTACGAGCAGTCGAAGGTCAAGTTCCGGCGCATGCTGTCGTCGTTCGGCAGCGCGGGGCCGGGCGGATTCGCGGCATTTTCCCGCGTCTTGCCGCAATGGTTCGACTGGAAGCGCAACGTATTGCAGACGGTGGACCATGAACTCGACCAGCTTGGTCTGGGGCGCGGCCCGCGCGCGACGGCTATCCCGCACCATCGCTCGCATGCGGCTTCGGCGTTCTTCGCGTCGCCGTTCGATCGGGCAGCGGTCGTCTGCATCGATGGCGTCGGAGAGTGGCACACGACGACCATCTGGTGCGGCGACAACGACCGGCTCGATCTGGTCAATTCGATTTCCTATCCGCATTCGCTGGGGCTGCTGTACTCGGCTTTCACGGAGTTCTGCGGCTTCAAGGTCGATTCGGGCGAGTACAAGCTGATGGGGCTCGCTCCGTACGGCGAGCCGCGCTATACGCAGCTCATCCGCGATTACATTGTGAGCCTCAAGGATGACGGCTCATTTTCGCTGAACCTCGACTACTTCGAATTTCTGCGCGGACAGCGCATGACCGGCCCCGCGTTCGAACGTCTTTTCGGCAACCCCGCGCGCTCGCCGGAAGCGCCGCTCACGCAGCGCGAATGCGACATCGCCGCATCGATCCAGGCCGTGACCGACAGCGCCGTTCTCGGCCTCGTCAAGGCCGCGAAGGCGATGACGGGCATGCCGAATCTGTGCCTCGCCGGCGGCGTCGCGTTGAACTGCGTGTCGAACGGCGGCATCGCGCGATCGGGGCTGTTCAGCGGCCTATGGGTGCAACCGGCCGCGGGCGACGCGGGCTGCGCGCTGGGCGCGGCGCTGGACACCGCGATCAGACACGAAGGCCGCGCGACGCGGTCCTCCGACGACGCAATGGGCGGCGCCTACCTCGGGCCGCAATTCTCCGATGACGAGATCGTCGAGTTTCTGCGGTCGGAAGGGCACATGTACGAACAACTCGACGAAGCCCAATTGCTCGACACGGTCGCGGCCACGCTCGAAGAAGGGAAGGTCGTCGGCTGGTTCCAGGGGCGCATGGAATTCGGTCCGCGCTCGCTCGGGGCGCGCTCGATTCTAGGCGATCCGCGTAACGCCGCGATGCAACGGACGATGAACCTAAAGATCAAACACCGCGAGTCGTTCCGGCCGTTCGCGCCGTCCGTGCTGAAGGAATATTCGAGCAGCTATTTCGCGCTCGACGGCGAAAGCCCGTACATGCTGATCGTCGCGCCGGTATCGGAAAAGATTCGCGAAAGCGACACGCCGCGTCGCTCGCTCGGTTGCATCAACGACGTGCGCTCCGATCTGCCGGCGATCACGCATGTCGATTTTTCGGCGCGGATACAAACAGTGACCGAGGCGCGCAACAACCGCTATGCGCGTCTGTTGATGGCGTTCAAGGCGCGGACCGGCTGCCCGGTGCTGGTCAATACGTCGTTCAACGTGCGCGGAGAGCCGATCGTCTGCACGCCGCAGGAGGCGTTCCGCTGCTTCATGCGCACCGAAATCGACGTGCTGGTGCTCGGGTCGTGCGTGCTGCTGAAAACGCAGCAGACCGCGCCGCTCGAAACCGACGACTGGCGCGCCGAAATCCCGCTCGACTAAAACAATCAGGACGATACCGCCATGCATCGAGTCATCGCGTCGCTCCTCTATTTGTGTGTCCTGCTGCCGGTCTGGGCGTGGAGACGGCTCACTGGCGGCTCGCGTTTCGGTCGCCGTTTTCATATGCGCCTATCGACCTGGGACGTTCAGGGCCGCCGCCGCTTCGGCAAATACGGCATCTGAACGCGGCCCCAGGCGCGGGCCAGGCGGATCGTTTCCGCGATCGTGTTCGAAGCGGTGCGGATGACGCTCGATCTCTGCGATCGAGCGTGTCGTCATTCGTTTCAACGTACTCGAAAAAATAATGGAGGCAGGCGATATGCACAGTAGCGGCACACGCAACGGGGTTCAGTCATGGAAGCGAAGGCTGCTCCTGTGGACGGCCATCGCAACCGGTCTGACGGCGTACAGCGCCGCGGCGACGGCCGGTGAGGATAACGCGCAGCAGCTCGCCAGGTGCGCCGCGCTTCAGCAGGCGCAGATCGACGACACGCGGATCGAACTCGCGCAGGCGCTGCCCGCCAACAGCCGCCTGAAGAACGTCGACGGCACGACCGTGAGGACCGGCACGCCCGTTTGCCGGGTCGTCGCGACGGTGAGCACCGCGCCGGAAAAACACCTCGGCGTCGAAGTGTGGCTGCCGCTCGCGGACTGGAACGGTCGGTTGCTCGGCACCGGCAAGACCGGCTTCGGCGGCTACATCGACTACAACGAACTGACCGCGGCCGTCACGCGCGGATTCGCCGCGGTGAACAGCGACACCGGCTACAAAGGGAAAGGCTCGGGCGAACCCGGCAAACTGCTCGACTGGGCAACCAACCCGGACAAGCTGCGCGACTGGGGACATCTGTCGATCCACCTGATGACCGTCGCCGCAAAAGAAATCGTTCGCGCCTACTACGGTCAGAGCGCACGGTATGCGTACCTCGATACGTGCGGCGGTGTCGAGGCGATGACGGAGGTCGAATATTTCCCCGACGATTACGACGGCGTGTCGGCGCGCTCGCCGGGTGTCTACTACAGTCATTTGATGGAAAGTTTTCTGTGGGGCGCGATGCTGCCCGCGCATCAGCCGGACGCGCTGCTCACCCACGACGCGCTCGCACTGCTCAATCACGCAGTGCTGCAAAACTGCGGCGGCGCGCATGCGCTCGAAGACGGCTTCCTCGAACATCCGATGCAATGCCATTTCGATCCGGCGCAGCTGCAGTGCAAGGCCGGCGACAACCCGGCGAACTGCCTGAGCGCTGCGCAGGTTCGTCAGGCGCAGCGGCTGTATTCGCCGACCCGTAACTCGTCGACCGGCGAGGCGCTGTATCCGGGATTTGCGCGCGGCAGCGAACTCGCGTGGGGGGCGATCCAGAATCACCTGGCGGCTTACTACGCGCAGCCGCTGCTCGCGAGCGCGGTGTTCGGCAACGCCGACTGGGACTGGACGACCTACGATTTCGGCGCCGACTCGGCACTCGTCGACCGGAAGCTCGCGCCGCTGCTAAATGCAACCAACCCCGACATTTCCCGCTTTGAGACACGCGGCGGCAAGGTGATCATGACGCAGGGCTGGGCGGACGAAGTCAATGCGCCTACCAAGCCGATCGAATATTTTGATGCGGTCGCGAAGCGCGAAGGCGGCATCGCGAAGGCACAGCGCTCGCTGAGGCTACTAATGGTGCCAGGCATGGGGCACTGCGGGATCGGTCCCGGTCCGACCACGATCGGCGGATCGCTGCCGCCGACGCAATACACGCCGGAGCGTGATGTCGTTACTGCACTGCAGGCGTGGGTCGAGCACGGCAAGGCGCCAGTCCGCCTCATCTCGACAAAGTACGTCGGCGACAATCCGAGCGGCGCGGTGAAGTTCGAGCGACCGGTTTGTGTGTATCCGATGGAGTCGCGTTATAGCGGTACGGGGGGTCACAATTTGGCGAGTAGTTTTAAGTGCATGAAGGCGGTGGATGGGGAAAACGAAAAGTGAATGATTGGCGGTGCGGGCTTAGCTGACGTCCCTGATCCGCTGCTCTCCAGACCCCGACGAGCTGCGGGTGTTGTCGTTCCGTTGGGCGGCATTGCGGCGCTTTCTGCCGGTGACGCGTCGTAATACATTGAGGGGCCGGAGACAAACTAACCGGACCGCTTGGTCGTGGACGAAACTTCGATAGTTGTTCGATGAAGTACTGGAGACAGTGCCAGCAGGGCGTTTCAAGCCATCTTGGCCGGCCCGGCACCGACGAGAGTTATTGCGCGATGACGGTGATGCCGACACTTCTGTATAAGGACATGCCTATAACCACGGCGCCAACCGAGCACCTCGGCACCCACGCCCATAAAACACTATCCCTCGCGCTCAAACGATCGCACCTGCAACAACGGCGGAAAAAGCTTCATCCACAGCAACGTAATCCCGATCGTACCGACACCCCCAACGAGCACAGCCGCCCGCGCCCCCCACCATCCGGCCGTGATACCCGATTCGAACTCGCCCAATTGATTCGACGTGCCAATGAAAAGCGAGTTGACCGCACTCACCCGCCCGAGCATGTCGTCGGGGGTACGCAATTGCACGAGCGACGAGCGGACGACGACGCTGATCACGTCCGAGGCGCCCAGCGTGGCAAGCGCGACCAGCGAAACGAAAAAATTCGTCGACAAGCCGAAGACGATCGTCGCAGCGCCAAACACGATCACGCCGCCGAGCATCGCCGCACCGGGCCGCGTGCGCAGCGGAAACCGCGCAAACCAAAGCGTGCCGATGAGCGCCCCGGCAGCGGGCGCCGAGCGCAGCGCACCCAACCCCCAAGGCCCGGTCAATAGCACATCGCGCGCAAAAATCGGCAACAGCGCGGTAGCGCCGCCGAACAGTACGGCAAAAAGGTCGAGCGAAAGCGCCCCGAGAATGACCGGGTCGCGGCGAATGAACGCGATGCCCGAGAACACGGACTCGAACGTCACCGGCGCACGCGAGACAGGTTTCGCGCGCAACGGGATCGAAACGACGAGACCCGCCGCGGCGAGAAAACCGATGAAGCAAGCGAGATAGACCGCGCTCGGGTCGACCCCGTAGAGGACACCCCCACACGCCGGTCCAAGAATCTGTGCGACCTGGTTCGCGGAACTCGATAGCGCGGTCGCGCGCGGCAACTCACTGCGCGGCACCACAGCCGGCAGCAGCGACGCCACGCACGGCGCCTCGAACGCGCGCGCCGCCCCCACGCCGGCCGCCAGCGCATAAATCGCGGGGGCGGTGAGCCATCCGCCGAGCGTGCCCAGCAGAAAAATACCGGCGGCCAACGCTTCGATCGACTGGCAGACCGCGATGATGCGCCGGCGATCATAGCGGTCGGCAACGTGCCCGACGACGAGCGTCAGTGCGAACATCGGCAGAAACTGCGCGAGCCCGACCAGACCGAGCGCGAAAGCGCTATGCGTCAATGCATACATATGCCAGCCGATCGCGACGGCGAGCATCTGAAACGAAAGCGACGATAACCCCCGCGTCCCCCAAAAACGCCGAAAGGAACCGCGATGTATTGAGCTTTGTGGAGAGTCGAGGGATTCCACGGGTTGCGGCGTTTGCACTGTCATGAGTATCGCCACGTCCGCCCGAAGCGGCGCAGCCTTCGAGTTTTGTTGGGCGCGGTTTTGGTCTAAGCCGGAGAGTGTAGAGCATCTTCCCATTCCGCATCTTCGTAGTCCGTCGAGGAAATCATCCATGCCACGAGAAACCACCCGTTCCGACGATACGAGCGACTGCGCCACGAGTTGCGTCATAATGGCGGACTGCCTGGCGTTACAATCTCGCGGTACCTCTCCTACCCCGAATCAACGGTTTTCCTCATGAGCACAATTCTCGAGAGTCTTCCGACCGGCCAAAAGGTCGGCATCGCCTTCTCCGGCGGCCTTGACACGAGCGCCGCGCTGCATTGGATGCGCATCAAGGGTGCCGTCCCCTATGCGTATACAGCGAACCTGGGCCAACCCGACGAGGACGATTACGACTCGATCCCGCGCCGCGCGACGCAATACGGCGCCGAAGGCGCGCGCCTCGTGGATTGCCGCGCGCAACTCGTCGCCGAGGGTCTCGCGGCCCTGCAATGCGGTGCATTCCACATTTCGACGGCGGGCGTGACGTATTTCAACACCACGCCGATCGGCCGCGCCGTGACGGGCACGATGCTCGTCGCCGCGATGAAGGAAGACGGCGTCAACATCTGGGGCGACGGTAGCACCTACAAGGGCAACGATATCGAGCGCTTTTACCGCTACGGTCTGCTCGTGAATCCGGACCTCAAGATTTACAAGCCGTGGCTCGATCAACAGTTCATCGACGAACTGGGCGGCCGTGCCGAAATGTCGGAGTTCATGCGGCAGGCGGGCTTCGGATACAAAATGTCGGCGGAAAAGGCTTATTCGACCGATTCGAATCTGCTCGGCGCGACGCATGAAGCCAAGGATCTCGAGAGCCTCGAAAGCGGCATCAAGATCGTCAATCCGATCATGGGGGTCGCGTTCTGGCGCGATGACGTACAAATCGCCAGGGAAGAGGTCGCCGTCCGTTTCGAGCAAGGCCGTCCGGTGGCGCTGAACGGCGTCGAGTTCACCGATGCCGTGGAGCTGATGCTCGAAGCGAACCGGATCGGCGGCCGCCACGGTCTCGGCATGAGCGATCAGATCGAAAACCGGATCATCGAAGCCAAAAGCCGCGGTATCTATGAAGCCCCGGGGCTCGCGTTGCTCCATATCGCCTATGAGCGCCTCGTCACGGGTATTCACAACGAGGACACGATCGAGCAATACCGCGAAAACGGCCGTCGGCTGGGCCGCCTGCTCTATCAAGGCCGCTGGTTCGATCCCCAGGCCATCATGCTGCGCGAAACGGCCCAGCACTGGGTGGCCCGCGCCGTGACGGGCGAGGTCAAGATCGAACTGCGCCGCGGCAACGATTATTCGATTCTCAGCACGAAGTCGCCCAATCTGACGTATCAGCCGGAGCGGCTCTCGATGGAGAAGGTGCAATCGACGTTCTCGCCGCGTGACCGAATCGGCCAACTCACGATGCGGAACCTCGATATCACCGATACGCGCGAGAAGCTGCGGATCTACTCGCAAGTCGGCCTGCTGACCCCCGGCGAGGCGTCGGCCTTGCCGCAATTGAAAGACGGCGGCGAATAAAAAAACGGGCGCTATAGCGCCCATTCGCATCGTTTGTCTGGCCGGAAGCACAAAAGGGAGCGCCGTAGTGTTCGGCGCTCCCTTTTGTTTAATTCAGCCAATAAATGGTGCAGGGGTCGTCGGGCGACATCGAGCATGCGCCCAGCGGCCACGCGGTACCCGCCTTCACGATTTCATGGACGGCGTCTCGCGCTTCCGGGCTTCGCCCATACACTACGACGGCAAAACACATCAGGCCGAATAGGGTGACGACGGAAAAGGCAAATTTCTCAAAGGCTTTCATCTAACGAATCGAAACTGGAAACGGGTTCGGTTCGCCATTATATCGAAAATACCTACGGGTTTTCCCTAGTTTTAACGATCAGCAGCAAATGTGCGGCGTGTACGCCACACCTGCGCCCTAATGGACCTATTCCAGCCGGCTGCCGGCAAGCGCACCGAGCCGCCGCAACGCGTCATCCATCTCTCGATCGAAAGGCCGGGGACAACTGATTCGTATGAACGAATCGGATTGACCGGCATTCGAAAAGATCGCCCCGGGAGCGATCCGGATGCCCACGGCCAGCGCGGCTTCGAACAGGCGCTCCGAACGCACACCTTCCGGTAGCGCCACCCAAAGTAACAAGCCGCCCTCGGGCGGGCTGAGGCGCGTGCCTTCGGGAAAGTAGCGTGCGATCGCATCGGCCGTGGCCTCGCGCTGTGCCCGCAAACGCGCGCGAAATTGAAACAGATGGCGGTCGAAGCCGCCCGAAGCGAGGAACTCCGCCGCGACGAGCTGCGGCAGGATCTCGTTGTGACGGCTTTGCGTGAACTTGAGCATCTTGATGCGGCTCGCCCATTTGCCCGCCGCCATCCAGCCAAGCCGAAGCCCGGGCGCCAGCACCTTGTTGAGCGAAGGACAGTAAATCACGTTCCCCTCGCGGTCCCACGCCTTGATCGGTCGCGCCGCCGCGGCCTCGACGAGTTCTCGATACGGTTCGTCCTCGATGATGGCAACGCCGTATCGCGCACAGATGCTGACCAACGCCGCCTTGCGTTCGTCGCTCATGATCGAGCCGAGCGGATTCTGCAGATGCGGCACGACCACGACCGCCTTCACGTTGCCGTACGCCGAGAGCGCCATGTCGAGCGCCTCCAGCGATAGTCCCGTGGTCGGGCTCGTCGGAATCTCCAATGCCCTCAAACCCAGGCTTTCCAGGATCTGCAGGAGTCCGAAGAATGCCGGCGATTCAATGGCGATCGTATCGCCCGGCTGCGCCACCGCCCGTAAAGCGAGATTGACCGCCTCGACTCCTCCCATCGTCACGATGATTTCATCGGGCGATACGACGACGCCGGCCGATAATGCACGCCGTGCGACAGCCTGCCGAAATTCGGGCGCGCCGCTATCGGCACCGGCCTCCGTCAGTAACGTTGGGCGGCGACGCAAAAGACGCGTCGTCAATGACTGGAGCCGGGTCGTTGGATAGAGCCCGGCAACCGCCGTCGCACCGCCCAGGTTCAATGCACCGGGGCAGGCGCTGGCCCGCTCGATCACGCGCGACACGCGTTCGTGCAAGCCCACATACCTCGCTGCGTCGGGCAACGAGGCCATTCCGGGCTCTCGTACGGTCTCGAGACGCGTGATGGGTCGGCGCACGAAATATCCGGCGCGCGGACGCGCACTCAGCAAGCCTGCTTCCTCGAGACGCCGAAACGTTTGGACTGCGGTGGACAAGCTGACGCCATGGCGGCTCATGAATGCGCGCACCGAGGGCATGCGGTCGCCGGGAGCAAGCGTGCCCGCACCGATGATGCGGCGATAGTGTTCCGCGAGCCGTTCGTACAGCGGCTCGCCGGGCATGGGCAGATCGAATGGTGGGTCGTCGGGAAATGGCATGGGCCGATCGTGTCCCAAACATCGCATGCAGGCCAGATACAGATCGGCGAATTGAGGACCGATACAGTGGGATCGAACGAAGCGCTGTATCGCTGCAGATTCCCGCATGCTGGGTCTGTCGCGTCCCCTGACTGCGATCGTAAGCTCGAGGTGTCTGCAAACAGCTCGAAAGACCGCTCACATTCAGGACCGACAGCCATGCAAGCTTACGAAACGCGGTATGTTCCAGGTCAAATTCACGTCACCCGATTGCGCCGCGGAAGCTCGATCGTTGCAATCGAGGGCACACTGAGGTTGCGCTATCGGGACGAATCGCTGAATTGGCTGCTCGATGCCGCACCTGTCAGCCGCGTGCGTCTCGGCGAAGGAGACGGGTACCGGTTGCCTTGCGACGCGTTCGTCGAGATAAGCACTGCAGGCACAACGGCCGCAGTCGGCGCGGTCGAGCCTGCCTCGACAGCCTTCGCGCGCTGTGCCGCATGGATCGTGAACGCGGCGATTCCCCGTTGGCTCAGGCTGCCGCACCCCGCCCGTTAGCGCACCATCGAGCGGGTAGCTAAACTACCCGCATTTCGGTCGCAAAGACGGAACTTATGTCTCCTCGAGAAAACGCCCGCGCCACGTCGCCGGCCCCAGCTCAGGCGTCGGCCGACGCAGAGCCATTGGAAGACCCGGCCTTGCTTCGCCGCCTGCTGCGTGCCAAAGACCGGATGGATGCCGCCTCGCATGAAGCATGGCCGATCAAGCGTTTGGCCGAAGTCAGCGCCATCTCCGAAGCGCACTTCGCGCGCTCGTTCAAGCGCGCGTTCGGTCTTCCGCCGCACCGCTATCTGCTGACGCGGCGCATCGAACAGGCCGCTACCCTGCTGCGCGACACCGATCTCGACATCACGGAAATCGCCTTCGCCACCGGCTGGGAGAGCCTCGGCACTTTTGGCCGCACCTTCCGCGATATCACCGGCCAGAGCCCCGGCGCCCTGCGCCAGGAGGCTCGAGCCGGCGTACCTGCGCTCGAGCGCGTGCCCGCATGCGTACTGAAAGCCGCGCAGCGCCCCGACCTCACCATCGCAGTTTTGGAGAAGCGTCGCCGTATGGCCGGCGATACAGTTCGGCCGTCATCCAAAGAACCCAAGGAGGTCGAATGAACGAAGGTATCAACGTCGTAGGCTTGTACGTCGATGACCAGGACGAAGCGCTGGCGTTTTACGTCGGCAAGCTCGGATTTCGCGTCCACGCGGACGTGCGCAACGGGCCCTATCGCTGGCTCACCGTCCAGCATCCGGATCAGCCTTCGTTCCAATTGGGTCTTTTCACGCCGGGGCCGCCCATCCACGACGAAGCCACCGCACGGACGTTGCGCGCGATGGTCGCCAAGGGCGCCATGCCGCCCCTGGTGCTCTCGGTAACCGATTGCCGCGCCAGCTACGCCAAGCTCCATGCCCTCGGCGTGGAATTCACGCAAGAGCCGATGGACCGCTTCGGCAGCGTGGATGCCGGATTCCGCGACCCTGCCGGCAACGGTTGGAAAATGATTCAGGCCGCGCAAAACGCGTCGTGAGCATCGGCGCGCGGAATCGACTCGCTCTCAGGTACCGCGCGCCATCGCTTCGATTACACCCCGCATACGCCGCACCGCGGCGTCCGTGTGCCGTGCGTCCAGCGCACCGTAGCCCAGCACCAGCCCGCGGTAGTCCGCGCGTGCCGCCGCATCGAGACAAAACGGCGAAAGCGGCCGCAATGTAAGGCGATGTGCACGTGCCGCCTCGCTGACGGCAATATCGTCGACGGGCATATCGAGCCGCGCCGACAAATGCATGCCTCCCGCGCCCGCCGAAACGGTCAGCAAGCCGCTCATATGACGATGCAATGCATCCAGCAACGCCTCGCGCCGCTCGCCATAGAGCTTGCGCATCCGCCGCAGATGCTGCGTGAAATATCCCGACTCGATGAACTCCGCAAGCGCGACCTGTTCCGCAAGGCGGCCCATCGGCATCAAGCGGCTCGCCACTTTGACCAATTGATGCGCGAGCACAGACGGGGCGACGATGAACGCGATCCGGAGCGCCGGAAACATCACCTTGCTGAACGTGCCGAGATAGACGACCGGCGCGTCGGGGGCCAAACCCTGCAAGGACGCGAGCGGCGTACCCTGGTGCCGAAACTCGCTGTCGTAATCGTCCTCGAGGATCCATGCGCCGCACGCGCTGGCCGCCTGCAACAGCATCAGCCGACGCTCGAGGCTCATGACCGAACCGAGCGGATACTGATGTGACGGCGTAATGTAGATGAGCTTCGGCGGCGCCTCGCGCCACAACGCGGGCGGCGGCGCGAGGCCGTCCGCATCGACCGGCACCGGCACGACCCGCAGATCCGCGCACTGGAATGCCGCCTGTGCGCCGCCGTAGCCGGGGTCTTCCATCCACGCGGTATCGCCCGCGTCGGCAAGCGTGCGTGCGCAAAGATCGAGGCTGCTTTGCGTTCCATCGGTAATGACCACGTGCGCCGCGTCGCAACGCACGCCGCGCGAGACCCGTACATAGTTGGCAATGGCTTCGCGCAGCGCAACGTTACCGCCGGCCGACATGAAATCGAGGCGCGTCGAATCGACGCTGCGCCACGCACGCTCCAGACAACGCCGCCATTGCCGTATCGGAAATGCATCGAGCGCCGGCAGCCCGGGTACGAACGCACGAGGCTCCCCATCGACCTCCGAATGATCGTCCGCCGGACGGCCGATGTTCGACGCCCGGCGCGATAACCGCGGCTTGCCCTCCTCATGCTCGATTGCATCCGCTTGCGGTGTCAGCCCGACATCCGCCACCACGGTACCCTGCCTCGATCCCGCGACGAAGCCCTCTGCTGCCAGTTGCTCATAGGCATAAAGGACGGAATTTCTCGCGACGCCGAGCTCCTGGGCCAGCACGCGCGATGCGGGAAGCCGCGTTCCAGACGCGATCGTCCCGCGCAAAATCGCGGCTCGCAAGCACGCATAAAGCCGCTGCTGTCGGGACTGACGGGCGTCCGCACTCCCTTGCACTTCGCGTGCGTATTCGGCGAACATCAACACGTAGTCCATCGCGGCTCCATCGGTGGCATCGGTGGCATCGAATCGTGGCCCCAAAATATCGTCGTTTCGTGGGTCTACCCATGGTGCCACGTTTTTTCTACGCTTGGCGTTTTAGGAACCACAACGAGGCAACGATGTCCGCGGAAGAAACGAATTCGCCAAGCTCTACCCGTACGCGCGTGAGGCGCGTACCGCAACGGGGCCGATACGATCGCGCCACGCTCGAGGCGATCGTCGACGATGCCTACGTCTGCCATATCGCCTTCGCCGATTCGGAGGGCGTGCACAACATTCCCACCGCATGCTGGCGGGAGGGCAACCATCTATACGTGCATGGTTCGAACGGCAGCCGCATGCTCAAACTCGCGGCCGACGGAGCACAGGTGTGCATCACCGTCATGCATCTGGACGGGCTCGTCCTCGCGCGCTCGGCGTTCAATCATTCGATGAACTACCGCTGCGCGATCATCTACGGCGTATTCGAGGTCGTGCCCGAATCGCAGAAGGCCGCCACACTCGATGCGTTCATGGAAACGCTCGCTCCCGGGCGGTCGCGCCATGCGCGCCCCGGCAATGCGAAGGAACTCGCAGCCACCACGGTGCTGCGTATCGCGCTCGACGAAGCCTCGTGCAAGGTCCGCACGGGCGGCCCGAATGACGACGAGGAAGATTTGGCGTTGCCCGTATGGGCTGGTGTACTGCCCTTGGCGCTCGCACCGCGCGCGCCAATCGCCGCAGCCTCGCCGGGCGAGACGCCCCGTTACGTGCTCGACTGGCGCGAAGCGGCGAAAGCATGAATACTGCCCTCGGAAGCGCGCAAAGACCAGGAGAAGAAACCATGAGTTCGACATGCGATGCCTCGCCGATCCTCAATGAGTTCGATCAGCCGATCGGTCCTCCGCTGCCCGACTGGACACCGCGCGAGTGGCCGCCGCGCACGCCGATCGATGGGCGCCTGTGCCGGATCGAGCCGCTCGACGTCGATCGCCATGGCCCCGCGCTGTGGCGTTCGTTCAGCATGGCGCCCGATACGCGCGATTGGACCTACATGGCGAACGCCGAGCCGCTCACCGATGAAGCGCGTTTGCGCGCATACCTCGAGCGGAACGCGGCCAGCACGGACGCGCTGCATCATGCCATCGTCGATCGTGTGTCGAACGAGGCGCTCGGCACGTTCGCACTGATGCGCATCGACTGCGCGAACGGTGTCATCGAGGTCGGCCACGTGGCGTATTCGCCCCGGCTGAAACAAACGACGCTGGCGACCGAGGCGATGTACCTGCTGATGCGACGTGTCTTCGACGAGCTCGGCTACCGCCGCTTCGAATGGAAGTGCGACAGTCTGAATGCACCGTCGCGCGCTGCCGCGCTGCGCTATGGCTTCCAGTATGAAGGCTGCTTTCGCCAGGCGATCGTCTATAAGGGCCGTTCGCGCGATACAACCTGGTTTTCGATCATCGATCGCGAATGGCCTGCCATCAAGGCAGGTTTCGAGCACTGGCTGGCACCGGAGAACTTCGATGCCGAGGGACGCCAGCGCCTGTCGCTTCGCGCATTGATCGAATCGCAGCGCGGCGGCGCGTGAACTGCGGGCGTCGCCGCGCTGGGCATCGATCACTGATGCTGCTGTTTTTGCTGCAGATATTGCCGCACGTCGCTCAATGAAACGCGCCCGGTATGAGCGGTGTCGATTTCATCGAAGTGCCGGGCGATGTATCCCAGCCCGTTTTGCTGCGCCTGGGCCTTGGTGATGGCCGCACCGTTGCTGAGTGCCGAATGCGCGCCGAGGCGCGCCTCGAGCCGCTGTTGGGCCTGTTGCTGCAGCAGGGCACCCGTCGACGGCGCGACGGGTGCGACGCGCGCGCGCGGGAAATACGGGCCGTCCACGCCGCCGCCGGGATGCGCGGGGGTGACCGGAGCGACGGCCTGAGGTGTCGCCTGGGCACTGGCTGCCGCCAGGCAAACAGCGATCAGGACAGCGCCACGTCGGATATCGATTGGAGACATGTTGAGCTCTCGATAGATAAGTGTCCGAATTGACCGCGATCGCGGGCTAGAGTGCCGAAGTCTGCGCGGTCTCGGTCGGCGTGCCGGCCGGCGCCTCGTCGCGCCACGGCGGAGGCAACATCCAGAGGCCGAGCGCGCCTGGAATCCACTGCCCCTGATAGAAATCAGCCAGTTGGACCTTCATCTGCGGACGCGCCGTGTCGTCAAGGTAAATCATATGCCCCCCGGGGTAGAACGTGACTTGCAGATTGGGGAACAGGCCAGCTACCGTCTGCAAACGAGCCAACTGCTTCTCGGTGTTGAAGAAGGGCGTCGCGAGATCGTGGTAGCCGTTCAGCGAGAGCACTTTCAGTTGCGGATTGAGCGTCAGCGCAGCCAGCAGATCCGGCACCGTGTCGGGCAACGGCTGGCCGTCATGCGAGAAATCCCACACCTGGATGATCTCGTCGTTGAGCGGCATGAACGTGGCGTTCGGCGCGCTATAGCCAAGGTAATCCGGCATTTGCGTTGCCAGTGCGTTCGCGAACGGCTGCGCGATGAGAATGTCGGACGGGTCGGAATCGGCTTGCAGGCGCGGATCGGAGTTCGGCAGCGACACGCGTCCGTCGTAACGCCCGATCGTCGTCCCGGGCAACAATGCCGTGAAGAACGGGTTCACGTTGAAGTAACCGTTCAACGCCTGCATCGTCATGCCCGAGCTCCAGGTCCACGACGACAGTACGTTCTGATTCGGCAGTACGGGCTTGCCCAGCGCGTCGGGAATGCCCAGTTGGCTGAGCACCCAGGTCTGCGCGTATTTGCGGAACTGCCGATATTCGCCGGTCACGAACGTCGCGACTTGCCAGGCGTAGACGCCGGGATCGACCGGCGCGGGCTGGACTTGGTTATAGTAGGCCGCGACTTCCGCATAGGCCGGCAGATAGCCGCTCAACGTATCGGTGTCCAGCGCAAGCGCGCTCGTCGAATTCGTGATCGCCACCGCTTCGATGGCATCGGCGAAGTAATTCAGAATCGACGACTGCAGGACAATGCCAGACAAATGCACGCCGGCCGATTCCAACGCGAGCGCGAGCATGTCGGTACGCGGCGTGCCGTACGACTCGCCGAAGAGATAAAGGGGCGAATCGCCGCGATCGTTCACCGCCAGATAACGCCTGATGAAATCACGCATGACGCCGACATCGGAATCGCAACCCCAGAACGTTTGATTCGTGTTCGGCAAGATGGCCTCCGAGAGGCCCGTACCGGGGGGATCGATGAAGACCATATCGGTCGTATCGATCAGGCTTTGCTCGTTGTCGACGAGCGGATAGTTGGGCCAGTTCGTCAGCAGCGGGTCCGGGGTGGCGACACGCGTCGGCGCAAACGATCCAAGCCGCAGCCAGATCGACGAAGAACCCGGCCCGCCGTTATAGAAGAACGTCACAGGGCGCGGCGTGCCGTTCGTGCTCGGCACGGTATACGCCACGTATGACATGGTCGCTTCGGGCTTGCCATTCGCGTCGGATGCGGTCAAATGGCCCGTGGTCGTCGTGTAATTGAGCGTCTTCCCGCCGGACGTCCATTGGTAATGCATGACAGCGGATTTCTCAGCGACTTGCGACACGTCGAGGCCGTCTTTCGCATGTGGTGAATAGGCAATTGGATCGGTATAGGGCTGATTCGCCGTCTGCGCCTGATTGGCGAGCTGGCTTGCGCCCGCACTCGCGTGCATTGCACTCGATGCCGCGGATGACCCGCCATCTCCGCCGCCACAGGCTGAGAGAATCGTTGTTGCCACCACCAATGCGCCGAGCCCGATGAAGTGTCCCTGGCGGCCCGCGCTCCTGGCGCTACAGCTGAGGTCCGGTCTCATGTCTGTCCTTCATGGTTGAACGGGCCGACGGCGAATAACAGACAAGCCGATTTCCAGCCCGTCATTTTCAATAAAAAATACGAGCACTTACCGACTAAATCAGCATTTCTATGCGAATCAGAGGTTGTTATTACTTCACTACCATTTTTAGGAGTGTCCGACTTTCTATTCAACGATAGTGAAACTAGATTTAAGGTTTGATTTTGTCAAGACGGTCGATCGTAAACAATGCTCAATTCAAGGCGCCTCTCTATTCTTTCAATTTGTCAGATTCAAAAGGAACGCATATCGAGGCGGGGGCTTGCGATTCGATGACGCCTGGCAAGGAGGAATTCCGCGGAACGCTATTTTTGTGCTTTTGATGGCCGAACGAGCGGCACTTGTGAAGAGGCCAGGTTGCACGCGCTTGGAGGCGCGGCACCTGGCCATGGACGAGGTCGGATCAACGCATGTCCCGCGATTACTGCGGCGGCTGCATTGTCGACGGCTGAGCTGATTCCGGGGCGGGCTCCATCGAGCGTCCGGATTGCGACGTGCCGCTCGTCGCACCACCGATGCCGGTCTGCGCGTTGCCTTGCGCGCGCGCTTCAGCGGCTTGGATATCGTTTGGGTACTGAGCGTTTTCGCCGGCAGCCGGGCTATAGCCCGCCGCCTCGAGTTGACGCAGGTCGTTTTGAACTTGATCTCGAGTCACCGGACCGTTGGTTTGCTGCGCGAGCGCGAATGCAGGCAGCGCGAGCGCGGACGAGATAACGACAGTACGGAATAAACCGTTCATGATCGACATACCTCCGTAGTTTCGGCCACGGGCCAAGTGGCATTCGAAAAGTGGCGCTATCCAGGATAGTCGACGAAACTTAAGAAACGACGGGCAGTTCATTACCGCTTTATCACCGATTATTTCGGGGGCGAATCAATTTGGTCTGTCGGAGCCGCGCCCTTCCGCAATGTTGGCTCAGGCGCGCGATTTGCTGTCTTTTTCACGCTGGACGACCGAACGGAGCACACCATGAATCAGACGAGAAACGATACCCAGCAGGCCGATTTCAAGCACCCGAAACCCGCGCACCATAACGACGACGCGCGCAGCAAGATGCCCGAACGCGGCGATCAGGCACGCAAGCAATCACCCGCCGACAAGCCAGGCAAGAAGCCGGGCGAAGGGGAAACGCCGGTGGGCTGACGCGCATGACGTGGCAAGCGGCATGCGGCCCGCAGCAAGCACGGCGTCCCCATGTCGCTGCCCCATTGGTAAAGGAAGCCCAATGCCGCACGCGCGCCTCGAGCGATGCAGCCGTCAATCGACCTTGATCTCGCGGTCGTCCGCAAACGCTTGCAACGCGTCGCCGGTCAACCGATAGCGGACCCATTCGCTCTGCGGTTTCGCGCCAACGGATTCATAGAACCGAATGGCGGGTTCGTTCCAATCGAGCACGCTCCATTCGAAACGTCCGCATCCCGTCGCGACGGCAATTCTGGCGAGATCGTGCAGCAAGTGCTTGCCGGCGCCCGCGCCGCGAAAGCGCGGCGTGACGTAAAGGTCCTCCAGGTACAGGCCTTTACGCCCCTGCCATGTCGAAAAGGAAAAGAAGTAAAGGGCAAAACCAGCAGGCTGCCCATCCACTTCGCAGATGCGCGCACGACTGTGCGCGCCGTCGCCGAAAAGACCGCTCCTGATCGAATCGACCGTCGCAACAACCTGATCCGCAGCCTTCTCGTAAGTTGCCAATTCCTTGATGAAGTCGAGGATGACGGACGCATCGGCGGGTATCGCGTCCCGTATCGCAATTTCCATTCGCTTATTGACTCCTGTGTTGGGTTGCGAATTCTTCGCAAGAGCATGTTACCTTTGGTTTCGTTGTGCAGGAACTGCCGTTCCGGAGGAACCCCAAATGCGCCAAGCCCTCGAACATCTGCATGTCGGAACGCGCGGCCGAGGACTCGTCGAGATCACGACGGAGGTTAGCGAGTTCGTCGATCGCCAGCCGATCGACAACGGCTTGCTCACCGTTTTTTGCCGCCATACTTCAGCCTCGCTGCTCATACAGGAAAATGCCGATCCTTCGGTGCGCCGCGATCTCGAGCGCTACTTCGAGACCGTCGCACCTGAAGACCCGAACCGGTACGAGCATGACACGGAAGGCCCGGATGACATGCCTGCACATCTGCGCGCCGCGCTGACACAAGTCCAGTTGACCATCCCGCTCGAAAATGGCCGGCTCGCACTGGGCAGCTGGCAAGGCATCTACGTGTTCGAACACCGGCGGCAACCGCATACGCGCGATATCGTGCTCCACCTCATCGGGCAATAGCGGCAGCGTTGATTCCTGCGCCACGGCTCACTGTGTATCGGAACGCTGACACTTTGCTCCCTCGACAAACGCCCGCGGGGGCCCATGGCGGCGCTTCGAGAGCCGGCATCAACATTGCATTCACCGCCCCCTTCGATTGCCGGAATACGGATTCAATCGTTTGTCGTTGCACTTTCAAAAGGAGTCGATTCCATGCCCATTGATATGACCTTTCGCGCGGGCGAAGCTACCGTTTTCGCGGCGCCGGGCCAGGCCACCGATGCGATGCCCGAGATCTTGATCGGCCGCGTCGACGGCCCGGTCGGGCACGCCTTCGCCAATATGATGGCCCAGACGAAAGGCCATACGGCGATGTTCGCCATTCGAGCCTGCAATCAAATGGTGCGTCCGGCCACGATCATGGTCCCGAAGGTGACGTTGAAGGATATGGCCACCATCGAGCTTTTCGGCGGCGTCGTGCAATCGGCTACCGCGGATGCCGTCGTGGATTGCCTGATCGAAGGCATCTTGCCCAAAGATCAGGCCAACGAGCTATGCATCATCAGCCTCGTCTGGATCGATCCGCGGTGCGTGACGGATCCGGATTTCGACAAGAAGGATATGTATCGCACCAACTACGAAGCAACCAAGCTCGCCATCCAGCGCGCCATGTCGAACGAGCCGAGCGTCGAGACGCTGATCGCCAACCGTCATGCGATCAAGCACGATATGGATGACTGGAGCTGAAAACGGTAAGCGGCGGCAAGCGGCCCGATAAACGCTGAACGACGAACGGCGGGCATCGCTCGAATGGAGCGGTGCCCGCCGTTCGTTTTTTTCCCTTGTGGTTTTCGGACCCGCCTCAGGCAAGCGCGGCTTCGGCTTCCCGGTTCGCAGGCACGCTGACCGGCTGCCCGGTGCCGCTGCGAATCAGGTAATCGAATGCACCCAACGACGCTTTGGCCCCATCGCCGACGGCAATCACGATCTGCTTGAACGGGGTCGTCGTGACGTCACCGGCCGCGAACACGCCCGGCAGCGACGTCGCGCCTTTCGCATCGACGACGATTTCGCCGTGCGAAGAGAGCTCGATGGTTCCCGTCAACCATTCGGTGTTCGGAACGAGTCCGATCTGCACGAACACGCCTTCGAGTTCGATGCGCTTCGTCTCGGTCGAACGCAAGTCGGTATAGCTCAGCGCCGTCACTTTCTTGCCGTCGCCTTCGATCTGCGTCGTCTGCGCCCGCGTCACGACCGTCACGTTCGAAAGGCTGCGCAGCTTGCGTTGCAGCACTTCATCCGCGCGCAGCGTTTCGCCGTATTCCAGCAACGTGACTTCCCGAACGATGCCGGCGAGATCGATCGCCGCTTCGACACCCGAATTGCCGCCACCGATGACGGCCACGCGCTTGCCTTTGAAGAGCGGACCGTCGCAGTGCGGACAGTACGCCACACCGCGATTGCGATACTCGCGCTCGCCTGGCACACCGATTTCGCGCCAGCGCGCGCCCGTGGCCAGCACGACAGTCCTCGCCTTCAGCACCGCACCGTTGGCCAGATGAATTTCGTTGATTTCCCCGGGCACGAGCGCCTGCGCCCGCTGCGCGTCCATGATGTCGACTTCGTAGCGCTTCACGTGTTCTTCCAGCGCGGCGGCGAACTTGGGACCTTCCGTTTCCTGCACCGAAACGAAATTCTCGATGGCGAGCGTATCGAGTACCTGACCACCGAAACGCTCGGCCGCGACACCCGTCGCGATACCTTTGCGCGCGGCATAAATTGCGGCCGCGGCGCCCGCGGGGCCGCCACCGACGATGAGCATATCGAAAACAGGTTTGTTCTCGAGCGCCTTGGCGGCCTTCGCGCCGGCGTTGCCGTCGAGCTTGGCGAGAATCTCCTTGACGCCGCTGCGGCCTTGCCCGAACACCGCGCCGTTGAGGAACATCGTGGGCACGGCCATGATCTGGCGCGACTCGACTTCGTGCTGAAACAGCGCACCATCGATCGCGATATGACGGATACGCGGATTGATGAGCGCCATGACGTTCAGCGCTTGCACCACCTCCGGACAGTTCTGGCAGCTCAGCGAGAAATACGTTTCGAACGTGTAATCGCCGTCGAGCTCGCGGATCTGGTCGATCACCGCTTGCTCGAGCTTGATGGGGTGCCCGCCAACCTGAAGCAGCGCGAGCACGAGCGACGTGAATTCGTGCCCCATTGGAATGCCGGCAAACCGGATGCTCGCGGCCTTGCCGGGCTCGCCGATCGAAAACGACGGTTTGCGTTCGTCGTCGTCACGCCGTTCGATGACGGCGACGCGTTCGGTCAGCGTGGCGATCTCGCGCAACAGCGCGAGCAGCTCTTGCGATTTGGCCGAGTCGTCGACCGATGCGACGATCTCGATAGGCCGCGTGACTTTGTCCAAATATGATTTCAGTTGGGTCTTGAGATTCGCGTCAAGCATGACTGATCCGGTATGTCGAATGGGGCGGAGAGAGGCAGGCTGCACGCGGCGCCATCGAGCAGACGGCGCCGCATCCTGCCGGGCGAGAAAGGCTTAGATCTTGCCGACGAGGTCGAGCGACGGCGTCAGCGTTTCGGCGCCGGGCGTCCACTTCGCGGGGCAGACTTCGCCCGGGTGAGCCGCAATGTATTGCGCAGCTTGCACCTTGCGCAGCAGTTCGCCTGCATCGCGGCCGATGCCGTTGTCATGGATTTCGCACAGCTTGATTTGGCCTTCGGGGTTGATGACGAAGGTGCCGCGCAACGCCAGACCTTCTTCTTCGATCAGGACATCGAAGTTTTGCGCAATCGCACGCGTCGGGTCCGCGATCATCGGATATTTGATCTTGCCGATCGTGTCCGACGTGTCGTGCCACGCCTTGTGCGTGAAATGGGTGTCGGTCGACACGCTGTAGATTTCGACGCCGAGCTTCTGGAATTCGGCATAACGATCAGCCAGATCGCCGAGCTCCGTCGGGCAGACAAACGTGAAGTCGGCCGGGTAGAAGAAAACGACGGACCACTTGCCCTTGAACGTCTCGTCCGTGACCGTCACGAAGTCGCCATTGTGATAAGCGGTGGCCTTGAACGGCTTGACTTGGCTGTTGATGATCGACATTTCGCGTAAATCCTCTGGTTGGGTTGGAAAGTGAGTGCAGTATGACCAGAAGCTATCGATCAGTGAATTTGATTGTCAATATCAATCGGATTGAGGGAAGCTATCGGTCCCATTGCGCCAACCAGAGCGCGGCCCGCGGGACGGGCAGCAGCGTTTTTACTCGGCCTCCGCGGCCGCGTTCGCCTCCTCGAGTTCGCGCGCAAATGCGGTCGCCGCACGAGCGGCGATCTCGGTCCTGATAGCGGGATTCGCGAAGTCTGCGTCGCTGTAGCTTGACCCGTCCCCACGCACAAGTCCGAATCCTTCCGCGACGATCTGTGCGACGAGCGGGTCGTCGCGTGCCATGTCCCAGTCGCTCGGCGCATCGCTCGGCTTCATCAGCGCGACCTCGTCGAACCCTGCATGTAACTCACCCTTATACCAGGCCGCTTCGACGATCTTGGCTTCGTCAACGCCCGGTTGGCCGGTTGCCGCCCAGTCGCGGAAATAGTCGTCATAGCTCTGGCTGGCGGCCACGAGTGCGTCTTTGTCGAACGCAGGGCTGCCGGGGTTGGGGCGGTAGACGAAATGCAGATGCCAATTGCCGGTGTTGCCGTCAGGAGTCACATCAGGCTGTGCGTGCACGGGTACGAGGCGCTCATCATTTGTTTGCCCCATGACGACTAGCGCGCCGGCACGGTCATAAATCCGGTTCCGTTGAATCGTATAGAGGCGGTCCTCCGCAGTCTCGCCGCGCCCCTTCGGATCGATTTCCCACACTGCCCCGAGCATTGCCTTGTTGTCGCCCGTCGTTTGGTTATGCTTGGCAACCGCCGCCATAGCCGATGCATCGACGAAGCCCAGCATCACATGCAGCATCCCATGGCCGCGAAATTCGTCTTGAACGGCAAGATACTCGGCAAAACTGACCATGCCGTTTTTGCCGGCATCGAGCGTGCCACCTTGCGCGAATGCGAGTGGCCGGCGCTTGTCTTCGGATTCCCCCGGCAGCTTGCCCGTATAGCAGAGCGTGAAACGCTTGCCGTCCAGTTCCGTGCCGGCCGCCTTTCGATTTGCCATTGCCGCCTGGATCGTCTTGACCGGAACTGCCTCGGCGGCCGGGAAGTTTTCCATGTAAATCTGTTCGAAGACTTTGCTGTCTGCCGGGCTCAATTGGCCGTTCTCGTCGACAACTGCGATTTCCGCCCTCAAACCCAGATTTTTTATCGCGCTCAGCATTTGTTCGCGCTGGTGGGTGTCGATCGCCGCGTCGAGCGGATCGATGTCGCCGAGCAAAGTCTTTAGATTGGGACCCACTGCACGTGCGACAGCAGCTTTTTCAGCGGCCTGCGTCAGCGCGCTTCTCACACGCTGACCGCCCGGCAATCGTCCGATCCAGGCCGCATCTGACGCAGCCGTCAAAGGACGATGCGCCGCCATTGTCAGCCGGTCGGATGCAGTTCTCCATGCTGCCGATCGTCGTGCCGCCGTCGCGGCGTCCGCAGCTGCCCCAGTAACTGCGGAGGCTATCGGTCGAGCTTTCGACGCGATCTCGCCAAGCCTTCCTCGTACCGATCGAACCGAAGCCTTCGACGAATCGGATTTCTCGTCCGGTTGCGGGCCGGATGCGACAGGCTGCTCTTGACCACCCCTTACGCGGCTAACTTCGCTCATCTGCGACCTCCCATGGAGCGGACCGTTATCCGCGTTAGAGTGGCCGAATTGTGCAGCGAAAGCGCACACGTGTTTTTTCTGCCCTTCGGTCTTCCCTACGGCCGTTCGGTTTCCATTACAAAACGAAAGCTCGGCCTTCAGAGGTTCCGGACAACCGCCAATACGAACAACATGTTGACCACGCCATGCATGGCGATCGGCAACGCCAGTCCTTTAGTTTTCCTCACTAACCATCCGGCGATCAGCGCGAGGACGAAGCGTTGCCCGAAGTGCGACATATCGTTGTGAAGCGCCGCAAAAAGCGCAGCCTGCATGACGTTGGCCCACCCGAAGCTGATATGGCGGGACAATCCTCCCAGCAGGCAACCCCGAAAAATCAGTTCCTCGACAATGGGCACGGCCACCGCAAAGATCAGCAACGGCAGCGCCAGACCGCCTATCGAATGCGCGCCCGTAACGCATGCCAATTGCCAGGCGACACCGGGG
Organism: Trinickia sp. HAY1-2D; assembly: GCF_056754935.1. Classification (NCBI taxonomy): domain Bacteria; kingdom Pseudomonadati; phylum Pseudomonadota; class Betaproteobacteria; order Burkholderiales; family Burkholderiaceae; genus Trinickia; species Trinickia sp. HAY1-2D. Next base: position 1,297,745 of record NZ_JBPGWX010000001.1, read on the forward strand.
CCGCCGGTCGGCATCGCGTGACGGCTGGCGACAAAATTCAATAGGCACCACCCGAGATAGAGCGCGGGCGGGACGAACCAGGCTTTTTTCCATTCTCCGCTGCCGAGCCACTCGCGCCGCGAAAAACGCACTGCCACCCATGCGAGACCCAGCGCCATGACGGCGAGCGACCAGATGTACGAGATCGCCACGCCCTGTTGCCAGCCCTCGCGCAGCACCGTGTCGTGAGCCGGCGATAGCGATGCGGTACCCACGCGAAATCCGCCGAACACATACAGGGCGAAATACATCGACGACAAAGCCCACCACGCATGTCGCAAACCGATGCGCCCGAAAAGCGGCTCGCTGACCTTTTTTGCCCGTGCGCGCAAGAGGCCGCGATAGTGAGCGGGAAACAACAGCAGACCTGGTGCGGCAACCAACAGGACCGTGTACAAGATCAACGCGCCGGCGAGCGGCAAGAGATCGGCACGCATCAGCATCTTCGGGGAAAGATCGAGCAAGCGCGCGTAGGCGGGAACGAGCGGCATCGCCTGGTGCGTCCGGTCGTATTCGTCGCGTAAAAGATCGGCCGCCGCGAGCGAGTTGCCCGCATTGAACGCAACATCGAGTCGAATCTGGCGATTCTGCGGTGTCATGAATTTCGATGGCTGCTTTTGCGCGGCGAGCGCTGCCTCGGCGCCCGCCACATCGCCGGCCCGAAACAACGCGCGCGCCGACGTATAGGCGTCGATCTTCAAGCCGGCGTGCCCGGCTCGCATGAGTTCGTCGCGTGCCTGCGCCCCGGGAACAGTTCAGCCGCCGTATTGATGCGTTGGGCTTCGAGCCAGATCGTCTTCGCGACAGGCGCACTGGCCAGCAACCGCTGCGCCTCGTCACTGCGCCTCGAGCGCACGAGATAGCGCAGCGCCTCGACGAGGCACGGGTTCGACGGATCGAGTTCGACCGCGCGCAGCGCTTGCTCGCCCGCGTGCTTCTCGTCCTTCACTGCCGAATAGGCGCGCGAAAGCGCCGCATGAAGCCGCGTACGCTGCGCCGGAGTCCATTCCGAGGAGTGCGCGAGCAACGGCTCGCCGTAAGCGAGCGCGTCTTTGCCATAGCGATGCTCGAGCACGAAAAGCGCGGCCTCGGGCTGACCTGGAAAGCGCTCGTCGAGCATATGCTGGCAGGCCGTGAAATCCTTCGCCGCAGCATCGCTCCACTCCAGGTCTTCCGACCACGCGAAGCGTTGAATGAACCCGCATTGCGCCACTGCAAGCGCGACATCATGCGGATGTTGCACGAGGCCGGCGCGATAAGCGTCGAGAACCGACCGATAACTGTCGCGCTGATGCTCCGACACGATACCGGCCGCCCGCTCCGGGGATTGCAATAGATCGGGCGCCGGGGCCATCGGGTCCGTCCCGTTCGCCGATGCGCCGAGCGCATAGCAACACGCCAGCGCGGCGATCGTTTTCAATATCCCCCGGAGCATCGTTTTTTCCCGTAAGCCGTTCGTCAAATCCGAATTGCAGCGTCGTCGCGCGACGGGCGGCGCATCGTCCCACGTCGTCTGTTAACGGCGACATTCATCCGATCTTTAACCGATCGTCAATGCGGCGCGATTTGGCGATTTATGCGGCTCGGGAACACCGCATACAACTGGCGTGGTGAAGGCGATTTAACGGCACCCCTTCTACGAGGATCAGCGTCGCCGGGACAGAGGTGCCTGTCTACCATAGGCTCCGGTCCGGCCATCGCTGTCGCGAACGCGGCGCCCCGCCGCGGCATTCACATTCGTTCCAAAACGGACCGATCCGATCTTCCAACGCGCTTCGAGCGTTGCGCGCTGCAGTTCGCCGCGCAGCGCATGTCGTCGCTCGTCTTCAACTTTCTTCGAAAGAGGTCAAACATGATGGAAACAACGCGGATTGGAAAAGCCGCAAAGCGCGCCGGAAAGCGCTTGTCCCGCACATCGAAACTGCTCGTTGCGATCGCGTCGCTCGGCCTGTCATCGTTCGTTTGCGATAACGCGTTCGCCCAGGCGAGCGCTGCGACGACTTGCCAGTCCGTCACGGTACCGGTAGCGCTGGCCGAGGGCGGGCCCAAGGCTTATTCCGTTTCCGGCAAGCTCTGCCTGCCGCCATCGGGCCAAGCCAATTCGGTCATCCTGACCGTGCACGGGGCCACGTACGATCACCACTACTGGGATTGGCCGTATGTTCCCCAAGTCTATTCGTATCGCAACTTCATGACGAACGCGGGCTACGCCGTATTCGTCTATGACCGGATCGGCGACGGGCTCAGTTCCCACCCGGTGAGCACCGATATCTCGGTCAACTCGAACGGTTATGTCGCGCACGAGCTGGTGCAAGCGTTACGGCAAGGTCAGATCAACGGCTATACGTTCAAGCATGTCGTTCTCGCCGGCCATTCGCTCGGATCTTATACGTCGTGGGTCGAAGCCGGCCAATATCGCGATGTCGATGCCGTCATCCTCACCGGCATTGGACACAAGATGAGTTCGACGATCGGCACCCTCCTTTCGCAGGACATCTACCCGGCACAGCAGGATCCTGCGTTCCAAAATATGGGGCTCGACGCCGGCTATCTGACCACGCGGCCCGGCGCACGCAACGCGATGTTTTATTACCCGGCGACGACCGATCCGAATGTCGTTCAACTCGACGAAAAGACGAAGCAGACGGCCACGCAAACCGAACTCAACGGGGTATTTGCAACGGGCCAAGGGTCGGCGACGTATTACTCGGCCTTCATCAACGTGCCGATTCTCATCGTCGACGGGCAAGACGACGTGATCTTTTGCGGCAATGGCGCCGCCGATTGTTCGACCTCCGCATCGCTGCAAAGCGCCGAGCAACCGTATTACAGTGCGAGCCCGAGCGTGACGTCGTTCGTCGTTCCCGCTTCGGGACACGACATCAATCTCGAAGTCACGGCGCCGCTCTGGTATAGCGCTTCGCTGGGATGGTTGCTTTCGACAGCAAAGATTACGCCCTGAGCTGGACGCGATACGCTACACGTACTGAACATTGCTGCCCCTTCGAGGCGGCAGTCGGCTGGCGCCCCCTGGGGCGCCAGCGCGCTTATGCGCCACTGCAACCGCGACCCCGATTACGAATCGGCGGGCCGAGGGATTTGTGAGGCAAGCTGAGGTCGCCTTTGCCGCCGCCGAGCGATTCTGTGTTCCAGTGTTTCAGCGTAGCTGCGGTCGGGCTCGGGAGCAGGCGGCAACGACAACGAGACCGGACTAAACGGATGCAGGCGCCGGGGCCGGTCATGAATACCGCGGGCTTGTTGCCCGCTTCCACTCGGTTGCGACGATGGTGCGATCGAGGCGGGCGTCGTCGCGATCGTCGATTGGCGCGAGCCGGTCGTCGACGCGCGAGTACCTCCACCTCGCCGGATGCTCGGCGTTTGCTCCCTGGCGGACAGCATGCTGCCAACTACCGATACGAGCTCTGAAAAAGCGGGATCGCGTTCCCTTTCGTCCTCCGGGAGCATCGAGAGCCGCTCGAGCACCGACGCAAGTTCCGCATTCTGCGTACGGCGCGTGCTGCCCGCCTCGGATAGCGCTTCCACGACGCTTGGCAGCGCAGGGCGGAATTGGCTGGGCGCCCCCGTGGCGCCCGAGCGCGTACTGCTCGATGAAGGCCTGCTATATCGCGATCGACTACCGCCCGCTTCCGAGACATTGCTGCCCGCTTCAGAGAGACGGCCGGTCAAGGCGCTCGACCGAACCGGGTTTCTCACCGATTCGGTATCACGCCCGGACGCGGACGTGCGGCCGCTCGCATTCGTCGATGCGCCGGGTCGCGTAGAGCGGCTGCCCGATTCAGCGTACTCGGATGCCACCGAGCCAAGTTCGCTGTTCGCGGTAGGGCGCGACCGAAATGCATCGAATCGGCTGTCCGACGAGCGCATGCGTCGTTGAGACGAAACGTCGGATCGATCGGTTTGGGAGTCATTTGCTTGGGAGTGATAAGGGTTTGAATTGGATGAGCCACCGACTCTTCTCATAGTGTTCCTCTCGTGACAAAAAACCGACGCTGATTCGATGGCAAACGACGGCGATTCGAATGAATCGACGCTCGAATGTCGGTTCGTTCAGCGGGGTGAATCAGCGATTATTCAGTCCCCCGGTTCGCAATTACGCCACGCACGGAGAGAATCCGGCGACAACAGCGAACAACTCGTTTCGTTTCGCCGGCTTCCCCGCAATTTCGTCGCGAGTCGGAGCTCCGCCAACCCCGCTTACCGAGAATAGCCGACTCGCCGAAGGCTCTGCTTCGATCGACGAGTTAAAACCTTTTTGCAAGAAAAATCATGTATCCGCATCCTCTCCCAACAAGCACTGAAAAAGCGACAAGGCAACAATATGGTCAATAACATCGGCAGTTCATCAGGTTCGCACTCCACTTATTACTCCCAAGCCAACAACGCCTCTTCGAACCGATCCAATTCCCGATCGCAGAGGCGCACACGCTCGTCCAACGGGCAATTCGGCTCGCTGGCGGCACGCCAGGATACGTTGAGCGAGTTCGGTTCGGTCGCCTCCGGCGGACCGCTGGACTATTCGGACTATGCCGGCAATCCCTATTACAACCAGAGCGAATACTCGCAATGGGCCGGCAGCGTGCGTACGCCCAGCACCTCGAGCGCGGGATCGTTCGCTTCGGCCGATAACCGATCGTTCGACAATCGATCGACTGCGAGCTCCATAAGCTCCATAGCGTCGTCGCACCTGCCGCCATCCACTGCGAGCTCCATAGCGTCGTCGCACCGACCGCTATCTTCGCACTCGGGATCGTCGAGCCAAAAATCGCGACGCTCGCGCTCCGATGTCAGCGTGGCACTGTCTGAAGCCGGCAGCCGACATTCGTCGCACGTGCCTCTGCCGACGCGCTTTAGCGATCGCGGCTCGATAGCCAGCAGCTTGAACGACTCCGAACGCGCTGCCATTGCCACCGCGATGGACGGAGGGCGCTTCGGCCAGCGCGGGTGGGCCCCGGGGCCCACCGGAAGCGACGTGAGCTCCGTGCATTCGATCTCCGAGAAGCTTTCGGAAGCTGGAAGCACCATCAGTTCCGTGCATACGATTTCCGACAACCCGTCGAAGGGCGGAAGCAGCGTCAGTTCCGTGCACACGATTTCGGACAATCTGTCGGAGGCTGGAAGCCGCAGCAGTAGCGCTGAGCGCGCGGAACTCGTGGAGCGCCTGAACCGATTGCGCGACATTGGCGGGTCTATCCCGGCGGACCGCCCCTCGGTGACGTGGCAACCCGATACGGAGTTGAGCGTATCCGATATCACGCCATCAACGGCCGTAACGGAGGCGCCCCCGCCCTCGCGCCGCCCGCCTCCGCGCCCATCACGCCTTGGGAATGTCAGTTTCGCCGACAGCAGCACGTTCTCCGCCGCGCCCTCGTATCAGTCTTCCGTGGCGCCCTCTCGGCGCGGCCCGTCCATCTATGGCAAACAACCTGCGCTGAAACGGCTCTTCAATTCGCTGAACTCACGCCCATGAGTTGATCGACAGGACGTGAGCGTCGCCGAGCCTCGCTCGGCGCGGGCGTATATCGCGCCCGCATCGAGCCCAGCTCCTCGGCTTGACGCTCGCGCCACCCGGCTTATCCGCAACACCCGCATGCCTAGGGCATGGCGGGTCGGATGCCTGCATCCGGCGTTCACGCAATGAATTGCCGGGACCTGATAACGAATCATCGACCAAGCTTTGAGGAGGTCACCCAATGTATTGCAAAAAGGTATCGGGCGTTTCGGTCCCGATCAGTTTGTCGAGGCGAAGCGAAACCAATCGGACGGCCGAGCAGACCCGCCGAGACGATCCGCAGTATCTGGAAGCGCTCAATTGGATCAACTCGAGAAGGCGCGGAAACGAGCGCCGCCAGACGGCAGCCGACAGATTGGCCGACGCGAAACCCGGCCAGGATGTCAAGCTCGATCATCTCGCGCTCACGTCCCTGCCCGAATCGCTCATGACGCGAGCAAGCACCGCAAAAAGCATCTCTTTGTCCGGCAACAGTCTGCCGGCCATTCCGCCGGTCGTATTGAGCTTCAGCGAAGTGCAAAAGCTGGACGTGTCGGGCAACGAACTGTCCTTTCTATCGCCTCAGATTGCGCAAATGCAGAATCTGCGCTCGTTGGATGCATCGCATAACGCCATCGCCGAGGTCCCCGCGACCATCGGCGCGCTGACGAAGCTCGAATCGTTGAACCTGGGAGACAACGCGCTCCGTGCCGTGACGTCCGCGATCGGCAAACTTAGCAAGCTCAAGCAACTGAAACTCAGCGGAAACATGTTGACCGACCTCCCGCTTCAGATCGCTCAGTGCGCATCGCTGCGCGAACTCGACATGTCCCGCAATCACTTCGAGGTGGTGCCGGACACAGTCGGATCGCTTCTGAAATTGCGCACGCTGAAGGCCGATCGGAACCGGCTGACAGATTTGGAGCCGAGCGCGGATCATCCGGACAGCGTAGAGGACCGCGCCATTCCTGAATCGATCGGAAACCTGCCGCATCTGCAGGAATTCAGCGTAGAGGGCAATCCGCTGAGCACATTGCCGAACACTTTCGGTCCCTTCGAATATGTGTCGAGACGCCGCTTCCAGATCACGCGACAAGGAACGAATACGCTCGCTTCGAAAGTTCTTTCGAAAAATCTGAAAATCCGTATAGCGAACACGCCGCTACCGGAGACGCTGGTAACGGATGGGCGCTTGACAGAAGCACCGGGCGCGCCGCCCCCGCCTGTGCCGGTCTACGAGCCGCTCTATCACAAAGAGTCGCCCGCGTTCATGCAAGCCGACCCGCCTCCCGTCGACGAGCTCGCGCAACGCCCGATTGCGCAGATGGCGCACGTAATGCCCGAACTGTTTGCGGCACAGACGACGTCGGGTCCGACGGGCGGCGCCTCGTTCGACCAATTTGTGCGGCAAACGGCAGGCCACGATATGGCCCACCACGCCCAGCAACAACCACAACCACAACCGCAGGCACAACCACAGACGCAGCAACCGCCAACGCAGCAAAATGAGGCAGTACATAGCGTCTTCAGCGAGTCCTCGTCAGAGAGCGACGCGCCATCATTCGCATTCGTGCGCAAGCGAACAACGCCGCCTGCGCAAGCGCCCAATGCCACACCCAGTTCGAGTGCGGCAGTCAACGTTCAAACGCCTCCGCCGGCGACTACTCAGCCGTTCATACCGACGCAAATCAGCGCAGCATGGCGGCCCAGCGGGTCGTCCCCGGCTACACCGCCGGCTACAACCGCGCCCCCGTCCACGCAAATCCCGCAACCGCAACCGGCGCCGGCACAGACGTTCCCAACTATGCCGATGGGTACGAGCCTTCCGGCGAGCGGATTTCAGCACACGACACAAGACCCGCAAGCCGCAGCCTATGCCCAGGCGCTGCAAATCGCGGCCTCGCTGATGCAGCGCCCGGCGACGACGCCGCACGTGCATTCGGCGCCGTTCAAAGTGGCTGGCTCCAACGATTCGTGGTTCGACTTTTCGGACCCGACAATCAACCAGGCGCATCAGCACGAACTGGACATGCTCGGGTTCGAGCAGGTTCAGCACAACACGCTCGACGGGCTCGCCAAGCACTATCGCGAGCGTCTTTACCTGCAAGGCGACCATCTGAAGCAGCGCTTGGAACAGGCGAAATTGCGCGGTGCCATGGGCATTCCCGGGGAAACCGTCGGCATCAACGTATGGCGCGTCGGCATCATGTTGTTCAGGCAACATGTCATTTGCAACTTGGCGGAAACAGTTGCCAACATCAATAAGCAAAAAAAGCTGAACGATCCGAGCCAATCCCATCTGGCCGATGATCCGCTACAGATCGCGCTCGTCTATCAGACCATCGTCTCGCGCGAGCTACAAATTCTCGGGCTCGAGCCTCTGCGCAAGAACATGGATGAAAACCCGCATTTCAGAAGCATGTTCGCACACATCGTTTCGCCGGAACGTACCGGGTCCGTCATGCTCGACATCATTCGGGAAGTGCATCGGGCGGAAGACGAAAACGGACGTCGCAAGCTCTCGGCGTTCATTAAGGAACAACCGTTCTGGAAGGAATATCTGGCGAGCCAGCAGTCCGCCTCAACGGCGGCCTGGCGCGGTTCCTACGGATTCTAAGTACGGCGAAAACGACTCGTAGGCCATCGAATGCGACGGCTTGCCACTTGCGGCGATTTCTCATGAAAAAATTAGGACTACTTAATTGTGGCGGCGCACATGCGGTCAATTGCACACCGCCAACTTCTCGAAAAAACGATCGCGGCGCAGCCGCGATCGGAAGGCAGCAGAACGAAGCCGGTTCGCCGCGACGCCTCAATCGAGGCGGGCCGCTCGAAGGACTCAGCGAGCGCCAACGTACCGCGTTCAAGGAAGGCCTCGATGGTTGGGCGGCCAACTACGGGTACCCCACAGAAAGGCGCACCGAGGCGGTGAATCGTCTCGTCGCAGCGGCGGAACAACGCGCCGCCAAGATCGACGTATCGGGTCTTGGCTTGAGGCGATTGCCGACGCAGATTGGCTTGCTCAACAAAACGAAGGCGCTCGACGCGCAGAACAACGACTTGCGGCGGTTGACGAAAGAAGTCGGCGAGATGCATTCGCTTCACAGCCTCGAGCTGCAAGACAACAAGTTGCCATCCCTTCCGCCGGAGATCGGCCAACTGACCAAGCTCACCTATTTGAACCTCGATCGAAACAAGTTGGAGCGGTTGCCGGACACGATCGAAGGGCTCATCAATCTGCGCACGCTTTCGGCGCAACGCAACCTCCTTTCCGAAGTCCCGGCGTCGATGAAAAATCTGCCGAACCTCAAAGAGCTCAACCTCAAGAACAATCAGATATGGCAACTGCCGAATGGCTGGAGCGAGCTCTTTCATGGGCTCCGGAGCCTCAATCTGTCCTATAACAAGCTCACGGGACTACCCGTCACGTTTGCCAATCCAGCCTACTCGATGACGCTGCATCTCGAGCACAACCGCGACCTCTCGACATTGCCGACGAAATTCGGGGGGTTCGAATACGCCAGCGTATTTGAAAATCACACGCTGAGAAATAAAACAGGGAAGATCATCGTCCACACGCAAAACACCAAGATCCGCCCAACGCTCGTCCAAAGCGCGCGCCTGAACCCCGGGCGCGGGATCCTGGCCAGCGATCGCCCCGTTCGTGCGAGCAAGCTTCCGCCAGCCGTCGGCCAGTATGCGCCGGACCTCGGATCGGTCTATTCCGCGGACGAGTACATACGCGAACACGGTCAACCGGGACAGGTGATCGGGCTCGAACGTGTCGGCCAACCCGAACTGCCAGGGGCCGACGCGCTGGGACCGCAACCGGCATGGACCAAGCCCGTCGATGGTTGGCTCGACGAGCGCGCGCAGGAGTATGCCGATCGCTACGGCGCCCCGCTGCCCCCGCCACCGGCACCCGCTCAAGCGCCCTATGCGGCCACCTGGGGTGCGTGGCCTCACCTCGGTCTATCGGGTTTCGCCCTTCCGGCCGCGCCGCCTCCGCAATTCAACTTCGATACCCCTGCGGCCGTGCCGCCGAACCTCGATGTTCACGCGCTCGCGAACCTGCTGATGCAGTTCTCTCGGCCGCTACAACCCAACGCGGCGCCGAATGCCGCAGCAGTCCTTTCGTCGCTTCATGCACCGGGGCCGTCGATGGCGGTACCGTCGATGCCATCGACATCGACAGCGGCGCAGCAGCAGATGCCCGCGAACGCCACGTCCACGTCGTGGGCCCACCTGGAACAGCCATTGCGCAGCCCACCGCCTTGGGCCGAGGCCATTCGCCCCCGGCTGGAGGCCGACGAGCAGACGCGCGAACCCTCGGGGCCGCCGGCCTGGGCGGCATCGACTTCCACTACCGAAACCGCCCCTCCAGCCGCGGGCATGCCGCCCTGGGTTGCATCGACACCGCCGGTGCAAGAAGAGACCGAGTCCGATCCGGATCCGACACCCTACGGCAACGCGCCGTGGGCATACGGTGGGATCGGCGCGGACCCGGAGACACGGGATTACAGCAGCTACGCCTGGCCCAGTCCGCAGCACACCGATTCCGAAGCCGCGCCGACGAGCGGCATCGATCTGTTCGAGCAGATGATGTCCATATTCAGAATCGATTGAGCGCAGCGTCACACAGTCCCTCTCTCTTCAACATGAAAGGCCGCTTATCATGCCAAGCAGCATCAGCAACACTTCCAGCTTTCACTCGGCTTATACCGCGCCCGAGCACGACGATAGGCAATCGTCGACGTCGCGCTCGCAGCGCAATCTCCCAAGCAACGCCTCGTTGGGTCGCCTCGCTTCGCGTCTGTCGACAGCGGGCGGATCCTTTGTGTCCGCGGTGGGCGGCGAACGAACCCCTGCCGCTGGTTCGGAGGTAGGCAGCAGCGTTGCCAGCCCGACGCATTCGGTGTCCGCAAGCGAATATGGCAGCGTCGCGGAGAGCGTCTATGAATCGGCTACCTCACGTTCGTTGACGCCGTCGCTGTCGGCGAGCGGCTCGGCCCATAGCAGCGGCAGCGATTGGATCGACATGAATTTCAGCGTGGGCGGGCGAGGTTCCAACGCAAGTCGTCTCTCGGCTGCCTCGAGCGAACATCTGAGCAGCAGCAGCGGATGGATCGATATCGATCCCCACGCCACAGGTCGCCGCTCCGTCGCCGGCAGCGAGCAGCGCTCGGAGATCGCCGAGGTCTTGTCGCAAGCGGGCACGCCCAGCGAGCGCAGCTTTCACTTGTCGGAGCGCGGCAGTGTCGTCGAAGCGCTCGGCAACGGGCGTCTGGGCTATTCGTCGGCGTCGTCGCGCCGGCTCACCTCGTACGAAGGATCGAGCGAGACAAGCAGTTCTCAAGGAAGTGTGGGCGGGAGTCGCGTGTTCAGTCATGTCGACAGCCTGACGCTGCTGCGCAACCGGCGTCGCGGCTCGAGCAGCGCCGCCGGAAGCATCGTACCCAGCTATGTCAGCAGCCTGACGCCTTCGGATCTCTCCGCCGTGCGCGCCGCACGGCGCGGCGGCAGACTCGCGCCGCCGAGTTCGTTGCCTTCCGCACCGTCCTCGCTGGACAGCGAATACAGCGCTTATCTGCGCGAGGGCGATGATATGGTCGCGCCGCTTCCGCCATCTCAATTTCGCCCCGCACCGAGTGCGGCGCCAAGCGATCCATACTCTGTCGCCTCGGGGACGTCGTCGCGACGAATCGACCGCACGCCGAGCCTGTCGCGCCGATTGAGCGACAGCGGCCGATCGAGCCGCTTCGGCGGGGCCGACGTCGAATCGCTGTCCGCTGCCGGCTCCCGGCGGCATGACGAAGGACCCCGCCCGCTCTGGCAGTTCCTTAAGGAGGATCACTGAGGGCACCGAACGGGGCCGCATCTGCGCGGCCCCCGGCGCAGTTTCGCTCGTAGCGCCGCTTTTTCGCCGGCCCCGTCTTCTCGCCGAGCGCCTGCCGGTAGTCTCGGAGCCCTGGGTCGGGGAAACCCGCCGAAATCGCGCTTGCGCAATTGCGAAAGCGCGACGCTCTCGCGTGTCCACCCTCCCGGCCCGATTGTGGCTTAGCATCCGCGGAACGAGTCAATGAGTCTTTCGAGAATTGCCGGCGCACCGGTCAGCCAGACCGGCAATTCGCCACCCGACTCCGCATCGCGGAACGAACCGCACCGAGAATCGTCCACGAGCCGTCTGACACGGACGGATGGGCTGCTCACCGTACTCAAAGATGGACAGGCGGCGCCGAATCGGGGCGCGGAAGGCGGGCAGAGGATGCGGGCCAACGTGCCCTCAGCCGGCACGCCAAGTGCCGCCGCGTCGACCGCGCAGGTCCGCCGCGGCGCGAACGGCACGCTCGTCCTCGCACGAACGCCGAGCCCCGCCGGCGATATCGAGCCCCGTGCGGCCGACGGCGCCGCATCGCGCGGCACGCTCCGGTTGCGAAACAATGCTCGATCCGCCGACACGGATGCGCCTGCCCGCTCCCAATCGAACCGGTCGCACCTCGATATTCGCGCGCGCGCGTCGCTCGCTTCGCCTCAATCGGCCTCAGCCTCGATCGATGCGCGCGGACGCGACACAGATGACGCGAGATTCGACGGCGCCGATACGCGCTCGAACAAAGCCATCATCGACGCCTACCGCAGCGGCAAGCGCTCGGCGCTCGAGGTGCAAAAGGTCACGGCATCGCTACTCAAGCGCGGCGGCAGCTTCGCCACGACGATGCGCCTTTTCACGGCCGTCAAGAATGCGGGCATCCGTCCGAGCCTCATCACCTATAACGCGGTCATATCGGCCTGCGGCAAGGCGGGGCGCTCCGACGAAGCCCTCGCGCTGATCGCCGAACTCGACGAGCTCGGCAAGCACGATCCGTCCATGCGGATGGATCTGTTCACCTATAACGCGGCGATTTCGGCTTGCGGCAACGCGGGGCAGCCCGACAAGGCGCTCGCCCTGCTCAATGAGTTGAAGCAACGCGCCGAAGCCGATCCGGCGCTACGCCCGAGCATCGTCAGCTACGGTGCCGCGATTTCCGCTTGTGCGAAAGCGGGCCGCGCGCGCGAAGCACTGGCGCTGTTGCACGAACTCGAACGCATCGGTGAAAGAGACCCGGCGATGCGCCCCAACGAAATCGTCTTCAACGCGGCGATCTCCGCATGCGCCAACGCAGGACGGGCAGACGAAGCGCTGGCTTTGCTGCACGAAGTGAAGACCCGTGCGGCGCGCGGCGAGCCTGTCCGGCTCAATGCGATCACTTACAACTCCGCGATCTGCGCATGCGGCAATGCGGGGCGCGCGGATGACGCGCTTCGGCTCCTCGACGAACTCGAGCGCTTTGCACGCGCGAATCCGTCGATACATGTCGATCCCATTACCTACAACTCGGCCATCTCCGCGTGCGGAAACGGCGGCCGGCCGCGGCAAGCGCTCGCGCTGCTCGACAAGCTCAAACGTCTGGGCGAGCGCGATTCGTCGATGCGGCCGACGGTGACGAGCTACAACGCCGCCATTTCCGCCTGTGAAAATGGCGGCCTGGCCGATGAAGCGTTGACGTTGCTCGGCGAATTGAAGCGCCTGCCGATCCAGCCGAATGTCGTCAGTTACAGTGCGGCGATTTCCGCATGCGAGAAGGCGGGCCGCGCCGACGATGCGCTCGCGCTGCTCGACGAACTCAAGGTGCGCGCCCAGCGCGATCCATCGATGCGCCCTTCGGTGGTCACCTATAGCGCCGCCATCGCAGCCTGTGCGAAGGCGGGGCGCGCCGACGATGCGCTCGCGCTGTTCGACGAGCTCAAGGCGCTTGCGCGGCATGATTCTTCCATGAATCCGAATGTCGTCACCTACAGCGCGGCTATTGCCGCTTGCGGCAAAGCGGGCCTCGTGGATCGTGCAACGGCCTTGCTGGCCGAACTGAACGATATCGCCGCGCGCGACCCGTCGATCCGGCCGGACATCGTGGCATACAACGCGGCGATCGTGGCCTGCGCGAAAGGCGGCCGTCCCGAGCAAGCGCACGCGCTGCTGGCGAACGCGCGGCACCTGGCCGCTAACGGTGCGCCAACGCAGCCCAACGCGACGACTTACAGCGCCGTCATCTCGGCGTATGCGGGCGCCGGCCGCGCCGAGCACGCGCATCGGCTCATCGACGACGCCATCGCGGACGGCGTCTTTACACCGCAGGCCGGGTACGACGCGGCCGCCAATGCGCTCGACTTCCACGAGGATCATGTCTGCGCCAATCCGCCGAGATCCGATCGGCCGCGCGGGATCGCGTCCGCGCTCGCCGTTGCCCTGCTGCACTATCACGCCGCCGCCGGCAATCTGGATCGACGCACCACTTACATCGTCGGGCAGCATGGAGACAATGCGGTGAAGCATGCTGTGCTGGCCGAACTGAACCGATACTGGCCCGCCGGCTACGCCGTATCCGCTCGCAACCCCGGCGTGCTGGTCCCCTCGCGGATCGACTTCGCCGGCGGCATCGCGAATTCGCACCTTACGCCGGAGATTGCGGCTCACGCCTCTTAGCATGGATTCACCAGCGTCACGCCCCGAAAGCGATACGGTGTGCGCAATCCATCAATAGGCGGGAGAGGAATCATCATGTCGGTTATCAATGGTCGCGTCGAGGGTACAGGGCCAGCGTCGTTCAGTCATGAAGGCCCGATCAATCCCAGTTCGCTGCAGAAAACGGAGGCTCTGCTTGCCACGGTGGAAGCGCAACTGCAGAGCATGCTCAGGCAGATGTCACCTACCCAAGCAGGCGGCGACGAAGGGCATCGCGGGGCGCATCATCCGCATTCGCATCCCAACCATGCGGATCGCGCGCATGAAGCACACAACAAGTCCGACACCCCCGGCCGCTTCGACACGCGTGACACTAATCAAGGCGCGCAAGCCAAGACCAAGCTCGAGATGAATACGGGGGGCCCGCACAACCCTACGTCGACGAACGATACGGCAACGGCAGGTCTTCATGCGAGCCAAGGTACGCGAAAGGCTGCGCAAAACTCGAGCTCGAGCGGATCGCTTCCGTCCGGCAAATCTGCATCGGGCACGCCGAGCACCCGCCTCATCCCCGATACCACCAGCGTCGCACAAGCTCAGGCGACGGTTCATCCCAAGTTCATGCCCGTGCTGCGCGGCGACGAAAAGCAAAAGGATGCTCAGATCAAGAATCAGGCTGATTTCGGCCGGGCAGTCGACGAGACGGCCAAGGAGTACGGTCTGGACCCCAACGTATTTCGCGCACAGCTGCAAGTGGAATCCGGCGCATTCAGCCAGGGCTATCAGAAAGCGCTGCACCAGGAGGGCGACCTCGACCGAGCGGCCGACAACAACACCTCGGTCGGTCTCGGGCAAATCTCGCGCAAATATCTCGATGGCCGCGAGTGGGCGAATGGCGGCCCTGGCAATGCACGCGTCGGCAGCCAGGTGGTGACCTTCGATCAGTACAAGGACAGCCCTACGATTCAGTTGCGCATGGCCGCTTCCAATCTCGCCCAGCGCATAGCGGACCACGGTGGCCTGGAGCAAGGCCTCTCGTATTATGTGTCGGGCAATGACAACCCGAACAACCCGAGCGGAGCAAGCTACATCGCCAAGATCGACGCCGCGCTGAAGGATCCTGCCGTTCTCGGTCCTGGCCGATAAAGTGCCGCGGTCAGCCGGCAACTTCCGGCAACCGCTTCGGGGCCCGCGTCCGTTTATTTTCGAGCGCGGGCTCCCGCCATGCGTCCTGCCCCAACTTGCCTCGGACGAAGTCGATATGCGTCTGCATGGCCGTGCGCGCTTGCTCGGGCTGGCGCGCGCAAATCGCTTCGCAAAGCGTCCGGTGCTGCATCAGCAGAAGCTGTGACGCCTCTTCGTCCTCTTGCCTGAGTCCCGTGCCGCTGACTGTGATGTGTTCGCGTAGCAGGCCGATCACGCTCGCGTGCAGATGCAAAAACATGGCATTGTGCGAGGCCGCCGCAATCGCGGCATGAAGGCGCGTATCGGCATCGGCCTCCGCGGTCATATCGTTGCTTGCGCGGGCCTTCTCCAGCTCCCGAAGAATTGCGCCAATGCGCTTGCGGTCGTCGGCTGTCCCACGCAAGGCCGCGAAGTACGCAGTCGCGCCTTCCAGTACGCGTCGGAACTCCAGAATGTCATCGCGCAATACAGGGTGATCGGCAACCAGTTGTCCCCACGGGGACGACGCAATCCCCGTGCGCAGCCTGTCGGTCACGAATACGCCGGCGCCACGACGGCTGACGAGCAAGCCGCGCGCGGCAAGCCGCTGGATCGCCTCGCGAATCGTGTTGCGCGCGACACCATACTCGGCCGCCAGCGTCCGCTCGGCCGGCAAACGCGAGCCCGCGGCCCACGTTCCGTCGAGCATCGACGTCTCCAGCCTGCGCATGACCGCCACCACGCGGCCTTGATCGTTCGTCGTCATATCGTTGTCCGCCTCGTCACCGACGGTCCGGCTCCCACGGGTGGTCCAACCAATTTGAGCCGGCGCGCAAATGCGGGAATTATGCACCCACCGCCGTCACGCCCGCTCACGACAGAAGCAGGCACCCCATGGAGAGCAGCAATGCGGGAAAGACACTATCCCAGCGATCGGCCGCGCCACGTTTATCTGTTCGCGACTTGCCTCGTCGACCTGTTCGTTCCGCACGCGGGCCTCGACGCCGTCCGGCTGCTCGAACGGGAGGGCGTGACAGTGCATTTTCCGCGCGGCCAAAGCTGCTGCGGACAACCCGCCTATAGCAGCGGCAACCCCGAACAAGCCCGTACCGTCGCACGCGCACAGCTGCGTCTCTTCGATCAGCCGTGGCCCGTCGTCGTACCGTCCGGCTCGTGCGCGGGCATGATGCGCCATCATTGGCCCGATCTTTTTTCCGACGATCCGGCAACGCATCGCCGCGCGAGCGATGTCGCCTCGCGAATCTACGAACTCGGCGAGTTCCTGCTGCATGTATTGAAGGTCGATTACGCTGCCACACCGGCGTGCGGTGCCACGAACCCCGAGCGCATCGTGCTTCATACATCGTGCGCGGCACGCCGTGAAATGGGTACGCGAGCGCACGGCGTCGCGCTCGTCGACACGTTGCCGGGCGTCGCGCGAATCGAGCATGAGCGCGAATCCGAGTGCTGCGGATTCGGCGGAACGTTCTCGCTGAAGCAACCCGATATTTCCGGTGCGATGGTGCGCGACAAGGTCGCGTCGGCCTGTGCGACGGGCTGCGACACCCTGGTTTCGGCCGATTGCGGATGTCTGCTCAACATCGGGCACGCCGCGGCACACGAGCATGCACCGCTTGCCGTCGAGCACCTCGCGAGTTTCCTGTGGCGCCGCACGGGCGGTCAGCCGTCCCCTTCTTGCGGCAAGAACGGCGATTCGCAACCAACGGGACACCCCACGCAAGCGACACCACCGAAAGAAAAGGCATCGGCATGAGCACGCTCAGCGCACGCGATCGAATCCTAGGCAAGCTGCGCACGGCGCGCGGCGAAGCGCGCACCAGCGCCAACGACATCGATCGCGCAATCGATATGCACTATGCGGCGCGCCATGCGTCGCAGTCGGTGTCGGTATCCGAACGCGTGACCGCGATGCGCGGCGCATTGATCGCGGCGCATGCGGAAGTCATCTGCGCAAGCCCTGCTTCATGGCCGGCGCGACTCGCCGATCGGCTTGCGGAGTCGAGCGTGCGCCGTTTGCTGCTCGACCCCGAAACCCCGGAAGGCGCGGCGCTGACCAAAACGCTGCCCGCGTCCACCGAGACCATAGCGTTCAATGCCGAAATAGAAGCATGGAAGCGCGAGCTCTTCGACACGATCGACGCGGGGTTCACGGTCGCCCGATCGGGCATCGCCGCGACAGGAACGCTGATACTCGAGCCCGATCGAGGCTCGCCACGCACGATGTCGCTCGTCCCGCCGTTGCATATCGCGCTCGTGCGTGCCGGTTCATTGCACGCGGATCTGCACTCGGCGGCAAAAACGGAACGCTGGAGCGCCGGCATGCCGACCAATCTCGTGCTGATCTCGGGGCCCTCCAAGACATCCGATATCCAGCAAACCCTCGCGTACGGCGCGCATGGTCCGCGCTGGCTGTGGGTCGTGATCGTGACCGACGCGGCCGAAGCCGAAGGAGCCGCCCGATGAGCAGCACGCCCTTGCATTTCGTTGCGCCGGCCGATTTCAAGGCGCGCGCCCGTGCGGCGCTGGACGACGACGCGTTGCGCAATAGCTTTCGCGGCGCGATGGATTTTCTTCAAGCCAGACGCAGCGTGCAGTTTCCCGACCCGGACGAGCTCGAAGCATTGCGCGACCTTGGCGAATCCGTGCGGCAGCATGCGCTGGCGCGCCTGCCCGAGTTGCTCGTCGAGCTCGAAACACGCCTGGGCGCAGCCGGGGTTCAAGTGCATTGGGCCGAGACCGCGGACGAAGCCAATCGCATCATCCACCGCATCGCGGCAGCCAGCGGCGCACGCAAGGTCATCAAGGGCAAATCGATGGCGAGCGAGGAGATGGAACTGAACCATTACCTCGGCGCGCGCGGCATCGAGTGCCTCGAATCGGACATGGGCGAATACATCGTCCAGATCGCGGGCGAAAAGCCGTCGCACATCGTCATGCCGGCGATACACAAGACGCGTGGCCAGATCGGCAAGCTTTTCGAAGCGCATATTCCCGACACGTCCTACACCGAGGATGTCGACGAACTCATTCAGACAGGCCGGCGCGCATTGCGTCGCGCCTTCGCCGAGGCCGATATCGGCATTTCGGGCGTCAACTTCGCGGCGGCCGATACGGGCACGCTCTGGCTCGTCGAAAACGAAGGCAATGGCCGCTTGTCGACCAGCGTGCCGGCGATACACATAGCCATCATGGGGATCGAGAAAGTCGTGGCGAAGCTCGAGCACATCGTGCCGCTTTCGAGTCTCTTGACGCGCTCGGCCACCGGCCAGCCGATCACAACCTACTTCAATCTGATTTCGAGCCCGCGCCGGGAAGGCGAGCTCGACGGTCCACGCGAAATGCACCTCGTGCTGCTCGACAACGGGCGCACTCAAGCCTATGCGGACGAGTCGCTGCGCGCCACGCTGCAATGTATTCGCTGCGGCGCCTGCATGAATCATTGCCCGGTCTATACGCGCATTGGCGGCCATGCATACGGAACGACCTATCCGGGCCCCATCGGCAAAATCATCTCGCCGCATCTGCTCGGACTCGATGCCACGGCCGATTTGCCGACCGCATCCACTCTGTGCGGCGCGTGCGGCGATGTCTGCCCCGTGCGCATTCCGATTCCCAAGCTGCTGATCAGGCTACGCACCGAAGCGAACCGCGCACCGGACGAGGCCGTCGCGCATCCGCTTCGCGGACAAGGGGCACGCTACAGCCGTCGCGAACATATCGTATGGCGGTTCTGGAGCGGCGCCTTCTCGGACCCGCGCGCCTATCGCCTGTTCCGCTGGGCCGCCACGAGATTGCGTGCGCTGACGCCGAAGCAGCAACTGGGATGGACGCACCATCGCGTGCCGCTCAAGCCCGCGGCGCGCAGCTTGGCAGACCTGCTGCGCGAGCGCGGCCAGCCCGAATGACGCCGGGCAACCGCGGGCTCGCGTGGGGCCGATCTACGAGGCGAATTCCTCCGCGGGCCGAAACGGCAGGCCCAGCGCCTTGGCGACCGCCTTGTGCGTGACATGGCCCTGGCAGACATTGAGTCCGGCGCGCAGATGCGGATTGTCCGCCAGCGCCCGCTTCCATCCCTTGTCCGCCAATGCGATGGCATGCGCGATCGTGGCGTTGTTCAGCGCGAACGTCGAGGTTCGAGCAACGGCACCCGGCATATTGGCAACGCAGTAGTGCACCACGCCATCGACCACGTAGGTCGGCTGCGCATGCGTCGTGGCGTGCGAGGTTTCGAAACACCCGCCCTGATCGATGGCCACATCCACTACCACGGCACCTTTGCGCATCTTCGAAATCATCTCGCGCGTGACGAGGCGCGGTGCGGCCGCGCCGGGAATCAGCACGGCGCCGATGACGGCATCCGCCGCCGCCACCGATGCTTCGATCGCATGGGCGCTCGAATGCAGCGTCGTGATGCGATTGCCGAAGGTGAGATCGAGATGGCGCAGCCGGTCCACGTCGCGATCGATGACCGTCACGCGCGCGCCCATGCCTACCGCCATTTGCAGCGCGTTGGTCCCCACCACGCCGGCGCCGAGGATGACGACATGCGCCGCGGCCACGCCCGGCACGCCGGCCAGCAGCAGCCCCATCCCGCCACGCGGTATCTCAAGATGCGCGGCGGCCACCTGGATCGACATCCGCCCTGCCACTTCGCTCATCGGCGCAAGCAGTGGCAAGCCGCCGCCGGGGCCCGTGATCGTCTCGTACGCGATACAGACAGCGCCCGATTCGATGAGGCCGGCCGCCTGCCGAGGATCGGGCGCGAGATGGAGGTAGGTGTACAGGATCTGCCCCGGCCGCAGCATCGCGATTTCCCCGGGCTGCGGCTCCTTGACTTTGACTATCAGGTCGGCTTGCGAAAAGATTTCTTTTGCAGTGCCGCATAGGGTGGCGCCTGCAGCGACATAGTCTTCGTCCGGTAGCCCGATAACGGAGCCCGCCCCGGCCTCGACCCATACCTGATGACCGCGGCTCGTCAGTTCCCGCGCGCTTGCGGGCGTCAATCCGACGCGCGATTCCTGGCTCTTGATTTCCTTGGGAACGCCGATCAACATAGTCCACCTCCGCCCTTTCACGATAGTGATTCTGGAGTCCGGTGCCGTCCCGCCGGATAAGCGCGACGGCGTGATCGCCATCCTCTCACGAGCCGAGCAGTCCCGCAGCAATATTCACCGATAGCCCGAGCACGGCCGCGTTGAAGAAGAACGAGAGAATCGACTGTGCCAGCACCGTGCGCCTCGCCGCGCGCGAACAGACCGTCACATCCGCGGTCTGCGAGGCGACCGCTATCGTGAACGAGAAATACAGAAAATCCCAGTAATCGTGCTCCGTGTCGTTGTCGGGAAACGTCAGCGACGTCTTGTCCTTCGAGCGATGGTAGTAACGCGCATATTGCAGCGTGAACATAGTGGGGATCAGCAGCCATGCACCCAGCATCGTGGCGGCTGTCAGCACGTAATTGAGGCCCGCCGCCCGCGCACCGATCCCCTTGGCGGCCGACAGCTCGACGACAATGGCGGCGAGACTTGCGATCGCCGCGATCGTGATGATGATGAGGACTTCCGTGGCGCCCTCGTCCTCGCGCTCCGCAACGCGCTGGACGTCCTTCGGGCTGGCCTGCGCCATTCTTGTCCAGATGAGGACCAGAAAAAGCCAGACGCCGCAGTCCCATCCGAACAACGCGCGCTGTATCGGGCGCAAGTGCCACGGCGCGATGAAACATGCGGCCAGGCCAAAAAAGACGGCAATGAAGGTGCGCGGGCGATTGGCGAAGAATCGGGACATCGTCGTTCCTCTGTCTTGGGAAACCGCATGGAAAGTTCGTCGAATGCGGCAGTTAACCATAGACAGCCCGCGGATGCGACCCGCATTCAGTGAGCGTGTGCCCCCGCCCCCCTCCACGCGCGTTCGATCAGTTCAGTCAACGACGCGGCATCGACTTCACGCGGGTTCGCATAGGGATTGGCCGTGGCTTGCGCGACAGCGCGGGCGATGCCATCGTTCGGCATCCCCACATCGCGCAGTGCCATGGGGAGGTGCAAACTCCGTTCGAGTTCGATGAGCGCACGGACCGGATCGTCCGTTTCCATTGCCCGGCCCAACCGCGCGACGGCATCGGGGACCGTCGGCGCGTTGAATTCGAGCACATAGGGCAATACGATCGTGTGCGTTTCGGCGTGCGGCAGATCGAACAGGCCGCCCAGCGTATGACAGAGCTTGTGGTGCAGTCCCATGGTCGTTGCGCCGAGGCAGCACGAACAGAGCCAGGCGCCATAGAGCAGATCCGCTCTGACGCCGAGATCGTGCGGCGTTGCGGCAATCCGGCCGAGCGCTTTGACGATCGAACGTACGCCTTCTTGCGCCATCAGAGAAACGATCGGATTCGTATCAGGCGCATAAAGCGCCTCGACCGCATGCGCGATCGCATTGAAGGCCGAGAGCGCCGACAACGGCACGGGCAACGAACGCGTCAATTCGACGTCGTAAATGACCACCTCCGGCAATACCTTGGCGGTGCGCTGCGTCGTCTTCACGCCGTCGCGCGTCTCGCCGAGAATCGGCGTCATTTCCGAGCCCGCGTACGTGGTCGGTATCGCGATTTGCGGAAGGTCGGTACGCAATGCGATGGCCTTTCCGAGTCCGGTCGTCGAACCTCCGCCAATGGAGACGACGCCGTCCGCGCCAAGCGATTTCACTGCAGCGAGCGCACGCTCGGTTACCGCGACGGGCGTATGCATGGTCGCTCCGTCGAACACGCCGACGGCCCGCGAGCCGAGCCATTGCGCGGCGCGCTCGGCAAGTTCCGTTCGACCCGGCGTACACAGCACGAGCACGCGCGTGAGCCCCAGGCGCTGCGCTTCCTCGCCGAGCTTGGCCCCGGTGCCGGCGCCGAAAATGACCCGCGCGGCTTGGGCTTGATAAACGAATGAATCCATTTGTCCTTCGATAAACTCCGTCTTACCCTTGAACGACCTTACCGTTGTTCGCCATCGGACCGATTCAGCACGAACGTGAAATCGAGTGTACTGAACGGCACATCCATGGCGGTGCCGTCCGGTGCAATGCCCGCCTCATGCTGCTGCCAGTCCGCGATCAGCGAAGGGCGCACGCCAAAGACGGCGTCCGAGTCGAGATATTGGTCGCCCGATCGAAACACATGCGTGATCAGACGATCGTAGCCCGGGGCTTCGATCATGAAATGCAGGTGTGCGGGGCGCCACGGATGGCGCCCGAGCGCTTCGAGCATGCGCCCGACCGGGCCATCGTAGGGGATGGGATAGGACTCCGCCCTGACAGATCGAAAATGAAACGAGCCGTCAGGCAAACTCCTGAGCCTGCCTCGCGCATGCGCCTCCTCCTGACCTCGGTACTGCACGTCGTAAAAACCGTCGGAATCGGCCTGCCAGACATCGATGAGCGCGCCTGCGACGGGCGTGCCGTCAAGCGCGGTCACGCGACCCGATACGAAGCAGGGCTCGCCTTTCGCGCCATTTGCCATGTCCTCGCCGCACTGGTACTCGGGAGCCTGCTCGACGAAGAACGGTCCGAAGACGGTGGACTCGGTACACCCCCGCGGCTTGCGATTGTTCATCGCGGTGACGAGCATCGACAGCCCGAGCGTGTCCGAGAGCAGGATGAACTCCTGACGTTTGTCGTCAGTCATCTTGCCGACCTCGGTCAGAAACCGGATGCCTTCGAACCATTCGTCTTCGGTCAAGCCGACCTCTCGCGCGAACCCGTGAAGATGCCGCACGAGGCTGGTCATGATCTGCTTCAGGCGGGGATTGTCCGCGTCGGCATGACGCGCCACCACGATTTCCGTCAGCGTGTTTTCATCGACATCGAGCATGGGTGCCTCCTCCGCGGTTGTCTCGAGCGTTTCGCCCGACAACCAATATAGTCCTTCAAAACTTATGACGAATGCCGACGCGCAACCCCATTTGGCGCTGGGTGGCCGAAGCGGTAAAGCCGCTGATCGAGGCCACAGCCGGCTGCGCCAGCGAATCGCGTCCCGTTGCGCGTTGCAACGCGAGCAACCCATAGACATCGGTGCGTTTCGACAGCAAATAGTCAGCGACTAAATTGAGCTGCATATACTTCGCACCGCCGTCGCCATCGACAGAATTGCGCCGCGTGTAATCGAAGGCCGTTCCCAACATCAACGCCGGCCCGAACGTATGGCGCACGCCGATTTCGACACTCGTGAAGGCGGCATTGCCCGAGTAATGGAACGGGTTCGGTCCGGACGCGGAGCCCAGACCGTCGAAACGCGTCTGTGTCGCGACCGCATTGACCGTCGTCGAACCGAACGTATAGGCCGCGCCGAGGCCCATGATTTCCAGCGTACTGGCCGATGCGTAGCCCGCGATGGCAGGAGACGCCTGCGGCGCTGTCGCCGAACCGGGCGAGCCGAGATTGTCGGCGCTCGCCAACCCTTTGTTCGGCGTATTGCCATAGAAGGAAACGTTCGGGTTGCGCGCGTTCAAATAACCCGCGCCCGCCGAGATCGGGCCGCCGTCGTAGCGCACGCCGAGCGACAATATCTGGTTGCGCCCCTGGCTACCGGCGACGCCGCCGAAGCTGTACAGCGCAGTGGCTTTGACGCCATGAAACGATGGCGACGTGTACTTGATCGCGTTATTGATGCGGTTCGTGTTGGCGAGATTGTCGATATCGCCGACATGCGACGACATATACCCGGCAAAGTAAGGCGCCGAGAACGTCTGGACCGAATCGACGACCGAATCGTATTGGCGCCCGGCGCTGAGCGTGCCCCATCGCGTCGATGAAAGCCCCACGTAGGCCTGGCGCCCGAACTCCGCGCCGCCTTGCGCCAGCGTGCCGTTGTTGACCATGAAGCCGTTTTCGAGGACGAACAACGCGTTCAATCCGCCGCCGAGATCTTCCGATCCCCGCAAACCCCAACGGCTTCCCGACATGCCGGTGGCGTGCGCGTCCGTCATCGCAAACTGGCTCGCGCCGTTCAAGTGACCGCCGGTTTTGCCCGTCTGGGCATTGTTCTGGTAGCTCACCCCCACATCGACGATGCCGTAAAGCACTACGCTGCTTTGGGCATGCGCCGCGACGGCGGCAACGGCAATGGCACCGCCGGACAAAATCTTCTTCATGACTGCGTCTCCGTTAGTAGTCCTAATTAATAGTTCTGGTCGAACCCCGTCGCTCTGCCGCGATACGTCTATCCGTGTGCGATATTGACCGCGGTGGGCTCGGCTGCACCGGCGTCGTCCGGACCGAGCCCGGTCGTTTTCGTCGCCGCCAGTACGCTCGCGGCCGCTCCGGCGGCAGCCATGCAGATCGCGGCCAGCATCGCGCCCGAGCCGCCGAATAGCTGTTGCAATGCGCCACCGATGAACGGTCCCAGAATCGCCCCCAGCCGCCCGACCGCCAGTTCCATCCCGACCGCCGTTGCGCGCATGCGCGTCTCGTAGGATGCGGCCGTGAAGTTATTGAGCACGAACTGCCCGCCGATGATGCAGAAGCCCGCCATGGCGCTGCAAACGAGGTTGACCCAGTGCGAGTGGAAAAGGATGAGCACCAGCACCGATGCTGCGCCGCCGAGCGACCACGCGCACAGCCAATAACGCGGATGCTGAAAGCGATCGACGAGGTGCCCGCAAACCAGTGCGCCGACAAACGACGTGACTTGCATCGACGCCCCGAATGCGAAGCTCGCACCGAAACTTTCGCCGCGCGCCTGCATCAGTGTCGGAATCCATCCGGACAGTCCGAAAATACAAAAGAGACTCAAAAAGCTCGTCGTCCAGATAGCAATCGACAACTTCCGATAAGGCTTGTCCAGCAGCGCCAGTACCGACGTCCTCGTATCGGTCGCCGGCCGGCCGACGGGATATCGGCTGTAGGCCTCGGCACGCTCCGGCCTGAGTTTGGCGAGGATGGATTTCACCTCGGCATCGTCGCCGCGCAGCAGCGCGAACTTCGGCGATTCGGGCAGGTATCGATGCACGAACGGAATCAGCAGCAGCGAAAGCGAGCCGACCCAATAGAGGCCTTGCCAACCGGTATGGGGCGTCACGAGCACGCCGACGATACCCGCGGCCGCCCCGCCGCTCGCCCAGCCGAGCGCGACGCCCCACAGGGCGAACGTATTGGCGACGCGGCGCGGCGCAAGCTCGTTGATATAGGTGGTGGAAAGCGGCAGCAATACGCCGAGGCCCAGCCCGGTCAGAATGCGCAACGTGCAGAAGTTCGCGAACGAATCGGCGAAGAGCGCGGTCAGCATGGAGAAGACCGTCGTCGTCCAGAGCCCAACGATCAGCGTAATGCGACGCCCGAAACGATCGGCGAGTACGCCGTGCACCGCGGCGCCCACGAGGAACCCGACAAGCCCGCTCGAAACCAGCATGCCCGCCTGTTGCAGCGAAAGCCCCCATGGTCCGCGGACATAATGAATCACATAGGCCGGATTGAAGGTGTCGTAGCCGTCGAACAACGTCAGCAGGGCCAGCACGATGCCGAGCGTCACATGCATTCGGCCGACGGGAGCACTGGCCAACTCCTCGTGTACGTCGATGGTTGTGTCCTGCATGATGTCTCACTCCATGTAGAGCTGTTTTTTCGATTTAGGGAACGCGCGGCGCACGAAAGCCGTTCCGTAAGCGCCTTTATGTCTCGATCTTGAACAACCTCGCCGCATTGGCCCTGCCGATCTTGATGCGATCGTTGTCGCTGATCGAAGCGGCATCGAACCATTGCGCGGCATGGTCGATGTTTTCGAACGGCCAGTCCGCCGAGAACAGGATGCGGTCGCAACCGATCTCCAACATCGCATCCACCAGTGTTTGCGTGCGGAAATTTCCGGATGTCGTCAACCAGAAGTTGGCATGGAAATACTCGGCAATGCGCTTTTTCGCCGGATAGGCAGGCGCTGTCTTGACCCACGCGTTGCGATTGTCGACACGCCACATGCTGTAGGGCAGCCCTTCGCCCAAGTGACCGAGGATGATCTTGAGATCGGGGTAGTCGTCGAAGAGGCCCGATCCCATGAGCCGCAAAGCATGGACGGCCGTCTCTTGACCGAATGCCCAGGTCGGGCCCAGCAGCCATGAATGGCCTTCGTAGATCGATGCATGAGTCGGCAACGGATTGCGCGGGTGAAGATAGAACGGCACATCGAGCGACTGCACCGTCGCCCAGAACGGGCGGAACTGCGGCAGGTCGTAATAGAGCACCGCATCGCTGTCCTGCACTTGGGAAAAGCCGTTCACGAGCGCGCCGACGAACCCGAAATCCTTGACGCAACGTTCGAGCTCGCGCGAGGCGAGCTCGGGCGATTGCATCGGCAGCGCTGCAAACCCCCTGAATCGGTCGGGGCGTTTTGCAATCTGTTCCGCCAGGAAATCGTTCGCCCGGCGCGAAAGGTCATAGGCGGCCTGTCGATCAGGGACGGCCTGCACGGCCGGCGCATTGAGCGACAGGATCATCGTTTCGATACCGTTGCGGTCCATCTCCTCGATGCGCCGCTCTTGAATATCGAGCAATCGATGCCTGAGCTCGACCCAATACGACGGCGGCACGAACCCTGCCGAATCCTGCAGCGTCTCCTCGATCGCGAAGTGTTCCTCCAACGCGATCTTTTTCGTGGCTTTGAATGACATCATGCTGTCCTTTGATTCGATCAGTACTGCCCTTTGGGTTCGAGGCCGAGCGCCATTTGTCCGTACATGGTGCCCACTGTGTCCCAATTCATGCTGATATGCCGCCCCACGGCATTCGCGTCGCGCCAGGCGCGCTGTACCGGATGCGAGAGATCGAGTCCCTGGCCGCCTGTCGATGCATTCAGCGCCTCGGTCGCGCGAATGGCGAGCGATACGGCAAACGCCTGGCCGAGGCGGCTGCGGATCCGCTCTTCGACCGAAACACGCTCGCCGCGCGCGACGGTGGCTTCGCGCTCGCACAGGTCGGCCAGCAATCCCCGTCGCGCGGCTTCGGCACTGGCTGTCGCCTCGGCCACCCGCAACTGGATCGTCGCAAATTCGGCCATGCGATTCTGCGCACCCGCCACGGCGCCGCGCGTGATGCGCCGGGCCGTGCGTTCCAGGTAGTCTTCGAGCGCCCCTTGCGCGGCCCCGACCGCGACGGATGCGAGGCACGAAGGAATCGTGCTCAGCATGGGAATCGAGAAACCGGGGTGATGGGGATAGAGCGCCGCGCCGGGCGTCTGTCCGCTCGTCGTCTCGGAGAAGAGCAGCACGCGATGGGCGGGCACGAATACGTCGTCGAGCACGAGGGTCTTGCTTCCGGTACCCGCCAACCCTACGACATGCCAGGTATCGTCGATCGTATAGTTCGCGGCGGGGACCAGCAAGAAGGCCGGAGCAGGTTTGTCGCGCTCCCCGTTTGCGGGCAACATGGCGGCGCACAGGGACCACTGGGCGCAATCGCATCCGCTCGCGAAGCTCCACCGCCCACTGATCCGATAGCCGCCCTCGGCCGGCTGTGCCTGGCACGCGGGCGCATAAGAGCCGCATATCAGCGCATCCGGGTCCGCCTCCCAGACGTCGCGTTGCGCCTGCAACGGAAACGACCCGACGAGCCATTGGTGCGCCGCGAGCAGACCCGCCACCCAAGCCGTGGATGCGCACCATTTGGCGAGGTCGACGTTCAAGTCGACCAGCATTGAAAAGTCCCGCTCGAGGCCGCCGAACGCCTTCGGCTTGACGATATCGAAGTAGCGCGCCTCGCGTAGCGCCTCGATGCTCGTCATCGGTACGCGACGATCGCGCTCCACACTGGGTGCGAGCGATTTGAGCGTGGCGCTCAACGCCGCAATGCGCTCGCGCAGCGTTGCGATCGAGGGCTCGCTTGCCTCGGCTTCGCGCGATGCAGCCGCTGCCGGCTCGTTCTCTACGGCAAACATGACGTTTCCTCCGATGGTCGGACTTCGAATTTCAAATGGGCAATCTGTGAGAAACACGCGCGGTACACGTTGCGCGCGATCAACGCGAGATTCAGCAGTAGGCCGCGTTGCGGTACAGCAGCGGACGGGCGTCGTCGTGGAGGACGACTTCGTCGGCCATGCCGATGAAGATCGTGTGCGTGCCGTAGGGCACCGCCGCGACCTTTTTGCAAAAGATGTTGGCCTGCGCGTTCTCGAGGTAATCGAGACCGGCCGCATGCCGAAGCCAGCTGCCTATGAAGAAACGTTCATCAGGCGAACTCGCGCCGCTGAAGGCCGCCGAGAGTTCCGCCTGATCGTGCTTGAGCACATTGATGCAAAACTCGCGGCCTGAGATGAGGATGTCATGCAGAAACGTGGACTGATTCACGCACACGATCATCGATGGCGGATCCATCGACAGCGAGCTGACCGCCGTCATCGTCATGCCGTGACGACGAGCGCCGTCAGATGCAGTCACGATCGTGACCGTCGACGCAATCCGGCGCATGGCCGCTCGAAACGAAGGGCCGATCTGCTCCAGCGGGGCGGTTAGGGTTTCCATCATGTCTCCTGTCCCAGGCAAGGCTGAGTTCCGGGCTGCACTGCACCGTGTGGAAACCACTATATTTGCATTTGCAACTGTTGGCAATGAAATTGATGTAGATGGAACTGTTGCTTTGATAGAATTCGTCAATCACTACCGAGGGTGCCGACCGTGTACAAATTGACGGATTCCTTTCCCTATCTGCTCAACAGAGTGGGCGTGCGCATGGGGGAGCTGTTTTCCCGCCGCATTGCGTCGTACGGGGTCACGCTGCCGATGTATCGGGTCATGGCCGCGCTGTGGGAGACGCCTGGCCAGCGGCTCAACGATTTGGCCGGCATGACGACTGTCGAACTCTCGACGCTTTCGCGCCTGGTCGGGACCATGGAGAAGATGAAGCTCGTCTCGCGCAGCCGGCTTGAAAACAATGCGCGCACGGTGGCCATCACGCTCACCGATTCGGGCCGCGCGCTCGTCGAGGAGCTGATGCCGATCGCTCAGCACTTCGAACAGGTCGCTGTCAGCAAATTGTCACCTTCGGCGCTCAAGGCACTGAAAAAAACGTTGACCGACATATACGTGCTGCTCGATACGCTCGAAGAGGAATTGCACGAATCGCTGGACTAAGCGCGCTCGTTGGCACCGCGCGATGTGGCACATGAATTGCGCGGTACAGGCGTTCATCGCTGCGAGGTGCGCTATGCAAACCGAAGTCCGTTCGACATCGTGCGACTGCAGGCTCGGCCGCTGGATCACGGCGATCGTGCTGCTCGTATTGGGCATTCCGCTCGTGGCCGGCGGCGTGAGGCTGCTCACGCTCGGCGGCTCCGCCTATTACCTGATAGGCGGCATTGCACTCGTCATCGTGGCCGTGTTGCTGCTTGCACGGCGCGGGCTCATCGCCGCATGGCTCTACGCGCTGTTTTTACTCGGCTCGACCATCTGGGCGCTCGCCGAGGTCGGTTTCGACTGGTGGCCTCTCGTGCCGAGGCTCTGGATCTGGTGGCTGCTCGGCTTATGGATGCTGACACCGCTGAGCGGCGCCACCGTCACGCGATGGCCGCGCACGCGCCGCCGCGTCACGACGACTACGACTACGACAGC
Organism: Trinickia sp. HAY1-2D; assembly: GCF_056754935.1. Lineage (NCBI taxonomy): Bacteria > Pseudomonadati > Pseudomonadota > Betaproteobacteria > Burkholderiales > Burkholderiaceae > Trinickia > Trinickia sp. HAY1-2D. The sequence continues at coordinate 1,327,545 of NZ_JBPGWX010000001.1, forward strand.
GTCAACCGATGGTGCGGTGGTAAGAGAAACAGAAACGACGATCGACGATCCTCGCGTGGCGAGTCTACGTCGCTCGGCATGCCTCGCGCTTGTCGTCGTAGCCGCGCTCACGGCGATCGCCGGCATCGCATCGCTGTTCACGGATCGGCACGATCTGAATGGAACGCTGGCGCTCGATCGCAACGTGCCGCAACCGCCTCCCATACCGCCCATTGCATCCGGCGACTGGCCGAGCTACGGCCGCAGCCAGTATGGCGACCGCTATTCGCCGCTCACGCAGATCACCCCGAACAACGTCCGGCAGTTGAAGCAGGCTTGGATACTGCATACGGGAGATCAGCGCGGCCCGGGCGATCCCACCGAGACGACCGACGAAGATACGCCGATCAAAGTCGGCGATACGCTTTTCATTTGCACGCCGCACAGCAAGGTACTGGCGGTCGATGCGGCTACGGGCGCAGTGCGGTGGCGTTTCGATCCGCACATTCAGAGCCCTGTCGGCTTTGCGCATTTCGAGCACATGACGTGCAGGGGCGTTTCGTATTATGACGAGGCTTCGTATTCGTCAGTGCCGGCGACCGCTGCCGAATCCAGCGCGGCGGCGAGTGCGTTCGCCGAGGCGAATGCGCCGGCGCAAGCGAGCGCGCCCGAGCAGGCGAGCGCACCAGTACAAGGGAGTGCGTCGTCCGAAGCGAGTGCGGCAAGTGCCGCGAGTACGTCCAGCGAAGCGACTGCCGCGAATGCAGCTTCCGAAGCGAGCGCGCCGAGCGTAGCAAGCGCCTCGAGCGAAGCGAGCGCTGCATCCGAGGCGAGCGCAACGACAGCGACGGCTGCGCCCCAAACGTCCGCCGGCGCCACGCCGGCCCATAGCTGTTCCCGCAGAATCTTCCTGCCGACCGCCGATGCCCGCCTGATTGCACTCGATGCCGACACCGGCAAACCCTGCGAGGACTTCGGCGACCATGGCACCGTCGATTTGCGGGCCAACATAGGATCTTTTACCCCGGGCGGTTACTACTCCACTTCGCCGCCGATGGTGACGCGCAACCTCGTCATCATTGGCGGGCACGTGACCGACAACGAGTCGACCAACGAGCCGAGCGGCGTCATGCGCGCGTACGACGTCCACGACGGCCACCTCGTCTGGAACTGGGACGCGGGCCGCCCCGACGACACGGCGCCGCTCCCGCCGGGACAGACCTACACACGCAATTCGCCGAACATGTGGACCGTGGCGAGCGTGGATGAGCGCCTCGGCATGATCTACCTGCCGATGGGCAATCAGACGCCCGATCAATGGGGCGGCAACCGCACGCCGCAAGCCGAGCGCTTCGGCGCGGGCGTGACGGCGCTCGATCTCGCCACGGGGCACGTGAAATGGGTTTATCAATTCACGCATCACGATCTGTGGGATATGGACGTCGGCGGCCAACCCACGCTGATGGATCTGCAAACGCAAGAGGGCGTGAAACCCGCGCTCATCGCTTCGACGAAGCAGGGCAGCATCTATGTGCTCGATCGCCAAACGGGCAAGCCGCTGATCCCGATCACCGAAACACCGGTACCGCAGGGCGCGGCCCCTGGAGATCACACGTCGCCGACGCAGCCCGTCTCGGCGCTCAACTTCAATCCGCCCCGCGTTCGGGAGCGCGACATGTGGGGCGCCACGCCATACGACCAGCTCTGGTGCCGCATCGATTTTCGTTCGCTGCGCTACGACGGCGCATTCACGCCCCCCTCCGAGCAAGGCACGCTCGTGTTCCCCGGCAACTTCGGCGCGTTCGACTGGGGCGGGATTTCCGTCGACCCCAGCAAGCAGATATTGTTTGCGAATCCCAACTACATGGCGTTCATCTCGAAACTGATTCCGCGCGACAAGGTGCCTGCGCTCGAACACCAGCATGGCAGCGAAACGAGCGGGATCAAGATTGCCGCCGGCGACCCGTTTGCGATCGAGCTCAAGCCGTTTCTCTCGCCGCTCGGCATTCCGTGTCAGGCGCCGCCATGGGGCTACGTCTCCGGGGTCGATCTCACGACGGGCAAGATCGTCTGGCAGCACAAGAACGGCACGATTCGCGACAGTGCCCCCGTGCCGTTGCCGTTCAAGCTCGGCGTGCCGAGTCTCGGCGGGACGATCGTTACGGCCGGCGGCGTTGGATTCCTCTCCGGCACGCTCGACTACTATGTGCGCGCCTACGACCTCGGCACCGGCAAGAAGCTTTGGCAGGCGCGCCTGCCGGCCGGCGGGCAAGCGACACCCATGACTTACGCCGACTCGAAAGGCAAGCAATACGTGCTGGTGACCGCGGGCGGCCATGGCTCGCTCGGCACGCGTACCGGGGATGCGGTGATCGCTTACAGCTTGCCGTGACCGTGAACGAGGCGGCAGCGGGCGAACGAAAGGTCCGCTGCCGATTCGCTCCGTATCTGGCGTATGCTTGTTTTTTTCGGGATTCCGGACGAGGGCTTTCATGCGCATCGAGACATCGTTTCTGTTCGATCTCGACGGTACGCTCGTCGATAGCGTCTATCAGCACGTGCTTGCCTGGAAGGAAGCGCTCGATGCCGAGGGCATCGATCTGTCCGTGTGGCGCATTCATCGCAAGATTGGCATGAGCGGCGGACTGTTCGTCAATCAGTTGCTGCGCGAAACGCACGACGAGTTCACCGCGGATCGTGTCGAGCGGCTGCGCCAGGCCCATGCCGCGGCCTATCAACGGCTGCATGCGCAGGTGAGACCGCTGCCCGGTGCGGTCGAACTGCTGAAGGCATTGACGCGTGCCAACATCCGATGGGCCATTGCCACGAGCGGGCGCATGGAAACGGCGGCACTGAACCTCGAATCGCTCGGTGTCGATCCGGGCACGACGGTGGTCGTCACGCGCGATCAGGTCAAGCACGCCAAACCCGATCCCGATCTCTTCATCGCGGCGGCCGAACGTCTCGGTGTATCGATCGAGACCGCTGTCGTGGTGGGCGACAGTGTCTGGGATATGCTCGCGGCCCGCCGTTGCCGCGCGCTCGGTGTCGGCTTGCTATCGGGCGGGTATGGGACCGAGGAACTCGAAAAAGCCGGCGCGCTGCGCGTTTATGAGGACCCGGCCGACTTGCTCGCGCATCTGGATGAAGTGGCTGCGCGCCCGTAATCGAAGATCAGACGTCCCACCGAAAGCTTCACTCGCCCCTGATCGGCCACACCGCGCAGACGGCGAACTGCCCGTTGCGGTGGTCTGTATCGAACTGTCGAACGCGAGCGAATAACGATAGTAGCGGTCCCCTTGCCGCACGGCGTGCGCAAATTCGCTTTCGGCCGCCCGGCTTCGCACCGCGCGCCTTGTGCTGGCGAGCCGCGGCTACACTCGCCGCAGTGCATTCAGGAGGGCTCATCCATGACCGGCGTCGGACCCGTGAACAGCGACGGCGCCCGCCGGGCGGTGAATAGCGACAATCACGACGGAAGTCCCGTCGATTCTGGCCCGCACAGCGAAGCTCATGGTGCTTCCAAACGAGAATCGTTGACGCCGGGCGGACGCCCTCCGCCGGCGCGGCAAGCGGGGCACCACACGCGGGTTGCGTTCCGCCATCCTCGAACAGACGGAGCGGCGTCCGCCGACCCGCCGGGTCCGCCGTACGAGGAACTCGCACAGCCTACTTATTCGCATGCAACGCTCGAACATCTCGTTTCTCTCGCGGGCGAATCGAATCGTCCAACAGCCGCACGCGTCCTGCACGACAATCGCGAATGGTTGGAGCGACGGGGCTACCGGGCAATCGATATCCAATCGCTCATGCCACGTGCCGACCTCGAGGAAATCGTCGGCGCGATGCGCCAGTACGACGAAGCGCTTCGTCATGCAGGGTTCACCAGCATCGGGATCGCGGACGCGGCCCGGCATGCAGCCGGTGCCGGTTCGATCGCGGCCCTCGCGCGCCACCAGGCGCAGCTCGTCCACGAGCTGGGATATACGCCGGCTCAACTTTCCCGGTACGCGTCCATCTATGGCCCTGAGCTGATCGAACTGCTCGCCCGCCGTCCAGCGCTGACGAAATCCGAAGGCCCACTGGGAATCAGCCAATTGATCTCGCAACTCGACGACGGTACTTCGGGACGGATGTTGGAAGCGTTGTATGCGAGGGCTTCCGAGCTTTCGGGAGAACCCTCTGAATCGCCGCCGTTGCCGTAGGCAAGGAACGCTAGGGCTTTTTACCTTTTGCCACCGCGCCGCGTACTTCGAAGCGAACCGTATCGGCGCTCGATCCGTCCGCGTCGACGAGTTCGAGCACATGGCGGCCCGGCCACGGCAGCCACGTCAAGCGGTCGCCATGGCCCAGCATCTTGCCATCGAGCCGCCACACGCTCGCCTCGGAGGCCCCGCGCGCACGTTCGAAAACGATGCGCTGCCGTGCGGGGGGAATATCGGGATCGAGCGCGAACAGCGTTCCGTCGGTGGGCGAGTTGATGCGAGCCGCGCCGTTCGCGCCAGGCACATCGCGCGATACACCACGCCGCGCCTCCATTGCGTGTATGGCGGGCTCACCCGCCGATCCAGCATTCGCCGCCAGATCGACCACCGGCATCTGCGTTCCGCTGATGAACCATTCGTCGCGAGCGGGCTCGATATTGCGCTCGAAGCTCACGCGCGCTTGCACGACGCCTTTCGGCGGACGAGGCGCCGCGCTCGGAACCCGTCGATGCAAATACCCGACAATCGCCGCCCAGATCGGCGAAGCGCCCGTCACACCGGATACGTCCCACATCGGCTCGCCATCGGCATTTCCGACCCAGACACCCACCGTATAACGCGACGTGAACCCGACGGTCCAGTTGTCACGCATGTCCTTGCTCGTGCCGGTCTTCACCGCCGAAAAAAACCGCGTATGCAGCGGACTGTCGAAGCCGAACGTGCGCGTCCTGGCATTGTTGTCGGACAGCACCGTCGTCACGACGTAGCTCGCCTCGGCGCTGAGCACCCGCGTTGCCGCCTGTGTCGAGCGCAGGTCCGGCGGTTGGGCGCAACCGGGCAAATCGCAGGTAGGCGCGACGATTCCACCGTTGGCCAGCGCGCGATAAGCGTTCGTCAGCGAGAGGAGCGTCACGTCCGCGCTGCCGAGCGCGAGCGAATAGCCGTAATAGTCGCCGCTTTCGGTGAGCGGCAAACCCAGCGCGCTCAGCGTCATGGCGAAGCGATGCGGCGTCACCATCACGAGCGTGCGAACGGCCGGCACGTTCAGCGAGGAACCGAGCGCAGTACGCACGCTGACCCAGCCTTTGAAATCCTTGTCGTAGTTTTGCGGGATATAAAGACCACCGCCCGCGGCCAGATCGAGCGGTGCGTCGTCGAGCAACGATGCCGTCGTGAGTCGCCGCTCGGCGATCGCCTGCGCATAGAGAAACGGCTTCAGGGTCGAGCCGGCCTGGCGCCTCGCCAGCACCGCATCGACGTCGCGCGCCCCCGAGAACGCACCCGACGAACCGACCCAGGCCAACACCGCGCCCGTCGCGTTATCGAGTACGACCGCCGCGGCATCGTGCACGTTGCGCGGGTGAGCCGGTGCATTGAGCTCGACGATCGTGCGCGTCAGTATCTCGTTCGTGAAGCGTTGAAGTTTCGCGTCGAGCGTCGTGACGATTCGGGCACCCGCGCCCGGATGCGTCTCATTGGCGACGCGACGCGCAAAATGCGGCGCAAGCGTCTGCGTTTCGGGCGAAACCGACAGCACGGCCGGAGCCGGCCGCGCGAAGGCGAGTTGCACGAAGCCGCCGAGGGTAGCGCAGCCCGAGGGCGCCTTCATATCGCGCAGAATGCGGCAGGCGCGCGCGGCAACCTTGGCGGGCGAAGCGTTCGGCGAGCGAATCAACGCGGCGGCAACGGCTGCCTCGCGTTCGTCGAGACCCGAAGGCGCCTTGCCGAACAGCGTGATTGAAAGCGCGGACAGCCCGATCGTCTCGCCCCGAAACGGCACGAGGTTCAGGTACGCCTCGAGAATCTGATCCTTGCGCCAGCTCCGTTCGAGCCAGAGCGCGCCGACTGCCTGCTTCGCCTTTTCCGTAACGTTTCGGTGTCCTGAACGTTGCCGTTCGTCATCGAGCAGCCCCGTGAGCTGCATCGTGACAGTGGAAGCCCCGCGCGTGCGCGTATTCCACAGATTGCCCCATGCGGCGGCCGCGGCACCGCGCCAATCGACGCCGCTATGTTCGTAAAAGCGCTTGTCCTCGGACACGACGATCGCCTCGCGCAAGGCGGGCGAGACGTCGGCAAGCGCCACCCACTCGCCGCGCCGCTCGGTATCGTCGATTCGCGTGCGCTGCAGCGGCACCCCGTCGCGCGACACGAGCACCCAATCCGAACTGCGCCATTGGCTGCGCACCGTCTCGAACGACGGGAGCGCGTGCGCGGCAAGCGGCATCGCGAGCGTCAGCACGACGAGCGGGCGAATCATCGCAACGCGCCACGCTTTCAACCTGAACATATTGCCCTCGATCGCGTGCCGACGCATCGTCCCTCGCTCCCGGTCATTTCGCCGGCGCGGGCGGTTGGACGACGATCGCTGCATTCGGCAAAACGCCAAAACTCGACGGCGCGTAAAGCGCTTCGACACGCGTCGGCGGCAGGCCGAACGTACCGACGTTGTTGAGCCGGACCGTGTATTCGACGGAGAACTTGCCCTTGGGCACATAGCTGTAATAGGCACGATAGCCATCGTAGCCACGTTCGACGAAATCAGGCCATGCGCCGCGTTGCGCCTTTTCTCCCACGGTGGCGGCCTCCGAATCGCGCCCGAGGCCCGAGCCGAGAATCGTCGCGCCGGCCGGAACGGGGTCATCGACGACAACCCATGTCATGTCCGTCTGGGCATCGATATCGAGATGCACCCGCACGATGTCGCCGCGAGTAGTGACGCCTTTGACCGCGGGATCGACAGGCGTCACCGTCTTCGCGATCCGATAGCCCGCGGCAAACGGCGCCTTCAGCTCGACGGCGGCCAGGCTCTCGACGGTGGCCCACGGCTTGCCGGTCCCCTCATGCGTGATCGTCAACGGGACCGGTGCGCTGCGCGCCTCGGGCGGCCACGCCAACAGCTGAGCGCGCGTATCGGCCGTTTTGGTGGCAGCCGTAGCCGCCGAAGCCGTCGCGTGCGCCGCCGATCGCGCCGAAACCGACGATCCCGCCGTTGCCGCGGCAGCGGGCTGGCCCCATGCGACGGTACTCGCGTTCGGCCCGAACTCCAGCTTCGTCTTCCCCGTCACGGCGACGCTTTCGAACGCGCGCGAAAACCGCTCGACGGCAAACGAGCCGAGCAGGTTCGCCGTCGTCGTCTGCCATGCCCCATGCTGTTGCAACGCAAGCAGACCGGCGAGAAGTCGCGGCATGTCGTCTTTCCAATCGGGTTTGTCGACGAACGTCAGCACGGTGCGTGCGGCATTGCTCTCGGGGCCCTCCATCAGCCACCAGAGGTCGTCGGTGTCGGCCGTCGAAAAAGTCAGGCGCGTGCCCTGGTAGGTGAGACGCGAGCGAACGATCTGCTCCACCTGCGCGAGCTTTTCGTCGCGCCGCGCGATGTCTTTCACCCGCGACAGGATCGCGTAGTAGTCGAGCACCGCGGACGTCGGCCATTGGTTCGGCGCGATCTCGATCGAATCGAGCATACCCGCCCGCGCGAAGCCGTAACGCGACAGCGCTTCGATCGCCGCCAGCTTGCGCAGGTCGAGATCCTTGCGCGGCGCCCACGTATTGCGCTCGATCCGCCCTTCCACGAAGTTGACGAGCCCGCCCTCGAGCTTGGCGCGCAGATCGTCGGGCAGCGCGAAACGCGCATCGAGCCTCGCTGCTTCGTCGCTCGCGTCGAGCAAGTAGGCCGTCAACGTCGTGCTGCCGGTATTACCGCTGTCGTCGCTGGGCGGGAAGTAGTTGGCAAGGCCGTCGCGGTCCAGGTAGACAGGCATCCTCGCCACGACAGCCTGCCATTGCGCCGCATCGCGCAGTCCGAGCGCGAGCGAGGTTTGCTGCTCCAGACACCTGTACGGATAACGCTCGAACCATCGGCGCACGCCGGGCATGCCGTCGGAAAGCTTCGATTGCAGCGACACGGCTATGCCGCCGCGCAATGCGCCCGCCTGTGTGGCGGTGGCATTCGGCGGCGCGGCGACCGGCAGCGAATAGGTACCGTCGATCTGAACGAGCGTCGCCTGCTGCACCGTCACCGGTATCGCCGCATCCACCCGTTGCATCACTTTCAAGGCATCCGAAGCGTGCGGCCCGCCTTGTTCCGTGGCTCCGATACTCCATGTCAGCGCGGCAGGCGTCGCCTCGGCGGTGCCGTCCGGCGGCGTCACGAGCCACGCGACCTCGCGTGCCGAGTCGGGTCCGACCTGCACGGTCTGCGGGGGCAAATCGAGGCCCTTCACGCTCGGCGTGACAACGACGCTCATCGCGCGCGTAGTCGTGTTGCGCACGGTGAACTGCGCACGAAAGCGGTCGCCCTCGCGCACGAGCGGCGGCAACCCTGAGATCAGCTGCAGATCCTGAGTACTCCTGATCGATGCGGCGCCCGTGCCGAACGTGCCGTCGCCCACGGCCGCGATTGCGACGATGCGAAAGCTCGTGAGCGAATCGTTGAGCGGCACGTCGACGAATGCCTCTCCGTTCGCATCGAGCGTCACGCGCGGATTCCACAGCAGCAGCGTATCGAAGAGCTCGCGCGTCGCGCCATGCCCCCCGCCTCCACCCGCGGGCACCGCCTTGCGTCCGAAATGGCGACGCCCGACGATCTCCATCTGCGCCGTGGCCGTCTCCACCCCGTATGCACGCCGCTGCAGCATGGCATCGAGCACGTCCCAGCTTTCGTTGGGCATCAACTCGAGCAGCGCTTCGTCCACGGCCGCAACGGCGATCTGCGTGCCCGCCGGCGCCGCCTTGCCGCCCGGCATCCGCACGCGCAGCTTCACATGCGCCTTGCCGCGCACCGTATAGGACTTCGCATCCGGCGTGACGGTGACCGCGAGCTTGTGAGCCGCGGTGCCGACCTTGATCTCGGTCAGGCCGTATCGGAATGCCGGTTTCGACAAATCGACGAGCGGCGTCGGCGCTTCATACCGCCTGCCTTCGTACCAGAACGCCCTCGCCCATGCGAGCGGCGCTTTCCAGCCCCACGTGAAAAACGAATACCAGGGCACTTCATGAATCCGCCCACGCAGCGCCAAGACCGAGACATAGACGTTCGGTCCCCATGCCGGATTCACTTTCAGCGTGACGGTCGGATCCTTGCCGTCGAGCTTCACGACGTGCGTTTCGATAATGCCTTCCCGCTCCACGGCAACGAGTGCCGTGGCGAAGCGAAACGGCATGCGCACTTGAAAGCGGGCCGTCTCGCCGGGTTCGTAAGCGGTCTTTTCCGGCAATACGTCGATGCGATCGGTGTTCTCTCCCCCGAACCAGAGCTCGTCTTCGCGCGTGACCCAGATCGATGTCGAGGCCGTCGACGCGTTGCCGTCGCCGTCTTTCGCCGTCACGACGAGATCGACATTGCCGGCTTCCTTGATCTTGGCATCGCAGCTCATGAGGCCATGGTCGTCGCTCTTGCCGCTGCAGAGCGTGCCGAGGTCCTTGGTCTCGGTGCGATTGTCATAGGCATAGAAGCCGCCGACCATGCGCTTGCGCGATGAGATCGTGATCCGCGCAATACCGCGTACCTCGAGCGGCACGCCGGCACGGGGCTTGCCTTGCAGATCGACGGCGATCGCCTTGATCGGCACCGCATTGCCGACGGACACCCATTGCCCGGACTTCACGCCCGCCACGACGGCGGCCGGCCAGAGCGTTGCATTGCCGCTGATCGTTTGAACCTCGCCATTCGGGTCCGCGAACGTGGCCTCCAAGACGAGGCTCTTCGGCCCATCGACGGACGGGATGTCCTTCAGCGTGAGGCTGCCGGCGCCGTTGCGATCGAGCGTCACGGGTTGCTTGTCCGCAATCAGCTTCGAACCGTCGTCGCCCGAGTCGCGTGCGCTGGCCTCGTCGTCCGACGATTCCGATGTGCCGGCATCGTTGCGGGGCACATAGGGCTCGAAGCTGAACTCCGGATAGGTGTCGGCAAAGGTCGGCGACGTGCGCCGGGTCAACGCGGAGACCTGTACCGGCAAGCCCGATGCGCCGCCACCGGACGTGTACTCGATCTGCAAGGCAAGCGGTGCCGACTTGGCCGCCACGAGGGGATGAACCTTTTCGTCGCGCACGGCGATCGTGCCTTTGAATACCGGCAGCCGAAATTCCTCTACGCGGAAGCTGCCCGATGCGTAGCTGGGGCCAGCGTGCTCGCCCGAATCGTCGTCACTGTCTTCGCTATCGGTGGCTTCGTCGCTGTTCTCGCGGTTGCCGGCACTGTCGCCTTGGCCGCTATTCTTGCCGGCATCTTTCGAGGCGTTTGCGGCGGGATCGACATCGTCCAGCGAGACGCTGTATTCCCCGAGCTTTGCCGAGGCCGGAATGGCGAACGTGGAATCCGCCGTATGATCGGCTGTCCATTTGAGCGGCATGCGCCACGTCTGTCCGCTGCCAAGATGACGAATCGTCACGCGCGACGGATAGCGCTTGGGAAAAGCGAGACCCTGCATGGTCTCCACGCGGATCATATGCTTCATCGAAACCGTCTCGCCCGCGCGCAGCAGCGTCCGATCGAAGACCGTATGGGCGCGTACCGTCTCTTGCGCGCTCGTATCGGTGGGCACGTTGAAGCGCCAGGCCTCGATGCCGCGATTCCAATCCGATCGAACGAAGGCCATATCGCGGCCTGTTTTCGGATCGTCGACGCGGGCCGATATGAACAGGCCCTCGAAGCTGTCGTCCCGGCATTTCGCGCGAGCGTCGAGCGGCCCATCGGTCTTCATGACTCCGTTGACATCGGTCCTGCCCGAAGCGAGTTCGTCGCCGTTGCAATCGCTCACGCGAATATCGGCATTGGGCACCGGCTGCCCACGATCGAGCGTGGTCACCCATACGACGCTGTTCGCGCGCCCACGCTTGAAATGCACGCCCAGATTCGTCACGAGGACCGCGGTACGCACGTACATCGGCGCCTTCTTGCCGAGCAGCGACGCCCCCAGTGCGGGCGAGGCCAGTTCGATGACATAAAAGCCGGGCTTCGCCACGGGAATGCCGACTACTTCGAACGGACGCAACGTCTTCGGGTCCGCTTTAGGCAGCGTCAGCGTTTCGATGTTCTGTTGACCGGCAAGCAGCGAGAGCGAGCGCAGGTCGATTTGCGGATTCTTGCGATCCTGCTTGGCGTCGTCGGTGCCGCCGGTGCGCGGGATCGTGACCGGATGCGGGTTGTGCGTCAGCAGCCCGGGCATATGCTCATCGATCCACTTGCGGTCTTCGGTGAAGCCGTCGAACCGGTCGACGTTGCGCATCCAGCGTCGAATGTCGCGATCGGCCTCGACCCGCATCTTCGCGAACTGCGCATTGCCCGCGTTGAGCCCATCGACGTGCAGGTCCGCCTCCACATTGCGCAGCGTGATCGGCACGAGCGCCGGCGTGTCCGGCTCCGCATAGCGCTCGATGATGCCGAATGTCCCCGATGAAAACTTCGCGAGCGGCGGCATGGGCGCCGTCATGGTTTTGAGCGGGAAAAGATCGGCGTTGGCCAGCGCCCGGCCGCTCACGTCCTTCAAGTTGGAGGGCGCACGGATGATCAGCTCCGCTCGCTCGGGCAGCGGCGCCGCGAATTCGACCGTGTTCGTTTGCGGATCGTTGTCATCGGGCGAGAACGACGGCTTCATGTCGCCGTTCGGGCCTTTCATACGGAACGCCTCGGCATCGGCTCGCGAGATCGGCGCATTGAACTGCAGCCGAACCGGCCGCAAGGGGGTACAAGGTGCTTTGGCGTTTTCGCGCTCGCAGCTGAAGCCGGCCGAAAAAGGTTCGCGCACCGTATAGTCGAAGCGGCGTTCGACATCGTTGACGAGGCCGCTCGGGCTCGCGATCCCTTTGCCGTAGACGAGTTGCGCGTTCGTCCCGGACGGCAGCGCCTGCTGGCATTGCAAGGTCAATACCTGCGCCGCTTCCTTTTGCAGCACAAATCGCTTCAGAAGCGCGGCGCGTGTCGCCGCATCGACGTTCTTGACCGGAATGCGGTTGCCCAGCCCGCTCGATTCGCACCAGATGTTCCGTTGCACCGAGTCCGCCGTCGCCGGGCCGTTGAGCCGCAGCACGAACGCCTGATCCTCTTCGATCTCGCCGCCCGACGGCTCGATCGATTTGACGGACGGCCCGCCCGTTTCGAACGTGAAGTGCCTGGGGCCTTTCAGCGCATTGCCTGCTGCCGATTTCAGTCCGTCGCCCAGATCGACGGTGCACGACACGCCCGGCGGCAAATCGGCGTTGAAATCCCAGGCCCAGGTCTTGTCGTCTATCCAGCGCGCGTGGCCGGCGCTGGCCGAGGGATCGTTGCACTTGACACGTGCCGGCGCGGGTGCATCGGGCGAACCGAACGCCGCCATGGCTTCGTCGAACTTGACGACGACCTGCCGGGCCTGCGCCACCTTGCCTTGCGGCGTGACGCGCGTCACGCGGGCAGCCTCGGCCCGCCACCCCGCTGCCGCCATGAGCGCCAATGCCGCGACTGCCGCGGCGGCCCATCGGCACCCCATCCCGATCTTGTTGTTCTGCATCGACCGCGCTCCGTTTTACTTCTTCGATTTATCGATTGAGCCGCAAGACGAGCACTACCGCCCTCCACAATTTGGTCGGTAGCGCTACGATGCGTGAGATTCTAAAAGACTATCGGGGAGACAAGGCTGTCCAGTGACAGGACAAAGCGGGCAAGGAGGAAGATAGCCGCCGGTCGGCCTGGTTCGCTTTCGACCGGCAAATGCGACGACGGCCGCCCCTGTTGGGACAGCCGTCAGCGGCATGACGTCAGTCGCGGTAGTGGTGCTTGCGATGGTGCCGGCCGCGGTGAGCGCCGTAATCGTTGGAATACGAATTCGCGCGCGAGATGTGGCCGCCGAGCGCCGAGCCGGCTCCGCCGCCAGCGGCCGCACCGATGATGCCGCCGGTGCGCCCGCCCAGCGCATTGCCTGCCGCCGCGCCTGTGCCGCCGCCCAGCGCGCCGCCGACGATCGCACCCGTGCGTTCGCGGCGATTCGAAGTGATGGCCCCGCCTGCGCCGCCGCCCACGGCACCGCCGATGACCGAGCCGGTGCTGCCGCCGACTGCGCCGCCAACGGCTGCGCCGGCAGCGCCACCCAGTGCACCGCCGAGCGCATTGTTCAAATCGCCGGCGAATGCCGGCAGCGAGCTCAACGCAGCCAACGCCGCGAAGGCGGCAATCCGAACGTTTTTCTTCAACATATGAGGCCTTTCGTCTTTGTTTGAATAACGGCGCGCAGTATAGCGAGCCGCCGAAAGGCAAATGTTGCTCAACGGTCCGGAGTCCGTAAGAGATGTAACGAAATCCGGCAGGCCGCACGAGGTTATCCGAAATTATCCATTTCAGGTATAATTACCCATCCTCTGGATAATTGTGGATAACTCCATGGAATTGACGGAACTGTGGCACTTCCCGCGGCCCGAGCTGGCGAGCGCCTATCTCGCCACGCTGGACGCCGGGCTCGTCACGTCGACGACGATTTTCGCGCCGCGCCGTACCGGCAAGACAGCGTTTCTCTTGCGGGACCTCAAACCGCTGGCCGAAAGCGCGGGCTACACCGTAGTGTACGCCGACCTCTGGCAAACGCGGCAAACGCCGGGGGCCGCCCTCGCGCGTTCGCTCGAAGAGGCGTTGGAGCCGCATTCGCTGCTCGAAAAGGTCCTGGCGCGGCTGCAGGCGCCCGTCAAATCGCTCAAGGGTAAGGCCGAGTTCGCCGGCGCCACGCTCGAAGGCCATATCGAACTCGAAGACGATCACAAGCGGGAGATCGGGGATACGGCGCTTTTGATCGATGCGCTCGTTGCGGAGTTGACGAAGCGCCGGCCGGTGCTGTTTCTGATCGATGAGGCGCAATCGCTCGGCCGCAGCAAGGAGGGCGAGGAAATGGCGCGCGCGCTGCGCACGACGCTGACGAAGCATCAGCGCCGGCTTCGCATGTTGTTTACGGGTTCTTCGCGCACGAAGCTCGGTCATGTGTTCACGAATGCGAATGCGCCGCTCTACTCGGCCGCGAGTACGGTGCAGGACTTCCCATTGCTCGGCGACGAGTTCGTCGATTACATCGCCCGGCGGTTCAGGGAATCGACGAAGCGCAGGCTCGATACAACGGCGGCGCGCGATGCCTTCGAGTTGTTCGGGCGGCGCCCGGAGCCTTTGATGGAAACCGTGCTTGCACTGATGATGAGTCCGGCGCTGACGTTTCCCGAAGCCATTGCGATGCAGCAGGAGAAGTTGGCGCGCACCGAGAATCACGAGGGGACCTGGAATTCGCTCGATGCGACCGAGCGCGTACTCGTGCGGATGTTCGCGGACGATCCTTCGATGAAACCCTTCGCGAAAGCGACGCTGATCAAAATCCGCAAGCGCGTGGGTATCGACGACTTGCAGCCGACGCACATTCAAAAGGCGTTGGCCCGGCTTGCGGAAAAGACGGTCGTGGCGAAGACTCCGCGCGATGTCTACGAATTCGAGAACGAGAGTTTTGCGGACTGGGTGCGCAATATCGTCGACTGAACGGCAACGCGCACCAGTGCGCTATGCGTGGCCCAACGATTCGAGCAACTTCAAGCCCTCAGGCCCTCAGGCTTTCAGGCCAGTCGTTGCGTGTAGCAGGCGGCCAGGACAGTCGTTCGACATTGGAGCCTGGATCGTAGACAATCCTCGCATTCCCAACTGCTTAGGACAGGAGCCGCAATGTTCGACCTTTCCTCGTTGAGCACCTTCGTTGTCATCGTTCTCGGGCTGTTTCTCATTCCCGGTCCCGCGGTGCTGCTCGTATTGAGCCGCACGGCTCAGGGCGGCCGCAAGACGGGAGTCATGACAGGCCTCGGGATCGCAACCGGCGACTTCGTCCATACCGTCTTCGCCGCGGTTGGCCTGTCGGCGGTGCTGATGACTTCCGCGCTCGCGTTCAACGCGGTCAAATTCATCGGAGCGGCTTATCTGATCTATCTCGGTGTTCGCGCGATCCTCGAAAAGCAGGCCGACCCCTCATTGCCGAAGGTGCCTGCCGTCACGCCTGCAAAAGCCTTCTTGCAGGCAGTGCCCGCCGAAGTACTCAACCCTAAGACCGCACTCTTCTTCCTCGCTTTCATGCCTCAGTTCGTGCATCCCGAACGAGGTTCGGTCTTTTTGCAGTTCACCGTCCTAGGACTTATTTTCGTCGTCTTGAGTTCGCTGTATACGACGCTTCTCGCACTTTCGATTCGACCATTGGGCCGAGTCGTGAAGCGACTGTCCTGGATTAGCCGTTGGCAAGGAAAAATCGTGGGCTCCATCTTCATATCGCTGGGCTTGAAAGTCGCTACCCAACATCGATAGGCCATTGGCGAATGACCGCTCTCGGGACGTTATGGCAAGCGCATTCCTGCGAGAAGCGTGCAGCTCACGAAATCGAATATCGATTCTGAGGACCGGCGACATACTGCTTCTGTGCCATCTCGAGAACCTTGTCGCGAAACTCGTCAAAGACACCCAGCACCGAGCGCTCATCCGACCCGACGCCAGGCTGCAGGTTTCTGAGCATGGCGTCGTCGATCATGAAAGTAATTTCGCGCGAATTGTCGTAGCCCCAGAAACACACGCAATGCCGGGAGGCATCGTAGCTACGGCTCGGATTGGGAAACTGAAGCATGATGGTCAGGCTTTCGGGGGCACAGCCGAGTAGCGCCATTTACTTGCACTGGAGTCGATCGCAGCGTCACTGAGGCGTCGCTGCTCGGCTCTGGCAGCATCCGCAGTCTCGAGGGTACGCGCACGTGTGCTGCGTTCGATGGCGTCCTGGCTCGGTCTGGGAATTCCGGCCGGAGCACGTTTAAGTCGCGATTGCATGATGACGTCCTGAAGCAGAAGGCCACGCGTCGGCGGCCAGTCTCCCCACTGTATACCCTTTGGCTGACACCGACGTCTTTATTTGGCTGGTGGCGCTTCGGCCTGGCGATATCACTGACGCTTCGAAGCCTCCTTCTTCAGCTTCTTCGCGTCTTTCTTTTCTTTTGGCGTCTTGGTGGCCACTTTCTTCTCCGTCTTTTTGGCGTCGTGGGCTTTGCTCATGATGGCCTCCTTCTATATAGGTATCTCAGTGTACGGCGCGACGCGCTTTCCGTCCAACGAAACAGGGGCGGCAATGCCGGCGTCACCGGGCCCTGGAGCCGGGTATCGGGACGGTTTCATTTGAACCGCCAATTCAGCAGATGGTAAACTCGCCGCGCGTCGTCCAGCCTCCAGACCATGACTTCACGATCCCGAAACCACCTGACCGCATGGCTTGGCCTCGTTGCCATGTGGCTCATCGTGCTCGCCCCAATCGTGAGCCAGTTGGTCGTCGCCGCGCATCGGGACGATCCGAATGCCGTGCTCTGCTCTGCGACGCAGCCTGCAGCCGATTCCGCCCACGTCACACATGCCGATCCGCTGGCGGCCTGCGGCTATTGCGATTTGATGGCCAATCACACGGCGATACCGGCACCGCCGCAATCGCTACTTCTATTTATTACGGTCGTCGCAATAGCGGCTATCCCCACGCTGTCCATCCGCTTTACTCCTCTCGGCGCGTTCCCTTCCGGTAGACCCCGCGCCCCGCCCGTCCTCTCCTGACTTTCCGTTACTCGCAGCCCGTCCGACGCGCCTGTCGAAGGCGCGCGGCTGTTCGTTCAACGACTTCAGGAAGATTCCATGCGGTACTTCGCATCGCGAAGGCTGCGCGTTCGCGCGCGCCGCCATGCACGGTTCGTCACGTTCGGACTGTTGCCCATTTCGCTTGCCGCACCGTCGGCGTTTGCAGCAACAACCGACGTCAATCCGGGCCCGGCTTCGAACGCTGAGCAGGCCCACCCGACCCCATCCGCATCGCCCATAGAACGCGGCGCCACGGTCTTGCCCCCCATTACCGTCAGCGCAACGGCCGACAATGCTCGCCCAGACCCCACCGCCCTTCCGAATGCTCCCGGTACGGTCGAATCCGTCACCCCCGAGCAGTTCGGAAACTGGAACGTCGTCAACACCGAGGACGTGCTGAAGCAGATGCCGAACCTCGCAGTGCGCAAGCGTTTCATCGGCGATTTGAACTCGATCATCGCAGTGCGCGGCACGAGCAATACGCAAAGCGCTCGCGGCCTCGTCTATGCGGATGGGCTGCTGCTATCGAATTTGCTCGGCAACAGCTACTCGTTTCCGCCCCGTTGGTCGATGGTGTATCCGGCGGAAATCCGCCAAGTCGATGTCGTCTATGGACCGTTTTCCGCGCTTTATCCGGGCAACTCGCTCGGCGCGACGGTGCTGATCACGACGCGCATGCCCTCTCGATTCGAGGCCGACGCCAACGTCAAAGCGTTCACGCAGCATTTTAGCCTCTACGGTGTGAATCGGAACTTCAACGGCAGCGAGGCAAGTACGTCGATCGGAAACCGCATCGGCAAGTTCTCGTTTTTCATCGGCGCGAATCACCTCGAAAATACCAGTCAACCCTTGCAGTTCGCGACGCTCGGGGAATCGACCACCCCGGCAAAGCCGGGCGATGTTCCGGTAACCGGCGCCTACTTCTACAACAATCAGACGAACGCGCCCACTACGGTGATCGGCGTGAACGGCGAAGGCATCGAGCACACCGTCCAGGATCAGCTCAAGCTCAAACTGCAATACGACTTCACGCCGACCTTGCAGGGAGCGTTCACGCTCGGCTACTGGCATCAGACGTACAACAGCCAGACCTCCACGTTTCTCTTCGATGCGCATGGCAGCCCCATATATAGCGGGCGCGTCGACATCGGAGGATACGAATACAACGTCCCGGCATCCGCGCTCGCCCCCAGCCTCGGATGGAGCGAGAACTGGCTGTACGGCCTCTCGCTGAAAACGCGCAATGCAAGCGGCTGGAATGGCGAAGCGATCGCATCGTATTACGACGTATCGAACGCTGTCGCACGCCTGGCAAATGCAGGCGGCCCGGGTAATGGCCCGGGTACCGTGACGTTCGGCGACGGAACCGGCTGGAAAACGCTCGATTTGAAAGCGACGTGGACGCCGCCATCCCCGTTGCCCGGTCTCGCGAATCATGCGCTCGCATTCGGTTATCACTACGACGACTATTTCCTCGATAACGAAACGTTCAATACCTCCAACTGGCGCGATGGCAGCGCCCAGAGCTTTGCCAACTCGTTCAAGGGGCGCGCGCAAACGCAGGCCGTCTACGTGCAGGACGCATGGCGCTTTGCGCCGCGGTGGAAACTCGTGTCCGGCTTACGTTACGAAGACTCGCAGGCATACAACGGCGCACAAGCGCTAGCGGGCACCAACGTTCCATACCCCGGTGCCGATCAACACCGTTTTTCGCCGAAAGCGTCGCTATCGTTCGATGTGACGGACGAACTGACGCTGCGCGCTTCGATCGGGCGTGCCTATCGCTTTCCCACGGTCAGCGAGCTGTTTCAAGGAAAGATCAACGGCTCGTCGATCGTCAATAACAATCCGAATTTGCAACCCGAGGACGACCTATCGAAGGAGCTGGCCGCGGAATGGGCGCATTGGAACGGACTCTTCCGGCTGTCGCTCTTTCAGGACGATGTCAAAAACACGATCTTCAGTCAGACCGAAACAACCGTCATTCCGAACGTCACGAGCTTCCAGAATATCGGCAAGGTTCGCTCCCGCGGTGTGGAGCTCAGTTATCAGGGAGAGGATGTCGTCGTGCACGGCCTCGACTTGATTGCCAGTGTGGCTTACACGCAATCGAAGATCCTGGCCAATGCGCAAAACCCGGCGACGGTCGGCAAGTACTTCTACCGGATTCCGCTCTGGCGCGCGAATCTCGCGGCGACCTATCGAATCGGCGAACGCTATGCGGTGACGCTTGCGGCCCGCTACTCGGGCCGCGAGTACAACACGCTGACCAACACCGATTCAAACCCGAACGTATTCGGTGGCACCAGCACTTATACCGTCGCGGACGCGAAGTTCACGTTCCATCCGACCAAGCTCAGTGAAATCGGCGTCGGCATCGACAACCTCTTCGATGCCCGCTACTTCGTCTATCACCCCTACCCCGGCCGCACCTTCTATATCGAAGGCCGGCTGCGCATGTAAAGGAGGCACCTATGTCCATTGTCCCAACCATCGTTCGCGCAATGCCAGCCTCCACGCATTCCAGCCGTGGGTACCGCACGCTGTGGCGCTGGCACTTTTACGCGGGCTTGTTCGTCATGCCGTTTCTCGTGGTGCTGGCCATCACCGGCACGATCTACTGTTTTCAGCCGCAGATCGAACCGCTGCTCTACCCGCATCGGCTCGTAGTGACGCCCGGCGCTTCGGCTCGCCTGAGCGAGGACGCTTTGCTTGCCAAGGCTCGCGCTGCCATGCCGCCCGAAGCGGTAGCGACGACCGCGCGCATCGCCGCAAGCGCCGAGCGCAGCGCCGAATTCATTTTCAGGCTGCCGAATGGCCGCAGCGAAAGCGTCTACGTGAACCCTTACGACGGGGTCGTCCTCGGTACGCTCGACGTCGATCGTCGCTTCATGCAGGTCGATCGAATGATTCACCGCAAGCTGCTGCTCGGCAAACCGGGCGAACTGCTTATGGAGCTCGTCGCATGCTGGACGCTCGTGATGATCGGCACGGGTATCGCGCTATGGTGGCCGCGCGAACGTGTGCGGGAGGGCATTGCCGCTGCCCTGCGCGCGGCGCTGGTACCTGACTTGACGCGCCGCGGACGACCGCTCTGGAAGACCATCCATGCGACGCTCGGTATCTGGCTGGCCATCGGCGCATTCGCGTTCATCGCGACCGGCCTGCCGTGGACCGGTTCGTGGGGCAAGCAGTTCAAGGCGCTGGCCACCAGCGCCAACCTTGGCTCCCCACCGGGGGCATGGGGTGGTATGCGATTGCGCTCGGGTGTGCCGGGGCACTTGGCCGCTTCCGCGGCCGCCGCGCCTCGCGATGCATCTTCGTCCAGCATGGATTCGATGCCGGGCATGACGATGGACGACATGCCGTTACCGCAGGTGCCGTGGGCAGTCGGCGCTGTGCATGTGCCGAACGCGCCCAATGCCGGTGCGCCCGGCGCCAAGCCGCTATCTCTCGCCCGAATCGTTGCGCAGATGGCCGCCACGGGACTCACGGACGGCTACGACATTGCGCTGCCGCGCTCGCCCGAAGGTGTTTATACCGTGTCGTATTTTCCGGCCGACCCGAAACTCGAGCGCACGATTTATATCGATCAGTACAGTGGCGAAGTGCTGAAAGACATCCGCTACCGCGACTATGGCGCCATCGGCAAAGCAGTGTCGTACGGTACATCACTGCATATGGGCCGCTACTTCGGTCTGGCGAATCAGGTCGTTTGCTCGGCCCTTTCGCTCGGGCTCGCCGCGCTGGCGCTGACGGGCTGCGTGATGTGGTGGAAGCGTCGGCCGTCGGGCACACTCGGTGCGCCGGCCCGCGAACGCGCGCGTGCGTCGATGCGCGGATGGTGCGCCGCGCTCGTCGTGCTTGGCGTCGTGTTTCCGCTGATGGGTGCGACGCTCGTCGTCGTTGCGCTGGTCGATCGTTTCGTGTTTGCGCGCGCGGCCGGCGCCGACTCGGAAGCGTCGATTGAACTACGCAACTGAGAGCGACTTGTTGCGATGCCTCGCCCCTCAGCGGGCGAGCGCCCGCGACATCTCGTCGATCGGCATGACACGTATCGAGTTGAGCAGGCGCATCTCTCGCGCATCGGGCGTCGCAACGCGCAGGACTGCGTTGAACGTTTCGTCGACACGCGCGCGCAACGATGCGAGCATTGCGTCGAGCAGGCGCTCAGCGCCCCGAGGGGGCAGTCCCAGCTCATCCGCGAGCTTCAACATGTTCCGCCTGGAGATGTCCGCGAAGTGCCTGGCATCGCCGACGGGCATGGTCAGTTCGCAGTTCGGCCACTGATCTCCGCGCTCGGGCTGATACGTCCTGGTGTGATACACGACCGTGCTCACGATGTCATAAAACGGCGCCAGCATGTAGCCGAGCGGCGTCACGAAGAACGACAAGTTCTTCAAGTGCGCGTCGCCGTTACCGACAAGCACATTGAAGACAGCCCACCGAAAAATCTCGAGGCGGGCATTGGCGCGAGTGTTGGTGCTTTCTATGGCCTCCCGCAGTCTTTGTGCATTGGCGCCCTCGTACTTGAAATCCTTGGCGACGTTCAGCAACTGGGCAGCGTCGATGACGTGTAGTCTTCGTGTGGGCCGCGTCGTCGTATCCCGATCGAAACGGTCGACAACGTAGCACGGTGTCGGAACACGAACGAAGTATGTCGTGGGTACCGGCAATTCGACAGCGCGCGCAAGGCGCATGCAGAAAAATTCGTTGATCGCCGAGTGCGGATAGCCCGCCGCGCGGGAGTCGGGCTTGAGCAGCTGCATCGATGGTTCACTGCCCTCGGGTTCGAAGAGTTCGCATGCGGGCGGCTCGCCGTGCATCGCCACGAGCAGCTTCGGCTGTGCCCCTGCTGCCGACATACGCTTGGGCGCGGCTGCCGTCAGCGGCCTTTGCGGCATCTCGCGAATACGACTCTCGAGATCATCGAAAGACAGCGGCCTCAATCCGCCAGGCGGCTCATTTTCGTCGGGTGCGAGCAGCGTAAGCGCACCGGCCGACTCGCGCCCGTAGTAGGCAAGGAGGCCCCAAGCGTCGCTCCGGTCGAGCTTCGCCTCGCGCGCAAGTGCTAATCGCATGCCTTCCTCGGGAAGGAGATTGTCGAAGAACCACTGCACCGGACGATTGCTCGATCCATCTACGAAGGGCTCCTCGCGCAGCGGAAACGCGGGCGACAGCTGGAATGCGTTTTTGGAAGCGAGCCATGCCGGGTCGTACGCGAAAGACCAGATATCGTCCCGATCTTCCAGGACCCCCATGCGCTCACGATTGGCCCATGCCACGAGTCGTCTATTTGGCATGCGGGCTCCGGCGGGTGCGACGGGCTCGCTCCGCTACCTTCGGCGAAATGGCAACCGATGTCTGAGCACGCAGCATGATGCCCAGTTCGGAGAGCAGGACGAGGACCTTGCCTATCTGAGCTGTCGGCTTTCCTGACTCGACGTGGGTAATGAACTTCGGCGACAGTCCCGTCACATTGACAAGGTCGTCGCGCGTGAGCCCCTGCGCCATGCGCGCCGCCCGCACGACGTTGGCAAGCGCCCCAATGTCGGTAATGGGAAAATCCGATTGTTCCATGACGGGCTCTCGCTTCGTATCCGATCGGGTACATGATAGCAAAGGGCTCCGCCCAAGGTCACTAAAAAGAACCGAGCGGGTACGAACGTCGTTCCGTCTCGCTGGCGAGGCCCGTCCGTACCCGATCGGATACGAAGTCGGCTCGACAAGCGCTAACCTGCAGGTTTCGTATCCGACCGGGTGCGAACGCGCAACGCGCACTCGCTAATCAGCCCCCGCGCTCCCAACGCGAGTTCAACATGACGCTGCACACGTTTACGCGTTCGAAGCTCGGATCGCGATAGGCCAGAAAATCATCGTTGAAAGTGCCGAACGTACTACCGGGGCGATGCTTCATGCCGTGATAGAACGCGTCGATCATCTTCTCGACGAAATCGGCGCCTCGGGGATACGCCGCAATCACCGCGTGACGTTCTTCATCCGTCAACTCGTCGAATCCACGTCCGGCCACGTCCATCCCCGCTCCGGCCTGGACCAAGGCGATTTCTCCGTGCATGTGCTCCGGAATCCCTGGCGTCGTATGGAGGGCAACGGCGGTCCATACCTTATCGATGTCGGACTCCGAAATGTGATGGCTTCGCAGAAAATCGCGCGCAGCGTTCGCGCCGTCCACTTCGAATCGAAGCTGGCTCTCGCGATAGTTCGATGTGAGCCCGATGTCGTGGAACATCGCCGCGACGTAAAGCAACTCCGGATCGAACTCCGCGTTCTTTCGGCTTCCGAGCAGCGCGCCCCAGAGATACACCCGAGTGGAGTGCATGAACAACAATTCGCTTTCGGTGTCGCGAATGAGTTCGGTGACTTCTCGTGCCAATTTGCTTTCGGGGATCGCGATGCCGGACATCCCGTTCGCTGACATAGTTACCTCCGTCGCTCGATTACCCATGGGTCGCAATCTACGCTTCACTCGGGCCATCAAACAGTGCCAAGATTGGACATCCAGAATGCACCATTATCGACATGACACGCCTCCCCATTGGCCTCGATCGTTCGGCAAGCACTCCGCTGTCTGCGCAGATCTATCGCGCGATTCGTCATGCGATAGAGTCGGGACAACTCGCCGCCGGCGCGCGTCTGCCCTCCTGGGTCGATTTGGCCGCGAAGCTAGGCGTTTCCCGAGGCACGGTACGCGCGGCCTACGATCGGCTCATCGATGAGCAGTTCGCAGTCGCTTTGGGCGCAGCCGGTACGCGGGTAGCGGATCGCCCGTCCCTCGCCCCAACGCCCGGCTGGACCCCGGACGCACCGCCGCTTCCCGATCTGTTCCACGAATTCGGCGCGGCACCCGCGGCATTTCAAATGGGTGTCCCGTCGCAGGAAGCCTTCCCGTTCAAGCTATGGTCGCGCGTGCTCACGCGCGCGGCACGGCAAACGGCGGTGGCGCCCGTCGGATATCCCGATCCTCGCGGCGATCCCGACCTTCGAAGGGAAATCGCAGCTTATCTCGGTGTCGCACGAGGCCTCCGGTGCAATCCCTCTCAGGTTTTCGTCACGGCAGGGTTTTCCGGTGCGCTCGGCCTCGCGATACGCGGACTCGGTGTGGAGGGCAAGGATGCATGGATGGAGGATCCCGGCTTTCCGCTGACGCGCACCGCGTTGGGCCTGGCGGGGATGACCGTGACAGCCGTTCCCGTCGATGCCGATGGGCTCGATGTCGATGCGGGCATTCGACAGTCGGCACAATCCGCCCTGGCAGTCGTCACACCGGGCCAACAAGCGCCGCTCGGAATGGCAATGTCGCTTCCCCGTCGGCTCGCGTTGCTCGCATGGGCTCGGCGAAACGACGCCTGGATCATCGAGGACGATTATCTGAGCGAGTTGCAGTTGCAGGGCCGAGCCGCGCCCGCCCTTGCATCGCTGGACCAGGACGGACGGGTGCTGCATGTCGGCACCTTCAGTAAGACCATCAGCCCGGTGCTCCGTTTAGGCTTTCTCGTCGTCCCACTTGAAACGGTGTGTCGATTCGGCGATATCACCGCGTGCCTGACGCCGGCTCCCGCGGCGTTCATGCAGCACGCGGTAGCGGAATTCTTGCGCGAGGGCCACTATCTTCGCCACATTCGCCGTATGAAGCGCCTTTACGCAGCGCAAAGCGACGCCCTGCTTCGTTGCCTGAACGAGATGGCGCCCAGCTCGGTGAAAATCCGGGCGGCCGCGGGCACGGCCGTCGTGATGTCCGTTCCCGATTCCGCGTCCGACGTGGATATCGCCGTACACGCTCTGCAATTCGGTTTGGCGCCCGCCCCTCTTTCCCCCTGGTTCATGAACCCTCCGCGGCAGCAAGGGCTGCTACTGGGCGTAACCAATCTCAATGAACGGACGATGGTTGCCCACTGTCGCCGGCTCGTGGAGTTGGTTCATGAGCGACGCTGACGAACTCGCCAATGGGCTCGCGCATCGCATCATGGTTCATAAAAAATGTTCGTTTTTGGTTCTTCCCGATGGTCCAGCGCGCAATCACAATGCAAGCACTTCAAGGAGAACTCGTTATGAAAATACGATCAATCGTCGCTGCGATGTGCGCTGGCCTCGCGCTCACTTTTGCCATCGCCATGCCGGCTACCGCTCGTGACGCGGGCGTGACTGTGACGCCGAACTTCCAGCATGCCGTCCCCAATATCCCCGGCAAATCGCTGACCGCCGTCGTCGTCGACTATGCCCCCGGCGCGGCGTCGTCGGCGCACGTGCATGCCAAGTCCGCTTTCATTTATGCCTATGTCGTATCCGGCGCCATCGAGTCTCAGGTCAACAACGGCCCGAAGCGCGTCTACCACGCCGGCGAAAGTTTCTTCGAAGAGCCTGGCGCCGTTCATCGTGTGAGCCGCAATGCGAGCAGCACAGAGCCCGCCAAATTGCTTGCGGTGTTCGTGGTGGACAGCGGCGACAAGGCCCTTACCACCCCTCTCAAGTAAAAGGAGTCACAGATGAGCAAACGCCTCGACTACGCCCAAATCGCACCGGCAGGCGTCAAAGCCCTCGGCGGTGTCTACAGCTACATCATGCAGAGCAGCCTCTCGCCTGTTCTCGTCGACCTCGTCTATCTTCGCGTTTCGCAGATCAACAACTGCGCGTATTGCCTCGATATGCATACCCGTGACCTGCTGAAAAAAGGTGTAAAGGTCGAAAAGCTCGCGCTGGTACAGGCGTGGGCCGAAGCCGGCAATCTATTCGACGAACGTGAGCGCGCCGCCCTTGCGTGGGCCGAATCGGTCACACGCGTCGCCCAGACCGGCGTACCCGAGCAGGATTACCAGGCCGCCCGTGCGGTGTTCGACGAACGAGAGCTCGTCGATCTGACGATCGCCATCGGCTTGATGAACACTTATAACCGCATGGCGATCAGCTTCCGGAACACGCCTCAGGCGGTGCTGGAACACTGAAACGCGTTGCTGGGTTACGTGGCGCCCGTCTTTCAGGCCGCCATGAAACCCCCGCGGCGAAACCCCGTTACGCTCGAAAAAAAGGGCACCGGCAACACAATGGAACCGGTTGCAACCGGGCCCGCGCCGGGCTATCGTCACGTTTTCCCGTACGCACGTGACGCCGCCCCCGCCCGCCTTGAATCCCTCCGCCACTCCCTTGCCCTTCCGGGACGCACTGTTCGCGATGCTCGGCATCGGTCTCGTCAACATGCTCGTCGCCCTGGATCAGACCGTCGTCAGCACCGCCTTGCCATCGATCGTCGCGGAACTGCAGGGATTCCAGTTCTACGCGTGGATCGCCAGCGCCTATCTGCTCGCATCGGTCGTTACTGTTCCCGTATTCGGCCGCCTCGGCGATTATTTCGGCCGCAAGCGTTTCGTCATCGCCGCAGTGCTCGTCTTCACCGGCGCGTCCGTCCTTTGCGGGCTTGCCACCGACATGCGCATGCTCGCCATCGCCCGCGCGCTGCAAGGGATCGGCGGCGGAATGATGGTCGGTACCGCGTTCGCCTCCATCCCCGATCTGTTCCCCGACCCGCACGCACGCGTACGATGGCAAGTCGTCATGGCGGCCGCGTATGGAATCGGCACCGCCGCGGGGCCATCGCTGGGCGGCTGGCTCAGCCAGCATTTCGGCTGGCGCTCGACGTTCTACGTGAATCTTCCAGTGGGCGCACTCGCGCTTTACTTCATCTGGCGTCACTTGCCTTATTACCGCCGCGAGCGTCAAGGCGCAGTCAAGATCGATTGGAGCGGCGCGCTGCTCGTAGCGCTCGTGCTCGGCGGATTCCAGACGCTCATCGAAGCGCTTCCCAAGGACGGCCTGACAACGGGTAATCTCGCGCTAGCCGGTGCGGTCGCCGTGCTCGCGGCGGCCCTGCTGATTTGCGAGCGCCGCGCGACGCACCCCATCGTGCCGCTCGATCTGTTTCGCGATCCGCAGCTCGTCACGCTCTTCACGCTCTCGACGCTCTCCGGCTTCGTGATGTTCTCGCTGATCTTTTTTGCACCGCTGTTGCTGCAAGGCGGCTTCGGGCTTTCGCCGCAAGCAGCGGGGCTGCTCGCCACCCCGATTGCCGCATGCATCGCAATCGGCAGCGTCATCAACACGCGAATCGTGGTCCGTTTGCCGCGCCCGACACTCGTGCTGACGATCGGTTACAGCCTGCTGGTGGCGGCATCCGCCGCCCTCGCGTTCGCTACGCCCCGCACGCCGCATTTGTGGCTTGAAATCGCGATGTCGGCCGTGGGTATCGGGCTGGGGTTCATCTTGAACAACCTCAACATCTTCGCCCAGGAAATCGCTGGGCGCGATCGCCTAGGCATTACGACGGCGCTCCTGCAATCGACGCGCATGGTGGGCGGCATGCTCGGCACGAGCATTCTGGCGACGATCGTCACTCACAGCTATGCGTCAGGCGTGAGCGATGCGTTGCAGACGCTGGGCCCGAAGGTCGCGACGCAATGGCTGCCGCGTCTATCGGACCCCCGAGTTCTGGTCGATGCCAACCTGCGCGAGGCGATGCTCGGCGAACTTCATGCGGCCGGACTCGATGGCGGCGCGCTCGTCGATGCCACGCGCCGCGTGCTCGTGCACGCGCTCCATATCGGCATCGCCATCGCCGGCTGCGCCGCATTGTGTGCGGTGTATTTAGTCAAGCGAATCGCGCACATCCGATTCAGGCGTGCGGCGACGGCGCCGAATCGCCAGGCCGCATGAGCGATCGAGTTCCAACTGGCGCGCTGGCTCGCTGCGGCAGCCGGAATTCGGAACCCGTAGACGGCCCGGTATAGTCCAAGCACCTCCTACGCCTTCTCGCCAAGAGACAGAAGTGCCGATCTCATACAGTTCACATGCCTGCTTTGATGCTCGCGTGCTGTTCCCAGGAGATCGAAATGTCCAGCGTTCACGAGTACGGGCTGCCGCGCATCGCGCCCGCCACGTCGATGGCGAAACGCGTGTTGCGCGCGGTACTCGATACGGCGGTCATCGTCTATACGATGGGGGGCTTCGCCTTCGGTCTTTATTGCATTACGCGGCCGGCGTTCGTCACCGCGCTGGCCGGCTCGTTACTGATCGCCCATACGATGACGCTCAGCGCGTTGCTGACACACGAGCTGATGCATCAAACCATGTTTCGCCGCAGGGAGTGGAACGATGCGCTGGCCCGCGTGCTTTCGCTGATCAGCGGCGGCTGCTATTACAGCTACTCGGGCCTCAAACGCCAGCATTTCAAACACCATCGCGTCAAAGCCGGCTATGACGGGTTCTCGATCACGGCCTGGATCGTCTCGCTGCCCGCCATGCCGCGCCGCATCATCGTTCTGATGGAATTTTTCTATATCCCCGCGTTGAGCGTCATCTCTCGCGTCCGCTCGCTGGCCCTGCCGTTTTTCTCGCAGCGCCTGCGTCCTTTGCGCCTGCGGATCGCCTTGGTGCTTGTTGCCCGTCTCGTGTGCTACGTCCTGCTATGGCGCTATGCTCCGGCCGCCGTGCTTTGGCTTTTCGTCGGCTGGCTCGGCATGTTGAACATGCTGCGCGTCTATGATTGCTTTCATCATACGTTTTCGATTTACCCGCCCGGAACGCCCCTTCCGCCGCTCGATCGGGACTACGAACAACGCAACACGTACTCGTCGCTCTTCAGCCGCCGGCACGCGTGGCTCAACTGGCTATTCCTCAATTACGGGTATCACAACGCTCATCACGCGGAGCCTTCCGCACACTGGCTCGATTTGCCGCGCATCCACGAAACGCTCGCGCCGGACATTCGCGAACACTGCATCCTTTTTCGCAATCTCGTGAGCGCCTATCATCGCCATCGCATTCATCGAATCTATCGCGGCTTAGGACAGCCGGAGATCGTGGACGGCCGCGTCGACATGGACCGCTTCTGGGGGGTGATCATGAATATTTCGTTCATCACTTACGACTTCTGAACGGTACATTCCGAATCGATCGATGACCGATGCCGAGCGACTGGCCCTAAGACACTGCGCCGGGCGAGGCGAGTTCCTGATAACGGCGATGCATCCCGCACCGCGATGACTTTGCGGCGTACATGGCCGCATCCGCTTTGAGCAGCAACTCCTCGGCCGTCAATCCGTCGGCGGGGAACTCGCTGATACCGACACTCGCTCCAATCTTCAGCCGTTGGTCTCCAAGCTGCAGGTCTTCGTTCATCGCCTCGGCAATACGCATGGCGATCTCCTCGACCACCCCCGCCGACTGCATATCGACGATCAGCACGATGAATTCGTCGCCCCCTAAGCGCGCCGCCATGTCGCTGGCGCGAAGCACGCTGGCCAACCGCTCGGCGACGACGGTCAGCGCACGATCGCCGGCCCAGTGCCCGAGCTGATCGTTGATCTGCTTGAAGCGGTCGAGATCGATGAAGATCACGGCGAGCCGCTGGCTCGTTCGCGTCGCCGTGTCGATCGCAGCCGCAAGCTTTTCCATGAACAGCATGCGGTTCGGCAAGCCCGTCAACGCATCGTGTCCGGCCAGATGGACGAGCTCGCGCTGCTTGCTGTGCAGTTCGCTCATCTGCAAGCGAATCTCCCGGCACATGCTGTCGAAACATCTCGCGAGAATACCGATCTCATCCGAGCGTTCGGTCGGCAACCGCGCATCGGGGGGATGATCGAATACGCGTAGTGCGGCACTCGCGAGTGTATGCAACGGTTTGGTCAGCGCACGGGCAAACAGTATGGCGAGCACGAGTGCAAACACACTGAAGACGATGACCATTCGCGTGATGCGCCCGCCTAGCGCGTCGGCCGGAACGAGCACAGTCGTCAGCGGCCTGGCGAGACCGAGCACCACGAAGCGGTTACCCTCGACGGCGCCGAACGGCGTCCGCGCAAACGCGTAGATGCGCCCGTCGCGCCGGTGCTCGTAGCCGCTGATCGTCATCTGAGCGCCGGATTCGTCGAAGAGCGGCTTCGTCACGGGGAAAGTCTCCTGCATCAGCACGCGTTGTCCACGATCGAAACCGAATGCCAATGCGGGATCCGGATGAATGAGGAAGTCTCCCCACTGATTGGCCATATAGACTTGATCGCGCTGGGGCAGGTCCCGCGCGAGACGTGCGAAGACCCTCGTCAGATCGACGTCGATCACGAGCACGCCGACATTCGCACCATTCGTTCCGACAATCGGAGTGCCCACCCGGACGATCGGCCGACCCGAAGCGGCGTGCGTGCCGGCTTCATGATTGATGACGATCGGCGACAGATAGATGTGTCCCGCCGGCACAGCCAGCGTATCGAAAACATAGGCAAAGTGCCCCTTTTCTTGCAACCCGGCTTCCGGCACCGCGATCACCCCGTTCGGGCCGCGGTCGACACGCACGCGCTCGAGGCCGTAATGCGCGCGCGAGATCAAGCGCAGTTGAAGATAGTCGGAGTGATACTGCATGAAACTCATGAACACCTGCTCGAGGCGCTCGCGCCCGTCTGGCGGCGCATGCTCGACGGACTCCGAGATCTTGCGCGCGGAAGGCATGACGGCCAGGACCAGCGCGTCCTCGGCGACATCGTGCAACGCGGACGAAAAACGCTGATCGAGCAGCCGCGTCGATGTGAGCAGGCTCTGCTGCGCCTCGTTGACCAGCATTGTCCGATTGGCACGATATGCGTAATAGCCGGTCGCACCCGACGACACCACACCGATCGTGGCGAGCAAGATGATGAGCTGGGAAGTGAGACCGAGCTTCATCGTGGGAACCGTTCCGGTGGTTCGCCGGAGACAATGCGCCGCCATAACGACTCGCGCTGCGCGATGTCCTCCACCGGCTGAATCCAGAAAAGATGTTTGCCATCGTCGGCAGCATGGCCGGATGCGGGCCCCAATGTGCTCGCCAGCCCTTGACGCTGAGGCAGCAGCCCACTTACCTCGGGCTCGAGCATGTAGTTGATCCAGGACAATGCCAGAGCCCGATTACGCGCGCCGCGCGTGATGGCCCAGCAGTCGAGCCACGCGAGCGCGCCCTCGTCCGGGATGACATAGCCGACGTCCACTTCCGCTCGTCGCAACAGCTCAATCTGCTGCGTTCCATAGTTACCGAACATCATGGCAGCATGGTGTTGAACAAAGAGCGCCGTCGCCTCTTCAGGCAGTGTGTACAGCGTCAGCAGATTGCGCCGTAGCTCGATGAGCTTGTGTGTGACAGCGCGCATCTGCGCCGGTGTCAGATGGAACGGGTCGCGGTAGCCGAGCGCCAGCGCGGCAAACGAAAAGTTATGCTGCGCACTGTTGAAATCGAGCGTGCGACCGCGGTATTGCGGGTTCCAAAGTTCGAGCATCGAACGAGGCTCGACCGGCACCTGCTTGCGGTCGTATATCAATCCCATCGATGAATAGGTGAATGGAATGGCGTACACGGTGCCGTCGTGCTCGATGCCCCCGATCGTCGAGCGCTGCCTGAACATCGGCAACTGCAGGCGCGTGTTGGGAATCTTCGATACGTCCAGCGGAGCGAGGAGGTTGTCCTGGGCATAACGCTGAATTTCCGCGGTGTTAGCGGCGAGCACGTCGAAGGCGGGGGCGAGGCCCGATGCATTTGCTCCCATAACGTCTCGTCGGAATCGACAAACGTCACCTGGACCTTCGCGTGGAAACGCGTCTCGAATTGCTTGACGACATCGGCATCGGCATAGCCCGGCCATGCGAGTACGCGCAGCAGATTCTGAGGGACCGCATCGGAGGCACCCAACGAGACGCCGGGGAGTGGCACGAGTGCGACGAATGCGGCGATTCCCCGCAAGAGGACTCGCGTAGGATGCCGACCGCTAGTTATTCGTCCAATGAATCCCCGTAGATCGATACGCAGCCAGTTAGAACTTATTCGCATTCGACTGCCTTTTTTCACATCGACACTGTCGCGCGAACAATGCCATAAAACCAATGCACGCGCAATTAGGGGACGATAGCTGTCGTTACACCGTGTTGTCGGACAAAAACCCGCCAAATCGACCAGGATATATTGGCTCCGACGGCTCGCTCAGCCGCGGTACACGGCCTTTTGGTTTGCGGCCTACCTCCTGGAGTCTCGCCGCTTCGCCACGCCCCGCCCAACATTTCGTGCGACCGTGTACTGGTGATCGGCCCTTCGACGGACGATTCGGCAACACGCCCGCAAGCGAGTGCAGTAAGCGCCCCAATAGATAATGGTAATGGAGCGCCATATGCAATGTACGCGAAAAACTCGGCGATGCAATGGCTCCGAGTTGTCTTTCTCGTCGTGAACTTCTCAGTTTTATCCGATAGCGTGTCTCATTCTATTTGGGCAAGCTTTTACAAGCGACGGTTCATGTCACATCACAATCCGCCACACCTTTGTCCGCCGATCATCGTTACTGCTGACTATGATGCATCCTGCAATCCGACCAGAAGCCGTTGCCAGCGCTCTATTCGCTCGCGCGGGGCTGTTTTTGCACCTGTATGGTGGATCTCGCCGCAAAATCAATGTCATTCGCCAGACAGGCTTTCGCTCGCCTTGAGATAAATCGAAAGGCTAGTCTGTTTTCCTGGTTGGTCTCATTTGGCATTTTATTCAAATCGAATACCTCAATTCGAATCCGAATTGCCAGCAACGCTCTTCAGGAGGCCATCATGAACGCGCGCTATTCCCGCGGTGCATTTGCCGCTCTGCTGACCATTGCAGGGACATCCCCTCTACTTGCGGACGACGATACTGACATATCCGGGCGTTGTACCCTGCCGGCCGGCACGGTCGCGCTCGTGCAAAAACAGCTCGCTGCCGTCGTGAATCTGGGCGACGGAAACGGAGGCATTTTCAAACCCAATCGCATGTGGTCCGCCGTCGTCGATCGAGATGGACGCCTTTGCTCAGTCACCAAGCTCGGCGATGCGTGGCCCGGTTCTCGCGCTATCGCGATTGCGAAAGCCTATACAGCAAACGGATTCAGTAATGACAAGCTCGCGCTCTCAACGGCGAATCTCTACGGTGCGACGCAACCCGGCGGCTCGCTTTACGGACTCAACAACAGTAATCCGTTCGACGCGCGGTTTTTGGCGGACGGCACGGGCCAGGGGCGAGTCCTCGGCGGTGTCATCACGTTCGGTGGTGGCGTAGCACTGTATGCGGGCGGCAAAGTGATCGGCGGACTGGGCGTCAGCGGCGATAGCGCATGTGCGGACCATGCGATCGCTTATCGAATGCGCAAGCTAGCCGGCCTGGACGGTATTCCCGCAGGGGTTGGAGCAGGCAATACCGACAACATCCTCTATGCGACGAACACGGTTCCCGTCGGTTTCGAGCACCCCCACTGCTTTCCGAGTGACCTGAGCGCCCAGCAAATCGCTCATCCCTGAGCGCAAGCGGACACACGCACACCGGGTCCCACGCGCGATAGGTCCTCGCGTGGCCCCGGTTCTCTCGGCACGCTCGAGCGCGCCCGTCACTGCATCCCCCTTTGCCGTCACGCCGTCAGCCTTCCCCGCGTAATATCGGGGTCGCACGGATAATTATTGCGCTCCGGTAGTAAAACTATTTCGCGCAATATTTACGCGAGATATTTGCATGGCAAGAAATTCGCGGGATCGTTAATTAGTGTTTTCCGGTCACGCCCCATATGACGCTCGGCAGAGAAAGACTACGTATAGTCTGATAGTGGCACGGGTGATTTTCGCACTGTTGCCAGGGAATCCTTACATCGGACTGCGCGGGGACGTTCATCTCGACGCGAATCGAGCGAAAATAAGCATATCCTCCTGCGATAACCGCCATTTCAGGGCTATCCTCATTTCATATTAGCCCCATTTCCTCACTTGATAACACGAGAAATCTCGGTAGCATACGCCGGGCCCGATCACCCCCGCCCGTCGAAACTTCACGAGATCACGCAGTGCGACAATACTCCCTTTTCCGCCAGCTCTTTCCCGCCATCGCCTCCTGGCGTATTAACGCTAGGAGATTTTTTACCGGTGCTTTATTCATATCGATATCTCTTCAGGCATCGCTTTGGGCCGACAATGCGCTCGCTCAAAGCACGCTCACGATCAATGGAGTGACCTATACCTATTGCGCTAGCGAAGGTAACGTCTGCTCTTTCAGCGGTACCGCAAACGTTGTCTTCGGCACCGCGAGCCCGCTTCAGTACACGCTCAATGGGCCGTTCACGAACGGCGTGAGCTGCTCGAACGGCGTCGTGTCCCAAACCGATCCGGCCTACGGCTATCAAAAAAGCTGCTGGTACAGCGCCGGAACATCGAGCACGACGACGAGCACCTCTTCGACATCGACGACTTCGACGACCTCGTGGACGAAATGTGCGGTTGAAAACGGCACTTGCTCGTTCAGCGGCACGATGACCGTCCTTTATGGCGGCAGCACGACCGCCAACAACGTGAAGAAGACGTTCACGAATGGGACCGCGTGCACGAACACGGCGTTCGGCACGGATCCCGACTACGGCGCCAACAAGAGCTGCTGGATTCCTTCGTCGGGAACGACGAGCACGAGTTCCGGCACGACCTCGACCAGCTCTCCGAGCACCTCGACGACGTCGACGGGCACGAGCAGCACCGGCACCACGAGCACTTCCACCGGCAGCACCGGCACGACGAGTACGACGTCGACGTCCACGTCGAGCGGCAAGATCACCTGTGCCGCACCGGTCGCCAGCGCGGGTGGAACGCCACACGGCCTGATCTCCGCGGATACGCCCACTGCCGACGGTACACGCCTCTTCGCGCAGGGCAGCACGTTCAAACTGTCGTTCGTCACGTCCGCACCGGCGGCCGACTCCGTCGTCTGGTCGGTTCAGGACTACGTCGGCAACATCAAGGGCAGCGGCACATTTGCGGTTGCCAGCGGTACCCAGACGAACACGCTGTCGTGCCAGGCCTCGCTCGGCGGTTACTTCGCCGTCACGGCGACGCTGACCCACGCTGGCGGCACGCTGCCGCAAGCCGGCACGCGTCCGACCGGGATCGCGACGTTCGGCGTCCTGCCGAACGAGTCGGGTGTCATTCCGGCAGTCACGTTCGCGCATCAGGACCAGCATCGTTTCGGCATGCAAGGCTTCAACGGCAACGCGGCAGCGCTCGCGGCGCTGGGCATCTCGCAAACGATCGACGATCGCGAGCTTTCGGCCATGGAGCCCAACGGCCCGAACACGTGGTCGCCCTCGGTGAGCGGGTTGGACCCGGCCTATACGAACGGCAAGGTCATGCGTCTCGTGCGCCTCGATGGCATTCCGGGATGGGCCAGCCCGACGGGCGGATTCCAGGACGACACGAACGCGCCGAAGGATCTCACCTACTATCGCAACTTCATGTCGCGCGTCGGCTCGGACACGTCTGCGATCCGGCAAACGTACTTCCCGAACCAGCAGAACAACTATTACCAGGTGACGTGGGAGCCGCAGTGGACGGATTCGCAATCGAATTTCGTGCAGATGTATGCGGCCGTCTACGCCGGATTGCACGCGAGCGATCCTAACGCTGTCGTCATGGGCACGACCAATCCGCTGGTCGCCAACTGCCAGACCGAGTGCACGAGCGGGTATCTGCAAACGTACGCGGCGATGGGGCTGGGTCAATACATCGACGGCATCACCACGCACGGGTACTACAACGCCGGCACCTACCCGTCGCATCCGCCCGAGCTCTATGACACGGACCCGAACCCCGCCAACGTCGCCAATGCGCTCGACAAGCAGATGCAGGCCCTGCGCGCGCAAATGCAATCGGTCAAACCGAACATGCGTCTTTGGTCGACCGAGCTCGGCATCAGCTACGATCCGGGCGTGGCGTACGGACCGAATTCCCCGTCGTCGAATCAGCTCTACGCGCAAGCCGCCGTTGCAGCGCGCGCACACCTGATCATCCTCGGCGAGGGCGCGCAGGTCACGTACTTCTTCTATGGTCCCGACTATCCGGATGAGGTGGGATACGGCACGTTCTTCGACGTAACCAATCCCCAGGGACAGTACGGTGCGAACAATCTGAGTCCGAAGCCGCAAGCCATGGCATTCGCTGCGATGACGCGCATCATCGACGGCACGCAAACGCTCGGACGCCTGAAGAATCTGCCGTCGATGGTGTATGGCTACGCGTTCCAGCAACTGGGTGGCGGCAAAGTGATCACGGCATTGTGGACGCACAACAATGCACAATGGCCCACGTCATCCGGCGCGTACAGTCCGACGTACAGCACGTCTTACGCGCTGCCCGTCGACGCGAGCGGCACGAGCGGCAACGTGACGGTGCTCGACGTCATGGGCAATGCGAAGACCGTGCCCTATTCGAATGGTGTCGCAAATCTGACGCTGACCGAATCGCCGATCTACGTCGTATCGTCGAACGCGACGGTGACGAAGGCCAACGCGACGGTGCCGGTGGGCTACACGGGTCAATAAAAACGCGGCTCACCACGCTGTTCCGCCACCCGATGCAGGTCCCGGTTGACGGGTAGAATGCGGCGAGTTGTTCGAAGTGCCGGCGACATGCCGGCGCGATCGAACAACTCGCCGTCGACTTTCCCGCCTATCGAGGACTAGCGTGAACGATCTATCCGCCTTCCCCATTACCCGCAAATGGCCCGCAACGCATCCCGAACGCATCCAACTCTATTCGCTGCCCACGCCGAACGGCGTCAAGGTATCGCTCATGCTCGAAGAAACGGGACTGCCCTATGAGCCGCACCTCGTCCGTTTCGACACGAACGACCAGGGGTCGCCGGAATTTCTCTCGCTCAATCCGAATGGCAAAATTCCGGCCATCATCGATCCGCAAGGTCCGGGCGGCAAGCCGCTCGCGCTGTTCGAATCAGGCGCGATTCTGATTTATCTGGCCGACAAGAGCGGCAAATTCATACCGCACGACGAGGCACGCCGCTAC
Source organism: Trinickia sp. HAY1-2D (assembly GCF_056754935.1). Taxonomy (NCBI): domain Bacteria; kingdom Pseudomonadati; phylum Pseudomonadota; class Betaproteobacteria; order Burkholderiales; family Burkholderiaceae; genus Trinickia; species Trinickia sp. HAY1-2D. The sequence goes on from NZ_JBPGWX010000001.1 coordinate 1,364,184, forward strand.
GAAACGATTCAGTGGCTGATGTTCCAGATGGGCGGCATCGGCCCCATGTTCGGCCAACTCGGCTTCTTCAACAAATTCGCCGGCAAGGACTACGAGGACAAGCGACCGCGCGATCGCTACGTCGCGGAAGCGCGCCGCCTGCTGGGCGTGCTGGACGGGGTGCTGGCCCACCGCGAATGGATCATGGGCGACGACTACACGATCGCCGATATGGCTACGTTGCCATGGGTGCGCAATCTCGTCGGCTTTTACGAAGCGGGCGAGCTCGTCGGGTTCGACGACTTCGTTCACGTCAAGCGCGCGCTCGAGACATTCGTCGCGCGGCCGGCTGTCGTTCGAGCGCTCGACATCCCCAGCCGCGGGTAACACATCGCGGCAACACCGTCAGGGAAATATGGGCGTCTTGGGCTCCCCGCCTTCGACGTCCACCTGCGGAAAATGCTCGTGCACCATCTGTTGAATTTCCTGCTCACGTGCCTGCGGCACGTCGACCATCAGCAATAGCTGCCCCGCCTTGATCGCGGCTTGAAACCGCTCGAGACGCCGACTGGGTTCGTCGACACCGATCATCGTGGCCGTCCACGCACCGAATCCCGCGCCGGCGAGCGTCAATGCAACGACGGCACCGCCCGCAATCGCGAGCTGTGCCGGCGGAAAGACGAGTGCGACGAGCCCCGCAAGCGCGCCGGTCGCCCCACCAAACGCCGTACCGCGCGCCAGTGCGGCCACGACGTCGCTGGTTTGCAGCAAGGAGGCTTCGGGCAGCGCATCCAGGGTGACGCTGTGGTTGGCCAGGACGTGAATATGCCGCCAGATGATCCGCGCGCGCAGCAGATCTTCGACGATGGCTTTCGCCGAGCTCGCGTCCGATACGAGGAAATAGAGGCGCCGCATGTCGGGTCCTCCTTTGAGGTGGTGCCGATTTCAGTTATAGACGATAGCGCGGCCGCACGATGCGGCCACTCCCTCACATCTGCCTGAAAAGACCTGCGGAGGCGCCCATTGTGTCCGCCGCACTGTAATACCGCTTACGTTTTGTCACCAGAGCGGCGTCAACTCGTGTCGTCGACGTGGCGTTAAACGGGCAGCGCTGAACATTTTCAGCTGCCCAACAAGGAGTCACCTATGAAGACGATTTTCGCTGCTCTCGCTTCCGCTCTCATCGTTTCGACGGCGTTCGCACAGACGACCGCGCCCGCTCCGGCGACCGGCGCCTCCGCTGCCGCGCAGACAGGCCAGGCCAATCTGAAGGCCGGCGCCGGAGCGTCGACGAGCGGGTTGAAGGCCGATGCGTCGACCAACGACGCCGCCACCGCAACCAACAAGGCGAGCACGGACGTTCATACGACCAGGAAGTCGGCGACACACGCTAAGAAAACGCACGCGCACAAGATGAGCAAGAAGCACGACACGAGCGCAAGTGCAGACAAGACCAGCACGAAAGCCGGCAACGAAGCGGCCGTCACGACGCCCGTGAAGACGGATGCGAAGGCCCCGGTCAAGGCCGATGCCAAGGCCGGCGCCAACGCCGACACGAAGGCTGACGTCAAAACCGATTCGACGGTCAAGACACAATAAATCCGACCGTCCCGGACGTGCATCGGCTCAGCTGACGCGAAGCCGGGCACCCCGTTGAAGGCGAGCGCTCCCGCTCGCCTTTTTTTATCTGTGTCGCCCGGGGCTCCGGGAAGCAACTCTCAGCGCTTCTAATAGAAACGATAAAAACAAAAGATTTTTCAAAAAACTGCATCAATCCCAGACTAGCGGAGCCATTTGGACTAATCACGGCAAATCACCCCCGCCGTCGTCCCCAACGCTTGCACCGCGAACCGGTGCGCGCATCTGGTACTGCCGCATACCCGCCTATAAAAATACTTTCGCTTCGTAATATACATTCCATTTTGTAAAGATCACATCTTTACGGAGTGTAATAAATCTAAAAGAGTAATTAGCAGTCCTAATTAAAGGAGGAGATGTTGAAAGCCTTTCGATCCGCGCCGCTTCTTGCGGCTCCAAGCTTGTTGGCGATCGCCGCCGGTATGACAGTTTCCGGGAGCGTTGCGGCACAGGCGCTCCCGGCAAGCAGCCAATCTCAGGAAATACGGTTGCTCAAGGAGCAAATCGACAGTTTGAACAAGAAGCTCGACGCGCTCGCGGCAAGCCAGGCTCGAACCGAAGCCGCTCAAAAGGCACAGCAAGCCTCACCGGCCGTGCCGGCCGCTAATACAGCGGCCTATGCGGGCGTGGATACCGTTGCGCCGAAATCGAGCTGGACCGATAATCTGCCGCCGCGCCTGAAGTCCTTGCTGGAAGTGCTGGGCGAGATCGACTTCTACGGCAATCTGGATCTCTCGGTCGATTACGCAACGAAAGGCCTTGCCAGCTCGTACACGTTGCCCGACGGCACCGTCGTCAGTCCACGCGGCCATATGGGATGGCAGCCGGACATCTCGACGAATCTTTCGTATTTCGGCTTGAGAGGCAAGCGCTCGCTCGGCTCGTCGAAGGATCTGTCATTCGTCTATCAGTTCGAAACGCAGCTCGATGTCTCGGCAACGTCCGGAACCGGCAATTCGAACTCGGCACAGGATTCGACCGTCAAGGGTGCGCTGACTTCGCGCAACAGCTACATCGGTATCGCCTCGTCGAAGTGGGGGGCGTTCAAGGTGGGCAAAACCGATGCGCCCTACAAGAACTCCACGGCAAGACTGAATCCGTTTTCCGGAACGCTCGGCGACTACGGCGCCATCATGGGCAATACGGGCGGCGACAACCGTGTCGAATTCGGAACCCGCCTCGATCATGCGCTCTGGTATGAATCCCCGAACTTCCACGGGTGGTCGTTCAACGCGCTCGTTTCGCCCGGGCAGAACCGCGGTTACGAAAACTCCACTCAGGCTTCGGGCGAATCGAACTGTACGGGCGGCAACATACCAGGCAGCGGCGGCGGCCCCGTGGCCTGTAACGACGGCAGCTACGGCTCCGCATATAGCGCCAACATCGCCTATCAGGGTGGTCCGTTTTATTTCACGACCGCGTACGAACTTCACAAAGCGGTCAACAGATCAGGGGACGTGAGCTCCACGCCCGCTGCACTCGCATCGCTGGACGGAACGGACCCCAACGATATCGGCAACGAATGGGCTTGGAAGGTCGGCATGCAGTACAAGCTGCCCACCCACACCACGCTCAACGGCGTCTATGAGGTGATGCGCCGGAAGATTCCGGCGTATCTCGAGGTGCAAAACGAACGCAGCCGAAACGGGCTCTGGCTTGCAGTGACACAGGACTTCACGCCGAAGGACAGCCTGAGCCTGGGCTGGGCGCATGCGTTCCACACACCCGGCGATCCGGGGCAGCACAACACGCCGCCTGTCGATCCGACCGCGCTTGGCACGGCTAATCCGCACAATGCGGCTAACCTGTTCGCCGCGATCATCCGACACAAGATCGACAAGCATACGACGGTGTATGCCGACTACGCGCTCATGCTCAATCAGCCCGCTGCGCACTATGCGCTGGGCGCGGGCGGCCGCGCGGTGACGGTGGACTGCCATGACGGCAGCTCCGTTTCGCAGGGCGCGCCGTTCTGCTATGCCGGTGGGCGCGAAATGGGCGTATCGGTAGGCCTCAACTACAAGTTCTGAGCGAGCACCACCGGCGGCTCATGCAGCGATGCGTCGAGCCCTTTCGCCATCCCGAGCGCCTGGCGTTCGAAAAGCCGCCGGTAAATACCGCGTTCGATGCGAATCAGCGCATCATGATCTCCTTGCTCGACGATGCGGCCACGGTCGAGCACGAGAAGGCGATCCAGCGCTCGCACGGTCGACAAGCGGTGCGCGATGACGATCGTCGTGCGTCCCACCATCAGCCTCTCCATCGCCTGCTGGATCAGCGCCTCGCTTTCGCTATCGAGGCTCGATGTGGCTTCGTCGAAGATCAGAATCGGCGCATCGGCAAGAAATGCCCGGGCGATCGCGACGCGCTGACGCTCGCCGCCGGACAGCTTGACGCCACGTTCGCCGACGAGCGTTTCATAGCCTTTGGGCAACGCGGCGATGAACTCATGCGCGTTCGCCAGCCGGGCCGCGCGTTCGATCTCGGCACGCGTCGCGCCGGGGCGTGCATAGGCGATGTTCTCCGAGAGCGTCCGATGGAAGAGCAACGGCTCTTGTTGGACGATCGCGATTTGCGCACGCAGCGAGGCTTGCCTGACCTGCGCGATGTCTTGACCGTCGATGAGAATCGCGCCGCTTTGCACGTCATAAAGCCGTTGAATCAGCTTGATGAACGTGGTCTTGCCCGAACCCGAATGGCCGATCAGGCCAATGCGCTCGCCCGGCGCGATGCGCATCGAGAAATCGGCGTAAAGCGGCGCGGCGTGCGCATCGTAGCGGAACGTCACGTGCTCGAAGCGAATTTCGCCGCGCTCGATCGCGATCGCCGGCGCATCGGGCTCGTCGTCGATGCCAAGCGGATGGTTTTCGAGCGCGACGAGCTCTTCCATGTCATTGACCGAGCGCTGCAGATTGCGCACGAGCATCCCCACGTCGCGCAGATAGCCTTGCAAGACGAGGAACATGGTCAGCGCAAATGTAATGTCGCCCACGCTAGCTTCGTCCCGCATCCACAAAATGAGCGCCGCCCCGAGCATCGCCGCCTGCATGGCCGCAAGCATCGCATTTTGTGCTCCGCCGTTGGCCGTGCCGCGCATCCAGGCCCGCCGGGTGCGGCTGCGCCATTTGCCGACGACGCGCGATAGACGCTCCTCCTCGCGCAGCTCCGCGCCGAATGCCTTGACGACAGAGTTGCAGGTCACCGCGTCGGCCAACGCGCCGCCCATGCGCGTATCCCACGCGTTGCCGAGCCGCGCGGCCGGTGCGACGAAGCCGACTGAAAGCCCCGCCGTGACGACGACGTAGACGAGCGCGCCCGCGCCGACGACGGCTCCCATGGCCGGCCAATGCATGCCGAGCAGCACGGTCGCGCCGACGAGCATGGCGAGCGAGGGCAACAGGCCGATCAGCAGCGTATCGTTGAGCAGATCGAGCGCCCACATGCCGCGCGTGATCTTGCGTACGGTCGAGCCTGCAAAGCTGTTGGCGTGCCAGTCGGACGAAAAACGCTGCACGCGGTGGAACGCATTGCCCGCGATCTCGCTCATCATGCGCAGCGTCAGCGCGATGATGTCGAGGAACATCAGGTAGCGCAGCAGCGCGGCCGCGACGCCCAGCGCGATCAACGCGGCAAATGCGCTCAGTGCCGCATCGAAGGCAGCTGCCTTGGCGTGCGCAGCCGTCGCGAGGGCGTTGACGAGGCGGCCTGCGAAGTACGGCGTCAACACGTCGGCCAGCGCGCCCGCCAACGAGAGCAGCACGATGGTGCCGATTCGCCACGGCTGCTTGCGCCAGTGAGCAAAGGTATAGCCGAACACGCTCTTGAATGCACGGCCGCCGAAATCCAGTTTCTTGCGGGTCATAAGTGCTCCGCCCCGGGGACGCCGAGGCGTACCGGGGAATCGAAATCAAAAAAGAATGCGTCTACAGCGCCAGGCGTTCGCCTGCGCGCGCAAACCGCGAGTGATTGATTGGGACGTTCAGCCGGGAAATACGATGCCCGGGTGCGGCAAAGCTAGCTGTGCCGCGGAGGTACCGTGACCGCGAAGGTCGGGAGTGGGGCCACGTAAAGGACGGCTGAAAGCGTTGTCGACACCATTTGGACGCCTCCTTTGCGTGTGGACGAAGTGAACGGAATGAATGAACCGGACTGCGATTGCAAGATTGTAGCAGCGGATGCGGCAACGCGTGGCCCGTCCGAGAATATCCCGCGGAACGAGCGGGCTATTTTCGGGGAGAGGGCCAGCAACGCTTCGGCCCCCGCGGCAATGCCGATTCAACCCACTCCAAAGTCGACCCGAGTAGTCGGCCCGGTATCGTTCAGATCCTTCGCATCCAGCTTCGGCGTCGCGATGGATACCCGCTGGGCATCGACTTTCAAATACTGGCGAACCGCCTGAGCGCGACGCTGCGCCAGATCGCGAAGGCTCGCCTCGTCGATGGGCGCATGAGCGGCCAGTATCCGCTTCATGTCGTCGTCGGGCAGCGTCTTCGTGAGGCCGATGAAGTTGCGCTGCTTCTTGAAATCGGCGTCCTTGTAGGCCTTCGTCAAATACTCGCTGTATTCGCCCGGTGCGAACGTCACCGACGACACATCGGCATCCTGCGCGCTCCCGCCCTGCGATTTGAGCTTCTCCTTGCGCACCAGATCGTCCACATACGCCAGCCTCAACGCGGGCGTATCGATGGCGGGATCGGCGCGGCCCGTCAGGTCCAGTTTCACTTCCGGTTTATCGGCGAGCAGCTTCGCAATCGTATCGAGCTTGCTGCGCGTCGAGTCGGTCAGCTCGGCCGATCCCGGCGCAAACGCGACGTAGCGAAGCTCCCGTGCACCGCTCTCCCCGCTACCGCCCAACGCGTTCGCGAGCAGCGTGAACGGTGCCGTCACCGCACGCTCGACGAGATGCAGAATCGCGCCCCAAATGAGACTGCCCAGGCTGAACTGCGGATTCGAGAGGGAACCCGAGACCGGGACGTTCACATCGATCTGTCCGCGCGAGTTCTTCAACAGCGAAATGGCAAGGCGCACCGGCAGCTTCGTTGCGGTGTCGTTCTCGACATGGTCGCCGAATGTCAGCTGATCGATGAACAGGTGGTTGTTGGCCGTCAGCAGATCGTTCTCGAGCTTGTAGTGCAGATCGACATTGAGCGTGCCCTTCGTGATCGGATAGCCGGCATATTTGACCGAGTAGGGCGTAAGGTTCGTGAGCTCGATGTCGTGCGCGCTCGCGCTCAAATCGAGCGACGGGTTCTCGGCGAGCGGATTGACCGTACCGCGGATTGCGATCGGGCCGTTGCCGGCCAGGCTCGCGCCGACGTCCACGGGGGCCGGCGTAGTCGAATCCGTGCCGAATGCGCCGATCGTTCCCGTAATGTCGACGAGGTTCGCGTTGTAGTTCGGTTTCACGAAGTTGTCCGTGTATCGGACGTGCCCTTGCTGCAAGACGACCTCGCCGACATGAACACGGACCGGATTCGACGGCGTGGACGGCGCGTTGTGCGCCACCACCACTTCGCTCGTGTGCCCGCGATGCGTGGCAGCGTCTGTCGCCGCCGCGTCGCTCTTCTCGCGCGCGAGCACATCGTCGAGATTGAGCTTGCCCTGTGCGCTCAGCAACACGCTGCCGAAGAACTGCGCGAACGTGACGCGGCCGATGTCGATATCTGTGGCCCGGCCGTCGTAACGCACATTCGTACGCGCCAGCACCAGTGAACGCCATCCCGCGAGCGGGGCCGAAGTGACGCGGTCGAGCAGCCGTACATCGACGAGCGCCGCACCGCCCCGGTAACTCGCCTTGACGCTATCTTTGGTCGTCGACAACTTCAGTTCGCCCCCGGCATTGACGAACGCGCTCTTGACGGCGGCGTTCAAGCTATCGCCGAAGTACGGCTCGAACGCCGCCACGTCGAGACGGTTCGCATGGAGCTTCAGCGACGCGTCGAGCGGGCTCGGCACGACGCTTCCCGAGGCTTCGAGCATGCCCTTGCCGTTCAGCGTCGCATCGAGCTTGATGGGCAGCGGACGGCTCATGTCGTCGCTGACGTTTTGCGCCTCCAACTGAATGGACGAAAAGTGCACGGTCGCCGGGCGGGCCGGCACCTGATCGACGATATCGGCCGACGCGTCTTTCAAACGCAATTCGCCAATCGAGTAATGCCACGCGGGGGATCCGCCCGCGGGCTGACCACCGTTGGCCGCGCGGGCGTCGCGAGATTTGCGTTCGACGGCCGGCCGCTGAGCCTGGTCGGCCTCGTGCTCGCTCGCGCGCGCATCCGCAGGCGCTTGTGCCGGTTTCGGCGCTTCGGCCCACGCCGCCAGATCGATGCGGCCGTCCTTCAAGCGCGTCGCCTTGACCGCGAGGCCGGTGGCCTCGACGCTCGATAGTTCCGCCTTGCGTCCCGCAAGGTCGATCTGCTTGACGCCGATGCGCGCGTCGCCGAGCGCAACGTCTCCCGAGCCGCTGGAACTGGCCAGTTTCAATGACTTGAGGGTCAAGTCGCCATCGCTCACATGCACATTCACCGGCGCCTTCGACCAATCGACCTTCACCGGCAAGTTCGCCCCGAGCGTGCCAGCCGAAACCTTCGCAGCCGTGGCGTCGGCCAGATACGGCTGGGCCAGCGCGAGCGGCAACGCCTCGGCCGCGAGTTTTGCATCGGCGGTTTTGGCGTCGAGATCGAACGAGCCGGTCGCCGCAAGCGTGCCGCCCTGGGCGAGCGCCGTGCGCACCGCGTAGCGCACCGGGCGCTTGGCGAGCGTCGAAAAATCGTCGACCGCGACCGTCAGATGGTTGAGCCCGAGCGCCACGGGCCGAGCGGGCGTGCGGTCTTCGAGTGCTATATCGCCGTCGTTGAGCGCCAAACGCTTGATCGAGAGATCGAGCGGCGTCACGGTGCCGGCCACGCCGGATGCCGCGGCCGGCACCGATGCGGCTGATGCGGCCGAGCCTGCGGACGCACCCTCCGGCGCGGCGGCAAACGTACGCGCCACGCTGAGTTCGCCCGAACGCTCGCGCACCAGATGCAATGACGGCTGATCGAGCCGAATTTCGTCGAAGCGGAACACGCGCTTGAACGGTTCGAGCGAAGCGGCGGCAACATGCAGCGCATGTGCCGAAAAAAGCGGCGCGCTGCGTTCGTCGACGACGCGCGCATCGGCCAGATCGGCGGTGCCTGTCACAGTGAGCGCCGGCGCATCGCCGCTCATCGCGAAGTGCAGCTTCAGATCGCCGGCAAGCCTGCCGTTTTGCACGGTGACAGGCAGCTTGACCGGCGCGTACGACAGCAGGCGCGGCACGTCCAGATCGGCAAACTTCAACGCGATTTCCGATTCGCGCGACGCCGCGAACGGTTTCGTCTTGCCGCCAACGCTGATGGGGCTGCCGTCCACACGCGCGACAAAACGAGGATCGACGAAGATATCGGTCTTCGAAGGCAGCGTGGCGACGAACGGCACGCCCAGCGAGAGCTGATCGATCACATGCCGCGCGCCGAGCAATCGGTCGTCGAAATCGATGCGGCCGTTATCGACGTCGATGTTCGAGACGGAAAAACGCGCCGGCCCCGTTTGCGGCTTGGAAGGCGTCGAGAACTTTTCGACGATATCCGTGAAATTGAAGCGCTGCGCATCGAGCCGCACGATGTTCGCGTGCGGCGAATCGATCGTCAACTCGTCGACGATCGGCGCAAAGCGCAGGATCGTGAGCCATGACAGGCGCACGACGAGGCGCTCGGCGCTGAAGAAATCGCCTGGCGCCGCCTTTTCGCCGATGCGGATGCGATCGGCTTCGAGCCGCAGCGTGTAAGGATTGAGCGTGACACGCCCGATCGTCACCGGCCGCGCCAGTTGGGCGCTCAGTTGCTGTTCGGCTACGTGCCGCAGAAGCGGCGGCGCGGCGAAAAATCCCAGCAGCCCGAAAAGGGCGACGATGACGACGATCGAAATCGCCCACCGACGCGCACCGCGCGAGCGCACCACGCCGAGTAGCCGGGTCAGCGCGCCTTCATTGCCGGCATTAGAACTGCTCGTCATCCACCCTCCGGTTTACTTGCGCACGAGCGCGGGCGGTTGCCAATTGCCATCCGCGGCGCCGGTTTGCGGGGCGTAAAGCCGCAAAACGAGCTCAAAGGGGCCCTTCGGTGCCGGAACCCAATTCACCTGTCGCGCACGCCCGGGCGACGCGCTCTGGACATAGATGTCGACCGAACCGTCGCGGTTGCGCCGCAGACCGTCGCGCGACGCAACCGAGAGATGCGGCAGCCGGCCATCGGTCAGGGCGCCATCCGCGGTATAGGCGGTCAGTGTCCAGAACCCGCGCACCGGCGGCAAGGCCTTGGCCGAAAAATGCAGGATATAGCGGTTATCGCCGTCGAGCGGCTCGCCCTGCGCGTCGACGGACGTGGTCGCCACCATATCGTCCTCCTTCGTTCCGCTGCCGGGGCGCGTAAACGTAGCGTACGCCCGCAGCGCGTAATCGTCGGCGTAGTGTCCGACGCCATCGGCAAGCCACGTCCAGCCGTTGCCCGACAGCGCGTTGACGGGCGCGCTGGCAAGCCGTGCATGCGCATCGGCGATGCCGTCCTTGATCGCATCGGCCGCGTCGTGCGGCAAATGCACGGCTTCGCCCGGTTTCACACCGAGATCGGCGAGGATCTCGATCTCATGCGCCTCGGCCGCGGAAGGCGGATTGTCGCGCAAGGCATCGGCAAGACGCCCGAAGAAAGCATCTGGGTCGAGCGCGGCCACCGCCGTGGTTTGTGCGGCGGGTGTGTCGGCAAGCGCGATCGATTCGCCGTCGCTGTCCGATTCCGCGCGTTTGCCCGGCTTGAGCCGTTTGCCGCCTTTCGCGCGTCTGCCGTGCTCCTCGACGAAAGCCGAAAGCGGTTCGAGACGCACGAGGCTTTGCAGTCTTCGCGCGGCTGGCACCTCGCGAGGCCCCGTCGCCGCGAAACGCACCGAGAGCCACAGGCTCATGCCCGGCGCATCGACACGTTCGACGTCAGGAGGCAACTGCCGGTCCCAGCCCGGCGCCACGAACGCGATAGCGCTCGGCTTGGTGAAACCGCGCGCATTGGCAAATTTGCCCGTCGACCAGACGACGTTCGTCCACATATCGAGCGCCCGGGCGTCGAGGTATTCGCCGCGCGTATTCGGCAGTAAGAGCACCATCGGCTCGGCGCTCAGATCGAGCCACGCCGTCGATGCCAGCGTGTCCACATCAGCGTGCGGCAACAGGCCGGCATCGTCCGCGGCCGGTAACGTGTCCTGGCGTTGCAGCGTGTTCACTCCCGCTCCGGGCGCCTGCCCCGCCGCGGCCGCCGCGCGGGCACTCGTCATCACGACGAGCGGGTAACCGAATACATAAGAGTCGGAGACTTCGTCCTTGGTCCAGCCAGGGTTACGAGGCGTGCTGGACGTGTGCATCGGCGCGGCACATCCGGCCAGCACGAGGACGGCAACGCCGACGATCCATGATGCAGCCCCGGCGGGTGAGAATGCGTGTCGCATTGTTGTTGTCTTTTTCATTTAGGAGTCGATGAAATATCCGCAAAACGGCATCGAGGATCCGACACATGGCACGCCGTCCGGCAAAGACGGCGCTCCCGGCTTCGTGTCGGATCGCGAAAGGGTTTTATCGTATCCTCAGGCGGTAAGCAAGGACAACACCGAAGCGAGGGTTTCCGGGGTGCGCGAAACTGCCGCTTGACCTTCCAATGATGGGAAGGTCAAAACTGTCGTTCATCGCGGCAGTGTCCGCTTGCCTATGCCGATTTCCATCATGACCGATCTCGCCTCTCCCCCAGCAGCGGCGGCCTCGCCGGCCGCGACCGCCGAACTCGATATCGGCGGCATGAGCTGTGCCTCGTGCGTGCGGCGCGTCGAAAAAGCGCTCTCGCGCGTTCCCGGCGTCGTCGACGTCTCGGTGAACCTCGCAACCGAGCGGGCCAGTGTAGGGCTCGCCACCGCCGCCGCGCCTGCGACGCTCGAGGCGCTCGTCGCGGCAGTCGCGGGGGCCGGCTACGAGGCGCGGCCCGTCGTGAATGCGCCAGGTCGATCGGACCGCGATTCGGGCACTGCGGCCGCAGGCACCGATGCCGATCGCGATGCCGCGCGCCATCGGCAATCGCGGCGCGAGCTGGCTGCGGTGGCCGTCGCCGCCGCTTTCTCTTTGCCACTGATGTTGCCGATGCTCGCCGAAGCCGTCGGCGGTCACTGGATGCTGCCGGCATGGCTGCAGTTGATATTGGCAAGCGTCGTGCAGTTCGCCTGCGGTGCGAGGTTTTATGTCGGGGCCTGGCATGCCGTGCGCGCTCGCACCGGCAACATGGATTTGCTCGTCGCGCTCGGCACTTCGGCCGCCTATGGGCTCAGCGTATGGCAGATGAGCGTGCATCCCGGCGACACGATGCACTTGTACTTCGAAGCCTCGGCCGTCGTCATTGCGCTCGTGCGGCTCGGCAAATGGCTCGAGACGCGCGCCAAGCGCGAGACCACTGCCGCGATCCGTGCCCTGAACGCGCTTCGGCCTGACCGCGCGCGGCTGCGGCAAGCTGACGGCAGCGAGCGCGAAGTGCCGCTCGACGAGGTGCGCGTCGGCATGGTCGTTCTCGTGCGGCCCGGCGAACGCGTGCCCGTCGACGGCTCGATTCTCGAAGGGCGCACCCACGTGGACGAAGCGCTGATCACGGGCGAAAGCCTGCCCGTCGCGAAAGCGCCCGGCGACCGGCTGACGGCCGGTTCGATCAACGGCGAGGGGCTCGTGGCCGTCACCACCACCGCGATCGGCGCGGAAACCACGCTCGCGCGCATCGTGCGGCTCGTCGAGACGGCGCAGGCCCACAAGGCGCCGATCCAGCGGCTCGTGGATCGCGTGAGTGCCGTATTCGTACCGGCGATCCTGCTGATCGCCGCGGCGACGCTCGCCGGCTGGCTGCTCTCGGGCGCATCGGCCGAGACCGCCATCCTCAACGCGGTGTCAGTGCTCGTCATTGCCTGCCCTTGCGCGCTCGGCCTGGCCACGCCCGCGGCCATCATGGCGGGCACGGGCGTCGCGGCACGGCACGGCGTGCTGATCAAGGACGCCGAAGCGCTTGAACTCGCGCAACGCGTCACGGTCGTCGCATTCGACAAGACCGGCACGCTCACGCTCGGCAAGCCGCGAGTCGTCGCATTCGAAAGCATCGGGATCGAGCGGAACCGGGCATGGACGCTCGCTGCCGCGCTCGAACGCGGCAGCGAACACCCGCTCGCGCGTGCGCTCGTCACCGCATTCGAAGCGCAAATGCGGACGGAAACGGGCGGCAACGTACCGGCGGTAGCACCTCTGCGGGCGCTTCACGTCCAGGCAGTGCCGGGCCGGGGCGTGCAAGGGGAAGTCGAAAGCACTACGCTCATGCTCGGCAATGGCGGCTGGCTCGACGCGCTCGGCATCGCCCCGCCAGCGCCCGTGCTCGCGCGGGCTCGCGAACTCGAGGCCGCCGGCAATACCGTATCGTGGCTCATGCGCGCCGAAGGGTCGGGCGTGAGCCCGACCGCGCTCGCACTGATCGCATTCGGTGACACGGTCAAGCCCGATGCACGCGCTGCCGTCGAACGTCTCGCGGCGCGCGGAATCGAGAGCGTGCTCGTGACCGGCGACAACCGCGGCGCCGCAGCTTCGGTGGCCGCTGCGCTCGGCATCGAAACGTTCCACGCCGGGGTGCTGCCCGAGGATAAAGCGCGCGTGGTGCGCGAAATCAAGGCGCAAAGCGGCGGCATCGTCGCGATGGCGGGTGACGGCATCAACAACGCGCCCGCCCTTGCGGCAGCCGATATCGGCCTCGCGTTCGCGAGCGGCACCGACATCGCGATGCATGCAGCCGGGATCACGCTCATGCGCGGCGAACCGTCGCTCGTCGCCGATGCGATCGACATCTCGCGGCGGACCTATCGCAAGATTCAGCAGAATTTGTTTTGGGCGTTCGTCTATAACCTGATCGGCATTCCGCTCGCCGCGCTCGGTTGGCTCAACCCGATGCTCGCGGGCGCCGCGATGGCGTTTTCGAGCGTCAGCGTCGTCACGAACGCATTGCTGCTCAAGCGTTGGAAACGCTAAACGGGAGCGGCTGGCGCATGGGTCCGTGGCAGCCGCCGGTCAACCGCCCCTGTGCGTGTGAGCGGTGCGCGCATGCCTGGCCGACGGCGTCAGCGTCGAAATAGATGCCGAAGGTGCGCCCGGCGCGGCGCCTTGGCGCGACGGGAGCGCGGCAAGCCTTCCCGCCATCGCGTCGGCCGTGCCGCGGATATCCGCCGCCGCACCGGAGGCCGTGTCGAGAAACGCCGCGAGCGCCAGCTGCTGGCTGCGCAGCAGCGCTTCGGTTTTTTGCTGTGCGGCGGCGCTTTCGCGCGCTACACGTGCAAGGACGACGAACTGTGCGATCGCGAGCGCCAGCATCAGGACACTCGCGCACGCCATGATAGTCAGCAGGCGCGCGCTGCGTCGACGGCTGGCGGCCGAGGCCCGGCGCTCTTCAGCGAGCGAGCGCGACAGCGCAGCGACGGTCTCGGCCAATGCCGCCGTCGATGCGGTTTGTGCGACCTGCGCCGCTCCGATGGCATCAGCGGAACCGGAAGCAGGCGAGTCGGCCGATGGCGGTGCCAATGACGATGACGATGACGATGAAGACCCCTGCGCGGCGCCCGATGTCCATGCGCGCTTGGCCGGCTGCAGCCTGTTGCGCGCCGGTCCGTCGGCCGGCCCGGCTTGGGCCGGGTCCGCACTGCCGGCGTCATCGACACGCAGATAAGCGGCGATGTCCGCGATCCGCGCGCCGGCCGGTTGCGGGATGACTTGCGCGCGCATCGAAGCGGGTGCCGGCTCGTGCAATGCCGCTGACGCAGCTCCCGTCTCGGGATCCGGGGACTGCGGGACCGTTTCGGCGTCCCGCTCGGCGGCGGCTCGCTGCGCTTCGGCGCGTGCGCGAAGCGAATCGAGCGCATCGGCCGGCACTTCGAAGCCGGCCAACGTGCCCTGACGCGGATCGAGGTTCAATGTTTCCAGGGCGCCGAAGAAATCGCTGTCGAGGCGTTCGGCGGGCGATTCCTCGCGCGAGTCTTGCGGATGGCCACGCCCGACCGAGCCCTCGCCGACGAGCGCAGCGCCTTCGTTGCCCTCAGGTCCCGCTGCAGCGATTGCAGGCGTGCTCGGTTCGGACACGGTGGGATTCGACGGCGCATCCGATGCGGGAGAAGCGGCACGCGCGCGCCGTCGGGCGGTCGCCGGGCGGCTGACGCGAGAGGTCGAAGATGCTGCGGAATCTGCCATAGCTGGAAAGCGGAAAGACGGTAAAGCGAAGAGCGCGGTCATGGCCGCGCGCGCGCGAATCTATTCGGTCGTCGTGTTCGGCGAACGCCGCATTGTCGCACGATCGGCAGGCGCGACAGCGTGGGAATCGAGCGGTGCGGCCGCGCCCGGTGCGGCGAATTTGAATTATCCTTTGCGCTTCGCGCGGTGGCCACCGCGTTCATCCGATAGGGCCGTTTGCCCCATACGCTTTATGTCCACTTCGATCGACGCTGCCATCGCGGCGCAAATCAGCGCCCTTCGCGAACACTATGCGCACGCGGTCATGCCGCTGTGGCGCGGAGCGGGCTACAACGCCGCCCTCCGCCTGCCGTACGAGGCCGTCAGCGCGGACGATCAGGCGCCGCTGCCTGTCGTCCGTTATCGCGCGATGGCCTGCGCGCGGCAACTGTTCGTGTTTTCGCTGGCCGGCGACGCCGAACATGCTCACACGCTGTTCGATTCAATGCGCCGCTATTTCCGCGACGCGCGCCACGGCGGATGGATCTATAGCGTCGATGCCGCCGGCGCGCCGCTCGACACGACGAAAGACCTCTATACACACGCATTCGTCATCTTCGCGTGCGCTCAGTATGCGAGCGCATTCGGCGAGCGCGATGCGCTCGACGTGCTGGCCGAAACGGCAGCATTGGTCGATGCGCGCTTTGCCGCGTCGGGTGGCCTTCTGCATGCCGCGCTCGACGAGAACTTCTCGACGGTGCGCACGAGCGCGCTGCAGAACCCGCTCATGCACTTGACCGAAGCGTACCTGGCCGCGCGTGCCGCCACGGGTGAGAGTGCCTATGACCGCTCGCTCGCGCGGCTTGCCGATGCCGTCGCCGGCACATTCGTGCATGCGCCGACAGGGGCGATCGCCGAATTGCCGATCGGCACGGCGGGCAACCGGCTCGAACCGGGCCACCAGTTCGAGTGGTTTTATCTGGCGGCGAGCGCCGGCAGCACGATCGCCGCATCGGGGCTGGCCGACTCGCTCGAGCGCGCGTTCGTCTTCGCGCAGCGCCACGGCGTGGACGCCGTCACGGGCGGCGTGTGCGCCGCGCTCAACGAGGACGGCTCGATTCAGGATGCAACGCAGCGCATCTGGGCGCAGACAGAATATCTGCGCGCGCTGGCGACACGCGGCACGGCCGACGATCTTCGAGCACTCGCATCGCAAATCGCCGCGTTTCGCGAGCGCTTTTTGCATTCTCGCGGCTGGTACGAGTGCAAGACTCCGGCCGGCGACGTTGCGCGCGCCGATATGCCGTCGACCACGCCCTACCATCTGGCGACGGCTTACGCGTCGTTGCCGGGCGCACGCTGACACCGTGCGTTACGGCGGATTCCCGCCTAGGGTTTACGGCAGTCACGGCGCTTGCTCGAGGGTCTCGGCCGGAGAATCGCATCCGCTCCTTGACTCCGCGCGCGAACGGTTCCTAGAGTGGAACCAATAGGACACGGGGCCGCGCCCCGCAAAGGGCCTCCCGATGACCGACTTCTTCGACCTGGCGCGCGGCGCGCTGCACGCTCAGCCGTTCAGCATGCTGCTCGGCACCGAGCTCGTGCAGATCGGCGAGCATGAAGTGACCTTGCGCCTGGCGATTCGCGACGAACTGCGGCAGCAGCACGGCTTCGTTCATGGCGGTGTCATCAGCTACCTTGCCGACAACGCGCTGACATTCGCCGGTGCGATCGCGCTCGGGCCCCGTGTCGTGACGGGCGAGTACAAGATCAACTATCTGCGTCCAGCCGTGCGCGGGGCACTGCTTGCTCGCGCGGAGCTCGTCTATGCCGGGCGCGGGCACGCCACATGCCAGTGCCGCATCTATCTGCTCGATGGCGACAAGGAAACCCTCGTTGCGCTGGCCCAAGGTACGATCAACCGCGTGGGAGACGGCCCGAACGCCGCGCCGGCGAACGGTCAGATCGAACAGGCATGACGCTCGAATCGAAAAGCACACTTCGGATCGAAGAAGCGAGCGTCGCCTACGCACTCATCGACGGCGACGCGGCCCTGCCTTACCTCGTCTTCCTGCACGAAGGTCTGGGCTGCACCGCCATGTGGGGCGACTTCCCCGAGCGGCTTTGCCGGGCAACCGGTTGCCCAGGGCTCGTCTACGATCGGGCCGGCTATGGACGGTCGTCGCCACTGCCGGCCGGGACGCAATGGGATACCGGCTATCTGCATCGTTCGGCCCAGCGCGAACTGCCGCAAGTGATGGCGCGGCTCGTGCCGCCAGCGGCACCCTATGTTCTCGTCGGTCATTCCGATGGCGGCAGCATCGCGCTCATTCACGGAGCCGAACGCAACCCGAGGTTGCGCGGCATCGTGACGATCGCGGCGCATGTGTTCGTCGAGGCAGTGACGCTCGCGGGCATACGCGATGCGCTCGCCGCGTGGCGCGCCGGCAAGCTGGCTGGACTCGCGCGATATCACGGCGAAAAGACGGCCGATGTCTTCCGCTTCTGGTCCGACGCATGGCTCGATCCGACCTTCGCGTCATGGAACATCGAGGCGCTGTTGCCGCGCATCGATGTGCCGCTGCTGGTCATGCAGGGCCAGGACGACCAGTACGGCACCGCGCGGCAAGTGCATTCGATCGCGCGGCATAGCGCGGGGCCGGCGAAAGAGGCACTGCTGCCCGCGTGCGGACACTCGCCGCACAAAGAGTGCCCCGAGGCCGTCCTGGCGGCGAGCGCGGAGTTTATTCGCTCGCTCGCAACGCGAATGCCTCTGGATCGCACGGCTGTCTGACGCTAGAATGGCGGCCCCTCGAACATTCGTGCCGGCGTATTCGCGCCCGGTGCATGTCGATCCGCGATCCGATCCATGGCAAAACTTCTGAACGACACCGAATTCCAGCGCTTCACCGAACTTCAGCACAAACAGGCGAGCTTCACGATCACGAGCGAAGAGGCCGACGAACTGCGGCTCATCGTCGAACGCGCGCAACAAAAACGCGACGATCGCGCCGCCGCCATGCGGGCCATCGAAGCCCACATCGAGCAATTCGAGATCACACCGGAAGAACTTTTCTCGCCCGAGCAGATCGGCGAAGCCGCGCGGACGTACGGGCTGATTGCCTCGTCGGCCAAGAAGGAGCGCGTCTTGCCGCCGACACTGACGTTCAACGGCAAGCCCTATCAATGGACGCGCACGTTGCCCGACGAAATTCGCTTGCCGCTCTTCGATGCATTCAAGGCCGGTGAATCGATCAAGCGTTTCCTCGCCACCCCGAAGGACACGACGCGAAACGCGACAACGATCGCTCGCCTCGAGCGCGAAACGGGCAACGTCTATGCCGAGGCATGGCTGGAGGAACTCTCGATCTCGCGCGGGCAAGTCGACGAAGCGGCCACAAAGCTCGCCGCCTAAGGCACGATCGGCGGCCGCCGCCCGAGCGCTCGGCGGGCGCGCCGGTTACAGCACCGCGAGCCGCACCGTGTCGCGGCCCGCACGCTTGGCCTCGTAAAGCATCCGATCGGCATGCCGATAAAGATCGTGGGGCAGATGGCGATTCTCGCTGCGGGCACCCCGCCATACGAAGCCGAAACTCGCCGTCAGCACCGCATCGCGCTTCGTGGGATGCGGCAACGCAAGCGCACGCACCGCCAGGCGCAGACGATCGATCGCAGCCAGCGCGTCGCTCGGCGATTCGGCGTTCAGCAGAATGCAGAACTCGTCGCCGCCAAGGCGAATCAGGCTGTCGCCCGCGTGCCGCAACTGATCGCGCACGGCTTGCGCGATTCTCTTCAGCGCATCGTCGCCGGCGCTGTGGCCGTACGTGTCGTTGTAAGCCTTGAAGCCGTCGATATCGAACAGGCAAAACGCAAGCGCGCCATCGACATGCCGCGACGACGCCCGCGCTCCGAACGTCTCGTCGATATGCCGGCGATTGAACGCGCCGGTCAGCTCATCCGTGACAGCAAGACGCGACAGTCTCGCCACTTCCGATTCCAGTTGGCGAATTCTCGCTTGCAAGCGTCCCCGTTGGGCGTCGTCGCCTTCAACGATCCCTTCTTTCCAGAGCCGCAGGAGAAACGCGCCTTCGGCAGCGAGACCCCGCCCGATGCGGCGGGCCCATGCCGCGCACAACGTCAGCCACGTCTGTCCGCGCGTCGGTCGAGCCCCCTTCCAGGACAGATCACTCATCGATTGCCAGCTCATTTCGGTACCTCGGAATTCATGATGCAGCGGGACGCTCAGGGCCGGTTCAGGCCTCGACGACGATCGTCGAGCAGCGCGGCGAGCTCAATTGAGTTCAGCGAGGCGATTATGCCAAGGCATATCCGGAGCAACTGCAAACAAGTGTCAGGCTCAGGGTGGGCGACGCCGACGAGGCGCGTCGCCAGGCCCGTCAGGAGGCTCGCGCCGGCTCGCCGGCCGGCCCGGGCTCGGCTTGCTCGGCTTGCTCGGCCAAGCGGGGCAGCGAAATCACGAATTCGGTTCCCTTGCCTTCCTCGCTGTGGACGGCCACCTCCCCGCCGTGCCGCACGATGACGGTCTTGACGAACGCCATGCCGAGCCCGGCACCGCCTACTTCGGGACGCTGCCCCGCATGGAAGCGGCGGAAGCGTTCGAACAAGCGGCCCTGCTTGTCGAGCGGAATGCCGTAACCCTGGTCGCGAATCGAGCAGGTCACGTGGGCGCCGCCCAGCGACGCTTGCGACGATTCGATCGAGCAGGTGATTTGCGTGCCGTCAGGGCTGTACTTGATGCCGTTTTGCAGGATGTTCACGAGCGAGCGCGTCAGCAGCGACCGCTCGGCGCAGATCCAGCATGCTTCCCTGTCTTCGTAGAAGGCATCGAGACGTATGCCCTTGGCATGTGCCTGCGGCCACACTTGGTCGCTCGCATCCAGCACGAGATCGGCGAGATTCACGGGCTCGAACTCATAGGCCTGCGATTCGGCGCGTGCAAGCTGGACGAAATCGTCCGCAAGCGTCAGCGCGCTCCTGGCATAGCGTGCGATGCGGTCCATGACATCGCGCACGGGCTCGGACTCGATGCGTGCGCGCTCGATCTCGACGAGCGCGAGGATCGATGCGTGCGGCGAGCGCATGTCGTGCGATAGCAGTTGCAAGGCGTCCTCACGCTGCCGTTCGGCTTCGTGCAGCGCCGTGATGTCGACCAAGCCGGCGATCCACCCGGCGGCTTCGCCGAACGCATTGCGGCACTCCGAATAACGCAGCAAGTAATCGCGCTCGTCGCGGCCGCGCACTTCGATGCCGGTCGTCATCATGCGCGCGTGCTCGGGCCGCGCCGGGTTCATGACGGCCGGCCAGTCCCTTCGGGCGATCCGCTCGTTTTCCACGTCCGCGTCGATCGTCTTCACGAACGAACAGTCGGCCAGCACGGCGTGCAATGGCCGCCCTTCCGGGCTCGGCGCCGCGAGCCGCGCGCAATACGCTCTTGCCGCACGGTTCGCGATCAACACGACGCCGTTCAGATCGGCAACGAGTATCGGCTCGGGCCCGCTGTCGAGACTGTCCCAGACGAAACGCTTCATGTCTCTCGCGCGTTGCGCCGCCTGAGCCATCAGCGACATCTGCTGTTCGAGTACGTCCCCCATGAATTCGCTCGGCCGCTTCGCCGCTTCGGGCAGCAGATAGGGCTCGGCCGCGAGCTGCCGCAGTTCCTTGCGCAGGTAGGCCATCGTCATTTCCAGACGGCGCCAGCTCCACAGCGGATAGACGACGATCAGTCCGAGGATCGCCGGTACGGGCGATACCCAAAGCCGCAGCCCATGCATCAGTACCGCGTCGCCCGCGAGCGCGAGCACGCCGAGCGCAATGGCGAGCGCCAGCGAGTACATCGGCGACAGCACGAGAAATCCAACGAGCAGCACCGCCAGCGGCAGGAGCGACGCGGCGAGCAACTCCGATGACGATGCGGGTCTGATGGCGCTGCCGCGCAGCAACATCTCGAGCACGCTCGCATGCGCATAGACGCCGGGCGTGACGCCGAACCGGCCCGACATCGGCGTGGCGAAGTGATCGTAGAGGCCGGATGCCGTCGAGCCGACGAGCACGATGCGGCCCCGCAGCAATTCGGGCGGCACGGTCCCCGCCAGCACCTGCGCAACCGAGACCTTCCGGAAGGACTCGTCGGGAACGAAAGGAACCAACACGCGCTGCTCTCCGCCCGGCCCGCCGGACTCGGCGAGCGGCACGGATTCGCGCGCCGGGCGGCCGTTACCGTCACCCATGCCGGCAACCCGTATCGCGCCGCGTTCGACGGCGCGCCGGACCGGAACGGTCAGCTGCGGCCAACGCGTGCGCGCGTCGCCCTCGTATAGCGCGACGCTGCGCACGACGCCGTCGCTGTCGACCTCGAAGTTGATATGGCCGAGCCCCGCGGCGGCGCCAGCCAATGCGGCAACGGGCAGCACCGCTTCGCGATGGCCGTCGGCGTCGGCCGGCGCAAGCAGAATCGGCAGATAAGTTTTACTGGCGGCGATCGCCCGGGCAAGCGCTGGATCGTCGGCGCCGGGCTCGGTGAATAGTACGTCGTAGACGATCGCGGCCGCGCCGCTCCGTGCGAGCGCATCGATCAGGCGAGCATGCACGCTGCGCGGCCACGGCCACCGGCCCAGCGCTTCGATGCTGTCATCGTCGATCTCGACGACGACGATATCGTTCGATACCGTCTTTGCGGACATCGCAAGAAAATCGTCGTAGACGAAGTGGTCCAGGCTCGCCGTCAGGCGCCAGCTCGAGCTCAGCGCGACGAACGCAATGGCGAGACACCCCGTGGCGATCCATTCGAGCAAAAACCGTCGCCCTATCGATCGGCCGAGCCGCGAGCGAATGATCCGGGCGAGCAGTGTCATTGCGACGGCCACACGCGCGCGATGGGGCGATCATGTTCGTATCGGCGCAGGTGCCCGGGCACCTGCCGGTTATCGTCGTCTCGCCTCATGGTTTCTCGTTTTCGATGCGATCGAGACGATAACCGAAACCGTGCATCGGCGCCAGGCGGGCGCCATGGCGGGGGTGCACGTCAAGCTTCGCGCGAACCATTTTCACAGGAGCCCCAATACTTATCGTTTACTATTCTCGCTGCCGCGAAAACGCAGGTTCGCGCGGAAAGCACCCAATCGGGGAATCGGTTCAACCCCCTTTTCTTCGGCGCAACGTTTCCATCGGTCAAACCATGCGAATCGCCATTCTTGACGATGATCCCAGTCAGTTGGAGTTTGCCACTCAATCGCTGAGCCCGGCAGGGCATACCTGTCACACGTTCAGCGAGGGCGGCGCGCTCATCCGCGAGCTGCGGCGCGAAAGCTTCGATCTGATCGTGCTCGACTGGAACGTCACCGACATGCAGGGCGACGAGGTGCTCGCCTGGGTGCGCAAACACTGCAACGAGACGCTGCCCGTGCTCTTCATGACCAGCCGGTCGCGCGAATCCGACATCGTCTCCGCGCTCAATGCCGGCGCCGACGACTACGTCGTGAAGCCAGTCGCGGCCCCGGTGCTGCTCGCACGCGTGTCCACTCTCCTGCGCAGAAGCTATCGCCGCGACCAAAGCATCGCGTCGCAGGAATTCGGCGACTATCTGTTCGATCTGCGCGAGAGCATCGTCTATCGCCAAACGGTGCCCGTCACGCTGTCGCAAAAGGAATTCCAGGTCGCGCTGCTGCTCTTCCGCAATCTCGGGCGCCCGCTCTCGCGCAGCCACATCGTCGAGACGGTCTGGAAGCAAACGTCCGACATCCCGTCGCGTACGCTCGATACGCACGTCTCATCGATCCGCATCAAGCTCGACCTGCGTCCGCAGAGCGGGTACTGCATCTACCCGGTCTACGGTTACGGGTATCGGCTCGAAAAGCTCGAAGCGGGCGAGGCCTGAGCCGGTGCCGCGGCGGCAGCGCCCTGCGGCACGCGCGCCGGCGGCCACCGCTCTCGTGGCCGCCGCAACTCACCACGACCAACGCACGCCGGCGTTCCCGCCAATCGTCCGCACGTGCTCCCCGTCGAGGTTCGCGCCCCAGTTGACGGCAGCATAGGCGCTGCCGTGCTTCGAGAAGCGCGTGACCAGGCCCGCGTCGATCCGGCCCGTCGTCTGATTGACCGGCGTTCCGATCGACGTAACGCTGTCATAGGTCTGGCGATCGCCGTTGGCAAACGCGTGCAGCACATTGAACGCCACAAAAGGCTGCCAGGCGGCACCCAGCGCGTCCCATGTCCCGGAGAACCGGACGCCGAACCTCGCCAGCACCGAATTCCCGCTGCCGAACGACACATTGGCCGCACCGTCGTTGAGATCCCGGATCGACAGGTGCTGGTAGACCAACTGGAGCTGCGGCTCCATCGTCAATCCATGTCCGATCGACAGCGGCAGACCGCCTTCGACCGAAGCCGTGACGGCAGTACCGTGCGTGCTGGCATGGACGTTCTCGCTCGATGTCGCATCCGCCGTGAGCGCGCTGCCCGAAACGACGGTATCCGTGTACCAGCCACTGGGCCCGATATGCGTCCAATAACCGGCGAGGCTATATGCGTTGACGGAAAGATGTCCCACGTCGGCACCCTGGACGCCCAGTGCCGAACCGCTCACGCCGCCCGTCGCGCGGGCCATGCCGAGATAGAAGCCGTAGTGGTTCCGGTGCCCCCCCTCCGCGCCGTCCGCATACACGTCGTGGCCGACCTGCAGCCCGCCCATCGAACCGTCGAATTGCGGGCTCACGTCGCCGCCCTCCGACAGCACGCTATGCGCACCCCAGACCCGGCCCCATGCCGCGGGCACCGCGCCCTTCTCTCCGAGGAGCGACTGATCGCCCTGCCGCTGATGGAACTCGTCGATTTGCATCCAGTCGAGCTGACGCATGACGCTCGGAATCTGCGCGTACAGCGCGACCTCGGGCCGGTACAGCGTGACCGGAGTGGCGCCGGCGGCCGGCAGCACGGGCGTGCCGGGGGCTGCGACGATATTGGCCGATGACGCGACGTTCGCGGCCGGCACCGTGTTGCGGAGGTACCAGTCCTGCGAGGTCCCCGCGGTCACGCCGCCTTTCACGAGGTAGTACTCGTACGCACCGGCCTTGACCACGCCGCCGGCCAACGCGAACGCACCGGCATCGGTGGTCGCGCCGTTGGCCGCCGCGACGACCTGGATGCCGTTCGACACGATCGGCGCGCCCTGACCGCCGACGTTCGTCACCTTCAGCGTCGTCGAACCCGTCGCCGTCCCGCCGTTGACGACCAGCTTGTCCGATGCCGCGTTGTCCCCGGCGAGTACGGTATTGAGCGCAATCGTGCCGTTTTGTCCAACATAGCTGTTGACGTTCAGCGTGTTGCCGGCCTGAGCGCCGCCGCCGAGTTGAACCAATCCCGCGTTCGTCAATTGACCGTTGATCGTAAAACTGCCCTGCGTGCCGGCTGCGACGGACGATTGCGCATGGCCCACCGCGATCGCGCTGCCTCGCGCGACTTCGGCGTTGGCGCTCGTCGCGGCCCCCGACAACGCATTCGCCACCGCGATCGTCCCATTATTCGTGACGTTGCCGTTGACCGAGCCATAACCGCCGAGCGTGGCACCCGGTGCGACGCTCGCCGGCCCGGCCACCGACGCACCGGTGTGCGACGCATCCCCGACGACGAGCGTGCCGGCCGCCACCGACGTCGCACCCGCATAGGTGTTGACGCCGTCGAGCACGAGCGTACCCGTGCCGGTCTTGGTCAAGCCGCCGGCACCCGTGACACCTTGCGCGATGGTCGACTGGAATGCCTGCGTATCGATCGTGCCGCCATTCGACGTGATCGTCACCGCACGCGTGCTGCTCAGATCGAAGCTGCTGCCCAACTGCAGCGTGCCGCCGTCGAACGTCATGCCGCCCAACGCACCGCCGAGCGCGCTATCCGCCGACACCGACAGCGTGCCCGCCTTCAGCAGCGTACCGCCCGTGTAGGTGTTGCCCCCGGCCGCGGAAGGCGCCAGCGTCAGCGTACCCGCCCCGTCTTTTTCGACGACACCCGTACCGCCGATCGCTCCGTTATAAACGCCGTCGACACCTTGCTCGAACTGCACGAGGCCATTGTCGGTCACCGTCGGGGGCAGGCTCTGTGCGCTCGCCTGCAGCACGGCGGGCTGATCGACCGTCACGCTCCCCGTGAACTGCGAACCGTCGCCATTGAGCACGAGCGTACCTTGCTGAACTTCGGCGGCGATCGAGCCGACCACTGCGCCGTTGACCGTCAGCGTCCCGGAGCCCGTTTTGTCGAGCGCGCCCGTCCCGTTGATGGTTTGATCGATCGTCGATTGGAAGCCCTGCGTATCGATCGTGCCGCCGTTCGAGGTGACCGAGATCGCTCGCGTATTGGCCAGATCGAAGCTGCTGCCCAACTGCAGCGTACCGCCGTCGAACGTCACACCGCCCGGGGTGCCGCCGAGCGCGCTGTCGGCCGACACCGAAAGCACGCCCTGCTTGAGCACTGTCCCGCCCGTGTAGGTATTGCCGCCGGCTGCGGATGGAGCGAGCGTCAGCGTGCCAACGCCGTCTTTTTCGACGGCACCCGAGCCACTCACGAGGCCCGTATACGTGCCCACCGTATCTTGCTGGAATTGGACGAGACCGTTGTCCGTCACGGCCAACGGCAAGCTTTGCGCACTGGCCCGCAGCGTGCCGGCCGAGTCGACTTGCATCGTGCCCGTATAGCTCGTGTTCGTGCCCGTCAGCACCAGCGTGCCTTGCTGAACTTCGGCCGAGGTGACGCCCATGCCGCCGATCGAATTCGCGATCGTCCAGGTGCCGCTATCCTTTTTCTGCAGCGTCTGGAAGCCGGTGATCGTCGCCGGCAACGTGTTGTTGCCGGTGCCATTGAGCGTCAGCAGGTTGCTGCCGCCGCCGCCGTTGATCGTGCCCGATACGCTCGAACCGGAGAACATGTTCAATGTGTCGTTGCCGCCCGCAAAAACCAGGTTGCCGATCACCTTGCCGAGATTGGTGAACACCACGGCGCCGTTGCCGGACGCTCCCATCACGTTGTTGGGTGCCTGGATGACGCCGGTCGCGTTATTGATGACCGTGTTCGTACCCGAGGTGTTCTGAAACCAGATAGCCGCGGAGTTGATGCCCCGGATCGTCCCGTTGTTCACGATCGTATTGCCGGTACCTTCCGGATTGACGGCCTCGGCGGTCGATTGTGTGCCGTTGGACAACACGGTCGCACCCTGTTGGACGGTCAGCGTGTTGTTATTGCGGAGATCGATCGTATTGCCGCCCGTACCGTACGTGCCGGTGGTATTCGTCGAGGCGTTCTGCACGAGCGCGCCGGAGCCCACCACGATGTTCGAGTTGTCCGACAGCGCGATCGCGCTGGTGTTGCCGACGACGATCTGCGCGTTCGGCCCCACGGTCACCTGAGCGCCGGACGCGGTTGTCGGCCCCGTTCCGATCGTCGTCGTCCAAGGCGACGGCGCCGAGGTGTCGCACGTCGTCGTCGCGCCCGAAGTCGTGCAGTTCGCGTGAGCCAGTGCCGGAATCAGCGCGACGTAGCCGAGAACGGCAAGCGTCGTCGCCTTAGGGCGCAGGCGCGATGCGTCCTTGGAGATTGGAGACCGAATTGCACGCGATTTCGTATGATCAATCGTTGCGTGCCGATGTAAATCTGAATTCCGCATATGCCCGTCCTCTCATCGTTTGTATTTGACGCTCGGCACTATAGCGGAACCGTTTTTAAAGAATTGCAAAGGATCGTAAAGCCTTTACCTGGTCGGTTAATTCGGCTTTTTGACGGCGCTTGAATTACGCCGAATCAGGTGCGAACCGATTGCCGCGGAGGCGATTGCCGGCGGCTGGCGAATCGGATGCCTACTGAAGCGGGAGTCGGACGGCGATCACCGAGGGATCGTCCGAGGCGTGGATCTCGAAGCCGTTCGCTCTCGCAAGCGCCAGCATAGGCGCGTTTTCGCGCAGGATTTCTCCCGTCACGAAGCGCGTGCCGCGAGTGCGCGCATAGTTGATGATCCGGGCGAGCAGTAATGTTCCGAGCCCTTTGCCCTTAATATCCGAGCGGACGGCCACGGCGAATTCGGCGCATTCATTATCGGGATCGGCGACAATACGCGCCACGCCAAACGTTTGCGCGACTCCATTTAGATCGATTTCCGCCGCGATGAGGGCCATTTCGCGGTCATAGTCGATTTGCGTCATACGCGCGAGTTGCGAATGATCGAAGCCGCGCACGGCGCCGAAGAATCGCAGCCGCAAATCGTCGGGCGACATGGCGGCAATCAATGCACGATGTGCCGCTTCGTCCTCGGGACGGATCGGGCGGATCGTCAAACGCTTGCCCTGCCAGTCCAGCGTCTCTTCCAGATGGCGTGGGTAGGGCACGATTGCAAGACGCCCGCGCGAGCTCGCAATCCGCAATCGCGGGGCGACAAGCACGACGCGGTCCGGCATGACACGCAGCACCGCACTCATACCCGCGATCTGCTCGACCGCGCACACCATCTCCGAGAGCGCGGTAAGCGCCTGCAAAAGCGGCTCGACGGGCACACGATTCGCGTACGGCGAGCGCGCGACGATCTCGCGTGCAAGAACGGGATTGAGCGGCGGCAGACCATAGGTGCAAAACGGCGCAGGCACACCGTTCGCCGGAGGCGCCGTAAAGCGGAACACGGGGCCGAAATCGGCATCGTCGTCGAGTTCGACCGTCACGTCGACGATCGCTTCGCCTTCGAACCGTTCGTCGAAGCTGGAGGTCCCGCCCTCGCCCTCGCCTTCCTTCGCATCGCCACCCTGCGCCAATCGTGCCGTCGTCGCGGCCGCTTCGGATTCCGGCCGGCTCGCGGCATGCGCCGCTACACGCAGGCCGAAGCACTCGACGAGATGCGCCGCTTCGTCGCCGTCGAGCGTCATCGTGCCCGCCGCCACGGCGTCGCGCACGCGCGCCTGGATCGCCGCAAGCGCTACCGGCACGTGCGCCGGCAAGCCCTGCGGAGTCTGCATCAGCAACTCGCGGCCGAGCCGGTAATCGACGAGTCGTGCAAACGCGCGTGCGAGGCGATGCGGCGTCGAATGCACGGCGATGCCATGCGTGCGCAACGCATCGCGCGCAGGCGCATCGAGCCCCCCGAAAAAGCAGGCGAGCATGCCGCGATGCGTAAAGCGCTGGCGCTCGATGAGCACGCGCGCCACCTCCTCGGCCGGTGCGCGATGTGTCGAGGCGTGCACGATAAACGCCGCACCCGTATCGTCGTGCGGCGCAAGCGCATCGAGCGCGCGGCCGAAATCCGCGGCATGAGCATCGTCGCCCAGCAGCACCGGGTTGCTCGGCGTCACGTGCGGCAAGGCCGACGCGAGCGCCTGCTTGGCGCCGTCGGACCATCGCGCGAGCTGAGCGCCGGCCGAAGCGAATGCATCGGATGCGAGCGCGGCCACGCCGCGGTCCGCCGCGATCAGTGTTGCGGTCGAACTTGCCGCAATCCGCCCGAGTCCGAGGGTTTCGATTTCGTCGAGCAGATCGTCGAGTGTTTCTACGCGCACCATCCCCGCACGGCGAAACGCCGCGGCATAAAGCGCATCGTCGGAATCGGCGCAACCTGTGCGCAGCACGAGCACGGGCTTGCCGCGAGCCGCAGCGCGCGCGGCCGACATGAACTTGCGTGCGGCCCGCACGGTCGAGAGCTCGAGCAGGATGGCGCGCGTCGCACCATCGCTGGCCAGGTAGTCGAGCACGTCGCCCGCATCGACATCGGCCTCGCCGCCGAGCGCGATCGCATGCGAAAAGCCCAGACCTCGAGCATCGGCCCAGCCGAGCACCGCATTCGTCAGCGCGTTCGATTGCGATACCCAGGCCACGCCGCCCGGCTTGACGATGCACGATGCGGCATCCAGTTGCGCCCCCAGCGCGGGCGTGATGACGCCAAGACTGCCCGGCCCTACGATGCGCAGCAAGTGCGGGCGGGCGGCGACGAGTACATCGTCGACGGCGGCCGATGCTTCGATACTGCGTGCGTCGCCGATCACGATCGCCGCGCGCGCTCCCATGCTGCCGAGCTTGTGCACGATGTCCGGCCATACCGCGCTCGGGGTGCAGAGCAACGCCACGCTTGGCGCTTCAGGGAGATCGGCCACATCGCCGAAAACGGGGTGACCGTCGAGTTCGTCGTATTTCGGATTGACAGGCCACACGGGGCCGGCGAAACCGCCGGTCAGCACGCGCTGCCAGACGATGGCGCCGAGGCTGCCCGGCCGAGAGGACGCGCCGATCACCGCGACCGATCGGGGCTTGAAAAGCGCATCGAGATTGCGGATGGTCATGAGCGATCCCTCGTTCGGGAAAAGGCACGGGACCTGCGTTGAGGCTGAAGCATCGCGGACTGCGCTTCACCGCAGCTCGGGTTGCGTCAGTTTACGACTTTCCGGGTGCGACGCTGGTATGTTGCCGCATTCCGGTGCACTCGATGTATTGGCCGTCAATCGTGCTCGGGAGAATCGCGGTCACCTCGAGGGCCATGCCAGCAGCTTGATACCTGCCGCGCCGAATGCGACGGCAAGGCCCCCTTCCAATGCGCGGCGCGTTCGTATGTAGAGCCGGCGCGCCGAATCCATGGAAAAGAGCGATGCATAACCGCTGAACACGAGCGATCCGATGACGGCGCAGCCGGGGATGACCGCGTCATGAGCGGACCCGGAGCGGCTGGACGAAAGCGCGACGATCGAAACCCACACAAGGACCGCCTTGGGATTCGTCAAATGCAGTAATGCCCCTCGGATGTATAAGCCTCTCGCAGTGTCCGGCCGCCCCGTTTTTCGCGGCGTCGCGGCAGCGGGTACGAGCGCGCTGCGTCCCGATTTGAAAGCCAACCAGAGAAGGTACAGCCCGCCAAAGAGTTTGACCGCGACGATGAATTGCGAATAGGCGACCAACGCCGCCGAGATACCGAGTTTCGCGACCGTCGCCCAGAACATCGATCCGGAAACGACGCCGAACGCGAACGCCAGCGCCGCCTTTCTTCCTTGGCTGGCCGCGATGGACATGATCGCCAGGTTGCTCGGTCCCGGGCTAGCGGTGCCGATGAAATAGGCGGTATAGGCGAGCAGCAGGTCTGCGGAAAGCCATGAATTTGCGGACACGTCAGGCCTTTTTCTCAGCCTCGGCCAACATCGCCTCGCTAATTGCGGTCTCGCCGCGCGCTTTCAGCGCGACAGCTGCCCCGCGAATATCGCGCGCCTCCTTGTTCTGGCCGAGCTTGGTCTTGCCGATCAGCCGCGTGATGTCGATTTCCAAGCCGACGATCGATTTGAGCATCGTATCGATATAGTCCTTCGGCGCATCCGACATCTTCCACGGCTCCGGCAGCGACGCCTCGTGCGTTCGGGTCAATCTGGCGACGACGCCGCGCACGTACCGCTCGTCGTCGTGGACGCGGATCCGGCCGTGTGCGTGGACGACGATGTAATTCCAGGTCGGCACCTGTTTGTGGAGCTCGTGCTTGCTCGGGTACCAGTTGGGCGAAATGTAGGCGTCCGCGGCGCGGAAGACCACGAGCACCTCGTCGCCGTCCGCGATGTCCTGCCATACAGGATTGGCTCGTGCGACATGGGCGCGCAAAACGCCGCACTCGCCTTCGCCGGCCGCCAGCTCGAACGGAATATGATTGGCGTCCAATCCGCTCTTGCCGTGCGTAATCAGCGTGCCAAACGGATGTTGCACGATGCAGGCGTGCAGGTTTTCGATCCGGGATTCGTTGAAAGCGGCTGGTATGTACATATCGGGTCCCGTAGCGGAGTAAGTGTGCCTGCTCGCCCTATTGCGTCTCGACAAAACCGAGTTTGCCTGAAAATGGACTCGTCCTGCAGGTCCAATCGTGAACGTTTTTACCAGGCCAGAGTCGTGTCGAACGTATTGCTAGACCGGGAGGCATCGTTGTCCAACAACGTAAGCGGCGCAGCAGGCTACGCCGAGAAGGCGCAGGTTCTCATCGCGCAATGGCGGGGCGTTACCTGGACCCGCTTGGCGTTCATTAACCGCGCATGAGGAAACTGCCGGCGCGATACGCCTTCGCGCCGTCCCAGGTGTGCCCGGTCGATTCGCGTGCCGGTGATGCCAGCATCGGGCGCCGCGTTCTGGCACGCTGCCTGCTAAGTTGACACAATGGGTGCACGACCCGTGCGCTCCCGGCGATGACTGCGCAATTACGTGTCGTTTCTTCGAGCCTTCGCCGTGCTCCGTCCACGGCCTTATGGAGCAATGCGCGCCATGCCAAGCGATTCGAATTCCATCGGCTCCGGTCATTCGGGGCGCGAAGCGGGCGCGCAGGGCGCTCTCTCGACTCAGGCTGCCAAGCGGCCAGCGCCCCCTTGCACAATTGTGATCTTCGGTGCGGGCGGCGACCTGACCCGGCGCCTGCTGATACCGGCTTTGTACCATCTTGCGCACGAAGCATTGCTCGACGACAGTCTTCGAATCATCGGCGTCAGTCACGGCGAGCGCGAAACACCCACCTGGCGCGACGCGTTACTCGAGTCGCTGCAGCAATCGATTGCGGACAAATCCAGCGAAGCGCATACGGACAAGCTGGACCGCAAGCCATGGGACTGGCTCGCGCAACGCATGCAATACCAAGCGGGCGAATTCGAAGACGATGCCACCTATGCGCAACTCAAACAACAAATCGATCAGGCCCAGCATGGCAATGTGATCTTCTATCTGGCCGTCGGTGCGCAGTTCTTCGAGCCCATCGTCGAGCGGCTCGGCAAGGCAGGCTTGCTGGAACAGAACGGGGGCTTTCGCCGTCTGATCGTCGAAAAGCCGTTCGGCAGCGATCTCGCATCGGCGCGCAAATTGAACGCACACATCCTGCGGTTCGCACAGGAATCGCAGGTGTACCGAATCGACCATTTTCTCGGTAAGGATACCGTGCAGAGCATCCTCGCCGTTCGCTTCGCGAACGCGATGTTCGAGCCGATCTGGCGGCGCGAATACATCGATAGCGTGCAGATTACAGCGGCCGAAACACTCGGCGTCGAAGGGCGCGGACAATTTTACGAACGCACCGGCGCGCTGCGCGACATGGTGCCGAATCACCTGTTCCAATTGCTCGCCGTAGTCGCACTGGAACCACCCAATTCGTTCGATGCGGAAGCGGTACGCGACAAGAAGGTCGAATTGTTCGAGGCGATCGAGCCGCTCATGCCCGACGATGTCGTGCTCGGTCAATACGAAGCGGGGCCGTCTGGAACAGCGTACCGCGACGAGCCGAACGTGGCGCCCGACAGCGCAACGGAAACCTACGTCGCGGCCCGCCTGCGAATCGACAACTGGCGCTGGGCCGGCGTACCGTTTTATCTGCGCACCGGCAAGCGGCTCGCGACGCGCCGCACCGAAATCGCAGTGCAATTGAAGCGCGTTCCATTCCTGCTGTTTCGCGATACCCCGGTGGAAACACTCACGCCCAACGTGCTGACGCTGCGCATCGACCCCTCGCACGGAACGAGCTTCGATTTCAACGTCAAGGTGCCGGGGCCGACGATGCTCATTGGCGCGGCGCGCTCGTCATTCGACTATGGCGATTTTTTCCCGCAGCGCCCGAACGTCGGGTATGAAACGTTGCTCTATGACTGCATGCTCGGCGACGCGACGCTCTTCCAGCGCGCGGACAGCATCGAGGCGAGTTGGGCTGCCGTCGATCGCATACTCCATCCGCAGCGCGGTACGGTACCTGTGCACGGCTACGCCGCCGGCAGCGCCGGTCCTGCCGAAGCCGACGCGCTCCTTGCCCGGGACGGCCGTGCGTGGCGGCCGCTAGACGAATAATATTGCGCGGTGCATCTGGAATAAATCGACGTAATAATCCGTTGTTCCCGGAGCACACGGCGGCCCATTGCGGGCTGCCGGATCGCGTTCACTCGAGAGACGGAGGCGGGGATGAAAGGTAACGTTAAGGCGGTCCGGCACATGCTCGGAGCCGGTTTGTGCGTGCTGATGTTGCACGGCGTGACGACCTATGCTGCGGAGGCGTTCGAGCTGACCTCGCCCGGCGTGCCCGACGGCGGCACGCTCGCCTCGATTCACGCGGGAAACCAAAACGATTGCGGTGGCCGCAACGTGTCGCCGGCATTGCAATGGCGCAATGCGCCCACCGGTACCCGCAGCTTCGCAATCACGATTTTCGATCCGGACGGGGCAAAGGGCCTCGGCGTCGTGCACTGGGTGATGTACCGCATTCCCGCTTCGACGACCTCGCTCACAGCGGGCGGCGAACCGCCAACGGGCGCGCTCATGGGACTGAACCTCAGCGGGCAGGCAGCATATCGCGGACCGTGCCCGCCCGCCGGGGAAATTCCACATCACTATGTCGTGCAGATTTACGCGCTCGACCTCGCGCCCGATTCGCTGCCGGCCGGACTGACACGCGATGCGCTACATGCGGCGATCAAGAATCATGTGCTGGCAAATACGAGCATCGTGATGCGTTTCGGGCGCTAGAGCGATCGGGGACGAGGCTTCGGCATGAGCGAATTGGACCTCCACACGATTTATCGCGATTACATCGATTGCCTGAATAGGCGGGATTGGGCGTCGCTCGGCCAGTTCGTCGGCGACGACGTCAGTCACAACGGTCGGCCGATCGGTTTATCGGGCTATCGAGAGATGTTGGAAAAAGATGTGCGCGATATACCGGACCTACGTTTTCAGATCGACCTGCTGGTGGTCGAGCCGCCTTTTGTGGCAAGCCGTCTGCGCTTCGATTGCTCGCCCAGATCCACCTTCCTCGGATTGGACGTCGGGGGCAGGCGGGTCGTCTTCGCCGAGAACGTCTTCTACGCGTTTCGCGGCGGCAAAATCGCGAACGTATGGTCCGTAATCGATAAGGGTGCGATCGAAGCTCAACTGTGAACCAGACCGCAGGGCCGCCGTTTTCGAGCAGGAACGGGTTTCACCGATGCCCGGCCGCCGGCACGGAAGCGGCGTTCGAACCGCCAGCGCGAGCCGCGCGCAGCAATTTCAATTGCGTCGTGAGCCATGCCTCGCTCGTCTGTGCCGGCGTATCGCCGCACTGAACCAGGTATGGCTTCCCGCTGATGCTGCTTTTCGTGGCGGCCAGTTCAATGAACTGTTCCGTGCTGCTCAGCGTAGTGCGCGCTTCGAGGTAGTGCAGCTTGGCGAGCATATGCGCCTTCGCTTTCTCCCCGGAATACCAACTGCCATTGCGATTGAACTTGCAATCCGATGTCTCGAGGCGTCCCATCAAGGAAGCAATCTCAGCCCGCACGATGGGCGGACTCTCGCCGGCTCTCACTGTCATCGCCATGCCGAGAGCCAACACCGTCAGCCCAACGCGAATATGCCGCAGCACCACGCGTGCTCCTCGAAATCGGCTGACGATCGCGCGCTACGACCGATCGCGGTTACGTGTGCGAGTCGCCGCCGTAATGACACCGATGCCCAGCATAATGACCGCGACGATGATCACCGTGTGTTGCGACACGTGCATCGCGATCAGCGCCCAGGAAACGCCGCCGATCAAGATCAGCCATCCGACTAGATATATGAGCAGGGTCATCGAATTCGCTCTCTCGTTTTGCAATGCCCAAGTTTAACGGATCGTAGAGCGATGACCGCATCGATGAAACGATGGAAATCTTCACGCGCCGCCCGTTACTGCCGGTTACACAAGCGACAGCCCGGTATCACCCGGCCTGTCCGCAATAAGTACCATGTAAGCAGGTGAACTACCGTCTGCGAGCCAACTTGCTGCAGGCGAAGCGAAAGGAAAATGAAACGAATTCTGTTGTCTGCTGCGCTCGGGGTTGCAGGTGTGTGCGCATCGGCCGGTGCCTTCGCGCACACCGATGTCGGCGTATATTTCGGCGTACCGGGGCCGGTGTACGAAGCGCCCCCACCCGTCTATTACGCGCCCCCGCCCCCGGTGGTCTACGAACAGCCCGCGCCCGTCTACTACGGTCCATATTATGGAGATGGCTATCGCCGGGAATGGCACGACAACGGCCGGCACCGGGGCTGGCGTCATCACCACCGCGACGACGATTGACCTTCAGACGATGCGGCCTTCGCGGCCGCATTTCATTTCGCGGCCCATGTCACCGCCACCTGCATCGAAACGAATCAAATCGCCTTACGAAACGGCGCACCCGACTGTTCACGCAATTCGTTGAACACGATCTTCGGCCAGGCCTTTTGCGCCACCTCGATCTCGGAGACATGCGAGGCAAGATAAGTCGGCGCGTTCGAAGCATCGAGCGCCATGCGCGCAGCGTACGCATCGGTGAACCGCCGCAACTCGCCCGCATCGTCGCATGTCACCCAACGTGACATCCGATAACGCGCCGGGAAAATGCGCACATCGACCTTGTATTCCGCCGAGAGGCGATGCGAGACCACTTCGAACTGCAGTTGCCCCACCGCCCCGAGAATCGTCGAGCCGCCGTGCGCGGGACGAAACACCTGAATCGCCCCTTCTTCGCCAAGCTGCTTGAGCGCTTCGCCAAGCTGCTTCGCACGCATCGGATCGACCACCTCGATGGTCTGAAAGATCTCGGGCGCAAAGAACGGCAAACCGACGAACTGCAGTTGCTCGCCCTCGGTCAACGTATCCCCGAGGCTTAGCGTGCCATGGTTAGGAATCCCGATGATGTCGCCGGGATAAGCCTCGCTGACCGTCTCGCGCCGCTGAGAAAGAAACGTCACGACGTTATTGGCCCGGAACGTCTTGCCCGAGCGCGTCACCTTCAACGCCATGCCGCGCTCGAAGCGCCCCGAGCACACGCGAATGAAGGCCACCCGATCGCGATGCGCCAGGTCCATATTCGCCTGGACTTTGAAAACGACACCGGTGAATTTCGGCTCGTCCGGCTGCACGGCCCGCTGCACCGCCATACGCATCGAAGGCGGCGGCGCGAGATCCACCAGCGCGTCGAGAATTTCCTTGACGCCGAAATTGTTGATGGCCGAGCCGAACAGCACCGGCGATTGGTCGCCCGCTAAAAACGCCTCGCGATCGAAAGCCGGCGTTGCCGCGCCGATCAGATCGATCTCTTCCTTCGCACGCTTCCAGGCGAAACCAAAGCGCGCTTCGCCCTGCTCCTCGCTGACGGCATGCAGCGTATCCACCGCACCGCCCGCCGTATCCTGCCCCGCGCGAAACACACGGACCTGATCGCGTTGAATATCGTAGACGCCCTGAAAGTCCTTACCCATGCCGATCGGCCAGGTGAACGGCACCGCGGCCACACCAAGGTGCCGCTCGATTTCATCGAGCAAATCGAGCGGCTCGCGTACCTCGCGATCGAGCTTGTTGATGAACGTGACGATCGGAGTGCGGCGCGCGCGGCAGACTTCGAGCAGCTTGAGCGTCTGTGCCTCGACGCCGTTGGCGCCGTCGATCACCATCACCGCGGCATCGACGGCCGTCAGCACCCGATAGGTATCTTCCGAGAAATCCTCGTGGCCCGGTGTATCGAGCAGATTGATGACGGCGTCGCCATACTCGAACTGCATGACCGAACTCGCCACGGAAATGCCGCGCTGCTTTTCGATCTCCATCCAGTCCGAGGTCGCATAACGGCTGCTCTTGCGGCCCTTGACGGTACCCGCGATCTGAATCGCGCCCGAAAACAACAGGAGCTTTTCGGTCAGCGTGGTCTTCCCCGCATCGGGGTGGGAGATAACCGCGAACGTGCGGCGGCGCTTGAGTTCGGCGACAGACATCGTGAATGGGCAAAAAAGGGCCAGCTCGCGAGTTCGAGCGGCGCGGGGGCGATGATACACGTGTCGCGCCGAGCGCGAGCGAACCGGTGCGCGGCGCATGGACGGAAAAGCCCGCCCGGGTATGCCGGGCGGGCGCGCCAATTCGATCGACGGTGGCCGTCGATGCCGGCCGGAAACTTTGGAGCGCTACCTAATACGGTATTCGCTGTACGCGCTTATGTGCTCAGAACGTCTGCCAGTCGAGGCTCTCGGCCGTGGCTGTCGCACTCGGAGCCGGCGCGCCAGCCGCGACAAGCGGCGCGGCAGACGCACGGCGTGGCGTCGCCGCGGACGCCGCAGTCGACGCACGTACCGCTGCGGGCACCGACGCCTTCACCGCGACAGAAGGCTTGACGGCACGACTCGGCGCGCGCGACGCGGCCCCTGCCGTCAACGCGGGTGCCGCACCGCGCGACGTACCCGCGCGCCGCGATTCGCTTCCATCGATCTTGAAAAACGCCACCGATTCGTTGAGTTGCTGCCCCTGGTGCTCGAGCGATTTCGACGCGGCCGCGGCTTCTTCGACGAGCGCGGCGTTTTGTTGCGTCACCTCGTCCATCTGCGTTATCGCCACATTGACCTGTTCGATGCCGCGGCTCTGTTCGTTCGATGCCGCCGCAATCTCACCCATGATGTCGGTCACGCGCGCAACTGCCTGCGTAACCTCGGCCATCGTTTCGCCGGCCTGGCTGGCATAGACCGCGCCGTCCTTCACACGCTGCACCGATTCGCCAATGAGATCCTTGATCTCCTTGGCCGCGCTCGACGAGCGTTGCGCAAGCGAGCGCACTTCGCTCGCCACCACAGCGAAGCCGCGACCTTGCTCGCCCGCGCGTGCCGCTTCCACCGCCGCGTTGAGCGCCAGGATATTGGTCTGGAACGCGATCCCCTCGATGAGGCCGGTGATGTCGGCGATCTTCGTCGAGCTGCTGCTGATCTCGTTCATCGTATTGACCACCCGGCTCACGACGCCGCTGCCTTTTTCCGCGACTTCCGAGGCGTTGGCCGCCAGCGCGCTCGCTTGCTGCGCATTATCGGCATTCTGGCGCACCGTCGAAGTCAGCTCTTCCATGCTCGCCGCCGTCTCCTGCAACGACGCAGCCTGCTGTTCCGTGCGAGAGGACAGATCCTGGTTGCCGGACGCGATCTGGCTCGAACCGGTGGCAATGCTGTCGGCGGCGGTACGGACCTGCCCGATCAGCTTCACGAGGCTCGCCTGCATTTCCCCCATCGACGCGAGCACGCTGCCCGCGGGCGCCGAGGGCGCGCCCGCGACCGGGCTCAAATCGCCCTCGGCCACGCGGCGGGTGATACCCGACAGCGCTCCCGGCTCTGCACCGAGCGAACGCGTGAGGCTACGCGTAATCAGGAAAGCCGCGAGCACCGCTGCCGCGAAGGATACGGCACAGATGACGAACATCACGATGCGCTGAGCGAGATACTGCTCGTGTGCCGCGTCCGCCATCCGATGGCCGCGTTCACGCGTATAGGCCGTGAAGGCATTCGTCGCCTTGATCAACTGGGCAAGCAGCGGACGGCACTGCGTATTCATCATCTCGACGGCTTCGGGGCGACGTCCCGCGAGCGCGGCGTCGGTAATGGCGCGTGCAACGGGGCCGTACTGCGTCTCGATGCGAACCATTTCGCCGACCAAGGCTTTCGCTTCCGGCGTCGCACTGGCAGAGGTCTCGATCGCTTCCTTGAGCTTGCCCATTCGCTGCGTCACATCGTTGTCCGCTGCCGCGACCTCGGTCTTTTCGATCTCGATGTCTTCGGGCTTCGTGACGAGGACGAGGTTGCGCGCCGCAATCGCGCGCCGATCCACGGCCGTACGCACCTCCGCGGCCAGGGTCGCGCGCGCATTGATTCCGTTGACATAGGTAGAAAAGCGTTCGTCGATGGTGCCGAGCGAATTCAACGCAAAACCCGATACCAGCAGCACCATTACGGCGAGCACGCCAAAAGCAGTAGTCAATTTGGCGCGCACCGTCATGTTTTTGAAGTCCATTTTCCTGCTCCCGATATATCGTCTTTAGAGACACCGGCATCTTCGCGGTTTACGCGATCGGAGCCAGTCTCAGGTGCTTTATCGGTGGAGCAGCGCAGCAACTTGACCTGCGCGGAGCACGCAAACGTTTGCCGTAGGGTTTTGGCGCATCGGTCCCTTCCCGCTCGGGAACTGCCCCGAGCAGGAAAACGCCGAATAATCATATGGTCTGAACAGAGGCCGCGTCGAAATGCTGCAGAAGTACGACGAATCAGATCGAATTGACGTTCATTAATGCTATTTTTCTTTTTATCGGCAATTCTGCATATTTATTTATGAACGTCCAAAACAGCAAAGGCGAGTCGCCTCTGCTGCTCTCGTCGCTCAAAGCGGTCCTTCCTTCACGGCCTCGCGATATACCTCGGCCACGCGCCGCGCAATCACCGAATTGTCGAAGTTGGCCATGGCGAAGTCACGGCAACGCTGCGCATCGGGCAACTTCAGCTTGCCGGAGAGCGCGTCGGTCAGACCCTCCGCGATGGCTTCGGCTCCCGTCGAACGCAGGATGAGATCGCGCGACAAGCCAGCCACGACTTCCGGCAGTCCACCAACGGGCGTAACGAGCACGGGCGTGCCTGCGGCGAGCGATTCGACCGTGATGAGGCCGAAGCCCTCGAGCGCGACCGTGGGCACGACGCTGATCGTCGCTGCCCGATAGAGCTCGGCTAAACGGTCGTCAGGCACGAAGCCCAGCAGCTTGACGTTGTTGCCCAGGCCGTGTTCGTCGATCCGGGCTTGCAGCTCGCCCGAGAGCCGGCCCTTGCCGGCGATCAGCAGCATGGCGTCGGGCCCGCGCTGCGCCTTGATGCGCGCCATCGCATCGATGAGATCTTCCAGGCCCATGCGGCGCACGAGTCGGCGCACCGCCACGACGATCGGCCGATCCTGGGGCAATTGCAATCGGGCCCGCGCCCGCGAGCGCGAGATATCGATGTCGAAACGGGCCACATCCACACAGCCGGGCACCACACGCACGCGCTCCGGCGCCACGCCGTAGCGCGAGGTCAGAATCTGTCCGAATGCCTCGGACAGCACGATGAAGCGCGTCGAACGCGCATAGACGCTGCGCTCGAGCCAATGCTTCGCGCGCTGCCCCAGTGTGGCGGCACCTTCGACACCGCTTTCGTCAGCCCACGGCCCCTGAAAATGCGAAACCCGCGCGATGTCGCGCGCCACATCGAGCCCAGGCCACGTATAAAGCGCGAAATGCGACGAGATGACATCGGGCCGCTCGACGCTGATCGCCTGCGCGAACGCCTTGCGCGCGGCCATCAGGCGCAACGGCAACGCGAGCGCGGCCGAGCCGAAACCGCGAATCGCGCCGTCGGTATCGTGCTCGACGCGCGGGGAGCCGGCCACCATTCCGCGCACCGAAACGCCCGCGCCCGGCAAGGCGTTCACGAGCGAGTAGTACATCCGATCCAGCCCCCCTTCCCGCTCGGGAAACCAGTGCATGCCGATCTGCAACGACTTGATGGCACTTTGACTCATTTCGAATCGCCCCCTTCGCTCGGCACCCAACGCGCACCCGGATGCGCATCGTCGATACCGCGCCCGGCACCGTTGCCGGCCTCGCTAGCTTTCGCCCGCAATACGCGGCGATAAATATCCATATAACGCGCCCCCATGCGCGACCATCCGAAGTCCCGCGCCACGCGGCCCGCCGCCACGCCCATCGAACAGGCCAGACGCACATCGCCCGCGAGCCGGGCCACCGCTCGAGCGAGCGCCGCGCTGTCGTCCGGATCGTCGAGCACGATGCCGCACTCGGCCGTGATGATCTCGGCACCGCCCGCCGTGCGTGCGGTCACCACGGGTAAGCTGGCCGCCATCGCTTCGAGCAACGACAGGCTCATCGCCTCATAGCGCGACGGAAACACGTACGCATCGACGCAGCGCATGAGGCCGGGCACGTCCTCGACGAAATCGAGAAAGTGCACACGGTCGGCCACGCCGAGCGCGCGCGCTTCATCCGGATACGGACTGCCCTTCACGCGCCCCGCAACGACCACCTGAACGCGCTCGGGCAACTGCTTGAGCGCGCGCAGCACGGTGCCCAGGTTCTTGCGCGGCGTACGCAAATCGCCGGCGAACAGCAACAAAAACGCATCGTCCGGCAAACCGAAGCGTTGCCGTGAGCCCGAGGCATGCTCGAACGTTTCGTTGTCCACACCGTTATGGACGACCTCGATATTCTCATCGGGCACGCCCGCGTTGCGCAGTTCGTCGGCAACTTTTTCGGAAACGGCGGCGACCACGCTCGAACGCCGGTACGCCCACCGCTCGAGGTGCGCGTTCAAGCGGGTATAGATGGCTTGATAGGCCGAGCGCGGACCGCCCACGAGCCGAAACGGATAATAAGGACTCTTCAGCCAACCGCTGTGCACGAAATGCGACGTGTTGACGTCCGCTTGCGCCCAGGTGATGAAGCCGTTCACATGCAGCACGTCGTATTCGTCGCGATGCGCATCGAGCCACTTGGCGCTTTTCAACGCGAAGAGCTGGTGCCGCAGCAAGGCACCGGGCCAGATGCGGCCGATCTCGATCGGTATCCACCGCACGCGCGGATGTTCGAGCAGCGAAGGCGCCACGTGAGAGGCGACGAGGGTCACGGCGCAGCCTTCGGCCAGCGCCGCGCGCGCCACTTCGTAATTGACGCGTCCCTGGCCGTCGTTGTGACGGACGGAATGCGTGACGATTGCTAATCTCATGGCGTCAATGCCTCGCTGACGAAGGAGGGGGCAAACCGCATCCTCGCATGCTGACGCTGCATCTTTCGCCAGTGCGCAGCCGCGATCAGCGACGCCATGCTCGTATAGAGCAGCAAACCGCCGGTACTGACGAGAGAATTGGTGAACACGAGCATCGCGAACATCGAGCATGCAAGCGCAAGACAGGCGGCACCGAACTTGTCGTCCTTGAGCGCAAACGACGCCCGCACGGTACGCGCCAGCAACCAGCCGATGCCGGACAAGTAGAGCAGCGTGCCGGGCCAGCCGAGCACGAATGGAATGTTCATGACGCCGCTATCGAAATTGCCGTATTTGCCGAGTTGATTGTCGGACTGCGTGAGCTTCGTCGAAGTACCGGTCGCGCCAAGCCCCATTCCAGCGATATTCGTGAATGCCGTCTCGGCGAAAGTCGCATAGAACTGGTTACGCTCGGCATAGCTGTGGTCGTCGTGCAAATTCGTGATCGTCTCCAGCCGCGCCTGCAAGCGGTCGGCAACCGGACCGATCGCCAGCAGCGGCATGGACAGACCCGCCAGCACGGCCAATCCGAGGATCGTGCGAACGCGCGTCCGGTTGCTCGACTTGGCGAGCTGGATGATGAGTGCGATCACCCAGCCTCCCCACGTCGAACGCACGAGACACAAGCCGAAGGATGCGAAGCCCGCCGCAGCGGCAGCCCAGCGCAAGCGCTGCGTCGCCGCCGGTACGAGCACGAGCGCGCCCATCATCGCGAACGCGAAAGGCCCCGACGAGTTCATCGTGCTGAACACGCGCACGCCGTAGCGGACGGGATCGCCCTCCGAGTTCATCTGCGAGCCGATCATCCACATCGCATCCCACGGCGGCATCAGAAAGAACTGAATGATGCCGTAGACGCCCATGACGAGCATGCCCCAGACGAACGTCGAGACGATGACTTGCCGGTACTGCGGAAAATCGCGGGCGTTGGCGATGATGTGCATGCCGATCAGCACCGGATACATCCAGTTCGCAAGGTCGTAAGTCGCCGCGAAAAACCCGACCGACGTCATACCGACGATGTACGCATAGCCGATGCCGAGCAAGATCAGCAGTATCGGCAAACCGCGCCAGCTTCCGAGCAGACGATAGCGCCGGATCAAGACGAAGCCGGAGATCATCGTCACTGCGACGGGCGCAACCTGCACGATGCTCGTGGGGGTAAATGCGCCCTTGAAGTAATCGGCAAGCCGCCGCACCTCGGGGCTCAGAAACCACATCCACCAAACGAAGCCGACGTAGCGCGCCGGACTCTTGAAATACAGCCAGAGGCCGACCGCGGTCGAGAGCGCCGGAAAGGCAAGCGTGAGCAACGCGCCCTGGTGCGCCGCGCACAGCGCGAGCGTAGCCAGCACCAGCAGCGCCTGCGGCAGCCAGTGCTTGGCGTCCGTACTGATAAAGCGCCCCGATACGCCCGGCCGCGCAGTGGTCGCGGCATACGTCACGGCGTCACCTTGCGCGCTTCGTGCGCGCCGAGGCGTGCCGCGCGCCAACGCTCGCGCACGGTCGAGCCGTTCTTCGAAACGAGTGCGAGCAACGGATGCACGAGACCCGGGTAGACGCGCGTGCCGACGAGCGTCCACCACCACCAGGCGAGCATGCGCTGCATCGGCGGCAAATACTCGCGCAACGTCAGATGCAGGTTGTACGCGGCGTTGCAAATCGAGACCGCCGATTGCGTATGGCGCTGATCCTCGCCGATGCGCGGCGCGGGGAAATGATCGACGGCGACTTGCGGGTCGTACATCACCTTCCATCCCGCCCGCTTCACGCGCATGCTGAACGCCATGTCGTTGTGCACCTGCGCGCCCGAGCCGCGCAAGCGCTCGTCAAAGCGAATGTCGTGAATCGCCGCGCGCCGGTAGCTCATATTGACGCCCTTGAGCAGATCGACTTCGCGCGCGCCGCCTACGCCGAGATGATGATTGCCGATGATTTTGCCGGTCAGCAAAATCCGGCCGACATCCTCGCGCCTGCCGTCGAGCAGGCGGCCGCGCTCGTGCACCCAGTCGCGCCCGCCGAGCGCCCCAAGCTTGGGCTCGGCGGCGAAGGCGGCCTCGATGCGCTGCAACCAGTCCCGGTGCGGCGCGGCGTCGTCGTCGGTGATTGCGATGATGTCGCCCGCCGACTTCTCGAGGCCGAGATTCAGCG
Source organism: Trinickia sp. HAY1-2D (assembly GCF_056754935.1). NCBI lineage: Bacteria > Pseudomonadati > Pseudomonadota > Betaproteobacteria > Burkholderiales > Burkholderiaceae > Trinickia > Trinickia sp. HAY1-2D. The sequence goes on from NZ_JBPGWX010000001.1 coordinate 1,407,796, forward strand.
CCGCGACGAGTCCCTTGGCTTCGACGATCACGCATTCGAGCGGGAGCGCGCCGGTCACCCCCGGCTCCGCCAGAACGGTATGCGTGACATAGTCGTCGGGTCTCACGACGACGACGACCTGATCGGCCGGCCGCACCTGTTGCTGCAGCGCCTTGAGACACCGCGCGAGATCGTCGGGCCGGCGATAAGAGGGAACGAGCACAGTCAGCTTCATGCGTTCAGATACTCCTGGACCGCCGCATAGCCCGCGCGCGAGAAGCTGCGCGAGCGAGGCGACACTGCGTTGAAGATACCGCCCTGAACCTGCACGCCGGCCGTCGCGAGCCGCTTGAGCGACGCCGCGATATCGGACTCGGCATGCACGCCCGAGCGCAATACGACAAAAGAGGCGCCGGCATGCGCGGCGATGATCGACGCATCGGTCACGGCCAGCAGCGGCGGGGTATCGATCAGCACGACGTCATAGCGTTTGCCCAATGCGTCGAGGTAGCTGTGCAGGTTCGACGACATCAGCAGCTCGGACGGATTGGTCGGCCGCGTGCCGCTCGGGATGAAATCGAGACCCGGCACGGGCGTCTTGCGCACCGCCTCTTCAACCGAAATCTGACCGGACAGCATTTCGGACAGGCCTGCCTGCAGACCGCCCCCGAAGTACTCGTGCAGCGTGCCGCGCCGCATGTCGGCATCGATGGCGAGCACTCGCTTGCCCGAATCCGCGAACAGCACGGCAAGATTGGCCGTCATGAACGTCTTGCCGATCCCGGGCGACGGCCCGGTGAGCAACAGCACGTTGTTCTTCGACTCGACGAGCGTGAACTGCATCGAGGTGCGCAGGCTGCGCAGACTTTCGATACAACTGTCGTTCGGTCTCGCGAGCGCGAGGATCGGCCGAGCACCCTTGCGATGACGCATATACGCGGCATCGAGCCGTTCGGCCTCGGTGCTCGACGGCACGAGCCCATACAACGGCAGACCGCAGGCGCGCTCCACGCGTTCGGGATCGTCGATCCCCTTGAGCAGATTGCGGCGCATGAAGACGACACCGGTACCGGCAATGAGGCCCAGCATCGTCGCGGCGGAAAGGATCAGCGCCTTCTTCGGCTTCGTGGGATCGCCCGGACGCAATGCGGCATCGATCAGATGGACGTTGCCGCCGGTACCGACTTTTTGAACTTGCAACTCCTGTACACGGTTGAGCAGCATCTCGTAGATGTCCTCCGCCACCTTCGCATTACGCTTCAACGTGACGCCCTTCACTTCCTTGGCAGGCAGATTGCGGAACCGCGAGGAGAAACTGTCGCGATCGGCCTTGAGCCGCTCGAGCTGCTGCTGCGCCGTGATGATGGCGGGATGGCTCGGGCCGTAGCGCTGATGGAGTTGATCCAGCTGCAATTGGAGCGCGGAAATCTGCTGCTCGTACTGGAGGCTGCCTTCGAGATAGCTCTTCGCCTCGTCACTCGGGTTGATCGAGCCCGATTGCGCTTGATAGGCGCTCAGTGCGGCCTCGGAACTTTCGAGATCCGCTTTCAGGCGCGGCGCTTCGCTTTCCAGAAAGTCCAGCATCTTCACCGCGTCGGCTTGCCGCGCGCTCGTGTATTCGTGCAGATACGACTGCGCCACGGCGTTGGCGAGCTGTGCCGCGCGCTCCGGGTTCTGGTTCTGCGTCGAGATCTGGATCACGCCGGTCTGCTTGCCCTGCTCCTGCACGTCGAGCGCCAGCTGAAAGCCGCTGATCGCATCGAGGTCGTTCGAGCGTACGACGGTAAAGCGCGTGCCGGGCAGCGCCACGAGTTGCTTGACGAGCATCGTCACACCGCCGCCCGAGGCCATGCGGCCCACTTCGCCATCGAGCAGCAGATTGCCCTGCTCGTCGCGCAGCGTGTAGTGATCGCCGCCCGTCACCGTCATCGTCAGTTTTTTGCCCTCGAGCGCGGGCGTGACTTGAAGCGAATCCACGTCCGCGATCTCGCCACCCCAGGCGTAGGAAGACAGGCCGAACCAGGGCTTGCCCGGCTCCCCGGGCGAAGCGAGACGCTCGGCAATTGCGCCGAGCACGGGAAACGTCTTCGGGGTCACCGAATAGTTGAGCTTGAACTGCTCGACCACCGGCGCGACCACGCCACGGCTTTTGATGATTTCGATCTCGGCATCGGTCGGCAGTGACGTGGATGCGCCCCCGCCCGCCGCCCCGCCGTTCGAATTCTGCGTGAGCCCCTGCGTGGCACTGCTCGGCGCCTCCACGCGAACGTGCGCATCGGCCGAATAGATCGGTTTGGCGAGAAAACAGTAAAGCGCCGCCAAGCCGATGATGGTTGCGGCAACGCCGATCAGCCAGCCGATATCGTCGAGCACGACATGCAGCAGCTGCCCGAGCACGACATCGTCCTCGTCGGATTGAAAAGCCGTCGGTAGGGGCGGTGCGATCGATTGGGCCAGAATGCTTGAGCTCGTCTTCATAGCGTCACTTCGTCAGCTGCTTCGTGAAAAAGATCGTCTGGAGCGTCGGCAGGATTTGCTGCATCACGCGGTTGAACTGCACCGCGGCGGACGTGCCGACATAGACGACATCGAAGGGTTGCAACGGGAACTGCGTCGACAGCAACAACGCATCGGGCTGCGTCATATCGAGCCGATAGATCTCGGGTGAGTTCGGATGCGCGCGCATGCCGCGGATCACATAGATCTGGCGCGGATTCGCGTCGGTATCGAGAATGCCGCCCGCCGTCGTCAGCGAATCGGCCACCGTCAGCGAGCCGCGGATCAACTGCACCGCGGTGGGCTGCTTCACTTCGCCCATCACGAAGACCCGGCTGTCGGTGCGATCGGGAATGTTGACGATATCGCCGTCCTGCAGCATGACGTTTTGCGAAATCTCGCCGCGGTCCAGCAGGCCGTTGGCATCGAGCGAGTATGACTTCCCGCCGCGCGTCAGGCGCACGCGCTGCAAGTCGGCGTTATCGGTCGCGCCGCCCGAGCGCGTGATCGCGTCGACGAGCGTGAGCGGCACGTCGGTAATGGCCAGCGGCCCCGGCGAATGCACGTCGCCCGTGACCTGCACGCGCTGCGAGCGGTAGGCAAGCACGCGCAGATCGAGCTGCGGATTATGGATATACGGCGCGAGCGCGGCGGAAAGGCGATCGCGCACTTGCTGTGGCGTTTGCCCGGCCACGTGAATGCGACCCACGAACGGGAAGAAGATCGAACCATCCGAGGCGACGGTCTGGCCGTAAGGGTCGGCCTGTCCTGGCAGCGCTGTCGTGTAAGGCTGAGCGAGTGCGCCCGCAACCGTCTGCGTCGTGTTGCCGCCCGAGGAGAACGACGTGCCTTGCGGCGTCGTCAGCTCGGGGTGATCCCAGACCGTAATGCCGAGAATGTCCTGCGGCCCGATGTGATAGCTGTACTGCTTGAGGCTCGGGAAGTGCGATTGGGGCAGCGGCCGCGGCGTGGCCTGCTGCGCCGCGACGAGCTCGGCAATCGTCTGCGCCGTGACACGGTGGACTTCGTATGTCGGTGCAGCGCCGGTGGGCTCCTCTTCGTGCAGGTGCGAGGTGTCGAGCGCGTTGCCCGGCGCGACGGCGCAGCCGGCGACGAGCGACGCGACAAGTGCAATGGCGGTCAGGGAAAGAAGGCTACGATTCATAGATGCGCGGGCTCAAGCTCAAGCGGAATAGGCGGCGACCGAGCCGCCGGGTCGTTTCGAACGCGCCGCTGCCGCTGTGGCATCGGGGCGTCCGATGGAGTGGTATTCGATGCCTGCTTCGGCGAGGGCGAGCGGGTCGTAAAGGTTGCGCCCGTCGAAGACGACGGCCTGCTTGAGCAGACGCTTGAATGCCTCGAAGTCAGGGCTCTTGAATGCCTTCCACTCCGTCAGGACGACCAGCGCATCGGAGCCGCTTACTGCGGCCATCTGGTCGTCGACGAGCGACAGGCGGCCAAGCGCCCCGGCGTCGTCGCGCAGATCGGACGCGAACGCGCGCTTCGCTTCGGTCATCGCGACCGGATCGTAAGCCACGATGCGCGCACCGCGCGCGAGCAACGCCGCGATCAACACGCGGCTCGGCGCTTCGCGCATGTCGTCGGTCTCCGGCTTGAACGCGAGCCCCCACACACCGAATGTGTGACCGGTCAGGTCTTCCCCGAAACGAGCCACGATCTTGCGCGCGAGCACCTGCTTTTGCGCGGCATTGACGGCCGATACGGCTTGCAGGATCTGCAGCGACTGCCCGCTTTCGTGCGCCGTGCGAACGAGCGCGTGCACATCTTTCGGAAAACAGGAGCCGCCGTAGCCGCAGCCGGCATACAGGAAGTGATAGCCGATGCGCGGATCGGAACCGATGCCGCGGCGCACGGCATCGATGTCGGCGCCGACGCGCTCGGCGAGGTTGGCCAGCTCGTTCATGAACGAAATGCGCGTGGCCAGCATCGCATTGGCGGCGTACTTCGTGAACTCGGCGGAGCGCACGTCCATGTTGAGCGTGCGCTCGTGATTGCGGTTGAAAGGCGCATACAGTCGCTTCATCAGCTCGCGCGCGCGTTCGCCGGGCATATCGTCATCGCAGCCGATGACGATGCGATCCGGCCGCGTGAAGTCCTCGATGGCGGCGCCTTCCTTGAGAAACTCGGGATTGGAGACCACCGAAAACAGCACGTCCTCGTTGCGCAGCTTCAGTTGCTCTGCGATCGTCTCGCGCACGCGCTCGGCCGTGCCCACGGGCACCGTCGATTTGTCGACGACGACGGTGAAGCCCTTCATGTATCGGCCGATGTCGCGAGCGGCCGCGAGCACGTATTGCAGATCGGCCGAGCCGTCTTCGTCGCTCGGCGTGCCGACGGCGATGAAGATCGCGTCGCCGTGCTCGATCGCGGGACGCACCTCGGTCGTAAACGACAGCCTGCCCGCCGCGCGATTGCGCGCGACGATCTCGCGCAGGCCCGGCTCGTGAATCGGCATGCCGCCCGATTCGAGGACGTCGATACGGTTCTTGTCGACGTCGAAGCAGCAGACGTCGTTACCGATGTCGGCAAGACATGCGCCTGTCACAAGACCGACGTATCCGCAGCCGATGATGGTCACGTTCATGTTTCGATGGCCTCAAGAAAAAACGAAGAAAACGTTGGACGCCACGCCGCAACTCGGCATGGCCCGATTCGGATCAATATGCGTTGCTGCCGGCAAAACCCTTCCATAGCGTGAGCACCACGATCTTGATGTCGAACCAGAACGTCCAGTTCTGGATGTAGTACAGATCTAGCTTGACGCGCCCGCTCATCTTTTCGATGCGGTCGGTCTCGCCGCGAAAACCGTGAATCTGCGCCCAGCCCGTGATGCCGGGCTTGATGCGATACCGGAACATGTAACCGTTGACGAGATCCTTGTAGAGATCGTCGTGCTCGAGTGCATGAGGACGCGGACCGACCACGGACATCTCGCCCTTGAGCACGTTGATGAACTGGGGCAGCTCATCGAGGCTCGTACGCCGCAAGAAACGCCCGACGCGCGTGATGCGCGGATCGTGCCGCGTCGCCTGCGTCACTTTGCCTTGCACCTCCTTGTGCACCTTCATCGTCCGGAACTTGTAGATCTCGAACGTATCGCCGTCGGCGCCTAAACGCCGCTGCCGAAAGAACACCGGCCCCGGCGAGGACAGTTTCACGAGCATCGCGATGACGAGCATGAGCGGCGCTAGAACGATCAGCGCAGCGAGCGCGAACATCCGGTCGAAGACGAGCTTCGGCCACGCACGCACATCGCCGAGCGGCGAGGCCGCCAGGTTGATGGCCGGCACGCCGAGCAAATCGACGACCTCCTGGTTCAGCAACGTGAGGCTGCTCACGTCGGGAATGAACCGGATGTTCACGAACTCGTGCTTCAACGCCGTGACGATTCGATGGATGGTCGGCTCCCGGGACATCGGCAACGCCAGCCAAAGCTCACGCACCTCCTTGCGCTTCACGAGCTCGATGAGCTCGTCGAAGTCGTACTTGAGCGGCACGCCGGCCATGGTGCGCCCGGCTTGCGCGCGATGCAGCTCATCGGGCTCGTCGTCGAAAACGCAAACGGGTGCGAAACCCGCCTCGGGCCGGGCCTTCATACGCTCGATGAGAAACGTCGCGTAAGGCCCCTTGCCGACGATCGCAACGGACTTCAGGTTGAACCCCTGCCGGCGCAGACGCTTCAGCGTCGTATAAACCAGCGCTTTCATCGCCAACAGCAAAGCGACCGTCGTGCATGCCCAAAAGGCAAGCCACGAACGCGACAGCGCGTCCACACGATGCACGCTGAAGCTCATCAGCACGCCGGTCGCTTCCACGATCAGCCACGCGAGCGCCGTGCGCCACAACAGATCGCTGAGCGGCTTGCCGCGCCACGAGCGATAAATTCCGAGCGCCGGAAACAAGACGACGACGAGCATGTCGTCGAACGCCATGGCGATGCTCTGCGTGTCGCTGAGCCACACCGGGTGCCCTGCATGCAGCGCGGCGGCGGCGAACGCGCCCAGGCTCGCCAACGCCACATCGATCATCCGGGAGAGAAGGCCCAGCATCGCAACACCTCGATTTCAGCCGTGTATTCATGGGCATCCATCAAGCGCTATCAAAAAGAACTGGGCAAGCAGACGAATATTCAAAAATATTTCAGAGGGGTTTTCCGGATTATTTTTCGATTTTTTTATTGATCGCGCTGCGGCAGTCGTCATATTTCGATGGCCAACCGCCCCGCGACGCCGTCAGGACGTGCGCCTCCCTCCCTTTTATCACCGGCTAATCCCCGGCTACCGCGCGTTTTCCGCCGACCCGCCAGCCGACGCCCGCGTTTTATTGTCGATTTCTTGCTGCCACACTTGCCTCATCGAATTCACCTCAAGTGGAGGCTCCAATGACCACGCCGATAGCCACCGTCGATGCAGATACAGCGGCCGCCCCGGTGATACGAGCTGTGCCGCCATCGCCGATGGCGCATACACGGTTCAAGATTCAACCCGTCATTCTGGCCGGGGGCTCGGGCACCCGCTTGTGGCCCATGTCGCGCGAGCAATATCCCAAGCAATTGATCGAGCTGCTTGGAGACGAATCGCTGCTGCAATCGACGGCGCACCGCCTCGACGGTCTCGAATCGGACTTTGCCCTTTCCGATCGGATCATGGTCGTGTGCGGCGACGATCATCGCTTCACCACCGCCGATCAACTGAGCGCACTCGGCGTCAATGCGCGTATCGTGCTCGAACCGCTCGGCCGCGACACCGCGCCCGCACTGACCATCGCAGCGCTCGATGCCCTTGCGCAAGCCGACGAAGATGCCGATGCGTTGATCGTCGCCATGCCGGCCGACCATGCCATTGCCGATCCCGAGAGCTTTCGCCGTGCCATCGCAAGCGCCGTGCGCTATGCGGCCAGGGGCATGGTTGCGACGCTCGGCATCGTGCCGACTGCCGCGGAGACCGGCTACGGCTACCTGCGACTCGGCGAGCCGATCGAAGACGACGCCGAGGCAAATACGCAAGGTCTTGCCGCGCGCATGCTCGCCCGCTTCGTCGAGAAGCCCGATCTCGAGCTCGCCGAACGGTACGTCGCCTCGGGCGAGTATTGGTGGAACAGCGGGATCTTCGTCGTGCGCGCCTCCACCTGGCTGCACGCACTGGCCCGGTTCGAGCCTGCCATCTACGAAGCGTGCGCGCATGCGCATGCGCGCGGCCGCCTGGACGGGGAGTTCTTCCGCCTCGATCGCGACGCGTTCGCCGCGTCGCCTTCCAATTCCATCGACTATGCCGTCATGGAGCGCCTCGCCGCCGACGCGACGTTGCCGCGCGGCGTAGCCGTGCCGCTCGCAGCCGGCTGGTCGGACGTCGGCTCCTGGAGCGCACTCTGGCAGATCCTGCCCAAGGACGACAGCGGCAACGTGAGCCGCGGCCGCGTCCTTTTCGAAGACTCGCAAGAAACGCTCGCTCACTCGGAAGGCAGGCTCGTCGCGTGCGTCGGCACGCGCGACCTCATCGTCGTCGAGACCGCGGATGCGGTGCTCGTCGCGGACAAATCGCATGTGCAGGACGTCAAAAAAGTCGTTTCACGGCTTCGCGCCGAAAGCGGCACAGAAGCGTCCGTCCACCGCAAGGTGCATCGCCCCTGGGGTTACTACGATTCCATCGATGCGGGCGAACGCTTCCAGGTCAAGCGCATCGTCGTGAAGCCCGGTGCACAGCTGTCGCTGCAGATGCATCACCATCGCGCCGAGCACTGGATCGTCGTACGCGGGACAGCCCGCGTCACGCGCGACGGCGAATCGTTCCTGCTTTCGGAGAACGAATCGACGTATATCCCGCTCGGCACGACGCACCGCCTCGAGAATCCCGGGAAGGTACCGCTCGAGATCATCGAAGTACAATCGGGCGCCTACCTCGGCGAAGACGACATCGTCCGCTTCGACGATACGTACGGACGCCAATAACGACACCCGCGGCGAGCGGCAAAGTCGCACAAAAAAGGCGGGCCAGCGATGGCCCGCTTTCCTTTTGACGGCTTCCTGACGGCTCCCACCGCGCTGCCTTCAGCCCGGCGCGTCCCGAGCTGCATTCGCTCGCACTTATCCCCGATAGTTGACGACAGGCGTCAGCAGGTCCAAATGCCCTTCAGGATAAGGCAGCCAGTCGAGCGCGCGGCGCCCGACGGCCGAGTCGAGCCTACGTGCAATGGATGGAGCGATGGCCGACAGCGGCGCGGGCAGAGGCCTTGCGGCGGCGTCCTTGGCTTCGCCACGCTGATCGGGATCGCCGCACGGTGATGGATCGAGTGCATCCTCGCTCGATGCGGCCGCCTCGGCAGCGCTGGCCGCCACGGATGCGCTCGATTGGCGATCGATCCAGTCGCGCGCCCATTCGAGCGCATGACGTTCCGCGCGCTCGTGATCCTCGAAGCGAGGGCCGATCAGCCCCGAGCGCTCGATCCGTTTGCCGTCCTTGGCGATTTCGGCCGAGGCACGATAGGCGGGCGGCGTTTGTCGCGTCACAGGCTGCGCCATCGCGCGGATGGTATAGCCGCAGTAGTCGTGCGTGCGCTCATGCACTTCGCTCGCGCTGAACGAGGGTAAGCCCAGCGACCTGCGCTCATGCATGGCACGCGATGCATCGCCGGCTGTCTGCAAGGGCCGCGAAGCGGCGACCGGCAGATCGCCCGCGCGCTGCGTGCAACTGCCTGCGTTCTGCCACGACTCGGGGTTGGTCCAGAACACGCCGCGCAAGCGAGGCGACTCCTGCGCCGGCTCAGGCTTGGGCTCGGGCAAGACAGTCGCCTGCGGCTGCGGCACATAGGCGAATGCGCGCCCCCCTTCGGAGAGAATCGAGACCATCTCGAACAAAGTGCCGTCGGCGAGCCACTCATCGAAGCGGCGCCGGCACGTCGGCCCTGACGGATAGCGTGCCGGCAGCTTCGACCAGCGCTCCCCCGTCGTAAGAATCCACAATACCGCGTTCGCCACTACGCGGGTCTCGGCGCGAGGCCTGCCGCGTCGATGCGGGTGAACAGGTTCGTCGGCCGCCAGCGCGGAAATACGCGCCCACTCGTCGTCGTTCAACTCTTCAAAATACATATTCTTCTCCACGCAGCCTGGCCCGGCTGCGACGCTCGGCTCATGCGAACGATCATTCACAAGAGCCGCGGGTTGCACAAAATGATTGTTATTTTGGCTATAACGACCAAATCCGCACTGGTAAAGTGCGAATTTGCCCTCCGGTGAAGCGCAAGAGGGGGTCTCGCTCGTGCGTGGGAAAGGAGTGCAGAAAGCGTACCATCGATGCCCGCACCCTCACTTGAATGCAAAGCTGAATCGATGCTATTCCGGGTTTCGATGAACCATACCGGGCACGCTGCTGCCAGCCCGCAACTCATCAAAGAGTCGCTATCTTAGAATATTTTTGCGACTGCGCAAACGCATAATGCATGGCGATTACAAAAAAAACCAATTGTCGCATCTCATGCAATTTGCTTAGCCTCCATACGCAAATTCGTCATCTACCCAATCGGAATAAATTTCACCATTCGAGTCGGAATTATTTGCGGATTGCCGAGCAGACGTGGCCCGCAGCTGGCGCCGGCGAGCCGTCTTGATTCAGGTCAGATCGCCCGCCAGGGAAGCGGCGACGCGTGATTCGATGCGGGCAACAGGGCTGGGATACGCGGGATGGTCGCATCCGGCCGATAGTCCCGCACCGTTGCGCAGGCGCTCCTTCATCGATGCCGTGAACTCGAATCGCAGAAAATGGACCGCCGAGGTCTTTTCATCATTGGCTCGATCCATGTCTTCGTCCGCTATGGCATAGACGCGCGGTTCCCCGTCGACCTCCAGAAACACGTGTGTTTCGATGCCCATGAGCCGCTTCAACGCGGCCCGCCGCTCCACCTCGTTCTCGTATTCGATCTGCATTGTAGCTTTCAAATTACTTCCATCTGGAACAAGAGGTAAATAGGCTTCCAATTCCCCTCGAATTCCCTCCTCATCGAAAATCTTCTCGATGTGTAACATTTCATGAATCTGGTAGCGAATTGTTAATTCGTCCTCGAATATCAAGGTCAAATGATTGCCGATGCGAACGATGCGCTGCTTCTTATGTTCGATCACTTCGTCGCGCATCGACTTGCGTGCTTTTGCGTAGGCTTCGAGCGTCATCAGCGATTCTCTGGAAATAGTCATCGGCCAATTCCTTGCAAGAAAAGAAAGCACAGTCGTTTAAATGTCATAAGCCTTACGCAGCAGCGTCAGCGGATGGGCCAGCGGCGCGCTGCCCAGCCCCGCCTCCTCGATGCCTTGCGCGATATGGTGCCCCGCCAGTTGGCAGTCCGAGGCAATGAAGGCCGGTTGAGGCTCCGCCATCGCCTTGAACACGGGCGCGCCGATTTTCATGGCCATGCGATGGAATTCCTTTTTGACGCCGAACGTGCCGGCATGCCCCGAGCAGCGTTCGACGACCTTGACCTCCGTGTCGGGCACGAGCGAGAGGGTGTCGTAAGTTTTACGTCCCAAGTTCTGTACGCGTCCGTGACAGGGCACGTGGTAGGAAATCTTACCGAGCGCGCGCTTGAAGTCGGTCTTCAGCAAACCGTCGCGGTGGCGCGACACGAAGTACTCGAATGGATCCCAAAATGCATCGCTGACCGCGCGAACGTCTTCGTCCTCCGGAAACATCAGCGGCAACTCGTGCTTGTACATGAGCACGCAGCTCGGAATCGCGGCCATGATGGCATAGCCGTCGCGCGCATATCGCGCGAGCACGGGAATGTTCTTCGCCTTCTTCGCGGCAACGCCTTCGAGGTTGCCTTGCTCCAGCAACGGCATGCCGCAGCACGCTTCGCTCGCCACCAGGACATAGGGAAGGTCGTTGTGCGCAAGCAGCGCCAACAGATCGTGGCCGATCCCCGGCTCGTTGAAGTTCACATAGCAGGTTGCATAGATCGCCACCTTGCCGGGCGTGCGCTCTCCGTCACGCACCGCGGTGCTGGGCGAACGCTTGGCCGTGCCGCGAAACTTGCGCGGGGCGAATTCAGGCAGCCAGGCGTTCTTGTCGACGCCGAGCGCTGATTCGAGCAGGCCGCGCGCGGGCTTCGACCGGTTCACGGCGTTCACCGTCTGGGTCACCACGGGAATACCCGCCAAGTGGCCGAGCGCATCCGTGCTCGAGAGCACTTTGTCGCGCAACGGCACTTCTCCCTTTTTGAACTTGGCTGCTTTCGCACGCAGCATCAGATGCGGGAAATCCACGTTCCACGGGTGAGGCGGCACGTACGGACACTTCGTCATGTAGCAGAGGTCGCACAGATAACACTGGTCGACCACTTTCGAGTAGGACTGACGATCGACGTCGTGGGCTTCGCCCGAGTCGGTTTCGTCCACGAGATCGAACAGCGTCGGAAAGGCGCCGCACAACGACACACAGCGGCGACATCCCGCGCAGATATCGAAAACCCGCGCCAGCTCCTTGTCGATCGCATCCGGATCGTAGAACGCTTCCGATTGCCAATCGAGCGGGTGTCGAATCGGCGCCTCCAGACTGCCTTCTTTATGCGGCATGAGGGCATGCTCCCCAGTTCTGCTGACGGTCTCCGGCACACGCGCAGTGCAAGGCGCGACGTACCGGCTCGAGCCGCGCGCCGCCGGAGGCTTGTGCGCCGCGCCGCGGCGTTCGCGGCGCGCGCATCGCTGCGGCCCGGTTCAGTCGGTGAGCGCTTCGAGCGCCTTCGTGTAGCGATTGGCGTGGCTGCGTTCAGCCTTGGCCAGCGTTTCGAACCAATTGGCGATTTCGTCGAAGCCTTCGTCGCGGGCCGTCTTCGCCATGCCCGGATACATGTCGGTGTACTCGTGGGTTTCGCCGGCAATCGCCGCTTGCAGGTTTTGCCGCGAAGTGCCGAACGGCAGGCCCGTGGCCGGATCGCCGACCGCCTCCAGGTATTCGAGGTGGCCGTGCGCGTGGCCCGTCTCGCCCTCCGCCGTCGAGCGGAACAGCGCAGCAACATCGTTTTGGCCTTCCACATCCGCTTTGGCCGCGAAATACAGATACCGGCGGTTCGCCTGCGACTCGCCCGCGAATGCGGCCTTCAGATTCTCTTCCGTTTTGGAGCCTTTCAACTGTCCCATCTGAATCTCCTGGTGGACCGGCAGACGCGGCGCAGCCGCGCGTTGCCGAAGTCTTGTACTGTAGGTAGGGAAACGGCGCGCACCACGACGCCCGCGAGCCGGACGCCGCTCTTTTAATCTAGGCGCTGGACGGGCCCATCCCCCAATTGGCATTTTCTATGCGGGCGATAGGCGTCGCCGCATCGCGATCGTCCGCAGTGCGCGGCCACCGCGGCACGCGCGGCAACCGGCTCGGATCCAACCGGCGCTTCGTCTGGGGATTGCCCGATCGGCGCCTAATGGGTATCGGCCACCGTTTCCGGCGCCTGCGCCACCGCTTCCTTGAGCGCGTCGAGAAACGACGTGCGCCACCAATGCACGTCGTATTGACGGATCGTCGTCATCAGCGCCGAATGCCGCTCGATGCGCTCGCCGAGCGGCATCGTGAGCGCGCGTTCGATCGCCTGCGCGGTACCTTGCGAATCGTAGGGATTCACGAGCAGCGCCTCTTTCAGTTGCTCGGCCGCCCCGGCAAAGCGCGAAAGCACGAGCACGCCCGGGTCGGCGGGGTCTTGCGCGGCAAGGAACTCCTTCGCGACGAGATTCATGCCGTCGCGCAGCGGCGTGACGAGCGCCACGTGCGCGGCGCGATAAACGCCCGGCAGCCGCCTGCGCGCGACGTTGCGGTGAATGTAGCGCACCGGCATCCAATCGAGCTCGCCATAGTCGCCGTTGATGGCGCCGCACAGGCTGTCCATCTCGCGACGCAGATGGTCATAGGCGCCGAGATCTTCGCGGCTCGGTGCGGCGATCTGAATCAGCGTCGCACGCTTGCGGTTCTCCGGATAGTGCTCGAGAAGATAACGAAATGCCTGGATGCGTTGCGGCAACCCCTTCGAGTAGTCGAGACGGTCGACGCCGATCAGCAACTGGCGGCGCGAGTACTCCTCCCGCATGCGGGCGAACATATCGAGGCCTTCACGCGCATCCGCAAGCGATGCGAACTCGCCGACGTCCATGCCGATCGGGAACGCACCCACCCGCAACGTGCGATTGAAAGCGCGCAAATAGCCGTCGGGCCGCCACTTCGCGCCCGCTTCGGTTTCGGCATAACGCACGAGGTGCATCATGTCCGATTCCGTTTGCAGACCGACGAGATCGTAGGCGAACAGCGAACGCATCAGCCATTCGTGCTCCGGAATGGCCGCCATGATGAGCGGCGGCGGCACGGGAATATGCAGGAAAAAGCCGATCGGATTCGTGCATCCCATTGCGCGTAACTCCGCGGCAAGCGGGATCAGGTGGTAATCGTGGACCCAGATGACGTCGCTCGGCTTGAGCAGCGGAAAGATGCGCTGAGCGAAGAGCTGATTGACGCGGCGATAGCCGGTTCCAAAGCGGACGTCGAACTGCGCGAGGTCGAGCCGGTTATGGAAGACCGGCCACAGCACGTTGTTCGAGTAGCCGAGGTAATACGTTTCGTAGTCCTGCTGACTGAGATCGACCGTTGCGAGCTGTACTTTGCCGACAGTCTGCGTATGCACGCCGCTGTGGCTGGCGACGCCCGGTGCATCGGTGAACGTCTTGCCGCTCCATCCGAACCACACGCCACCCGTTTGCTGCAAGCCGTCCTTGATCGCAACAGCAAGTCCGCCGGCCGCGGCCTTACGCGGATCCGCAACACGATTCGAAACTATGACTAGGCGACTCACTAAGGCTCCTTTGAAAAAGCGGGGAGTTGTTTTAGGTGAGCGGCTATGTTGTTGGTATTGCCGCGAGAGGTCTTCTGGTCGTAGTTATCGTTATTCGATTTGTTGTGCTGGCGATGGCTGCCGATGCGCGCTAATTTCGCATCACCCGCCGCATCTCCCGCCGCCTAACCAGCCGCATACCCGCGGCGTACATTGAGTGCCTGGCGGCATGCCCATCCAGCTTTATCTCGAAATTAAGCATGTAATGCTAACACATGCACCTGGCGGGAGCCATCCTTGCGGCGAATCGCAGTTTCCGCCCGTCGTCATGCCTCGGCGCGATTGGCCGCAACGAAGCGTGCGCAACATGGAACCAGAACGAGCAATCCAACCAACCACCAGAACGCGCTCGGCAGTCCGATGTTCTTCGCGATGAAGCCCATGCCGGCGGGTCCCGCAAGAATGCCGGCGTAGCCCGTGGTCGTGATCGCAGCGACAGCCAACCCAGTCGGCATCGAGCGCTGCGAGCCTGCTCGGCGAAACAACACCGGAACGATGTTCGAGGCACCGAGCCCGATCAGTAAAAAGCCGCCCATCGCCACCACCGCGATGGGCGCCGTCAACAAAACAGCAAACCCGGCAATCGCGAGCAATCCTCCCCAGAACATCGTCGATCGATCGCCGACGCGTGCGGTGACGGCATCGCCGCCGAAACGTCCGGCCGTCATCGCGATGGAGAACAGCATGTAGCCCAGCCCGCCCTGCGCTGCGCTGACGAGCCCCTTGCTCGTGATCAACAGCGCGCTCCAATCGAGCAGTGCGCCTTCGGCAAGGAACGTCACAGCGGCGAGCGCGGCGAGCAGCAGCACGATACCGCGCGGCATCGCGAAGAGCGGTCCCTCGGCGCTCGGAGCGGCATTCAGCAGTCTGGGCCTTGCAAGAAGGACGGCACCCAGCATTGCTGCCGAGCACAGCAGCGTACTGGCGAGCGCACCGAGGCGAATCGACAGCAAGAACGTCATGACCATCGAGCCCGCGAATCCCCCTACGCTGAACAGCGCGTGGAACCCCGACATCAACGGCCGGGCCGCCGCACGCTCGACTTCCACGGCATGAATGTTCATCGCGACATCCAATGAGCCGAGGGAGGCACCGAACGCGAATAGGGCGATGCCAAGCGCAAGCGGCGTGTTGACGAGCGTCAGGATCGGCAACAGCAGAACCAGCCCGATCCCCCCGCGACGATCACCGGCCGGCTGCCGTACCGCGCGCTGATCGCACCTGTGGCAATCATCGCGATGACCGATCCCAAGCCGATACACAGCAACAACACGCCGAGCACGGCGTCGTCGACGCCCAGCCTCAGCTTCGCAAACGGCACGAGCGGCGCCCAGCACGCTACGCCGAAGCCGGCCACAAAAAACGCAAGGCGCGTGGCGAGCCGGGTGGCGGCCCGGTCCGGGGAGATGTCTTCGATTTTCAAAGCGGGCCCTCGGTGCATGCGTGGCCGAGTACGGGCGCTGCCGCCGCGACGATGGAGGCGCCCGCCTCCGCCAACGCCAAGCGATGCGTGCGGGGCAGATCGTGCTCGACGATGAAACAGTCGATTTCCTCGATTGCGGCGACCCGGTATGGAGAGCGGGTGTCGAGTTTCTCGTTCGTCGAAAGGACTGCGCTGTGTTCGCTTACCGCAAGGACAGCGCGCTTGAATGCGGCATCGGCCATATCGAATACGCTGATGCCGCCCTTCGGGGAGACCGCGCAGGCCCCGAGAAAACAGCGGTCGATATTCATGCGGGCGACGCTTTGCAACGCGCTTGCATCGACACATCCGCCCACGACCGGATCGACCGTTCCGCCGATCATCACGAGCTGCAAATCGGATCGCCGCAGCGCGGCAGCGGCGATATCGATGGAATTCGTTGCGACAGTGAGCCCGAAGTCTTCGGGTAGGTAGCCAACCAGTGCGAGATTGGTGCTGCTGCTGTCGAGGAACAGGAACTCCCCTCTTTGAATCGACGGTACCGCGGCCCGCGCCAATGCCTGCTTGCGCTCGCTCGCCTCATCGATGCGCGCCGCCATAGGCCGGGACGCCGGCGTGACCGGCAACGCGCCGCCATAGACGCGGCGGCAAAGGCCTTGCGCCGCAAGCGCCCGCAGGTCGCGGCGTATGGCGTCTTCGGAAACGCCGAATTCGGCTGCCAGTACGGCAGCGACGACGGACTGGCCGTCGGCCAGCCGGCCGGCAATCGAATCGCGGCGCGCGAGCGGGAGTTCTTCGTTCATGCGCGAAATCATAACGTGCATAAACGAGAATGTAAACGTGCAACAACGTGCACTCATGCGAACACTCAGCGCGCCGATTGGCCCCTCGTCGGGGCACCGCAGGTTCGACTATGGGATAACCGACGAGCGCCGACGGCTCCTCAGCTGGTGTGCTGCCGTTCCTGCATGGCCGCTTGCATCCCACGCTGTATCGCCTCGGGTTCGAGATCGCGTACGTGCGATGCGATATGCCAACGGTGACCGAACGGGTCCTCGACGAAGCCCCAACGGTCGCCCCAGAACATGTCGGCCAACGGCATGACGACGGTCGCACCGGCCGCCACCGCGCGCTCGAAGGCCGCGTCGGCGTTTTCGACATACAAATAGAGACTCACCGGCGTGCCCTTGAGCGCTTTCGGGCCGAGCGAGCCGCACTCCGCGGACTCGTCCGTCAGCATGACCACGGAATTGCCGATCTTGATTTGCGCATGGCCGATGTTGCCGTCGGTGGTCAGCATGCGAAACAGTTCAACGGCGCCGAAAGCCCGCTTGTAGAAATCGATGGCGTCGGCAGCGCCTGCGCAGACGATCTGCGGCGTCAGCGAATGCATGCCTTCGGGAATGGGTTTGACGGAAGAGGTCGACATGACGGCTTGCTCCTATAAGTTGTTCGTAAAGTGAGCGCGGCCAGGAAGGCTTCGTTTTCGCCGGCTCTATCCGCACGACGAACGACGCGAACCGAAATCGACATCGACCTGCATTTTTTTCGCTATCGCCCCACCTTCGCGATATGAAGGAGATTTGCCGTGCCCGATTCGCCGAACGGCAAACCGGCGGCAATGGCGATCGAATCGCCGTCGCGCGCGAAGCCGGCGCCGCGCGCCGCCTCGCAAGCCAACGCGATCATGTCGTCCACGTCGTGCGCGTTGCGGTAAGGCATCGAGTGAATCCCCCAAACGAGCGCAAGCCTGCGCGCCACCTGCAACGAAGGTGTGAGCGCGATGATCGCGCTCGGGGCGCGCTCGCGTGCGGCGCGTACGCTCGTGAAACCCGAAAGCGTATAGGTCACCGTCACCGCCGGCCCGATCAGTTGCACGATCGTGCGCAACGCGCAGCAAATGGCGTCGGCCGTCGTCGATTGCGCGGGCGTATGCGACGCGTCGATGCCGAGCCGGTAGCCGGGATCGCGCTCCACCCGCTCGATGATGCGATTCATCATCGCGACGGCTTCGAGCGGGAACTTGCCGCTCGCGGATTCGGCGGACAGCATGACGGCATCGCTGCCTTCGTAGATCGCGCCGGCGACATCCGACGTCTCGGCGCGCGTCGGCACGGGCGAATTCGTCATCGATTCGAGCATTTGCGTGGCCACGACGACCGCCTTTCCCGCCGCCCGGCACGCGCCGACGATGCGCCGCTGCAGTTCGGGAATCTGCTCGGCCGGCAATTCGACGCCGAGATCGCCGCGGGCGACCATGATGCCGTCGCAGCGCGCGACGATGGCCTCGAGATGATCGATCGCAAGCGGTTTTTCGAGCTTGGCCATGATCCACGCGCGATCGCCGATCAGCGCGCGCGCTTCGTCGATATCCTCGGGCCGCTGCACGAACGACAATGCCACCCAATCGACGCCATGCTCGAGGCCGAACGCCAGATCCTCACGGTCCTTTGCGGTCAGCGCGGAAATGGGCAGCATGACGGCCGGCACGTTCACGCCTTTGCGATCGGAGATGCGTCCGCCCACCACCACGCGGGTTTCGGCGTAATCCGGGCCTTTCGATTCGACCGAAAGACGGATCTTGCCGTCGTCGAGCAGCAGTTCGGAACCGCGCTCGATCGCTTCGAAAATCTCCCGGTGCATGAGCGGCGCGCGGCGGTTCGTGCCGGCGGCCGGATTCATGTCGAGGCGAAACGACTCTCCCGCCAGGAGCTCGGCGCTCCCTCCTTCGAACGTGCCGAGCCGCAGCTTCGGTCCTTGCAGATCGAGCAGCACGCCGATCGGGCGCCCGCTTTCGCGCTCGAGCGCGCGGATGGCCGTGAGCCGCTGCAAATGGTCGCTTTGGGTTCCGTGGCTGAAGTTCAAGCGGAAAACGTCGACGCCGGCGTCGAACAGTTGCCGGATGACCTGCGGATCGGAACTCGACGGCCCGAGCGTGGCGATGATCTTTGCGTTGCGTTGCCGCTTCATTCCCGTGTCTCCCGTGTCCTGGATTCGATGGCCGCCATTAGAGTCGGCGCCAAAGTATCCCACTTTAGTGCTGCTCAAGAGTTTCGATAAGACCACCTCAAGTCGTCTGACTCGATACCCAATGTATCGAATTCACGGCTCTCCCACCACCCGTCCCGACGAATTATCAGCGCCTCCTCACCGAGGATGATCTCGTCAACGCTTCGAAGGAAGTGGTGGCAACGCTCATGCCCCCGCTCGACCCGTCCGTAATCGCACCCATTGCGACGTGCAAGTCGACGTGCGACAGTTGCGGGTTGTTTCGATTGCCGCCGCAGCGACAAGTCGGCAAAGCAAGACATTCGAAAACGAACTGCAAAATAAACAAAGAGGCGCAAATGTCCAATCAGAAATCGGCTGAAATAGCAGCACGCTTCGATCGCCTGCCGCCGTCGCGGACCGTCTGGACGATGGTCATTCTGATCTCGCTCGGCGGCATCTTCGAGTTCTACGATCTGTTCTTCACCGGCTACGTCGCGCCAGGGATGGTCCAGGCCGGTCTCTTCAAGCCCGAATCGCTCGGCTTTTTCGCGGCGCTCGCGCCCATCGCCGTGGCCGGCTTCGGCACATTCGTCTTCGCCACGTTCGCAGGACTCTGGATCGGCGCGCTCGTGTTCGGCTTCGTCGCCGATCGCCTCGGACGCCGGTTCATCTTTACGTGGTCGCTCATCTGGTACGTGATCTGCACGGCGATCATGGCATTCCAGCATTCCGGCCTTGCCATCAACCTCTGGCGCTTCGCCGCGGGCATCGGTATCGGCGTGGAACTCGTAACCATCGACTCCTACATCTCCGAACTCATCCCCAGCGGCGAGCGCGGCCGCGCGTATGCGGTCAATCAGTTCATCACCTTTTGCGCGGTGCCCGTCGTGGCATTTCTCGCCTTCATCCTCAAGGACACGCACCCACTGGGGCTCGAGTACTGGCGCGTCGTCATCCTGATCGGCACGCTCGGTGCGATCGCCGTCTGGATCATTCGCCGCAACGTTCCCGAAAGCCCGCGCTGGCTCGCGCGCCAAGGCCGTCTGGACGAGGCCGAGCGCATCGTCGCGGATATCGAACGCCGCGTCGCCGCGGAAAAGGGCATCGCGCTGCCGGCGCCGCAACCGATCTCGGCCGAAATGGAAGGCCGCGGCTCGATCGCCGAAATTTTCGGTCCGCTCTATCGGAAGCGCACGCTCATCCTGTCGATCTTCAACATGGCGCAGGTCATCGGCTTTTACGGCTTCGCCGCCTGGGTGCCGACGCTGCTGATCCATCGCGGCGTGCACGTGACCGCCAGCCTCGGCTACGCCTTCGTGATCGCCATCGCCAATCCGTTCGGCCCCCTGCTCGGCACGTTCTTCGCCGATAAGCTCGAACGCAAGACGCAAATCTGCGGCGGCCTGCTCATCATGGGCATCGTCATCGCGCTCTTTTCGCAAGCTTCGGAACCGGCCGTCCTCATCGTGCTCGGCGTGGTGTTCACGCTCGCCGCGAACGTCATGTCGTATGCCTACCACGGCTATCAGGCGGAACTCTTCCCAACTCGCATCCGAGCGCGCGCCGTCGGCTTCGTCTATTCGTGGAGCCGTATCGCCGCGGCGTTTGCAGGCCTGGCCATCGGCGTTTTGCTTCACAACTATGGCGTGCCCGGCGTGGCGACGTTCATCGGTGCGTCGATGGTCGTGGGCATCTGCATGATTCTGCTCGGGCCGTCTACCAAGGGACGCTCGCTCGAATCGATCAGCCACTGAAACAAAACACGCGCGGCCGATGCGCGCGCTGCCCGACAGGCGTACCCTTATCGCCAGGTGCCGGCGTGGCATTCCACGCCCCGCCGGCTTGCGAGGGAGGGTACTCATGAAGACGATCGTCCGGACCGGCGTGCATATCGAAGGCATTCACTGGACCGCCGAATACCTGGAAACGACGCATGAAATCCGCGTCTTCCGTGAAGGCGCCGAAGTCGGTGTCTACGATGCGCCGCCCACGCTGTTCGGCGAAGAAGCCGATGCGGGTTCGAAGAGCGTGGCAGATCATCGCGCCCTGGACGCCGCGTTGCGCGCCTACCTGATGCGCTTCGTTGCGGACCACGACGCCGAGGAGTAAGCCCGGCGCGCGGTCCTGGCCCAACCAGTGCTCACGGCGACGGTAAGCGCAGAAAGTCGAGTACCGTCTGCGTCAAAGCCGATGCCTGTTCCACATTGGGCAAATGCAGCGCCTCGAATGCGACGTGGCGTGCACCGGGAATGCGCGCCGCCAACGCCCTGCCTTCATCGACCGGAAAGCTCGCGTCGTGCGTGCCGCTCACGATGAGCGTCGGCGCCGCGATGCGCTCCACTTCTTGCGATAAATCCGTATCCGCGACCGCCGCGCAACTCGCGATGTACCCTTGCGCGTCCGTGTGCCGCACGACATCGCGAATCGCCTCGGCAACGAGGAGCTCGCGCGCACGAAACGCCGCGCTGAGCCAACGTTCGACCGACGCACTCGCCAGCGCGGGCATTCCGCCGCCTCGCGCCTGCTCCATGCGCTCGAGCCAGGTCTCCCGAGGCGCCAGATTGCGGGGCAGTGCGCTGATATCGACGAGCCGTCCGACGCGTTGGCCATGGCGTGCGGCCAGTGCCATGGCCGTCACGCCGCCCAGCGATATCCCGCATACATGTGCCTGATCGATCGCAAGCTCATCCATGAGCGCCAGGACATCCGCGCTCAGTTGCTCGATCGTGTACGGGCCCGGCGGCACACTCGAACGGCCATGCCCGCGCGCGTCGTAGCGCAGCACCCGGAAATGCCTCGCGAACGCGCCGATCTGCGGCGACCATAACGAAACGTCGGTGCCCAGGGCGTTCGACAATACCAGCCACGGCGCTCGTGCGTCGGCCGGGCCGTCGATTCGATAGTAGAGGCTGATTCCATTGACAGTGGCAAAGGGCATGAGCGTGAGACCTCCATGGCGAAAGCCCTATTGTGCTACAGCTCCCATGGCGCTCGCAGCGCACGCGGCCGCCCGTAAAACCCCTCCCCCGATTCTCGCGAAAACATGGAACAATGCCGCGCATGGGTGCGCGACTTGCACAATGCCGCACAGGATGTCCTACAACGACCAACCGGGAAAGGGGAGGAGTCAGTCATGAGCAGCACTAAATCGCGAGCCGGCAAGAAGAGCGCGTCGGGAAGCCGGTCGAAGGCGAGCGCTGCCGTCGATCTCGTCGAGCACGCTATCGCGCGTCCGACGCGCGAACAAGCCGAGGAAGCGGTGCGCGTGTTGCTGCGCTGGGCCGGAGACGATCCCGATCGCGAAGGACTGCGCGACACACCGGGACGCGTCACGCGCTCCTATGAGGAGTTCTTTGCCGGTTATCGCCTCGATCCGCGCGAAATACTCGCCCGAACGTTTTCGGAGGTCGACGGCTACGACGAGATGGTCGTACTCAAGGACATCCGCTTCGAAAGCTATTGCGAGCATCACATGGTGCCCATCGTCGGCCGCGCGCATGTCGCCTATCTGCCGAAACACCGCGTCGTCGGCATCTCGAAGCTCGCGAGGCTCGTCGATGCCTTCGCCAAACGGCTCCAGATTCAGGAAAAAATGACGGTCCAAATCGCCGACACGCTCAACGAGATTCTCCAGCCGCGCGGTGTCGGTGTCATCCTCGAAGCCGCGCATCAGTGCATCACCACGCGCGGCGTGCACAAGCCCGGCGTGGCAATGGTGACTTCGCGCATGCTGGGCTCGTTCAGGACCGATCCGTCGACACGCCGCGAGTTTCTCGCCATCGTCGGCAATCCGGGGGCGCTCGCGTTGCCCAACGTCTAACGCCCGGTGCCCGGTTTCGCCGAATTGCCGCACGCTGGGCCGCGCGTTCAGTGGCTCGTCAATCGAGGACCGGGAACACAGGCGAAGCTGCTCGCGAAGCGTCGATCGCCATGCCCCTTGTAGCGCGGCACATCCGGGTAGACGCACACAGGCCGTTCGAACTGGACGCCCGACGCCGGGTCGTCGTTGACATACTTCGTCGAAACGAACGACTCGGGCGCCCGCCCTTGCTCGACCCACGCCTGCAGCGCGCTGACGACGTCCCGCTCCGGGTCGAGGTGGACAGGCGGTAAGTTGCCGCCGACCGTATTGGGTCCCGGGCCGCCGCCGCAGTGGCTCATTCCCGGCGCCATGACGAGCCGATAAAACGACTGCGCCGCTCGGACGCCGCCGGCTTCATTCGCCACTTCCTCGAAATATTCGATCGGCAACGTCTGGGCGTTCAACGCGTCCGCCCAGCCCTGCGTCATGATCAGCTTGCCGCCGCGCCGACGAAAGCGCGAGAGATCGGGACTCATCGCATCGATGTTCGGCGACAAGACCGCATCGACACGATCGGCGTCGGCGGCAAAATCGAACGTCGTCCAGTCCCAGTCGGGATTGTCGAAGACGGTATTGGCCAACAACGGTTGCGCATAGTTCGGTACGAGCGCGCCTTGAATCAACGCCCACTGGCTTTCGCTGCCGCGCGCGAACCCGGGATAGAGCGCGCGGCCCGTGCGCGGGTCCAGCACCGGGGAATACAGCCGCTGTGCTTGCTGCACCTGCGCGGCACTCAGGCAGTGTGCGGGGTCCTCGCCCGCCTTGCACTGCAGGCGGGCCGGGTCGAAGTGGCACGTGAGCGGATTCGCAAGAAACCCGTCGCTGGCCGCATCGGTGCCTCCGCAGTGCTGCAGCACCGCCTGATTGAGCGTGGCCAGCGCGCTCGGCGTCAGTCGCGCCGCCGGCTGCTTCGCGGGCAGCAACGCGCCCCAGAGAAAGCTCTCCATGAGGTGGCTGTAATGCATGCCCGGCGAGCCGGCATGCACGCCGTCGTAGTCCTCGGGAAAGAACTCCGCCTCCTCCATCGCTTCGGCGCCGCCCGTCGAGCACCCGCTGTAGTAAGAGCGTGCGGGGGCCTGCCCGTAATACGCGCGAGTGATCGCCTTCGCCGCAACGGTCATCCAGTGAATCGACGTGTGTCCCCAATCCCGAAGCTGGACCGGATTCTGTGCCCATGACAACGGCTGACCGATCGCGCCCTGGGCACCGCCCCGGTGCCCCGTATCGGTGTTCGCGGCGACGAAGCCACGTGCCACCGCCGGCACGAGCGCGCTATAAACGATTGCGCCGCCGAAGCCGCCCGAGCCCACGCCCAGCAACCGGCCGTTCCAGCCACCGAGCGGCAGCCACACTTCGATGCCGATCTGCTCGGCGCTTTGCGTGCTGACCGTCGCGACCACGCGGCACACGGCCGTCGTCGTTTGGACGGGCGCGCCGCCCGGATCGTTGAATGTCGTGCCCGCCGGCACGGCCTCAGCCGATGAAACGCGTGTGTTCTCGATCGTCGCGCGCTCGAGCGCGCTGCATGCGCGCGTTTGTCCATCGTATCCGGCGGCTTGCGCCGCGCGCGCCGCACCGGCCTCGAGCATCGCCGCCGCGCATAGCGCGACGGCAAACAGCCAACGCGCGGCGATCGAGCGCCTCACAGTCATGCGGCGGTTCCCGCATCGATTCGGGCCGCTCCCATATTCGCCGCCATATCGGGTCGAAAGATCGCAATCCATCATCACACCTCCTCACAGGTAAGTCGTGCCGTCTCCTCGTGCGATTCGTTCGTCGCGGCAGCCCGAGTCAAGCGGGCGGCTCGATGTCGATGTCGATGTCCATATCGAGCAAGGCGGCGCTGATCGATTTCCCGTGCGCATCGAGCGCGAGGGAACGCGTCACGCCGCCACCGAGCGCGTGCTCGAGCACGAAGTTGAGCGCGCCTATTCGGGGCAACTCGTAGCGCCGCACCGGGCCGCGCACGATGCTCTGCAAATGCGCCTTCACACGCTCGGCGCTCAAATGGCGCACGAGATGCGGATAATCCCGCGCGTCGAAGCAAATGACCGATACGTTGAGCGTGTCGCCCTTATCGCCGGTTCGCCCATGCGCCAACTCGCGTAGTTTCATTTCAGGTTTCGAATATCTGGACCGATGGCGCGACCGTCTCGCGCGGCAGCAGCACCGATTGAACGGCAATGACCTCTCGCACGGACTTCGTGACGCCGCCTCCGGCGGCCGGGCCATTGGTATAGAGCGTTTCGACCTCGTTGCCGACCCGCGAAGCTTCATCGAACGAATCACAGCGTGCCACGACGCGCACGCGCACTTCGTATGGCTGCGTCTCGTGCGCAGCCGCCGTTTGTCCATAAAGCGAATCGACGCCGATGAGATCGCAGCGCAGCTCGCGTACCGCCACCCCTGTCATCGCCAATCGCTCGCGCACCACATCGAGCGCAAGACGCGCGCGTGCCAGTGCGCCCGGGCCCCCGTACGAGATCTGCCCTTCGCCGACAAAGCCGTCGAAGTACGCGACCGATGCCTTCAATGTGCCGGTGCGCGGCGTACCGCGCCCCCCGCTCACGGCGACACGGTCGGCACCGAGCCGCGTCACGCTGACCTGCGTGAAGTCGGCGACGACGTCGGGTTGAAGGTAGCGTTGCGGATCGTGGATCTCGTAGAGCAGTTGTTCCTTGCAGGTCGCCTCGGTCACGCATCCGCCCGCATGCGGCACCTTCGTCACGACGACGGTGCCGTCCTCGCGGACTTCGCCGATCGGAAAGCCGAGGCGCGCGAGGTTCGGGACCTCCTTGAGGCCCGGGTCCGCGAAATACCCGCCGGTGATCTGCCCAGCGCATTCGAGCAGATGGCCGACGACGGTACCCTGGCCCAGCCGCTCCCAATCGTCCATCGACCAACCGAACGCGTGGATCAGCGGCGCAAGAAACAGCGCGGGATCGGCGACGCGCCCGGTCAGCACGACGTCGGCGCCCGCGCGCAACGCATCGACGATCGGTTGCGCGCCGAGATAGGCATTCGCCGCGACGATTTTGTCCTTGAAAGCCGCCACCCGTTCGCCCGATTCCTCGAAGCGGTAGTGCCCGGCCAGTACCGCGTCGAGCACGTCGTCGCCCGTGACGGCCGCGATCTTCAACCGGTCGATACCGAGTTCCCGCGCGAGCTCCAGCGTCTTGCGCGCGGCAGCGACAGGATTGGCCGCACCCATGTTCGTCACGATACGCACGGCGCGTTTCGCTGCGAGCGGCAGTACCGCACACCAACGCGCCTCGAGCAGCGGGTCGTAGCCGAGTGACGCATCGCGGCGGCGCGCTTGCTGGGCCAGCGCGATCGTTCGCTCGGCCAGGCATTCGAAGACGAGATAGTCGAGCGAACCGTGCTCGACGAGTTCCACCGCCGGTTCGATGCGGTCGCCGGAGTACCCGGCGCCCGCACCGATTCGTATCGTGCGAGAAGGCGTGACTGTCGACATGACTTGCGGGGATCAAAGAGGAAAGATGCCGAAGACGACGCACGCGAGCGTCATCACGGCCGATGCGCCGAACAACAGCGGAAAGCTGAAGCGCTGGTGTTCCGCCAGATCGATACCGGTCAGGCCGATCACGAGGAACGTTGCCGGCGTCAACGGGCTGATGGGAAAGCCGGTCGTCATCTGGCCGAGTATCGCGGCCTGGCCGATCTTGACCGCCGGCACGCCGAGTTGCGCCGAGACCTCCGCAATCACGGGCAGCACACCGAAGTAGAACGAGTCCGGATCGAACAGCAGGCTGAGCGGCATCGAGACGAAGCCGAGAATGACCGGGATGTGCCCCGCCATCGAGGCCGGGACGAAACCGACCGCCGCCTGCGCCATCGCCTTGAGCATGCCGCTGCCCTGCATGATGCCGGTGAACACGCCCGCTGCCAGCAGGATGGCGGCCATCATCAGCGCCGCGCGCGCATGCGCGTCGATGCGCTTGCGCTGCATTTCCACGTTCGGGTAGTTGACGAGCAACGCGATGCACAACCCGATCATGAACATGAGGACGGGCGGAATTTTTTCGCCCATGGCGACCATCGTGCCCAGCACCGCCACCGTCAGCAGTATGTTGAACCAGAAATTGCGTGGGCGACGCAGGGCCTTTTCCTCATCGGTCAGATCGTGGCGCGCAAGCAGTACGTCGGTGGCCGCCAGGTTCGCGCCGAGCCGCCGCTCCTCGCGCTTGCCGAGCAGCCACGCCGTGCCGAAAACGAACACGAGACCGACGATCTGCACCGGGATCAGCGGGTTGAAAATCGCCGACACCGGCAGATGGAGGGATGCCGAGGCGCGGATCATCGGCCCGGTCCACGGCAGGAAGTTCACGCCGGCCGCGAGCGACACCGCCGCAGCCAACACGCGCCGATCCATGTTCAGCCGGTCGTAGAGCGGCAGCATGGCGGGTATCGCGATCAAAAAACAAACGGCACCCGAGCCGTCCAGATGAATGAGCAGTGCCAGCAACGCCGTTCCGACGACGATGCGGGTCGGGCGCGTGCCGACCGTGCGAAGAATGCGGTCGATGATCGGATCGAGCGTGCCCGCGTCAGTGATCGTGCCGAAGTAAAGAATGGCGAAGACGAACATGCCGACGACAGGTGCGAGCCCTTTTATGCCGGCGATGACGAAATGCGAGGTTTGCAGGCCGAATCCCCCGATCAATGAGGCGGCGACAGGCACTGCGATCAGCGCGACGAGCGCGGACATGCGTCGCGACAGGATCGCGACGAGCAATACGACGATGGCGGCAACGCCAAGTAAGGCCAGCACGGGTTTGTCTCCAATCTTGTCTTTTAATGGGCTAGAGCGTAGTGTCGGTACATCGATAAAACAATTGAAATGATTTGATTGCAGCAATCAACAAATGAAATGGATCTGAATCTGCGGGAGATACGTGCGTTCGTAGCCGTGGCACAGACGGGCAGCTTCACGCGCGCGGCGGCCAGGCTCAATTTGTCGCAGCCGGCATTGACGGTACAGATTCGTCGCCTCGAGGAAACGCTGGGCGCACGGCTTTTCGATCGAAACTCCCGGACGGTGACGTTGACGTCGGTGGGACGGGAGCTGTTGCCGGTTTTGCATAAGTCGCTGGCGGACATGCAGCGCGTACTCGACGATGCGCGTGCGTTGGGCGACGGCTCTCGCGGTGCGGTTCGTATCGCGTGCCTGCCATCGTTTGCCGCAGGGCGGCTGCCGGCTCTGATTCGGGACTTTCGGACCGATGCGCCGCATGTCACGTTCGAAATTCGCGATGTCGTGGCGAGCATGGTCAATCAGCTCGTGAAGGCCGGCGAATTCGATCTTGGGGTGACAGGCGGTGAAATCGTGGATCCGGAGCTCGAAATCCTGCACCGTGCGGAAGACCGACTCATGGTGGTCTGCCCGCGCGGGCATCCGCTTGCGAAAAAACGACGTGTTGGCGCTTCCGATCTTGCCGGTTACTCGCTGGTATTGACGGCTCCGGGGACCAGTGTGCGCGCCATCGTCGATGCCGCGTTCGACGAAGCCGAATGTACGCCTGACATTGCGTGCGAGCCGACCTACATGATGACCGCCGTGGCGATGGTTCGGGCGGGGCTCGGCATTACGATTCTGCCCGGCTCGGCGCCGGAGATTCGCGCCGAGCGCGAGCTGGTGGGCAGGCCCATCGACGATCGTCGATTCGTCCGACCCATCGCATTGATCAAGAAGCGGGCGAGAACGTTGCCGCCCGTGGCGTTGTCGTTCGCTGACGCGCTCAAGGCGGCGCTGCGAGGGTAGTGTCGGTCGTAGCGGCGCATACTGCGTGGCACATTCCCTGCTGGAATCAAACGCGAGCCTTTCAATGGCTCCTATTTGAATCCTTTACGAAAGGGAGGGCGCGATGAACAACGATATCGCTGCAGGGAAATGGAAACAGATGGTCGGGAAGGCGAAGGCTGCGTGGGGCGAGTTGACGGATGACGAGCTGACGCAGGCCGACGGGAATGCCGAACGGCTGGCGGGGTTGATCCAAGAGCGATATGGCAAGACGCGCGACGAAGCGGAATTGGAAGTTCGCCGCTTCTTCGATGCGAATCGGGATTAGGGATTAGCGATCACGACGGGCTGTAGCCGTCATGGTGGCCCCACGCGGCGCGCTTTGCGCGCTCGCGTGGGTCACCGATCGTCGCCATGCCTTCCCACGATGCCGGGAGGGGGCGGTCGCTATACGCTGCAACCGCCTAGACAGCGTGCTGCGCCTCGGAAATCCGGACGCGTCGCCCGCCATCGCGCGCGATGAGCGCTACCGCGCACAGCACACACCCCATGCCCCACCACTGGGCCGCGCCGATCGACTCGTGCAGTACAACAGCGGCAAGGCCGGCCGCCGACACGGGCACGAGAGCCGTCAACGCGCTCGCTTGCGCGCCTTCGATGCGCTGGACGCCCGCGAACCACAGCATGAAGCCAGCGACCGTCGGCACGAGCGCGTAATACGCCACACCGGCAAGTGCCACGGTATCGACAGGGCCCGCCGAATGCGGTTCGAGCAGCGCAGGAACGATCGATAGCGCGAGGCCGCCACCCGACATCAGCGTCGACAATTGCAGCGGCGACACCGGCGTGCGCAAGCGCTTATTGAGCAGGATGAAGAAGCCCTCGCAGAACACGGCCGCAACGACGAAAAGATCGCCGACCAACGAAGCGACCGCGCCTCTCGGGGCGAGCGATCCCGCCACGGCCGCCGTACCCGGTGCACCGATCGTGCAAACGAACACCCCCATCGTTGCAAGCGCAACGGCCGCGAACGTCATCGGCCCAGGCCGTTCCCGCAACGCGAACACGGCCACGAGTGCTGCGACCACCGGCATCGCCCCGGCGATGACACCCGCATCCGTCGCGGACGTCAGTCGCATTCCGCTCAGCAGAAGAACGGTATAGCCCACACTGCCCGAGGCAGCCTGGACGGCAAGCAGCGCCCTCTCCCGTGCGTCGAGCCGCGGCCACCGCTCGCCGGTCAAGCGCATCGCCACGACGAATATCGGAAAAGCGATCGCAAAACGCAGCGCCGTTGCCGTGAAAGGCGGCAGGCCGTGCGCGATCAACTTGCTGACGACTACCGTGCTGCCGACGCCGATCATCGCCAGCGTACAAAAGAGGTATCCCATCCAACGCGAAGCCATCTGCGCCACTCCGTTCTTCCAATGAATGGAACGCAGATTAGATACTCACGGGGGCGCAGGTCTTGAACGAAATTGCAGCGGGTTGGGCGATGGCCGATTAGCCTAGCCAATAGCTGCGGCAAAATTCGCCGGCGTGATCCCATAGAGGCGAACGAACGCGCGAGTCATATGGCTCTGATCGGCAAACCCCGCACCCGCTGCGGCGTCGGCTAGCGCGCAGCCCGTCGCGATCAATCGACGCGCGAGCGCGACACGCCGCTGAATCAGATAGGCATGCGGGGGCAGCCCCGTCTCGCGGGCAAACTCGCGCAACAATTGAAAGCGGCTCAATCCCGCATCGGCCGCCAGCGTGGCGAGCGTCACCGTATTGGCCGGATCGTCGTCAATGCGCATGCGCGCACGCGCCACCTCACGGGCAGCCGCATGTCCGCGCACGCCGGATCGGGCAGGCACGCATACGGTCGTATGCCGCGAAATGACATCCGCAAGCAAAGCGAACATCGCCTCCTCGCCCGCGAGCCGTCCGATGCTCGCGTCACCCGTGAGCGCGCCGCAATACGCGCGTTCGAATAGCGCGGCAAAACGCGCATCGCGTAGGACGGGGCGCTCGATTTCCAACGACGAGCCTGCGCGCACTTCCAGATCGCGGGCCACGTCATCCATGAGGGCGGGGGAAACATAGAGCATGTGCCAGACACGCCCCTGCTCATCGAGCGGGCTGCCGTCATGAACCTCGCCGGGATTGACCGTGATCGCATCACCGGCACGCGCCTCTACCGGCCCGCGCCCGCTCGACGAACGCTGTCCGCCGCGCACTACGAGACCGATACCGAAGCGCTCATGCGAATGACGCGCAAACGTTTGCGTCGTGTCCGCCGACGTGGCTTCGACTCCATCGATCGAGGAGCGATGCATCAAAACGCGTCCGCCCCTTTTCGTTTTCATTTACGTCCACGCTTGCCCGTTTCGGGCTCATCGTTGCGGCCGCCTTCGCGCACATTGCCCTGCGAAATGCTGGCGCCGGGCGCCACGCTATGCGTGAGCCAGACATTTCCGCCAATGACAGCGCCGCGGCCGATCGTCACACGCCCCAGGATCGTTGCGCCTGCATAGATCACGACATCGTCCTCGACGATCGGATGCCGCGCGTGGCCTTTCACGAGCGCGCCGTCGCTACCGGACGGAAAACTCTTCGCACCTAGCGTCACAGCCTGATAAAGCCGCACGCGCTCCCCGATCACAGCGGTTTGTCCAATCACGACGCCCGTGCCGTGATCGATGAAAAAGCTCGCGCCGATCTGCGCGCCGGGGTGAATATCGATGCCGGTCGCCGAGTGCGCGATCTCGTTGATGAAACGCGCAAGCAGCGGCACACCGAGCCGATGCAGCGCGTGCGCGAGCCGATGATGCATGACGGCCAGCACGCCCGGGTAGCAAAGCAGGATTTCCGTAATATGCTGCGCGGCGGGGTCCCCCGCGAACGCGGCTTGAATATCGCTGACGAGCAGCGCGCGAATGCGCGGCAACTCCGTGCCAAGCACACGCGTGATCTCGAACGCGCGCTCGACCAGCTCCAACTCCGAAGTCTGCGCATGCTCGGGCAAGAATCGCAGCGCCCGCCGTACCTGCTCGCATAGCAAACGCAACGTGGTTTCCAGCGTATGGCCGACGTAGTAGTCGACCGTTTCGTCAGTGAGGTCGGGCGCGCCGTAATGCGTGGGGAACATCGCCGCGCGCAGACCGTTGACGATGCCGACGATCGCCTCGCGCGAAGGCAGTTCGCGAATGCCGCGAGGATGACGCGTGCGATGCAGCTCTTCGCGCGAAGCACGAAGCTCGGCGACGATCTGCTCGAGTCCCCAATGACGGGAGGACGGAGTGGACATGATATGAAGGAACGCCGCTTGCGATGCGGCCGGGTAGTGACACTTCCGCAGAGATTACCGCGTTTTGCGAGAACGCCGCCAGCGGCGGGGTCACCCGCGATGCCCCGTCAAACGGTCAAGCTGCTGGCATCGATCCATCGCACGGCCCAATCGCGCGCATGTGCGATCGCCGCGGCTTCGTCGCAAAAGCGCAGTTCGGCCGGAAAAAAACGATTGGCCACGAGCTCCCCGTCGCTCGACCGTGAAATCACGACATATGGCTGGTATGCGCCATCCCCGGTCCGCGCGGGAGCGCAGTTCAGCAAATATCCGCGATGCGTGAATGCAGCGTCAGAATGCATGACTCGCCTGCCTCCGATACCCTTTTTATGTACTGCTACATACTGCTCGGCCGCCGGGCGCGTAGGTCTACAGCGCGGCGGCGAAGCAAGCGGGCAACCACGTTTTCGCCTGGCCGCCCGCTCGCAGGATAGGAATCATACTCCCTCGAAAACGCCTCTTCTATCGGAAATAAATCGGTCCAGTGCGGTCGGCGACAGCGACATGCGGCGACAGCATCCAGGCGACTGCGCGAGCCGAGCCCCGGAACGAGCCTTGCTCTCGATCGCCGGCGCCAAGACTGACCTCCCTACATGCCGCCATGCTCACGCCTTGCTTGAAGTTCGGCGCCGCTAAGCTACGATGGACAAAACACACACGCTGGCGCGAGCGCATCCGGCACCGGCGCGCTTGCCGCGCAGCACCGCTCACGCCGTCCTCCAGCGAGCAGACCATGATTGCGAGCCACCCCTTTCCCGGCAGGCCGCCGCGGCGCGCACCGCGCGCACTGCGCGCCAATCGGCATCCGCTCGATTCGGCCTCGGTCGGGCGCTTGAAGGCGGCGCTCGCTTGCCTTGTGCTTGGCTACGCGCTCGCGTGGATCGAGGTTCTGCTCGAGTTCCTCGTGCTTCCCGCCCCGGAGAATGCCGCGGGCGGCGTACCGCCGCTGCTCGCCGCCGTGCTGGCGCGCGTGCTGCTCGGTGCGCTTTATCTATTCGTTGCACTCCGTCATCGCTGGGCTCGCTGGCTCACCGTAACGCTTGGGTTTTTCTCGGCAATTTTTGTTACGCCGATGTTGCCAGGGGAGTGGCAGATTTTGCCAGTCGCATCGCTCGTTACCGGTCTGGGCGTGCTATGTCGGCTCGCAGCTGCGATACTGCTCGCGCTGCCGATGCGCGAACGCTGCAACGTGGCGTGATTCGGCCGTATCTTTCCAAGGAGATCGACATGAAGATCGTTGTGATCGGCGCGTCCGGCACCATTGGCCGGGCTGTCTGTGCGGAACTGAAACAACGTCACGAGATCGTCGAAGTCGGTGCGACGCGCGGCGACCACCACGTGGACGCAACCGATCTGCACAGCGTCGAACGGCTCTTTCATGACATCGGCCGCGTCGACGCCGTCGTGACGACGATGGGAGAAGTGCATTTCGGCCCGCTCGCCGAAATGACGGCCGATCAGTTCTGGATCGGTCTGCGCAACAAACTGATGGGACAAGTCAACGTCGTATTGGCGGCTCAGCATCACGTCAACGACGGCGGCTCGTTCACGTTGACGAGCGGCATTCTCTCCGACGAACCGATCCGGGGCGGCGTCAACGCCACCACCGCGAATCTCGCGCTCGAGGGTTTCGTGCGCGGCGCGGCAATCGAGTTGCCGCGCGGCATCCGGATCAATATCGTCAGCCCGACCCTGCTCGACGAATCGGTGGAGGCATACGGAGCGTACTTCAGAGGCTTCGAAACCGTCAGCGCGAAGCGCGTGGCGATTGCCTACAGCCGCAGTGTCGAAGGCGCTCAGACCGGGCGCGTTTATCGCGTCGGTGGCTGAGCCGATCGCCGTTCACACCGGCTCACGCAGGCAGCCGGCCCCGTGATCGGGCCGGCTGCCTGCTATGCACATCGCAGGTCAACGACGCTCGAACGTGCCGTCCCGCAGGCGCCAGAGCCCGAGCGGATTCTCATCGTGTACTGCTTGCGGCAACAATGCGGGCGGCAGATCCTGATAGCAAACCGGACGCAGGAAACGATCGATCGCAAGCGTGCCGACAGAAGTCGAACGTGGATCCGATGTCGCCGGGAACGGGCCACCGTGGACCATCGCGTGTGAGACCTCCACACCTGTCGGATAGCCGTTCGCGAGAATGCGGCCGGCCTTGCGTTCGAGAACCGGCAGCAGTTTGCGCGCAAGCTCGTGGTCGTCGCGCTCGAGGTGCAACGTGGCCGTCAGTTGGCCTTCGAGATGTTCCGCGAGTTCGACCATTTCGTCGATGTCACGACAAGTCACGATCAGCGACGTCGGACCGAAGATTTCATCTTCGAGCGGCGGTTGTTGCAGGAACTGCGATTGCGTCGTCGCGAACAGCGCCGGCAGTGCCGAATTCGGCGCATCGCTGGCCGCGCCGACAGCAACGCGCTTCACGCCTTCGACCCCACTGCGGCGCGTCACGCCGTCGCGATACGCCGAGGCGATTCCGGCCGTCAGCATCGTCTGTGCACCCTTCTTTTCGAGCGCTTTCACGGCCGCGTCGATGAACGCTTGCGTATTCGGCCCTTCGAGTACGACGACGAGACCGGGGTTCGTACAGAACTGACCGACGCCGAGCGTCAGCGATTCGACGAAACCGTTCGCCGTTTCCGCTGCACGCGACGCGAGCACGCCTGGCATTACGAACGTCGGATTGATACTGCTCATTTCGGCGTAGACCGGAATCGGCTCGCGGCGCTGCGCCGCGATCTTCATCAGTGCGATACCGCCGCCGCGCGAACCGGTGAAGCCAACGGCCTTGATGGCGGGGTGCGCGACAAGCGCTTCGCCGACCGCATTACCCGCACCGATCACGAGCGAGAAGACGCCGGCCGGCAAGCCGCACTCCTTGACCGCCTGCGCGATGGCACGGCCAACGAGTTCGGAAGTGCCCAGATGCGCCGGGTGCGCCTTGACGACGACGGGACAACCGGCGGCGAAAGCCGACGCGGTGTCGCCACCCGCCACCGAGAACGCCAGCGGGAAGTTGCTCGCACCGAAGACGGCCACCGGTCCCACTGGAATCTTCTGCAACCGCAAGTCGGAGCGCGGCAGCGGCTTGCGCTCGGGTTGTGCCGAGTCGAGCGTGGCGCCCAACCAGCGGCCATCGCGCACGAGCGCGGCGAACAGTTTCAACTGGCCGACAGTGCGACCGCGTTCGCCTTCGAGCCGCGCCTTCGGCAAGGCGGATTCGATATGCGCGCGCTCGATCAGCGCATCGCCCAACGCGATGATCTGCTCGGCGATCGCCTCCAGGAACCGGGCGCGCTGCTCGAGCGGGGCCTGGCGAAACGGGTCGAATGCCTCACGCGCGAGCCGGCAGGCACGATCGACGTCGTTCGCATCGCCCGCGCCGAACGCCGGCTCGATTTCCGCGTTGCGCGCGGGGTCGAACGCGCGCAGCGTGCCAGCCGTGCCGCGCACTGCCTCTGCGCCGATCAGCATGTGTCCGGTGATCTCCATCGTCAATCTCTCCTCAACTCAGGGATGCCGGGGCCGACTTGCCCCGGTCAGGGTCGCCACGACGCGCATACGCGACGTCGAAACCCACGATCTTCGCACGTTTCCGATTTTCGTGACGGACGTCGGATTGGCGGATGCCGAATTGCCAGTCCCGTAAAAGCTCACCCTTGTCAGCGCAAGCGACGTGGAAGCAGGTGCTCCCGTAAAAGCTCACCTCCGCCTTTCTTCCCTGTTGCCGGGTCTGCCGCGCTGGATGTCCCGATCGATCGGGAACGTTTCGCTCAGTGGCGCTAGCCCTCGCCGCTGGATGCAAGAAACCTCATGAGGAGGGACTACGCTGCCGTGCAGATCAACGTTAATCCACGGCCGTGCCGGCCGATGACCGGCGCGGGCGGCAGGAGTGAACCATGCCCCTACGGATCGGATCGTCCGCTGCACAGCTCGGCGATCACCACCCCGCGTCGACCAAAGATGGCAAAGCCCCCGGCGGGCTCCCCGCCGGCGCGGCACGCCCGGGGTTGAGCCGCGGCGACGCCATGCTGGGGGCGCTCACGCAACGCGCGAGCGCCGGCGGCGAGCGTCCCGCTGACGGCAATGGGTCGCTGCGACGCACGCAATCCATGAGCCGGCTGGCCGATTTTTCGCGCGTCGCGCTCGAACGGCAACGTACGCTGCCGGTGACCGCGAGAGAGCGATCGGACGCAGCGGCAAGCCTGCTTGTCGCGCGAGAACCTTCTCGGCCGGCGGAAAGCGGGCCCGCGTCGGCATCGGGCACGAATCCGCCGCGGCCGACGCTCAAGCCGGGTGCCGACAAGCCGAAGCCCGCTGCGCAGAACGCGAATCAATCGACGCCGGGGGCTCATGGCGCTCAGGGCGCTCATGCGGCAACCGTGGCACCCGCACCCGCCTACGGTTACCCGGTTTATTCGCCGCATTGGAGCGTGCCGGAATATCGCACGCACGTGGTGGGCGCGCATCGGCCGATCGGCTTTTCATACGGTCATGGAGAGGACGCATACGGCCGCGTGCATGCACACGTCGGCTTTCATTATTTCGGCCGTCGACATACGGTGCGCTTCGGGTTGCCGGGTTTGACGAGCGGATTCTTGAGCGGACTGCGCAGCGGCTTGTTCAACCCCGTCGTTTATCACGCGCCGCCGTCGGGCAGCTACTACGCTGGCTACGGCGCCCATACCGCGCCTTACGCGGGCCATTACGTTCAGCCGCAGGGTTATTTTGGGCATCCCGGTTATGCGATCGGGTATCCGCCCTCCTATGCGATCGGTTACCCCGCGGCTCGGCAAGCCTGACCGCTTCGTATATCTCATACACCAGGCACTCATGTTGACGTCAACGGCCAGCGATTTGCGCGCTTCCTAAAAATACTGTATATATATACTTGTTCATTTATACAGTATAGGCTCTGTATGGAACGGCTGATCCGAATTGCGAATGACGACGACCGGCAGGCGCTGGCTTGGCTCATGACCCACGCGGGGAACGTGCGCGTGACCGAAGCGGCGCGGCACTT
The DNA here is from genome assembly GCF_056754935.1 of Trinickia sp. HAY1-2D. Classification (NCBI taxonomy): domain Bacteria; kingdom Pseudomonadati; phylum Pseudomonadota; class Betaproteobacteria; order Burkholderiales; family Burkholderiaceae; genus Trinickia; species Trinickia sp. HAY1-2D. Next base: position 1,444,533 of record NZ_JBPGWX010000001.1, read on the forward strand.
GGCGCACTCGGGTCGTCCCGTGTTTGTCTCGGCACTGTGCCGCTATCTGGGGATCTGGCCGCCGGCACCGCGTCGGCCGGTTCGCGCCGCGCAAGACTGCGTGCTCGCGGAGCAGCATTTGGCGCAGATCCGACGAATTCTGGCCGGCGCGAAGCCAGCGACCGCGGCGGTCCACCACCGCTAGCCGCGACGCAGGTCGGGTTCACGCCGAGCGCGATCGCCACTACCCGACAATGCGCGCGACGAGCACTCCGTTCATCAGCAATACCGCCGCGGCAAACACGATGGCGAGCGACATTGCGAGCGGCCCCAGTCGATAGCCGCCCATCACCCGTCGCCGGCAGGCAACCGCCAACAACGCAATCATGGGTACGGGCACGGCGATGCTCAGTACGACCTGGCTCAGCACGAGCGCACGCGTGGCGTCCACACCCATTCCGACGACGATGAATCCCGGGAGCATCGTGACGAGCCGGCGCAACCAGAGCGGCACGGTAAAGCCCAGAAAATCCCGCATGATCATCTGCCCCGCCATCGTGCCGACGACCGAACTCGATATGCCCGATGCCATCAAGGCGGTCAGAAACAGCCCGCCTGCCATCGAACCGAAGAGCGGCATCAGCGTCCGATAGGCGACGTCGATCTGTGCCATCCGCGGGAATCCATAGTGAAACGCACCCGCGGCCATGGCCACCATCGTCATGTTGACGAGCCCCGCCACGCCGAGTGCGATGACGACTTCCGCGTTGGAATAGCGCAGCAGCGTGCGCCGTTCGCCATCGGTGAGCGGCGCGACGCGCTCGCCCGTCAGTCCCGAATGAAGAAACAGGGCATGCGGCATCACCGTGGCGCCCACGATACCCACAGCCACGAAGAGCGCCTCACGATCGGCGACCGTCGGCACGAACGTTCCGCGCGCAACTGCGCTCCAGTCGAGCGGCACGAACAGCAATTGCGCGAGATAGGCGATCACAATGACGCCGACCAGCGCACCGATCGCAAGCTCGAGCGGACGAAAACCGCGCCCCTGCATCAGCAGTAGCCCCCAGGTCAGCACAGCCGTGACGCCCATGCCGACGATGAGCGGCAGATGCGCAAGCAGCGAAAAACCGATAGCTGCCCCGAGGAACTCCGCCAGGTCGGTGGCCATCGCCGCGATCTCGGCGACGAACCACATCGCCAATGTCACCGGCTTGGGCGCAGCGCGTGCACAAACGCGGGCCAGGCTCTCGCCCGTCACCACCCCGACGCGCGCCGAAATCGACTGGAACAGCATCGCGACGACATTCGCAAACAGCACGACCCACAGCAACGCATATCCGTATCCCGCGCCTGCCTGCAGATTCGTTGCAATATTCCCGGGGTCCATGTAAGCGACCGAAACGACTACTGCCGGCCCGGCGAACGGCAGTAGCATGCGCGCGCCGCGGCGCCGGCCTTCGAGCACTTCGCGAAGCTGCCTGGCCGTACGAGCGCTCAAGCCTCGCCGACGATCTGACATGGGCACCTCGTTCATCGCGCCGTCTCGTAAGTGTTCATGCGTCCGATCGAATTCCTGCGGGAACAGAACGTGCTCTTCGGCTGACGTCCCACCCATTGTCGCCGCCGCATGAAACGACCCCGCACTTCGCATGCCAACCGCTGCGGTCCCACACCGCACGTCGGACGGTCTGTCATGTTCGGAAGGTCTGTCATGTTCGCCGCCGGTTGGATCACCGTCCTCGCACAAGCCACTCCACAGCACGATGCGCTCGCGCCTGCAGGAGTGCAAGCGGCCCATATCGCGCGCCTCTGGCACTTCACGCTCATCGTGACAGGCGCGGTCTTCGCCGCAGTGCTTCTGGCCGTACTCGTGGGGCTGGCGCGCCGCCGCGCCGATACGCCGGCCGCACCCGATCTGTCGGCCAATACCCGCCCGGAGCGCGGCCCGCGACGGGCCGTCATCGCGGCAACCACCGTTTCCGTCGTGCTGCTCGTCGGGCTGACAGTGGCCGACGCACTGACGGATCGGGCGCTTTCGAAACTGCCGGCCGCCCACGCGCTGCACGTCCAGGTTACCGGGTGGCAGTGGTGGTGGCAGGCAAACTACGCACCCGAGGACGGCGCACCCGGTTTCGCCGTCGCCAACGAACTGCACGTACCCGTAGGCCGGCCCGTGATCGTGTCGCTGGCGGCCGGCGATGTCATTCATAGTTTCTGGGTGCCGAACCTCCATGGCAAGAAGGACTTGTTGCCGGGCATCGGTTCGACGATCGAATTCCGCGCGGACCGGCCCGGCGCTTACCGCGGCCAATGCGCGGAGTTCTGCGGCACCGAACATGCGCTGATGGCCATGACTGTCATGGCCGACCCGCCCCAGCGCTATGCCGCCTGGGCAGCCGCGCAACGCCTGCCGGCCGCGCCGCCGGACAACGCACTGGCCGCGCGCGGCCGGGCGCTCTTCGAGGCGTCGGCATGCGCGAACTGCCATACCGTACGTGGCACGCATGCGCTCGGCATGCTCGCGCCCGACCTCACGCATCTGATGAGCCGCCGCACGCTGGCCGCGGGCGCGCTCGAAAACAATCCGGCCAACCTCGCCGCATGGATCCGTAATCCGCAGGCAGCCAAGCCCGGCGCGACCATGCCCGCGAGCGCGTTGCCGGCCCCCGACATTCAGGCGCTCGTCGCCTGGCTCACCACGCTCAAATGACGATGGCGCACACCGGCCCCGAGTTCTCGAGCAGCCGCGACGAACATCGAGTCGACGGCCCGACCGCCACCGATACCACGCGGCGCCTGCTCGCCCGCACATGGGACGACCCGCCGGGCATCGTCGGGATGCTCGCCGCGGTCAACCACAAGACCATCGCGCGCCGCTTCGTCGTCACGACGTTCGCATTTTTTGCGCTGGCAGGCATGCTCGCGCTCGCGATGCGTCTGCAGTTGGCACGGCCGGGCCTGCACCTCGTCGGCCCCGACCTGTACGACACGCTGTTCACGATGCACGGCACGACGATGATGTTTCTCTTCGGCGTCCCGGTCATGCAGGCCGTGGCGATTTATCTGATCCCATTGATGGTCGGCGCGCGCAGCATCGCCTTTCCGCGCATGAACGCCTATGCCTACTGGGTGTTCCTGTTCGGCGGACTCACGCTGTACGTCGCCTTCGTGCTCGGCGCCGGCCCGCGCGCGGGCTGGTTCAGCTATGTTCCGCTTGCGGGCCCCGACTACGCCACCGGCAAGGGCACCGACATCTGGGCGCAGATGATCACGTTCACCGAGCTTGCCTCGCTGCTCGAAGCCATCGTGCTGATCACGACGATCCTCAAGATGCGGGCACCCGGCATGTCGCTCAACCGCATACCGCTTTTCGCATGGGCCACGCTCGTCACGCAGTTCATGGTCATCTTCGCCATGCCGGCCGTGATGCTCGCCAGTACCGCGCTGATTCTCGACCGGCTCGTCGGGACGCAGTTCTTCAATCCGTCGCTCGGTGGCGACGTCCTGCTCTGGCAACACCTCTTCTGGTTCTTCGGCCACCCGGAGGTCTATCTGATCTTCATCCCGGCACTCGGTTTCATCTCGTCGATCCTGCCAACCTTCGCGCGGCGACCGATATTCGGCTACACCGCGATCGTCCTCGCGCTGATAGCGACCGCTTTCCTGGCCTTCGGGCTATGGGTTCACCACATGTTCGCCACCAGCGTTCCGCAGCTGGGCAAAAGTTTTTTCACCGCCGCGAGCGTGATGATCGCCCTTCCCTCCGGCCTGCAAATCTATTGCTGGATCGCCACGCTCCTCACAGGCCGCCTGAACCTCAAAACGCCGCTGCTGTTCGTCCTCGCATTCTTCTTCATTCTCGTGCTGGGCGGGATGACCGGCGTCATGCTCGGCTCGGTATCGCTCGATCTGCAGTTGCACGACACTTATTTCGTCGTCGCGCATCTGCACTACGTGCTGATCGGCGGTGCCGTCTTCCCGCTCTTCGCCGCCGTTCACTACTGGTTTCCGAAGGTCACGGGACGCATGCTCGACGAGCGGCTCGGACGCTGGCAGTTCTGGCTCTTCTTCATCGGCTTCAACGTCGCGTTTTTTCCGATGCACTGGCTGGGACTCCACGGCATGCCACGGCGCGTCTGGACCTATCCGGCCGGTATGGGCTGGTCCGCGATGAACCTGATCTCGACCGTCGGCGCGTGGACCATCGCGGCAAGTGTGCTGCTGTTCGTCTTCAACGTCTGGCGAAGCCTCCGGCATGGGCCCAGCGCGGGCCCGAATCCCTGGGGCGCCGGCACGCTCGAATGGGCCGCGCCGAGCCCGCCGCCGCCGCACAACTTCGATGCGCTGCCGGTCGTGCACGGCCGCGATCCGCTCTGGGATCCGCCAACGCATCCCGCCCATGTCAGCGGACTTGCGGCCGATGCCCGCGAGGTACTGCTCACGACGGTGCTCGACGCGCGCCCGGACCTGCGCTCGCTGTTCCCGACGCCATCGATCTGGCCGTTCGTCAGTGCCGTTGCCACGACCGTGCTCTTCATCGGTTCGATCTTCACGCCGTGGGCTGTCGTGTGGGGTTCCGTGCCGGTCGTCATTGCACTGACCGCATGGTTCTGGCCGACGCGGCGTCATCACGCGCAAGCCATGGCGCTGGAGCGCAAGCCATGAGCAGCGGCGATGCTTCCTCGCGCGACGGACGCGCTTCGGTCGATGTCCGCGATCTGCCGAGCTTCGGCTTCGGACATCGCAGCGCGATGTGGTGGGCGACGGCCGGACTGATGCTGATCGAGGGGACGGTCTTCGCGATCGCCGTCGCGATGTACTTCTACCTGCGCGATATCAACGCGGCGTGGCCGCTCGATGCCCCGCCGCCCGAGATGCGCTGGGGTACGGCAAACCTCGCGATTCTGCTCGTGAGCCTCGTGCCGAACGAATTGACGAAGCGGGCCGCGCAGCGTCTCGATCTACCGCGCTGCAGACTCTGGCTGACGATATGCCTCGCGTTTTCCCTCGCCTTTCTCGCCGTGCGCGGTCTCGAATTTGCGGCGCTCAACGTGAAGTGGTACGCGAACGCCTACGGATCGATCGTGTGGTTTCTGCTCGGCCTGCACACGACGCACCTGGTCACCGATACGATCGATACGGCCGTTCTGGGCGTGCTGCTGTTTACGGGACCGATCGAGGGTCGACGATTCGTCGATGTCAGCGAAAACGCGCTGTATTGGTATTTCGTCGTGCTCAGTTGGATACCGATTTACGCCGTCGTCTATCTGGCACCGCGAGCACTGTTTTGACGGCCGGCCGCGCCGGTCGAGCCGATGGAACCGGTCGAAGGAGAGGACGCACCGTATGAACGCAATGAAAACCTGGTTCGCGCTGCTGGCGGTACCCGCACTCGTGCTCGCGACACAAAGCGCCGACTATGCTCTCGTTCACTACGCCTGCGCGTGGCACACCCGAGCGCCGCTGAATGCCGTGAGCGGCATCGCGTTCGCTGTCTCGATTGCGGCGACTGCGCTGGCCTATCGTCGATGGCGCCAAACGTCCGTGCCGTTTTCGGCAAGTTATGAATCGCGCGACGCGCGCGAGGCATTTCTGGCGTTTGCCGCGACGATCGTCGGCGCGCTGGGCACGCTCGTGCAACTGATGATGTGGTTCCCGCAATGGCTGCTCTCCGCCTGCCGATGAGCGTGGGCGCCTGCGCGAGGTCGTCCGTGCGGTGTGCGACGGCGCTCTTCGCTGCCGCCCTCGCCGCGCCGGCCTCGGCGCATACGCCCGCCACGGTGGCCTCGGGTACACCCGTGTTTGGCTGGACGTTCGACTCGTGGGTGATCGCCTTACTCGCGCTGAGCCTGGCCGCGTATCTCGCGGGATTCGTCCGACTGACGCGACGTTCCCGTCTTGGACGTCGCGCGCGACAGACGCATCTGATGGCGTTCGCAGCGGGGTGGATCGTACTCGCCGCTGTGCTCGTCTCACCGCTCGACGCGTTGAGCGCGGCACTTTTTTCGGCGCACATGGTGCAGCATGAAGCGATGATGATCGTCGCCGCGCCGCTTCTCGTCGCGGGCCGGCCACTCGGCATCTGGATATGGGCGCTGCCGCAACGTGCCCGTATGGCGATCGGCCGTGTATTGCGCACGCGCGCATGGTCGGCCGCATGGCGCGCGCTGGTCGCTCCGCTGCCGGCCTGGGTTCTCCATGCCGTGGCGCTCTGGGCCTGGCACGCGCCGCCGTTCTTCGAGAGCGCACTCGCCCATTCCGCCGTTCATACCCTGCAACATGCAAGCTTCCTGGGGACCGCCCTGATCTTCTGGTGGTCGATTCTCGGCGAGGGGGCGGCACGGCGCGGTTCGGGCCATGCGATGCTTTCACTCTTCACGACGATGGTCCATACCGGCGCCCTCGGCGCGCTCATCACGCTCTCGCCGGGCGTCTGGTATCCGTCCTATGTCGAGCCGACGAGCGCACTCGGCATGGAGCCGCTCGGCGATCAACAACTTGGTGGGCTCGTCATGTGGGTGCCCGCCTCGCTCGCCTATTTGATCGGCGCGCTGATCGTTGCTGGACGATGGTTGACTCGCGCTCACTCTCCGCTCATTCCGCTCATATCGCACGCACCATCGGCAGAGCCGATTCCGGAGCCCAACGCTGCGTCGCTTCGGGAGCCCACGCGATGAAGGCCTCGCTCGCCCTGCGATTGCTGCTGCTGACGCTGCCTGCCATCGTCGCCATAGCGATGGGCAACGCCGGACGGGAAACAGCGCATGCCTCCACCGATGACGCAAAGCAGGCCGCCGCACCGCATCGGGCCGATGCTGTCTCGGGTGCCGACGCCACCCTGCTCGAACGCGGCGCGTACATCGCAAAAGCCGCTGACTGCGCAGGCTGCCATACAGCACCCGAAGGCGGGGCGCCTTACGCGGGCGGACTCGGCATGGGCTCGCCGTTCGGCACCATCGTAACCAGCAACATCACACCCGATGTGCGCTACGGCATCGGCCGCTACAGCTACGATGATTTCGCAAAAGCACTGCGCGAAGGCGTCGCGCGCGGCGGCAAGCGACTCTACCCGGCGATGCCGTACACGGCGTTCGCCAAAATGAGCGATGGCGACTTGCACGCGCTCTACACGTTCATGATGCAGGGCGTGCCACCGGTGTCGAAGCCGACGCCTCCCTCCGACGTCGCATTTCCGTTCAACCAGCGCTGGATGTTGCGTTTCTGGCAATGGGCGTTTATGCCGCACAAGGGCGTTCGGCAGCCATCGGGACGCGATGCGCAATGGTATCGTGGCGCCTATCTCGTTCAATCGCTGGGTCACTGCGGTGCATGCCATACGCCGCGCGGCTTCGCCTACGAAGAGCGCGGCTACGACGAATCGGCGCCGCGTTTCCTGACCGGTGGTATCAACGACCACTGGTTCGCGTCGAATCTGACAGGCGACGCGGGCTCCGGCTTAGGCCGCCTCAGCGAAATCGATATCGCGCGCTTCCTGAAGACGGGCCATGGCGCCGGCATCGTGGCCTACGGGAGCATGGTTCAGCAGATCGAGGACAGTACGCAATATCTCAGCGATGGCGACCTGCTCGCAATCGCCCACTACCTGAAGTCGCTGCCGGCGCGCGAACCTTCCGGCACGTTTGCACCGCAAGACGCATCGACTCAGCCGAGCGCGAACGGCAATCGCGTGGCCGACGATCAGTCGCTCGGAAACATCGTCTATCGATCGTTTTGCGCGCGTTGCCACAGGCTCGACGGCAAGGGCGTGCCCAATGTGTTCCCTGCGCTCGCGGGCAATCCGTCGGTGCTCGCGAAAGATACGACGTCGCTGATCCGCCTGCTCGTGGAGGGTGGAAACAGCCCCGCCACGAAGTCGGGTCCGCCTCGCCAACGGATGCCCGCGTTTGCCGGCACACTGGTCGACGCACAGATGGGACAAGTGCTGACCTACATCCGCAGCGCATGGGGCAACAGCGCTCAGCCGATCAGCGGCAACGACGTCAATGCGCTGCGGCAACTGCTGCATAAATGACATGACTCGAACGAAGCGCGCCGGTCGGTCCGACGCGCCGCTCGGCTACGGCTGACGCTGGCCGCCTTGGTGACGCGGCATCTTTTGCTGATTCTGTTGCTGCTGAGGCTGCCGGTGATCGCCACGATCATGCCCGCGCGGGTTGGTCGGCGCGGCCTGGCTGGGTTTTCGCGATGTCATCTGGTCCTCCTGTTGGCTGAAGAAAATCTCCGAGACTCGCCTCTATCGCGTCGCAACGGCTGTTCCCGGCCCGTGCGAGCGGGTCATACGAGCACATCCGCCATGTAAGGGGCGCATGCCGATGCGCGTGGTATCTTTGGGCCCGCCGGCGCTCACTGCCTGCCATCGAATGGCGCAAGCGGCGCGCCAGGATATATCCACAGACTTCGCGAGCCTCAAAGGCCAATTTCTCGATGGCAATGCAATTCGACGACGGGGAGCGCGCGGCCGTATATCGCGCCATCCATGAACGGCGGGACATGCGTCATTTCGTGCGCAAGCCGGTCGACCCGCACGTGCTCGCCCGCCTGTTCGATGCGGCGCATCACGCACCGAGCGTCGGATATATGCAGCCATGGAGAATCGTCAGGGTGACCGACGACGCACGGCGCAAAGCGCTGCACGATGCCGTCGAGCGCGAGCGCGCACGCACAGCCGTTGCGCTCGGCGAGCGCAGCGACGAATTCATGAAGCTCAAGGTGGAAGGCATGCTCGAGTGCGCCGAGCTGCTCGTCATGGCACTGATGGATGGCCGCGAAAAGCACGTATTCGGTCGCCGCACGATGCCCGATATGGATCTGGCGTCTGTTGCCTGCGCGATTCAGAACATGTGGCTCGCTGCACGCGCGGAAGGGCTCGGCATGGGATGGGTGTCGCTCTTCGAGGTGGACGACGTTCGCCGCTTGTTGCGGATGCCGGTGGGCGCCCGGCCTGTCGCCATACTATGCCTCGGGCACGTCGAGCGCTTCTATCCTCGGCCGATGCTCGAAATCGAACACTGGGCCCAACGAATGCCGCTATCCGAGTGCGTTTTCGAAAACGAATGGCCGCCGACGGACTCCGAGCGCTGAAGGCCCCAGGCCTCGCGCCCGGTTATCCCTCGCAGCGATAGAAATCCATATTCTGTCCGGCGGCGACGGCACGACGCAACCAATCCGGCGGATCTCCGTAGCCATCCCACGTATTGCCCATCGCATCGCGGTAAAGGATGGGCCGTTCAGCCTGCTTGTCGGCGGAAATCGATTCCGCCACAGCTTCGACCGTAATGCCGTATTCGTCCATGCGACGCCGGAGCCAGCGAATCAATCGTTCGCGAGCCTCGCCTTCAAGCTGTTCCATCGATGATTCCGGTTGTAGTTGATGCGGGGGTGTGGAGCCCCTTATTTGACCCGAGCCGAATCATACTCGACTCGCGGCAGCAGGCGGTTACAACCGCCCAACGGCGGGTCCGGATGGACGCGCGCCAGATTGTGTTTCAGGCCGTCGATGTCAATTATCGATACAAAACTTCCAAAAAGCAAAACGTCAAAACCAATAACGAGGTCTACTCCGCATATTGCGTCGGAGTATCCCAAAGCACGAAAGTGCCATCCCGTAAAAGCTCACCATCGGCGCCGCCGCGCGACAAGGTGAGCCTTTACGGGAGAAAATGCGGGACTTCGCGCGGCACGGCGGGCGCCAACTCGCCGAAAAGCGTCCCGCGAAGCAGAAAATCGCACGCAAAGCACCCTGCAACACACCGCAACGGGGCAAACAAGCACTCTTTATCCCGAAAAACCTCACCTCACGCCCCGGGGCTCCCGAAAAACCTCACCACGCGGGAGCCCGCCTCGTCGGACGGCGCGGCCTAGCCGCGGTATCCGGTCACCGGTGCGGTGGCTGAACCCGTCGACATGCGTACCATCATGGCCGCATCCAGCAACGCTTCCATCTGCTGGCGGTCATACGGCTTGCGCAGCATGGTGGCTCCGGCGAGCGCTTCCGGCTTGCGGCCGTCGGGCAGCTCGTCGTATCCCGATGCGAAGATCACGCGCAACCCCGGCTGCAATGCGACAGCCCGCATCGCCAGTTCGTCGCCGGACAGATCGGGCAGTGCGATGTCCGTCACGATCACATCGAACGTGTGCTTGCCGAGGAGTACCAGCGCTTGCGTCGCATCGGCGGCTTCAGTCACGGCATAGCCGAGATAGGACAGCATGTCCGCCGTTGTGAAGCGAACCATCGGGTCGTCATCGACCAGCAGCACGCGCCCGCGCAAGCGGCCAGGCATACGGACGGCGTTGACGGGCTGCGGATCGTCCGTCGCGAGCAACGGCGGCGAAGGCAATGCCGGCTTGCCTCGCACCTGATGCCGCAACACGTGGCGAATCTTGCGCGCCAGCGCTTCGCGGCTATAGGGTTTGCTGAGCAGATCGACGCCATCGTCGAGCCGGCCGCCATGCACGATCGCGTTATCGGTATAGCCCGACGTGAACAGAACCGCGATGTTGGGTAGTCGTTCCCGCGCGCGGCGGGCCAGCTCGGGACTGTCGAGGGGACCCGGCATGACGACGTCGGTGAATACCAGGTCGATCGGCACCCCGCTTTCGACGATCGCGAGCGCGCTTTGCGCATCCTTCGCCCGCAGCACGCGATACCCGAGCTCGGAGAGCAGATCGACGACCGTTCCGCGCACGTCTTCGTCATCCTCGACGACGAGAACGGTTTCCGTACCGCCCGTGATCGGCCCGGCCTCGATTTCGGTCTCGACATCCTCGGGCTGGCGCGCGCGCGGCAAATAGAGCCGCACGGTCGTACCCTGCTCGAGCTCGCTGTAGATCTTGATGTGTCCGCCCGATTGCTTGACGAAACCATAGACCATGCTGAGCCCGAGGCCCGTGCCGCGGCCTTCGGGTTTCGTCGTAAAGAACGGCTCGAAGACACGCTCGAGCAACTCGGCCGGTATACCGCAACCGGTGTCGGTCACGGCGACCATGACGTATTGGCCGGGCGCCACGTCAGGATGACGCGCGACATAGACGTCGTCGAGAAAAGCATTGCCCGCTTCGATCGTGAGCTTGCCGTGACCCTGCATCGCGTCGCGCGCATTGATCGCCAGATTGAGCAGGGCATTTTCGACCTGCACGGTATCGACGAACGTATTCCACAGGCCGCCCGTGATCACCGTTTCGATTTCGACGCTTTCTCCAAGCGAGCGGCGCAGCATGTCGTCAATGCCGCGAATCAGTCTGCCAAGATTGACCGTCTTCGGCGACAACGGTTGCCGACGTCCGAATGCCAGCAGTTGCGAAGCGAGCCGCGAACCGCGTGCCGTCGCGGCAACGGCGGTCTGCAGCCGCTGCTCGGCGCGCAGATTCCCCGATACGTCGCGGCTCAGCAGTTGAAGATTGCCGGCTATGACTTGCAAGACGTTGTTGAAATCGTGAGCGACACCGCCCGTAAGCTTGCCGATCGCCTCCATTTTTTGCGCCTGGCGCAATTGCGCCTCGGTATGCAGGCGTTCCGCAATCGCCGCGGCGACGCGTCTTTCCAGTACGACGTTCGCCTCGCGCAAAATCTGTTCGGCCTCCTTACGATCCGAGATATCGATGATCGAGCCGATGTAGCCGAGAAACTTTCCGTCGTCGCCGAAGCGCGGTACCGCCGCGCCCAACACCCAGCGATAATCGCCGGCAGCGGTCCGTACCCGGTATTCGGCGCGAAACGGCCTGCGTTCGGCATGGGCATCGAGAAAGGCCTGGCGGGCGCTCTCGCGATCCTCGTCGTGCAGTGCTGCCCAGGCGCCTGCGCCTATGGCCTCGTCGAGCGTCTGTCCGGTGAACTCGCACCAAGGCTGGTTCAGATAATCGAATTCGGCCTCCGGCGTGCTGATCCACATCATCACCGGTGCGTGATTGGCCATGTTCCGGAACCGCGCCTCGCTTTCGCGTAGATCGCGTGTGGCCTCGCGTCGCAGCCTCGCCATCTCGAGGTTTGCATTGACGCGCGCGAGAAGCTCGCGAGCCGAAAACGGCTTCGTCAGATAGTCGTCGGCGCCCGCGCCCAATCCCTCGACACTCGCCTCTTCGCCCGCACGCGCGGAAACGAGCACGACCGGCAGATCACGTAATTCGGAGTCCGAACGAATTGCACGCAGCAAGCCGAAGCCGTCGAGACCCGGCATCATGACGTCGCTCAAGACGACGTCGGGCCTGCGCTCGCGGATCGCCGCGAGCGCTTCGTGCCCATCGGCGGCAGTGTCGACCTCCCATTGCCCCCGCAACAACCGGCTCATATAGCGGCGCATGTCCTCGTTATCGTCGACGACAAGCACGCGCGCTCCCCTCGTCCGGCTGCCGAACGGCAGCGTCGGCAGATCGTCGGCGCGCTCGGACGGGGCCTCGTCGCCGTCCTCCGCGCCCGCCTGCGGCAGCCAGCGCAGGGCCTCTTCGACGTACGCACCGGCACGGTGGGGCGTCCATGCAAGCAGGCGTTCGGGACCGATGCGATCGGGCGCCAGATGGGCGGTGCCGAATGGAAGGCTCAGGGTGAATGCGGTACCGCGTCCCACCTCGCTATCGACGGAGATCGTGCCGCCGTGCAGCTTGACGAGTTCGTGCACGAGCGCGAGGCCGATACCGGACCCTTCGAAGGAGCGGCTGCGCTGCCCCTCGACACGGTGAAAACGCTCGAACAAGCGCGCAAGCTCGTTCGAGGGAATACCGACACCCGTATCGCGAACGACGATCTGCGCTGCTTCGCCGTCGGGCGACACCTGCGTGCGCACCTCGATGCGCCCTTCGAACGTGAACTTGAACGCATTGGATAGGAGGTTGAGGACGATCTTCTCCCACATATCGCGGTCGACGTAGACCGGCTGCGGCAGGCTCTCGCACTCGATAGACAATTCGAGGCCGGCCCGCTGGGTGGCCGACTCGAAACTCGACGCGAGTTCCGCGGTGAACTTGGCCACATCCGTCGGCTCGAACATCGCTGTCGCACGCCCCGCCTCGATGCGCGAGAAGTCGAGCAGCGAATTGACGAGCCTGAGCAACCGCACGCTGCTGCGGTGTGCGGTCAGCAGGCGGCGCCGTTGAGGCGGCTCCAGCGCATTCGCCGACGAATCGTTGATGGCATCTTCGAGCGGTCCCAGCATCAGCGTGAGCGGCGTCCGAAACTCGTGGCTCACGTTCGAAAAGAACGCGGTCTTGGCACGGTCGATTTCGGCCAGGACTTCGGCACGCCGCCGCTCGTCCTCGTAGGCCTGGGCATGGCCGATGGCCGCCGAAATCTGTCCGGCAACGAGCCCGAGAAAGCTTCGATAGTTACCGTCGTACAGGCGATACGGATTGAGCCCGACCACGAGCACGCCAGCCCGCCCGGTTTCCGCGCCCGGCACGATGGGCAGCAATGCCGCTTGCGCAGGGGGCTCGTCCCAAGGACCGCTCGGCAACGGTACGCCAATGCGTTCGTCAAGCTCCGAGACCACCGTGGGTGTGCGCGTGCGCAATACCTCGCCGACCGGCCAGATCGACGAATCGTCCGCGGCGATCGAATGCGGCGCGGCCCGGTGGGCGCGATCGACCCCGGCCGCACACGCGAGCTGGAGCGTCGGTGCGCCCATATCGTCCGCCATATAAATCATCGCGAACGGCAGATCGCGCGCGTTCGTGCCGAGTGCCTGCGCGCTGCGTGCGCACACTTCCTGCCAGGTTCGGGCACGCGTTGCATCGGCGGCCAGATCGCGCAACAGCGCCAGTTGCCGTTCGCCGATAACGCGTGGCGTATCGTCCGTACTTGCGCAAATGATTCCGCCGGCGCTGCCGTCGTCGTTTGGAATGGGGCTGAACGAGAACGTGTAATACGTTTCCTCGGGGTAGCCGTTACGCTCCATGACGAGCAGTTGCTCCTCGACATAAGTGCCGCGGCCCCCGCTCATCGCCATATCGAGCATCGGCTCGATATCGCTCCATATTTCGCCCCACACGTCCTTTATCGGCCGGCCCAGCGCCCATTCGTGCTTACCGCCGATAATCGACTTGTATGGATCGTTATAAAAATAGATCAATTGCTTGCCCCAGCCAATCCAGATCGGCTGGCTCGAATTGAGCATGATGCGCAGCGCGACTTTGAGGCTTTGCGGCCACGTATCAGGCGCACCGAGCGGCGTCCCGCTCCAATCGAATGCGCGGATGAGGCCTCCCAGTTCGCCGCCGCCCGAAAGAAAGTCCCAACCCTGCGGCTGGCGCAACGAATGCGATGCTTCGTTCATGTGGCAGTTCCTTGCTCGTCGATTCAGCAAAGATATCGCCGCCACTCGCAAAAACCAATATGCCGTATGGTCAAATCGCCGTAAATGCGCGAATAAAAATCGGGCACAAATCGTGCGCACCGCGACAACTGCAAGAATTACTGAGCGGGCGACCCGCCCTCCGACGAATCGGCAACAAAGTTGCGCGCGATCAACGGCTCACAGCGTATCGTCCGTCGCCAATGCCTCGCGCAACGCCCGATCGAGGCGCTCCCACGCGCGTTCGTCGGCGGGCAAGCCAAACCGCAGCCCGGGCACGACATCGAATCGTCGGACCCACACGGCGCGACGTGCGAGTCCGTCCTGCAGACGAGCGGCATCGGCGCGGCGTACCCAGGCAAAGAGGGGCGTATGCGTCGCTTTCAATCCGTGCCGCTCGAGCAAGGCCACGAGGCGCGCCGACGCGTCGCGCAGCTGGGTACGCATCGAGCGCTGCCACGGTTCGTCGAGCAACGCGGCCCGCACAACGCTACGCGCCGGGCCCGATACGGTCCACGGCCCACGCAGTCCACGCATCGCGTCATCGAGCGCGGCCGGAGCGAGCGCGAACCCGGCCCGGGCGCCAGCGAGGCCATAGAATTTGCCGACCGAGCGCAATACGACAAGGCCATCGGTCTCGATATGCGAGGCCACGCTGAGATGCGGCGTCGCCTCTACGAACGCCTCGTCGACGATAAGGCCTCCGCCGCGCGAAACGAGCTGACGATGCCAGTCGAGCAGCGTGGCTGCATCGAACGATTCGGTGCCGGGGTTGTTGGGGTTCACGACGACCAGATGCGTCAGCCTCGCCGGTAGCGGCACGCCCGGAGGAAGAAGGAAATCGGCGGCGTCGCGCCGATCGGCAAACGGCTCCGTGACGAAGCGCTCCACCGTAAAACCCGCGGCTGCGAACGCCGGCGCATATTCGCCGTAAGTCAGCAGGCCGATACCGATGCGCCCCACGGGCAGGACCTGCGGCAGGATGCGAATGGCCGCTTGGGTGCCTGCCACGGCCAGTGCGCGCGGCGCGCCATAATGGGCGGCCGCGATCGCTTCGAGATCGTCGCCGTCATCGGGCAAGCGCAGCCACGCCTGCGCGTCGATATCGGGCACCGGATAACCGCATGGATTGATGCCGGTCGAAAGGTCGATCCAGTCTTCGCGAGCAATGCCGTAACGGCGCACGGCTTCGGAAAGGTTGCCGCCATGAGGCACGGCAACGGAGACGATGGGACGCTCGGATGTCGACATGATCTGCTCAAAACACCATTGACGCGGCGGCTAGCAGGATCAGGCCGGCCAGCCATGCCAAGAGCGCCCGCCGGACGAGCGACAGCGCTCGCCCGATATCGCGGGCATGCGGCGCGGCGCCGCTGCCGAGCGGTGGGCGCGCTTCGTCGACGCCATGATAGCGGGCGCTTCCGCCGCACGATACGTCGAGGCTGCCGGCGCCGCTTGCCATGACAGGCCCCGCGTTCGGGCTGTCCCACGCCGCTGCCTGTGTCCGCCAACACCGCAATGCGTTGCGCGGATTGCCGCACAGCGCGTAAGTCAGCGCGGTCAGGCGCGCGGGCAGATAGTTGGCCGCATCGTCGAGGCGGGCGGCGGCCCAGCCGAACGAGATGAACCGCGGCGTGCGATAGCCCCACATCGCATCGAGCGTGTTGACGAGCCGATAGCCCAGCGCGCCCGGCCCTCCCGCGATGGCGAACCAGAACAAGGCCCCGAAAATCGCGTCGTTGCCGTTTTCGAGGGCCGATTCGACGGCAGCGCGTGCGACGGCCGATGCTTCCGCGTCCGAAAGATCGCGCGTGACGATGCGCGATGCCAGCGCGCGTGCGCGCGGCAAATCGCCGTTCGCGAGCGCGCCTTCGATCGGAGCGATGTGATCGGAAAGGCTGCGCGCACCGAGCGCGAACCACAGCAACAACGCATGGAGCATCCATCCAAACGCGACCGGTAGCACGCGCGCGAGCACGATCGATAGCGCGACCGGCGGCACGACAGCCACTGCCCAACCGACGACGCCGAGCGCGCGAACGCGCAGCGCGGCCAGCCGCGCGCGAGAATCGCATCGTTCGGTTCGCGTATCAACCGTATCGCGGTCCGGGTTGAGCGATCGTTCGAGCCGCTTTGCGAATCGCCCGAATGCGACGAGCGGATGAGCGCGCTGCGGCTCGCCCAGCCACCAGTCGAGTACGACGCCCACGATGGCGAGCATGGCGATGGCCGCGAAGGACGGCAGTGCCATCATTGCAATGCTCCCGCCGAAGCGTCCGTTGTCCGGCCGAGTTGCCGCACGCATGCGTATGCGCCGACGCGAGCGGCGGTGACATAATGCAGCCCTGCTTCACGGCACGCGCCCGCCGCGCGATGCTCGCGCAAAAGGCGCGCTTCGTATTCGACCCGCTCAGGACACCCCCCATGCCACGTGCGCTGATGATTCAAGGAACGAGCTCCGATTCGGGCAAAAGCACGCTTGTCGGCGCGCTGTGCCGAATCGCCGCGCGAGCCGGCATCCGCGTCGCGCCGTTCAAGCCGCAAAACATGTCGCTCAACAGCGCCGTCACCGTCGATGGCGGCGAAATCGGCCGCGCCCAGGCCTGGCAAGCGTTGGCGGCCGGTGTCGACCCTCATACGGATATGAACCCGGTGCTGCTCAAACCGAACAGCGACATCGGCGCGCAAGTCATCGTCCACGGTCGGGCGCGCGGCAACCTCGATGCGCGGGCCTATCACGCGTACAAGCCGATCGCCATGCAGGCCGTGCTCGAATCGTTCGAACGACTGCGGGCCGCCTACGATCTCGTGCTTGTGGAAGGCGCAGGCAGTCCGGCCGAAATCAACCTGCGCGAGGGCGATATCGCGAACATGGGCTTCGCCGAAGCGGCCGATTGCCCCGTCGTCATCGTTGCCGATATCGATCGAGGCGGCGTGTTCGCGCAAATCATCGGCACGCTCGCCTGTCTTTCGGAGGCTGAACGCGCGCGCGTCAAGGGCGTGATCGTCAACAAATTTCGGGGCGACCCGGCGCTTCTCCAACCCGGCATCGATTGGGTCGAAGCACGCACCGGCAAACCCGTGCTCGGCGTGGTGCCGTTCGTGCCAGGCCTTTGGCTCGATGCGGAGGACATGTTGCCGGCCGCACGGCACGCACCCGCCTCGGACGACACGGTGTTGCGCGTGATCGTGCCGGCGCTGCCGCGCATCAGCAATCACACCGATTTCGATCCGCTGCGCGCGCACCCGCAAGTCGACTTCCGCTACGTCCGGGCCGGCGAACCGCTGCCCGCAGCGGATCTCGTCATTCTGCCCGGCAGTAAAAGCGTTCAACGCGATCTCGCTTGGCTTCGCGCACAGGGGTGGGAGGGCTACCTGCGTCGCCATCTGCGGTATAACGGGAAGGTCATCGGCATATGCGGCGGAATGCAAATGCTCGGACGCGGCATGCGCGATCCGCTTGGCATCGAGAGCTCGACCGAACGCACCCGCGGCTTCGGGCTGCTCGATTTCGAGACCGAGCTTGCGCCCGAAAAACAACTCGTCCGCACCGAGGGTTCGCTGACACTCGGCGATGCGCCTGTGCATGGATATGAAATCCACATGGGGACGACGACGGGCACGGCGCTCGCGCGGCCGGCCATGTGGCTGCGCCAGGGCGCTAGCGACGAGCCGCGGCCCGACGGCGCCATATCCGACGATGGGCAGATTTTCGCCACTTATCTGCATGGCCTCTTCGACGGTCCCGATGCCTGCGCGGCATTGCTGCGCTGGGCGGGGCTCGATGATGCCCAGCGCATCGATCACGACGCGCGCAGGCTTGCGTCGATCGACACATTGGCCGACGCCGTTGCCGCGCACGTCGATGTACCAGCGCTTTGGCGCTTGATCGAATGAGCGGGAATCGCGATGAGCCAAGGCCGTTGTCCGTCGTTGCAAGGAACGGCGTAGTCTAGCGGGTCGCGGGATTTCCGTCGACGACGACGCCTGCGCATCCATCGTATCGCTTCCCGCAAAAGCTCACCTTATGCCGAGGCAGGCCGCGCGGTCGCGCATGATCGCGCACCGCGCGTCTGGCCGACGCGTCCCGAAAACACTCACCTTGATCGCCGCGGGGTAAGGCGTTACGAGCGCTGCAATCCCGAAAACGCTCACCTTTGGCTTCTTTGGGGCCGCTCACATAAGCCCCCTCTGCGGCAGGTCCCGGAAAAGCTCACCGGTGGGGGCCGAGCGAAGGCGATTCCGTCCTCGGCTCCCGAAAAACCTCACCCTCGAGGTGGCTCATACGTTCGGCGTTCGCCGTCGTTCGCTAAGACACGCCCATACCGTCGACGAGAACCAGATTGCGGCTGAGCGCCTTGTCGCGAAGGGCCAACGCGGCCGCGTACTCCTCGGATCGATACCACTTGCGCGCCTGCTCCATGCTCGGAAATTCGACGATGATGACGGCACGCGGCTGCCAACTGCCTTCCAGCGCCTCGATATCGCCACCACGTACGACATACCTGCCGCCATAAGCCGCAATCGATTCAGCGGCTCGCGTTCTATAAGCTTCGAACGCCTCGGCATCGCGAGGCGAGACATCGGAGATGAGATAAGCCGTCATGGGACTCCCGAAAATACTCACCGTTACGGACGGTCGCGATCACGCATACGATGCACCCTCCATCACCAGCTTTGCCGGTGTGATCGGCAACGATCGAACGCGCTTGCCGGTCGCGGCGAAAACCGCATTGGCGACCGCAGCCGCCACACCCGTCGCGCCGAGTTCACCGATACCTTTTGCGCCGAGCGGACTTGCATGCGCATCGAACTCGTCGACGAAATGGATTTGGATATCGGACGGAATATCGGCATTGACAGGCACCGCCACGCCAGCAAGATCTCTGGAGAGCCACCGCCCCAATGTCGGCTCATGATGCGTGCCTTCCATCGCCGCCATGCCCCAGCCCCAAATGATCCCGCCGATCATCTGGGCGCGCGCCGTGCGCGGATTGATGATGCGCCCCGCGCTATAGCTGCCGACCGCGCGCCGCAGCCGCAGTAGGCCCAATTCGGGATCGACGGCCACCTCGACGAAGATTGCGCCGAACGTCGAAATGGCTACGTCGCTGCCCTCGCCGTTCGCATTGAACGGCGCGCCGCCCGGCAAGCTGAACTCGCCGTCGGCCCTGAGCTCCGCCCGTCCGGCCTGACGCATGAGCTCGAAAATCGATTGCCCGCGCTCGTCGCTGCCGCTACGCCGGATCCGGCCGTCCGCCAGCTCGGCTTGCGAATCCGGAACGCCCGCAAGTTCCGCTAGCTGAGCCCGCACGGAACGCGCCGCGTAGAGAACCGAGGCACCGACACCCATCGTCGAAGACGATCCGTAAGTCGGCCCGCCTTTCGGCAATGCCGTATCGCCCATCGACAGCGATACCTGATCGAGCGACAAGCCGAGAACATCCGCCGCGATCTGCGGAAAAATCGTCAACGTGCCGGTGCCGATATCGTGGCAGCCCGTTTCGATCGTCGCTCGGCCACTTGCGTTGAGCCGCACGCGCGCCACGGACGGAAATCGAAAGCATCCCATCGAGCTCGTCGCCATGCCGCTGCCGAGCAGCCACGGTCCATCGCGTACCGGCTCCTGGGGACGGTCGTACCAGCCAAAGAGGCGCGCGCCTTCGGCGTAGGCCTCGCGCAGTTTTTTCGATGACCACGGCTTGCCCGTCGCCGGGTCCGTTTCCGCATAGTTGGCGAGACGAAAATCAAGCGGGTCCATACCCACGAGACGGGCCATTTCATCGATCGCGGAATCCAGCCCCCACAAGCCCGGTCCCTCCCAAGGAGCGCGCATGGCGGTCGGATGATTCACGTTCGCATGCCGCACCTTCTGCTTCGTCTGAATCGCGGGGCTCGCATAGACGCCCTGCGACGCGGACGTCGCATGCTCGACGAATTGCTCCGCAATCGACGTCACATTTTCGACGTCATGGCTCAACGCACTCAGGCGCCCGTCAGCGTCGGCGCCAAGCACCATGTGGTGGCGCATGTCCGGTTGATAGCCGACCATCGAATACATTTGAGCCCGGCTCAACACCAGCTTGATCGGGCGTTGCAGCACACGGGCAGCCGCGGCGGCAAGCAGTTCATGCGGCCAGACGAAACCTTTGCAGCCGAAACCTCCACCGGTGTGGTGGCAAATGACACGCACCTGCTCGGGCCTGATGCCGAACGCGCTCGAGAGCACGGCCTGCACGTTGTAGCCGTGCTGGGTCGTATCGAATATCGTCAGCTCGTCGCCGTCCCAGACCGCCTGGACGGCTGACGGCTCCATCGGGTTGTGATGCCGCGAAGGTTGCAGGTAATCGGCCTCGTGCCGATGCGCGGCGCTCGATAACCCATGAGCGATGTCGCCCTTCGAAAACTCGGCGGGTGCGTAGAGATTTTCTGTTGCGATGACCGCCGCGCCTTTACTTTGCGCAACGAAGGGCGAGACTTCGATATCGGCTCGCACGAGTCGCGCGGCCTGCTCCGCTTGCTCGAGGCGTTCGGCGGCGACGATGGCAATCGCTTGGCCGTGGTGGCGAATCGTCGTATCCTGCATCGGCAACAAGGTGATGGCCGAGGGTGCCGTCACGTTCGCAAAGTGCGGCATGTCGTCAACCGTCAATACGCGAACCACACCCGGCACCGACCCGGCCTCGTGTGTGTCGATCTGCCGAATCGTACCCGCAGGCACAGGCGAGCCGACCAGGACCACAAAAAGCGCCCCATCGAGCCGTTGATCGGCGGTGTACTTCGCCTGGCCGGTCACTTTGATGCGCCCATCTGGACGGGGCAACGCTTCGCCGATGCTCATGCGGCACCTCCTTCGGCGCGTTGCGCCGCCAACTGAAGCGCGCGCCAAGCGGCGTTACGCGCGATCACGGTCTTGTGTGCATTGTGCGAAAGCGCGCGGGCGGCAGCAAATTCCTGCTCGATCGCTCGACGCGCATCGGGCGATGCAACGGCCAGCCCTTGCAGATTGCGTTCGGCCCCGCTCAAGCGCCACGGCCGCATCGCCACGGACCCGAGCGCAATCCGCGCCTGGCGGATCACACCGCCATGGAGTTCGAGCCCTACCGCCGCGGAGGCAATCGCAAACTCGTAAGACTCTCGTTCGCGGACCTTCAGATAGGCTGAATTCGGCATCGCGCAGGGCAGCTCGATCGACGTAATCAGTTCGTCGTCGTCCATGACGTTGTGCTTTCGAATGCCGCGGTCGTCGGCGGGCAACGTATGAAAGTCGGCCGCCGAGACCCGACGCGTGCCGCGCGGAGATTCGATGACGATATCGGCCTCGAGCGCCGATAACGCGACTGCGGGGTCGGACGGTTGAACTGCGACGCAATCGTCGGTCCAGCCGAAGATCGCGTGCTTCTCGTTGATGCCGTGCCGTGCCGCACACCCTGAACCCGGCACACGCCGGTTGCAGGGAAGCACTTCGTCCGAACGAAAGTAAGGGCAGCGCGTGCGCTGCAACAGGTTGCCGCCGATCGAAGCGAGGTTGCGCAACTGAGCCGAGGCGGCCTTGAGGCACGCTTCAGACAGCGCGGGAAAGTCGTTCGCGACACGCGGATGGAGTGCAACCTCGTTGAGCGTGGCGAGCGCACCGATACGCAGTCCGCTCCCGCCCGGGATGCTTTCGATTCCCTTCAAGTCCTGCAGACGCGAAATGTCCACTATGTGAGCAGGGTGCTCGATACCGAGGCGCATCCAGTTCAGCAGCTCGGTGCCGCCGGCCAACAGCGCGGTCCGTTCGCCGAACCGCTTCAGCGCATCCTGGACATCGCCGGCGCGCGCGTAGGTAAACGGCTCCATCATTGCCCTCCGTTCGGCGCGCTTGCCCCAGCCTTGACGGCTTCGACGATCTGCGGGTACGACGAGCATCGACACAAGTTGCCGCTCATCCACTCTCGAATGTCGGCATCGCTTTTCGTATGACCTTCCCGCACGCAACAGACGGCGGACATGATCTGCCCCGGCGTGCAAAAGCCGCATTGAAAAGCGTCGCAGTCGATGAAAGCCTGCTGCATGGGATGCAGCGTTTCGCCTTGCGAAAGCCCTTCGATCGTCGTGACCGCGCGTCCGTCGGCCTGCGCCGCGAGTACCATGCACGCGTTCACGCGCTGCCCGTCGAGATGCACCGTACACGCGCCGCATTCGCCGAAATTGCAGCCCTTTTTCGTACCGGTGAGATGGAGATGCTCGCGCAAGGCATCGAGCAATGTGGTGCGCGTATCGAGCACGCAACGATGCGCGGAGCCGTTGACGTTCAACGTCAGTTCGATCACGTGCGCAATGTCTGTTGTCGGTGGGATAGCCACTTCGATCGTCTCCGTTCATCGCATTCTTGTGAACCCGCCTACCGTCGGGCAGCGGGTCTTAAAGATTAGGCGGTGACGGTAGGCGATTCAAGCGGTGCGTCCGGGGAACCTCGCCTGTGGCGAGCCCTCTTTCTACGAACTTCTGTGCGGGGCGCCAGTCCGTCGCGCTCGCGTGCACCCTTCCCGTAAAAGCTCACCATGGGCCGCCTGGTTGGCAGCCATTGCGGGCTCGGCCCGATAACGCGGGATGAACGGGACGACGCGGTTACCGCTGAGTGCTCGACGGTTGCCGACGAAGCGCAGGCCAAACGTACAGCGTGGCAGTGCCTGGCAACCCCGATACCTTTCGCGCCGCCGCCGCTTGCCGGTCCCGAAAGCCGAACGCGAGGGACACCACCGGGGTGCCTTGCTTCAACATGGTGTCCAGAAAGGCAGCGAGCTTCGGCATCGGCTTGATCATCAGATAGCAGGCAACGGCATCGGCGTCGCGCAGATCGCAATGGAAGAAGTTGCCTCTTTGCAGGCGGACGTTGCGTAAATGCCGCGTTCGCAAACGAGCGATCCAGTAGGGGAATGGCGATATTTCGATTCCGTGAATGCGTGCTTCGGGGAAAGCACGAGCCAACGCGCTCACGAGCATGCCCCAGCCGCAGCCGAGCTCGTATAGAACCGCCTGCTCCGGCACGCCGGCCTCTTTCAGCAAGGCAATCACTTCGGCCGCCTCCGCGCGGCTCGACGACATAGGAACGACGCCGGTCACGAAGTAATAGATCAGCACCGAAAGGGCGACGGCGATGCTGGTCGCCAATACGAACGTCGCAAAGATGTCGGACATCGAAGGCATGGAGGCTCGCCTGAAATCGCTATGTCGATCTATATCCGTAGGGGCCGCGCAATTGCCTAAAACCCCAACTTCAATTGAAACCCGATCGTGAAAGGCAGATTGTCGGAAGGAATCGGTGGCACGAGAATGAAATTCATGCCAACGCGCTTATACGTCACCATGACGAGCGGTGCGGCCACCGGCCCGATCGAATGATCGTGGCCGATGCCCCATCTGCCGTAGTTATAGCCCGAGATGATGCCGCCCATGACGGCGAGCCGAACGAATCCCCAATGAGCGAATTCGGGCGCCCACACGCCCCCGCCGTACCACGACGGACGAGCAAGCGAATTCCGGAACCCGCCTGCGGTCAACGCCCATTGCCCGTTGAGCCAGCACTCCACGCCGAGCCCGGGATTCACGTCTTCGAAAGACTGCTCGGGATGAATGTGATGTGACGCAATCATCGCGTCGATCCAGAGTCCGCTGCCGCACCAGTTGGCCGCATGCGCCGGCACCGATGACGACAGGACACCCGCGGCAATAGTCGCCGTCGACAAGGCCGCGCGCGCGATCGATTTCCGCGCGTAGCGTGCCACCACTTTCCAACGATGCATGTCCGCTCCGTTCGCCGGTCTGGCGCCGGCCATGAGTTCTCGTTCGTACGGCTCGAGGCCGCTAGCCGCGCACTGTACCGCAATACGCCGGCAAACCGCGCACGAGGAACCGAAGACACGCTCGGTTGGAACAGATCGAACCGGCGCCGTTTACGCGTGGACGGACAACCAACCTCAGAGCCCGAGATCGGACAACCCTGGATGATCGTCCGGCCGGCGCCCCAGCGGCCAGCGATAGAGCCGATCGCTTTCGCGTATCGGCAGATCGTTGATGCACGCGAACCGGCGCGCCATCAAACCATTTGCATCGAATTCCCAATTCTCGTTGCCGTAGGAGCGAAACCAATTGCCCGAATCGTCGTGCCACTCATAAGCGAATCGCACGGCAATCCGGTTGCCGTCGTGCGCCCAAAGCTCCTTGATGAGCCGGTAATCGAGCTCCTTGGCCCATTTGCGCCGCAAGAACGCAACGATTTCCGGACGCCCATTGACGAATTCCGCGCGGTTGCGCCAGACGCTTTGCGGCGTGTAAGCGAGCGCGACGCGCTCGGGTTCGCGCGTATTCCATCCATCCTCAGCGGCGCGCACTTTCTGAATGGCGGTTTCGCGAGTAAACGGCGGAAATGGCGGCCGCGATTCGTTCGATTGATTCGGATCTGACATGGTCTCTCCTTTACGTTCGGGCTAGTGAGAAAGTCTTTGTTCGCAAGGGCGCGCCGCTATACCGATGCGCGAGCATCGAGCAACGTCATGGCCGCGGCGCGCGCATCCCGCGCCGCGCCGGCACTGCCGCTCACGAGCGCCACGCCAATGGCCCCGTCGATCAGAATCAGCCATTGCCTGGCAAGCGATGCGGCCGCTTTTGTGTCTCGGCCTGTGTCCGCGACATAAGCGTCGCAAGTCACGCGAATGAATTGCAGCAACTGCGCCTTGTGCTCGCGTGCGACCACACGAATCGGGTCTTCGGCGCAGCCGATCTCGCCCGACGCATTCAAGAACGCGCAGCCATGGAAGTCCGGCGACGCAAACCATTCGCGCAGCACCTCGAACATCCCCAGCAATTGCTCGCGGGCCGTCTTCCCGCTGCGCCGCGTGCCGTCGACGAACCAGCTCATCCAGCGCTCGTGACGCCGCCGCAACGCAGCGGCCACCAGCGCATCTTTCGATTCGAAGTACGTATAAAAGCTTTTGCGCGTGGTCGCGGACTGCCGGACGATGGCGTCCACGCCGGTCGCGTGAATACCCCCCGCATAAACGAGCGCCTCCGCGGCGTCGAGCAGCTTGTCGCGCACACTGCTCCCCGCCGAGCCGCGTTCGTGCTCGTCCTCGTGCTCGCCGGTGCCATGTCGATCCGTATTTGCCATGGCGCTAAGGTAGAACGATCGTTCTACCTTGTCAATCGAGGTTTCGCATATAAGCTATAAGCCCCACCGATCGCTCAACCACTCCAATGAAAGAACTCAAGACAGCGAGCGTTAAAGCCGCGTACGCCATGCTGTTCGCGTTGATCGCCACGAGCACCGTTTTACTGCCCGCATGCACCCCATTGCGGGTGGTGACGCATACCGTCGGCACGGACGAAGCGCGCGTTCCCGCGGGCAGCTATGCGCTCGACGCACATCATTGGAGCATCACGTTCGATGTCGACCATTTGAAATATTCGCGCTTTACGATGCGTTTCGATAAAGCGCAGGGAACGCTCGATTGGAAGCCGGGCGGCATGGAAGCGAGCACCGTGGACGTTTCGATCGACGCATCGAGCGTCGACACCAACGTAGCGCTGCTGGACAAGCTCGTGAAAGGACCGGATATGTTCGACGCAGCGAACCATCCAACGATTCGCTTCGTCAGCACGCGCGTCATGCGCACGGGCAACGCCGAGGGTAAGCTCGAAGGGAATCTGACGATCCGCGGCGTCACGCGGCCAGTGGTGCTCGATCTGAAATTCAACGGCTACGGCGTCGATCCGCTGACCAAGGAAAACAAGCTCGGCTTTTCCGCGCAAGGACACTTCAGCCGTTCGCAATTCGGACTCGGGACGTGGTACCCCGCGGTCGGCGACGATGTACGGGTGAGAATCGAAGCCGAATTCGCACGGCACGCGGACGCCGAAGCCCGATAGGGGCCGACGTTCGTCGACGGCCTCAACCTCTCAAGCGTCGGTCCAGTCGAGAATCACCTTGCCGCTTTCGCCCGACAACATCGCGGCGAATGCCTGTTCGTAGTCCGCGACCGCAAAGCGGTGCGTCAGAATCGGCGACAAGTCGAGCCCGCTTTGGAGCATCGCGACCATCTTGTACCAGGTCTCGAACATTTCCCGGCCGTAGATCCCCTTGATCTCGAGGCCCTTGAAGATGACCTGATTCCAGTCGATCGCCGTCTGCGCCGGGGGAATGCCGAGCAACGCAACTTTGCCGCCGTGATTCATTGCTTCGAGCAAGCTCGTAAATGCGCTCGGGACGCCCGACATTTCGAGGCCCACATCGAAGCCCTCCGTCATATGCAGTTCGGCCATGACATCGCGCAGCGATTCGCGCGCGACATTCACGGCACGCGTCGCCCCCATCTTGCGCGCGAGTGCCAGACGATAGTCGTTGACATCGGTGATCACCACGTTGCGCGCGCCGACATGCTTCGCTATCGCGGCCGCCATGATGCCGATGGGGCCCGCACCGGTGATCAACACATCCTCGCCGACGAGATTGAACGACAGTGCCGTATGCGTCGCGTTGCCGAAGGGATCGAAGATGGCGGCGAGATCGTCGGAGATCTCATCGGGAATCTTGAAGGCGTTGAATGCGGGAATGACGAGAAATTCGGCGAATGCACCCGCGCGATTGACGCCGACCCCCACGGTATTGCGGCACAGATGCCGGCGTCCGGCTCGGCAGTTGCGGCAAAAGCCGCAGGTGATGTGGCCTTCGCCCGATACGCGATCGCCGATGGAAAAACCGCGCACCTCCTGCCCCATAGCCACGATTTCGCCAACGTACTCGTGGCCGACGTGCATCGGCACGGGAATCGTCTTTTGCGCCCAGTCGTCCCATTTCCATATATGGATGTCGGTCCCGCAGATCGCGGTCCGCTTGATGCGGATCATGACATCGTTATGACCGACCTCGGGTTTGGCCACACGGGTCA
This sequence comes from Trinickia sp. HAY1-2D, assembly GCF_056754935.1. Taxonomy (NCBI): domain Bacteria; kingdom Pseudomonadati; phylum Pseudomonadota; class Betaproteobacteria; order Burkholderiales; family Burkholderiaceae; genus Trinickia; species Trinickia sp. HAY1-2D. The sequence continues at coordinate 1,471,744 of NZ_JBPGWX010000001.1, forward strand.
GCGTCAAGCCAGGAGCACGCTCGAGTTTCGCCAGTGCTTTCATGGTTTCGCTCCTTCTCTCAAACGATGCCGAGCGATTTGCCGACTCGCTTGAACGCATCGATCGCGCGATCGATCTGTTCGGGCGTGTGTGCCGCGCTCATCTGCGTGCGAATGCGCGCACGCCCTTTCGGCACGACCGGATAAGAAAACCCGATGACGTAGACGCCTTCTTGCAACAGCGCGTCCGCCATGCGTGAAGCGATTTGGGCATCCCCCAGCATGACGGGAATGATCGGATGTTCGCCCGGTACGAGCGTGAAACCGGCTGCGCTCATCGCCTCCCGAAAACGCTCACCGTTGGCGCGCACCCGGCGACGCAGTTCGGCACCTTCATCGCTTCGCAAGAGATCGAGCACCGCGAGCGATGCCGCTGCGATGCTGGGTGTGAGCGTATTGGAAAAGAGGTACGGACGTGAGCGCTGCCGCAAGAGTTCGACGATTTCGCGGCGCGCCGCGACGTAGCCGCCCGACGCTCCGCCAAGCGCCTTGCCGAGCGTGCCCGTCACAATGTCCACGCGGCCCTCGACGCCGCAGTATTCGGGCGTGCCCCGGCCGTGTTCGCCGACGAAGCCGACCGCGTGCGAATCGTCGACCATCACGAGCGCGCCATAACGATCGGCCAGGTCGCAAATCCCCGCCAGGTTAGCGATGATGCCATCCATCGAAAAGACGCCATCGGTCGCAATCAGCTTGAAGCGTGCCCCGGCCGCATCGGCTTCGCGCAACTTCGCTTCGAGGTCGGCCAGATCGTTGTTCTTGTAACGGTAACGCTTGGCTTTCGAAAGCCTCACGCCGTCGATGATGCTCGCGTGATTGAGCTCGTCGCTGATGATGGCGTCGTTCTCGTCCGTCAACGTCTCGAACAATCCACCGTTTGCGTCGAAGCAGCTCGAATAGAGAATCGAGTCTTCGGTGCCGAGAAATTCCGAAATGACATGTTCGAGCGTCTTATGCACCGTCTGCGTACCGCAAATGAACCGCACCGATGCCATCCCGAAACCGTCGTTGTCGAGCCCTTGCTTCGCCGCTGCAATCATGCGGGCATCATTCGCAAGACCGAGATAGTTGTTCGCACAGAAGTTGAGCACGTCTTCGCCGTTTGCCAGCTGAATAGCCGCGGACTGAGGACTGGCAATGACGCGCTCGGATTTGTAAAAACCGTCGGCTCGGATCTGGTCGATCGTCTTGCGCAAATGGGCAAGATAAGTTTCGCGCATCGTTGCTGCTCCTGTAAGAGTCGGTTCGAATCGCGCGCTTCCCGGATCACGGGTCGATACGCGCATGTAGCTGTTATAGTCGGTCATCGCCGATAGCGGACGATTTCAATTTTTCGAACACAAGTTCGATATATCGAACAACTTTAAGCGATCGGAAACCAAATGGCAAGCACGGGCAACCGGCGCGGCCCGCACGCGTCTTCACCCGCGGTTGGAGCAGGCGCCCCCAGCGCCGCGCCACCGCGCGTCGGTGAGCAAATTCAGCGGCTCAGAATGGATCGCAAGATGACGCTCGACGACCTGTCTCGCGCAGCGGGGGTGTCGAAGTCGATGCTGTCGGAAATCGAGCGCGACAAGGCAAACCCCACTATCGCTGTCGCATGGCGGTTGACGAACGCGCTCGGCGTCAGCCTGGACCAGCTGTTCGCCACGCACAAAGCCCCGGAGACCGTCGTCGTGGCAGGTCCACACGATATTCCGACGCTCGATGGGCACGAAGCGAAGTATCAACTGCGCGTATGGGGCCCGATCGAGTTGGCCGGTAAATTCGAATGGTATGAATTGACGTTGCAAGCTGGCGGCGCTCTCGTCTCCAATGCCCATGAACCCGGTACGCGCGAACACTTGACCGTGCTGCAAGGATCGATCGAGGTCGAGGTCGATGGCGTGGTCAAGCGCCTGAAAACCGCCGATACGGCGCGTTACGTGGCGGATGTCGATCACGCGGTGCGCAACGCAGGCAAAGGTGAAGCCAAAGCGTTGCTCGTCGTCATCCACGGATAATTTCGCAAGCGGTCTATAAAACCCGCCTTTACAAGTTGTCTCCCGACGCAGGAGGCTCTCCGCTCATGTTATCAACCGATTCCGAAGCAACCCTCATTGCCCTTGCGCGGGAGTCGTCATGGTTTTGGCCTGCACTGGTTGCGGTCCGAACCCTGAATCTCCCCTCGTGGTGCATCGGCGCGGGTGCGGTCCGGAACCTCGTGTGGGACTCGCTGCATGGACTGGATATGCCGTCGGCATTGTCTGACATCGATGTTGCGTACTTCGATAGCACCGATCTTTCTGCAGAGCGCGACGCGACATTTCAATCCATGCTAGCTGACACGCACCCCCAGTTCCCGTGGGAGGTGACCAATCAGGCCGCAGTTCATACTTGGTTCGAGGCAACATTTGGTCACACTGTGCCGCCTTTCAAGTCGCTGGAGGCCGCCGTTGCGTCGTGGCCAGAGTATGCGACTGCAGTCGGGCTGACACTGCTTCGCGACGACTCGATCGAGGTCACTGCCCCGTATGGGTTGGACGATTTGTTTGCTATGGTGGTCCGTCGGAATCCCGCGCGAGTCAGTGTCGCAACGTATCGAGAGCGAGTGGCACAGAAGCAGTATCGCAATCGTTGGCCCCGCGCGGTCATCGTTCCTTGCTAATTGCACGTATGTTGACTTACCGACCTTCGCACTGTGCGCCTCGGCCGCGAACAGTTTGCCGATCAGCACAACGGGGCGCGCGGTTAGCAGCACGACCTCCGGCGCTCATCGGAAGGGCGTCTTTATTGGTCTGAGTGCAAGTGTCCACGCGGACACCTAGCATTGGCCCAGATACTGTATATTTGTACAGGTTATCTCGATTTCAAACCGGCCATGAGAGAACAAGACCTCGCTCCAATACGCTTGCGGGCGGCAGCCCGCGACCTCGAACAAATCGTCCGCCACATTGCGGCGCGCTACATCGTCCAGGGTGTGCCGCTGACGTGGCGCCTGCTTCATGCCATCGAAGCCGAGGCGCTCGCCGATCTCGGTTTCGCAAGCCGCCACGAAGCGTTCATCCTGGATCTGTTCAAGCGCCCGGCGGACCTGGCTTATCCAGAAACAGACGACCCCGCTACGTTCGGGCGATCGAATGCGCTGCCAGCCGCGCTGGCGTTCGCGGTCGCGGCGTATGAAGAAGCACAGGAAAAACCGCCGGCCGGCGGCACGCGAAAGCAGGCGGACCGGTCACCCCACGCTCGAGGCTAGCGCGGCCAAGCGGCGCGTGCATGCCTGTGTGGCTCCTGGAAACACTCACGCAAGCCATCCCGAAAAAGCTCACCTCGAGCGTCGGGCCCCCGGCGGACTGAATCGCAGGCAAGTCGACTCGTCAGGCATGCGAAGCTGTGCCGTGCCCGCTCATGAAGCGGGTCACCGCTTCGAGCCGCGAAAGGCCGACACCCGACGAATGCTCGCACTCGGGGCACAGCAATTCGTAACCATCGTCGAGTTGACCGAGTTCCGGTTCGCCGTCCGGACACTTCGGACAACGAGCGGGCAGCAATACATGCCCATCGAGCAACGTTCCGAGCGTGGCGAAATGCGCATCGCTCAGTTGGCCGGCCAGTGCAAGCTCGCAGACCACATCGGCTAATTCCGGCGAAACCGCGGAGCGCGCACGCAGCGCATCGAGCTCGCGCGTCAAGGCGTCGATTTCGTCGGACTGCCCGCGCATCTGCGTTTCGAGGCGATCGGCCTTTCCCTTGGCGGCACTCAATTGCTGAATGAAGTCGAATTCTTTCCGGCTGGCATCGCGAATGCCGGCCTGATAGGTACTGGCCATACTGCGCAACGAATCGAGCTCGACGAGCATTGGCTTGACTCGGCGCTCGGCTTCGGCGATCGCATCTTTGATCTGAGTGGCGTAGTGCTCCGCGTTTTGCCGCATTTCCGCGTGAAGCGAATCGATGCGTTCGCGTAATTTTGCGTTAGTCGTGCGTTCGTCATCGAGCAACCGGCCGAGCTTTTCGTTGTCGGCCAGGAGCCGCGCTGCGGTGGCGGTCAATGTCTCGTGACTCGATGCGCGTTGTGTCTGCTCGCTGGCGAACTCGGCCTCGAGTTCGCGTACCCGTGCCCAAGCAGTCTGGGCGAGAGACTCGCTGCGTTGGAGCGCCTCGTTCAGCGTTTCCTGCCGAACCTCGGCATCACGCACGCGGCGTTGAGCGTCTTCGAGCGTTGCCTGCATTTCGAGGCGCTCGGTCTCCAACATTTCTTTCGCATGCGCGAGTGCCTGCGCGAAGAGCTCGCCGAGCAGTTCTCCGGCTTTGTCTTCCAGCGACGGTGGAATCGCCCCGGCGCCGACCTTGACCTTCGAAGTCTCGCGAATACGCTCCCAGAAATGATCGATGTCTTTGGGGATGTCGCTTGCGCTGCCGGTTTGCGTCAGCTCCCGCACAGCAGCCATCGAAGGACGGATGCCCAAATCGAAAAACAACCGCTTGCACGCATGGAGCGACAATTCGCGACGATGCAGCCCGCGGGCCTTCATCGATTCCAACTCTTGCCGGATGAGCTGTCGTTGCTCGTCTAGGATGGACATGGGCGCAAACTCGGTTTCAATGTGTGCGGATCATAACGGATTACGTAGCAGGCAATACGATCGGACAGAGAACTGTCGTTTTTTGGCGACCGACCCGCTGCATCGTCGCTACCAAGGCTTGTGCGGCGGGGCCGTTCAAGCAGATCCGTGAAACAAAGCGAAGGAGGTGAATCAAGTCTTTGATTGTAAAGGGATGTACCAAAGCAGCGTCGATAGAGGCCATGTTTCACGGACAGGTGTGCCCCAAGCTTGGGAAGATTGTTCCAACAATTTTCTAACGACACACGACGGTCTTTCTTGAGAGTCATAGAAGTAAACACCCTTGAACCTTATTTAAAAACGTTAACGACTCCGCAAACCCTTGCTGCTCACGGGGTTGCGCGGTGCAACGTGAGCTTTTGCGGGGGCAATCGTGAGACGTTGCGGGAGCCATGCGTGATGAGGTTCGGGAATGACCGTGAGCCGCTGCGGGATAGGTCGTGAGCGGATTCGGGAGCCGCACCGAAAACGGGCTCGCCAAAACGTGAGCCTTTACGGGATCGATCAGGCGCCTGTGTCCCGCTCTCCGTGGCCCGCAGATCCGCGAGCACCATCGAGCAGGTGAGGTTTTCCGGGAGCGCTGCGCACCTCGGTTTACGCCTCCAATCTACCCCGCTCAGAGGCCAACGTGAGCAAACACGGGAGCCATGGCCCGTCTGAGGTGAGGCTTTTCAGGAGGACATCGCACTTTGCAGGGAAGGTCCTGTGAAGGGTGAGCTTTTACGGGACCGTGCCGATGGTTTCCTGTCGGCGGCCTTCGCGCGTTGGGCTGCTCACCGGCGGTGTCTTCTATGGTGAGCCTTTTCGGGAGCTTTGCGAAACTGCTGCGCCATCTCAGAGGAGCATGCCTCCGCGCGCCCGAAGGTGAGTGTTTGCGGGAGACATTGAGGCCGGTCACCTCCGAGGACCAAGGAAGTTAGTCATTACTCTCGCAGTAAGCCGCACCGACATTGATTGGTGAGTGGGTATCAGGGCGTGCGGTAGACGCAAAGGTGAGAGTTTGCAGGGGGCTTTCATAGATGGAGGTATAGCTCGTTCATCGAAGGTCCGTCCGTCTGAGGTGAGGGAATACAGGAGATACAGTGATGAAAGAGGTTCCTCGAGGAGTTGTCTCTAAGTGTCGGTAGCGACAGACAAATTTGCTGGATCCCGATCGACGGGTGAGACTTTGCGGGGGTGAGCGGATGCAGGGTCGACGACCGTCGGATCGCTTGTCGCGGGGCGCAAAGGTGAGTGTTTTCAGGACCATAGCGGAGGCCGATTTACGGGCGTTGCGGTTCCGGACCGCGACTGGACGGGCCCTGTGGCCTATGTGAGGTGAGGAGTTTCGGGATGCACCGTCGATATCTCCTGCAAGCCGATACCGCGACTGCGCGACCCCGCGAGCGCATTTCGGTACGCCACGTTGCGGACGTCGGTGCGATTTGCAGCCGCGTTGCCTATTGCTTGCAGCTCCGCGCTCGTCGGTTGAGATGTGAGCGCGCGAGTTCGACCATGTGGAATATGTGAGTCAGACTGCGAGTAAAGCGGGGTTCGGCGGGATGGAGCGCGGGTTCGTCGTGAAATCGCGACAATCGATAAAGTGAGCTTATTCAGGACCCTGCGCAGGCATTTCGCACCGACTGTCGATCGCTTATTTTGCGCTATGCCTCAACAGACAACGCTCGTTGCGCGACTCCGTCTTCCGGGTAGGTGAGCGTTTTCGGGATTCACCCGAGGTGAGGCGCCGTTTCTTGGCCAGATTCACCGAACACGGTGAGAGCCTGCCTGTAGACGAGGTTCACCGCACTCCGGTATGCTCTTGGCAAATCTCTTCTTGACCTGACGCATGGCAACGAAGCGCGCGAAGAAAACCGATGTGGTGAGTCCAAGCTCCGCCGAGTTGCGCAAAGCGGTCGAGGCCATCGCGATTCAGCCGAAGAGCGGCAAAATCACGCTGCTCACCCGCAAACTGTTCAATGTCCTGCTTGCTGTTGCGCAGCAGGCTGACGATTCGGGCGATACCTACAGGGCACTGCTGTCGGACATCGTTGCGAACTCCGCCTTCGATTCGAACGACACCGCGCTCGTCAAAGAACATTTGCGTCGTATGGTGTCAGTGCAGGTCGAATGGAGCCAGGGCACATCCAGCCAGAAGCCGGGGCGCAAGTGGGGCATCTCGACGCTGATCGCCGATGCGGAAATCCTCGAAGACCCTGCCACGCGCCGCGTGTGGGTGGAGTTTTCGTTCGCGCCGAAGATCAAGAAAAAGCTCCTCGACCCGGTGCAGTATGCACGCTTGAGCCTGCAGTTTCAAAGCCAACTGCGCAGCAGCGCGGGCCTGGCGCTGTACGAGATTTGTGTGCGCTACCTGACGAATCCGAGCCACCTCACGATGCGCGAATCGTGGGCGTGGTGGCGGCCGATTCTCTCCGGTACGCCCGATACGGAAGCTGGCGACGAAGCGAAACGCGAGTACAAATACTTCAAACGCGACTACCTGCGGCCCGCTATCGCCGAAGTGAATGCGGTGACGAACATCTTCGTCGAGTTGATCGAACATCGCGAGGGACGCAGGGTGGCGGAGATACAGTTTCGGGTGACCGAGCGAAAACAGCCCATGCTCGCGCTGGATGAACATCCAAACGTCTTCGATAGCACGCTCGTGGACCGGATGGTGAAGCTCGGCATTCCGCTCAAGGAAGCGCAAACGCTTTATGCGGACAGTGAAGAGAATCGGATACGCGCCGCGCTGCAGATGACCGAGCAACGCATGCGCAGTACCACGTTGCCTCCCGTTCGCAGCGCGGGTGCCTTGTTCAAGGATGCCCTGAAAAAAGGCTATGCGCCTGCCGTGGAGATTCCGGCGCCGGCTGAAGGTGCGGCCAAGGTTTCGGCTATCTCGGCACCTACGGACGAACTCAAGGCACGGCTCGTCGACGAATATGGCGCCTACCGCCGCAAGGAAGCGAAGGCGCTTTACGAGGAGCAAGGCCAGTCCGAGCAGGAGCTGGCCAGGCGCTCGTTCGAGGAGGACACCCTGGCCGAGCTCGGTGCGCACATGCGCGACGAATGGCGCCGCCGTGGACTCAATTCGAAGTTGGTCGAAACGGCATTTTTCGACTGGCTCGCGCGCAAGACCTGGGGTGAGCCGACGGACGGCGATCTGCTCGCCTTCACCCTTCGCCATTCGCGCGCAACGGCGTAGGCGCCGCTGCCGCATCCTCGCTTCGCCCTACCCCACTCCTTCTTCCGGGATTCGTCTTTGGGGGCACGCTGCCCTATTGCGCGGGCAGCAGAATTGCCTCGAGCTGGCGAAGAATCTCGTCGCGCTTTTCCCGTGCCAGCCCGCGTAGCCGCAACTCGATGCGGTCATCGCCGTAGGATTTCAACTCTCCCACCGACGCGCCGTCCAACTTGATCTCCACGCGCTGAGCGTAACGCTGCCTGCCAACGGGCTTGGAATTTTCCTGCGGGCCGGTGCGGCCTTTGACGATGTCGGCAACTTGGCGCGTGCTCAGATCGTCCGAGAGAATTTTGTTGATCAGTCGCAGCGTGGCTTCGACCCCGCGCGCGGAATGATATCGGCCGACCTGATAGGCCATGTTCGAGCCGAAGCGATCGGGCCTGGAGACCATCTCCTGCATTATCGATTCGGGCAGTTTCGACAGCGAGAGTGCTACCGCGACGGTCGATTCGTCGAGGCCCAAATGTTCTGCGAGTTCCTTTTGGCTCTGGAAGTGCTGTTCGTCGAGAAAGCGACGCCACACCACCGCGTTGTCGAAAACCGTCTGCGAATCACGCTGGACGTTCAGATCGTAGCCAAGCTTATAGCTTTGGATGCCGACGGGAAGGTCAACGACGATGGCTTTGACCGTTTCCTTGTTGGCTTCCTTGAGCGCCCGGACCCGGCGGCCGCCGTCGCTGACGAAGTAGGTGCCGGGGTTGCCGTAGTCGGGAATGACGTGGATGGCCTGCTGCTGCCCTTGCTTCGCCAGATTCACCGCCAACTCCGCGATCGACGCCTTGATGTAAAAATGGCGCGGATTGAATGGGCTCGGTTTGATTGCTTTGAGATCGAGCTCGATAACTTGGCCCGGAGTGTAGCCATGGGTCATGCGCCAAGCGCGGTATTCGGGGGACTCGTTCGCATCATCGTTATCAGCGGGAGCCGTCATCGTGCTCGTCTTCGGCGTCAGCTTCGAAGGCGATGCTGCATCGTTCTTGACGAGGGTATCGATGGCGTTGAGCCGATCGAGAGCCGTTCGCTTTTCACTGCTGGTAGTATCCGGCCGCGCTTGAAAGCCTTTGGCGAATTGGGACGGTTTCATTGAGGGTCCTTTATGCGCATAAACTCAGGGGAGCAAGGCCGCGATCTCGTCGGCACAAGCGCGAATTTCCGCCGCGGCGAGCTTTGCGCCTCGGTCGTTCATCTGCAATACGGTCTGACCGAGAGCCATCGCCTGCTTGTATGCCTCGCGCGTCGGAATTTGCGTTTTCAGTAATGGGAAGCCGAGGTCTTCCAGCGCGCGTTTGAGTTCGCGCGTCAGCATTCTTTTTTCCTCGGTCTTGTTGAGCAGAAATACCGCCTTCAGATCCTCGTTCATTACTTGCGCCTGCTGAACAAGCTTGACGAGTCCTACGCTGGACCAGTAGTCAGCGGGCGACGACGACGTCGGAATCACTGCAATGGATGCGGCAAGCAGGACTACGCCCGAGACTTTCTCCGTAATAGACGGCGGGCAATCGACGACGATAACGTCGTAGTCGCCGATGAACTTCTTTATCTCTCGGTGAATTTGCCCTCCGGCCTCTGCGAGGTTGACGACCGGGAACGGGATGCCGGTGTCTGCGTCGGACGACGCGCTCGACCAATGAATGAGGGTGTTTTGGCCATCGGCATCGACCACGAGGACTCGCTTGCCCTTCTCGTGAAAAGCCGCACCGAGATGCATAGCGACGGTGCTTTTGCCGACTCCGCCTTTCTGTTGGGTAACCGCGACGATCTCAGCTGCCAATTTATTCGCTCCGTAACAGGTCGATGAATTCTACCTGGGAGTTTTTTTATTTCAATGATTAATGTGGCTCTTGCGCGACGATATGTCGTTTGGACGAGGGTTTATGCGCATAAACCGCCCTCGGCGCGAGCGGGATGCGTTTTCCGATACGAGGTCACCGTCGCTGAACGCACAGCGGCGGCTTTTTGCGTGGCGGGCAGTTTCAATCAGAACGCCATAGCTTGAGCGACGCGGCTTGCATCGCTGGGCGTTGTCCTTAAGCTGGTTCGAGAACCGAGAACCGAGAACCGAGAGCCGAGAACCGAGAGCCGAGAGCCGAGAGCCGAGAGCCGAGAGCCGAGAGCCGAGAGCCGAGAGCCGAGAGCCGAGAGCCGAGAGCCGAGAGCCGAGAGCCGAGAGCCGAGAGCCGAGAGCCGAGAGCCGAGAGCCGAGAGCCGAGAGCCGAGAGCCGAGAGCCGAGAGCCGAGAGCCGAGAGCCGAGAGCCGAGAGCCGAGAGCCGAGAGCCGAGAGCCGAGAGCCGAGAGCCGAGAGCCGAGAGCCGAGAGCCGAGAGCCGAGAGCCGAGAGCCGAGAGCCGAGAGCCGAGAGCCGAGAGCCGAGAGCCGAGAGCCGAGAGCCGAGAGCCGAGAGCCGACTACATCGTGTCGATCGGAACAATTCGGGACCGTGGCTAGTGTTTCATGGACCTAGCTCGTGTATGACGCGAACCCCGCGCCGAATGCGCTCCCCGGGGCCGCATCGAACGTTTGGGCGCAATTGCGTCGCCCGAAAATGTTTTTTTGGATTAACGGACACCTACACCAGGGCACCTATCTTCGGATCGGACTGACGTCCGCTCCTTAACGCCCCATCGCGCACGGGCCGCCGTGGCTCGCGCCCCGGGGTGATCGCGCTTTTCACACTCCTTCCCGGGAGCGGCCAAGGGGGCAACGCTTTATGCGCATAAAGTTCTCGGTTCCCGCGGATGGTTGCCGGTGCCGAATGGCAACGAGACGTTGCGCTGGCGCCGCCGAGTAGCCCGTAATCTCGTCAGAGACGGCCGTCAGCAAACCCGCGCCGAGCCGGCACCTTCCACAACACCTCCAGCGCTACGGTCTTACAGTTCATAAGACGCGAACTCAATCCGGAGCCAGCCCGTTACCGCGTCATCGAGATGCATTCAAAAAAAATCAAAAACATTGAATTCGACGAAGAGCAACTTATTCCCTAACAACTCCCGGCTGTCGTGCTGTCACGTGGCAGGCTCCTCGCTCGAAGCGTCGCCAGTATTTCCGGAGCACATCCACTAAGCTGCGCTACCGTGGCGGTTCCGCGTTTCGTAGAATCACGACCGAATATTTCCAACCTCCTGGCAGGAGCTGTTTGTCCATGATCACCATCTATCACAACACACGCTGTTCCAAGTCGCGTTCCACCTGTGAACTGATCGACAGTACGTTGAATACATCTGGCGAGCCGGTGCGCATCGTCGAATACCTGAAGGAACCGCTCAGAGTGGACGAATTGAAAGCGCTTCATCGCATGCTCGGCGGGCGGGTTCGCGACATGATTCGCGATACGGAGCCCGTGTACGACGAACTCGGACTCGCTGACGCTTTGCTCGACGACGATGCTCTTTTCGCTGCGCTTGCGGGCCATCCCATCTTGCTCCAGCGGCCGATCGTGACGCGCAACGGTAAAGCCGTCATCGGGCGACCGCCCGAGGCGGTCCGTGCATTGTTCGCTTGACCTGTCTTACAGTCGGCAGTACCGGATGGACGCCGGACGCCGTCGTCATCCGAACGTCATGATTGTGACGATCGGTAAGCGGGGAGGCGGAAACCAAAGTTATCCACAGATTCTGTGGAAAAGGTTGTGGAAAGGCGGCCTGAAACCCAGAGCCCGCTGCCATCTGACTGGGCTGCGCATAAATTGGCCGCTGGTTCGACACATGGGCGACTATCATGGAAAGCTCGTCGTCCCGGAGGTACCTGGGGGCGGCGCCTCTCAATGTGCAAGGAGCGACTTGATGGCTTATCGAATCGAAGTGGTGGTGGGCAGTCTGCGCCGGGATTCGTTCAACAAGCAACTGGCGCAGGCGCTCGCCCGGCTCGCAGGCTCGGAGATGACGTTCTCGTACCTGGATCTCGGCGTGTTGCCGCTTTATTCGCAGGACTACGATGCGGACTTCCCGCCAGTCGCGCGCGAGTTCAAGCAGCGGATAGAAGCAGCAGATGGGCTCTTGTTCGTGACGCCTGAGTACAACCGTTCGATGCCTGGCGTACTCAAAAACGCGCTCGATTGGGGCTCGCGTCCATGGGGACATAACTCGTGGAAGGACAAACCCGCGGCCGTTTGCGGTATCTCTGTCGGTGCGACGGGTACGGCGCTCGCACAGCAGCACTTACGCAACGTGCTCGCGTATCTCGACGTGCCCACGATGGGCCAGCCCGAAATATTCCTCAAGCACACCGAAGACTTTTTCGACGCGTCGGGGAATATCGCCAACGAGAGCACGCGCAAGTTCCTGCAAGGGTTCGTCGATCGCTTCGCCGCCTGGGTGCAACGGCAGACGGCGAAGCATTGAAGGTGCATCGCGTGCTAGCGACCGCTATCGATCGTCGCGCTCGCTGCCGTGAAAATGCTCTTCCTCCTGCAGGTACTCGTCGGGCACAGACGACGGCGAAGCGCTTGGCGCTGCTGGCGTGACGGCCGCACCGGACGGCGTACCGGCATCTTGTGCCCGCGCCTCGTCGCGCCGTCCAGCGAACACCGCGCCCATACCGGGGGCCGCGCCCGCGGCAACGGCCATGGCGTCTGACTCGCTCGCGGCCACGTCCTTGGCTGCTGCCGGGCCGGACGGCTCCGCGGCTTGCTCTTTTCGCGCGAAACTATGCACCCTGCCGCGCGTGGTCACGGTGGGGTTTCGCCGAAAACCGAGTTCCTCGAGCGGCGAGCGCTCCCGCGCCACCTCGTCGGCCGGAGCGCACCACGTGGCAGCCCGTTCTTCGATGTCCATCGGGTTGCGCGCGGCGAGGGCGGCGCGAACCGCCTCGCATTGCGCGTCATCGACGACATCCACGCTCAGCATGACCGCCCCCCGGCGCACGGCTTCGGCGTATTGAGTCGTTTCGCGCCGTGGCGGCTCGCTCGCGAAAAGCGATTCGAAGAATCGCTCGATGCTCGCGAGCAGCCCTTCGTCGACATGCGGCGGCTCGACAACCGTTGTGGCGTCGGTGGCGTACGTCGGCTCACAACGCGCTTGCAGCGTAATAGATGTCCGGGCGATTCCCTGGACGACCAATGCGTCGCGAGCTTCCTCCGCCCCGGCGTACGTATCGAAAAATGCAATGACCGTGTGCTGCATGATGCGCTCCCCCTATCGACTTTTAGTCACGGCACATTAATTGTTGCAAATAATGGGCCGGCCCCGCTCAACTCGCCTTGCCCGCCGCTGGGGCATGTTCTTCCCGTTCTCGCCGGATGGTCTGCAGCATCGCGTCGAGCAGGGCGATATCGAAAGGTTTTGACAGCACGCGTACGCGGACATTCCGCGCGCGTTCGAGTTCTTGCGCATAACCCGTCACAAGAATGACGGGCAGCGGGGGCACGAGCGACTGCGCCAACTCCGCCAGATCGAGGCCATTGCGGGTACCCGGCATATGGATGTCCGAAATGACGACATCGAATGCCGGCGTCGTGGGGTGCCCGATGAGTTGCAGTGCGGCATCGGCATTGAATAGGCAGGTGACGTCATGCCCCATCATGCGCAGCAAGGCTTCGGTGCCAGCGGCGACCTCGTCGTTATCTTCGACGAGCAAAATGCGCAGACCGCTGCTGGCCACCGCGCTTCCGGAGCGCAGCGAGTCGAGAGCGGGCTCGGCCGGCGTGGCGGTGGAGCGCGGCAAATACAGTCGTACGGATGTCCCGACGCCTAACGTGCTATCGATCGTCGCGAGTCCGCCTGAACGCTCGCAAAATGCGAAGACTTGCGGCAATCCGAGCCCCGTACCCATCCCCTGCGGTTTCGTCGTATAAAGCGGCTCGAATGCGTGAGCAAGGACTTCCGGCGACATTCCCGTTCCGGTGTCTTCGAGTGTCACGACCACGAATTCGCCGGTGAGCGCGAACCCGCTTTCGCGCTCGAGGCGAATGTCATGCGCGCGAATCGTGAACTGCCCGCCGTTCGGCATCGCGTCGCGCGCATTGACGGCAATATTGATCAGCGCAAGCTCGAGTTCGGCGATATCCACCTCGATAGGCCAAATCGGGTTGGCGATATCGATGACGAGACTGACCTTCGCGCCGAGCGATGCATGGAGGAATTCGCGGCTGGCTGCGATCCAACGCGCCAGATCGATCGTCTCGCTGCGCAGCGGTTGTTTGCGCGCGACGCCGAGCAACTGGCGCGTGAGGGATTGGCCGCTTTTGAGCGCGCGCTCGATCGCACCGAGTTCGCTTTCGATCTGGGCGGACCCGCGGCGCCGCGCGATCTGGACGTTGGTGGCAACAATCATCAGCAGATTGTTGAAGTCGTGCGCGACCGTGCCGACGAGGTTGCCCAACGCCTCCATCTTGCGCGATTGCCGGTACGCCGTTTCGATGGAGCGCCGCATCGAAGCTTCGGCTTGCCAGCGCGTCCATGCTTCTTCTTCGGCCGAAAGACGTCGTAACGATAGGCCGAGAACGAACCAAAGGACGATGGATGGAACGAAAATCGATACAGCAAGCACGGCAACGCGGTGCGACCAGTCTGCCCAAATCGCCGCACCGCTATACGCGCATGAGACATATACCGGGTAGGCGCCGACGCGCCGGAACGCAAGAATCTCGCCGTGACCGGTCTCCGGCGAATGACCGACTCGAATCACACCCGCCTTGGTGCCGCGTTGGAGCGCGGAAGCAAACGCCGGCGGCGGGGCGGCCTCGCTCGACTGCGGGTACGACGCCAGCACCGCGCCATCCGAGCGCATCAGCGAGATCGTGAGCGCACGGCTCTCCGAGCCAAGCAGTTCCCGGTAAAACGATTCGAAGTACGAACGCCGCAGCGCGACGGAAACGAGGCCGCCGAACTTGCCGTCGGGCAGGCGCCGGGCAATGCCTGTATTGAATACCGCCTCGCCGCTGCCGGCATGCCAGACCATGACCTTCGAGACATGCTCGAGAATCTGCCCGCCTCGAATGCCGACGAAATCGTCGCGCCCGGCGATCGACGCGAGCGGCGCGGGGTAATAGCGGCTGTTCGCGAGGAGCAGCCCGTCGGGCCCGAAGATCGAAATTGAGCCCACCTGCGGGTAGCCGCCGCCGATTTTGACGAGACTGTCGTGGATGTATGCTTCGCGGGCGCGCACCTGGCTGTCGTCGAGCCCGTGCACGAGGTCGTCCACGCGGGCATCGAGCGTTTCGTTCAGATCGAAAACCTTGAGCGCGTGCTCCTCGGCGATGCGCACGGTGCGCACCGCAGCGTCGGTCGCACGAGCGACACCGGTGCGGAAATCCGAATAGGCCACGGCCGCCGCATAGACGCACGGCAGGACGATCGCCGCTCCGAGCATGACGATCAGCGTGGTGCGCCGTCCCCCGAAGTCGGGCTCCGGGACGCTCGGGTACGACGACTCTTCCTGCCAACTCGAAGGCGTCGGGTTCGCTGCCGGTGCGTCGCGCCGGTGACGCGTCATGGTCGAGAGATCCAAGGAGGGATAGGTTGCCTGATTCCAATCATAAGCGACTTGAATCGCTGCCTAACGTGTGCGCCGTTACATTTATGAGGCTCATCGACCTTTCGGCCGACGAAAACAGCGACGAAATCGGAAGCGCAAACGTACACAAAAGAATAATCCACGCAATATTAGCGGAATATGTCCGTTCCATTTCTTCACATCGATAAATGCTGCGACGTTTCATCGTTCTGCCGAAACTGGGGGAGTTGATTTTCCGTCTGTTTGCCAAGAGAATTTGGCTCACTTTTACGAGAAAACACGCGTCCTGCGGGGGACGCACCTGTGAGGCATGCCTGCTTCGCCGCCATGCGCGTGCGCGAAGCCGCCGCGGCGCCTCTTCCGGTCCGTCCGGAAAGCGCGCTGCTCGCCGCGCGCTCGCAGCCTGCCGACCTGAGCTCGCCCTCTCGCTAAAGAAGGTTTCCGAGCCGCCGTTAACTCGGTGTAGATTGATCCGCCTTTTCGTCACGCCTGCCATGCCCTTGCCGATTGTGATCGCCGATGACTCCCTGCTTGCTCGCAAGGTTCTGACGAAAGCCTTGCCGGACGACTGGGACGTCGACATCACCTATGCATCGAACGGCCGCGAGGCGCTCGCGCTTTATCGGGCGGGCAAAGCGTCGGTCATGTTCCTCGACCTCACGATGCCCGACATGAACGGCTATCAGGTACTCGAGGCCTTGCGGCACGAGGACCTCAATACCTTCGTTATCGTGGTGTCGGCAGACGTACAACCTCTTGCGCAGGAGCGCGTTCGCGCGCTCGGCGCCGCCGCGTTCGTCGCCAAGCCCGTGACCCCCGAGGTCTTGCTGCCAATCCTCAAGGAGTACGGCTTGTATGCGTGAGACCGTTCTGACCGAAGACCAGCGCGACGCATTGCAGGAAATCGCCAATCTGGCGATGGGCCAGGCCGCCACGCGCCTCGCGACGCTGCTCGACACGTTCATCGAGCTGTCCGTGCCGCGGGTGAGAGTGGTGCGAGTCGAGGATGCGGCGCGCACGCTGCGCGACATGACCGGCATCGACGAGCATGTCATCGCCGTGCGTCAGGGTTTTCGGTCGGACATCAAAGGCGAGGCGCTCGTCATTTGCCGCAGCAGCGGCGTCGGCAATCTGTGCGCACTCGTCAATGACCCGTATGTTCATTCGGCATATGAATCGGTCAGCCAGACCGAGTTGATGTTCGATGTGGCGAACGTGCTGACCGGTGCGTGCGTGTCGTGCATCATGAATCAGCTCGATCGCACGCCGATCTTCTCGGCGCCCGGGCTGCTCGGCGAAAAGCTCGCGCTCGAAGATGTCTTTCATGCCGACGTGCTGGCCTGGCGGACGGCACTGCTGCTCGAAGTCAACTTCTCGCTCGAAGATAAGACGTTCCGCGCCCATCTCGTCATGCTGATGGCCGAAGAATCCATTCGCCGCATGAACGAGGCGCTCAATGCGATCCTGTCCAGCCTATGAATCAAGTGATGGAGCAGTCTCTCAGCGATCTCGTCATCGAGCGGGTGGACTTCGGCATCTTCGTGCTCGATCGCACGATGAAGGTACTGATGTGGAATCGCTTCATGCAGGACCACAGCGGATTGCCGGCCGAGCAAGTCGTCGGCAAGTCGGTCTTCGATAGTTTTCCCGAACTGCCGCGCGTCTGGCTCACGCGCAAGGTAGAGAGCGTCTTTCAGCTCGGCAGCTTCGCCTTCAGCTCCTGGGAGCAGCGGCCCTATCTGTTCAAGTTCGACCACGACCGGCCCATCACCGGCGGCGTCGATTTCATGCAGCAGGATTGCACGTTCATGCCGCTTACGCGCGGGCGCGAAGTCGTCGCGGTGTGCGTGACGATTTCCGACGTCACGAATGTGAGCGTGATGCAACGCGAGCGCGAGGAGGCCGTCGTCAAGCTGCGCGAGTATGCGAACCGCGACGGTCTGACGGGCATCGCGAACCGGCGCTTTTTCGAAGCGCGGCTGCGCGACGAATTTGCGCGCTGGCAGCGCTACGGCGGCGAGCTTTCGGTGCTGCTCTTCGATCTAGATCATTTCAAGGACATCAACGACCGGTTCGGGCACGCCGTGGGCGATACCGTGCTGCGCGTGATGGCGCAGCGGGTGGCCGATGCGTTGCGCGCGCAGGACATCTTCGGGCGTTTCGGCGGCGAAGAATTCGCGCTGCTGTTGCCCTGCACGCCGCTTGCCGATGCCATGATCGTCGCCGAAAAAATCCGGACCACGATCTGCGATACGCCGGTGGAAGCCGAAGGCGTGCGCGTGCCCGTGACCGCCAGTGTCGGCGGTGCCGCTGCGCGCCCCGGTCTGCCGGGCTACGAAGTCCTCATCAACGAGGCCGATGCGGCGCTTTACAGCGCCAAACGGCAAGGCCGCAACCGCTCGGTCGCGCTGGCCTGACGGGCCCCAAAAAAGGTTGATATACTTTGGCGCGTTTCCGGCACTCCCGCCGGCGCATTGCGGCTGATCGCGCGGGCCGATGACGCCGCGTGGTGCCTTAACGGCACGCCGCGCGGGGTATCGACTTTCAATCGCCCGGGAGGGCGCCACAGCGGAGTTCGCCTTGGCTGTTTCAAATCTCGTCGTGGACGAATCCGAAACCGACGCCGCCGCCGTCACCTCGAGCAGCTCGTTTTATCTCGCGATGCGCATTCTGCCTGCGCCCCAACGCGATGCGATGTATCAGGTCTACGCATTTTGCCGGGCGGTCGACGACATCGCGGACAGCGACGCGCCGCGCGCGGAACGCAGCGCCGCTCTTGGGCGATGGCGCAACGATATCGACGCCTGTTACGCGGGCACGCCGCGGCCGTCGCTCGCCGCGCTGACGCGTCATATCCGCACGTTCGATCTGCAACGCGAGGATTTTCACGCGATGATCGACGGCATGGCGATGGATGCGGCCGCCGATATCTGCGCGCCCGACGAAGCCACGCTCGATCTTTACTGTGACCGCGTCGCGAGTGCCGCGGGGCGGCTCTCGGTGCGGATTTTCGGCATGCAGGAGGAGCCGGGAAGGGCCCTGTCGTACCATCTCGGCCGAGCATTGCAGTTGACGAACATCCTGCGCGATATCGACGAAGACGCCGCGATCAATCGCTGTTATCTGCCGCGCGAGCTGTTGGCGCGGGAAGGGATCGCGGCTGCGAATCCGCTCGCGATCGCGGACGATCCATCGCTGCCGCGCGTCTGCGCGACGTTGGCCGAGCGCGCCCTTGACCACTTCCGTCGAGCCGATGCGATCATGGACGCCGCCCCGAAGAAAGTCGTGCGGGCGCCACGGATCATGTCGGGCGTCTATCGGTTCCTGCTCGAGCGCACGCTCGAACGCGGGTTCGACGTGCCGCGCACGCCGGTGTCCAAGCCACGCCTGCGGCTCATGTGGATCGTCGCCCGGTACGCGCTCTTTTAAATCCGGGCGAGCGGAAGCACACCGCACAAAGCGCAACGGGGCGACATGAGCGCTTCTCAATCAAACGTATACATGCCGATGAACGATTTTTCCTCAGCACATGCCGCCGTTGCCGCGCTCGATGCCACGCGCGCGGCACCCGGGGACGATGCGCTGGAGAGCGCGATTTCGCGCGCGACCGATGCGATCCTGGCCGATCAGCGCCCTGACGGCCATTGGGTCTACGAGCTCGAAGCCGATGCGACGATTCCCGCCGAATACATCCTGCTCGTCCATTACCTCGGCGAGACGCCGAACGCAGAGCTCGAACGCAAGATCGTGCGCTACTTGCGCCGGATTCAGCTCGACGACGGCGGCTGGCCGCTTTTCACGGATGGCGCGCTCGATATCAGCGCCAGCGTGAAGGCTTATTTCGCGCTGAAAATGGCGGGCGAACCCGAGAGCGCGGATCACATGCAGCGCGCGCGTCGCGCGATTCTGGCCGCGGGCGGGGCCGAAGCCGTCAATGTCTTCACGCGCATCCTGCTTGCGCTGTACGGCGTGATGCCCTGGCGTGCCGTCCCGATGATGCCCGTGGAAATCGCTCTGTTGCCGCAGTGGTTTCCGTTTCATCTGTCCAAGGTCTCGTATTGGGCCCGCACGGTGATCGTGCCGTTGCTCGTGCTCAACGCCCGGCGTCCGGTGGCGCGCAATCCACGTGGCGTTCGCATCGACGAGCTGTTTCGCGGTGCGTCGGGCGATGCCCGGCTGCTGCCGCGCGCACCGCATCAAAGCAAGGGCTGGTTCGCGTTCTTTCGTGCCGTGGACAGCGTGCTGCGCGTGACCGACCGATTGTTTCCGAAGGCGACACGGCAGCGTGCGATCGAGGCGGCCGTCGCGTTCGTCGATGAGCGCCTGAATGGCGAAGACGGGCTCGGCGCGATTTTCCCGGCGATGGCGAACGCCGTCATGATGTACGACACGCTCGGTTATCCACCCGATCATCCGAACCGCGCGATCGCGCGGGCATCGATCGAGAAGCTGCTCGTGATCGGCGACGACGAGGCTTACTGTCAGCCGTGTCTGTCGCCGGTCTGGGACACCTCGCTCGCGGCGCATGCGCTCTTGGAGACGGAGCTGCCGCGCGCCGAGCAGGCGGCGTTGCTCGGCATCCAGTGGCTGCGCCCGCTGCAGATTCTCGATGTACGGGGCGATTGGATCTCGCGTCGCCCGAACGTGCGGCCGGGGGGTGGGCATTCCAGTATGCGAATCCGCACTACCCCGATGTCGACGATACGGCTGTCGTTGCCATGGCGATGGAGCGCGCAGCGAAGCTCACGGGCTCCAACGTGGACCGCGAGGCGATCGCACGCGCACGCGAGTGGGTGGTCGGCATGCAGAGCAGCGACGGCGGATGGGGCGCCTTCGAGCCCGAAAACACGCATTACCACCTCAACAACATTCCGTTCTCCGACCACGGTGCGTTGCTCGATCCGCCGACGGCCGACGTATCAGGGCGTTGCCTGTCGATGCTCGCGCAGTTGGGCGAGTTGCCGGCCGCGAGCGAGCCTGCCCGGCGCGCCTACGACTACTTGCTCGACGAGCAGAAGGACGACGGCAGCTGGTACGGCCGCTGGGGCATGAATTACATCTACGGCACCTGGACGGCGCTCTGTGCGCTCAACGCGGCCGGCATGTCTCACGAGGACCCGCGGATCCGCCGCGCCGTGCAATGGCTCGCGGCAATTCAGAACGACGATGGCGGCTGGGGCGAGGACGGCACGAGCTACAAGCTCGACTATCGCGGCTACGAGCGCGCGCTCAGCACGGCCTCGCAAACGGCTTGGGCGCTCCTTGGGCTCATGGCGGCCGGTGCGGTCGCGCATCCCGCGGTCGAACGCGGGGTGGCCTACCTGCTGCGCACGCAGCGCGAGCACGGTTTGTGGGACGAGACGCGTTTTACCGCGACCGGCTTTCCGCGCGTCTTTTACCTTCGCTATCACGGCTACCGCAAGTTCTTTCCGCTATGGGCGCTCGCCCGCTATCGGAACCTCGTGCGCGGCCGGCAGGTGCGCGTATCTGTCGGCATGTAACGATGGAACCGCACGCGCCACTGCCCGTGATTGCCGTGACGGGCATGGCATTCGAAGCCCGCATCGCGCGCGGCGAGGGTGTGCAAGCGGTCTATGCGGCCCGCAGCGACTTGCTCGAACGCGCACTGGCCGCGGCGCTGGCACGCGGCGCATCGGGTGTCATCAGCTTCGGTACGGCGGGCGGTCTCGCCGCCGATCTCCGGGCCGGTACGCTGATCGTCGCCGATGCCATCGATGGCCCGGACGGTAGCATGCCGACGGACTCCGCCTGGCGCGAGCGCATCGTCGGGAAGCTTGCTGCCGCGACGCTCGACGCGCCCTGGCAGTGCGGCGTGCTCGCGGCCGTCACGGCACCGCTGACAAGCACCGAACAAAAGGCCGCGCTCAACCGGGCCCGCGGTGCGTTGGCTGTCGATATGGAGTCTCACATCGCGGCCGGGATGGCGCGCGCGCACGGCCTGCCGTTCATGGCCTGCCGGGCGATCGTCGACCCGGCGTGGCGAGCGCTGCCCGAGGCGGCCACAGCGGGCCTGCGCGACGACGGCACGACGGCTCTCGTCCCGATTCTCGCGTCGCTCATACGTGCGCCTTCGCAGCTCGGCGCGATGATCCGGCTTGCCGCCGATGCGCACGCAGCGCGTGCCGCGCTCACCGAAGCGCGCCGCACGCTTGGGCCCGCATTCGCGCGGCCCTGACGTCGCCTTTTTCCGCTATTTGGATTGTGGCGCGCTGGCCGGCGCCGCAGGCTCGGGCGTGATTGCGGCCGGAGCGGGGGTGACGCCGCTTGCCGGCGCGGGTGCGGGCGTCGTCGAAGGCACGGCGTCGCTCGCGGCAGCGGGTGCTGCGGTCGTGCCGCTCGAATCGCTTTCACCCTCGTCGCCATAGTTCGGCAGCGCCGGTGCGGCCGCGGCGCCGCCCGTGTTCGTCCGTGAGCGCCGTTGTTGCAGATAGGCGTCGCGGACGAACGAGTATTTGTCGAGGGCTGCCTGTTCGAGGATGTTCGTCGCGCCGAGCATGTCGGAGCGCACGCTCACGAACTGCAGGATGTAAAGCGGGGTGCGTGCCGCCGGCTCGACATAGTTCAGCGGATTGAAGCGAACATCGACGGCGAGTCCGACGCTGTCGCGAAACGTGCTGGGACCGAAGATCGGCAGGACCAGATAGGGTCCGGAGGGGATGCCCCAACGCCCGAGGGTCAGCCCGAAGTCCTGATGATGCTTGGGCAGCCGGGCGAGCGTCGCGAAGTCGATCAGGCCGCCTACCCCGAACGTCGTGTTCATCGTGAAGCGCATCAGGTCCGAAGTGGCATCCGTAATTCTGAGTTGCAGCAACTCATTGGCCACGTTGGTCAAATCGCCCAGATTCGAGAAGAAATTGCTGATGGCCGTGCGCAACGGGTGCGGCGTGATCTTCTGATAGCCCTTCGCGATCGGCACGGCCACGCTTTTGTCGACGGCATCGTTGAAGCGAAAGATCGCCCGGTTCATCGGCTCGAGCGGATCGCCCGCCGTTCGGTTCGGTGCGCTCGCACAGCCGGCCAGGACGATCGCGGCGCCCAGCGCCACAGGGAGGGTCCGCAACTTATCCATCGATTCCTTCTAGTTCTTTTGTGGGCGGGTGAGCGTCGCGCGGTCTGCCCATCAATATGGGCTGAAAGACGACCGCGCCGATGAGCGTACACGAAAGCGCGAGCGCGAGCAGTCTGCCCATGCTCGCAGTGCCGGGATGGTGCGAGAGCCAGAGGCTGCCGAACGCTGCAGCCGTCGTAGCGGCGCTGAACAGCACAGCGTGCGTGAGGCTCGATGCGAGCAGGCTCGTCTGGCCGTTGCGCCACGCCATCACGAAGTAGACCTTGAACGCCACGCCGACGCCCAGCATCAGCGGCAACGCAATGATGTTGGCGAAATTGAGCGGCATGTCGAAAGCCACGCAGAGCTCCAGCGTGACGATGGCCGAAACGAGCAGCGGGATCATCGTTCGCAACACATCGGCGAAACGGCCCAGGGCGATCCAGAGCAGCACCGTGATCGCGATAACGGCCAGCGCGGCCGCCTGCAGAAACGCCTTGATGATCGTGTTGGCCGAATGCAGGATCGAAATTGGGCCGCCCGTGGCACCCGGCTCGGCTTTCTTCACGGCATTGGCGAAGCGGCGCAGCATCGTATCGTCGCCGGGGTCCACGCCCGGGGGCACGCGCGGGGAGATCTGCACCAGCGCACGACCGTCCGGGGCAACCCACTGGCGAACCATCTCGGGCGGCAGCGTCTGTCGTGTGATTGCCGAAGGCTGCAATAGCATCGTCAATTGGCGCAGCGCAAGGCGAAGCGGAACGGAGAATGCCGCTTCGGCGCGATCGCGCGTGGCGGGATCGGCGGCAGCGAGCCGTGCGAGCGATGCCGACAGGTGCTTCGCTTCGGCCGCACCGGGCCCGGGGTGATCCTCGGCCGCATAGGAGAGCTGATTGGAGGCGCGCTTGAGTGCGGCGACGCGCTGAGCGTCGGTCGCCGGCGCGGCCGGCTGCTGCGTCAGCGCGGGCAGCAGCGACTGGGCGGCTTGTGCGATCGATGCGAGCTTTTGCGGCTGATCGGCGGGAATCAGCGACGAGAGCGTCGTTACGCGCCCGACCTCGGACAGATTCGTCAGCCGCGCCGCGACGGCATCCGCGGCGCTCAACGATGGCGCGAGCACCGATACGTTGTTGACCGCTGCTTCGGGCGAGTCCTTGAGCGAAAGCAGCGTCGCCATCGATTCGGTGTGGGGATCCTTCAGATGCAGCGGATTGAAATCGAAGCGAAGATGCAGGAGCAGCGGCAATGCACCGATTACCACGACGAGCGTGCCGATCAGTATCGGCTTGCGATGGTCCTGCAGGTATTCGTCGATGGGTGCGAGCGCCGTGAAGCCCGGCCGCGCGGGCTCCCCGGGCGGTGCCATCAGCTTGATCAGGGCGGGCAGCAGCGTCATCGTGCTCAGATAGGCGACGATCATGCCGACGCCGGCGATGAGCCCGAGTTCGGACACGCCGCGATAAGCCGTCGGCAGAAACGCGAAGAAGCTCGTGGCGACGGCCGTCGCAGCCAGCGTCAACGGCGCGCCCATCGAATGCGCCGTGCCGACGAGCGCATGATCGAGGCGCTCGTCGCGGTAGCGTTCCTCTCGATATTTGACGCCGTACTGGATTGCGAAGTCGGCACCGAGACCGACGAACAGCACCATGAACGCGACCGAAATCATGTTGAACGAGCCGACCATCAACAGCCCCAGCGCGGCAGTAATGGGCAGCCCGACGGCCAGCGTCACGAACACGGCGAGGATCATCCGCTTCGAGCGCAGCGCGAGCCACAGGATGCCGAGCACCACCGCGAGCGTCGCGATGCCGTTCACGAGCGCTCCGTCTTCGACCGAAGCGAATTCCTCGTCGGCGAGCGGCTGTTCCCCGGTCAGCCGAACCACGGCGCCGAAGCGCTTTTGCAGCTCGAGCTGCCGGGCCGCGGCGCGAATGGCAGCCGTGGCCTCGGCGCCGGGCCGCAGCACCGCATAGTTCACGACGGGCGCCACGGTGACGAAGGCGCGAGCCGGCTGGCGAGCGGAGTCCGCATCGACGAGCGCGCGCCACGAGAAGGCGGCGGGTTTGCCGGCGAGGACCGCATCGACGGTGTCCGCGCTGCGCGAAAAAAGGGTCGTCAGTCCAGGCAGCGTAACTTGACCCGATTCGAGCGGCAGACCCAGCATGGTCGACAGCGTCGTGGCGAGCCCCGTCAGACTCGGGTCGTGCGCGAGCGTGTTGACGAGCGGGCGGGCGCTGGCCAGCTGCGATGTCGTGCCGCTCAGCGTGCGGGGGGAGACGAACAGCAGGCCGTTGTGTTCGAAGAACGGGCCGCCGCCCGGTTGCGAGACATCGCCCACCTTGCTCGCATACGCTGGCGCTTTGAGCCCGGTCGCGAGCGCGTCGGCCGCGGCGTCGGCGAGTTCGGGCGCCGGGGCCTCGACTACCGCGAGGATCGTCTGGCCGCGTTGGGGAAAGGCCCGATCGATGGCGTCGCCGAGCGCCGACCATTGGGGATCGTTCTCGATCAGCGTGCTGATATCGGTATTGATCCGAAAATGGCGGGCGATATAGACGCTGCTTGCGGCCGCCAACACCAACGAAAGCGCGACGACCCAGACCGGGCGGCGCACCGACGAGGCAACGAGGCGAACGATGAGGGACATCAGCATGAATCGGCCAGCTCGGAAAGGGCAAACGACAAAATAAGCAAGTATACCGGCCAACGGGTATCGCGCCGCGTCGAGCGCGCGACGCACGGCCAAAGCTGCCCGGGTACGCGCGATGCTTGTATCGCCAGTTATACGTTTGCAAGCAGCTGTATCAAACGGATGCTCGACCCGCGCCGCTCGGTATACTGCCGCTACACCGGACACCCGAGCAGGCAACGCGCCTGCGCTGGCGCTCCGGCTTCTTCTCCACTCGAACCCGATTCCCCATGAAACGTCATCTGTTCGCTTTTTTCACGGCTGCGTTCGTCAGCCTGGCCGCTCAGGCGCAGACTGCGCCCGTCGACGTGGTCCAGCATGCGGTGCGCGGCACGGTCGACGCGATGAAGAAGGACCCCGCCGCCAGCGGCGGAGACATGACGAAGATAAAGCAAATCGTCAATGACGACTTCATTCCGGCGACCGATTTTGGCCGCACGACGCGCATTGCCGTCGGCGAGGCGTACAAGCAGGCCACGCCCGAGCAGCAAAAGGAGCTGGTCGACCAGTTCAGTAAGTTGATGACGGCCACCTATGCCGCCTCGCTCGCGCAACTGGGCACGCAAGACGCCAAGTTCAGCTTCAAGGAAAGCACCACGACGGGCAACGATGCGCTCGTCACGTCGACGGTCACCACACCGGGCGACTCCCAGACGGTCGCTTATCGGCTCGGCAAGGTCGGCGGCGCCTGGAAAATCTACGACATCGACATGTCCGGGGCTTGGTTGATCCAGGTCTATCAAGGGCAGTTCAAGACGCAACTGCAAAAAGGCGGCGTGCCCGCGCTCATCGACTTCCTCAAAAAGCATAACGCGCGGACCGAGTGAGCAGCCTCAGCGGCGACGCCGCTCGACCGCGAATTTGATCAATTCCGCTTGCCCCTCGATCTCGAGCTTGCGCTTGAGATTGAGGCGGTGCGTTTCCACGGTACGGACCGATAAACCGTAGCGTTCCGCGATCTGCTTGCTCGCGAGACCTTCCGCCAGTGCGTCGAGAATCTCCAGCTCGCGCGGCGTGAGCCGCTCCACCGGCGTTTGCAGCGCGCTCGCTTGAATCATGCGAGCAGCGACTCCCGCGCTGAAGAACGTGCGATTGCCCAGCACCGCCTCGATGGCATGCACGATCTCGGTGGCGGGCGAATCCTTGAGTACATAGCCGCTTGCGCCGGCGCGCACCGCCTGCGTCACATACTCGACGTTGTCGTGCATCGACAGCATCAGCACGCGCACCGCCGGAAACCGCTCGTGAAAGATGCCGGCAAGCACGATGCCGTTCATGCCATTCATGCCGACATCCATCAATGCGAGATCCGGGTTCGACGTTTCCGCCAGCGCGAGCGCTTCTTGCGCGTTGCCGGCTTCGCCCACGACATGCAGGCCGGGTACCGCTTCGAGCCGCAGGCGCAGGCCGTCGCGAACGAGCGGATGATCGTCGACGAGAATGATATTGGCGATGGACTGATGCTGTGCGGTCATGAAGTGCGGCTCTGGGAGGCGAGGGAAGGGGATTCACGTTTTTTCGACGGCAGCGGCACGCGTGCCGTAACGACTGTGCGGCCCGGCTCCGACGCGAGCGTCAACGTGCCGCCGAGCGGCTCGAGCCGCTCGCGCATGTTGCGCAGGCCGATGCCGCCGCGTGCATCGGCCTGCACGCGGTCGATGTCGAAGCCGCGACCGTCGTCCGAGATCGAGAGGGCGACGGCGTGCTCGGACACATCGAGCGCGAGTGTCGCATGCGCGGCGTGTGCGTGCCGCACGATATTGGCGAGCGCTTCCTGCGCGATTCTGAACAATGCCGTATTGACGCCTTCGGACAGCCCTAGCAGGCGAGCGTGGGCCGCATCGTCGTCAGTAGTCCGAACGAATGCGATATCGATGCCCGCTTCTTCACCGAGCTCGCGAGTCAGTTGCTCGAGCGCCGCCGCGAGTCCGAGATCGTCGAGCATGGCAGGCCGAAGCGCGTGCGAGATGTGGCGTACCTCGCGCAGCGCATCGGCGAGACGCGTGAGGCCGGTGGCCAGCGGGGCCTGGGGATCGGACGCGCCGACGCGCTGCGGGCCGGCAGATTCGAGGCGTGCGAGCGCCGATTCGACGAGCAGCTTCACCGAGACGAGCTTCTGACTGATGCCGTCGTGCAATTCTCGCGAGAGCCGCGCGCGCTCTTGTTCCTGCGATTCGACGACTTGCTGCGCGAGGCGCTTGAGCTTCGCATCGGCGCTGCGATATTCGGTGACGTTGACGAACACGGCGCATGCGGCAATGACGATGAAACCCGCCAACGCAATGGCCCCGATCCACATCATCGTGCGCCGGATGTTGGCCGATGCACTTTCGTCGATCCGTGCGAGGGCGGCAGTCACGCCGTCGAGATAGATGCCCGTGCCGATCATCCAGCCCCACCGCGGCAGCAAGACGACATAGCCCAGTTTCGGTTCGAGCTGATTCGTCGATGGCCGATGCCAGACGTATCGCACATAGCCGCCGCCGTGCTTCGCGGCCGCGATGAGCTCCTGGATGGTCAACGCGCCTTGCGGATCGCGCATCCCCCAAAGATTGCGGCCGACGAGGTCGGGCTCGCGCGGATGCATCAGCGAATTGCCCTCCATGTCGTAGACGAAGAAATAGCCGTCGGGTCCGAAGTCCATGTTTTGCAGTACGGCCAGCGCGCGATGCCGCAGCGCCTCGTCATCGCGCGGATCCTGAGCGACGGCTTCGTCAAGCGGCGCGATCGCGCTCGTCGCGAGTTCCACGTAGTGCCGCAACTCCGTCTGCTTGCTCGACATATAGGCCGCTTCGACGGTTGCGTGTTGCGCTTTCGCGAGCGCTGTCGCTTGCAGTCGAACCCCGATGCCGATACCCGCTATCGCAACGAGGAACGGCACGATCGCCAGCAGAAAGATTTTGGTTTTGACCTTCATCGCTGAAACGTTGATGGCATGCGCGCGTGCGGCGCTCATGCAGTTGATACGTACTACTACTTAGCCCTGTTACGTAGTTATGCGCTTGTGAGGGGCAGAGCGAATCTGAATACTACACGCGCATCGGTGCGTCATGCCTCTTGCTCGCTTGACCGCTGCGGGCCGGTCGCAGGATCGGAACTTCATAAGGATCGACGGAGGAGGAGACAATCGTGAATCCTACGAATCGGCTCGGGCGCTTTGCGCTCTGGTCACTGCTCGCCCTGGCGGGCGCATACGCATTCGGCACCATTGCACTCGCGCACGGCGAGCGGGTGAGTGCGCTGTGGGTCGTCATCGCGGCCGTCTGCGTTTATCTGATCGCCTACCGCTTCTACAGCCGTTTCATTGCGAGCCGCGTATTGCAGCTAGACGGGCGCCGGATGACGCCGGCCGTCAAGCACAACGACGGCCTCGATTACGTCCCGACGCATCGCTTCGTGCTGTTCGGCCATCACTTCGCCGCCATTGCCGGCGCCGGCCCGCTCGTGGGACCGGTACTCGCCGCACAGATGGGCTACACGCCGGGGATGCTCTGGCTGCTTGCGGGCGTCGTCTTTGCGGGTGCGGTGCAGGACTTCGTGGTGCTTTTCATTTCGACGCGCCGAGACGGTCGCTCGCTCGGCGATCTCGTGAAGATGGAACTGGGAACGGTGCCAGGCGTGATCGCGCTGTTCGGCGCGTTTCTGATCATGATCATCATTCTTGCCGTGCTCGCACTGATCGTCGTCAAGGCGCTCACGAACTCGCCCTGGGGGACGTTCACGGTGGCCGCAACCATTCCGATCGCGTTGTTCATGGGCGTCTACACACGCTTCATTCGGCCCGGCCGCATCGGCGAAGTCTCGATCATCGGCTTCGTGTCGTTGATGGCGTCGATCGCGTTCGGTCAGCATGTGCATGACGTGCCGGCGCTCGCCGCGTGGTTCACGTTCAGCGGTGCGCAGCTCACGTGGATCTTGATTGGCTATGGGTGCGTATCGTCGGTTCTGCCCGTGTGGCTGCTGCTTGCGCCGCGCGATTATTTGTCGACGTTCCTGAAGATCGGCACCATTCTCGGTCTCGCCATTGGCATTCTCATCGTCGCGCCTGAAATGAAGATGCCGGCGTTCACTAAGTTCGTCGATGGCACCGGTCCCGTCTGGTCCGGCAGCCTGTTTCCGTTCCTCTTCATCACCATTGCATGCGGTGCCGTTTCAGGCTTCCATGCGCTGATCGCGTCGGGGACTACGCCGAAGCTGCTCGAAAACGAAATCGATGCACGCTTCATCGGTTACGGCGCGATGTTGATGGAATCGCTCGTCGCGATCATGGCGCTCGTAGCGGCCTGCGTGATCGAGCCGGGCGTCTACTTTGCGATGAATGCGCCCGCAGCGTTGCTGGGCACGACGCCCGAGGCGGTCGCACAGACAGTGACGCACTGGGGCTTCCTGCTGACGCCCGATATGCTGACGGAGACGGCACGCGCGGTAGGCGAAACGACGATCGTCGGTCGTGCGGGCGGTGCTCCGACGCTCGCAGTCGGCATGGCGCAGATTCTTCATCGCGTGATCGGCGGTCCGGCGATGATGGCCTTCTGGTATCACTTTGCGATTCTCTTCGAGGCGCTCTTCATTCTGACGGCCGTCGATGCGGGCACGCGCGCAGGCCGCTTCATGTTGCAGGATCTGCTGGGCTCGTTCCACCCGGCGCTCAAGCGCACCGAATCGCTGCCGGCCAACTTGATTGCGACGGCGCTATGCGTGGCCGCGTGGGGCTACTTCCTCCATCAGGGCGTGGTCGATCCGCTCGGCGGAATCAATACGCTTTGGCCGCTTTTCGGTGTATCGAATCAGATGCTGGCGGCGATTGCGCTGGTGCTCGGGACGGTGGTGCTGTTCAAGATGAAGCGCGAGCGTTATGCGTGGGTCACGATTGTGCCGACGGCATGGTTGCTCGTCTGTACGCTGACTGCGGGCTGGCAGAAGATCTTCTCGGCCGATCCGAGGGTGGGTTTCCTCGCTCATGCGGCGAAGCTTGGCGCATCGGCGGATGCAGGGAAGGTGCTTGCACCCGCAAAGTCGATCGAGCAGATGCGCCGTGTCATCTTCAACGACTACATCGACGCGACGTTGTGTGCGCTTTTCGTTGTCGTCGTATTGAGCATGGTGGTGTACGGCGCGCTCGCGATCATGCGCGCTCGTCGCAGCGATCGGCCGAGCACGTTGGAAACGCCGTTCGAACAGGCGCCTCAGGTCGGGCAGACCGTCGCCGCCGCGCAATGATTCGGGTACGACGATGTTCTCCAATCTCAACGAACTGCGCAGCGCCGGCCGTTATCTCGGTCAGGCGCTGCGCCTGATGGTCGGCTTGCCCGATTACGACGCGTATGTGAATCACATGCGCGCGACGCATCCCGATGCACCTGTCATGAGCTACGAAGCGTTCTTTCGGGAGCGGCAGAACGCGCGATATGGGGCCGGGGCCGGGAAGTGTTGCTGAGAACGCGATTTGGTGCCTATCCGGCTCCGTGAGCCGGTCAGCACGGCGTCGTCGATACCTGCATAGGCAACGATTGTTCGAAATTTGAAAAAAGTCTTGTCAACTTTCGGCTCTTTTTCCGGGCCGCTCACAAACCTACACTGCCTCCTGTCGACATCGAAACCAGCGCGTCGAACGAACCAACCGAGACGCGTTCCAGTTACCAGATAAGCACCGGAGGTCATCATGAAATCGAAACTCATCGCAGGTCTTTTGATCGCAACGTCGGCTGCACTCGCAGCGCCCGCATTCGCAAGCGGCCTCGGCCCGGCACCGTTTTATCGGCCTGTAATCGCCGATTCCTCGTCACACGCCGACGTGCCTGTCCAAGCGGCGGCGGTCGAACAACAAGCCGCAGGCTCGAGCGACGTTGGCGGTACCGCGGTAACCGTGCAATCGGGTGGGGTTCACAGCTCGATCGCTCGGGCCCAATCGAGCGTCGACGACCTGTATCGCGGTCGTTGATCGGCGGGGCGGGCGGCGGGTTTCCTGTTAGATCAGGCACCGCCGCGAGCTCACCGTGCGCCGAAGTATCGGCCTTGAAATGCAATAAGCCCCGCGCTCAGCAACAAGAGCGCGGGGCTTATGTTTTTATCGACGATAGAACCGCAACACCGTTTTCAAGGCGCGCGTACCGCCGCGCCGTGAAAACCGTCAATGCGCGGGGGCTGTCCGCCGTGTCTTCTTCGTGCTCGCCGCGCGACCGATTTCCTCGAGCTTGATCTCGACGTGCCGCGAGAACACGTATTCGGCGGGACGCTGCTTGTCGAGCGGGATGTCCTTCGCGTAGGCACCTTCGATCTTCGGCCCGCGCAAGCTGACGCCCAACGCCTTCAGCGGATGTGCCACTGTGTCCATGACGGCCGTCGCTTCGAAGCCGCTATGCACCATGCAGTCGGCGCACTTCTCGTAGTTGCCGGTGCCGTAGGCGTCCCAGTCCGTTTCTTCCATCAGTTCCTTGAACGTCTTGGCATATCCCTCGCCAACGAGGTAGCACGGACGTTGCCAACCGAATACCGTACGCGCGGGGTTGCCCCAGGGCGTGCAGTGATAGGTCTGGTTGCCGGCCAGGAAATCGAGGAACAGCGCCGATTGGCTGAACGCCCAGTTCTTGCCGCGACTGCCGCGCTTGAAGATCTCGCGGAAAAGTTGCTTCGTCTTGTCGCGGTTCAAAAAGTGCTGCTGGTCGGGCGCACGCTCATAAGCGTAACCGGGCGAGACCGTGATGCCGTCCACACCGATCGGGCCGACCGTATCGAAGAACGCGGCCACGCGGTCCGGTTGAGCGTCGTTGAACAGCGTGCAGTTGATGTTGACGCGAAAGCCTCGGCGCTTGGCCTCGCGAATGGCAGCCACGGCCTTGTCGTACACGCCTTCTTGCGAGACCGAGTGATCGTGCATCGCCTTGTCGCCGTCCAGGTGCACGGACCAGACGAAGTACGGACTCGGCTGGTAATCGTCCATCTTCTTTTCCATCAGCAGCGCGTTCGTGCAGAGATAGACGAACTTCTTGCGCTTGATGATGCCGCGGACGATCTCGGGCATGTCCTTATGCAGGAGCGGTTCTCCGCCTGCGATCGAGACCACCGGCGCGCCGCATTCGTCGACGGCGCCGAGGCATTCCTCGACCGACAGCCGTTGATTCAGGATCGGATCGGGGTAATCGATCTTGCCGCAGCCATTGCATGCGAGATTGCAGCGAAAGAGCGGCTCGAGCATCAGCGCGAGCGGGTAGCGTTTGTTGCCCGTGAAATGCTGGCGCGCGATATAAGCGCCCACGCGGACCTTCTGAAGAAGCGGGATCGACAAGGCGTCCTCCTTAAACTTAACGTGCGGCGACGGGCTCGGCGAGCTTCGACGGCAGCTTGAATTCGACTTTTTCCTCGCGGCCGGCCATCGTCGATACTTCGACTGGGCCAAGCGCGCGCAAGGCGCCGATCACATGTTCGACCATTTCCTCGGGCGCCGAAGCGCCCGCCGTGATACCGACGGCTTGCGCATTGGCAAACCATTCCGGCTTCACTTCCGAGCCGTCCGCCACGAGATAGCTCGGTACGCCGCTCTCCGCGCCGATTTCGCGCAGGCGGTTCGAGTTCGAACTGTTGGTCGCACCCACGACCAACAGAACATCGACATGCGCGCTGAGCTCCCGCACCGCGGCCTGGCGGTTTTGGGTCGCATAGCAAATATCGCGCGTGTCGGGCCCGACGATATCGGTGAACCGGCGCATCAAGGCATCGATGATGCCACGCGTATCGTCGACCGAAAGCGTCGTCTGCGTCACATATGCGAGCGGCGTATCGTCGGCCAGCTCGAGCTTGGCGACTTCCGCTTCGCTTTGCACGAGCAGCACCTTGCCGGGAATCTGGCCGATCGTGCCTTCGACTTCGGGATGTCCGGCATGGCCGATCAGGATCAGCGTGCGCCCGGCGGCGACATACTGACGCCCCTGGACATGAACCTTCGTGACGAGCGGGCAGGTGGCGTCGAGCACGTCGAGCCCGCGGCTTTCGGCATCGTGTTCCACTTTCTGCGCCACCCCATGCGCGCTGAAAACGGTCACCGCGCCATGGGGCACCTCGTCGAGCTCTTCGACGAAACGCGCACCCTTGCTGCGCAAGTTTTCCACCACGTGCCGATTATGGACGATCTCGTGGCGCACATAAACGGGCGCACCGTGCCGCTGGAGCGCGCGATCGACGATCTCGATTGCGCGGACGACTCCCGCGCAAAAGCCGCGCGGTTGAGCAAGGATGACTCGCATATTCTGGCGAACTCCGACTGAATCGGGGTATCGAACCAAGCCGACGACATGGCTCGCAATCGCCCGGACCCAACCAATTATTAGAAAGCGGGCGTGATAGCCGGCAAAGGAATCAAAACGCGCATTCTAACGCGTTTCGGCCATGGCACGCTCCCAAGCTGGCTTGGCCGCGTTGTACGGACGCGCCATCGGAGCCTGCCCGGTCCGCCGCACGGCAGCGCGGCGCCGACCACAGTAAACTAGGCAGCCTCGCCGAGACCCTTACAATTCGCTGACTCGATCGCTATGACCTATTCCCCGGCCCGCACCATCAATATAGTTGCTCGCAAGCTGGAGCGCCGAGCATGAACGCCGTGCTTTTCGCCGTATCCGTCGTTTCTCTCGTCATCTGGGTTGTCCTGCTTTTCGCGCGCGGCGGTTTCTGGCGCACGCGCCCCCCGGCATTCCTGCCGTCCGGCCAGCTCGAAGCCCTGACCGAATGGCCGGCCGTGGTGGCCATCGTGCCGGCCCGCAACGAGGCCGACGTGATCGGTCAGGCTATCGGCACCCTGCTGGTGCAGGAATACGCAGGGGACTTTCACGTCATCGTCGTCGACGATCACAGTACCGATGGTACGGCCGATGCCGCACGCGCCGCCGCGCTCGCGCTCGGGCGGCCCGAGCGGCTCACGGTCATCGAGGCGGCCGCCCTGCCGCCCGGATGGTCGGGCAAAGTGTGGGCACAGTCGCAAGGCATTGCGGCCGTCAAATCGCTGGGCCTTCCCGCGCAGTATTTACTGTTGACCGATGCGGACATCGGCCACCCTCCCGAAGCCGTGGCCCAGCTCGTTGCGCGTGCAACGGCCGAAGGGCGCGATCTCGTCTCGTTGATGGTTCGCCTGCGGTGCGATTCGTTTTGGGAGAAGGCGCTGATTCCGGCATTCGTCTTTTTCTTCGCAAAGCTCTACCCGTTCGCATGGGTCAACGATCCGCGCAACAAGACCGCGGCGGCGGCCGGAGGCTGCATGCTCGTCAGGCGCGACGCGCTCGAAGACGCGGGGGGCATCGAGTCGATTCGCGCAGAGCTCATCGACGATTGCAGTCTGGCCGCCCGGATCAAGCATCGTGGCGGCGGCAGGCATCCGATTCGGCTCGACGTGGCGGCGCGAAGCGTGTCGCTTCGGCCTTACGATAGTCCGCGCGAAATCTGGAACATGATCGCGCGCACGGCATTCACGCAACTGCGTTATTCGCCGTGGCTGCTGGCCGGCACACTGGTGGGGATGGCGCTGATCTATCTCGCTCCGCCCGTGATCGCGCTCGTGCGCGGTGCGCCCGGTTGGCCGGCGTGGCTCGCGTGGGCCGCGATGTGCTGCGCCTATGCGCCGATGCTGCGTTACTACGGCCGCTCGCCTTATTGGGCGCCGGCGTTGCCGCTCGTCGCACTTTTTTATGTAGGTGCAACGCTTGCCTCGGCTGTGCGCTATTGGCGCGGTAAGGGCGGTCAGTGGAAGGCGCGCGTGCAGGCACCGGTCCAGGACCGCTGAGGGACCGTTCGCCTCGGCCGGCTCACTGCGACAACAACATATAGAGCTGAACGACGACATCCGGCGCAAACGTGAACGGCACCCACCCATGGCCGGTGTGGCGCGCCACGAGCAGGCGGTCGCCGTTCGGCTGTTTTTGCACGGCCATGACGGGGTTTTTTGTCGATGCGAAACGCCACCCGGGCGGGATCGCCATCGGGGGCTCCGGCGACATCGAGGCGCGAGCGTTCGCGAGCTCTTCGATGAGCTGCCCGATTTGCTCGGGCTGCAGTGTCACCGATTGAGCGCCGATAGCGAGCGTCAGCGCGTTTTGCGACGGGCGGCTCACGTGCAGCGCAGGCTTTTCGTCTGAATCAGGATCCGAAGCGGGGGCGGCTGCGGCTTCGGGCGCTGCGGCGGCGAGCGCGGCTTGTGCGAGCCGGTTGAGCTCGTTGATCTGATCGACGCGCACTTCGAGTGCGCCGATCTGTTCTTGAAGGTTCATGCGCGGCATAGTCCGGAAAGAACTCGCGATTTTACCGGCTCGCTACGCGTATCTCCGCATCGCCCGATATCGACGTTGTAACAAAATGCACGCAACGCGCGGCGTGCCACCGGTGCGCTACGTACCGAGATAGCCCGCCGCGCGGAACCAATCCAGCGCGTCGTAGAGACCTTCACGATACGGGCGCGCGCGATAGCCAAGCTCCCGTTCGGCCTTCGCGGAGGTGAAATACATCTTGTTTTTAGCCATTTTCAGGCCGTCGATGGTCACGAACGGCTCGCGGCGCGTGAGCTTCGCGACACACTCGGCGCCGAACGCGAGCGGGTAGAGCGGCCAACGCGGCAGGCTGATCGTGGGCGGCTTTCGCCCCGTGCGTGCGGCGATATCGGCGAGCATTTGCTGAAGCGGCAGGTTCTCGCCGCCGAGGATATAACGCTCTCCAACGCGCCCGTGTTCGAGCGCGAGCAAATGTCCCGTGGCGACATCGTCGACATGCACGAGGTTCAGCCCCGTGTCGACGAATGCGGGAATTTTGCCGAGCGCCGCCTCCACGATGATCCGTCCCGTCGGGGTCGGCCGTACATCGCGCGGACCGATCGGCGTGGATGGATTGACGATGACGGCCGGCAGGCGTTCGGCCGCGATCATGCGCTCGACGGCGCGTTCGGCAAGGACCTTGCTGCGCTTGTAGACGCCGATGGCTTCGTCGGCGCGCAGCGGCGCCGTTTCGTCGGCGATGCGTCCTTCGCGCGTCACTTTCAACGTGGCAACGCTGCTCGTATAGACGATACGCTCGACACCCGAGGCAAGCGCGGCACGCATCGTTGCCTCGGTGCCTTCGAGGTTCGCGCGTTCGATCTCGTCGGGGTCCGGCGCCCAAAGGCGATAATCGGCCGCCACGTGAAACAGATACCGCACGCCGCCGAGTGCCGCGCGCATCGATGCCTCGTCGCGCATATCGCCTATGACGACTTCGGCATCGAGCGTTTCAAGGTTTTTGCGCGGACTGGTTGCGCGTACGAGTACGCGTACCTTGAAGCCGCGCTCGATTGCCGCGCGCGCGACAGCCGAGCCGACAAAGCCCGATGCCCCGGTGACGAGCACGAGATCGCCCGAAGTGGCCCTCATCTGACTGGATTCCTCGATTCATGACCCGCGGCGCGGGCGGGTCCGCCGCGCCGAAACGTGCGATTGTAATCGCTGACGAAGGCGAGAGCCGCAATCGAACGGTTTTCGTGAATTCAACGACAGCGCGCCGATTCGCTCATTCCAAGGCGAGAACGCCTTGATTGAAGCGCTGAATGAACGCGTGCGCCTGCGCGGCCGGCATCGGACGGGCGAATCGATATCCTTGCACGACGCTGCAACCGTGGCGGCGCAAGAAGGCGAGCTGCATGTCGGTTTCGACGCCCTCCGCGACGACGCTGAAGCCGAGCGCGCGCCCGAGCGACAAGATGGCGCGCGTGATGACTTCGTCCTCCCGATGCACGCCGATGCCGCGCACGAACGACATGTCGAGCTTGAGGCGCTCGGCGCGAAAACGCCGCAGATACGACAGGCTCGAGTAGCCGGTGCCGAAGTCGTCGATGGCGATGTCGATATCCATCGCGCGCAAGGCGCGCAACACATCGAGCGAGCCGAGATTGAGCAACGCACTTTCGGTGATTTCGACCTCGAGAAGTTGCGGCGAGAGCTGGGCGCGCGAAAGCGCCCGCTGAACGACGCGCACGATATCGCCGCGCGCGAATTGGCGGGGCGAAAGGTTGACCGACATGCGCAGGCCCGGCAGAGTCGCTTGCCACGTCTGCGCCTGAAAACAGGCCTGCTGCATGACCCATTCGCCGATCGCGACGATGAGGCCGTTTTCTTCGGCGATCGGGATGAAGGTCGCTGGGCTCACGGGGCCAAGCTCGGAATCGTCCCAACGCAACAGCGCTTCGACACCCGTCACGCGATTTGTCCGCACGTCGACTTGCGGCTGGTAGGCAAGACGGAATTCTCCGTTCGCGAGTGCCACACGCATGCGCCGCGACAGCGCGAGCCGCTGATCGGCCTGCCGGCCGAGTTCCGCCGTAAAGCGCTGTACACCGTTGCGGCCGTTCGATTTCGCGCGGTTCATCGCGAGATCGGCGCGCCGCAGCAAGGTTTCCGCATCGGCGCCGTCGCTCGGAAAACACGCGATGCCGATACTCGTCTCCACATGAAACTCGCTATCGTCGACGACCACGGGCTGAGCGAAGGTCTGCGAGACGCGCGCGAGCACTTCGCTCAGCCGATCGTCGACACCGCTTTCGAGCACGATGATCACGAACTCGTCGCCGCCGTAGCGCGCGACCGTATCCGTTGGCTCCGTGGACGCGGACAACCGCGCACCGATCTCTTGCAACAGGCGGTCGCCGACACCGTGGCCAAGGCTGTCGTTGACATCCTTGAAGTGATCGATATCCATGAAGACGAGTGCGACGCGCGTACCGGACGTCTGCGCGTCGCGAATCGCCTGTTCGAGCCTTTCGGTGAACCGGTTGCGGTTCGGCAGCATCGTCAGCGAATCGACGTTGGCTTGCCGATTGAGCAGCTCGCGCGACTGCACGAGTTCGGTCACGTCCTCGTAGCTGCCGAGCACGCCGATCACCGTGCCGTCGGCGCT
Source organism: Trinickia sp. HAY1-2D (assembly GCF_056754935.1). Classification (NCBI taxonomy): domain Bacteria; kingdom Pseudomonadati; phylum Pseudomonadota; class Betaproteobacteria; order Burkholderiales; family Burkholderiaceae; genus Trinickia; species Trinickia sp. HAY1-2D. Next base: position 1,509,714 of record NZ_JBPGWX010000001.1, read on the forward strand.
TCTGATCGGTGCCTTCGAGGTATGCAGCCAGCGCAGCTCGCCGCGGGCGGTCGGCACCAATTCCTCGTAGTGCAGGGGTTTGCCGCTTTCGACGAGTTCCCGATCGCGACGACGCGCCTCGGCCGCCGTGCTATGCCACGGCATATCGTCATCGGTGAGCCCTGCGATCGCGTCGCGGTGCTCGATTGCCGCATCCTGCGCGAACGCGCGATTGCCGCCCAAATAGTGGGAGTTGACGTCCTTCCAGAAAATCCGTTGCGGCACACTGTCGATGACCGCCTCGAGCATCTGCTTGGATTCCTGCAGGGCCGCTTGCGCCAGTTCCTTTTCGATCGCGTCTTTTTGGGCGCGAGCACGTTCGATTCCGATGCGCCAATGCGCATGCACGCCGTAAGCGAAAACGACACAGGCGGCCGCAACGGCCGCGGCATCCAACTGGTGGCCCGATGCGAAGCGACCGGTTGCGAGCCAGGCGGCGTACGCAGCCGCCGCGCCCAGCGCGAGGGCCGCGACGGTCCGTGCCTGTTCGGCGTGCCGAATCGTGGCTTTTCCGTGGCGATCGACTCGTGCCGCGTGGTGTCGTTGACCCACCGTAAAGTCTCCTGTCACGCCGATGAGCAAGCGCGCAAACTCAATAGTGCGATTTAACGGCTGTTTTGCCGGCATTCTTTAGACTAGTAAGCGGTGCCCCGATGCGGTGCACGCAAGGCGACTACAATGCCGGCTTGGAGCAGCCGAGCATTGGGAGACGCGGGTATGACTGGGCCCGATTTGAACACGAGGATCGAAACGTATTACGTGCATGTGCGCGGTGTCGTGCAAGGTGTCGGGTTCCGTCATGCGACGGTGCGGCGCGCGCACGAACTCGGCATCACCGGCTGGGTCTCCAATCTGGCGGACGGCTCCGTCGAGGCGTTGGTGCAGGGGCCGGCAGAACAGATCGACAGAATGCTCGAATGGATGCGGCGCGGGCCGCCCTCGGCCCGCGTCACCGATTTCGTCAGCGAAGAGCGGGCGCTCGAGAAGCGTTTCGCACGTTTCGAGCAGCATTGAGTTCAACCGATATCACCTGTTCGTTGCATTGTCATCGAAAGACAGCTCCTGATCTGATCCGCCGAAGCGATGGCCAGCACAATACCAACAATTTCCCCTTTTAAATGAATTCTTCTGTAGTGGGTCGCGGAATTGCGCTGTCAGTCGCGGCGTCAGCGTTGTTTGCACTATTTGCGGCCTATACGCGGTTACTTTCGCCGCTCGGCGGTGTGGACATCTTTGCGTGGCGCATCGTTTGGACCGTGCCCGGCGCGTTGCTGCTCGTCGCGTGGCGCTCGCGCCTGCCGCAATTGCGCGATCTTCTCGTGCAAGCCAGCCGCGCGCCGCGATTGGCGTTCAAGCTCGTGACGTGCGCAGCGTTGATGGGCTCCCAGCTCCTGCTCTTCATGTGGGCACCCCTCCATGGCCATATGCTCGAGGTGTCGCTCGGTTATTTTTTGCTGCCGCTTTCCATGGTCCTCGTCGGCCGATTCTACTATCGCGAAGAGCTCGCGCGGTTGCAATGGCTCGCCGTTGCCTGCGCCGCGATTGGCGTCGCCCACGAACTACGTGCCACACATGCGTTTTCCTGGCCCACGCTCGTCGTCGTGCTCGGCTATCCCCCGTACTTCGTCGTACGACGCACGATTGCCTCGGATTCGCTCGTCACGTTTGCGACCGAGGTACTGCTTTTGCTGCCGGCCGCCATCTGGCTCATTGCCACGAGCGCCACAGCGCATGCCGCGTTTCGTCTTCCGGTGCTCGGCGCGCTGTTGCTGCCCGGGCTTGGCGCACTCAGCACGATCGCGCTTGCCTGCTATCTGAAAGCGAGCCGCCTGATGCCGATGGCACTGTTCGGCATTCTCGGCTATGTGGAGCCGGTATTGATCGTTCTGGTATCGGTGCTGCTGCTCGGCGAGACGCTGCGCGCGGGACAACTCGCCACCTACGTGCCGATCTGGTTCGCGGTGGCAATCACGGCCGCGCATGCCGTGCTGTTGTTGCGTTCTCGATAGCTTCGCGCAAGCGCGGCCGCCATCCCAGTTCGAACAGCGCCTCGGCCAGCACGAACAGCGGTCCGATGAGGAGGCCGATCAGATCGTCGGCGAAAGCGGGCTTTCTGTGCTCGTAGGCGGCATGCCCCACGAATTGAAAGACCCAGCCGACGACGAAGAGGGCGACGCCCGTGCCGGCCCATGTCGTCGTCGACGATGACGCGATCCATCTCCCAAGCGCCAGACACCCGGCGCTGACGAATGCCATCGCCACGCCGAGCGGCGCATCGAGTGCGAGGTAATAGAGCGTCGCCGCGCCGAAGACGAGCCATGCAGGCGAGACGGCGAGTGGGAGCACGCCGAACGTCGAGGCTGGCCGGCTCAGCAACACGGCGAGCGCGACGACGATCATTGGAATGCCGACGAAATGGGTGGCGATATTGCGTCTGTCGCGGTGATAGGCCGCATATTGCGCGAGCTGATCGGTCAGCGTTTTCATCGTGGGCGAAATTCCGGTTGAAGCGAGCGCAGCCTGAGGGGTGCTTCGCGAGCATTTCGCACCATCGCACGGTTTGGGCAAGCGCTTCAACCGATTGAATGGGGCATTCGCTGAAAACGCCGGTGCTCGCGCGAGTGCGCGCGGCCTTTCGTCGCTATTTTCGAACGATCGGCGCCGACGATGCGACGGCAGGATTTTCCACATCGCGGACTGCGAAAATCCGTGGTTTCATCAATCGCTATTCGCATTGGCTGACGTACGCCGTCACTATCGATAAATGAGGCGCAGCGCTATACTCGTTGCCGCTTTGCAAACCGCATACGCCCGTCACGGGATTTGGGCCCCTCCAGGAAATAACGGAGGAATCAAGCCGCACAGCCCCTCGATTTCAAGCATGGATAACAAAGAGCGTCGCGAATCGCGACGGTATCCGATTGCGTGCCCATATCCGGTGAAGTCGTACCGGGTGGTTTCGGTATTGATTGCAACAACGCTGCTTGGCGCGTGTGCCGTCGGCCCCGACTTCAAAGCTCCACCGCCGCCTGTGGCGTCGTCCGTGACGGAAACGCCGCTGCCGCCGCAAACGCAGGCCACGCCCGTTGCGGGCGGCGAATCGCAGACATTCACCGCTGCCGCGGCACTCGATTCGCACTGGTGGCGTGCCTATGGCTCGCCAACGCTGGAGCGGCTCGTCGACGAAGCGCTGCGCGCGAGTCCGACCGTGGCGTCAGCGCAGGCTGCGCTGCGCGCTGCGCAGCAGCAAGTCGCCGCGCAGCGCGGCGGACTGTTTCCTTCGGCGAGCGGCAGCTTCACCGCTTCACGGCAGAAGATCAACGGCGCCGCCCAAGGCTTTCCTGAAGCGGGCAGTTTCCTGTTCACGCTGTATAACGCGTCCGTCAGCCTCTCGTACAACTTCGACGTATTCGGCGGCGTGCGGCGCGGCATCGAAGCGCAGGAGGCGGCGCGCGACGCACAGCAGGAAGAACTGCAGGCCACTTATCAGACGCTCGCGGCAAACGTTGTGACGGCGGCGCTGCTCGAAGCGTCGCTGCGCGCGCAAATCGATGCGACGCAGAGCCTCATCGCGTCGGCCCAGCATCAGGCCGACTTGAGCCGCCAGCAGTTCGAGCTCGGCGGCGCATCGCGATCGGACGTGCTGTCGGCCGAATCGAATCTCGCATCCATGCAAGCGCTGTTGCCGCCGCTCGAGCAGCAGCTTGCCGCGGCGCGCTCCCAGCTGGCTGTCTATCTGGGCCGTTCTCCCGCCGACTACACCGAGGCGAGCTTCGAGCTCGCATCGCTGCATTTACCGCGCGAGATTCCCGTCATGCTGCCGTCCGATATCGTGCGCCAGCGGCCCGATATTCGCCGCGCCGAAGCGCAATTGCATCAGGCGAGTGCGAACATCGGCGTCGCCACGGCCAACATGCTGCCGCAGTTCGGCCTCAGTGCAAGTACGGGCGATTCGGCCCAAAAGCTGGGCTCGCTTTTTTCGAGCGGCGTTTTTTCCCTGGCCGGCAATGTCACGCAGCCGCTTTTTCAAGGGGGCACACTCAATGCCAGGCGGCGCGCGGCGATCGCGCTTTACGATCAGTCGCTTGCGCAATATCGACAGACGGTTCTGCTTGCATTCAAGAATGTGTCGGATTCACTGCGCGCGCTCGATACCGATGCGCAGACGCTCAACGCGCAATACCGCGCGCAGCAGGCGGCTGCGGACAGTCTGAGCCTGATCGAGCAACGCTTTGGCCTCGGTGGCGCCAATCACGTCGAGCTGCTCGTCGCTCAGCAGCAGTATGAGCGCTCGCGGATTGCTTACGTCCAAGCGCTGGCCTCGCGTTATCAGGACACTGCGGCCCTGTTTTTGTCGCTCGGCGGCGATTGGCGCGACCGGCAAGCCGGAGACGGTGCGCAGCGCGCGCCGGCGCTGCAGCAATGAACCCATGAGACCAGTCGTTCGACACCACTAGAAAACCCGATATGACGGACAAGACGGACAAATCCGAGCTCCTGCGCCAATTGCGCATCGATCGCGACAAACGAGGCGGTGACGAAGGCGGTCCACGCTGGCGATGGGTTGTCGCTGCGATCGTCGCCCTGTTGATCGTATTGGGAGCTGGCGCGCTGATCTGGTCCCGATCGGCCGTGCCGGAAGTCAAAGCCGCTGCCGCGCGTGCGGTTTCGACGGGCTCCGACGCGTCGGGGCCATCCGGCGCATCGATTCTGGATGCCTCGGGCTACGTCGTGGCGCGCCGGCAAGCAACCGTCTCCGCCAAGATCACGGGCAAGCTGTCCGAGCTCTTCATCGAAGAGGGGCAGCACATCAAGGAAAACGAGATCGTCGCAAAGCTCGATGATACGAACGCTGCCGCCGCGCTCATGCAGGCGAAAGCCGGCGTGATACAGGCCGAGGCTACGGTTGCGCAGGCCAAGGCGGCCGCGGACGATATCGCGCCGATCTACCGCCGCGATCGCAAGCTCGCGGCCGCCGGCGTGATCAGCGCCGAAGTGCTCGATACGAGCAAGGCGAATTTCGACGCGAAGCAGACCGATCTGGCGGTGGCCCAAGGCAATCTCGCCGTGCGCCGGGCGGCCTTGCTGGTGGCGCAGCGCGAGGAGGAAGATACGATCGTGCACGCCCCATTTACCGGCGTCGTGACGACGAAGAATGCGCAGCCGGGCGAAATCGTCTCGCCGCTGTCTGCCGGAGGCGGCTTCACCCGCACGGGGATTTGCACACTTGTCGATATGGATTCTCTCGAAGTCGAGGTCGACGTGAGCGAGAATTTCATCAGCCGTGTGCATGCCGGCGAACCCGCGATCCTCAAGCTCAACGCGTATCCGGACTGGCAGATCCCGGCCTATGTCATCGCCGTCATTCCGACGGCCGATCGCAGCAAGGCGACGGTCAAGGTGCGCGTCGGCTTCAAGTCGCGCGATCCGCGCATCCTGCCCGAGATGGGCGCACGGGTCTCGTTCATGAGCAGCGAGAACAAGTCGGGGGCGACGCCGGCCGCGGGCGGCGTCGTGATTCCGGCCGAAGCGGTGGTGCCGGGCGCTCAGTCGGGCGCGGACACGGGCGCAGTATTTGTGATCCATGGCGATACGGTCGAGCGGCGCGTCGTGCGGCTCGGTGCGCGTTCCGCCGATGGACAGGTAGTGTTGTCGGGCCTTTCGGCGGGCGAGCGCGTCGCGCTTGGCGACTTTTCAAAGCTGAAGGATGGGGCACGCGTCAAGATCGCCGAGCGCTGAACGGCGCTCAACACGCAGCCGACACTTCAACGAGGAGCAACACATGAGTGCAATCGTTTCTCTGCGCGACGTCGTCAAGACCTATACGCGCGGCAAGCAGTCCGTGGAAGTGCTGCACCGCCTCAATCTCTCGGTGGCCGAGGGCGACTTCGTCGCGCTGATGGGCCCGTCGGGCTCAGGCAAGACGACGGTGCTCAATCTGATCGGAGGTATCGACCATCCGACGAGCGGCGAGATCGTCGTGGCCGGAGAGCATATCGACCGGCTCAAGGGCAGCCGTCTGGCCCGTTGGCGTGCCGATAACGTCGGCTTCGTGTTCCAGTTCTACAACCTGATGCCGATGCTGAGTGCCGAGCGCAACGTCGAGTTGCCGCTTTTGTTGACGTCGCTGAGCAAGGAAGAGCGGCGGCGCAACGTGCAGACCGCGCTATCGGTGGTGGGATTGGAGGACCGGATGAAGCATAAGCCGTCCGAGCTCTCCGGGGGGCAGGCGCAGCGTGTAGCGATTGCGCGAGCGCTCGTCTCGGATCCGAAGCTGCTCGTATGCGACGAGCCGACAGGCGACCTAGACCGCGCCACGGCCGATGAGATCCTGCATTTGCTCCAGGTGCTCAACCGCGAGTACGGCAAGACCATCATCATGGTGACGCACGACCAAAAAGCGGCCGATTTCGCCACGCATACGCTGCACCTCGACAAGGGCAGGCTCGTCGACGAGCGCGTCAGGACTGAAGCGTAAGCCCCGGAGGCTGAAAAATGAAATTCATTCCCTTGATATGGGCCATGCTATGGCGCAAGAAAATGCGTACGTCGCTGACGCTCTTATCGATCGTCATTGCGTTCTTGCTGTTCGGCATGCTGCAAGGCATCAACGCGGCGTTTCAGGAAACCATTGAGCGGTCGAATGTCGATCGCCTCATCGTGACGAACCGGATTTCGCTGACCGAGAGCCTGCCGTACGCCTATCTGTCACAGCTCGAAACGATCCCCGGCGTCGCCAAGGTGTCGCACGAGTCGTGGTTCGGTCCGTACTATCAGGACCCGAAGAACTTTCTCGCCGCGTTTCCAGTCGAGCCCGATCGCGAGTTTGCCGCGCATCCGGAAGTCGTGGTTCCTAAGGACCAGATCGAAGCGTTGAAGCGCACGCGCACAGGCGCAATCATCGGAAAAGGGCTTGCCGCGAAGTACGGATGGAAGATCGGCCAGCGCATCCCACTACATTCGACGATCTGGGTGAAGGCATCCGACGGAACGTCGGATTGGGATTTCGATATCGTCGGCATCTATGAAGAGCCTTCCAATCGCGCGCGTGAAGACGCCATGTTCTTCAATTACAAGTATTTCGACGAGGCGCGCAGTTTCGGCAAGGGTACGGTGGGCTGGTATGTCGTTCAATTGAGCGATCCGCGGCAATCGGCTCAGGTGGCCGCCGAGATCGACAAGCGTTTCGCCAATTCGCCCAACGAGACCAAGACCCAGACTGAGAAAGAGTTTCAGCAGTCCTTCATGAAACAGATCGCGGATATCAGCCTGATCGTCACCTACATTCTTTTTGCGGTGTTCTTTGCGTTGCTCTTTGCCGTCGGCAGCACGGCGATGCAAGCGGTGCGCGAGCAGGTGCCTGAGCTTGCCGTGCTGAAGACGCTTGGGTTCAGCGATACGCAGGTGCTCATGCTGGTGCTCGTGCAGGCGTTGATGTTGTGCGTCGTTGCAGCCCTGGTGGGGCTTGGCGTCGCGAGTCTGCTGTTTCCGATGTTGCGCGACACGTTCGGTGTCGTGAAGATGCCGGCGAGCGTCATTGCCGAAGGTGTGTTGATGGCCGCCATCCTGGCAGCCGCCACGGGTATCGTGCCCGCGTGGCGTGCCAAGCGGCTAGTGATCGTGGAGGCCCTACGCTCATGATGATGAAGCAAATCGTAGCCGTTACCGCGATGAACCTGCGCAGTTTGCCCCAGCGTATGGGCACGGCGTGGGTCATCGTGATTGGGATTGCGGTCACCGTTGCAGTCATGGTGTCCGTGCTCGCCATGGCCGAGGGATTCACCAAGACGCTCAAAGGCACCGCCCGGACAGACCGCGCGATCGTATTGCGCTCGGGTTCGGAAGGCGAACTCGCCAGTACGATCTCGCGGGAGAATACGCAGACGATCATGGATGCGCCCGGGGTTCGCAAGGATGCGGCGGGGCGGCCCATCGCATCGGCCGAAGCCGTCGTCATCGTTGCGTTGCCGCAGAAGAAGGACGGCGTGGACGCGAACGTGACGCTGCGTGGAATCGGCGCAGATGCGTCGACGTTGCGGCCTGAAATGCATCTGATTGCCGGGCGCATGTTCAAGCCGGCTGTGCGCGAGATCATCGTCGGGAAGTCGGCCCTGGCTCAGTTCAAAGGCCTCGAGCTAGGTAGCCGGATTGCATTTCGCGATTCAGAGTGGACCGTGGTGGGCGTGTTCGAAACCGGTGGAGATGCGCATGAGTCCGAATTGCAGGGGGATGTCGAGACCGTGTTGTCCGCTTATCGGCGCAATCTTTTTCAATCGGTTTCGGTGATGCTCGACTCGGCCGGTGCATTCGATCGCTTCAAAGCCGCGTTGACGACGGACCCGACGCTGAAGGTCAGCGTGGAGCGCGAGACGGACTACTATGCGGCTCAATCGAGCCGTCTCTCGAAGCTGCTGAATCTGCTGGCGTATTTCGTCGGCGGCATCATGGCGCTGGGCGCGTGCTTTGGCGCACTCAATACCATGTATACGGCTGTCTCCACGCGGACACGCGAGATTGCGACGCTGCGCGCCATTGGTTTCGGCGGGTTGCCGATCGTCATTTCGGTTCTGGTAGAGTCGTTGCTGCTCGCCTTGATCGGCAGTGCGATCGGCTCCGTTGCCGCATGGATTTTTTTCGACGGCAATACGGTCAATACGCTTGGCGCCAGTTTTACCCAGGTGGTGTTTCATCTGACCGTCACGGCATCGTTGCTGGTTTCGGGCGTTGTACTGGCCTGTACCGTGGGCATGCTTGGGGGGCTGCTGCCTGCCATTCGTGCGGCGCGCTTGCCGATTGCAACGGCGTTGCGTGCGAATTGAGTCGTAGCATTTCAACTATTTCTGAGCGAAGCGAATTCGAACGGAGGAGCGTTTTTCCATGTGGCAGCAGAGCGAGCGATACCCCGATCCCCGCGTTCAGATCATCGATTCGGAGTTCGAAGCGTTTTGTCTTCCGCTTGCGGCCGTCGAGCGCATTGCCACCGGGTTTCGCTGGTGCGAAGGCCCCGTGTGGTTCGGCGATGGCCGCTATCTGCTGTGGAGCGACATTCCCGACAACCGGATCATGAAGTGGGAGGAAGAGACCGGAGCGGTGAGTGTTTTCAGGAAGCCGTCGAATTTTGCTAATGGGCATACGCGTGATCGCCAGGGGCGGCTTATCAGCTGCGAGCATGGCGGCAGGCGTGTCACGCGCACCGAATACGATGGCTCGCTGACGGTGATCCTCGATTCCTTCGGTGGCAAGCCGTTGAATTCGCCGAACGATATTGTCGTGAAGTCCGACGGCTCCATTTGGTTCACCGATCCGATTTTCGGGATTCTTGGGTATTACGAGGGTTATCAGGCGGAGCCTGAGCTACCGCAGCATGTTTATCGTGTCGACGCGGCGACGGGCGAGGCGTCGGTCGTGGCTGCCGATGTGGCCGGGCCGAACGGGCTGTGCTTTTCGCCTGACGAGCGGTTGTTTTATCTCATCGAATCGCGGGGCACGCCGAACCGCAAGATCTGGGTGTATGACGTGGCCGACGATGGCAGGACGATCGAAAACGGCCGTGTGTTCCTGGATGCAGGGGAGGCCACCATCGACGGCATGCGCTGCGATATTCACGGCAATCTTTGGTGCGGTTGGGGCATGGGTAGCGAAGAGCTCGACGGCGTCATGGTGATTTCGCCGCGCGGCAAGCTCATCGGGCGTATTGCATTGCCGGAGCGATGCGCGAATCTGTGCTTCGGCGGGTTGCAGCGCAATCGCCTTTTTATGGCGTCGTGTCAGTCGGTGTATGCGTTGTATGTCAATACGCAGGGGGTGGCTGGGGGGTGAGGCGGTTCGCCACCCGGCGCATGAGGCGAGAGCAATCAGCCTATATATGATTCTTCGAGGCTAGGCCTAGGATTTCCAACGTTGGGGTGCGAAATTTGCGTAACTGACTAACATCGGCCTGCTACGCAAGGCGGTGTGTCGCGAGCCACTCGCGCAGCGCATTGTTCATGCGCGTCTGCCACCCCTCGCCGGTTGCTCTGAACCGCTCGATGATATCGGCGTCGTACCGCACAGTCAGCGCGACCTTCGGTTGTTCCAGCTTTGGTCTGCCGCCGCGTCGCCTCATTTGGGCGAATTGCTCATCCGATGGCACGAATGTGTCCGGGTCGCTGTCGATGCCACGTTGAATGGCCGCGTCTTCCGCTGGGGTGGGTATGTGCAGCTTAGGTTTGTTCGACATAGCGTTTCACCTCTCGCGAATTTGCCCTGCGCAGACTGATCAATAGGCATCCGCATGAGCGGACGCAGAACCGCCGCTGTCAATCCTAAACGTCGACTCTTTTCTGGCGAGCTGTTTGCGGAAATTTCAGCCAAATGCCTGCCGGCGGCACAGTACGGTGGGATTTGAGGCGGCGGCGAGGTAGCGTAGGCGGCTCCGATAGCACGACGCTCGCCCGATGCGGGCACTTCCCCCTTTTGCCAAATCAGTCGAGTTCTCATTCCGGAAGATCGCCATGGCTTTGGCCGTCGCAATGTCGCTGCACTGTGGTGGCTTTCGCCTCAACGCCACCAACGCGATCACTGCGGTCGCCGACATGAATGCGAGCGCCTTCGGAAGTTCATACGTTTTTTTCTCCGTGTTCTCGCGCTACAGCGACGAAATCAAGCGCGCGCCGCATTCCGTCGGGTCGTTGTGAAACGCGACTGGTACGCCATGGTGTTGGCGCGTGCTGTTTTCGGGGACTATGGCGAAATGGCCGCCACACTTGGGGCACCATGTCAGATGGCCCTTCAGCGCGACGGGCACGCCTAACGCCTTCAAATCATCGCTGGCGGTGGTTACGTGACCGCCGTGCGTCGTCTTGTCGTTCAAGCGGATTACCCCGCGTCCGTTTTCGTCTTTCATTCTCAACCTCGCGTTGATATATATCGTGTGTTCCGTTCGGCATCATGCGCGTTGCGTCACCCGGCCCCTGCCTGCAGCTGGATTGTCGAGCCACACCGCTGCGTTCAGCCTGCCATCGGATTCACCGCTCCAATCTTGGGCACGGCTTTTCGGGTCGTTCGGGTACTCGCCGCGCTGCTGAGCCAAGACGGTGTCGCCCCAGCCGACCGGTGTGCCGGGGCGGGGCTCGGCGTATGGATCGTCTGAAGCGATGACGGAAATTCGTTCGATCGAGTCGGGCCAGACGGGATCGCGGCAGGTTGCGTTCGCGATTATTCGCATGACGGTGAAGACCAAAATCAGCGGCATCATCATCAGTCGAACGACGACGGGTGCGCGCATTCCGAAGCTGTACATCGAAAAAAGGAACGACTCGCGCGATGTTTCTCGCTGCGTATGAAATAGCATCGGTTTAGGCAGACCGTTGGCGCCATCGTTCATATACGCGCACCAGTAGTTCCACTGCGCGAGCGCCATTTCGACTTGCAGCCTGCCGGTCCATTCACGGCCGATCGAGAACACACGGGTGACGTTGCCATGATCGTCGACCGTATAGTGACGAATGTGGAAGACGGTGCCGAAGGATGTGGTCTCGCGGTGGAGGCAGAAGATCGAGTCTTCTGTCCAAGGTGCCTCCCAGACCACGTCACCCTCGCCGGGTTTGGCGAAGAAGCGTCGCGCGCGAATCGCGTATAGCTTGCGGGCTTCGCGATGAAAGCGGATTGGTCGGTGGCGCAAGCCGAAGAATAATCCTCGTCCCAGCTTCCAGACGATCGAACCGAAAAGAGCTACCGGAACAAGTGCTATGCAATTAAATACAAACATCCAGAACGCGGGCGCTGGATCGGTGTGCGTAAGGAAATAGATGTACGGACCGATTCCGATACATGCGAAGGCTACTACGACGCCGGTGGCGAACCACTGTTTTTCAAGAAACGACGGTTCGATCACGTCCATAAACGTCGAATTGATGCTGAAAGTCGAGCCGAAATCTTGAACGTCTGGACCAACAGATCGACCGGTCGGCAAGCGATGAGCCAGATCCCACTCCGGCACCGGTTTGCCAATACATTTGGTCATGACTCGTTCGTCCATGTGTCGGCTTCCTACTCCGAGTCAGATGCGTTGCGCCTCTGCGAACAAGTCATAGTGCCCCTTACAGTCAACGAAAAACATGCCTCAAGAATCTAACGAACATAGGAAGCAGATAAAAGAAAGCGATAAACAGGATGGCGCCAGAGATGTACGGACTGTAGATTCTTGCTTTTTTTAAGCTCATTTCCTTCCGAAAGACGCCATCGCAGAAGCCAGGATCGACAGTCTCGACGATCAATATTCGTTGCAAATCTTCCTTTTGATTCTTCTCTCTCTCGACGCCTTCCCGGATGTAGCGCTCCGCGAGTGCCTCGAATTGAGCCCTTGTCAGCAGGCTGCTTTCAATCATCCATTCCAGAGCAGCCGCGGGGCCGCCGATGGCCGGCTGCTGACCGTCTTTCGCGAAATCCGGCCGATCGCCTAGTTGGTCCTTTGCCTGCTCGTAAAGTGGTTGATCAATGAGAGCAAGCGTCCACAATGTATTGAGACAGACGAGATTATGGGGAATGCCTTCCGCACTGGCGGCGGCGGTAGCGGACGGATCAGCCAAGTAATGAGCGGTCTCCTCTGTCACAGACAATTCATGCACGCTGCCCGTTTCCCCGTCATCTGTGTTTGTCATTGTGGCAGTCACCCTATTCAAGCCCCGGCGGGTTGCCGGACGTTCATCCTTGGACCGTAATTCGGTAGCGCATCAACGCGCTGAGCTGTTGAGCCAAGCCGCTGCGTGGACTCCTCCGTGCGGCTCAATTGTCGCTCTTTGAAGCGACTCCGCTAAACGTCTTGGGATGTTGCGCATTGACGCAAGTCTTATTCCAGCCGGAAAATTCGAATGCGGTCGCATACCTCCCTCCATTGCTTTCATCAAGAATACCGTAATCTAGCTCGGGCTTCTCCAATGCGAGCGGACCATATTCGGAAATTAGCGGATCATTCGAGTCGGTCACGTAGATAAAGCGCGCCCGGACAGCTTTACCGTCGGCATTTTTGTATGCGACATGTCCGCAGATGAAAGTTCGCTTCAAGTTCCGGACTGGGTCCGTTCCATGCAGGTCATGAGTCATTTCGTATTCATCGTCAAATCTAATATCTCGAGCGCTGGCTAGAGCCGATTTGACAGCCGTTTCTGCAGCACCATATTTCGCCGATGCACTTGGTGGGTAGCTACCGAGCAAAGCGAGTCCTACATACAGGGATGTGACGATTTGCCTTTTCATTTTTTCATGAGCTGTAATTAGCCCTGCACTGCCGGGCGCGCCATCTTCGAATGAGGATTCTCGAGCCAAGCCAGCGCGTACTTGCAGCCATCAGGTTCCCCGGACCAGCCTTCAACCCGTGCTTTCGGATCGTTCGGGTACTCGCCGCGCTGCTGAGCCAAGACTGTGTCGCCCCACCCAACTGGTGTGCCGGGGCGGGGTTCGGCATAGGGATCGTCGGAAGCGACGGCCGAAATGCGTTCGATTGCGTCAGGCCAGATAGGATCGCGACAGGTCGCGTTGGCCAGCATCCGCATGACCGTGAACACCAGGATCAGCGGCATCATGAGCAATCGAGCGGCGACGGGTGCGCGCATGCCGAAGCTGTACATCGAAAACAGGAACGATTCGCGCAACGTTTCGCGTTGCGTGTGAAACAGCATCGGCTTGGGCAGACCGTTTGGGCCGTCATTCATATACGCGCACCAGTAGTTCCACTGTGCGAGCGCCATTTCGACTTGCAGTCTACCGGTCCATTCGCGGCCGATTGAGAACACACGGTTGACGTTGCCGTGATCGTCGACCGTATAGTGCCGAATGTGAAAAATTGTGCCGAAGGATGTGATCTCGCGGTGGAGGCAGAAGATGGAGTCTTCTGTCCACGGTGCCTCCCAGACCACGTCACCGTCGCCGGGTTTGGCGAAGAAGCGTCGCAAGCGAATCGCATATAGCTTGCGGGTTTCACGATGAAAGCGAATCGGACGGTAGCACAAGCCGAAGAACAGACCTCGCCCAAGTCTCCAAGCCATTCCGCCAAACAACACTACGAAGCATAGAGCCATCACATCGGCCACAAACAGATAAAACGATGAGGAATCACCTGTGTGGGTGTAACTGTACATATACGGGCCATATAAGGCGGCCAAAAATAGAACGAACACACCTGTAATGAACCATTGCTTCTCTAGAAATGACGGTTCAATTACGTCCATAAAGACGGAATTGATGTTGAACGTCGAACCGAAGTCTTGAATATCTGGGCTCACCGGCCGATCGGTCGCTAAGCGATGGGCTAGATCCCACTCTGGGATGGGTCTGCCAATGCATTTCTTCATGACGCGCTCGTCCATTCTCAGTCTCCTGCGGCCGAACTAAAAGCCTTGAGTTCTGCTTCGAGCGAAGCATAGTGTTCCCCCTTGCTGAATTTGCAGCGAGAGACCCAGTCTTTGATGGCGGACGCCTTGAAAAGCGCGATAGCTATTCCCACCAGGATCGATAAGATCAGGGCCGGCCAGAAAAGTGGGAGGCTGAAGAATGCGGCAGCGGCAATATATATGCCGAGAGCTCCGCTTGCAACGTAAAGAATCGAAAGCCCGTCTTCCTTATTGCCGTGTGCCTCGGGGGCATTTTTGAGAAGGTCGAAGCCGGCTAATACAATGCCAGCAATCGCTCCCAGCCCCCGCCCGATCTTCGCGCCGAGCTCAGCCCACTCGCCGGCGCCAGCCCACTGTTTCATAATGAATGCCGACAACGGATGAGCCGGTGCCTTGGCGACGGTCTCCGATGCCGTCTCTATGACGGTTCCGACGATCGAAACGACAGCGCCGACCGCCTTGAGCCCAGTTTCCCCTTGATTGAACTGGTCACTGCCAGCCCAATCCTTAGCCGCGAACGTCAGTGTTGCCATCTGAAAAATCACCGTCACGACACCGAGATTGAACTCTCGGGACGAATTGAGCCACTTCTTTGCGGCATCCACACCAGGCACTCTGATGGCCTTGATCGCATCGGCGTCCAACTTTCCGTCCTTGACCAGGGCATCCACATCCATCTCATAGGCAACGATATTCGGATCGCGCGGTGGCGCGGCTTTTATGACCTGCTTACCGACTTGAGTCGCCGATGCGCGCTGGTCGGTACGGTCGCCGTCCAGTTGGACGCCCGCTGCCCGGGCTTCCCGCAGGACCCAGTCTCGAATTGCAAGCTTGCTGACCTGCGATGGCTTGAGGCGAACGCCGGACTGCATCGCCAGACGAATGGTCACAAATCCGATCGCCGCGCCGCGTGCCGTACTTGTGAGTACGCCGACGATATGATTGGCGGTAGTCACGATAAGCCGGTCCCGCAAGCTGGCCGCGTTACCTAGACTCTCGATCTTCTTGAACGCTTCCTTGTATAAGTTCAGGAAGTTCTCGTACTGGATATCGGAACCGTGTACCTGCGCATCCGCTGCTTTTATCATCGCATCCTGATTGAACAGCAGGGCGCGCACGTAGACATTGCGGACATTCGCGGCCTGACCGTTCAGCCACTCATCGATCACCTTCTTGCATGGTTCCGTACCGGCGGCCGACCCAATTGCCTGTGCACACGACTCACTGTACGCATAGCCGCTGCGAAGATCCTGCGGGTCGTGATTACCCGCCATCCATTCCGCAAGCAGCTTCGAATTGAGCCAATCGGCATGCGCTTGCACTAGGGGCTGCCATTTCGGCTTGAACGCTTCGAGCGCTTGCTGATACTCCTGCGGGAAGCGTTTCAGTGCTTCCTCGTCCAACACGCTGGTTCGCTTGCCATTCGGCCCGACCTTGGTCGATGCTTCTTCCCAAGCCTCATTGGCGGACGCCTCTACCGTCGCTGGAACGTTGGCCATCCGCGCATCTTCTTCCTTCGCAGCCTGTTCAAAGCTACCGGTCTTGAAGACGCCTTTGATCAAACGATAAAGCCCGGTCACATCGGTCATGGGCGGGGCGTTGTAATTTCCGACTCGCGAATTGAGGTCGTTGACTTGTTGGGCCGTCTGAGACATTCGGTACGACAGTCCAGTCGATGCCTTGGCGTTGGCGCGAATACCGGCTTCGGCGCGCTCTAAAAGTTGAGCTGAGACGTACTTCCAGTAAATCTGTTCGTCGAAACCATTGTTCAGATTCGGGACCGTCAATTCGGCGAGATCGTTCGAGATACCGACGGGATCGTTGACCGCAACAATGAAGCCTTTCTTGAACGGTGACTTTGCCATCGCGTCGCCGATGCGGTTCGCGATTTTGCGTTGACGCAGGCGGATTTCTTCCTTTGGAGCTTGGTTGCTGAACCCGAACGCATCCTTCATCGCCTGATCGTCCATCGCGAAATGCGCTACCTTGCTTTGACTGGCTTGAAATTCCCCTGTATCGACGGCGCCACCCTTGAGCATCGCTGGGATGTTGATGCACTGCATATGCAGCTTGCGCCAAGCCTCGTCGCCGATCTTTTTATGAACGAGATCCTTGGTCCATCGCACGTTCGACCAGCCGATCCAAAGATTGGTCGCTTCTTCAGTTTCAATCCCGGGAGTATGCGCGATACTAACGCATCGACCCAGCGACTCGAACTCCGTTTCCAGATTGTTGGTGCAACTCTGGGTGAGCGCGTCCTTCGCACCCGGCGGCGGCGTCGTATCAGGCGGGAAATACCACAGCGAGCCATCGTCGAGAACCATATATGCGCTGAGCCGCTTACGCTTTTCATCGTAGGTGTATAGATAGCCCTCTCGCAGTGCACGCAGCGTGTACTTGGCGGTACCAACTGACGGCGGAGCGCGACCATCGATCTTGAAGTTGCCGGACAAGGCCGGCGCTTTCGCGGCACCACGTGGGCACGCGAGGGCATATCGAACCGGATAGATCAGCAGCGACTGCCGATCGCACAACGGGCATCCTTTAGTTGTCATGATTTTGATCCCTGAATTTCGGCATCGAGTGCAAAGTCATTGCGTACACGCTCCGACATGAACCCCACAAGCACATCCACGTCTTCCGCGTCGCTGTTCAGCGCCACATCGGAAAACAACTGATCGAGGGCCGCGGGCAACCGAGCAGTTTGCTCGACGGACATGACGGGTAGACGACGCATCACGCGATCCGCGGTTTCGCTGCGATTGATGCGCGTCCATTGCTCCGAGCGCGGCCAGCCTGACGATCGATCGGCGTCCCTGGACCCGTCGCCAGTACCAGTAACGCTCCAGCGGTGTCCTGCCCATGCGAACTGCCACACCTTGACCGGGCCGAGCAACGCCTCGCGCTGCGCCGGATCGAGGATCGCCAACGTCAATGCCAATACACGCGGATCGTAATACCGCCAGAACACCGACTTGCCGCCAGCTCCCGGGCCCACCAAATACTGTGCGATATGTTCGCTAACGGCATCGACGCCGGCATCGCTATCTAACCATGCGCATACCACTGGCGGACGTTCGACGTGCGTTTCCGCCATCCAGGACTCAGTCGCCAGCACACGTCCTTCATCGTCCAACGCGGCAACGTCGATCAATTGCGGCATCAGCTCTTCCCGATGGGCAAGTGTGCGGTGTACGCAGGGGCGCATGCTCAGTGCGGCCAGTTCAGGCACATGGACGAGCATAGTCGGTTCGACGAGCAAAAAGCCGTGCATCAATGGCCCCGAAGACGCTGGGGCGGCCTGCATCTGGGAGATCGTCACGATGGCTTCCTCAGGTCAGCGCGACCGACGCCTGACCGGCCTGCGACGCAGCGCCAGCGACCTGCTCGCACAAATCGTTGCCGGGGAACTGCGCAGGCACGCTCTCCGGTCCGACCGTATCGTGACTGCCCGCATGAACCTTGTTCTCGCCGGGCGTATAACCGACGATGCCTTTCGCGCTGACCTCGAACTGACTGTTGCCCGCCGTCAACCGGATACCCTGCTTCGCAGTGATATTGATCCAGTCCGTTGTACTGATGATCGCAACGACCTTTTTCGCGAGCAGTTCGAGGTCGTCGTTTTGCGCATGCACTTGAACCTTACCGCTCGCCGCGACGAGCTTCATACCCATTCGGTGCACGAACAACGAGAACTTTTCCGAGACGCTCGTAAAAAGCGATTTGCCCGCCGCGATCGAGACGTTCTGGCCTGCAGTGACAGCCACATGCTGGCCGCCCGCCATATGAACGGTTGCAGGAGTAGTCATCTCGAGGCCGGCCGCGCCCGCCAGCAACAAGTGCGGTTCGTTCAGCTCCGGGAACGATCCATCGCCGCTAGCGCCACCGCCTGAGCCCTTGATGCCGTCGGCCTGCGACTTCAGTTCATCGGCGACCAGGCTCTGATCGGCGCCGCTGTCCTGCGCATCATGCTTCTGAGCGAGCTTGCCAAGTTGGTCGTGCAGTGTTTGCGCCTTGGACAGACGCGATACGGGCTCACTCACATCCGCGATATGCGCTTGACCCTTCGGCCGGCCCTCGGTGCTGACCACCATCCCCTGAGCCGTGCGGACCGCCCCGACTCCGTCGGTGCGCAACTCGAAGCCCTCGCCACGCGCATCCTGCCGTCCCTGCCAATCCTCGATACGCGTGACGCTGCCCAGCGACAATTGGCTGGCCTTATGGTCGCTGCGCAATTGTGTCTGAATGGCGCCCGCCGTATCGTCGAAAATCAAATGATTGCTGTTGCCCGCCGCCCGGTTGCCGGCATCGCCCACCAACTCGCGGCTGCGAATGCCCGTCAATGCGCGCTGATGCGGCAACTGCCACGCCGGCTGATTCGTCGTATTACCGACCCGCCCCGTGACGATCGGATGGTCCGGATTACCGTCGAGCCATTGAACGACCACTTCCGCGCCAATTCGCGGCAGCGCTGTCATGCCCTGGCTTCCGCCTGCCCAGCCACTCGACACGCGCACCCAGGTCGTGTACTTGCCTTCTCTGTCCCAATGGAACTGCACGAGACATCGCCCGTGCTCGTCGGTGAAGATACTGTCGCCTTTCGAGTCGACGACGGGTTGCGGCGCGACGACGGTGGCCGTCTGGGGCGCCAGTATGCGTGTATCGACGCTGTTGTAGCCGGGCGCTGGCCGCCACCGCAGGTCCCGACGGACACACCTAAAGGCGTTCTCGTACGCAGCTGGCGCGTCAACGCCCTGAAGGTAGTTGTTCGTCGCAACGTGACGCGCGGAAACGATCAGGTATTCGTCGTCGCGGCTCGTGCGGCCGATCATGCCGCCGAAGTGATCGGTCAACCGGAACCAGCGGCCAGGCATCACGGAGCGGCAATTGCCGCGCGCCTCATAGTGTCGCGCGTTCGCCTCGATTGCGTTGACACGTCGCTGCGCCAACCGCTGGCCATCGTCGGCGTTGCGGTAGCCGTACGCACCGGCGTACTCGTACCATTCGAGCTTTGGAATGCGGCCGTCCCATCCGTCGACCTGCGCATCGGCCAGGCCGCCGGTATTTGCCGTGCGCCCAGGATCCTTGAAGTCGGCCCGCGATAGCGACATGTGCGTGGACGTGACCGTCTGAACGGGCGACCACGATGCAATACCATCCGCTTCCTGCGACCCGGCCTCGCTCTGATAGCGAATCTCCGGGGTGCTGCCATCGATCGGCTGGTCGTCGCGAAGCGGATCGGACAGGATCAGCTTATGACCTTTGGCCGTATGTTCGTACCAGTAGGTGAGGCCCAGGTGCTCCCAGCGACGATGGACGTAATTGTGGTCGTGCTCGTCGAACTGGCACGCCATCTTCATCCTCGGGTCGTCCTCG
The DNA here is from genome assembly GCF_056754935.1 of Trinickia sp. HAY1-2D. NCBI lineage: Bacteria > Pseudomonadati > Pseudomonadota > Betaproteobacteria > Burkholderiales > Burkholderiaceae > Trinickia > Trinickia sp. HAY1-2D. The sequence goes on from NZ_JBPGWX010000001.1 coordinate 1,529,498, forward strand.
CGGACTCTCCACTCCCAGACGGGCAGGTAGCCGTAATTTTGAAAGATGGCGCCGGTTTGACCGGCTATCGTCATGTCCTTGAAAAGCCGGTTATTCTTGCGCAGCGTCAGATAGCGTAACCAGGGGCCGATCTCGGCTTCGTAAAACGCAATCCCGCCATCCGCCTTTGTCAAGCGAAACGAAAATATATAGCCGGTGAAATACCGAAAGTTGCCATCGTTGCGCAGCAATCGCGCGGACACCAACTTTCCAACGAAATCTTTCGGGTCGAGCTTCGCATTGTCGGACAGAATTTCGACAATGAATCGGAAATCGCGCGACAGGAATTCTTCCCCTTCCAGACGATTCGCCAGCAGAATTTCCCCGGGAGCGTCGCCGTCTGGAAACGACAGCGTCAAAAACCGATTATTCTGCCCTCCCGCAGCGAGCTTTCGGAGGTCTTGAACGGACAGGTCGGTATTCATTTGTATGCTTGACGGATCGCCGATATCGACGGTCGCGCGATTCTACACACAAATTTGTTTCCACAAAATAGAATGAGCCGTCAATTACTCGATAAGAATATTTTTCCGAATCGCCCCCATCCAATTGGTAATATTTGCTTGTGAATTGCCTGTAATCTCGGCTGCAGACAGAACCTACATTGTCCGCAGCGCGAAGCGCTTCAATTTGCCTGTCTCTGTGCGCGGCAATGCCTCGATGAATCGAATCACGCGCGGATACTTGTACGGCGCCACATGGCTTTTCACGAATGCCTGTAACTCGGCAACGAGCGTATCGTCCGCCACATAACCCGGATTGACGACGACGAACGCCTTGACGATTTGCCCGCGTTCGTCGTCGGGCACGCCGATCACACCGCACTCGGCGACAGCTTCGTGCTCGAGCAGCACGCTTTCGACCTCGGGCCCTGAGATGTTATAGCCAGCAGATACGATGATGTCGTCGGCACGCGCCTGGTAAAACACGTAGCCGTCCTCGTCCATATAGACCGCATCGCCAGGCAGATTCCAACCTTCGCGCACAAACGTTTTTTGCCTTTCGTCCGCAAGATAGCGGCAGCCCGTCGGGCCGCGCACGGCGAGTTTGCCGACCGTACCCGGTGGCAGCCGCCGCATGGCATCGTCGACGACCGCGATTTCGTAGCCCGGCACCGCCTTGCCGATAGCGTGCGGGCGAATATCCTCGGCTGCGCATGAGATAAAAATATGGATCATCTCGGTGCCGCCGAGACCGTCGATCATTTCGATACCCGTGGCTTCACGCCAGAGGGCGCGCGTGGCGTCGGGCAGCGCTTCGCCGGCCGATACGGTCTTTGCGAGGCTCGACAGATCGAAGCGCGCGACATGCGGGGCCATTTGCCGATAAAACGTTGGCGCCGTGAACACGATCGTCGCGCGAAAACGGTCGATCGTTTGCAGCAGTGACTCCGGGGTGAGCTTTTCGATGAGCACCGTCGATGCGCCGACACGCAACGGGAAGCAGAGCAGACCGCCCAACCCGAATGTGAATGCGAGCGGAGGTGTGCCGCAAAACACGTCGTCGGCGTTCGGCCGCAGAACATGGCGTGGGAAAAGGTCGCACATCGCCAGCACATCGCGATGAAAATGCATGCAGCCTTTCGGTGCGCCCGTCGTGCCGCTTGTAAAAGCGATCAGGCAGACATCGTCGGCCGCCGTATCGCAAGCATCGAAATGCGCAGGCTTCCCAGCGGCACGCGTGTCGAGCGAGTCGTGCGCATCGCTATGAAAGAACGCCACCTGTGCGAGATCCGGGGCGAAGTATTCATCGCCGGGCTCGCGGCACCGGTTCAATTCATCGGCAAGCCGCGCATCGCACAGCGCAGCGCCGATGCGCGCCTTATCGATGATTTGCTTCAGTTCTTTGGCACGCAAAAGCGGCATCGTCGGCACGACGACAAGCCCGGCTTTGAGACTGGCCAGCAACGCCGCAGCCATTTGCAGCGTATTGGGTCCGCGCAGCAGCATGCGATTGCCGGGTCGGAGTGCCAAGTCGTCTACGAGCACGTGCGCCCAGCGATCGACCATGGCGCGAAGCTCGTTGTAGGTCGTCGCGTTCGGCTGACCGTCGACGTTCGACCAGATCGCAACCCGCTCGCCGTGCCCCGCGTCGATTGCCTCATCGAGCAACGCCGCGGCGCAATTGAGGCGGGCAGGGTAGGCAAGGCCGGGATCGTCGAGCCGCAATACGGGCCATTGCTCGAGCGGGGGCGAATTGTCCCGGGCGAAAGTATCGACGTGGGCAGACGGTTCCATGACATCCCTCCGGGATCAGTCGGGAATGACGGCGGTGGCTTCGATTTCGACTTTGGCTTCATCTTCGATCAGTGCGGCCACCTGCATGGCGCTCATGGCGATGTCGTAGTCGCCGATCACCTCGCGAAACGCCTGTCCCACTTCCCGCAATGAAGCCAGGTATTCGCGCTTGTCGGTGACGTACCATGTCATGCGCACGAGATGCTCGGGCCGGCCGCCTGCGGCCTCCAGTGCAGCGGCGACATTGAGCAGCGCCTGACGCGCCTGCGCCGCAAACTCCGTCGAATGAAATTGTTCGTCGGCGTCCCAGCCGATTTGCCCGGCGATATAAACGGACGTACCGCGTGCGGCAACCGCGTTGGCGTACCCGCGCGGCTTCGTCCAGCCGGATGGAAGAAAAGTGCGTTTCATAGCGACAGGGCCTCGAAGCTCAAAGGTGACGATGCAGCGCGTTCGAGCGCGGTGCGGATGTCGTCAGGAATATCGATCGATTGATGTGAAGCCAGCGATGTAGTCACGAGCACTTGCTTCGATCGGAAGCAGACACCGTCATGACGAAGCGCTTCGATGCCGATGGAGATCGAGCGTCGTCCGAGCGCATCGAGCGACAATCGCATCGATAGCGATTCGCCCATTCGGCTCGGGCGGACGAATTCGCATTCAAGTTTGACAATCGGCAGGCCGATGCGGCGCGTTCCGATCATCGCTGCATAGTCGATGCCGAGCCCCTCGTTGAACCAATCTTCGACAAGGGCGTTCGTGAGCGTCAGATATTGCGGAAAAAACACGATGCCGGCCGGGTCGCAATGCGAGAAGCGAACCCGCACCGACCGCTCGAAGAGGATGGCGCCCGGAATGCTCATCGCACAGCCCCTTCGCGCGCAGCATGTTGCGCCAGAAGGTCGCGCCCAACGATCAATTGCTGAACTTCTGTCGCCCCTTCGTAAATGCGCAACGCACGGATCTCGCGATAAAGCGTCTCGACGGTCGTTCCGCTTTGCACGCCCTGAGCCCCCCAGATCTGCACGGCCGCATCGATGACTTGCTGCGCGCCTTCGGTGGCGTGCCACTTCGCCATGGCCGCTTCGCGCGTCACGCGTTTGCCTTGATCGCGCATCCAGGCCGCCCGATAGACGAGCAGTGCGGCGCTATCGATCGTCAACGCCATTTGCGCGAGCTTTGTCTGTGTCAACGGCAAGTCGGAAAGCGTTTGCCCGAAAAGATGCCGCGTGCTTGCGCGGTGCAGCGCCTCGGCCAGCGCGCGGCGGGCAAAGCCGAGCGCTGCTGCCGCCACCGAAGTGCGGAAGATGTCGAGCGTGCGCATGGCAAGCTTGAACCCTTCGCCCGGCGCGCCGAGCATATAGTGCTTGGATAAACGTGCGCCCGCGAATTCCAGCCGGGCGAGCGGATGCGGTGCAATGACTTCGAGGCGCTCCGCAATCGTGAGTCCGGGCGTATCCGCGTCGACGATGAATGCACTGATGCCGCGTGCACCGGGTGCCTCGCCCGTGCGTGCGAAGACGATATAGAAGTCGGCAATGCCGCCGTTCGAAATCCATGTCTTCTCGCCTTCGAGAACATAGGCATCGCCGTCGTCGTGCGCTGTCAGCGCAAGTGCGGCCACATCCGAGCCGGACTCGGGCTCCGTCAAGGCGAACGCGGCAATCGCCGTGCCGTTGGCAACGGCCGGCAGATACCGCTGCTTTTGCGCTTGCGTACCGGCGAGCGTGATCGCGCCCGAACCCAGCCCCTGCATGGCTAGCGCGAAGTCGGCGAGACCCGCGTGTTTCGCCAGGGTCTCGCGTAACAGACAGACCGCACGGGTATCGATTTCGTCGCCATCGCCGCCGTACGTTCGTCCGCCGATGCCATAGCGCAGCCACCCGGCTTCGCCGAGCATACGCACGAGTTGGCGACATCCTTCATCCGCGCCATCGCGTTCGTGCAACAGCGAGCTCACTGCAGGCAAGTGCTCGTTGCACCACGCATCGATATCCGTCGCGAGGGTGCGGTGCCGCGCTTCAAAAAACGGCCAATCCAGCATGCTCGAAGGGGCGTCGATCGCCACGTCAATCTCCTTTGAATTCGGGACGTGCCTTCGCCGCAAATGCGCGGTAAGCCCGCTCGAAGTCCTGGGTAGCCATGCACACTGCCTGCGCCTGGGCCTCCGCCTCGAGGGCGTCGTCGACGCTCATGCTCCATTCCTGATGCAGCATCCGCTTCGTCATGCCGTGCGCGAAGGTCGGGCCACTCGCGAGTGTGCGCGCCAATTCGGTTGCCTGTGCAACCAAATCGCCGGGCTCGCAGAGGCGGTTATAAAAACCCCAGGCGTAGGCTTCTTCGCCGCTCGCCGCCCGCCCCGTAAAAAGAAGCTCCGATGCACGTCCCTGGCCGATGATGCGCGGCAGAATGGCGCAGGCGCCCATATCGCAGCCCGCGAGACCGACGCGCGTGAACAGAAACGCCAGCTTGCTGCGCGCGGTGGCGTAGCGTAGATCGGCCGCCATGGCGAGAATCGCTCCCGCTCCGGCGCATACGCCGTCCACGGCCGCGACAATCGGCTGCGGACAATGGCGCATGGCTTTCACGACATCCCCCGTCATTCGCGTGAACATCAGCAGCTCCGGCATCGGCAAGCCGATCAGTGGACCGATGATTTCGTGCACGTCGCCGCCCGAGCAGAAGTTCTCTCCGGCGCCATAGATCACTATTGTTTTGACATCTGTTGCGTAGGCGAGCTGGCGGAACAGATCGCGCAGTTCGGCATAGGAATCGAAGGTCAGTGGATTCTTGCGGTCGGGACGGTTCAGCACGATCGTGCCCACGCCGTCGCTGACGGACCAGCCGAAGTGGTGGGTCGCATAGCCGGCAAGGGCGACGGCGTTGCCTGCGTGCAGGCGGGCGGCGGATGAGGGTGAATGAGTCATGGGCGGGTTCGAATCGTTCGTTGGACGTCAGGCACAGTGCGTGATGGTGCGTAAGCGGCCATTCAACGCCGCGCGTTTTCCACCAAATGCGTTTTCAATTTGCCGAGACGCTGATACATCTTCGACTTCTCGTCGCGGCCCAGGCCGCCCAACAGCTCCACGACCCATTGTTCGTGGGCGCGCGCCATCTTGTCGAAAGCGATGCGGCCCGCGGGCGTCAGACGCACGCTGAAGGCGCGTCGGTCGTTTGGGTCTGCCTCGCGTGCAACGAAACCCTCTTTCTCGAGTTGATCGGTGATACCTGTCACGTTGCCGCCGGTGACCATCAGGCGCCGCGAGATTTCGCTCATTTTCAGTCCTTCGGGATGGCGTTCGAGTTGGGCCATCAAGTCGAAGCGCGGCAGTGTGGTCTCGAATTCGTCTCGCAGGCGGCGACGCAGCTCGGCTTGCACGAGATTGGTGGTTGCGAGCAATCTCAACCATAGGCGCAGACTCATATGGCTATCGGCGCCTGTACGGGCTTCCATATCGACGACATTGTCGCCGCGCGCTGGCTTCGTCGTTTCGATCGATTGAGCGGCGTCTTTTTTTGCCGAGGAACGGGCAGTGCGGCTCACATTACTTCTCCACCAGAGATTGAAATCGATTGACCGGTCATGGCCGACGATTCGGGCTGCACGAGCCAGAGCACCGCATGCGCGACTTCTTCCGGCGACATGAAGCGTTGTTGCGGGTTGGCGCGCTGCAACGCGGTGCGGGCTTCGTTCATGCTTCGGCCCGTTTTGGAGACGACTTGATCGAGTGCGGTATGCAGCAGCTCGGTTTCGGTGTAGCCGGGGCAAACCGCGTTGACGGTAATGCCTTTGGCCGCGACTTCGAGCGCCAGCGAGCGGGTCAGACCGATGACGCCATGCTTCGCGGCGCAGTAGGCGGCCACGTAGGGATAGCCGATTTGCCCCGCGGTGCTGGCCACATTGACGATGCGGCCGTATTTTCTTTGGAGCATCGCGGGCAAGACCGCCTGCGTGCAGAGGAAGACGCCGGTCAGATTGACGTCGAGCATGCGGCGCCACAGCGCCAGATCGGTAGCCGTGAAGGGGGAGGCTTGCGCCTGGCCGGCGTTGTCGATCAGGATATCGACCGGCCCCATCGCCTGCACCGCTGCGGCGAAGGCTTGCGCGACCGACTCGGGTTCCGTCACGTCCATCGTGATGCAACCCACATCGTCATAGGCGGCGAGTTGTTCGCGTTGGGCGGCAAGTTTCTTTGCATCGCGGCCCGTCAGCGTCAGGCGCGCGCCGGCTTGCGCGAGCGAGCGTGCAATTGCTGCGCCGATGCCGCTGCCTCCGCCTGTCACGACGGCGTGCTTACCGTTGAGCGAGTGGTTGTTCATTGCGTGTCCGATATCGGCAAAGATGGGGTTTGAGCACGCTCGCGTTCTGCGTTGCGTTCGAGTTGGGCCTTTGCGGCCGTGTATTGCTTGGGCCAGCCGATGTCGAGGTAGCCGATTTTTGCGGCCTCGGTGAGCGTCCATGCCGGGTTGGCCAAATGCGGCCGCGCGACGGCGCACAAATCCGCGCGACCGGCTGCGATGATGCTGTTCGCGTGATCGGCCTCTGAGATCGCGCCAACCGCTATCGTCGCGATGCCGGCCTCGTTGCGAATGCGATCGGAAAACGGCGTCTGGTACATGCGGCCGTAGACCGGCTTTTCGAGCTTGCTGACTTGCCCCGAGGAAACGTCGATCATGTCGGCGCCGGCCGCTTTGAATGCGCGGGCAATCTGTACCGCGTCGTCCGGCGTCGTGCCGCCTTCCACCCAGTCGTGCGCCGAGATGCGTACGGAAATCGGTTTGCTCTGAGGCCATACACGGCGAATGGCGGCGAATACTTCGAGCGGATAGCGCAGCCGATGTTCGAGCGCCCCGCCGTATTCGTCCGTGCGCCGATTCGTCAACGGAGAAATGAAGCTGGATAGAAAGTAGCCGTGTGCGCAGTGCAGTTCGAGCCAATCGAAGCCCGCTTCGTCCGCCATCTGCGCTGCGCGCACGAACTGGTTTTCGATTTCGCGCAAATCGTCGAGCGTGGCTTCGCGTGACCATTGGCTGATGCCCGCCAGATATTGTTGCGGCGAAGCGGAAACGAGTGGCCAGTTGCCTTCGTCGAGCGGCTGGTCGATACCTTCCCAGCTGACGCGCGTCGATGCTTTTGCGCCGGCATGACCGAGCTGCATGCCGATTTTGGCATCGCTTGCGCCGTGTACGAAATCGACGATGCGCTGCCACGCTTGCCGATGTTCGCTTGTATACATGCCTGGGCAGCCGGGCGTAATGCGGCCTTCGGCGCTGACGCAGGTCATTTCGGTCATTACCAGCGCGGCGCCGCCCATGGCACGGGCGCCGAGGTGGGTCAGGTGATAGTCGCCCACCGTGCCTTCGACGGCCGAGTATTGCGCCATCGGCGAAACGACGATGCGGTTTTTCAGCCGGACGCCGCGTACAGCGTAGGGTGTGAACATCGGCGGAATCGAGCGTGCCGTGCGCGGTTGCGGCGTACCCGTGCGCGCGGCGAGCCAGTTTTCGAAGCTGGCTACGTAATGTGCATCGCGTGCCCGCAGATTTTCATGCGAAATGCGCTGCGATCGCGTCAGTAGCGAATAGGCGAATTGCTCCGGTTCGAACGAGGCATATCGGTCGACATGCTCGAACCACTCCGTCGAATTGCGAGCGGCGTTTTGCAGTCGTAGCACGTCGACACTGCGTATGCGTTTGTATCGATCGAGCGCGGCTGGAAGATCGTCGGCATGAGCATCGATACTGTTTGCGAGTTCGATTGCGTCTTCAAGCGCGAGCTTGGTGCCGGAGCCGATGGAAAAATGCGCTGTATGGGCTGCGTCGCCCATCAGAACAACTGGCGTCGATCCGCCGTCCGAACGCGGCCTGAGATGAACCCACTCGCGATTGACCACGCGTGGAAAACGAATCCACTGTGAGGAGCCGCGCAGGTGCGCCGCATTCGAGATCAGCGGGTTGCCGTCGAGGTACTTCGCGAAGAGGCGCTCGCAAAACGCGATGCCTTGCTCCTTGCTCATCTCTTCGAGTCCGGCGGCACGCCAGACGCGCTCGGGTGCTTCCACGATGAATGTTGATGTGTCGTCGTCGAAGCGATAGGCGTGCGCTTGAAACCAACCCCATTCCGTCTGCTCGAATGCAAATGTAAAGGCATCGAAGCGCTTTTTCGTGCCGAGCCATACGAAGCGGCAGTCGCGCAAGTCGATATCCGGTTGGTAGGTCGCGGCGTACTTCTGTCGGATTGCGCTGTTCGCGCCGTCGGACGCGATGATGAGGTCGGCGTCGTAGCGGTCGTCGTCCGTCACGCTGGTTTCGAACACGAGTTCGACACCGAGCGCTTCGCAACGGGCTTGCAGGATATTGAGCAGACGTTTGCGGCCGATACCGCAGAACCCATGACCCGATGAGCGGAGGGTGCGGCCACGGAAGTGGATATCGATGTCGTCCCAGTGGTTGAAGGCGTCCAGGATCATATCCGCGCTTGGCGGATCGGCTGCGCGGAGATTGTCGAGCGTTTGATCCGAGAAAACTACGCCCCAGCCGAACGTGTCGTAGGGGCGGTTGCGCTCGATGACCGATACATGGTGCGCCGGGTTGCGCAATTTCATCAGGAGGCCGAAGTAGAGGCCGGCGGGACCCCCTCCGATACAGACGATGCGCATGTTCCATCCTCCTTGGCGATGGAGGAAATTTAGGTTGGAATAGTTTAGATGTCAAGTATTGTGGTGGCGATAGCCGTTGCGCTTACACCAATGATCCGGAGTAATAAAGTCCGTCTTGGGGACAGGTGGCGCGTGCGTCCCCCGATCCCAGGGCCGGGCGACCGCGACAACACGGGGAGTATCGCCCCGGCGCCGCTGGCGCGAATCCACTCATTGGCAGCGAAGGACGTGTCCGCTGCTCCATTGGGTTCAAACTGACGATATCCTCAAAGCACGTTGCACGCGCGATTATCGGGACGGCAACAACTCATGTCGGCGACTACCCGCCTTTCACATGCGTCGTAGGTCCGACACCACAGGCAGCTAACAGAGTGGTCCCGTCGTCTGCGCCGGCCACAAGCGGTTCCGCCGTTGCACCCGGCGTTTCAAGGGCGTGCGTCGCCTGTGACCACATTTCGGTTTACGGCATCCAGGATTGGGGCGCCCAGGATGAAATGCCTTTGCGTCCCAATGCCGCACGGCGATATCACCCGATAACCTTGCAAAATGCTTACAGATGCGCTCTAATGGAACGACTGCCGCATTCTTGATTTGATTACTCGCTGGCCACTGACTTGAGGTCATAGTCGTGCTTTTCATCCCGCGTTCTCGCCTCGCCTTGTTCTGCACTCCTGCACTAATGGGGGCGCGTACTGGCGGGCACTGGAAAACCGATACCTCTAGGCGCACACAAAACCGCGCCAGCTGCGCGGATAAGGCAGCACTTTCTCCTGCCCGGCTCTCCGAATAAACCAAAAGCCAATTAAACGAGAGCCGGGCCCACCATCTTTCTGTTGACCACCGACGGTGCTCCATCGCGGCTTGCGTGATGGGTGTCCGCTCGCGTGCCGAACGAACTCGAGATCCATTGCGCTGCCTGTGCGCCGCTCCTTAGCCGCGCGACCTAACTGCAGCGGGATGGGATCGTCGTCGAAGGATAGAGAAGCCATGAGAAAGCAAACCAGACATCTGAATGAGACGCCGACGCTCAGTCGGGAACGCTCCGTCGCAATCATCGGCCCTGTCAGTTGTCAGGCCCAATGCCAGGGCTACCGATTGACGGCCCGAGCAGAACCCGTGAAGAGTGCGTTGCATGCAGCCCATCTTGTGATCGAACTGCCAGGCTGCCCGACGCAGCGCTGCTTCCACGCGCTGGATTATTTTTACGACCCAGCACAGGCCTTGCAGTACGCGATCCGATGGGGGCGGATTTGGGTCGAGCACCGGCTTGCGAAAGTCGCCGTACAGCGCGTCATATCAACAAGCCCGGCAAGCAACGCCGAACTGCTTTTGAAAGAGGAACGCACTAACCGGGCAGGTAATCATGAATGAATTGTCAGGCGAAAAAACAGTACGCTTCATTGCGCGAAAGCCAGGCAGTCCAACGGCGGCGCTTGTCTACTGGCTTGACGTGACGGAGCCGTCCAGTGAGGTGAGCTTCACCGAGATAACCCAGCGCTTCGCTCCCCTGATGCAGGTCGTCTTTCCTGACGATCGACCCGGTGCGTTCGTCAACCGGAGCGCGTTGCTCGCCATACAGCACTTGGGAACCATCGATCGACTTGTTTTCCTGGACCGTTCGTCGCTCGACATCTGGAACGACCGCGATTGCGCGGATATCTGTAACCTGTATTCCAGCCGGAGGCACACATGTTGTCTGCCAATCACCTGACGATCACGGCGATGACCGGCCGCGCGGCGTGCCAGTCGTTCGTTTGCGGATCCGACATGGAATGGTGGTTTCGGAGGGGACCAGCCGTTCGACTGTGCGCTTTATAGCTCGGGCGAGCGGCAGAAGCTGGCCGAGAGGATACCGCCACACCGGCTCTCACTTCCCGAAAGCAAGGCGCGTCCATGTGACGCCCTTGTTCCTGTTTGCTTGCTGGGCTGAGCCGCTGCGAACGTTGAGCAGAAGCTCGAGACGATGGGCTTCGGCAAGCCGGATCGTGTCCGCCTCGGAGACGTCGAACATGCGCCGCCCCTCCGGAAACGGGCCATGGCGCAACGACAAGATGACGACGCCACCATCGACTAACAGGTCAGAGATGGTGCCCATGCCTCGGCGACGTTGGACTTCGTCGAGGTGCATCCACGCTGCGGTAACCATAACAACGTCGAACCGGTTCGCCCTCTCGCGGACGAGGCACAGATCCGGCAAGCTATCGTCGAGCCAGACAACGCTGGAAGCGGGATAGATGTTGGTCGCAGCAGCCCGCAGTTCGTCGACGGGCTCAACCGCCAACACCGCGTGCCCCATCGATGCCAATGCGGCAGCATCGCGGCCCATGCCTGCCCCTAGATCGAGGATGCGTGAAGGTACGTCCGGGATCAGATGCAGAACTGGTCGGTGGTGGTCTTCGAATGAAATCTTGCGCCATTCATTAGCCAAAGCCTCGGCATGCTTGGCATAACCTTCGGTTCCCGGAACGTCGATCGACATTGGTGCATCGTGGATGGTCAGATCGGTCGATTGTCGACGATTCTGGTCGAGGTGTCGAATGACGGTTCATGGCCGGCGACTGCCCGGCGTGGCCGCCCAAATCCGACCCACCTCGGCCATTGGAGCGCACGAGGATTACATTTCACCAACAGGTTCCGCGGGTCCTGCCTGATTCCGCGGAACGACTACCGCGCGAATGGCAACTAGCCATTGGGCTTCGAGCTTCGAAAGCTCCTTTTCGACTGCCTCGGGGTCCTGCAGCAGATGGATGGCCGATTCTTCGGGCACCCCCACCTCCTCGAGGGTGACTTCGTCGAGCGACGTACCCAGACCCTGCAGACGTTGCGCAAGCGGCGGATGAGTATCGACGGGGTGCGCGACCGCTGTCTTGCCAAGCTCGTCGCGCGCGGCGTCCCAGTCCATCGCGCCGAGCGCATTGCTGCAGCCGTTCTGATACGTCACTGACAAGTTCTCATACATGCGTCCTTCGGCCAGTTCACCGATATGCGCCCGCATGAGCGGGCCCCATTGGCGCGCATGGGTCGCGATTTTCACCAATGCACGCGCAAGCGACCGGGCGTCCGACGCCTCAGCGCCCGCCTGATCGGCGAGCATTTCGCGCTCTCGTCCGATGGAGCGCTCCGCGGACGCAAAGACATTCCAGCACGTACCCAGCGTCACGATGGCCGGCAGACGTGCGAGATCCGAAGCATTGCCTCCGCGCGACGACGCCATCGCAGACCACGTCTGGCCGAGTCGTGAGTAGGCGGGCGCAAAGCGTTTGCTGTAAATCACGTCGTCGCCCCGGAAGTGTCCGAGTTCGTGGCCAATCACTGCCGCAAACTCCGGCTTGCTGAACAAGCGCATCGTGCACAGCGAAATAAACAGCGTTTCGTTCGCGACCGTGCCGTGACGGCCAAACAACGCAACGGGCCCTGCGGTAACGAAGAAATTGGGCTCGAGCCCGGCGATGATATTGGCCGGTGACCGTGCGCCGAGCCGACGTGCGATGTCGTCGACGAATTGAAACAATCGAGGCTGAGACTCGCGATCGAGTTGCACGGCCTTGATAAGCATCGGTGTTTCCTTGAGGAACTGGAACGTCGAGCGCAGCAGCGTCCAGCACACGAGCAGCGCTGCAAATCCCACTGTGGCGAGCAGCACCGCGTGAACCTGATGAATCGTCATGGTCTCGATCGTGTAGACCGAAAAGACGAACAACACCGCTTGCCCGAACACCGAGAGCGCGAGCAGAAACATCACGGCACGCACAACGAAGCCGAATATCCCGCTCAGCCGCGCGCGATTCGTGCCGGCGATCGCTCTGCCGCCGTAAATCACGAGCAAGATCAAACCACCGATGGCGGCAATCGCCCACGAAGCGTATTTGACGATCGCGACCTCGTCCGCCGGGGAACACATTTCCTTATAGCCCTCCGCGTTTCCCCCAGCGCGGATCTGTGCACAAACCGAGACATAGCTCAGGTGCCGGGCTTGATAGTTTTCTTCGGTGACCAGGCGCTGATTGAACACTACCGAATCGTGAAACTGGCTCTCGTACTCCGAGGCCATGAAGTGCGCCGTCAGTACGCCGAACACGGGAATGAAGAATAGGCAGGCGAGCAACATGCACAGCGCCTTGGTGCGGGAAAGCGGTTTGTTGGCCATTTGCAGGTCTCTTCGAGCGTGATCGTACTTTCGCGACGACAGCGTCGCGAAGCGCGGAGTTGCTATTTCGGCAAACCTCGCCCTTTCTTGATGATTTATCGGCAAAAAACGGGCATGGAAACGCCCTCAAGAATCGAATCAGAGTGCCGATAACTCCTTTATTCATTGCCGGCGAATTCAATCAGTCAATACATCCCCATGTCAGCCCGCACGATGAGCCAACATGCCGATCGTGTAATCCGGCATTGCTCTCCCGCATATTCCCGCGCGGCGGGCACCCGGCACGGCGATCCCTCGATATTCCGCGCCCCCACGGTAATCGCGCTGGCGTGCTCAGCGCTCGCAAGCGCTGCCGTTCTTGCCGCCCCCGCCGGCGGCGCGGTCACCGCGGGTAGCGCCAACATCAGCCAGACGGGTGCAACTACCACCATTACCCAGAATACGAACAAGCTCGCGATCGACTGGTCGAAATTCAGCATCCAGGCCGGCGAAACCGTCAATTTCCTCCAGCCAGGCACCGGGTCGATCGCGCTGAACCGCGTAACGGGCAGAGAGCCGAGTGCCATTCTGGGCAACCTCAATGCCAACGGCACCGTATTCGTTCTCAATCCGAACGGCGTCCTGTTCGGCAGCAGCGCGCAGGTCAATGTCGGCGGGCTGGTCGCGAGCACGCTTGGCTTGAGCGACGCCGATTTTTTGGCGGGCCGCTACGCGCTCAGTGGCGCGAGCACGGCAAGCGTCATCAATCAAGGAACGCTTATGGTGCCGCCCGGCGGCAAGGTCGCGTTGATCGCGATCGCCGTGAACAATGGGGGCACCATCAACGCGCCACAGGGCAGTGTGCTGATGGCAGGTGCGAGCGCTGTCACGCTGACACTCGTAGACGGCAGCCCGCTCGGCTATACGATCAGTCGCGGTGCAGCCCGCACGCTCGCCGCCAACGGGGGCCTGATTCAGGCGGACGGCGGCCATGTTGTGCTGACCGCCAAAGGACTCGACGCTTTGAGCGAAGCCGTCGTTAGCTCAAGCGGCGTGGTGCGCGCTCGCTCGGTGGCCAACAAACAAGGCACTATCGAGTTGATCGGCGACCCGGACTCCGGCGCCGCGGCCGTCAGCGGACAACTCGACGCCAGCGCGCCAGAAGTCGGGGGCATAGGGGGCGCGGTCAAAGTGCTCGGTGCCAAGGTGGGGCTTTTCGACGGCGCACGCGTCGACGTCAGCGGCATGGCCGGCGGCGGCACGGCGCTGATCGGCGGAAACTCGCGCGGTGCTGGCCCCGAGCACGATGCATCGGCAGCGTACGTCGCAAGCGGTGCCGCGATCGATGCCGACGCCGTTCGCACTGGCAGCGGCGGCAAAATAGTCGTCTGGGGCACCGACAGTGCAAACGTGCACGGCTTGCTTTCCGCCAATGGCGGAGTCGCAGGCGGTAACGGCGGCAGCATCGAGACGTCCGGCCATGTCTTGGACACCGATGGCATTGCGGTGAGCGTGGCTGCGGGAACGACGGGCGGCACAGGGGGACTGTGGCTGCTCGACCCGTACAACGTTACGATATCCACGGGCACTCAAACGGGCGGGGCGTTTTCGAGCAACGTCTGGACACCCAGCGCCAATGGCTCCGTCGTCAACGTCTCGAGCATCCAGAGCATTCTGAACAGTGGCGGCAACGTCACGATCACTACCGCCGGCGCGGGCACGCAAGAAGGCAACATCGCCATCAACGGCAGCATCGCCAAGACCGCCGCCGGCAATGCCGCGCTGACCTTGATTGCCGACGGTCGTATCACGACAAACGCCAGCAGCGGCGCGCACCGAACGATCACAAGCACGAGCGGCGCGCTCAACGTATCGATGACGGCCAATGCGGCGACGAGCGCATCGAACACCAACGGCATCAAGTTCAGCTACCTCGATATCACCGCCAACGGCGGCAATATCAGCGCGGTGTCCACCGGTGCGCGGTCGGGCACCGTTGCGGCACTCGATCTCGAGAACAGCACGTGGGTGACGACCGGCAGTGGCACGATTAGTCTGTCGGGCACGATGCCCAGCAACGGCAACAGCCAGGGCGTGTACCTGAAATCGACGACGCTGAGAACGGCTTCCGGCGCGATTGCGATATCCGGCACGAGCGGCGGCATCGCTACGGTCACGGGCACCAACAGCGGCGGCGCACCGCTTTTTTCCATCAACGACATCGGCGTGGACCTCGTCGGCGGCAATACGATTCAGAGCACGAGTGGCGGCGCGATCACGTTGACCGGCACCGCAACGGGGGCGACGAGCACATGGGCCGGCAGCGGCGTCACGATCGGCGCGCTGGACAGCCTCTCGACGTCGGGCGCGCTGACGATCGTCGGAACTGCGAGCAATCCCACGTCGACGACTTATCGCAATCAGCTTTCAGCCGTCAATATCACGGCGACGTCCTCGAATGCGGCGACCTTGAGCGGCGGGACTGTCGATATCGCTGGCACGAATGAAGTCATGGGCGGCTCAGCCAGCACGAGCAATGCAAACGCCGCAGTGAAATTCGCCGGCAAAGTGAACGTCACGGCAACCAGCGGCGCTATCGCCATTTCCGGATCGAACGCCGGCGGGGACGGCGTGTGGGGTTCCGGCACCGCCGCTGTGACAATGAGCGCGCCCAGCGCTTCATCGATCGATATCGACGCGCGTTCGCTCGATTCGGTGAGCGGGTATAGCGGGTTCTATATCGGCAACGGTGCAACGTTGACGGTCGCGACCGCGGCGCCGCTTAACATCACCGCGCTCAGTAACGTGGAGGCGCGCAAGGCGGTCTGGAACAAAGGTGGACTGATCACGCCCGGCAACCTCAACATAACGTCCACGGGCGGTTCCATCGCGGACGATACGACCCATGGCGGCTACTTCCAGGTAAGCGGTACAACGACGATCGACGCGAGCGGATCGGGCAACACAATCAGCCTGACCAACAGCGGGAACGCCTTCAACGGGACACTCTCGATGAACGCGGCCGATACGACGCTGTCCAATAGCACGGACCTGACGTTGGCTACGTCGGCAATCGCCGGAAACTTGACGCTCACCGCACCCGGCATCGCTCAAACCGGTGCTGTCAGGGTCACGGGCGCCACTGCGCTTGACGCCGGCAGCAACGCCATCACGCTCGGCAATAGCGGCAATACGTTCTCCGAAGCGATCGCGTTGACGGCCGCGGATGCGACGCTCTCGAGCGGCTCGTCACTGAACATGGGCGCATCCACGCTCAGCGGTTCGCTGAACCTGGCCGCAAGCGGCATTACGCAAAGCGGTACGTTGAACGTAAGCGGCGCCACCACGCTCAACGCCGGCAGCGGCTCGCTCGCACTGACCAATAGCGGCAACTCGTTCAGTCTGCTCTCGGTCGGCAGTGCCGCCGATGCGACCATCACCGCGGCCACCGCCTTCACCGTCTCCGGCGTGAACTCGACTGGCAACGTGCGCCTGACGACGCTCTCCGGCAATCTGACCACGACCGGTAACTGGACCGTCTCGAACGGCGATCTGACGCTGTCCGCCGGTGCCGCTACCGCGCGCGGAACGAGCAGTGGCGGCGATGTGAAGAACAGCGCGACTTTTACGCTGGACACGGGCAAAACGGCCACCGTGTACAGCGGCTCCATCGATTCGACATTGCTGGGCGGCTCGCTCGCCCAGCGGGCGGCCGCGGGCTCGGGCAATTTCCGCTACGACAGACAGAATGGCGACGCAGCCGGCGCGACGGGCATCGGTGATGGCGCTACATACGTCATGTATCGCCAGCGGCCGACGGTCACAGTCACGCCGACGGACTCCACCAACACCAAGGTGTACAACGGTAGCGCCGGCGTGGACCCGCAGCTGGCCTATGGCACGAGGGGACAAGTCAACGGAGATACCGCGGCGCAAATCTTCTCGGGCTCGCTCGAGCGCGCGTCGGGGCAAAACGTCGGCAGCTACGTGATAGCGTCGGGCACGCTGGCCGATCAGCTCGGCTATCAGGTAACGTTCACCACCGGCCATACCTTCGGAATCACCCCCGCGCCGCTTGCGATCTCGGTCAACGGCGCGAGTCGGTACATCGGCCAACAAAACCCGTCGTTCAGCGCTTCATACAGCGGACTAGTCAGCGGAGAGACGATACAAACGGCGGGACTCCAAGGCCAGTTGAGCTTTTCGACCACCGCCAATACTCTTTCCGGCGCCGGGGCCTACGCCGTTTCCGTGGATGGACTCTCGAGCCAAAACTACAGCATCAGCTATGTTCCCGGGATACTGACAGTCCGCACGGCGAGTGTGTCCACCGTCATGCTCGGGTCCACTTCCATGGACCCATCGTACGTGAGCGCCATTGCCGATGCCGAGGCCAAAGCACGCGTGAGCGGCAGAGTCGACGCACCGTTGCCTGCACAAAAGATCAGGCTGGGGTGGCGCGCCGTGGCGGCCACCTTCCATATCGACGATTCCGTTGGCGATGAGGTGGGTGGCACTCGCGCGGCAGCATCGGAGTGAACTGCAGCATCATGTCATTGCGCAAGATAAAACGCCGCGCCGGATTCGCGCGCGCAGGCTTGGGAGTTGCCATACCGGGCCTGCTCGTCACCTTCGCATCACACGCCGCGTTAGCTCAGGTTCGGCCTGACGCCGGCGGCGTCGCACGCGACGTCGCACCGATCGAAGCGCTACCTGCTCCCTCGAAAGACAGGTCGCTCGCTCTGCCGAAAGACACCGACACCGATGCGTTGCCGCAAGACGGAACACGCATTTCCGTGCGTCGCGTTCGAGTGACGGGTGCGCATCTCTATTTGCCGCGCGTTCTTGAAGCGCTCGTTGTCGGCCTCAACGACGGCGAGCGCACGCTCGCAGATCTCGTGCGAGGCGCCGCACGTATTACGCATTTCTATCGCGATCACGGATGGATACTGGCGCACGCGTACGTGCCGGCTCAATCGATCAAGAACGGCGACGTCGAAATCCGCGTCGAGGAAGGAACGCTGTCGAGCGTACACGTCGTGAACGATCCGCACAGCCGCCTGCGTTCGAGCGTAATCGACGCGCATCTTGCAGCGATTGAACGCGGCGCCCCGTTAAATCAGCCGGAAGTCGACCGGGCATTGCTGCTGCTATCGGACTTGAGCGGTGCGCGACTTACTGCAAACCTTACGGCCGGCGCTCAGCCTGGGCAGACCGTGTTGGACGTCCGCAACGCGGCGACGCCGCTCCTCAGCGGCGAGCTGAGCGCGGACAACTACGGTTCACGCTACACGGGTAAGGCCCGCATCGGTGGCTCTCTGAGCCTGAACAGTCCCCTCGGCTATGGCGAGCAGTTCACCGCCCATTTCCTTGCGAGCGACTCGAACCTTTACTATGGACGGCTCGCAGGGCAGATGCCCGTGGCCAACGCCGGCTTGAGCACCGGTATGAGCCTCACGCACACTCAGTATCTGCTCGGGTCTGACTTCGCCGCGCTCGGTGCCCGCGGGCGCGCGGACATCGTCCAGTGGAACCTGGCCTATGCGGTCGTGCGGAGCGTCCCGGTCAATGTCATCGGGCAATTCACATCGGAATACCGCGACTTGTTCGACGAAGTCGGCGCGACGTCGAGCGACACACATAAACACGCGTTTCACCAAAGCATCAACCTGCTGTTCAGCGGCAAAGACGAATTGATAGCGGGCGCGAACACACAGGCTGCGCTGCGCCTCGGCACGGGTACGCTGACGATCCTGTCGCAGCCTGCAGCGGCGATCGACGCCGCGGGCGCTCAGTCCACAGGACGATACGGTACGCTCAACCTCGATCTGCAGCGCAATCAGCAGTTGAGCAGCCGCTGGAGCGTACTCCTCAGTGCGCGCGGGCAACTCGCCTCACGCAACCTCGATTCGTACCAGAAGTTCACGCTGGGCGGCCCCGGCGGCGTACGTGCCTATCCGGCCGGGGAAGGCACTGGTGACGAAGGCTGGCTCGCATCCGCGGAGCTTTCGTACAAGATCAGCCCCATGTTGATTCCCAGCGTGTTTTACGACCTCGGCGGGGTGACGATCAACAAGCATCCCTACCTCGATAGCGCGAATTCGCGGGTACTGCGGGGATATGGCGCAGGCATCCACGGCAGCCGCGGCACCTTCACCTGGAGCTTTGCTCTGGCGTTTCGCGGCGCTCAGCATGCCCAGGCCGAGCCGGACAGCCCGATGCGTGGATGGGTACAGATCGGCTGGGCCTTCTAGTCGCCCGACAGACGCGGCTCGTTTCACTCCTGATACCGTCGTTGCCTCGTTGCTGCAGCTGCTACAGCGGCACTCCGCTCTATTTATCATGCACGGATCTTGGCTCAAGCCGCACTTCTTGTACTTGCGCCCACTGCCGCAGTGGCATGAGTCGTTGCGACCGAGTTTCTGACGACTGACTTTACGTGAATATTGTGTCAAAGCATCGCGCACTTTAGATGCGGCTTCACAGATTTTGCAGACGGTGTCTGCAAAATCAATGTCGTCCCGATTGTGCAGCCCTTGTCTGCAATTTCTAGTAGACGATCGGGTATGGGTGGCGATGACGACTGGCTACTCGAACCGGAGCACGCCCGCAAGTCGAGAGCCCGCCGATTCCAGGGCTGGAGAACGGTCGCATTGACGGACTTTATTATCACGGATCGCTATTGCGTGGCTCGAGTCACTCATCCCCGCTGATCAGGGTTGGCGTTTGCCTCGGCCACCAGCGGGTTTGCCAGCCGTCAAACGCGAACTCTCAGATGGCTTGCTGGCCGGCTTGCTGCGTGGCTTTTGCCCACTGAATGGATAACCGCTGGACGAGTTTGCACCTTTACCCGCGGTCAGAGCACGCGGCGTCGCGGGCTTGCGTTTGTTTTCGCCACTTTGCGGATGCGGTTTCTTGCTGAGTACCGGCACGGCGCCGGGCGCAGCGTGCGACACCTTGGGCTTCTTTGGCTTTTTGGGTTTTTTGACGATCTGGCCCGTCGCGCTGGTTTGTGGCACGCGGTGGTCGGCCTCGAAACCCGGCTCTTCTTTACGGGGCAACGTTTGCCGGATCAGCGCTTCGATCGCAGCGAGTTGCGGCGCTTCATCGGCACACACGAGGGACACCGCCGCGCCGCTGGCGCCCGCGCGGGCGGTACGGCCAATACGGTGCACATAGTCTTGCGCCACGATCGGCAGGTCAACGTTGATCACCAGCGGCAGGTCGTCGATATCCAGCCCGCGCGCAGCAACATCGGTGGCTACCAGCATATTGACTTCGCCGCTCTTGAAGCGCTCCAGCGCGCGCAGGCGCGCGGGTTGCGGCTTGTCACCGTGAATGGTGTCGACCGAATAGCCGGCCTCATCCAGCAAGGCTGCCAGATAATCCACGCCATTGCGGGTTTTGACGAACACGAGAGCGTGCTCCCAGTGGTTCTCGGCGACAAGGTGCATGAAGAGGTCAGGCTTGTTCTTTTTGTCCACCGGCACGACCCACTGCTTGATGTTGCTGGCGGTGGCATTGGGCGGGCTGACGCTGATATTGACCGGGCCGCGAAGAATGCTCGCCGCCATGGCTCGGATGTCATCGGTAAATGTGGCGGAAAACAGCAGGGTCTGGCGCCGAGCGGGCAAGCTAGCAAAGACGGCGTTGAGTTCGCGCGCAAAGCCTAGATCCAGCATGCGGTCGGCTTCGTCCAGCACCAGCGTTTGTATCTGATCAAACTGGACTGCGTTCTGGCGATTCAGATCCAACAAACGGCCCGGCGTGGCAACGAGCACATCGACGCCTTTGCGCAACTTCATCATCTGCGGGTTGATGCTGACACCGCCGTAGGCGGCCAGAAATCGCAAGTCGAGGCCTTTGCCGTAATCGATAAAGCTTTGCAGCACTTGTTCAGCCAGTTCACGCGTGGGCACCAGCACCAGGACACGCACGCGGTTGCTGGAGACCGCCGGGCCGTGTTGCACTAGCCGCTGTAACAGCGGGAGCGCAAAACCCGCCGTTTTGCCAGTGCCGGTCTGTGCCGCAGCCATGACGTCCTTGCCAGTCAGCACGGCGGGAATTGCCTTGGCCTGCACCGGCGTAGGGGTCCGGTAGTTGAGGTCCTGCACGTTACGCAGCAGGGGATCGATCAGGCCAAGCGAAGCAAAAGACATTGGCGTATTCCGGCTAAAGCTGCAATTCTAGCGGTTACCGCCTGTGTTGAAAGCCCGACGGTCAGGACTCCGTCCCGGGCGCGCCTCGCAAGCGGTCATTCGAAGCAGCCGAGACAAGACGAACGTACTCTCGAGGAGAAGCGTGATGAGTCACAAGACCCCTTTCGCCCGTCATACTTTGGCGCTGTTGATGGGTATGACGATTTCATGCACAGGCATCGCCGCCCGAGCTGAGACGCTGAGTGAACAGGTCGTCGGAACGTGGGCCTACGTATCGGTCGATACCGTGCGCCCGGACGGCAGCCGGCAACCCATGTTCGGCACCAATCCGCAAGGGCTCGCGATCTTCGACGGGAGTGGGCACTATGTTCTGATGACATCGCGCGCCGACATCGCAAAGTTTGAGTCCCCCAACCGGATGAAGGGCACGCCTGAGGAAAACAGATCCGTCGTGCAAGGATCGATCGCTCACTTCGGGACCTACACCGTGGACGAAGCTGACAAGACAATCACTTTCCATGTCGTCGCCAGCACGTTTCCGAACTGGAATGGAGTCGAGCAAAAGCGGCCATTCGTCATCAGTGGAGACAAACTCAAGTGGACGACGTCCGCTTCCAGCGGGGGCACGGCCGAGGTGGTCCTGCGGCGCCTTAAATGATGCATTCGCGTTCGAGCCTCGCCCCTCGCGCGAACCCCGTTGGCCGACCTCAGTGCCTGGCCCGCAGCGCTTTCGCGAGATCGGCCAGCCGATAGGGCTTCGGCACGAACGTCACATCGTTCAGTTGGCCACTATCGTCGTGAAGCGGAGCGGGCAAGTACCCCGATGTCAGCACCATCCTGATCATCGGATACTGCGAGCGGACCAGACGTGCAAGGTCGAGCCCGCTAATGCCGTGGGGCATCGAAATATCGCTGACGACGACGCCGATGTCTATCCGATCCCTGAGGATTTCCACCGCCTCCGATGCGCTGCTCGCCGGCACCACCTCGTACCCGATGCTCACCAGCAGTTCCGACGCCAAGCCCAACACGTCGGGCTCATCCTCGACCAGCAGAACGGTCTCGGCCTTCGGTGAGGGAGGCACCTTCACCGGTGCCGCCGGCTCCGCGGCCGGCAGATACAGTTCAACTCGCGTGCCTTTGTCCAATTCGCTCGACAGTTGGACATCGCCACCCGATTGCGCGATGAATCCGTACACCTGGCTGAGCCCGAGCCCCGTCCCCTTGCCGGCCTGCTTCGTCGTAAAAAACGGCTCGAACGCTTGTGCCAGCACATCCTTGTCCATGCCTGTCCCCGTATCGGTGACCGAGACGCGGATGTAACGACCGGCAGGCAATGCCGGGGTGACCGCCGTGCCCGAGTCGACTATCTGCGTGCGAATCGTGATCGTGCCGCCGTCAGGCATGGCGTCGACCGCGTTGACAACGAGATTGAGCAACGCAGCCTCGAAACGCGCGGCATCGACAATTGCCAGGGCTGACTGGGCGTCAAGGGAATATTCCAGACGAATGCTGCGATTGCCAGCGCGTGAAAGCATCGGCGCGAAGTCGCGAATCAGTGCGTTCAGCTCGTGTAACTGGGCCTGCAGCGGCTGTTGCCGCGCGAACGAAAGCAACTGTTGGGTGAGCGATGCGCCGCGGTCGATCGCCCTTCGCATCCCCTCGATCATTTTTCTGTCGATCGACGTGCGCGACTGGATCGCCAGTACTTCGAGACCGTTGGAAAGCACCGCCAGAAGGTTGTTGAAATCGTGCGCGACGCCGCCCGTCAAGCGCCCGATCGCCTCCATCTTCTGCGACTGGAACAGCGCCGCGTTCGCTTTCTCGAGCGCCAGCGCCGCTTCCTTGCGCTCGGTGATGTCGCGCGTCACTTTTGCGAATCCGACGAGAGAACCGTCATCGTCCCGGATGGCATCTACCACGACGTGCGCCCAAAAGCGGCTGCCGTCTTTGCGAATCCGCCATCCTTCGCGTTCGGCACGGCCGTCGCGCGCGGCGGTGGCCAGAATCTGCGCGGGCACGCCGGCCGCCTTGTCCTCGTCGGTGTAGAAACGCGAGAAATGCTCGCCGAGGATCTCCGACCGCTTGTACCCTTTGATCCGCTCCGCGCCGACATTCCAACTGGTCACGACGCCCGCCGGCGAAAGCATGAAGATCGCGTAGTCCGTGACGCCTTGGACCAGAATCCGGAACTGCTCCTCCGTTTCCCGCGTCGCGTCCTGCCTGTTGTCTGTCTGGCTCATGGTGGCAAATCCAGTCTGGGTGAAGGCATCGCTCTCGAGCAGATTCTACCGCTCGCATCCGCAAAGCTGCCTTCGGCAAACAATCTACAATTGGGTCCCTCGGGCCGCTCGCGAAGCGTGCGCACGCATAGCGTCCCGGCTCTGTCCATGTTTACTACCCCCACTTGTCCTATGACACAAACCCTGCGCGACCTCACTACCCTCGAAGCCCGTGTTCTCGGCGTCCTGGTCGAAAAGCAGCACACCGTCCCGGACACCTACCCACTGTCGCTGAACGCCTTGACGGCAGGATGCAACCAAAAGACTGCGCGTTCGCCCGTCATGAACGTCACCGAATCCGAAGTCCAGACCGCGATCGATGGTCTGAAGCGTCTGAGCCTCGTCATGGAAGCGAGCAGTAGCCGGGTCACGCGTTACGAACACAATATGAATCGCGTCCTCGGGATACCGAGCCAAGCTGCGGCGCTGCTGACCATTCTGCTACTGCGCGGCCCGCAGACGGCTGCCGAATTGCGACTGAACGCGGCACGTCTGCACGGTTTCGCGGACAACTCGTCGGTCGAGGCGTTCCTCGACGAACTCGCCGCACGCACGCCAGCGCTCGCCATCAAGCTGCCCTGTGCCCCCGGCGAACGCGGAAACCGCTGGATGCATCTGCTGTGCGGCGAGGTGAACATCGACGAAATGGCGGGCGCGCGCGAATTCACCGAAGCCTCGATCCCGTCCTCCGAGTTCGAGGCGTTGAGAGCCGAACAAAAGCGCCTGGCCAACGAAGTCACCCAACTGCGGGCACTCGTACAGCGCATGGCAGCCGAGTTGGGCATGCCGATCGACGACCCGGCACACGATTGAACTTCCATCGCCGAGGCTTGCTCATCGCTGAAACAACGCAGATACGTCGATGTCGGGGATTCGCTCGAGTTCGTCGCGGCGGCTGTCGCACGCTCGCCGGATCGCCGCGCCCGGTAAGACCCACACCACCACGGAAACGGCGGCGAGGCTTCCCAGTATCACGAACGCCGTCGGAAACCCGAGGCGGCTGGCAAGCCATCCGCCCAGCAACGGACTCAGGCAGCCGCCGATGGCCTCGACGGTGAACAGCGCACCCTGGCCCAGATTGACGCGCCCGCTGCCGTGCAATAAATGGACGACCAGCGCCGGTATCGCGACGCTTTGCAGCCCGGAGCCCACGCCATCCAGAATCTGGACCGGCGCAATGCCCCAGGGTGTCGTCAGCCATGCGGCGATCAACCCTCTGACCGGCAGCGTGACGAGTGTGGCGAGAATGACCCACCAGAATCCCCAGCGTCGGATGGCGCGATACGCATAGGCAGCGGCGATCAACATCACGACTTGTGAAATGACGAGGTTGGCGGCGGTGAGCTGGCTTGCGAGGCTGTGGTGATCGGCCGCAACCGCAAGGCTGTATAGCGGCAGCATCGCGGAGTTGCCGAGGCTGAACGCGGCCAGCGCGATGGCAAGTAGCCGCAGCGGCCGGTTCTGCAACAGCACGCGCACGCTCTGCGCACGCGCTTGCGAGCGATCTTTATCGTCGTCGTGCGCAAGGCCGCGTGCGTAGTGCCGATGGACCGCGCGCGAGGGAATGAGCAGCACCGATGCAATGCAAGCAACGCCGAAGACGGCACTGAGCACGAACACATACGAGATGCCGAACCGCCATCCGGCCGCCCCGGAGAACAGGGCTGCCGCGATGTTGCCGGCATGATTCGCAACTTGGTTGCGGCTGTATTGCAGATCGAAGTTCTTTCGGCCGACCATCCCGAGTGTCAAGCCGGTCAACGTTGGACCCATGAGCGAACCCGCAACGGCGGTCGCGATCTGCGCCGATGCAATCGGCCAGTACCCGCGCGAAAGCCAGATCACGATCGCGGCGACAATCGTCAGTGCGCTGGCACCCACGACGAGGGAGCGCCGATGGGAGATGGCATCGACAAGTGCACCCGCGGGTGTCGTGACGAGCATCGCGACAATCGCGCCCATCGTCAAGACGGAGCCGATCGTATCGGTGCGCCACCCGTGTTCCTGCAGATAAATGCCGAGGAAGGGGCCGGCACCCGCCTGGACATCGGCTGCAAAGAAACTGACCGCGAGTAGTGGAATGGTCGGCTTCACTCAAACGATTGGGTTGTGGCGTTACCCCGGTAGAGCATCTATCGTGCCCGCTCGATGACCCGCCGGCCGGTACGTGGCGGTTGCCCCACTGGCCGCACGCTGGCTCAATTGCTTCCGGACTAAACTACCGGCAAGCAACGGCAAGAATCGCTACCCGACGCCGGTGCGCGCGGTGCGAAGGAAAGTCATGGAACGGGAGCTTCGCGTGAAGGAACAGAGCCAAGCCGTACATGCGCTTCCTGTCAAGCTCAAGAAAAACGATACGATCGAGAGTGCGTTTCGGCGCATTGCCCGGAACTGCCTCGCACAGGTGCACGGTAACGAACCCGGCGTCGTGTCGGGTCATGATGCTTCGAGCGTTCATCAGATGCGCGTGGGCCTGCGACGTTTGCGTTCCGCATTCGATCTTTTCGAGGGTGTCGTTTCGACGCCATCTTTCTTGCAGGAACTGCGATGGATCGCGGGCGAACTCGGTGCCGCTCGCGACTGGGATGTCATGCTCAATTCGACGCTGCACACGGCGTTCGATGGTGCCCCAGGCGATACCGACACAGGTGCGGTGACGCAAGCGGCCGCGGACATCGGTAAGCGCAATCGCGCGGCCGCCGCAGCGGCAGTCGGCTCTGCGCGCTACACGCGGCTCGCCGCCGAGTTGACGCGTTGGGTCGATGAGGCGGGGTGGCGCGAAGAGATGAACGGCGACCAGCTCGCCGCACTCGATCGACCGATCGAGGCATTCGCCGGCGAGACGCTGCGCAAGCGGCACCGAAAGCTGATCAAGCGTGGCCGGCACCTGCCGGATCTCGATGCGCAGCGGCGTCACCGCGCACGCATTGCCGCGAAGAAACTGCGCTATGCCACGGAGTTCTTCGGTTCGCTCTATCCGAGCGAGGTCGTGCGCCATTACCTGCAGGCGCTCGGCAAGCTTCAGGACGACCTCGGCTGGCGCAACGATGTGGCGGTGGGAGAGGGCCTCCTCAAAGGATTGACCTCGGACCACGAGCAGACTGCGGCCGGTGTGGCGTATGCGAGAGGCTATCTCGCGTCGCGCGTTGCGGCGGATCACGATTCGCTGAAGAAGTTGTGGAAGCGCTTTCGTCGCTTGTCGCCCCCGCACTGAAGCCTGCCAGGCGCTTCGGTTGCGTCTCCCGAATCGACGGGTTATCGAGTCTGTGCAGTCGTCAGCAGGAGCCGATGCTCGGCCGGACCGGGCAGCAATGCCGCCGATTCGCCGTGGACCCATACGCGGTGGCCTGCGAGAAAGTACGGCGACATGGGGCTGCCCGATTGTCCGCCGGGCATCTCGAAGAGCGCATCGCCCTCATGCCCGGGCGATATCACGAACCGTTCCGACGCGCCGAACGACGGCGCCTGCACACGCGGCATGTTCGCGTCGCCGGGCAGCGGCTCGCGCGGAGCCATCAGCAGGCCGCGCAGCATCGGCAGCCACGTGGGTATCATCCGCGCGAACGGATGCGCAATCGCTGCGCGGTTGCGCTCGCCCCAGCGCGCATCGGCAAGCGGTGTGCCGTCGCGCGTGACGACCTCGATACTCCGATCGATCCGGTCGAGCACGAATGCGTGCCAGTCGGCAACGCCCGGCGGAAGCCACGCATGATGCTGCGCGAGCACTTCCATCACCGCGAGCGAGCGCGAGGTCGCGAGCCGATAGCGAAAATTCGGATCGCGTTTGGCGAGCGTCTCGTCGAGGCGGCCGAACCATGCGTCGTACATCGCCGCATGGAGCGTGCGAAGCAGCGTGTAGCCCACCGAGTCGGCATCGGCACGGCCATTCCATTGCTCGAGCAGGCGTCGATACTCGGCGCGCTGCGGGTGGCCGGCGAGCGCGTTCCCATCGAGTGCGTCGAGTGCGATGCGGCGCCATCGCTCGATCCAGAGCGCGCGATCGTCGATCTGCAGAGCGAGCATATCGCGCTCGGCGAAATGCTCGTGCGCAAACAGCGCGTCGCGGATTTGCGTTGCACGGGCGCCGACGTCGCTGCCTGCGTCGCCGATCGGTGATTGCGCGGCGCCGCTCAACTGTCGGCTGTTCGCGGTCCACAGGCGCGCTGCAGGGGGGTCGATGCGGCGCGGATAGTCGGTCGGATCGAGGTAGCCGTCCCACCCGCGGTACACGTTCGCGCGCACCGGTAAATCCGTCAGAGCGGGCGCCGCGGATGGCGCGGATGCCGGTGATGCAACGGCCCGGCGCGGCAACGGCCCGGCGAGCGTCCAGCCGATATGCCCGGCAGCGTCCGCCACGACGATGTTCTGCGTAGGGATTCCGCACGCCGCCGCGGCAGCCAGCGCCGACGGCACGTCGTTCGCATCGGCGAGCCGGCCGAGCCCGAGATTCACTGCGCGCGCGTCGTGTGCGGCCCAGCGGATCGCATAGCTGTGCCCACCTGCCTGCGACATCGGCCCCCAGCGCGTATCGGCGACATCGAGTTCGGCGGCCGGCGCGCCGCGCACGTCGATCCGTTCGCGATGTACCCGCGCGCGCTCCCAATCGCCGTTCGGTGTGCGGTAGCGCAACGGGTCGTGCGGATCGACATCGAGTTCGACGACGTCGATGAAGTTGCCGTAGCTGTTCGTGAAGCCCCATGCGATACGGCCGTTGCTGCCGGCAACGATGCCGGGCGTGCCGGGCAGGCTGACGCCGGTTAATTGACGAACTACGCCGTTTCGATCGGGCGCACGCAGCACGACGCGGTACCAGATATTCGGCAGCGACAGGCCGAGATGCATATCGTTGGCGACGATCGCCCGGCCGTCGAAGCTTGCATTCCGATTGATCGCCCAGCTGTTGCTGCCGATCATGGAGGTGTCCAAGCCCGACGCACCGGGATCGAGCTCAGCAGTGCGCAGTGGCGCCGCCCGCACCCAGTCAGGTGCGGGCGGTGGTGTCGGCGCGGCGGTACTCGTCGACGCGTCATCGGGCGCCGGCATCGAGTCGAGCGGCGCGTCCCAGTGGCTCGAGGTTGGCAGCAGAAATCGCAGCAGATCGGGCGACACGCGCTCGCTCAGTGCCGCGCGGGCCAGCGTGCGGCGCAGTTCGCCGTATTGCAGATCGAAGTACATCGCGTAGACGACCAGCAGCGTGTCTTCGGCACGCCAGGATTGCGGCTGGCTGCGCAGCAGCCAGTACTCGAATGGCCGGCTGCGCAGCGATGCGAGCCCGTCGTTGACGCCTGCCGCGTAGCGTTCGAGCAGCGCGCGCGAGTTGGGGTCGAGCGCTGCGGCAATCTCGTGCGCACGGGCGCGGAACCGGTGCAACCGGTGAGTGCGGTCGAGTTCCACCGCGGCCGGCCCGATCAGAGCGGCGAGTTCGCCGGCCGCAACGCGGCGCAGCAGGTCCATTTGAAAGAAGCGATCTTGCGCATGGGCGAAGCCGGTGGCGTACGCGAGATCGGCGGCGCTGCCGGCGCTGATGGTCGGCACGCCGAGCGCGTCGCGCTCGATCGTGGCCTCGTGGCTAAGCGCGGGCGCCGGGTACGTGCCGTCGAGCGAGGGCAGGCCCGCGCGCAAGAGCGCGCGTCCGCCGACGCCGGCCAGCGCGAGCAGCGCCGAACCCAGCAACACCGCGACGATAGCGGCGCGAAGTATTCGGGAGGGCCTGCGCGGCCGTGCGACGCCAGGCGGCATGCCTTCAAGGCCCGGCTCGCTGACGCGCTTCACGACGTTGTCCGTCGTATAGCCCCTCTCTTTCATGAAGATGTTTCCTCTTTACGCACTCACGGCGCGGCGACCCGCATGAACGTATCATGATTCGTCGAAACCGCGTGAGGCCAAGGCTCGCGCTTGTCGGGGGCATGCACGACGACGAACCACATCGTCTCCATTCGATCTCCGAGCAGGATTCCGCTGAACGACGCAAGCATGTCGCGGCCCTTGCTGTTGCCGGCAAATGCGAAGTTGATGCATGCGCCTTGCGTGATGCCTGTCACTTCGAGCGTTTGTCCGTAAAAACCGCTGTCGTCCAATGCGGTGCGAAATGTACCCGACAGCTTGCCGTTTGCTTCGTTCGCGATGACGAGCTCGCTGCCATATTGGTTTTTCCAGGTTCCTATCCATTCCATGTCAGGCTCCTAACCGTTCACAAGAGTAGACAAGGGAAGCAATCGGAATGCCGCGCGGCGATCGTCGAGCAGACCGATGCCTAAAGGTTCACCGATTGTTGCCGATATGCGGTTAACGCCTCGTTTGCCTCGTCGGCCGTCATGAACTTACTCACGCAGTCCAACCGTTGCCAGCACTCAGCGCTTGCAGACCGAAAGGCGATCTGAAGTGCGACGAATCGGTATCGCCCTCGGCGTGGCCGCCATCGCCGCACTGCTTCTGGTAGCGCTGTGCGGCTACCGGCAGCGGACGTCTGTGCCGGCGAGCGCGCCGAGACCGGCCGCCACGACCCTCACCGCATTGATCTGGGCTCCTGACTGGCCCCAGCAGATGCTTCAGATCGCGGCCGAGTTCATGCGGCTGAACCCGGATATCCGCGTGAACGTACAGTTCATGATCGGCGACACGGTCGAGGACAATATCAAGCCGCGAATCGCATCGGGCAATCTGCCCGATCTCGTCAGTGTCAACCCTAATGCCTATGCAGCCGAGCTGGCCGACGAGGGGGTGCTTGCCGATGTCGGCTCGACCGCGGCGTGGGCCAACATGCTCGGTCCGTTGAAGGAGGATTGGACCAGTCGCCAGGGCAAGGATTTCGGCATATCCGGCGGCGTGGCGACGACGCCGATCTATTACAACAAGGCCATGTTCGCAAAAGCCGGGATCAAGGATTTGCCGACGGATTTCCGAGCGTTCCTGCTGGTCTGCGAGCAACTCAAGCGCGCGGGGTTCGTACCGATCATGCTCAACGGCGGGTTTCCGAACATGCTCGGGAACGGCCCGTTCGCTTCAGGCTTCGCCAACGATGTCGCGGCACGCGAGATCGGCTGGAAGCGGAAGATCGGCGACGGCTCGCTCGATCTGAATACTCCGGAGGTGGCCGACATCTTTGCCAAGATGCTGCTGTTGGTCGACCGCGGATACGTGCAGAAAGGTTTCATGGCCACCGATTACGATGGCGGCATCCAGCTTTTCAAGCAAGGCAAGGTCGCGATGGTCTTGCATGGCAGCTGGGCAGCCGGTCTGCTCCTGCACGGGAACCCATTCCAAGTCGGTGTTTTCATCCCGCCCTGGAACGCGCCCGGCAAGCTCGTCGTGCCCGTAATGGGCAGCGAAACCGGGTTTGCGGTCTGCGAGACGCCGCGCAAGGCTGCCGCCATGCGTTTTCTCGAATTCATCGCCGGAAAGGGTTTTTCCATTCTCCAACGAAAGCGCCACAACATTCCGCCGTTCGAGCATGTGACGGGACCGATCGTGACCGATCAGATCATGATCGACTACACCAACAGGGTCGGCCGCTTTCCCGTCACTTCGAGCCCTTACTATTCGGTGCTACCTTCGAACTCGATCGAAGAGTTGCATCGGCTGATGCAGGATGTGCTACTCGGGAAGATGACGGCCGCGGAAGCGGCGACGCTCCTCGACCAGTCGGTCAAGAATCAGGCAACGATGCACTATAAATGAACCCAATCATCGTTCCGCTGCGACGCATGTTCGCCTACCTTTCGCTGGATGTACTGCGCCGCGTCGAGATCCGCTACCGGCTGATGACGGCATTCGTCCTGCTTTCACTGCTGCCTTTGCTGATTTCGGGCTACATCTCGTATGCCGAATCCACGGCCGCAATCAAGGAGAAGGCGGAGATCTTTTCGAAGGAGGCGGTCAGGCAGGTATCGAAGAATATCGAATTGGAGATGGCGCAGATCGAGACCGAAAGCACTCATCTCATGCTGTCGGACAGGGTCCAGGATAGTCTCGTGAAAGCCGTCAGCGGTTCGGCGAAAGAACAAAGCGGGGCGCGGGAGCAGGTCACGAAGCTGTTGCTGGAACGCTATGGCTCGATGGATTTCATCAACCAGAAGTACCTGCTCGACAATCGCGACCGCATCATGGACACGCAGGCATTCGCGCTGCTGACCCACGACGTGATGCACTTGGCGGAGCGCGCCCGCAGCCTCAATGGGCGTCCGTACTGGGGCAGCCACGATATCGGCGGCGGGCGGCGGGATCTCGCCATGGCGCGCGCCATTATCGGTAAAAGCGGCAATCACCAGATCGGCAGCCTGGTTCTCATCATTCGTCCCGAACACTTCTCGGCGATCTTCAACGAATTCGCCGTAGGCAGCGGAACCCAGATTTGCGTTTTCGATGCCGGCGACAATCGCATCGTTCTGCGCGCGGGCGGAGGTTCGAACGACCTCGGTGGCCTGGCTCCGCCCGAGCTGGTCAAGAAGATAGCCAACCGGCAACCCAATCGCAGCTCGAACGGTTTCATCGATTTCACGGGCAACGGTGGCGGCCACTACCTTGCCACGTACACGGGAATTCCCGGTACTTCGTGGTTCGTCATCAGTGCGATTGCCGAACAGAAGCTGACTGGGGAGGCGCAGTCGGCTCGCAACGAAATCATACTGGTCGGCATATCGGGTCTTTTGCTCTCGATTTTTCTCGCCTACTTCATTTCGCACAGCATTACAGGGCCGCTGAACGAGCTCGTACGCAAGATGGACGATACGGGCAACGAGGCAGGGGCGGGCGCCGACGCGTTGGCGCAGGCAAGCGGCGATGCGCGTCGCGTCGACGAGTTGGGAAGATTGGCGCAACGGTTCGAACGGATGAGCGCCGCGATCGGCCAGAAAATCCAGAAGATCAATGAAATCAACGCGTCTCTCGAGGAGACC
Organism: Trinickia sp. HAY1-2D; assembly: GCF_056754935.1. Lineage (NCBI taxonomy): Bacteria > Pseudomonadati > Pseudomonadota > Betaproteobacteria > Burkholderiales > Burkholderiaceae > Trinickia > Trinickia sp. HAY1-2D. The sequence goes on from NZ_JBPGWX010000001.1 coordinate 1,561,894, forward strand.
GTCGCTGATCGAACGGTAGCGCTGACGAGACGGGAGCGGGCTTTTCGGACCCTCATCGAAAACTCGCCGGACACGATCACTCGCTATGACCGGGATTTCCGCCGCACTTACGCCAATCCGGCCTTTTGCGCGATGGCCGGATGCACGCTCGAAGAAGCGCTCGGCAAGCGGCCCTCCGAATTTCCGGGCGGCGCGGACACGCGGCGCTACGAATACAAGATAGGCGAAGCGATTTCGACCGGGAAAAGGACGCAATTCGAATTGAAGTGGAAGGGCGAGAATGGGCGGGAGCAATGCTCGCACATTTCTCTGACGCCGGAAATCGACTCCTCGGGCAACGTCAGTTCCGTGCTTGCCATCGGCCGCGATCTGTCGGACCGCATGGTGTTCGAGGAAACCATCTGGAAGCAAGCCAATTTCGATGCGTTGACCAGATTACCCAATCGTCAGATGTTTCATAACCGCTTGGAGCACGAGGCGCGGTTATCCGAAAGTTGCGGCAAGCAAATGGCGTTGATGTTGATCGACCTCGATCGCTTCAAGGAGGTCAACGACTCCCTCGGACACGACAAGGGGGATGTTTTGCTGATCGAGGCCGCCCGGCGAATCAGCTCGTGTGTGCGGGAGTCGGATACGGTCGCCCGTCTTGGCGGCGACGAATTCACGATCATTTTGCCTAGGCTTGACGACACGGCAAGTGTCGGAGAGATTGCCGGCGCGATCATCGAGAAGCTGGTCGAGCCATTCGATCTAGGTTCGGACGAGGCTTTCATTTCGGCGAGCATCGGCGTGACGATCTATCCTGACGATGCCGCCGAGCTCGACGTGCTGTTCAAGAATGTCGATCAGGCCATGTACGCGGCTAAAAATGCCGGGCGAAACCGCGTAGGCTACTTCACGCCCGATTTGCGCGTCGCCGCGCAAAAGCGCCTTCGCTTGACGAGCGATCTACGGGCCGCGATCCAGGGCAATCAGTTCCAGGTTTACTATCAGCCGATCGTCGACCTCGCGACGGGGGAGATCCGCAAGGCGGAGGCGCTGATCCGCTGGCTGCATCCCGAGCGCGGGATGGTGAGCCCTCACGACTTCATTCCGTTGGCCGAAGAAACGGGCCTCATCGTCGCGATCGGCGATTGGGTCTTCAAACAGGCGGTGCAGTGCGCACGGCAATGGCGCGACCGCTTCGACCCGTCCTTTCAGATCAGCGTCAACATGTCGCCCGTGCAGATTCGACAAGACAGTCAGGTTTGCGCTCACTGGTCGGATTATCTTGCGCAGGAAGGCATGCCCGGCCAAAGCATCGCCGTTGAAATCACCGAGGGTCTCTTGCTCGATGCCGAGCTCAACGAAAAGCTTTTGACGTTCCGCGACGCCGGAATCCGCGTGTCGATCGACGACTTCGGCACCGGCTATTCGTCATTGGCTTATCTGAAGCGATTCGATATCGATTACCTGAAGATCGATCGGTCGTTCGTGCACAACGTTGGATTCGACGGCAACAATCAGGCGCTTTGCGAGGCCATGGTGGTACTGGCGCACAAGCTGGGATTGCAAGTCATTGCGGAGGGCGTGGAGACGACGGAGCAACGCGATTTTCTGCGTGCCATCGGGTGCGACTTTGCCCAGGGTTTCCTATATTCGCAGCCCGTTGCGCCCGGGCAGTTCGAAGTGCTCGTATGGCCGAGCTGCGGCGAGCAGGCGGGCGCCGGACGGCTGCTTACGGAGTGGCCGATGTAATCGGTGTTGTGACCTTGACTTCGTCCCGGGCGGAACTAGATTCCAACCAGCTACTCGAGCTACGCGTCGCTCGAGACAAGAAAGGGGGGGCGATCATGATCCCGTGGGAAATCGAAGGCACCGAATTAATCAGCTGCAATTGTTCATACGGTTGCCCTTGCCAGTTCAGCGCAACGCCTACCCATGGCTTTTGCGAAGCGATGGGGGCCATTTCCATCAGCAGCGGTTATTACGGCGACGTGCACCTTGACGGCGTCAAGATCGCGGTCGTCTTTCAGTGGCCGGGGCCCATTCACGAGGGTAAGGGGAAATGCCAGCCGGTCGTCGACGAGCGGACAAGCCCCGAGCAACGCGAAGCGATTCTGAAAATCATGACGGGGCAGGACACCGAGCCGTTCGCAACGATGTTCTCGGTCTACGCCTCGACGCTCGAGCAGGCATTCGATCCGATCTTCACGAAGATCGAGTTCGACGTGGATGTCGATGCCAGGCGTGGGCGCGTTCATGTCGACGGGGTATTCGATCTCGTTGGGGAGCCGATTCGCAATATCGTGACCGGCGCCGAGCATCGCGCCCGGATCGATCTACCGCAAGGTTTCGAGTATGAGCTGGCCGAGATCGGCTCGGGCGCGGGCCGCTCCGAGGGCAATCTCACGCTCGATTTCAAGGGCACTTATGCGCAGTTCGCGCGGCTGCACATGAACAACAAGGGCTTGATCCGTCATCGCCCTGCCGCATGAGCCGTATCGACGATCTGCTTCGGCGCGAGCGCGCCATTACCGCGTTCGGCTTGATTGCGGTTGTCGCGTTGTCGTGGTCCTATCTCTGGTCTGGCGCGGGCATGGGCATGTCCGCGCTGCGCATGACGTCGATCGCACTGTTTCCCCACCTCTTGACCGATCGGGCGGGCAGCATGGATCCCTCCTTGCCGACCGCGATTCTCATGTGGTGGACGATGATGATCGCGATGATGACGCCCAGTGCCGCGCCGCTCGTCCTGTTGTATCGACGCGTATTACGGCACTACGGCGCTGCCGGGACGGGTACGGCGGTGCCTTCGCTCATGCTGTTGGCCGGCTATCTGGCGACGTGGCTCGCATTCTCGATCGGCATGGCGTTGCTGCAGAACATTTTGCAGCCGACAGGGCTCATGTCCGACATGATGCTTTGGTCGCGGAGTGCGTTGTTTTCGGCGATCGTGCTGGTTGCTGCCGGGCTTTATCAATTCTCGCCATTCAAACGTGCATGCCTCGCGCAATGCCGGTCGCCGGCGAATTTCCTCATGACGCATTGGCGCCCCGGTGTCTTCGGCAGTTTGATGCTCGGGATGCGCCACGGCGCTTATTGCGTGGGGTGCTGCTGGATGCTGATGGCGCTGCTGTTCGTTGGCGGAATCATGAATCTCGTCTGGATCGCGGCGCTCTCGTTTTTTGTGTTCGTCGAAAAGCTTTTGCCTGGCGGCGAGTACGTGGGACGCGCGCTGGGTGCGGTGTTGATCGTTTGGGCGGGGGTGACGTTGGTGGTATGACCGGCGAACGCATTCAATCCGAGCCCAGCAGCGTTACGCCGTAGTCCGGGTCGTCGCACGCGTCCAGCGCTGCAATTCGGAAACGACCGCCTCGAACGAAGGCCGGCTCGCGGCGTCTTCGCTCAGACACGCCGCAGCGAGCGCTTCGAGTCCACTCGCCAGAGGCGCCGTTCGCTCGGTGCAGCACGCGATCAGCTCTTCGAGCAAATAGCCGAATGCCCGTACCTCAAGCCGTTGCAACGCCGACCCAAGTCTTCGATTCGCGGTGTCGTACAAAGACGCCGCCCCGAAATCTCCCAACAACGCGCGCTCGCCACCGCGGTGCAAGATGTTGTGCGCATAGAGATCGCCATGCATGATCCCGCGCTCATGCAGATGTCGAGCAGCCGACGCAATGCCATAGGCGATATCGCATGCTGCAGCCGCATCGAACCGGGCATCGGCCGGATATATGTCGCGTGTGCAGGAATCAAGGCTCGGCGGCCCCGCCAGATTAGCGAACGCAGGGTCGATCAGCTCCATGACCAGGCCGTGCTGGCCCATGGGGTGGCCCGTTACCCTACCGAGCACAGGAATCAGATTCGCGTGGCGTCCCGCATGAATGCACGCGGCCATCTCCCGGTCCGGCAAACCGTCGCTCGTGACGGCGCCTTTGAAAAGCTTCACCGCGACCGATCGCGCATCGCGCTCTTCACCTTGAACAAGCAGCTTGGCGCGATAAATGATGCCCGATGCGCCTTCGCCGAGCTTTTCATCGAGGACGAGCGATTCCCATTGAATATCGGCGATCGTCGTTTCGGCCGAGGCCGCTGCTTCGAGCGATGCGCCGAACGGGTTGCCGGCGTAGGCCAGCCACGACAGGCGGGGCAAGTCGGCGAGCCATTCGGGTAGCGCTGCCAGCCGATTCGCCGAAAGACGCAGAAGTTCGAGCCGGGTGCAGGCAGCCATTTCGTCCGGCAGCGCGCTGAGCCGGTTACCCGCAAGCATCAACTTTTGCAGCAGCGAACACTGTCCAAGTTCGGCTGGCAGCACCTCGACCTCGTTGTCCGTCAGAATCAGCCAGCGCAGCTCACGCGGCAGCGATTTGGCCGATACGCGGCGTATCCGATTCGCCTTGAACCCGACCATGCCGAGTTGTCGGCATTCGCCAAGGACATCGGGCAATTCGGTGAAGCGGTTATTCGAGGCGAAAAGGATGCGCAGTTTCGTTAGCCGGGGCAAATCGTCGGGCAGCGTCGACAGTGCATTTCCCGAAAGGTCGAGGACTTCGAGCGTCTCGGCAAGCGAAAAAATTTCGCGCGGGAACTCGGTCAGCCCGCAAGCAAGCTTGAGTTCCCGGGCTCCGATGAGTTGTCCGGCCTGCAGTTGTTCAAGGGAGGCATTCACTATGGCAAGCGGTATCCGAAAAGCGGGGGATGAGTCGGCGCAACGCCGCCCATTCTACTATCGGACGATCGGCCTTCGCCTCCGGCGGCGCGGTTGCCCGCCTCAATCGGCAACCCGCCCCGCATAGGCGATGCAGCGCCGGGCGAGCACCTCCGTGGGATCCACGAGTTGCGCACGCCGCCCCGCTCGGCCGATGAATACGCCGCTGGGCACCAGTAACGGAAGCTCGGTGCATCCGAGAATCATGACTTCGATGCCTGCGTCGAGCAGCCCCTCGATGGCCGCGCGAATGTCGTCCTGACATTGGCCGGTAGTAAAGCCCGCTTTCACCCCTTTCTCGCCGTAGATGGCGGCCATCACGCGCGCCTGGAGTGCCGGCTCGGGCGCACCCTGATTCAACCCGGACGCCGCGAGCGCTGTCCGATAGACACCGCTTTCGATCGTGCCCGAGGTGGCCAGCACGCCGATATTGCGCACAGAGGGAAACGTCTCGCGCAGATAGTCGACAGTGACACTCAGCATGTTCACGATCGGTATCCCGAGATACGGCTCGATGCGATCGACGAACGCGTGGGCGGTGTTGCAAGGAATCGCGATGATGTCCGCTCCCCCGTCCTCGAGCTTTTTGCATGTCGCATAGAGAGACACGGTCGGGTCGGCGCCGTCGCCGATCAGGTTCGCCGTCCGGTCCGGAATCTGCGGGTTGTGCTCGACCAGCAGCTTGATATGGTCTTGATCGCGCGAGGCCGGCGTATGACGGACGATCTTGTTCAGGAAATCGACGGTGGCGGCCGGCCCGACGCCACCGACTACCCCGACCTTGAACACCGGCGACGGTGAATCGAGGCATCCCGACACGATGTATTGCGCATACGCCATGTTGGAATCGATGACCGGGACGGCGCCGGCCGCGATCGAATGCGGGAGAAGCGGAATCTCCGTCATGCCGGGCACGATGACCTCCGCACCCTGGTCCGCGAGGTCCAGGCATGCGCGGCGCAGCAGTTCGACCGGACGTCCGTGCAGATTGCCGCGTTTGATGCCGTCGCGTCCGTAGACGGCTTGCGTCACGAGATCGATACCCTCGTGCAAGCGGGGGTGCAGCACTTCGAACTGCGGCGCGCCAAAGTATCGTTCGAACAATCGATGTTCGCGCGTGTAATCCGATGCCAAAACCCCGATACGCCGGGCATGGGGGTGCTCATTCCGTACATGGCTGCGGACCGCCTCGACGATATTGGCAATCCGCAGATTCGTGTTCTCGTTCAGTTCGTCGATGAACGTATGACTGAGAAAGCATGGCAGTACGATCGTCGTCACGCCGCGTTTTTCGAAATCGCGAATCATGTCGAAGATATAGAGCTTGCGTGCGGTTGTCGCGGCACTGCCTGTGCCGGAACACCGGAACGGATACTGCTCGAATATCGCGTCGGCATGATCCGCGTCGGACGCGGCGGGCGTTGCCTGGGCAAGCTTGAAGAAAACGTCGGCGCCGGCCAACGGGCCCAGGCCTCCGATGACCCCATATTTGCGTCGCTTTTCCGGCATTCGCGTGATCATCGTATTTCCGCCGCGCGCCGATCGAATTGTGCTTCGTCCGATGTGCCGGGACGCGCCTTTTCCCATTTGGCGATGACAGCCGTCGCAACGCTATTGCCAATGACGTTCGTCATGGTACGGCCCATATCGAGCACCTGATCGATGGCGAGAACCATCGCCACGCCGGCGGCAGGCAAATGGAAAAGCGGCGCAACGGCAGCCACGACGACCACCGATCCGCGCGGCACGCTCGCCATGCCTTTACTGCTCAGCATGAGAATCAGCAACATGAAGATCTGCTGCGAGAGCGGCATCTGAATGCCGAACGCTTGAGCAATGAAAATGGCCGCGAACGCTTGATACATCATCGAGCCATCGAGATTGAACGCGTAGCCCAGCGGGAGCGTGAAGCCGACCACCTTTTTATCGACGCCGAATTTCTCGAGCTGCTCGGTCAGAGCCGGATACGCTGCTTCGCTGCTGGCCGTCGAGAATGCGAGCATCGCCGGCTGGCGTACCGCTTTGAGCAAAGCTCCGATACGCCGCCCGAGAAAGAGATAACCGAGGCCGATCAGAATGGCCCACAGCGCGAACAGCCCCAGATAGAACGAGCCGATGAGCTTCCCGTAGGTATAGAGCACCTCGAGACCGCGTAGCGTAACTGCCGAAGCGATGGCCCCGAAGACGCCGAACGGCGCGGCGCGCATGACGTAATCGGTCAGTCGCAACATGACGGGGACCATTCCATCGATCGCCTGGATGACGATGGCGACGCGGGGATCACGCTTCAGCGCGCCCAGCGCGAGACCGAGAAAAATAGCGAATACGAGGATCTGCAAGATATCGTTGCGCGCCATCGCGTCGACAAGGCTCGTCGGAAATGCATGCGTGATCACGTCTTTGGCGTTCAGTGCCGATGTGTTGAGCCCGGTGCTGACTTCGCCGGCGCCTGCGATCAGGTGAAGACCGGCGCCCGGCTGCAATGCGTTGGCCATCAGGAGTCCGAGACTCAGCGAGACCAGGGAGGCGCAGACGAACCAGCCGATCGAGCGCAGGCCGATGCGGCCGACGTCCTGGCCGCCGTCCATACCGGCGAGCCCCGATACGAGCGTGGCAAAGACGAGCGGCGCAATGATCATCTTGATCAGCCGAAGAAAAATGTCGGTGACGATCGAGAAATATCCGGCGACGGTCTTCAGCGTGGCCGCATCCGAAAAGCCCGTATGACAAAGATAGCCAGCGATGACGCCGAGGAGCATGCCGGCTGCGATGCTGAGTGTAAGTCGATTTTTCATGGGTCCGTCCGTGGTTGGCGCGGCAGCGTCGCAGGACGACCGGCTCGCGCGGAGAAGGCTGAGCGGACGCTGGGCCAAGGCGTCGCGTTCAGCACACGAACGGATGGTAGGCGGGTCAAAAAAGCCGGCGATGCGGCTCCGACATGTGCCTATGCGAGATTCGCATAAGCCGGGAAAGCCCTATCCGAGGGCGGCGGCTCCCGCGCGCAGATGGTGCCAAAGCGTATCGAGAAACTCGCTGCGGTTCGACGAATCACGGTAGACGCGCAATTCGATCTGCAGATGCCAGGCGGTGCCTCCGGCAGGCACGAGGTCCCCGGCCGCAAGTTCGGCGGTAATGGCGCTCTTGGGCAGCCAGGCCACGCCTTCGCCTTCGACGACGAGTTTCTTGAGCACTTCGGCCATGTCGGACTCGTAATGCAGTTGCAGCGCCGGGGCGTCCGACGCCCTCGCGAGAAGCAGCGCCAGACAGCGCCCGAAGTAGCTCGTATTCGTGTACGAAATGAGAGGAAGCGGCTGCTTTTTCGTGCCGGGCAGGCGAAAGAGCGGTGCAAGGCGCGCGTTCGGTCGGCTGATGGGCATCAGCGTATCGATCCCGACGGTCACGTGCTCGTACCGTGCGGGATCGAGGTGCAGCGGCAGCTCGGGATGATGATAGGCGAACATGAGCTCGCAATTGCCATTGACGAGCATCAGTATCGAATCATGGACGTTCGTGGGAATGACGCGTGCGCGCACATCGCCGAGGCGGGCGGACAGCGCCTTGAGCCAGGCCGGCAAAAAATTGAGCGCGATCGTGTGACCCGCGGCGATTTGCAGACTTTTGCCCGCGATGCGCTGTTCGGTGCGGATGATCGCCCGCGTATCGAACAGCTTGGCGAGAATATCGTCGGCCACTTCGCGAAATAGCTGCCCCGCCGGTGTCAGGACAGGCGGAAAGCTGCTGCGATCGATCAGCTCCGCGCCGATCCATTGTTCGAGAGACTGGATGCGGCGGCTGAAACCCGATTGCGTCACGTTGCGAAACTCGGCCGCCCGCGAGAAGCTTTGATATTGCGCGAGGGCGATGAAATCCTCGATCCACTTGATTTCCATGGCTGACCGTCGGGGCGGGAGGGGCGGAAGGGCTGCTTGGTGCGAAGGTTCTCATTATGCACAGGTTCCCCCCGAGTCAACGGTGGCCATGGGCGGTGGCGCATCACGCGCTGAACGGCATGCAGCACTGAGCCGGGGCGAGCGGGTCGCTCAACTGGGCTTCGAACGAAGTGAAGAGCGCCTCTTCGAGCACGTTCCAGTGCGCACCGTGCCGAAATGGCGCGGAGTGCGCATGCCAGCAGGAAACGGCGGCCTTGTCGCCGAATTTCTGTGAAGCCAGCGCGACCAAGCCCCACGGATAGTCATGTGCCGGCAAGTCGAGCCATGCCTGGCAATTTTGCTTCATCCAGGTCCCATAGAACGCGGCGCTGGTGTGTCCCGGGACGCCGATATCGGAGAGGATCGGAAATATCTGCGCGACAGCCGTCGGGTAAAAAGACTGGTCGGCCAGATGCTGCGTGCTGGGCTCGTACTTCCCCGAAGACCAGAACACCTTGACGATGGCGTTCGATAGCCGGTCCGCCTGGCTTCGCCACTTTCCGGCGCCGCGGGCGTCGCCGATGCGCGCGCGATAGGCGCTCAATGTCCGCATCGCGTCATGGACTTCGACGTTATCCATCAGCAACGCGACGTGTAGGGTCGACGATATTTGATAAACACCTGTCTTTGGATCGTAAAGGCGTGCCAGGTAAGTGGTCGACTTGTCCAGGCTCGACTGCCAGTTGGGCGGCATCTTTGGAGAGGGCGAATAGCGGGCCAGCAGCTCGATCCATAGCGCGAGTGCCGAATCGTCCGCATCGGCGTGCGCGCACGACGCGATGTTCCCGTTGCGCTCGCAAAAGCGGTCGAACGTTCCATCGGCGTTTTGCCGTGGCATCAGCCATTCGATCCATTTGAGCGCGGCGCTTCGCACATCGGCGTGCGCGGCGTCGGCACTGATCAGTGCCTTGGCTGCGAAATACGGATCGACGACATCGCCGTGCAGTAGCACGGTGATGGCGCCGTCGGGCCGCTGGTAGCCGAGCAGGAAGGGCTCGGCTGCGGGCGTGGGTGCGCTGAGCAGGCACGAGGACACGATCGAGGCTATGCCAGTGCGCAACAGTCGGAGCCCCATCCGCCCATTCGAGCGGTATGAGGCGCTTGCCGCCAGCGGCGGCGGAACGGCAAAGTGTTTATGGCGCATTGATCAAGGTCCCGACGAGGTTGTTGGCAATGGGGCTGCCAAGTCCGGTGACGTAGTCGTATCCGGGCACGGCCGTGCATAACGCTCCGCACGAACCGTTGGTGCCCGAGAGGATGTCGTGGTAATTCGTGGCGGATGCGGTAGCCCCAGCGCCGTACACCATTCCATTGATGGTGCTCACGGCGTTCAGGGTCGTTTTTCCATTGGCGACGCGTACTCCGTTCGCGATCGCGAGCAGGCCTGACCATTGCGGCGCCCCGGCGCTCGTGCCGCCAACGACGAACCAGCCGGTTTGCCCTTGGTACCCGTAGGCGTCGTACACCGCGAAGCCCGATGCCGGGTCCGCACTGTATGCGACATCCGGCACGCCTCGCGCACCGATCGAATCGCCCGGAATCGCGAAGCTCGACTGATAAGCGGGTTCTGCCTCATAGGTGCTTTGTCCTCCGCCGCTTCCGGACCACGCTTCTTCTCCGAGGTAGTTTCCGCTGGCGTCGACGCTGATCGAGGTTCCCCCAACGGCGAGCACGTACGGCGATGCCGCGGGGTAATCGACCGTGGCGCCTCCGTCGCCCGATGCGGCGACGAACGAGACGCCGTTGGCACTGATGAACTGCCCGTCATACTGCGTTTCGGACAAAAACTCCGGCCCGCCCCAACTCATCGCCACCACGTTGGCGCCCGCACCGCGCGGCTTCGGCGCTACCGCCATCGCGACGGCACTCATGAGGTCCTGGAAGCTGTTGGATGCGGCTTCGACCAGCACGATCTTCGCCTGTGGGGCGATTGCGTGCGCCCATTCGACATCGAGGGAGCTTTCGAGCGCCCAGCCAGGATCCGCCCGCAGGCGGTGTTTGCTGACGCCGCTGTATAGCTTGGAGAAGCAGCCGTTCCCGGTCGTGCACGCGGGCAGACCGAACGTGTTGTCGAACACCTTCAGGCTCGACTCGGCATCGGGATTGTCATAGGCGTCGACGATCGCGATCACCTGGCCGCTGCCTTGGCCGCCTTGGGGGAGTTGGTCGATGCCGTAGAAGTGGCGAATCTGCTGCGGCGATAGACCGTTCGGCCCCAGGGCCGTATTTCCATGCACATGAAACGGCGGCCGGGCATAGCCGACAGGCGGACGAGCGGATTGTTGCGCGAGCACCGGTTGAGCGCCGAAAAAGGCGGCCGCACAACCGATCAACATCGACGAAACGCGTCGGAACGAGCTTTGCATGAGGCGGCCTCCGAAGATTCCCGATACCAGGCGGCATGCGCCCGTCGCATAACGGCGGGGAGCACGCCAGTGAGTGAACGCACGCGCTCAGGGAGCCTTGGCGCTCGTGAAGGTCAATGACGTTCCGGCTCCCGCGATCACGAGCCAGTTCGTCGCGTCGGTGGCCACGACCGTTGCCGAGCCGCTCGTCACGATGGGCAGCAGGTAGGCGGACTTCGGCAGAAGCCACGTCATGTCCTGCAGTCCAGCCGGATTGGAAGCGTTGAACGACCAGCCGGCTCCGTTGTCGCTTGATGTCCAGGTCGTCTGCAGACGGCGCTTGCCGAACTTCGCGAGATCGTCGAACTTGTACCACTTGAACTGGCCTGCGGCGGCAAGCTGGTTGGCGTACGTGAATATGCTCGCAAGCGTGTTCGTATAGAAGATTGCGCCCTGCGGATGCATGTACACCATTCTCGTCGTGCGGTTCGCCACATTGAAATTCATCAGCGAGAGGTACCAGTTGGTGACATCGGTAGTCGGGACGTTGTACTGCTGGAACTCGTCGAACGTCGCGTACACGCCAAACGGCGAGACGGGAATTGCCCAGATATTGGGCGTCAGCAACGCACCGTTACGATAGGCGCGCGTCGGTCCCATCCCCGTATGCCCCGTAAAGTAGTAGCTGGAGTAGCCGTTGTTCTGCAGCCAGGCGATGGCCCACGTCGGTGCATTGCCCTCCGGCGCGGCCCACTCGATGTCGGGCGTACCGTCCACCGTTTGCATGGCGGAGTGATTGAGCACGAGGTATTGCTCGAACGTGCTCTCGTTGGTCTCGCTCGCGTTGAAGCCCCAGTAATCGTGCATCCAGCCGCCTTGGCTGCCGACGTTGTGCCCCTGCTTGATCAGGTAATGCATCAGGTTTTGTGCTGACGAGTTATTGAGAATATTGATTCCCAACCCGTCGCCGACGGCCACGCTATCCGGGCCGGCTGTGACCGAGATGGTAAATGGACCGTTCTTCCATACGTTGTAGTTCTTCAGTTGCTGCGCGGGCTGAATGGCATCCTTCTCGCAGAAATGCCAGTCGATGATCATGCCGCCCAGGGCTTTCGGCTGCAGCGAGAGCATTGGCATATGCAGGAGGTCGACCGCGAAGTAATTCAACATGCCGTGCAGCGGCATCCCGTCCGTCTGCCCCTCCAGATAGGAGAGCGGCATGTTGACGAAAAGCACCCCTCCGTTGCCATATTGTTGGTAACCCGCCACGAGTCCGAAATTCGGCGAAGTCAACAGCGTGGTGCCGTTGTAGGTGCCTTGCGTGACGAAGCTCGGGTAGGTCAGGAACCCATAGACGTAGCCGGAGATGCCTTCGAGCACGTCTGCCGTCGCGGCGGTACTCGCCAATGGCGCCGCAATCTTGAGCGTCGTCGTAGTCGTCGTCGTGGTCGATGTAGCCGAGTAGGTGCCGTGCTTGACCGACGGACCGGTTTTCACCGCACCGAGATTCAAGCTGGTCGCGCTCACCGTCCCGGTCGAAGTCGTCCGGTAGTTGAAATAGGCTTGATGGTTATACCCTGTCAGCCCTCCCGGGTTCGACAGGCTCGGCTGGAGATACAACGATTGTGTGGATGTCAGCAAGGACGGAGTACTGGTCGTCGAGGTCGAAGTCGCTGTCAACGTCGTCGCGGCCGCTGTGGTGCCGCTGCCGTTCCAGGTCATGGATTTCCCCGGCGGGACCAGCAGCGTACGCAACGTGCTGCCCATCCCCGTCACGGGTCCGAGGCCGATCATGTTGCCGAGAAGCGAGTCATAGAGCACGTAATTGACGCCTGCCATGTCGCTGAATCTCGACTGCGGTATCGGGTAAAAGCCGGCAGCGTTCAGGGCGCCGAAGTCATAGACCAGCATGACGCGGCCGCCGTTGAGCGCATAGTTGTGAATCGCGCTCACGAGCGTGTCGTCGGCGGTGGTATGGATCTGATCGGGCAAGATCAGTCCTCTGTACTGCTGAGGCAACGATGCGACCGTCTGCTCGAATGCAGTGTCGTTGATCAGCGTGATTTGCACGCCGTCTTCGGATGCCGCATCGAGCCATGCGGACACTCGAGGATCGGGCAGCGCAAAGTTGTCGGGCAATAGCAGCAGCAATTGATTCGTTGCTGCATTGGCGAGGCCGGCTGGAACCAGCAAGCAGAGCGCGAGCGCGTACAGCACGCGCCGGATGAAGACCGATATGCTGAACATGAACATCTCCTTGACTAGTTCGACCAATTGCCATCCCGCCTGACGTACTGAGTGTGCGGCCGGGGAATACTTGCGGTGATTCACCTTCGAAACCCTGCGCGGCCACCAACGTGCCGATTCACGCCGGGCCAGCTCGCGCAGTAGCTGTACAGGCCCAGCAGGAGGCCGAGCAGAAGCGGTGCCCCCAGGACAAAAAAACAGAGCGGAACAAAAAGCAAAGACCCGTAAAAGACGATGCTGGCGTGAAGCGCAAGAAAAAAAGGCGCGATCGCAATGAAGTAGCTGACGATCAAAAGCGTCGCGAGCGTCTTTTGCGTCAGCGTGAAATTCAGCGTGTAATACGTCAATGACATCGTGATGGGAATGATTTTTATTCCGATCATTTGCGTCAGGACCATCTCGCGCATATGTTCTTGCGCGGAGTACGGAAAGCTGTTCGAAGATGGCAGGAAGTACATGCAAACGGCGAACTGGACAGCCGCGAGTGCACGTACGAGATAAGCGACGGGAAGCCATCGTTCCTTGTGCACGAAGGTCGCCCCAAACGCGGCCATGCAGGCGAGCGCCGTGAGCCCCAAGAGCACTTTCCCGGGGTATCGACCGGCCCATTGCAGCACGACCGAGGGCGAGGCAAGCCAGGCACCGTCGTCGCGAATGTCGGCGATCCTCATCGGTACGTTGACCCAGCGGCTTGCATACGCGAAGGCGGCGGACCAATACTGCAGGACCGACCGCCACGTGTAAGCCAGCACGACATACGAGGCGGGCAACAGCAACAGCGACGACATCAACCAATGCCGCGGCGACGCGAGGGCGCTCACGGAACGATCGTATTCGCTGCTGCCTTCGAATGACTTCATGGCTGCGCTCACCAGGAATGGAACAGGCTGATCTCAAAACCGCGCCGGCTGTAATACGGGTTGTGATAAGCGTTGAACTCGAGCTGCGCGCCCCATGTCTTGGTGAGCCAGTAGCGCCATTGCACGTCGATTTCGTTACTGCGGAAGTCCACGATCTGGTTGCCCGCGCCAATGGCTTGATAGGCCTCACGCCCGAACGAGCCGCGGACACCGAGAACGCTTTTGCCGATCGTGCCGTACGAAACGGCGGCGTAGTAGGCGGGTGCCTTGACGGAGCCAGGCGCATCGACGTTGTAGTTCATCCCGATCTCGCCGATCAGCTTCGGCGTCGCGTACCAGATGACGCCGGCGTGATAGAGCTGATCTCGATGCCCGCTGCGATTCCAGGCGTAGCCCGCACCCAGCGACAGCACCAGGTTGCGTTGCGGCAGCACTTTCCTGTTCAGCGACAGGTCGACACGCTCGCTCGGCAAGATCGTGCCCGACGTCGTGCCGGAAAAGCCGATTGCGCCAAACCAGTCCGCATCGAAATCGCGCACGTAATTGACGGCGCCGAACGTTGTACTTTGACCGAAGCGGCGCAACTGGGACAGCTCGCCGGTGACTGTCTGATTGCCGAATTGATGCAGGCCCCTCAAGCGGACGCCATACCAATCCCCGTAATTGTTGGTGACGTACGCCCTCGAGTAGCCGAGGTCCAATTCGGAACGGCTCGCGCTCGGCGGCGCGACGTGCTCGGCGACCGCATTGGATAGTTCTCCCTCGCTCGGCCGGTTCGGCACGTCTGCGAGCACTGGCGGAGATGCGCCATTGCTCGCAGCGGAAGCGGCCTTGTCTTTGGCCAACGCATCCGCGGCCTGCTGCTCGAGAGACTGCGCACATGTCATCGATGACGCCGTGAGGAAAAACACAGCGGCGACTGCGTCCCGCACGCGCCCCGATCCGGTCGATTTCATTTTTCTTAGTTGCATTCCCGCCCCCCGCCGCCTGAAACATCGAACGCCGTGCTCGCTATACTCGCTTCGTCGAACCGGCCGGTCCGTTCTGCAATCAATTGGCCGAAAACACAGACGCCGCCTCGAATGCCGATTTCGGAGGCGCATACGCTGACGGCGTTGTCGGCGCGACCGATCCAGGCGCGATCGATCCATAGCGGACCGTCGACACTGAGCACACCGTCCACTACGCAGTCGCGGCGCAGCCGTGCTTCGCGCCGGGCAAACACGGCGCCGCGCACCATGGCGCCGGCACCTACTTCGATGGTGCCCGCCTTGATGCTGCCTCGAACGAGGCTCGACTCGCCGATATGGAGAGATCCGTTGACGATCAGATCGGCCTCCACGAGCGCGTGGGCGGGCAATCGCAGATTGCCGAAAACCAAATAGCGTGACGTGCCGGCGCGGTGCTGAACCCCAGCCAGCAGGCGGGTCATCGAGACGGCATCGAGTTGGTCCGCGCGATGCTCGGCTGGCGGATCGCGCGGCGCACCGAAGATGATCGGCATCCCGTGCAAATGCCGAAAACGGCAGGCGCTGCGCACTCGCATCGTCGATGCCGCGACGACGCCTATGAAATCCTCTCGATCGGAATCGATGTGCGGTAGGTACGTCCTGCCTTCGGTGCACGATGTCAACCGCGATGCATCGATCGGCAAGTCTTCGTCGATCGCTAGCGGCGCGACATCGCGCGACGCGCACAGCTCCGCGATCAGCGGAATGAACGGCAAAACGAACAAGCCGGCGAGAAGCAGTACAAACAGAATTGCGCTCACCGCTCACCTCGCTTTGGAAGGTTTGCGGAAGCGCTCGGTCTTGTCCCATCGCAGTTCGCGCTTGAACAGAGCGTCGAGCACAAGCCCCGACAGCGCCGAGAGCACACATGCAATGGTCACGCCGAATCCGATCACGTTGAGCGGCATCAACCTGAGTCGTGTCGAATGACCGTCGAGGCGCGTCGCCACGACAATTTCAAAGAAAACGCCGAAGTTTCCGAACGTATTGAACGTGAACAGCGCGAGTAGCCACGCCAGCGACGACGCGAACGACATTTGTTCGGCGCCGAGCAGATAGATGAAGATTGCATCGACCCAGCCGACGAGCAGCATGGCGGGCATCGCGTACACGCCCAGCAGTAGCGCACCGTCGATTCGGCGCAGGAGAGGCACGGCGGGATTGAGAAGCAAAGGAGCGAGGCAGCGAAACATCGTCTGGTTGTGCCCCTTCGCCCAACGCTTCAGTTGGCGGGCGCGCACATCCCATCGTTCCGGCACCTCCTCGTAGCATTCGGCGTGGTTCAGATAAACCGTCTGCCATCCGGCCAGCAATAGCCGGTACGTCATGTCGGTGTCTTCCGCCAGTGTGTCGTCGCGCCATCCCCCGACCTCTTCGAGGGCGCTTTTGCGCAATCCGCCGACCGTCCCACCATATTGCGGGACAAGCTCGAGATTCATCCTCGCTTGCTGATTGACCTGGTAGCCTCCGGCCCGCTCGAGATCGAGCAGCCGCGTCAGCAGATTGCGGTTCGCGTTGTGGGGGACGACACGGCCCATGACCGCGCCCACCTCCGGATCGAAAAACGGAGCGACCAGTTCCTTCAAAAGCCCCGGTCTTGGTAGATAGTCCGCATCGAAGACGATCAGGATGTCGCCGTTCATGAAACGGAGCGCGTCCTTCAGTGCGGCGGCTTTGCCCCCCTTCCCGTCGACGCGGTGAAACGGGCGAATCAAGTCCGGAGCCCGCGCCTGTACTTCGTCTATCAGCGCGCGCGTGTTGTCGGTGGAGCGGTCGTTGACCGGAACGATCGTCAACCGGTCGCGCGGATAGGTCGTCTTGAGCAGCGCTTCGAGGCAATCGACGATGACGGATTCCTCGTTGTGCGCGGCCACGAAGACGGTCAGCGCCGGCCAGGGCCCGTTGACGATCGAGCGGTAAATGGCGCTTTGCCGCGTGAACAGCCGGTTCAGGCTGAATACGTAGTGACGCACGGTATAGACGATCAACAACAGCACCACCAGCACCAGAATGGCGTCCGCCGATACGACCCATACCCCGCGGACGCCAGTTCCGGCTTCGGGCGGCGAGGGAGGTTTGAATGATGGCGTGTCCGGAGACAATTGCAGCTGCCCTTCGTCCACAGTCGATATATCGTTCGCCGCGATCTCCACCATGGCACCGCGATGGGGGCTGGCCGATGAGTGCGGGTGCTCGCCGGTTTGCGCTGTGACCAATTGAAGACGATGCTGCACGACAGAGGGAGCGACAGGCTCCGAATGCGCGTCCAGATGAACCAGGAGCGATAAGGCAGACGCCAGCGCCAGGTTGATCGACAGGCCACACACTGCCTCGAGGCCCCGGATGCGGTTCCCCCGGCGCCTGCTGTACCCGCAGGCTCCCCGATGAAACTTCGACGACCCATCGCTCTCGATCATGACAATTTCGCTCGCTTTGAGCGCCGCGATTAGGCGGAGCGCAGAGCATGCAGTCCCAAGGCAATAGGGTTGGAGGGCGGACTCAGCGAGCTCATGACGCTCTGTACCGCCGAGGGCCTGGCCGGCAGGGTCAGCAAGGCGTCGACGATTCTTTCGCTCGCGTGGCCGTCTCCATAGGGGTTCGTCGCATGTGCCATCGCGTCGTACTGGGTGCGATCGTCGAGCAGGCTGCTGACTTCGGCGACGACGCGCTCCGTCTGCGTGCCGACGAGCCGCGCCGTGCCCGCCTCGACAGCTTCGGGGCGCTCGGTCGTTTCGCGCGTGACGAGTACCGGCTTGCCGAGCGCCGGGGCTTCTTCCTGGATGCCGCCGGAATCCGTGATGATGAGATGGGCGCGCGACATCAGAAAGACGAATGGCAGGTAGTCCTGCGGCTCGATCAAGAACACGTTCGAGACGCCGTGCAGTATCGCGTGCACGGGTTCCTGCACCTTGGGATTCAAATGGACGGGATAGACGAGTTGAACGTCGTCGTACTTGAGCGCGATTTGACGCAGCGCCTCGCAAAAATGCTTGAACGGTTCGCCGAAGCTTTCGCGTCGATGTCCTGTCACGAGAATCAGGCGGCGGCCGGGATCGAGAAACGGATAGCGCGACGCCACCCGTTCGACGAGTTCCCTGTCATGCTCTAGCTTGTCCGTGATCTGCAGCAGCGCGTCGATCACGGTATTGCCCGTCATCACGACATGCGATGCTGGTGCGCCTTCGCTGAACAGGTTGTGTTTCGCGTGCTCCGTCGGGGCGAACAGCCATGACGCCACGGCATCGGTCACGCGCCGATTCAGTTCCTCGGGCCACGGCGACCAGATGTTGCCCGTGCGCAAGCCCGCCTCCACGTGACCAACGGGAATGTAGCGATAGAAGGCGGCCAGGCTCGCAGCGAGGGTCGTCGTCGTATCGCCGTGAACGAGCACGACATCCGGCTTCCATTGGTCATAAATGGCGCCGATCGACTGCAGGATATCGGAGGTGAGGGCGCCAAGGGTTTGACCGTCGCGCATCAGATTCAGATCGAAGTCCGGCACGATCTCGAACAGCTGGAGCACCTGATCCAACATTTGCCGGTGCTGAGCCGTAACACACACTTTTGCTTCGACACCGCACTGCTCCGCCAAAACTCGCACGAGCGGCGCCATCTTGATTGCTTCCGGGCGCGTGCCGAACACCGTCAATACCTTGTTCATTTCCGTCCTCGTTTGGCGTATTGCGGCTGATAAAAGCGGACGGTTGGCGTGCCGAAACAGTTTATGCATGCCGGCATATATCGACCGCCGCAAACTGGGGTATCGCGCTTCTCGACTCAGGCCGAAACAGCGAAAGACGGGAAATGCCGAGAAAAAGAAAAACCCCAAATTCGAATAGGACATCGATGCTCGCGCGACCGACGGTATCGATAACGCATATCTCTCTCCTTCCCCGTGAGACGTAGGTCAGAACGGTGGCGGGATTGGGTTGGCCGGCAATTCAGATACGGCGGCATCGAGGTGCAATCGCCGATTCACAGGTTTAACTGAAATTAGTTATTTCCTCTGAATCCAGCCGAGGGCGCATCGTTGTTAGGCAGGAGTCTACTGAGCCGGAATCGAACCTTGTGTAAGATACCCAACACTTAGAGGAGGAAAACGCTGCATCGCAGCGTTTACTTAAAGCAGATCAATAATGCGGCTCATCCTTTATAGTAATCCGACGAATCCAATATTTATCGGACTTTTAATTTTAGGATCGCCGTTTAAACTGATCTTTGGTGGCCGCACCGAGCGATATATTCAGCGACTCGTATTGGCGGGTTCGCGGTGGGCTTCCTGCCGCTTGTTGGTCGGCGCGAAGAGGGTGCTGCGCTGAATCCAGACGCGGCGGAATTGCTCGACTTCGCGTTCCTCGGAGAACACGGTCGATGAAGGCTTGACCAGGTCGTGCCGCGATACGATGCCGACGAGACGAAGCGATTTTTCGTCTTCGACCACCGGCACGCGTACAAGGCCGGTAATCGCGAGGCGAGCGGCCACGTTCCGGCAGGTCTCGCCCGGCAGCGCGATTTCGGGCCGTTCACGCGCGAAGAAGCTGCCGATCGGCTTCTCGGATTGACCCGGTGCGATTCGATCGAGCAGCACGCGATCGACCATGCCAAGGAGCGTCCCCGAGGCGACCACGGGGTACGCGCGATACTTCTGAGCCGGCCCGAAGTAGCGGTGCAGGACATCGGCCAATGTTGTGCTCGCATCGATCGTTTCGACGGCGCGGGTCATGACTTCCTCGACGTAATGCCGTTCGAGCGGATCGATGCTGTATTCGCGATAGATGTGATACCCGCGGCGGGCGATCTTCTCCGTCAAGATCGAGCGGCGCATGAGCAGGACGGTAAAGCCGTAGGCCACCGCGGCGGCGGCGAGCAGCGGCAGCAGCGCGTTTGCATCGCCCGTGAGCTCGAACGCGAAGATGGCTGCCATCACGGGCGCGCGCATCATGCCGCCGAGCGCCGCGGCCATGAAGATGAGCGGCCAGACAGCGGGGTCGCCGCCGGGCATATACGGGCCGACTATCGCGCCGACGCCCGCGCCCATCATCAGCAACGGTGCGAGGACGCCGCCCGAGGTGCCCGAAGCGAGCGCAATGACCCAGATGATGGCTTTGACGAGGACGATGGCGATTACGGCGTGGATGGCCAGATGATTTTGCAGCAGGTCGCCGATGACGTCGTATCCGACACCGAGCGTGCGCGGCTGGAAATAGCCGCCGATACCGACCGCGATCGCACCCAGTGCGGGCCACCACATCCAATGGATGGGAAGTTTGCCGAACAGATCTTCGACTTTATAGAGCCAGGTCGACAACCCCCACGACAACGCGCCGGCGATGAGTCCCGCTGCGGCCGACGAGAGCAGGCCGATCGGGCCGAGCGGTAATGTCTGGAGCGGAAACAAGGGGCCGGTGCCGAGCAGAAGCGGCCGCGTGAAGCCGGCCACGGCACATGCGATGGCGACCGGCAAGAGGCTGCGAGGGCGCAGCTCGAACAGCAGCAGTTCGATGGCGAGCAGCACCGCGGCGACGGGGGTGCCGAATACGGCCGTCATGCCGGCCACCGCGCCCGCCACGAGCAGCGCCTTGCGTTCGGCGCTCGACAGATGGAAGTATTGCGCCACCAGCGAACCGATCGCGCCGCCGGTCATGATGATCGGGCCCTCGGCGCCGAATGGGCCGCCGCTGCCGATTGCGATAGCGGAAGCAAGCGGCTTCAGCACGGCCACTTTCGGAGACATCTTGCTCTTGCCGAACAGGATGGCTTCGATGGCTTCGGGGATGCCGTGTCCACGAATCTGCTCGGAGCCGAACCGCGCGATGAGGCCGACCAGCAGCCCGCCGACGACCGGTGCCGCAATGACGAACAGCCCCAGCGTGTTGCCGGCGGGAGACAGATTCGCCGTCGAAGTCGTCTGGAAAAAGAAGAGATTCGAAAAGAAGCGGATCAAATGCAGCAAAAAGTCGGCGGCGACGGTGCTCAGCACGCCGCCAACGGCGGCAATCGCGCTGATGCGCAGCAGTCTTACATCGGTTGCGAAATCGCCCTTGTGCTCGCTCATGGTTCCTTTGCCTGTACCGCGAATCGGTAGCGTAAAGGGCGTATTTATATCATAATGTGATGCAATACGCCGCACATGGAGACGGCCGGTCGTCAATCAGCCCTCCGCGACCATCTCCACGATCGTTGCCAGCAGCCCCTTCACGACGGCGGGCAGGCGCCTTTCGCGCATCGTCGTCACTTGCAGCATGCGCTGGTTCAATACCGGTTCATCGATCGGCCGCGAAACGAGCGAAGCTCTGCTCCGCACGCCTTTGAGCGCGATGGCGCTCCCCAGCGTGACGGCACCGGCAAGGACCGCGAACATATGCAAAGCCGCCGAGTTGTTGCTGCTCAGTACCGGTTCGATCCGAATGCCACGCATGGAACACGCCAGGTCGAACAGCTGCCGCACCGTGGTTCCGCGTTCGAGCAGTGCGACGGGGTATCCCTGAAGGTCGACGAGCGTCAGCGATGAATGCGCCGCAAGCGGATGGCGAGGTTCGAGCAGCGCGCACACGGGCACCTGCGCCGAATAGACGATGTTCAGCGCCGACGTGCTACCGCTCGAAAATGCAATGCCGATATCGGCCTCGCCGACCGCGACCCAATGCTCCACTTGTGCGGGTGTTCCCGAGCGTAGCGCGTAGCGCGCGTTCGGCGCCGCCTCGCGATGACGCGCGAGTGCGGCGGGCAGCAGCGAACGCGTGAAGCCTTCCGTGCAAGCAATTCGCACGAGTTTGCCGCCGCGCGCCTCGCCCGCCGAAATTTCGCCCAGCACCGCATCGGCTTCCAGTAACGTTCTGCGCGCGTGCTCGGCCAGCAACTCGCCGGCTTCCGTCAGAACCATGCCGCGCGGCATGCGTTCGAAGAGCGGGGCGCCGACATCATGTTCTAGCTTGCTGATCTGCCGGCTGATCGCGGATACCGCCACATGCAGATTATCCGACGCGGCCGCGAGCGAGCCCGTACGGGCGACCTCGACGAAGTAGCGAAGCGCGATTCCGTGCAGCATGGCTTGGGTCCCCGTTGCGTTGCCTTTTCGGCAACTGTAGTCGACAAATTTGAGATTGTTGCGAATTTTTGGCGTTTTTAACCTTGCGCTATCAACTCGGAATCGCTTTTCCCATCGCGCTGATTGGCCACGGAGGTCATTTGACTACAAGCCACACCCCACGGAACGTCCGTCAGGAGGCGATCGACGACGCGTTCGCGGTCTACGATTCGGGTCAACTGCTCGACGAGCTTACGCGCCGTGTCGGATTTCGGACGGAGAGCCAGAACCCGGCGAGAGCGGATGAATTGCGTGCCTATCTGACCGACGAGATGACGCCAACGCTCGAGCGTCTCGGCTTTAGCTGCCGAGTGGCCGAAAACCCCGTGGCCGCGAGCGCGCCGTTTCTGATCGCCGAACGAATCGAGGATGCGGCGCTGCCGACCGTGCTGCTATACGGCCACGGCGATGTCGTGCGCGGTTACGACGAGCAATGGCGCGCGGGCTTGGCCCCGTGGCAAGTGACCGTGGAAGGCGACCGCTGGTACGGCCGTGGCACGGCGGACAATAAGGGCCAGCACACGATCAACTTTGCGGCGCTTGCCGTGGTGCTCGCTGCGCGCGACGGCAAGCTCGGCTACAACGTGAAGATCATCTTCGAAACAGGCGAGGAGATTGGCTCGCCGGGGCTCGGGGAATTCTGCGCGCAAGAGCGTGCCGCACTCGCGGCCGACGTCTTCATCGCATCCGACGGCCCGCGCGTGAGCGCCCAGCGCCCGACCGTGTTTCTCGGTTCGCGCGGCGGCATCAACTTCGATCTGACGGTCGATTTGCGCGAAGGCGCACATCACTCGGGCAACTGGGGCGGTGTACTGCGCAATCCCGCCATTGTGCTTGCGCATGCCATCGCGAGCCTCGTCGACAAGCGTGGCGCAATCGTCGTCGAGGGGCTCCGCCCGCCGCCCGTACCCGATGCCGTGCATCGCGCGCTCGCCGACATCGAGCTCGGCGGCGATGACGATGGACCGCGAATCGACCCGGACTGGGGCGAACCGGGACTGACGCCGACCGAGCGCGTCATCGCGTGGAATGCGCTCGAGGTCCTGGCCTTCAAGGCCGGCAATCCGGATGCGCCCGTCAATGCGATCCCGCCCGTTGCTCGCGCGACTTGTCAATTGCGTTATGTGGTCGGCACCGACAGTGCCAATGCGGCCCGCTCTCTCGAGGCGCATTTCGCGCGCCATGGTTTTCCGGAGGTACAGGTATCGGTCGAGCGGATTGCGGCCGCGACACGGCTCGATCCGGACGATCCGTGGGTCGATTGGGTGCTTTCGTCGATGCGGGTCACGGCCGGCAAGAAACCAGCGCTGCTGCCGAACCTTGGCGGCACCGTGCCGAACGACGTTTTCGCCGACACGCTCGGCTTGCCGACGCTCTGGATACCGCATTCGTATCCCGCGTGCGCACAGCATGCGCCGAACGAGCATCTGCTCGGCTCGGTCGCGCGCGAGGCGCTGGGCGTGATGGCCGGCATCTGGTGGGACCTCGGCGACGATGCGAAGCGCATCGTCGAGCTGCGTGCATCGTCGGTCAACCATCGAGTGTCGGCATGAGTCACCATCCCGTGTCTTCTCCGGCCTTGCGCAAGCCATTGACCCTGACGCAAATCGTCGTTGCAACGTCGGCCGGCAATGCGCTCGAATGGTTCGATATCGCAATCTATGCGTTCTTTGCGATCTATATCGGCAAGAACTTTTTCCCGACGACGAATGAAACGGCCTCGATGTTGTTGACGTTCGGTTCCTTCGGCGCGTCTTATCTCGTGCGCCCGATCGGTGGCATCGTGTTGGGCGCTTATGCCGACAAGCGCGGCCGCAAAGCGGCACTGATGGCCTCGGTGGGCCTGATGATGGTGGGGACCGCAATCGTCGCGCTGATTCCCGGGTACGACCGGATCGGTCTGGCCGCGCCTCTCGGTGTATTCGCGGCGAGACTCATCCAGGGGTTTTCGGCGGGCGGCGAGTTCGGCGCATCGACGGCGATGCTCGTCGAGCATGCGCCGCACCGGCGTGGCTTTCTTGCAAGCTGGCAATTCGCTACGCAGGGTCTCGCGACGCTGCTCGCCGCCACGTTCGGTTTTGCGCTCGCCCGGCTGCTGCCGCATGCCGAGCTCGAATCATGGGGTTGGCGGGTTCCGTTTTTCTTCGGGCTTCTCATTGGGCCGCTCGGGCTTTATCTGCGCCGCTTCCTCGAAGACGCGCCCGCTTTTACCGAGGCCGCACGCACGCAGACACCAGTGCGCGACGTGATCATGCGGCAAAAGGGAATGGTGCTCGTTGCGGCCGGCGCGCTGGCCGTCTCGACTTCGGTCAACTATCTGCTGCAATACCTGCCGACGTTCGCGATCCGCCAACTGCACATGCCCGCGTCGACGGGTTTCGCCGCGACGATGATGGGCGGCATCATTCTGACCTGCGTTACGCCGCTGGCAGGGTATGTGTCGGACCGGATCGGCAGGCTCAAGCAGATGGTGACGGTCGGGATCGTGCTCGTCGTGACCGTTTATCCCGCGTTCTCGTATGCGGTCGAGCATGGATCCGCGGTCGCGCTGTTTGGGCTCGTCATCTGGCTCGCACTGTTGAAGTCGATCTATTTCGGCGCGCTGCCGGCGTTGATGTCGGAGATTTTTCCGGCAGCGACGCGCTCGACGGGCATGTCGATCGGCTACAACATCGGGGTGACCGTGTTCGGCGGCTTCACGCCTGCCATCATCACGTGGCTCGTCAGTGTGACGGCGAACCGCAGTGCGCCGGGCTTTTATCTGATGGCGACTGCGATGATCAGTCTTGCTGCGCTCGCATCGGTGAGCCGCGCAAAGCCGGCACGTATGGATAGCCGGCTGGTAGCGAAGCGGGGCTGAGGTTTTCGTACGAGGTCGATGCGGCGCGTCATCTGGCCAAACTACGCCGGCATCGACGCGACTTCGCTCGCGATCGGTGCGGTAGCGATTGGCCCGGTATCCTCCGGCGAGAAACTTATCGAGCGAGGCCGCAACCATGGTACGTGTTTCGACATCTCCGTCGCTGCCTCACGATGAACCTGTGTGCCAGGACGCAGAGCGTGCCCGCGCGGCCGGTCTTGGATCGCTGGTGGGCGTTACGTGGGGGCAGTGGGATGAGAGCCTGAGAGGATTGCGAGAGCATGCCGGGACAAGGCCGCATAAAGCCGTTACAACGCTGCCGCGCGAATGGAAAGTCTTTATGACGTGGGCCGCTTGTATGCCCGGTGTTGACGGACGGCGCCGCACGCCGTCCGGCCCCATCTTTCCTTAGAACGTCACCGCTGCCTTCAGGCTGGCAACGGCGGCCGCGTTCAGACGGATCTGAACTTGCTGGGAGTAGTTGAGCGTGTAGCCGCTACCTGAGCCTGCCGACGCTACAGGGTACACGCTACCCCCTATCACAGTCCCCGCCCTAATGAGGCTCCCCGTATATACGTTGCCATTGAGCTCGTAATACGTGCGATAGACGTGCGTTGTCATATTCGGGCGAGTGGCGGCGGCGATATAAGTCGTTACACCGTTGACGGTCGACACGCTACCGTTGCTGAGCGTGTAGGTCGTCGCGTCGGAACTCGAAGTGATGCCGCCGGCCGACATCAAGGCCGCGATCGTCGTGCCCGTTGCAACCGGGTTCGGTGTATTGCCGGTTGTCGCACCCGTGTAGTCGACCACCGTGTACGTGTCTGCTGCTTCGGTGGCCGTATATTGCAGATATGCGGCGCCAGAAGCCCAGGTAGCCGACGGCTTCAGCAGCGCCGAGTTGAAGTAAAGCGAATTGAACCAATGTGCGAATTCCGTCGGGGCCGACGTTACCGCGCCGCTCAAAGGAACGATCGACAGGTTGCTGCGCAGCTTGCTTTCGACGACAGTGGTGCCGTCGGCCGAGAGCAAATCGACTTTGATCTTATCGCCCTGATAGCTTGCATTGTCGAGCGAGGTCGAACCGACGACGATCGCGCCATTGATCAGATACCGCCCCGGTATGAACGTTGCCGGAACACTGAGCGTGCTGGCAAGCGATGTCGGTGAGGACGTGGTGAACGATTGCGTACCCGTCGCCGGCGACGCTGGGACCGAAGCGTGCGCTTCCACGAAATAAGAGGTTCCGTTCGAAGGCGTGCCCGAAAGCGGCAAGAACCAACTGAGTTCGTAGGATTGCGTGGACCCTAGCGCGAATTGCTCGAACGTTTGCTGGTCCGCGCTCAGCGCGGATTGACTGTTCGCCGTTGCGCTCGTGCTGCTACCGCCGCCCCCTCCACAACCCGCCAACAACGCGGATAAACCCAGCCCCATGGTCAAAACTGCTTGTTTGTAGTATCTCATTTCCCGTAATCTAATTGTTATAAATAGAATGATATTTGTAAGTTTTCGCCTGAACCTCGATTGGATTTCTAATCGATTCGGTTGTGGCGATGAGAATTTACAAAAAAATTCCGAGCACGGGAAGTGAAAATGCGACGTCAGCGAACAGATATCTCTTTATTCAAACGTTGAAACGTTTGCGCTTAAGCCGCTGGAGCAAGCGACGCGCCGACAATGCCATGTCTTCGAAGCGCATCGGCCACGAACCCCGACGCTTTCATTTCCTCGACGAATTCGTCGAGCGCGAGAGCCGCGGCTTCGCCACGGCTCTTCGGCACGCCCATTGCCTGCTGAATGACCATGAACCGTTCGCCGAGCAGCCGAAGTCCCGCGATCTGCCTGGCGTTGGCTTCCAGCTGCTGCTTGACGCCCGCGGCGACTTCGAGGCCTTGCTCGAGAAACGTTTGCACGACGGCGGGTGACGTCGGCGCGCGAACGATCTGCGCCGCTTTCAGCTCGCGCGTCAGAAACAAGTCATAAGCGCTGCCTTTGCCGACGACCACGCGATTGTGCGGCTGGTCCACCTCGTCATTCGTTTGGATCGGCGAATCGCTGCGCACGAGATAACAGCCTTCGATCAATACATAAGGCGCCGTGAACGCGATTTTTTCGCCGCGCAATGGATCGACCGCAAAAAAACCGAAATCCGCGCGCTCCTCACCGACTGCCTGAACCGATTTGCCTGCCGAGTCGAATACGACGAGCTCCAGTTCGACACCGAGTCTTTCGGCAAATGCTCGAGCGAGATCGATCGATACGCCGAATGGCTCGCCGGTTTTCGGGTCGACATTGGCCAGGATAGGATTGCCGAGATTGATCGATGCGCGCAGCTTGCCGGTGGGTGCGAAAGCGTCGACGTCGATTTTCATGAATGCTCCTGCTTCGAATGGGTGCGTTAAGCCGCGCGATACTCAAGTCTAGCGCGTTGCGGCCGTTAAACGGAGAGGCAACGAAAGCCGCAACTTTCGTCCTTCCCTCAAAGCGACGCCAGGAGAAACAACCAGATATGCTCGCATCGATTCGTGCCCGAATTCTGGCGGCTTGCGTCGCCATTGTCGTCGTAGCGCTGGCCGTGACGGGCGGCGTAGCCTATGTCGTCGTCAAGCAGCACAACGACGAGGCGATCGACCAGAACCTCAAGTCCATCCTGTCCGGACACGCGCTTGCGATCGACGAATGGATTGCCGGCCGGGCCAAGCAGACGCAGGCGCTTGCCGACACGATGACGATCGGCGAGGGCGA
Organism: Trinickia sp. HAY1-2D; assembly: GCF_056754935.1. Lineage (NCBI taxonomy): Bacteria > Pseudomonadati > Pseudomonadota > Betaproteobacteria > Burkholderiales > Burkholderiaceae > Trinickia > Trinickia sp. HAY1-2D. The sequence goes on from NZ_JBPGWX010000001.1 coordinate 1,589,667, forward strand.
CCCGCTGCCGGCGCTGAAGCTGCTTGCCAAATCGGGCGGCTTCGAGGTCATGACGCTCGGCCTGCCGGACAAGACGGCGTTCTCGAACGTGCCGCTGAAGCCGGACTACGACCCGACGGCGCGCCCTTGGTACAAGCAGGCGGTGGCCGAGGGGCACCTGGTTGTGACGGCGCTCTACAAAGACGCGTCGAACGGCAAACCCGCGTTTGCGTTTGCGGTACCTATCGTTCGTGACGGAAATGTGAAAGGCGTGATGGCGGCCAGCCTCTATATGGAGAGCGTGAGCAGCATCGTGACGTCGGTCCATCCGACGCCGTCGAGCTTCGCCTTTCTCGTCGACAAGAGCGGCCAACTGATCGCATCGGCCACGACCGATCTCATCATGAAACCGGCCACCGGTCTTTCGCCGAGCTTGACGCCGGATGCGCTCAAAGCGCTCGAATCGGCTTCGGCACCGGTTGCGGTGGATATCGGCGGCGCGACGAAGCTGCTGCGGGCGCAGCCGATCGCCGGTACGGATTGGTCCCTCGTGCTCGCGCTCGACAAGTCCGATGTCACGGCTGGCATGCATGCCGTGGCGACGACCACGCTTATCGCGATCATCGTCGTGGCCCTGATCGCCGCTGCGTTGGTGGGCATGCTGACGAACGCCGCATTCAAGCGCGTGCTGCTCGTGCGCGATGCGCTGACCGATGTGGCGAGCGGCAGCGGTGATCTGACGATGCGATTGCCGACGGACGGCAAGGACGAGGCGGCGCAGATCGCGCATGCGTTCAATCTGTTTGCGGAAAAAATCAGCACGATCCTGCTGCAGATTCGCGAGAGCAGCGAATCGGTCAACGTCGCCAGCGCAGAAATCGCGCAGGGTAATCAGGACTTGTCGAGCCGCACGGAGCTTGCCGCCTCGAGTCTGCAGGAGACTGCGGCCGCGCTCGAAGAGATTGCCGGTACCGCGCGTAATTCGGCCGATGCGGTTACGCAAGTGAGTCAGCTCGCGGTTTCAGCTTCGGGTGTGGCCACGCGCGGAGGCGAGGTCGTGGGCGAGGTGGTTTCGACGATGGATGAAATCACCAAAGCCTCGGACAAGATGGCCGATATCATCGGCGTGATCGACGGCATTGCATTCCAGACCAACATCCTTGCGCTCAACGCAGCGGTCGAGGCAGCGCGGGCCAGCGAGCACGGGCGAGGGTTCGCCGTCGTGGCGGCCGAGGTGAGGGCGCTCGCGCAGCGTAGCGCGCAGGCCGCCAAGGAGATCAAGGAGCTGATTCACTCGTCCGTGGAGAAGATCGGGACCGGATCGCAACTGGTTCAGACGGCCGGTGCGACCATGAATGAGATCGTGGAGAGCGTGCGGGGTATCACGGGCGTTATTGACGAGATTACCGTTGCTACGTCTGAGCAGAGCACCGGGCTCAGTCAGGTCAATCAGGCGCTTTCGCAGCTCGATCATTCGACGCAGCAAAATGCGGCGCTTGTCGAACAGTCGGCCGCGGCTGCGGAGCAGTTGCGCGAGCAGGCGGCTAAGCTCGCGCAGGCGGTGGGGGAGTTCAAGTTGGCGCGGGGGTGAGAACGAGGGCTGGCGCAAATTGTTAAGCAGCACGCCGAGGAAGTGGTTTGATCTTCGGGATCGGCTGCTGCTGCGCCTGGGAGGTGTCAGAAATCTTGTGTGCCGAGGTCGGTTAAAGGATCTCAGCTCATGGCATTCGTGAAGCGCTCGCCGAATAGA